>JAYRWY010000001.1:0-26889 GCA_041917755.1 Alphaproteobacteria bacterium
CACTTTGAAGTTTACGAACCAGACTTGAGTCAAACGCGACAACTTTCTCGTCTTCTTTGTCTTTTAACTCTGTGTCTGATTCATTGCCGGGCACGTGAGTTCCCTTACTTCAAGATTTTTTGGCCGGTTTTTGCCCAATCGGTCACGAATTGCGCAAGGCCCTTATCGGTCAATGGGTGGTTGAACAACTGATGGATAATCGCAGGTGGGCATGTGGCAACATGAGCACCCATTTTTGCAGCATCAACCACATGGCGCGGATGGCGCACGGATGCCACCAATACCTGTGTTTTCAAATCCGGCTGAGCCTGGAACATATGGCAGATTTCTTCAATCAAGCCCATGCCATCCTGGCCAATATCATCAAGACGACCAACAAAGGGAGATACGAATGTTGCGCCAGCCTTTGCAGCGAGCAGTGCCTGTGCAGGTGAGAAGCACAAGGTAACATTGACCATGGTGCCTTTTTCAGAAAGATATTTGCATACCTTGAGACCTGCCGGGGTGAGAGGGACCTTCACCGCAACGTTTTTTGCCAAGGTGGCGAGGTATTTCCCCTCCTCCAGCATGGTTTCATAATCGGTCGAAGCAACTTCGGCACTCACGGGGCCAGAAACGACGGTGCAGATTTCTTTAATCAGCTCCACAAAGTTGCGGCCAGATTTGGCAACCAGCGAAGGATTGGTGGTAACGCCATCTAATAAACCCGTCGCGGCGAGTTCCTTGATATCTTTAATATCAGCGGTATCGACAAAAAACTTCATTTACGCTTCTCTCTGTTTGGTAAAATTTTTCGAATGAGTTTACACTGTAATCGAACATGAAATCTGATTCCAGTACATATACGCCAAATAATGGCAGCCAGTTAATTGAGGTTTTAACCGCGCAAGCGGCGCCTAAACCCTTTACCTATGGCTTACCACAGGGCGTTATCGCCCCGAAGGGCCAGTTGGTGGAAGTACCCCTTGGCACTAAAAAAAGTTTTGGAGTTGTACTTGGCCCATCAGAGGAGAGCATTCCTGCAGGTAAACTTAAAAACATATTGAGCGTCATTGATGCGCCGCCACTTTCAGATGCGATGCTCGATTTTGTTTTATGGGTTGCTGATTATTGCATGGCGCCAGCAGGCAACATATTGGCCATGGTATTGGGCGGACAAAGTGCACAAAAGAAATTAAAAAAAGAACGTGAAGCAAAACCGGATGCGTCGCACGCAGCAATGAGCAAACCTGTTTTAAGCGATGCGCAGAAAAAAGCAGCAGATACATTAATAGCCAATATGGGTTCGTTTTCTGTAACGCTGCTGGATGGTATTACGGGGTCTGGTAAAACCGAAGTATTTTGCGAGGCGTTGAATGCAGCGATGGCAAGCGGAAAGCAAACGTTGTTATTGCTGCCGGAAATTTCACTCACCACGCAAATCTTCAGCAGATTGCAAACCAGATTTGGGTTTAAGCCTGTATTATGGCATTCCGGCCTTACCCCGGCGCAGCGCCGTAATGCATGGCAAGCCATTGCGCATGGTAAAGCGCCATTGGTAATCGGTGCGCGATCTGCCCTGTTCTTACCGTTCAAGAATTTAGGTGTTGTCGTTGTCGATGAGGAGCATGACGCATCCTATAAGCAGGAAGAAGGTGTAATCTATCATGCACGCGATATGGCAGTGATGCGCGGCAAAATGGAAAATATTCCGGTTATCTTAAGCTCTGCGACACCATCGATTGAAACAGTGGCCAACATGATGGCCGGCAGATACCAGCACGTGACATTGCCAGAGCGGCACGGTGATGCCAAACCACCAAGCATTCACCTGATTGATTTGCGCAAAGAAAAGCTAACCTCCAAAAACTGGATAAGCCCGACCTTGCAACGCGCAATGACGCAGGCCATTGAACGCGGGGAACAGGCATTATTATTCCTCAATCGCCGCGGATACGCCCCTCTTACCTTATGCCGTGCATGCGGATACCGGTTTCAATGCCCGTCTTGTTCATCATGGCTAGTTGAACATCGTGAAGCAGGCAAACACCGTTTGAATTGCCACCATTGCGATTTTGCCAGTGCATATCCGCGCGGATGTCCTTCATGCAAGGTAGAAGATAAGCTGGCCGCATGCGGCCCAGGTATTGAGCGATTGGCAGAAGAAGCAAAAAAACTTTTTCCCAATGCGCGTCATGCCATATTGGCCAGCGATACACAAAACAACCTGTCAGAGGTGCAACGCATTGTTAATGCAATGGGCAATTCGGAAATTGATATTTTAATCGGCACACAGATTGTCGCTAAAGGCTATCATTTTCCCAAACTGACCGTTGTTGGCGTGATTGATGCGGATTTAGGATTACAGGGCGGGGATTTGCGTGCCGCAGAGCGAACGTTTCAGCTGTTATATCAGGTTGCAGGACGTTCAGGCCGGGCCGATGATAAGGGACATGTTTATTTGCAAACGACACAGCCTCAGCATGCAGTCATGCAGAATTTAATGAAGCATGATCGTGATGGATTGATCAATGTATTGATTGCAGAGCGCGAAAAGTTTCATATGCCGCCCTTTGCACGTCTTGCTACGCTGACACTTTCCGGTACGGATCAGGCGGCGGTAACACAGGCCGCTATCACACTCGGGAAACATATTCCCAAACAAGACGGGATGAAGGTTTTAGGACCGGCCCCTGCGCCCATGGCATTGTTACGCGGCCGACATAGGCAGCGATTTCTTATTCACGCGCCTAAAACGGCAAAAATGCAGCATTTTATTCGTGATTGGCTTTCCAAAGCGCGACCAGCCAAAAGCATACGCGTGCATGTCGATATTGATCCGCAAAGCTTTGTTTAGCATTCAACTTTAAAATTAACCGGTCGGAAAGTTTCATACGGGCATAATTGCGGCACGTTTCCATCTTCGCGTTTCACGAAAGCCTTTCCGTCAGCATGCAGAACGACATTATCAACGTCGCGTTTTCAAGACATAACTCCCTGCCCCGCACCAGCATCATGTTTGCCGTGTGCTTCCTAGCCGGATTTATGGCACTAAATATTTTCTCTTTTCACGAAAACAATAAACGCATCGAGCTAATTGAAAACATCAACCGTGAAAATCTTCCACGCGAGTTGACCGAGATCCAGCAAGTTCTTACCAGACTTGATGGGATACTGGATGATGCCGAACATGATCCCGCTGCCCAACAGGTGCTTTTTGAAAAAAACCTTATACTGTTGAAGGAAAAATTACTTGCCCTTCAAAACGATCAGGCCCCCAATATGAGTTCAACTGCGTTGACCCAGAACTTTGTTGGCATCTATGGAACCATTGACGGTATGGAGGAGCTGGAGGGCGAGGAAGGATTATCGCAACAGCAAACCAACAAAAAACTTATGGCCTACCTGCATAATGCGTCGGCACACTTCTATGAAATCGATAAAATTGCACAAGATTATCATAAGAAAAAAATTGACGGTATTTTGTTGGAATTGCGAGGCAAAGAAAATTATATCCTTGGAATAAGCTTGGCCTTCGTCATATTGGGCTCAGTCATGATTATCTTCTTACTCATTGACTTGTTCAGACGCGGCGAGTTGTTGGAACGCGCCAATCAGGCAGAACGCTTGAAAAACAGCTTCTTTGCGATGATGAGCCATGAAATCCGCACGCCGATTAATGGTATCCTTGGCACACTAAGTTTATTGAATGGAACCAAGCTGGATCACCAACAAAAACATCTTACCAGTGTTGTGCAAACCTCTGCGGCCAGCTTGCTGGTTATTGTGAATGACGTACTTGATTATTCAAAAATTGAAGCCGGTAAACTTGAACTTGAATATTCCAACTACAATCTCAAAGATCTATTAGAAGGCGTATTCGAACTTATTCGTCCATTGGCCGCCGATAAAAAACTGGAATTTGCTTATCGCATTCAGGAAAGCGTTCCCCTCTCCCTTTATTCGGATCCTGCGCGTATTCGCCAAATTCTTCTAAACTTTTTATCCAACGCCATTAAATTTACCGATAAGGGTAGCGTCACCTTATTCGTGAAAGATGAAGCCCATTATATTTCTGGTCAACGCACGCCGATGCTTCGCTTTGAAGTGGTGGATACAGGCATGGGGATAAGTGACGAGTCCAAAAGCCATCTATTCCGCGAATTCAGTCAGGTAGATGGATCTTATTCACGGCGGTTTGCCGGAACCGGCCTTGGTCTTGCGATTTGCCGCCGCCTGACCGATATGATGAAGGGGCAAATTGGCGTTCAAAGTGAAATCGGCAAAGGAAGTACATTCTGGTTTAGCATCCCGCTTGTTGCTGCCAGCGAAGAAATGGCAGAAACAACTTGCGATTTGAATTCAAACATTAAACATTACAAGGCCACCTTGTTATTGGTTGAAGATAACCCCACCAACCAGATGATTGCCGAAGCATTCCTTAAGCAAGGCGGGCACCATGTCGATATAGCGGATAACGGCAAGAAAGCCGTTGAAGCAGTAAAGCAGAAAAACTATGACATGGTGTTTATGGATATTGCCATGCCGGAGATGGATGGATTAGCTGCCACCAAAGCCATACGTGCCATGCCAGATAAAAAAGATTTGCCCATCGTGGCCATGACCGCGCACGCCATGCGCGGTGACCGCGAAGAATGTATTGCAGCAGGCATGAATGACTACATCACCAAACCATTATCGCGTGAAACATTAAACCAGCGCGTGACCATGTGGGCAAAACCAAAGGATGCCGCCGCGCCATCAACCCAAGATGTGAAAGAAGCACACTCCATGCAGGCATCGCCAAAAGTCACACTACCATCAACCGTTGATGAGCAAAGCGGTGAAATCAGCGACGTGCACTTCAATCAATTATTGGAAGATTTGGGAACAGAAAATGTTATCGATTTTTCAAAACGGTTTTATAGTGATTTGCAGTCCACAAGTCAGGCGATGCTTGATGCTGCGCGTGATGAAAAATGGGATCTGGTGAAATTGCATTCGCACTCATTGAAAAGCAGTACATTGAGTTTTGGGTTACAACGTCTGTCGGCTTTAGCCGCTACCATCGAGCAGCAATGCAAAACTCAAGGGCAGCCAGACCCGAATTTATTAAAGCAATGGCCCGATAGCGCCAAAAATTCCATGACTGCATTAAATGAGCGGTTTAAGAGTTTAAATATGCCAACCCTCATATAATTGGCCCAATTGTGGATAAATAATTTTATCCACATCTGTTTGCGCCCGCCCCCAACTTCGGACTCCACAAGGCAGGGGTAAGCCGTCTATGAATGATTGATAAATTGTTAACGGATCAATCATGAATCATATTGCGGGCGACCTTTTGCAAAATTCCCTACTCCCCAACACTCTGCGTGTTTTTGCCTTCACCGATGATGAAGGTTGTTTGACATTAAAGAAAAATGGCGGACGCATTGGTGATCAAGATGTGAGCATTATTTCAAATGGTGTGCTTCACGCATTGGTCGGACATGAACCGCATAATTGGCCATGGCATGACCCCGACCATACCAAGTTGCAACGTTTGATGCATTACCACCGTGTCCTTGGCGCAGTGACTGCATTGGGCAAAGTTATTCCTGCCTCGTTCGATAGTGTGTTCCAACACTCCTCTTCTATTGTTCAGGCATTGGGCGATCATCAACGCGATATCCTTGACCTTTTGGGTCGCTATGGTACCTCACGCCAATTCTCGCTTGTCATCCGCTGGGATAGCGCAACGATGCAGCAGTTGATGCAGCGTTTTCCAAAAAACGGTGCCACAAGCAACGCCATTGAAACGGAACGCAGGAATTTGCGCGACCAAATTTTATTGCAATTGCAGCGTCATTTGCAGGACATCATCATTCTTGAAAACAACAATGATGATATCGTTTTACAGGCTATTTTATTGGTTGAAGCCCACCAGGAAGAACGTGTGGTGAGCGTGTTACAAAACATGGATAAGGAATGCCGTGGCCGTTTGGATATGCGCCTGACGGGGCCATTGCCTGCGTGCAACTTTGCACGGGTTGAAGTGAAACTGCCCGATATGCAGTTGGTAAAACAGGCATGCAAGGATTTGGGTATCCGCCCGGTGACTAAGCTGACCGAGGTTAAAAATGCCTATCGTAGCCGGGTCAAGAATTTGCACCCCGACAACACAAATAGCACAGGTTCGAACGATGTGATGGTTCGCTTGACCCAGTCTTATCGTTATCTGACCCGTCTTGCAGCGCAACAAAACAACGGACAAGAAAACAATCCGGATAAGCAATGGTTGCGTTGCGACCATCAAACATTGCGTCAAACGCCGTTGATGCGCATTCAACGTGGGGTTACTCGCTACGATGATGCAATCTTAAAACGCGCCTAAATAAAATTTAGGTCCCTGCCTCACCCGCTTCATCATTATGTTGCGATAAGGCTTTGAACTCGCGTATAAAGGAATTGATTAACTTCGTAATCAGATTGCCTTTTTGCGCCCGAATATCATGACTCTTTCGAAACATTCACAGCGTCCAGCTGCTAAAACGACTCCGCCGCTATTACTCGGATTAGTTGGTTTGGTCATTGCCGTGACCTTTGCCTGCTTCATGGGGCTGACGGCTATCAAAAATGAAAAAGGTATCAAGGAAACAGTTGGTTCGTTGCAGCGTATGTGGGATGAGCGCATCGCTTCGCACACTTCCATTGACCAAGATAAAACCGAAATTGAAGTTCAGCAAGATCGCCTCAAACTCGCGGCGATTACTGACAGTTATCGCCAGCTTCACCAACTGATTTCTGTGGGCTCTGTGGGATTGGTTGTTTTCTCGTTGTTATGCTTTGCTGCATTTCGTTATGGAATTTTACTTCCCCTGCGCAGGCTTGAACAAAGCAGCCGCGATTTATTGAAGAATGATTTGAATGGCCACATTTGGGGCCTTGACCGTGATGATGCCTTTGGCAGTCTGGCCAGGAGCATTGCCGATATTCGTAAAGCAACCATCAGTATTTCAGATATGGTGGTGCAAACCGAACAAGGCGAACAGCATGTTCGGTTTGAAGGACGCAGCGGCGCTGTATTCACCGCATTAATTGGTGATTTGCAAAAGACTGTAGAGAATTTAACGCAGCACAGCGCAACGCTTGAGCATGTAGGCAAGGAAGGCCAGCAAAGCATTCAATCATTAGGTGAAGCAACCACCCAGCAGACACAACAAGTGGAAGAAGCCCTGTCGTCATTGACCGAAAAGCTGACCCATACCCATCAGGAGTGGAATACCCAGCTATCGTCCACCCATAATGAATGGAGCGAGCGTTTATCCACCCTGTTCCATCAGAACAATCAAATTCAAGGCCAGTCAAAACAGATTGTTGACCAGTTTACCCGCGATATGCAGTCACTCAACCAGATTGCCGGTGCCACGGGTGCACGGGTTGCGCAAACCTTACAAATTCTATCGACCTCTGACCGCGACATTAAAAAAGCCGCTGCACAAAGTCTGGAAGCAAGCACAACATTCAGCAAACAAGCCAACGAGCTTATGGAAAAATTGCAAGCCGCGACCAATCTGTTGCGTGCAAGTGGCAAGGTTATGTCGGAAACCACAGAAACAGCGCGCACCCGTCTTAACGAAGCTATCAACAGCGTATCCAGCCACGATCAGGCCATTCGTGCCTTCCTTGGTGATACGGAAGAAAAAACTGACCGGATTACCAGCCTTCTGGAAGATGTATCGCGTAGCGCCGTACAAGCAAGCGAGACCGTCAGCACATTTGATGCTCGCATGGCGCTGTTTGAGGAAAAGAGCAACACCGCCTTCCATCGTATTGATGAAAGTGGCGATGCCATTAGCACCGCATCTAGCCAATTGAATGAAGCACATAGCATGATGCAGGGCTCGCTTGGCTCCATGAATGATCACACTGAAATGCTGGCGCGTATTCTCACCTCCATTCGTGATGAATATGCAAGCTTTAGCAATGAGTGGAAGAACAACCTTGCGGAAACAGCGCCTGTCTTTGCACAACTCAAAGATGCAAGTGATGGGTTGCAAACCCAAATTCGTGATGAATGGTCAGTCTATGCACAACAATCACGTCAATTGCTGACGGCGTTGGAGCAAGATGTACGGGCGATGAATACCCGCACCGAACAAGTGACGATGGATACCGAAAAGCTGATTACCCATTTGACTGCGCAAACCCAACGCGTATCAGACAATGCCAACCATTTTGATTTGCATATCGCCAATATTTCAATGCGACTGGATGAGGCTACCTCTAGCGTTATTCACAGCAATAAAGGTGTGGTTGAGAACACCGCCGCACAAATCAGCACAATCCATTCCTCTGTTCAGGATATGGCTCAGCGTCTCAGCATCCTGAGCCAGCTGACAGGAACATTGGGCGCCGTGGCGGGACAACTTGGTCAAATTGTTCCTACCCTTAGTGATGCACAACATCTGCAGCGCGGCACAACGCCGCCTGCTGCCGCATCCCATGACCCAGAACTATTGGCGCGATTTGAAGAAATTAGCGCCGGATTTAATACGACCGTCAGCAACATCAAAGGCGAGTTTGACGGTGTGCGCGAACAAATTGCGCGCTGGGTTGAAATGCTTACTGGTGGATACAAAAATTTGGCCGAGCAGATCAATTCCGTTGATGGCAGCATTGACGAAAAGATCAACTCCCTTAAGCAGCAAGTGGAAAGTGCAACTGCGGCGCAGATTACTGCAGCTGCCGCTATTGCTTCTACCCCTGCGCCTGTACCGACTATTAATCTTGGCGAAGAATTAGTACCTGCGATGCGCCTTATTCACGAAGGTCTTGAGAAGAGCTATGCGATTGATGCACAGCTTTCTAATGATTTATTACAACTGAAAGCCGATTTGCAGTCGATGGCTCGTGATGTGAACAACACAACCGGTTCACTCAAGAACCTTGGCGCACTCGTTGAAACAGGCTTCCAGCGCATTGATAAAAAAGACAATACGCCGGTAGCGGTTACCGTTGACGCAACCCGCGTTGAAACTGCAGCACAGGCACTTGAACAATTGCTCAAGAAGCTACAAGGACATTCTGATACTGTGGTCGGCAAGCTTGGCGATATCACCAAGCGTCTTGAAGGCACTTCAAGCATATTGCAGCAGACCCGCAGCGAAGCACCCGTTGCAACTTATACAGCCGAAGCTGCACCTGCTATTGCCGCACCGCTGATTGAGTTTTCTGAAAAAGCCAACCTTGATCAATTGCAACAGCAGATTGAACATATCTCGGCGATGCTCGACCAATTCTCTGCCGATGGCACTGGGTTTATTAACCCCATGGGCGAACAGGAAACTCTGACGCCAGATAAATCGAAAGCGTTTATCGATACCGTGATGGCAACCATTATTCGTTTGCATCATATCGCCGAGAGTATCGAGAAAATTGGTGGCACAACCCCACCAACCGGCGGTCAGGATAGTAAGACTGGTTAAGGTCTATAGATCGCCTTTGGGCTACCGGATTTGGCTGTGATTTAAAGGTTACTTGACCCCCGCCACCAAAAGCATTAAACAGCTTTTTCCTTATGACTAAGGGCACATAGCTCAGCGGTAGAGCACTACCTTGACATGGTAGGGGTCACAGGTTCAATCCCTGTTGTGCCCACCATGCTTCGCCCGAAGGGGCAACGCATGGCGGCCTCTTGTAACACAGAAGTAAATGTCTGAAAAAATTGCCATCATCGGATTAGGGTATGTGGGTTTACCGCTAGCGTTGTCGCTTGCAAAAAAATTCCCCTCCACCATTGGATTTGATATTTCGCAATCACGCGTTGAAGCGTTACAAAAAGGTCATGACTGGACCGGCGAACATAGTGCGGAAACCATAAATGCCGCAAAACTGAATGTCACCGCGGATGTTACAAAACTTCATGATGCCAGTTTTTTTATTGTGACCGTTCCAACACCAATTACCGAAAACAAGCAGCCGGATTTAAAACCATTATTATCTGCCTGTGAAATTCTTGGCCGCGCATTGGCCGCAAGCAAACGTACGCAACCCCCCGTCATTGTTTTTGAATCAACCGTCTATCCGGGCTTGACCGAAGAAATTTGCGGCCCAGAAATTGCGCGCATTAGTGGATTGCGCCAAGGAATTGATTTTAAATTGGGTTATTCACCCGAGCGTATCAATCCGGGCGACCCTGTCCATACCCTAGAAAACATTACTAAAGTAGTGGCTGGCGAAGATGCGCCCACGCTTGCGCGCCTTGAAGCCGTGTATGGCGCGGTTATTACAGCTGGTTTGCATAAAGCACCCTCAATTGCCGTTGCAGAAGCGGCCAAAGTATTGGAAAACACCCAGCGTGATTTGAACGTGGCTTTGATGAACGAGCTCGCGCTCATTTGCGATCGAATGAATATCCGCACCAAAGACGTATTGGATGCGGCGGGAACAAAATGGAACTTCCTGCGTTTTACGCCAGGATTGGTTGGTGGGCATTGTATTGGTGTGGACCCCTATTATCTGACCACGCGTGCAGAAAAACTGGGGTATCATCCTGAAGTGATTTTGGCAGGCCGCAGGATTAACGACAGTATGGGTGCATTCATTGCCCGCAAACTTAGCGAATGGCTAAGAACCAAAAAGCCTGATGTAAAAGTTCCGCGAATTGCAATCCTTGGCCTGACGTTTAAAGAAAACGTACGTGATTTGCGCAATAGCCGCGTGCCGGATATTATTGAAGAGCTGCGCCTTTTAGGCCTGCATCCTATGATTTATGACCCCATGGTTGACCCCACCATGGCACATGAAGAATATGGCGTAACACTTTGCAACAAAAAGGATTTAAACAATCTGGATGCTTTGGTGTTGGCCGTACCGCACACCGAATTCATGCAAAGCAAGCAAGAATTCCTGAGTGCTGTGACCAAGGGCGGTCTTGTGATGGATATCAAATCCGCCTATCAACCAGCCGAAATTCCGTCATCACTTACTTATTGGAGCTTGTGATGGCTATCCTTGTCACGGGCTGCGCTGGGTTTATTGGCTTTCATACCGTGCAGGCATTATTGAAGCGCGGCGAAAATGTTATCGGCATAGATAACATGAATAATTATTATGATGTCAGCTTAAAAGAAGCGCGTCTGGAACAATTGCTTCCCCAAAAAAACTTCCAGTTTTTTAAAATGGATGTGTCGGATGCGAAAGCCATTGCAACTCTGCCAAAAGCATTTGACCGCATTATTCATTTAGCGGCGCAGGCAGGCGTGCGATATTCGCTTAAAAATCCGCAGGCTTATATTGATAGCAATATTACCGGTCATCTGACCATGTTGGAATTGGCGCGCAACACAAGCGGGCTGAAGCATTTTGTATATGCCAGTTCATCATCGGTATATGGCGGCAACACCAAAACACCGTTTTCCATTAAGGATGCCGTTGAAAAACCCGTATCACTATATGCTGCGACAAAACGCGCAGGCGAATTGATGGCGTATAACTACTCTCACCTATTCCGTTTTCCTTCGACGGGTCTGCGATTTTTTACAGTATACGGACCATGGGGACGCCCCGATATGGCCGCATTCATTTTCACAAAGAATATTCTAGCCGGGGAGCCTATTGCTGTATTCAACCATGGCAAGATGGAGCGTGATTTTACCTATGTTGACGACATTGTTGATGGTATCTTGGCCACGCTGGATGCGCCGTTGCCAGTTGCGCCGAATGATGTGCCACACCGTGTCTTTAATTTAGGCAATTCACATCCTGAGAAACTTACTGATTTCATCAGCGTTTTAGAAAATACATTGGGCAAAAAGGCCATTTATGACTTTCAGCCTATCCAGCCGGGCGATGTACCATCAACCAGTGCAGATATCACGGAAAGCACACAAATCCTTGGATTTGTTCCAAAGACCGCCATTGATGAAGGAATCCCGCGCTTTGTAGCATGGTATAAAAATTATTATAAGTTATAATTTTTCCCCATGAGATTCCTTTATGGCTGCTTAGTTATCATTTTTACACTGGTCATCACCATTGGTGGTGGCGTCGCTTACATTTTTTTTCAGCTGGAATCCAAAGGCCCTCTGGAAGACACCAAGGACATTGTGATTAACAAAGGGGCAAATGCAAACAGCATTGCCGTAAAACTGGAGCGCGAGGGTGTTATCGCGTCAACCTTTTATTTCCGCTTACAATATTTTCTGCAACAGCAGCCCGAATTGAAAGCTGGCGAATATTTATTCACCCCGTACATGACGCTGGCTGAAGTTATCAGCAAGATGGCTCATGGTGATACTGTTAAGCGTAAAATTACCGTAGCTGAAGGAAAGACCAGCGGGGATGTTGTGATTGCACTTAACGCTGAGCCAACCTTGGCAGGTAACATCACTGCATGGCCCGAAGAAGGGTCTCTTATGCCAGATACCTATCAGTTCGTGCTAGGGGAAGATCGCAACGAAAAGATCAAGGAAATGCAACGCGCTATGCAGGAAACTGTTATGCAAATATGGGGAATGCGTGATGCGGATAATCCGCTGCGATCACCGCAGCAATTAGTTATTATGGCATCGATCATTGAAAAAGAAACCGGTATGGCAGTAGAACGCCCCCGCATTGCTGGTGTATTTTTTAACCGCTTGAAGAAGAATATGATGCTGCAATCTGATCCAACCGTGACTTATGGTATTACACTGGGGCGTAAGCCACTTGGCAGGGCATTAACGACCGAGGATTTGCGCACCCCCACCCCCTATAATACCTACACGATTGTTGGATTGCCCCCTGGGCCAATAGCCAATCCTGGCAAAGCCGCCTTGATGGCGGCGGCGAAACCAGAAAAAAATGAGTTCTTATATTTTGTTGCGAACGGAACAGGCGGCCACACCTTTGCAACCAATTTGGCTGATCATGAAAAAAATGTCGCTGTTTGGCGCAAACTCAATAAACAATAAATGACCAAAGAATTATTCGGCGTCCTCAGCCTTTTTTTAGTAATTGCATCAGCTGCACCATATATTCTGGCCATCTATCGCGGCCAGACAAAGCCGCATCTATTCTCATGGATTATCTGGACCATACCAACGGCAATAGTATTTGCTGGACAGGCAGTAAGTGATGCGGGGCCAGGCGGATGGGCCACAGGCTTTACCTTGCTATGTAATATATTCATCGCGGTACAATCCATAAAATATATGGATAAAAGCATCACCAGAAGTGATTGGTTTTTCCTGATTGCTGGATTGGCAGCCATACCACTATGGATACTGACCAAGGATCCGCTTTACTCGGTTATTCTAGTTACTGTGACCGATATATGCGGATATGGCCCTACGGTACGAAAATCATGGAATGCGCCGCATGAGGAAAATGCATTGGCGTATTTCATGTTATTACCAAAACATGTTGCTTCGTTGCTGGCGATGCAAAGCATGAGCCTTGTGAATGTGCTGTTTCCCTATGCGATGATTGCTGTCAACGGGGCGTTGGTTATATTCCTGTTATATCGGCGCGCACAATTAGCCAAAAAAGATTAAGCGCGTTTTTCCCAACCGCGTTCGCTTTGCTGCCAATAGGTCAAGGCATGCCCCTGCCCTTTATATTCTTGCCATCGCGCACGCGCGGCATCAACCGCGCCTTCATCGCTTTCATCAAATAACTGGCACACTAATTCATACGAAGCCAACTGATCAGATGACACATTTTCAGTAAGCATCAGCACATTAGCCTTATTCGGATTTTCATCACGGTCGGTAAGCCAGATGGGCTGCATCTCCGCATTGCCATCCTTGGCATTCCCGTGTGGAAGGAAGCTGTTTTCCTTATACGTCCAAAGGGATTGCGTCAGCGCCTCCACCCGTTCGGTTGAAGAAGCCATCACCACGGCACGCCATCCGCGTTCCATCACCTTTTCCAATAATTCAGGTAAAGCCTGTGACAAGCTCTTCTGACTGAGGTGATAGAAGCGGATTTCGGTCATTAAACAATTAGCCTTCGTAGTTGTCTGCTACCAACTTATCCAGCAAACGTACGCCATAGGCCGTTGCACCCTTTGGGCATGCAGGCAAATCACGACGGGTCCATGCCATGCCAGCGATATCAAGATGCGCCCACGGGGTTTTCTTATCAACAAAGCGGGCAAGGAATTGTGCGCCAAAAATACTGCCTGGAACGCGTTCATTTGATGCGTTCTTCATGTCGGCAATATCACTATTCAATTGCTTGTCATAAGCATCGGTCATTGGGAAACGCCAGAGCTTTTCTTCAACGGATAAGCCAGCAGCCAATAACTGGTTTGATAATTCATCGCTGTTGCTGAATAGACCTGCGTGCTCATTACCCAGTGCCATGACAATAGCGCCAGTCAGTGTGGCAAGGTTGACCATAGCGCGTGGTTTCAGTTTTTCCTGCGCATAGGTTAGCAAATCACATAGAACAAGGCGGCCTTCGGCATCGGTATTAATCACTTCAATTGTTTGGCCGGACATGCTGGTTACCACATCGCCCGGGCGCTGTGCATTACCAGATGGCATGTTTTCAACCAGGCCAACTACGCCAACTGCATTCACCTTAGCTTTACGCGCTGCCAAAGCGCAGATGGTGCCAATAACGGCCGCTGAGCCTGCCATGTCATACTTCATATCTTCCATGCCGCCCGCAGGCTTTAGTGAGATACCGCCGGTATCAAACGTCACACCCTTGCCCACAAATGCGACAGGACGCTTATCCTTAGCGGTTGGGTGGCCCTTATAATGCATAACCACAACGCGCGCAGAATTGACACTGCCCTGCGCTACACCCAGCAAAGAACCCATGCCTAGTTTAGTAAGTTCCTTTACGCCCAATACATCAACCTTCACGCCCAATTCCTTTAGCTTTACGCATTCGGCGGCCAAAGTTTCAGGGTAAATGACATTGGCGGGTTCGCTAACCAGATTGCGGGCAAGGAAGACACCTTTGGCCACTGCTTCCAGATGCTTGAATTGCTTTTGTGCACCTTTGGCTTCGTCACTAATGATAGTGAACTTACGCAGTGTGGGCAGTTTATCCTTAGGCGTTTTTGTAAAGTATTTGTCAAAACGATATGAACGCAACAAAAAGCCCTGAGCAAACAAGGCAGCAGCCTTATCGCTTTCAACTGCTGATTTGCCGGAGAGCTCAACGATGCCATAGACATCTTCCAGCTTGTTCACGGGGAGACTGGCCAATGCTGCCCCGCCTGCTTCCACCAATTTTTGTTCCGTTAAATCTTTTGCTTCGCCAAGACCAACCAAGACCAGACGGTCATAGGAAAGACCGGTCGGAGAAAGAAGCGTAAGCAATTCCCCCTTCTTGGCCTTGAAGTGGTTGGTTTTAGCCAGATAGCCCAGATGGCCATCACTTTTCTTATTTAGCGCTTTCGCAACATTGCCCCATTCCGGACCTTCGCAAACAGTTAATACAAGGCAGCCATTGGCAGGCAAGCGTTCATCGGAAAACGAAATTTTCATGGAATACCCTTTTAGATTGTAAAATAAGACATGTGCGAAGCAGTTTGGACATTTGCTTTAATTAAGAATATAAAGCAACATTCACTGCTGGCAAGTTACCCTTATGAATCGCGTCTCTTTCTATCTTTTCAGACAAATATTGCTCTCGGTACTGTTTTCGTGCCTTGCAATTACTATTGTCATCTGGTTTTCACAGTCGATTAAGCTTTTGGCGCTGGTTATCAATAATGGCGGCACGTTGTGGTCGTTTATTAAATTGATGCTGCTTATATTGCCGACTTTTTTGCCACTTGTATTACCACTTAGCCTGATGGTCGGCGCCCTATTCGTTTATCACCGGATGATTATGGAAAGTGAGCTGGTGGTCATGCAGGCCAGTGGTATGGGGCCCATGGCACTGGCTACACCTGCGTTATATGTCGGTATTGTTATCGCAGTTATTGGTTATGCGCTTTCAACCTGGATAGCGCCAATTGCCAATCATGAATTAGTAAGATTACAATATCAAATTCGCGATGATCATTCGATTTTGCTTCTGCGAACCGGAAGTTTTAATGACATCAAGCAAGGGCTGACCTTTTACGCACGCGAGCGCGGACATGAAGGGGAAATGCTCGGCATTCTTATTCACGATACACGCAAGCCAGAAAAGCCCGTCACTATTATGTCAGAGGCGGGCGAACTATTGCATGGCCCACATGGACCACAGGTATTGGTTAGAAATGGCGTAAGACAAGATGTTGACCGTAAAACGGGCAATCTCTCACAGCTGAGTTTTGACAGTTACATGGTGGATTTAGGCGCATTGGACGATAATTTCAGCAATCGTTGGCGTGAACCGCGTGAACGCATGATGGGCGAATTATTGCACCCGGAAGCAACGGATACCCAGCCGGGAATTGTTCAGCGGTTTTTGGGCGAGTTCCATATGCGACTGACTATGCCATTCCTTGCCATCACTTTTGTGCTGATTTCATGTATGTTCATTCTCATTGGAAGTTTTGACAGACGAGGCATTAGTCAAAAAATTATTTTTGCGGCCGCAACCGTTATCATATTGGAAGCAACGATGTTGTCGGTTGTAAATTTAATTACCAAAGATATCTGGTTTGTTGCCGGGCTTTATATTATCGCACTGGCACCTATTCCGATTGCCTTGCACCGGTTAACGCAAGATAAGCCGCCCAAACCAGCCATGCCAACACCGCCGGTGGAAGGATAGCCATGCAAATTCTTCCCGTATACATCGCCAAACATTATTTGAAATGGTTTCTGGTTATTTTGATCGGTTTATTGGGCGTGGTGTTTATTTTCGATACCATTGAGCTAATTCGCCGCACCAGCGGGAAGCCGGAAATTACCTATGACATCATCTTACTGATGGCATTTTTGAACCTCCCGGAGATTGGCCAGAAAATTCTGCCTTTTATTGCATTGTTTTCTGCAATGCTGACGCTGTGGCGATTAACGCGAACGCAGGAACTGATTATCGTGCGCGCGATTGGTGTTTCAGTATGGCAATTTCTATTTCCGGTGATGCTGTGCACATTGGCCTTAAGTGTCTTTTATCTATCGGTTGTAAATCCGCTTGGTTCGCTGATGAAAAAATCCTATCAGGAGCTGGAGCAGCGTTACATCGACCGTAGTGCATTACTTGATTTATCGTCAGCCGGACTATGGCTGCGTCAACAAAATGCGGATGGCAATTTCTTACTCCATGCCGACAGTGTGACCCTTGATCCCCTTACTATTAGACCGTTGATTGCCTTTATCTATGACAAACAGGATAATTATCTTGGCCGAATTGATGCCGAACAGGCCGTTTTACAAAAAGGCCATTGGGCCATCAGCGATGGTTGGTTTAATTGGAAAAATAAAAGTCCGCAGAAATTGACCACCTATGATATTCCAACTGAGCTGACGATTGAAAAAATTCAGGAGAGCATGGCCAGCCCCAATACGGTGTCGTTCTGGGAATTGCCAAGTTTTATTACCTCCCTTGAAGCGACCGGCTTTCCCGGAACGCGCCATCGAATGCTGTATTATTCATTGTTATCCCAGCCGCTATTTTTATGCGCCATGGTTTTATTTGCCGCATGTTTTTCATTGGGCATGGCACGGCAAGGTGGCGCGTTTGTAACAGCTTTGGCCGGATTATGCGTAGGAAGTTTTGCATTTGGATTTAATGATGTGGTTTACACGCTAGGCGCCAACCAAAGCCTTCCTGCCCTTTTGGCCGCGTTTGCCGTTCCCCTGATTGCACTAAGCGCTGGGGCTACAGCCTTATTACATTTGGAAGATGGCTAACGCATGGATGAGTTTTTATTAAATCTGAAAATTATTGGTGCGTGCATACTTATTTTTCTGAGCTTTGGTTTGGTAGGCGCACGCTTTGCCAAAGCAGTAGGCGGCGAGCAAGACAATATTGCATTGAATACATTTTACGGATGGGCGATTACCAGTACCGTTATGCTGGCGCTTGCGCCGTGGCTGACAGGGGGTGCATTGATTGCCTTTTTGATAACCATTCTCTATTCGGGCATTTTGATGTTCAGTAAGGACCGCGTTATCATCAAATCATTGCCGGTTACTTTTTTTGCAGGCGCTATTCTCCTTTCCCCCCTTTTATATGGCCTATGCACCTATGCGGTACATTTGTGGGATGACGCATCGCATTGGTTACCTAATGCACACTTCCTTTATGGGTATGGCCGTTTTCCAGCGGTGGGCGGCCCTGTAAGCTATTCCGCATGGCCGGCTTATCCGTATGGCTATACTTTTTTAATCGCATCGGTTGGGTGGATTGTGGGTCAGTTTGTTGAAACTGTTGGGCCATTGCTTAATCTGTTGTTACTTGTTTTGTTTGCAGCCTTTCTTGGAAAACATATTGCCCCTGACCATAAGCGTGCATGGCCCGCCATTCGCCTATTCATTGCGATATTTTTGGCACTTACTATATTTAATCCCGGTCTGTTCAGCTTATTATTATTCAGTGCCTATGCCGAATACGCAACGGCTGCATTGTTAGGATTTATCTTGTTTGTGGGATGGCAATATTGCCAAAACCAACAGCGTGACAAAGCTGTAGCACTAGCCATGCTGGCCATCATTTTTGTGCAGATAAAGCAGGCCAATGTTTTTTTGCTGGCAATGACGATTGGAAGTTTGTGGATCACTACTCCGCAGCATAAATTACAGACGCTAAAGACATTATTGCTTGCCATGGTTCCAGCTATGATTGTGAACGGGGTATGGGAGTTTTATAAATCACAACATTTACCGGGGCTTGCGTTTACTTTTAAGCCATTACAAGACTGGCAGTGGTACTATATCCCCGGATTATTCCATGGCATGTGGCAGGTTGTATTGGAGAACGCCGCCTATTTTGCATTGCTCCTTGTCATAATGGTAACGGGGGTTATCAGCGCGTTTAGAAAGCCAAATGCGTTTAATCATCTGGTGATGAGTTTCTCATTGCTGACCTTGGGTTATTTTATATTTCTTACCCTTGCCTATATCGGCAGCCGATTTGCAGATTGGGAAATTACTTCTGCCGCATCGTTTTTTCGTTACATGTCGCAGCTGCAATGTGCAGCGATGACCATTGTGATTTTGAAATTTGTTGAACTTATCCAACATCATGAATTGGAAGAACGCGGAATTTGGAAATTGCTGGGCAATACGTTTATTCTTTTCACCCCAATTATTTGTTCACTTATGTTTACCTTTCCGGTATTGCCACAACCAGAAGCATCCATTCAGAAAACCCGCGATTATGCCCAGGCCATTTTTGCCAAAATGCCTCCCCAGGGTAAAATCGGCCTGATTGGTACAGGCACAGATGGCTCAGAAAATGCATTCATACGCTTTCAATGGTGCCAGATGGCATCGCCGCAGTTCCAACCGGAATTAACAGGCTATACAACCCATTACACGGGCGAAAACACCGTGGAAGGATTGAGACGCTTTGCAGAACGCTTTGATGCGGTTATGGTTGCTCCTCACGATGAATTAGCCGCCAAGCTATTTGGCTTGCCCAAACACAATGATTGGGTCAGCTTTAAGCGTAACGGAAAATCTTGGGATAAACTTTTGCCATAAATGGCCTCTAACTTTTTAAACATATGCTGAAACTTATTGTCTTACTTCTATTCACACTACTTAGCCTTCCGGTAAAGGCTGAAGAGGCGCGTATTGTCGTCGTCGTTAACGACGAGGCGATTACCAATGCCGATATTGAAAACCGTATGGGTCTGGTGTTCATGAGTTCCGGACTTGAGCCAAATGAAGCCAATCGCAAGAGCGTGCGCGAACGGGTGATAAAAAATCTGATTGAAGAAAAACTGCAAATGCAGGAAGCCAAGCATAGCGGTATTGAGGTTCCTAATGCCGATATTGAACTAGCCATTTCCAGTATTGCCAAGCAGAACCGCATGGCTGTTGATGATATGAATAATATGATGATACGCGCGAATGTTCCTCGGCAGACATTGGTTGATCAAATTAAGGCGACCATTGCCTGGACCAAGGTTATTCAACGCCAATTACGCCCGCAGGTTGAAGTGGGCGATGATGAAGTAAGTGCTGTTCTCGAACGTATCAAAGCGAATGAAGGAAAGCCGGAATATTTAATGGCTGAAATCTTCCTTAACGTCGATAACCCCAGCGATGAGGCAAAAGTACAAGAGCTTGCTGATAGTATTATCCAACGCATGAAGGATGGCGCACCGTTCAGCATGCTGGCACAACAGTTTTCAAAAGGTACGGGTGCACTTACGGGTGGTGATCTGGGATGGATACAACCTGGCCAATTATCAGGCGAACTTGATAAAGCTGCGCAGGCACTATCTGTTGGCGGTTTATCAGCCCCCATACGCATGCCAGATGGATTTCATATATTAGCAAAGAAACAGGAACGCATCATCAGCTCGGTTGATCCAAAAGCAATTGAAGTTCATATGCGTCAGGCCAACTTTGCCTTGCAAGGCCGTACCCTTGTCAGTGCGCAAAGCGAGATTGACCGTTTTCGCCATGAGGTGAGCACATGTAGCGCACTTACCGCCAGAGCCAACCAGTATCAGGATTGGTCAACTGCCGATTTAGGACAAAAGCGTATTGGCAGCCTGCCACCATGGCTTGCAAAACTGGCGCAAACCTTACCACTAAATGAACCAAGCCAAGTTATGGAAAAAGACGGCTATGCCATCTTACTATATGTGTGTGAACGCAATGATAGCGGTGCTGACCGCGAAACAATTCTTGCTTCACTTGGCAATGAAAAACTTGAGCTTCAGGCCCGTCGTCTTCTTCGTGATTTGCAACGTAATGCTTCTGTTGAGATGCGGGAATAATGCTTAGTTGGCTTAAACCAAAACAACCTGCTCCGATATATAACCATAAACCCATTAGCATCAGCATGGGCGAGCCAGCCGGAATTGGTTCGGAGTGTTTATTTAAAAGCTGGCAAGCCCGCGGCGAGCAGCATATTCCGCCATTTTATCTGGTGGGCGATGTCGAATTTACACAACAGCAGGCAAAGGCCCTGCATATGGCCGTGCCGGTTCAAAAAATCGAACACCCGTCACAAGCGAATAGTGTTTTTGGTAAGGCATTACCCGTTTACCATCTGGCATTAAATGCGGACGTAAAACCAGGCCATGCCGACCCATCCAATGCATCAACCGTGCTGGATAGCATCAAGATAGCCACACAGCATGTTTTAGATGGTGATGCTTCGGCAATCGTTACATTGCCCATTCATAAAAGTACCTTGTATCAATCCGGGTTTAGTTTTCCCGGACATACGGAATATCTGACGGCACTTTGCAACAGCACCAAATCCACCGTGATGATGTTGGAAATTGACGGGCTGCGCGTCGCCCTTTCAACCATTCACCTATCCCTTAAAGATGCGATTGGTAAAATCACCACCAGTCTTATTGTAAACCAAGCACTGACGGTTGAACGCGCCATGCGCCACATGTTTGGCATAGCCAAACCGCGCCTTGCTTTGGCGGCACTCAACCCGCATGCAGGCGAACATGGCGCGATGGGATTGGAAGAAATTGAAATTATCACCCCTGCCCTAGAACAAATTCGTGAACGCGGCATCAGTGTTACGGGGCCACATCCAGCGGATACCATGTTTCATGCCAAAGCACGCGCACAATATGATTGCGCGATTTGCCTGTATCATGACCAGGGACTCATCCCCATCAAGACATTAGATTTTCATGGCGGCGTCAACATTACGTTGGGATTGCCGATTGTGCGTACATCACCTGACCATGGCACAGCATTTGATATTGCAGGCAAAGGAATTGCTGACCCCAGCAGCCTGATTGCATCCATCAAACGTGCGCAACAGCTTGCCAGCGCACGCCAAGCCTATAAGGCTGCTAAAGCATCATGAGTGATGATCTAAAAGGCCAACCTCCCCTGCGCGAGGTGATTGCCAAGCACGACTTGAAAGCCAAGAAAAGCATGGGGCAGCATTTTTTGCTCGATCTGAACCTCACGCGCCGTTTGGTGCGCGAAGCTGGTGATTTATCAGGTATCACGGCAATTGAAATTGGCCCCGGCCCGGGCGGCCTAACCCGTGCATTATATGAAAGCCCCGCCAAGCACATCATCGCGATTGAAAAAGACGAACGGTTTATCGAGGCGCTGCAGCCATTGGTAGATAGTGCAGATGGCCGCCTGCGCATCATTAATGCAGATGCATTAGAGATTGATCCGGTGACCATCACCCCATCGCCGCGTGCTATCCTTGCAAACCTGCCATACAACGTTGGCACATTGTTGTTGGTGAATTGGCTGCACCGTGCGCAGGAGTATGAATTTTTTGCGCTCATGTTCCAAAAGGAAGTAGCCGAGCGCATCACTGCGCAGGTAGGTAGCAAAGCCTATGGCCGACTAAGCGTACTTTGCCAGTTTTGCTGTGATGTGGAATATGCGTTCACTATTCCCGCGCGCGCCTTTACCCCGCCGCCCAAGATTGATAGTGCCGTGGTTATCCTGCGACCTAAGAAAGCCGCCTATCCCGTCACGATTGAAGCATTGGAAGCCGTAACCAAGGATGCGTTTGGTCAACGCCGTAAAATGCTGCGTAGTATTTTTAAAGGTAGGATTAGCGAAGAGCAGTTTGCAGCAGCAAACATCAAGCCTGAGGCCCGCGCCGAAGAGCTAAGCGTGGATGATTTTGTACGATTAGCCAAAGCGATAGCCTAATTAATCTCTTGGATAAGGTGTGCCATCTTTTCGTGTAAATACCCACGCACCATTAGCATCTTGCTTTGCTACCAAATCATCATTTGGATAAGAACCAACATCGCCCAAACTGCGGTCGCCGATTTCAAGATATACCACACGTTCCTTGGAGTTATTCACGAGCTGATGGGCGTCGCCGCCGTGAACAAAGCCAGCGCACATACCCGGAGATAATTCAATTTTCTCGTTGCCAACATGTAGCGTCGGACAACCTTCGAGAACATAGATGAATTCATCTTGCTTACTATGTGCATGATATAATGAAGATTGGCCGCCCGGTTGTATTTCGGTGAGATTAACGCCAAAATTTTGCAGGCCGAATAAATCACCTAATGGACGTTTTGTACGCCCATCCATGAGCGATTTGAATGGTTCTGGGTAATTGGATTTTTTCTTTTTCTCGGGTGCTTTACTGGCTTCAATAGCTTTCATAATTCTACCAGCAGTTGTTTAAAGCCCATCTTGCAAACGCTTAACAAAATCCGATAGGCCTTCCTGACGGCGGCGTTTTAAACGTTCGCTGTGCAATATGGCACGTACTTTTTCAACGGATTCAGAAATATCGTTATTTACAATCACATAATCATATTCCGCCCAATGGCTCATTTCATCAGAAGCCTTGGCCATGCGGTTTTTGATTTCCTTATCATCATCTTGCGCACGTGCAATGAGGCGACGTTCCAATTCCTTGGATGATGGAGGAAGGATAAATACGCTCACCAAATCTTCGCGGGCTTTTTCTTTAAGCTGCTGCGTGCCTTGCCAATCGATATCGAACAATACATCGCCGCCAGCTTGCAGCGTTAAGTCGACGGGTTCCTTGGGTGTGCCATATAAGTTACCGAACACACGGGCATATTCCAAAAACTGCCCACGATTAATCATGAGATTGAAATCTTCTTCGGACACAAAGTGATAATCCACGCCCGCCACTTCACCTGGACGCTTTTTGCGTGTGGTGCAGGAGATGGACATATTTACATTAGGGTCAGATTGCAGGATGGCACGTGAAATTGTGGTTTTGCCTGCACCTGATGGTGAGGATAAAACCAGCATAAGGCCGCGGCGCTTGATTTCGCCGAAAGAATAGGTTGTTGTCATAGAACGTTCATAACTCGTTTAGGGCTATCATGCAATTACCACAACATATCGTAATTACTGGCGCATCAAGTGGATTAGGCGAATCTTTAGCCAGAGCCTATGCCACGCCCGGTAACCGCATCGGCCTTTTGGGCCGGCGCAAAGACAAGTTAGACGCCGTTGCAGCAGAAATCAGGAATAAGGGCGCAGATGTTTGGGTTGGCGTAGTGGACGTTACCCAGCGTGAGGAATTAGCGCAGATGCTCATCGAAGCGGATACCCAAAAGCCCATTGACCTGTTGATTGCCAATGCGGGAATTTCGGCAGGTACTTTTGGTGCCGGTGAAAGTGAGACGCAAGCACGGGCAATTTTTGCAACCAACCTTGATGGCGTTTTGAATACCATTCACCCGCTTTTACCACGTATGCAAACCCGTCGCAGCGGACAAGTGGCGCTCATGGCATCGCTGGCCGGGTTTCGTGGTTTTCCAAGTGCGCCTGCTTATTGCGCCAGCAAGGCCGCGGTGCGTTTATATGGGGAAGCATTGCGCGGTGAATATGCCAAATGGGGCGTGCGTATCAATGTGATATGCCCAGGTTATATCGAAACGCCAATGACTGCGGTCAATGACTTCCCTATGCCATTTTTGATGAACGCCACCAAGGCGGCCGATATCATGGTCGCAGGGCTGGCACGAAATGAAGCGCGGATTGCCTTCCCGTGGCCTACAGCCTTTGCGGCATGGTTGCTTGGCGTGATACCACCAAGCTGGACGGATCCACTATTGAAAAAACTGCCAAAAAAACCAGCATTCAAACAATAGTTGGTATTACGCCGCATAGCAGCATAGCGCACCCTTGCTTCATTGCGGGTTGCTGTCTATAAAGCACACCATTAATCCATCTTTTTACAGGTTTTTCCGGAGTTACCCATGGCTATTCAACGTACCTTTTCCATTATCAAACCAGATGCGACCCGCCGCAACCTAACTGGCAAGATTACCGATAAATTCGAAAGCGCAGGTTTGCGCGTTATCGCCAGCAAGCGCATCCACATGAGCCGAGCACAAGCTGAAGCATTTTATGGTGTACACAAAGCACGCCCATTCTTTAACGATCTGTGCACTTTCATGACCTCTGGTCCTGTTGTGGTTCAAGTATTGGAAGGCGAAGATGCTGTTGCCAAGAACCGCGATATCATGGGCGCAACCAACCCAGCCAACGCTGCGCCAGGCACCATTCGCAAGGAATTTGCTGAATCCATTGAAGCGAATTCTGTTCACGGTTCTGACTCATTGGAAAATGCTGCAATTGAAATTGCATATTTCTTCAGTGGCACTGAACTTGTTGGCTAATTCTATAACGGATAATTAAATCTGTAATGATTGAAAACTCAGTCGCATCGGTTGTTGATGTGTCACGCCGCAGAGCGTGGGCCGTTGTTCTGTTTTATATATTACTGGTGGTGACCGCCGGATTTTATGTAAGCGAACACTTCAAAATGAACACCGATGTGACGAGTTTACTTGATAGCAAAGTAGACTGGCGTCAACGTGAAATGGCCTTTTCCAAGGCATTTCCGCAGCGCGACGACCTGTTGGTTATCGTTATTGACGGAAAAGATTCTGTAAGCACCCAAATTGCTGGTGAAGAAATTGGCGCAGCATTGCGCAGTAAACCAGAACTGTTCAAAACCGTACGTGGCCTTGAAGCCAACGCATTTTTTGAAAAAAACGGCCTGTTGTTTCTTGGAGATGAAGAATTAGCCATTGCGACGGAATCCATGATCAAAGCGCAGCCATTGCTCGGCTCGCTATCCGCCGATCCGTCGTTGCGTGGTTTATTCCATATGCTCGACCTGTCCTTGATGGGGGTTGATGCTGGACGCGCGGATAAGCAGGAACTCGTTCCACTTTTCAGCCGCATCGACACGTCATTGCAAAAATCATTGGCAGCCCCGCAAGATGGCCATGCGTGGCGTTATTTGATGGCACCAGAACAACCGAGCAAGTATGAACTTCGCCGGTTTGTGCTGACTCAGCCGGTACTGGATTATAGCGCGTTGGCGCCAGGCGAAGCCGCGACCACCTTTATTCGTGATTTCATCAATAATCATGATCTGGAAAAGAAATATAATCTGGACATTCGCATAACCGGGCCAGTGGCACTTTCGGATGAAGAATTTTCCAGCATCTCTGAAGGCATGGGATGGGCATTAGTAGTATCCTTTGGCTTAATTTGCTTATTGCTATTCATGGCGTTGCGGTCATGGCGATTAATCATCCCGATTTTTCTGGTATTGATTTCGGGCCTAGTAATTACCACCGCATTTGCATTACTCACGGTTGGTTCACTGAATTTGATATCAGTTGCCTTTGCCGTGATGTTCACCGGCATTGCCGTGGATTTTGGTATACAGTTTGGTGTGCGTTACCGTGATGTGCGGTTTCATACCCCTGATTTAGCGGCCGCGATGAAACGTACAGGGTGGGTAGTAGCGGTACCTTTATTATTGGCAGCATTAAGTACTGCCGCCGGATTTTTATCGTTCACCCCCACATCCTATCGCGGCGTTGCCGAACTTGGCCTGATTGCTGGCAGCGGCATGCTGATTGCATTCTCGTTGAACATCACGCTTTTGCCTGCCCTGCTCCATTACATCAAACCCGGCGCGGAAGCAGAAGCGATGGGATATAAATGGGCCGCCCCCAGTGATGCATTTTTAGAAAAACATCGCCGTGAAATCTTGCTTGCTTTTGCGACACTATTTATTGGCGCCCTGACTTCTTGCTTGTTCTTGCGTTTTGACTTTGACCCGCTGAATTTGAAAAATCCGAAAACTGAATCCGTTTCCACCGCGCTGGATCTACTCAAAGACACGGAAACCAGTTCCTATACGGTTGATATTTTAAGCGATGACATTGCCAGTGCCAATGCGCTTGCCGAAAAACTGAGCAAGCTGCCCGAAGTATTGTCGGCGGCAACCTTGTCATCCTTTATTCCTGATAAGCAAAACGACAAAATTGCGATTATCCAAGATGCTGCAAATTTGATGGCTGTACCATTAAACCCAAGTACCATTGCCCCC
>JAYRWY010000002.1:0-60000 GCA_041917755.1 Alphaproteobacteria bacterium
GGGTGATCATCATTTGCAGGAAGATGTTATTTCCAACCGCGTATTTGAAATTGCATCGGTTGGCGCGGTGGTTATTTCGTGCCGGATGCCTTGGCTGAAAAAACATTTTGGCGATAGCCTGTATTACTTTGACCAGGACCGTTCCAATAAACAAATTTTTGAACAAATCCAATCACTGCATGCGCATATTCTAAAACATCCAGCTGAAGCGTTGGAAAAAGCCGCGCGTGCACGCGAGATATTCGAAGAAAAGTTCTCACTTGAAGTTTTATTAAAGGCAACCGTTGATCATCACACAAAGAAAATGGCAGCGATTAATGCCGTGCACCGTGACACCGCGCCATTGGTAAGCGTTGTCATAAAAAGCGATGGCACACAGCCGCATTTACTGCAACGCGCAATTAATTCAATTGCCACGCAGGATGGCGGCCGTACACAAATCATTCTGGTTAAAACCAAGCCTTTTGCCTTTAAATTCAGCGCGCCCAATACGGTATTGGAAAGCATAGATAGCCAAAGCCTGTGGGATGGTCTGCGCCACGTAAAGGGCGATTACTTCGCTGTGTTGCGCGAAACCGATGAATGGTTCCCCCAACATTTGCGCCGCATGGTGGAAGCATCCAAACCAAATCATTTTGTCCATTGTGCCTTGGTAACCGAGCACGACACGCCCGCGCCTGATACCGCATGGATTAAGAATGATGAGAAACGCGGCGTGAGCCACCAATTGGATTTAAAAGAGCAGGAATTCATGACCTGCCTTGAACTTATTCCGCCATCTGGCTTCCTTGCCCCGCGCAGTGTGTTGGACACAGCCTTGCTGCAGGCGCCGCCACCATTAAAGGGCGAAGAGAAAGCATTGCTGATGGATGTGCTATCACGTGCCAAACCCATTCAAAACTTTGCAACCACGGTATTGGTGCGCGCACATGAACAACGCAAAGCCGAACAGCTAAATGCACTTGAACAAACTAAATTGATGCTCCGCCATTGGCGTTCCACATCCCATACAGGTGTGACCAACCAATTATGGGATGGCATGGTGGGTACAGGACACCGCGCCCGTGCATTCCGTTATGAAACGGACCGCCATGAAGAAAATGGTGTGATTGTTGACGCGCTGCGTAATTGCCGATTTGACCGCACGCGGTTAAAAGCGATGCCCCTGCCCTATGTGAAGGAACGCACCATTTTCCAAATGGGTTTAACCATTGAAAATGATGTGACCCTTGCGGCCAACGTAAACGCAAACGAACAAATGCGCGGCGTTGCAGCTTATATCGTGTTCCCGCAACAACTTGATGGTGTATTGCCAACCGAATATATGGTGGTGATTGAGGCCGAAGTTATCGCAGGGCAAATGGGCGTGCATCTCATTCAAAATGAAAACACGTTGGAGCGTTACGGCGTAGCACGCAGTTTGGCGGCGGGTAATACCTACCGTCTTGAATTGCCAATTTATTACCGTCCGGAAATCGCAGGCTTAGCCATTGATGTTCAACCCGGCACAAAAGGCCGGATTAAATCCATCACCGCGTATTACGAAGTCTGATTAGATATCGCCATATACATGGGTTTCAGCTTTACCGCCGGGATGCGTTACCGCGCCCTTTTCTGCATCGCCAACCAATTGCGCATATTTCCATAATGCACCTGCTTGGAAATCATGCTGGCGTGGCTTCCATTCCTTGCGGCGTTTGGCCAATTCCTCATCCGACACTTGCACGTTCAAGATACCCTTGATTGCATCAAGATCGATGATGTCACCATCACGTACCAAGGCAATTGGGCCGCCAACCGCAGCTTCCGGGCCAACATGGCCCACGCAGAACCCGCGGGTTGCACCCGAAAAACGACCATCGGTAATCAAGGCAACCTTATCACCCACGCCTTGGCCATAAAGTGCCGCCGTGGTGGAAAGCATTTCTGGCATGCCGGGGCCGCCACGTGGGCCAACATAACGAATGACCAATACTTCGCCTTCCTTGTAGCTACGTGCTTCAACCGCAGCAAAGGCATCTTCTTCGCAATCAAAGACGCGTGCAGGGCCACTGAACACCTGGTTCTTCATGCCGGCCACTTTCACAATCGCGCCTTGCGGGGCAAGGTTACCACGCAAACCAACCACACCGCCCGTTGGGGTGATGGGAGTTTTGGTGCTGCGAATTACATCTTGGTCGGTGCGGAAGGTAACGTCCTTGAGATTTTCAGCAATGGTCTTGCCGGTAACCGTCATGCAATCACCATGCAGATAACCACCATCAAATAATGCCTTCATCAGCATTTGCACGCCGCCTGCTTCAAACATATCTTTGGCAACATATTTACCGCCTGGCTTCATGTCAGCAATATACGGGGTGCGTTTGAAAATTTCTGCAACCGCATGAATATCAAAATCAATACCACATTCATGCGCGATGGCTGGAAGATGCAGTGCCGCATTGGTTGAACCACCCGAAGCCGCCACCACAACAGCAGCATTTTCAAGCGCTTTGCGCGTAACAATATCACGCGGGCGAATGTTCTTCTTAATCAGCTCCATCACGGCCTTACCGGATGCAACCGCATATTCATCACGGGATTCATAAGGTGCAGGTGCGCCAGCAGAACCGGGCAATGCCAAACCAATCGCTTCTGAAACACAAGCCATGGTGTTGGCGGTGAATTGACCGCCGCATGAACCAGCAGATGGGCAAGCCACGCATTCTAATTCATGTAGTTCTTCATCGCTCATTTTACCGGCAGCATGGGTGCCCACGGCTTCAAACACGTTTTGAACGGTTACATCTTGGCCTTTGTATTTACCCGGCAGGATAGAGCCACCATACATAAACACAGATGGCACATTGAGGCGAACCATCGCCATCATCAAACCCGGCAATGATTTATCACAGCCTGCCAAACCAACCAGTGCGTCATAGCAATGGCCACGCATGGTCAGTTCAACCGAATCCGCAATCAGATCGCGGCTAGCCAAGGATGACTTCATCCCCTGATGGCCCATGGCAATGCCATCGGTCACGGTGATGGTGGTGAATTCACGCGGCGTACCTTCCGCAGCTTTTACACCCTTCTTCACAGATTGTGCTTGGCGTGAGAGTGCAATATTGCACGGCGCTGCTTCATTCCAGCAGGTTGCCACACCAACGAAAGGCTGGTTGATTTCAGCCTCGGTCATGCCCATGGCATAATAATATGAGCGGTGCGGCGCGCGTTCCGGGCCAACACTGACATGACGACTTGGTAATTTGCTTTTATCCCACTTCACCTGATAGACTCCCTTTGGGCTATAACTAAGGACCTATTTATTATGGAAAATGAAGTAAAACAGCAAGTACTAGTGTTAGGTGGCGGTAGTCTCGTTGGAAAGTACCTGTTGCCATTATTGGCAGAGGCCGGATATCGCGGATATGTAGTCAGCCGCAAGAAAACCGATAGTGGCCTTAATTTTGCCTGGCTCCCCACCAATGAGGTACAAGATGCCTCATGGCATTTGCATGATCGCGCGGTCATCATCAGCCTTTGGCCCATCTGGCTGCTGGGGCCCATTATGGCACAATTTCTTGGCGCATCGCAGCTCATCACACTCAGCTCCACCAGTTTGTTCGGCAAAGCAAAAAGCCTGGATAAGCAAGAACAGGAACTAGTCAAAAAAATAAGTAACGCAGAAGAAATCGTGCGCGTGAATAGCGAAACTTTCCGTATTCCCTACACCATTCTTCGGCCCACACTGATTTATGATTGCATCGGCGATCAAAATATCACCTTCATTGCCAAGATGATTAGACGTTTTGGTTTTTTCATGGTGTCTGGCGATGCGCAAGGGCTACGTCAACCTATTCACGCAGAAGATGTTGCCAAGGCCGTAGTCAACAGTATTGGTAATAAAGAAGCGTATAATAAATCGTTTAATATTACCGGCGGTGAAACCGTTACCTACTTCACCATGATACGCCGCGTGGCCGAGGCATTGAATAGCCCCATCCGCATATTTTCGTTCCCGACGTTTTTCTTGAAAAATTTGCTGCGTGTGGTGCGCGCCATGGGTCTTACAAACCTAAGCCCAAGCTTGTTTGATCGCATGAACCAGGATTTAGCCTATAATGGTGAGGATGCCGTGAAAACGCTTAAGCTGTCGCCGCGCAATTTCAATCCCGTATTTCCAAAAGACCTAAGCTAATTTGCTTTTAAGCAAATAAAGATAATACCGTGCCCAAATCGCGCAATTAAGTACCCAAAGTAACGGGCGCGGCGTAGTGGATGAGAAGTTTTTATCAAAATAACGGATAAGGCTGATGCTTTTGTGGCGTTCCACCACAGGCTTTGGTGCATCGCTGGTTGCGCCAATATGTTTTACAGCCAATTGCGGCATGAAGAAAATTTTTGCTCCCGCCTTACGCAGATTGAAACAAAAATCCACATCTTCGACATGAAGGAAATAACCTTCATCCAGACCGCCGACCATAAAGAAATCATCACGCGGCAAAAACATTGCCGCACCGCTAATCGCAGGTACTTCGGTGATATCGGCTGGCAGTGGCGCTTGGTGTAACTTCCAACGCGTTAGCCTAGGAAAGAATTTGTATAAAAAAAATGTCTCCACCAATGCATTCCATGGGGTGAGTTCATTGCGGCGGCTGCCACTTTGTTCATTGCCATTTGCATCCAGTATGCGCGGGCCAATTAAATGTGGGCGCGGCAGTTTTTGTGATTGTGCCATCAGTTTATTGATGTCACCTGCTTCCAATACCGAGTCAGGATTGAGAAGAAATAAATAATCTCCGCTGGCGATTTTTGCGCCAAGATTATTACCCTTGGCAAAGCCAACATTGCCGTGACCAGAAATGATTTTCAGCTGCGGGTTAGCCGCCGCCATAGATTGCAATTTTTCAACAATGTTGGCCGGATTACCATTATTGACGACAATCAGTTCGGCTAGATTATCCTGTGCCAATACCGATGCCATCATGTCGAATAATACGGGGCCGGTGTGATAGGATACCGTAATAACGCTGGTTTTCTGCGAATTGCTCATGGGATTAGGCGTAAACCCACACCCCCACCCTGTCAATTAAATTTCGGGTGAGTTTTATGGACGGGGCTGTAATATGCCTGCCATGCTTATGGCCATACTCATCATTATTATCTGTGCTGGTGTCAGCTGGTTTTATTGCGGGAAAGTGCGCGAGAAACTTCTGGCGGCATCCATCCTCGACAATCCCAATGAACGCAGCATGCACACTGCACCCGTGCCACGCGGCGGCGGCATTGCCATCTGGATGACGGTTTTTCCCGTTTGGCTATTATACGACATTTTTAATGGTCAGTTTCAAAACCATTTTTGTTTGATGCTAGGTACAGCTGCGCTCATCATTGTTTCGTGGCTGGATGATAAAAAATCTTTGCCGGCACGTGAACGTTTTATGGTGCATTTGCTGGCTGTTGCCTTGGGTCTTATTTCGCTGCCCCTTAATCAATTCGTATTCCAAGGCGCGCTACCGTTATGGTTAGACCGCGTTGTGGCTGGCTTTGCATGGATATGGTTTATCAATCTTACCAATTTCATGGATGGGATTGATGGTATTTCAGGTGCGCAAACCATCCACACAAGCATCGCCTTTTTAATCATCTCTGCATTATCTACAGCCATTCCTCATACTCATTTTATTATTGCAGCCAGCATTGCAGGTGCAGCTATCGGTTTTTTAATCTGGAATTGGCATCCTGCAAAAATCTTCATGGGAGATGTGGGCAGCATACCGCTGGGTTATCTGCTCGGCTTCTTGATGATGGTACTTGCCACTCACGGTTATTTGGGCATCGCGCTTGCCTTGCCGCTATACTATGTAACCGATGCTAGCTTTACCCTGATGCGTCGTATATCACAGAAAAAGAAGTTCTGGCAGGCACACCGGGAGCATTTCTACCAGCAGGCCGCCTTGGGCGCTGGCAGCCCCATACCCGTCGTTAAGGCCATTATAGGCGCAAATATCGGGCTTTTAGTGATATCTATTGCTGCCATGACCATTAATGTTTGGGCGCTAGTATTCGCCCCTTTGCTTGTCGCAGGGCTGGTGTGGTATTTAAAACGTCTAAGCCCATTGAAAGAGATTTGAAAAGTGCCACGTTTTAACCGCGTCATTTTTACATTTATTCATGATGTCGTCATTGCAGCTGCAGCTTTTGCTGTGGCGATGTATTTGCGTCTGGGCGATATGCTGTTTGATATTCCGGCAAAGCCTTGGCTAATCCAATTGGGAATCTTTGTTGCTTGTGCGTCGGCGTCCTATTTCATGACCGGTGTTTATCGCGGCGTTTGGCGGTACACCTCCATCCGTGATTTGGGTACGATTTTGCGCACGGTCACATTGGCGATTGTGACCTTCCTTGCCATATCGTTTGTGCTCACCCGCCTTGATGGCATGCCGCGTTCCGTACCTGGCATTTTGTGGTTTGTATTATTGGCGTTTATGAGTGGTTCACGCCTACTGGTGCGTCTATTGCGCGAAGGCCGTCTTGACCGTTTCTGGAACGCGAATAAACAAGACCGCATGAATGTATTGGTGGTGGGCGCAAGCAGCGAAGCCGAATTATTTATTCAAAGCGTTATATCGGATACTGGCTCACCTTATCACATTGTGGGCGTGCTAGATGATAAAGGCACGCGCATGGGCCGCCAAATCCATTCGGTATCCATCCTTGGCAAGATGCAGGATCTAAAACATGTTGTTCAGGATTTGAAGAACAAGAATAATGCACCTGCGCGCTTGATTATCAGTAAGGCGGCCAGTCGCGCCAAAGGCTTTGAACAGTTTTTAAGTGATGCACAAGGATTAGGACTTACCCTATCGCGCCTGCCCTCCATCACGGAACTACATGAAAATGCAAGCATGCAACAGAATGTGCGCCCGATTGCACTGGAAGACCTGCTAGGCCGTGCCGAAACCGTGCTGGATAGACAAGCCATTACCAGTTTTGTGCAGAATAAACGCGTATTAGTTACGGGTTCAGGCGGCACGATTGGCTCGGAGCTCACGCGCCAAATTGCAGCACTTAAGCCCAGTGAACTCATTTTGGTTGATAGCAGCGAGTTTAATTTATATTCCATTGAACTAGAACTGCGCGAAAAGTTTGCCGAGCTTTCAATCGTCGCGCAAATCGCAGACGTACGTGACGCGCCGCGTATTAATCAAATTTTCGCGCAATTCAAACCGCAAGTTGTGTTCCATGCCGCCGCGCTCAAGCACGTGCCGATGGCCGAAACCAATGTACGTGAAACATTGTTGACCAACATCATTGGTACAAAGAATGTCGCGGATGCGGCCGCAGGCGCGAACAGCGATGTGATGGTGTTGATTTCTACCGACAAAGCTGTGCGCCCCGCCAATGTGATGGGAGCAAGCAAACGTATTGCCGAACAATATTGCCAAGCCCTTGATCACGATAACTCCGGTAAAACCCGCTTCCTTACCGTGCGTTTTGGCAATGTGCTTGGCTCCACAGGTTCGGTTGTTCCGCGTTTTCAGGCACAGCTTGAAAAGGGCGGCCCATTAACGGTTACTCACCCCGATATAACCCGTTATTTCATGACGGTACGCGAAGCAGTTGAGCTAGTGCTTCAAGCATCCGCCCATGCAACAACCGCCGGCACCGAGCGCGGCAAGATTATGGTACTGGATATGGGTAACCCCGTAAAAATTGCAGATCTTGCAAAACAAATGATACGCCTTGCGGGCCTGAAGCCAGATGAAGATATCAAGATTGTCTATACCGGCCTGCGCCCCGGCGAAAAATTATATGAAGAATTATTTTGCGATAGTGAACAACTCACCCCATCGGGTGCAGATGGTGTGCATTTGGCTGCGGCTGCGCCGCAACCCTTTATTCAGGTCAACAGCCTGATTACATCCATGGGCATGAAGGCCAAAGACACAGGCGTTGATGAACATAGCCTTCGTGAAGCGATTGCAGAGCTAGTTCCTGAATTTACTGGCATACAAAGCCAGCCCGATAAAAAAATTGCCCGCGGATAAGCATAATGGATAAAGACGCCCTGCCACATCTTGCCAGAATAGCCGATGCATTAGAACGCATCAGGCCGCCAGCCCCAAAACCGCAAAACTTGAAAGATGCAGCAGCCTATATATGGCAAGGAGAAACGCACCAATTGGAAACGGTGGATAGCGTCTCTCGCGTTGAACTTTCACTCATTAAAGGGGTGGATTTGCAAAAGGACATTTTGCTTTCCAACACATTGCAATTCGCCAAAGGTTTATCCGCCAATAACGCCTTATTATGGGGCGCGCGCGGTATGGGCAAAAGTTCCCTTATCAAGGCTATCCATGGCCATGTGCTCAAACAGCATCCATCCTCCATCGCGCTAATTGAAATTCACCGCGAGGATATTCCTACTCTTCCCGTCCTATTGCGCTTGCTGCGCGGTCAAGACAGGCGCTTTGTCTTATTCTGTGATGACTTGTCATTCTCGGAACATGAAAGTAGCTACAAGTCATTAAAGGCTGTACTGGAAGGCGGGCTTGAAGGTCGCCCGGATAACGTCATTATTTATGCAACATCCAATCGCCGCCATTTGATGCCACGCGATATGATAGAAAACGAACGTTCAACCGCCATTAATCCATACGAAAGCGTTGAAGAAAAAGTATCACTATCTGACCGTTTTGGCCTATGGCTTGGCTTTCATGCATGTGATCAGGAAACTTATTTCGCCATTATTGATGGCTATGCCGATTGGTTGAAACTGCCCCAATCCCGTGATGCTTTGCATGCCGCCGCCATTGAATGGTCGGTGACGCGCGGTGCGCGTTCCGGCCGTGTGGCATGGCAATTTATTCAGGATGCTGCGGGTAAGGCCGGGATTAACATTCCATCCGCCTAGCGGTATAGGTATTTACCAGGATCGAGTGCTTCTTTATCGCGGCGAATTTCGAAATGCAGTTGCGGGGTATCAATGCCGCCACTTGTGCCAACCGTTCCCAATAAATCACCTTTGGCAACCACAATGTTTTCCTGAACAAACATACGGTCAAGATGCGCATAGGTAGTCATCAGACCGTTGGGATGGCGCACCAGCACCACATTGCCATAGCCGGGAATATCACTGCCTGCATAGGCAACTGTACCGCCATCAGCCGCTAATACCGGCGTGCCGCGTGGCACTGCGATATTGATGCCATCATTCTTTAAACCGTTCGATTTTGGACCATAGGTTGAAATAACCGTGCCCTGTACTGGCCATGACAAATTGCGTGGCTCGGCTTTATTTTCAATGCGGCTGTGCATTTCGCGTTCTGTGGATTTGGCTTCATCACCCTTTTGTGCAGGTTTTTTTGCCTCCACAGTTGGTTTGAGTTGTGGCGGAATGGGCTGTTCAGGCTTTATCTGACGCACGTCCACATCATTGGGGTCGGGTTTATCTTTAATGAGCTTGCCAGCCTTGGTCATCTTGCTGGGTTCAATCGGTTTAGCAGCTGGCTTTTGCAATGTATTTTTCTGTGGCGCGGTTTTATCCGGCAAGGTCTTATCTGGCACGGTTACACTCACGGGGCCTGTTGGCTTTGTGTGTTCCGCAAGCTGCTTACTATCTTCATCAAATTTCATCGGCTTGAGGTTTAATGCCGTGGTGGCAGCCTTTACATCCTGCCCTGCTGGCGGGTTGAACTGATCATCCGCCGCATTTTGCAATTCCGATTTTGGCGCAGATAAACGCGGTGCATAAGGATTGTTGTTTAAATCCTGTGCCTGTGCATCTGTAATGGGCGGCGCAGCCACTTGGGTATAAGTGGTTACAGGTTTGCCCTTATGTTTTTGCTTATACTCAATTTCGTTTTCAGCAGCGATGGGGCCGAGTTCAACGGATGGTAAATCTGCATCGGTTGCAGGAAGTTTCAACAATTGGCCGCTACTGAGCACATAGGGTGCCTGCAACCTGTTTAAATCTATAATCTCGCGCATGGAGGCATTGTTGCGGCGTGCAAAACTGTAAAGTGTTTCGCCTTGTTGAACCGATACGGAACGTCCGGCTTTAATGCTGACTGCTGGCGCCGGCGCAGGACGTTGCGTAGTTGCGCACGAAGTCAGCGACAACATCACAGCAGCGATGATGATAAGTATGGATGAACGAAGCATCGAACACGCAAACGGGATTAACGACAAACCAATTATGTCGCGGAAATTTTTTCCAAACCACCCATATACGGTTTCAGGGCAGATGGAATCGCAACACTGCCATCATCTTGCTGATAATTTTCAAGAACCGCAATCAGCGCGCGACCCACAGCCACACCCGACCCATTTAGTGTATGTAAAAACTGCGTATTTTTATCACCCTTGGCGCGGAATCGTGCCTTCATGCGACGCGCCTGAAAATCACCGCAATTGGAGCAGGATGAAATCTCGCGGTAGGCGTTTTGACCCGGCAACCATGCTTCAATGTCATAGGTTTTGCGTGATGAGAAGCCCATATCACCGGTGCACAACAATACGGTGCGGAATGGAATTTCCAATTTCTTCAAAATCGTTTCGGCGGCGTCCGTCATCCGTTCGTGTTCGGCATTGGATTGGTCGGGGGTCGTAATGCTCACCAATTCTACTTTATAAAATTGATGTTGGCGGATCATACCCCGTGTATCGCGCCCTGCTGCGCCAGCTTCTGCTCTGAAGCATGGCGTACGCGCCACAAAGCGCAACGGCAAGGTTTCTGCTTCCACAATGCTGTCATAAACAATGTTAGTCAGGGGTACTTCCGCAGTCGGGATAAGCCAATGGGATTGCTCCAACTGCCCTGCTTCGTTTAGGCGTGCAGTAACAAACTGGTCATCCTTGAACTTTGGTAGCTGGCCCGTGCCATACATAATGTGGTCTTGCACCATTAATGGCGGGGATATTTCGGTATAGCCGTATTGGCCGGTATGCACATCGAGCATAAAATTGCCAAGGGCGCGTTCCAGTTGCGCTAATTGACCTTTCAGAATGGTAAAGCGCGCGCCAGACATTTTCGCGGCATTTTCAAAATCCATCAGACCAAGTTTTTCGCCAATGTCATAATGCTCCTTGGCGGAATTGATTTGGCGCGGTGTTCCAACCTTACGTAGCTCCAGATTATTTTTTTCATCCTTGCCATAGGGAACATCATCTGCAGGAATGTTTGGCAGTGTACTTAGCAATTCATCAATTTTTCTGGCAGCTTCCTGTTCTTTGGCTTCCAATTCTGGCGCAAGGGTTTTGAGTTTTGCGACTTCCTCGGTGATGGCGGTTGCATCACCGCCGCTGCGCTTTAAATCGCCAATTTGTTTGGAAAGGTCGTTGCGCTTTTGCTGCAATTCCTGAAGCTGTGTTTGCAAGGCCCGGCGTTCTGCATCAAGACGGATGACCGTTTCCGATTGGTGCGCAAGGTTGCGGCGTTCCAAACCATTATCCAGCACTTTTGGATTTTCACGGATGAGCTTAATGTCGTGCATTGTCGTTTAGGCCTTTACTATATCTCGTGCAGCAGCACTTTTCTTTTTATCAATCATGCCTGCTATTACTATCGCAACCTCGTAAAGAAGGCAAAGCGGAATGGCCAGGCTTAGCTGGCTAATCACATCGGGCGGGGTAATAATGGCAGCAATAATGAAGTTAATCACAATGGCATAGCGACGAAATGCCTTAAGCTGCGCGGTGCCCAACACGCCCAAATGCACCAGCAGAATGAGAATGAGTGGCAGTTCAAAGGCAAAGCCGAATGCCAATATCATCGACATGGCCAGGCTGAGGTAATCCCCCACCCGCGCTTCTAACTGAATGGGAAGGCTGCCGGCTGCGCTTGCATTTTCAAAACTAAGGAAGAAATGCCACGCCGCAGGGAACACCAGATAATAGGCAGCAGCCGCACCCGCATAAAACAAAAACGGCGTCAGAAATAAATATGGCCCGATGATTTTCTTCTCATTGGCATAAAGCCCCGGCGCCATAAACCGCCAGATTTGAATAAGGATGAATGGCGCGGTAATAAAAAATCCGGTCCATACCGCAACGCCCATATAGGTAAAGAAAGCCTCAGTCAGATTGGTGTAAATCAGACGGCGGGGAACTTCGGCATCTTGAACCTTCATGGCAACAGCCAAGGGTTCAACCAGAAAACTGTAGATATCCTTGGCAAAGAAGTAGCTGGCTACAATTGTTATAAACAAAACACCCGTGCACCAAACCAGACGGTTACGCAACTCCACGAGATGCTCAAGAAGCGGCATGTCGTCTTTAGGCTTATCAGATGGTGGGGGTGGCAATTCGGTCATGTCGGCGGCACAACCTTAGTATCGCTGGTATGAGCGCCTGTGCGATCGATAATTTTTTCTTCTGGTTTTTTAGTAGTGGCAATATGCGCTTCGTCTTCTGCATGGTCGGCAGTTGGTGATACCTTGGTGATATCAACGCCAAATTTTTCATAGGTTTTTCGTTGCAATTCATCGGCTTCACGTTGCATGGATGCCATATCCACCTGATTGGGCAAATCATCCCAATGCTTTTGGAAATCCTGCATCATCAGGCGCGCCTTGCGTGACCACGACCCAACCTGCCGCATCAGTGGCGGAATATCTTTTGGCCCAATGGCAATCACCGCCACGGCGCCAATTAAGAGTAATTCTGGCCAAGCTAACCCAAGCATGATGCATTCCGGAAATGTGTAATGTCGTGATTACTTCTTATCATCAGGAAGTTTTTTGGTGTCTTCCTCTTTGCCTTCAAGGCCTTCTTTGAAACTGCGGATACCGCGCCCCAAATCGCCCATAACATTCGGCAATTTACCCGCACCAAATACAATGAGGATAACCGCAAGAACAATAAGCAAATGCCAGAAGCTGAGACCCATAATGATATCGCCTATCTTTATTAAATACGTCTACTAGTCAAAAATGCGGGATGAGGAACCATTATCTTCCGGGCCATATTTTCTTACATAGCCCTGATAGGTATCGGCAATCATATCTGCGGCATTACGCACAGCCTGCATCGTCAGGTCATTCAGGTTATTGGCATTGCCCTCAAAGCGTGCAAGACCGGAGAATGTGCGTGGACGTCCACCTGAACCTTCTGCACCGCTTACGTGGTCATCTGATGCGGCATGGAAGCTTTCAACCGAAAGGATGGAACCATCATTGCGCACCAACATCGCGGTGCCTTCGCAAATAACGGAACGTGTACCACCACCCAATGCACCCGCAAGGATGGAACCTTCTTCACGTGGCGATAAACGCAAATGCGCGTCCACGATCAAATAAGCATCTGCGCCCATACGGTGGGTAATTTCGCCAATCGCGCGGCGCATGGGTTGGTTGGCCCAACGGTTATCATCCGCACCGCCCAACACCGTCATAGATGGCGTTGAAAGATTGGTTCCAAACTCCAATTGCGGGAACACACGGGTGTTTGCACTGCTGATAATATCAGGTTGGTTTTGATTGGCATTTGGCGTGCGGTTGATGCTTGGCATCAGATTATGCTGCGATGGCTGGCGGCTTTCGGATGTGAAGGTGCCCGCTGGCTTTTGCGTATGCTGCATCGACAGTTTTTTCATGTTATTAGCAAGGAATTTAAATTCCGCGCCACTTTGTACATTGGTCAGAATGCTTGGGTCATTCGCGATGTACAAATCTTCGTAATCGGTTTCGCGGGTATAGGCCACACGGCTAACCGCCGGGTTCACGACATTAAAGCCGCGCAGCAAAAGATATTCAAAAATCTCGTTTTCAAATTTGGTAAGTGCACGAACCAGATGGCCCTGTTGTAATGGCAGCACTTCATGTGTCTCGCTTGGGCGCGCCGTAACGCTTGCAATCGCGATGCTACGGATTTGTGCAACTTCAGTAGGAGATGCATCAAGCGTTATGTTACGCTGACCTGTGCCACATCCCGTTAGCCCCGCCAATACAAGCACAGTGAACACTGCGCTGAAACCTTGTGTTAACTGGCGGAAATTCAAACGAATGGACATGAGGTTCCTCTTGAATAATGGGAAGCAAATCGTGGTCAGGCTTTAGGCAGGGCAAAAAACACAAAGGAATCAGTGGTATTAATAGGTAGCCATTTAGCTATGGCATCGGACCCATGCACAGGCAAGAAAATTTTATCTTTTTAGCCTACTGATTTGTCAGGAAACCCTTGATTCACGGATGTATTTATAACTTGTTAATATTTCCAAGTCATAGTTTTAGTGGTATAGTCCAATTGTTGGGCTGTATTTACTCGTTTGGACGAATTTTAGGACACAGAAAAGAGCTAGCCATGCCATATGTTGTGCGGGATCCAGATGGAAAAGTTTCAAAAGTAAGCGTGCGCCCTATTCCTGGTGCTGACATGCTTCCTCATGACCATGCCGATGTGTTGTCTTTCATGCAACAAAAGGGCGTGGAAACCAAATTAATCGCCGAAGCCATCAGCGAACTACGCCGAACCGACAATGAAATGTCGCGTGCGGTTGAAGACGTGATTACGGCTTTGTTGAAGAAAAACCTTCTCAAGCTCACTGATTTGCCAAAAGCGGTTCAAGACCGTATCGCCTTCCGCGTAAGAATGCGTATGCAAATTCAGGAAACCTACGACCGCGCTTCGCAGCGGTAAGGCATCTCTCTAAATCGTTAGTTCATCTCTTGATGGCTGAGACTTTGTCTCCGCACGCACAGGGGCTATTTTTGGCTTCAGATTTGGGTGCGGTAACAACAAACTGCTTTCAAATGTATGAGGAGGTGCTGGCGGCTTACCCACAAATCCAAATTTTTTGAATAATGGATAAGATGTCCACAATGCATCTGCGGCAACATTCATACGCGAACGCGGGTAACGCATTCCTATTTCTTTTAGCGCCGCATCCAGAAGCAATGTGCCGGCTCCACACTTCCGGTGTGCGGGCAATACATACAGATTGCTGATTAGAAAATTCGCTCCAGCGTTTTGCCAAAAAACAATTCCGCATGGTTTGTTCTCTGGTGAATAAGCCAAGAAAATTGTCCGGCTATTTCTGGTACGATCTAAATATGCGCTAATAAATTCTGTTGCGCCTTGAAGGGTCGTTATAGCCGCTTTGTCGGCTAGTGGATTTATCTGTGGCAATTCATTGATAAAATTAAGTAGCAACTCGGCAGCAACGCCCCTCTCCTCTGATGCTGGAGGATGGACAAATAAACACGGGCGAACTGAGTAAGATGGCTTTGACATGGTGGGAGTAGTTTACCAAGCCATTACAAGGCATGCTGACAAGAAATACTTGCAGCAGTTAATTAACCCATGAATTTATTAGTTAACGGGTATCTGCGCTCGCGGCCAAAGCTATGCGCGGTGATTTTGACGCCTGGCGGTGCTTGGCGGCGTTTGTATTCCGAGAATTTAAGCATCTTGAGCACCTTAGTCACCGTCGCCTCATCATGGCCGCGCCCCACAATATCCGGCACGCTCATTTCACGTTCAATCAGGCATTGCAAAATATCATCCAGCTGCGCGTATGGCGGCAAGGTGTCTTGGTCAACTTGATTGGGTTTAAGCTCCGCACTTGGCGGACGGGTAATAATACGATCTGGCATGACAAAGCCCTGCGGGCCAAGACCAATTGAGGGCTTATGTACGTTACGCCATTTGCACAAACGGAACACCAGAGTTTTATAAACATCTTTAATTAACGCAAAGCCGCCACACATATCACCGTAAAGTGTGGCATAGCCGGTTGCCATTTCCGATTTATTTCCGGTTGCCACCACCATGTGACCATAAGTGTTGGACAGCGTCATCAATATCAAACCACGTAAACGTGATTGAACATTTTGATCGGCAATATCGGTATTAAACCCTTTGCTGTGGGGCTTTACAGCTGCACCCAATGCCTTCATACCATCTTCAATAGAAATGATTTTGTATTCACAGCCAAGCATCGTGCTGGCCTTAGCCGCGTCATCCAGACTTTCTTTTGATGTATAGGGCGAAGGCATCATGACGTTGATGACTTTGTCTTTGCCAAGCGCATCAACCGCAAGTGCAGACACGAACGCACTATCGATACCGCCAGACATACCAATCAACACGCCCGGAAAATTATTTTTGGTCACGTAATCCCGTAGCGCGAGGGTAAGTGCAGAATAAATGCTTTCTTCTTCGCTCAAGGGTTTTGGGATTTCCTGTTGAGCGGGAACCCAATGCTCGCCTTGTTTATTCCAATGAGTGAGCTGAACTTTTTCCTGATACTGGCCAAGGTTGGCACATTCATTACCCTTGGTATCCATTACAAATGAACCGCCATCAAATAGCATTTCATCCTGCCCGCCTAATTGATTGAGATAGACAATCGGCAGGCCGGTTTCTTTTATACGCGACATCATAATGGCGCGGCGAATGCTGGTTTTATCGGTTTCAAACGGGCTGGCGTTGATGGATACCAAAATTTGCGCACCGCGACGTTTTAATGAGGTGGCTTTATCCTTACTCCACATATCTTCGCATATTGCAACGCCAATGCGTGCCCCTTTGAGCAAGAATGGCTCGCCGTCATCTTTGCCGCCGGCACTGAAAACCCGTTTATCGTCAAACACACCGTAATTCGGCAAGTCGTGTTTGTACCACACCTGTTCAATCTTACCGTTCATCAACAGCGCGGCCGCGTTATACGGTTTATCCCCTGCTTCATTTTGCCACGGCGAGCCGATAATCAGTGCCGCAGAATTTTTGGTAATTAAGGCAAGTTGTTCGGCGGCCTTCATACAGCTTTGCACATAGAACGGGCGCAATACTAAATCCTCAGGCGGATATGCGCTTAAGGATAGTTCAGATGTAACAACCAAGTCTGCGCCTTGCTTAGCAGCGGTTTGGTATGCGTTTTTGATTTTCTCGGCATTGCCGTCTATCCCCCCAATGGTGAGGTTTAATTGGGCTAGCGCAATAATAAGACTATCGGACATTATGGATTTGAAATGGTTTACTAAGGTGGCGTTACTTAATATCATATTTTAAAACTATTTTCGCTGGTTTATCAAAATGATGTTTCGGTTTTGGCAATTTTTTGCTAGAAATCGCTCATAAAGTCACACATTGCATAGGTCTTTTCCATGTCAGAACATCAAAACAACAACCCGCTTGAAGATCAAATCAAAAGCCAAGTGCAGGATACAGGCACATGGGTGCGTCTGTTTTTTACCCTTTTGTTCATCGTGATTTTCTACGTCGTGTTCTTCATCACGTCGGCAGTGGCACTCATCCAGTTTGTGACCCGCATTCTTACCGGTAAACCACTTGGCAGTTTGATGGACTTCAACAGCAAGCTTGCGGAATATGCACGTGACTTGGTGGCTTACATCACCTACGCATCTGATGAAAAGCCTTTCCCGTTCAAGGAATAACTAGTTCAGATTTAGCCAGTTCTTCAAAATTTTATTTACTGGCGCCGGTTGTTCCAGCGGCGCAAGATGTCCTGCATCCTCGATAATATGTACTTCGGAATGCTTGATATAACTGGCGATCTCTTCTGACTGTTCGGGAGGTGTACGCGCATCCTCTCTGCCACATATAACAATGGTTGGAACATTAATCAGTGATAAATGCGGGCGGCTGTCGATGCGTGCAAGGATGGCCTTCTGCTGATTGATAAACGCATCTTTGCCAATGCGTGCAGACATATCCATAATTGTCTTGGTGATGACCTCATCGGTAAGGCGCATCGGCGCAATAAGCGTTGGCAGCAAACGCGGTGTCACCCCTTTGAAATACCCCATGTTCGATAATTCGATTAACCCCCTGCGACGCTGGCGGCCCTTATCTGTCTCAGGGCGGGCTGTGGTATCGATGAGCGCTAAACGCGAGATTCGCTCAGGTGCTTGGCGCATAATCTCCATCGCCACGTAACCACCCATGGAAAGCCCCGCCAAAGCAAAGCTTTCCGGTGCCACAGAAAGCACAGTTTTGGCCAATTCGGCTATGGTGTCATGCCCCGTTAAATCAGGGACAATGATGTTAACATCTTCCTCTAAGGCCTTGATTTGATACTGCCAAAGCGCCTTATCGCATAGCAGGCCGGGTAAGAGAACAAGCGTCGGTTTCATGAAGAAAATATACCTTTTTCTTGGAAAGACGATAGGCTTTATGCTAAGCCATGCCGCGATGCAAGAGACTTTGCATGCTAAAGCCGATATGCGGCTATTAATAAAACCTGCGAGGAAGAGTTGTTATTTAGTGAATTGGGCTTAAAGCCCGAGATTTTAGCTGCGTTAGAAGAACGCGGATATAAAGAACCCACCCCTATTCAGGAACTTGCCATTCCCTATGTGCTCATGGGGCGTGATGTATTGGGCTGCGCCCAAACCGGTACTGGTAAAACCGCTGGCTTTGCCCTGCCAATGATCGAAATCCTATCCTCCGGAAAAGCCAAGGCGCGCATGCCGCGTTCAATCATTCTGGAGCCTACCCGCGAATTAGCAGCGCAGGTTGCTGAAAACTTTGCGCTCTATGGCAAGGGATTAAATCTTTCTGTTGCGCTGCTCACGGGTGGCCAAGGCATGGAAGAACAAATTAAAAAACTGGAACGCGGCGTCGACGTATTAATCGTGACCCCGGGCCGCATGCTTGATTTATATGAACGCGGCAACGTCATGTTGCATGACATCAAAATTTTCGTGATTGATGAAGCTGACCGCATGCTGGACATGGGCTTTATTCCGGATATTGAAAAAATTGCAGGTATCCTGCCAAAGCTTCGCCAGACCTTGTTCTTCTCGGCAACTATGCCTGCAGAAATCAAAAAACTGGCTGATAAATTCCTGATGAACCCGAAGGAAGTATCGGTTTCCGCGCCAGCTACAACCGCTACAACCGTCGAACAATTCATTGTTAAACTGGGCTTTAAACAAAAGCGTGAAGCACTGCGTGCATTGCTTCGCCAGCATGAATTCAAAAGTGCCTTTGTGTTCTGCAACCGCAAAAAAGACATCGATATTTTGGTGGACTCCCTGAAACGTCATGGCTTTTCAGCAGCCGGATTACATGGCGACATGGTGCAAACCAAACGCAACGAAGCGTTGGATAAATTTAAAAAAGGCGAAATTGCATTCCTGATTTGTAGCGATGTGGCCGCACGTGGCTTGGATATCAAAGGCGTGGATGCCGTATTCAATTTCGATGTACCATTCGATGCCGATAGTTATGTTCACCGCGTGGGCCGTACCGGCCGTGCAGGCGCCGATGGTAAAGCCTTCACCTTTGTGACCAGTGATGACGATAAATTGCTGAACAACATCGTCACGCTGATTCAAAAAGATATTCCTGAAGTGAAAATTGAAGGCCTTGCCGAACAAAGCGCGCAGGATGGCGCTCATCATAGGCCACACTTCAAGGCACACTCCCGCGGCGATCGTCCGCGTGGTGGCAAAGACCGCAATCGTGAAGCACGCCCGGCGCGCCAGGAACAGGCCGCAGAAGGCGCACCCGAGCAAGTACGTGAATCACGTCATGAGACAAGGCATGAACCGCGCCGTGAACGCAGCCGCGATGACCGTAACAGCCGGTATTCACGGAATCAGGACCAGTCAGGCGGCGGCGTTGATTCAAGCGTAGTGGGCTTTGGCGATGATTTACCTGCCTTTTTACGAGGCACGCGTCAGAAAATGACTTCGCTTGCCAAGGAAAAAATCGTTTAATCACCCCCTATCTTTGGCGATAACTTCGCTTCAGGTGTTTCTTTGGCGCGCGGATTTATTGGGTATGCGATTTTTGACCACGCACATTAAATGGCTTTGTTTTGCAATTGCATTGTCGTGCCTTTTTTCTGCGCCTGCCTATGCCAAACTGACCACGCCATCTTTCACTGCCACCAAACCCAAAAAAGCCGCTGCAATACCAGAGCCCGTTAAACCCGAACCGGCAAAAGCAGCAGATGACGAAAAATCCAGCTATTTGCTATCCGCTTCGCAAATCGAAAACGATGACCATAATGGCATCGTAACCGCCAGCGGTGCCGTTGAAATTCATAATGATAATAAAATCCTGCAAGCCGATGAGGTTCAGTACTTACAGAAAACAGACGTAGTAAACGCGCAAGGAAACATTGCGTTGGTAACCGAAGACAGCAATGTGATATTTGCCAAGCAAAGCTCCCTGTCATCTAATTTTGCAAATGGCAGCGCAAAAAACGTAGCCATGCTAATGGCGGATAACTCGCGTTTTATTGCCCAGGATGCGCGGCGCCTGGATAACCGTTATATGCTGTTTGGAATGGGCGTATTTTCACCTTGCGATTTATGCGTAACCGACAAACGCAAAGCCCCCATCTGGCAGGTTAAAGCCGCCAAGGTCACCCATGACGCCGTAAAGAAAGACATTATCTACCGTGATGCCACATTGGAAATGTGGGGACTACCGCTGTTGTATACGCCGTATCTTTCCCATCCCGACCCAACAGTGAAACGCCGCCAAGGTTTATTGACCGTAAAATATCTCAATAAACCGGATATTGGCTCGGCGGTTATCCTGCCCTATTACTTCGATATCGCGCCGGATATGGATTACACGTTCAAACCCAACTTCAACGGCAAAGATATTATGCGCTTTGCCGGAACACTGCGTAAACGTTATGAGCGTGGCGATATCAAAGTTGATCACTCCCTTGCCATTACGGATCGCGTGGATGATGACCTCATCACCAAACAGAACCAGATACGCGGCCATTTACAAGGCTATATCCATTTCGATTTAGACCATATCTATCGCACCGGCGCAGATTTTGCAGTACTTACCGATAAAAACTATCTGCAACGCTATAATGAAAATGGCGAAGATGTTCTGACCAACCGCGTGTTCCTTGAAGGCTTTAAAGGACGCGGATTTGGCGCGGTCGAAATGTTCTATTTCCAGGATAACCGCCCTGGCGCTCGCCCAGAGCAACCATTGGTTCTGCCACGCTTTCGCATTTCACAAGTGGGCGAACCTAATATGACCCTTGGCGGGCGTTGGTCATTTGATGGGGAAGCCATTGCATTAAAGCGCGATAGTGGCCAAGACGTCAAAAAACTGGGCGTGGATTTTGGCTGGCAACGCCGCGATATTTTACCATTGGGTTTTGTCAGCACCCTTAAATCATCGGTGCGCAATGATACTTTCCTTGTGAACAATCTTATCTCTCCGGATACTCCGGGGCGCATTTACGACAATGACGTCACCAACCGTCTATTCCCGCAAGGGCAAGCGACCCTTAGCTTCCCCATTGCAGGATATGCAGAAACATTCACCCACACCATTGAACCCATATTCGCGCTCACCGCCTCCCCTACGCGCAAGCTTGATCCACGCATACCTAATGAAGACAGTCTGGACGTCGATTTTGATACCACAAATTTATTTGAAATGAGCCGTTATCCCGGCACAGATATTATGGAACAAGGCATCCGCACTGCCTATGGTTTCAAAACAGGTTTTTATAACCATGGTGGAGGCTTCAGTGAATTCACCTTTGGTCAAAGCTACCGTATCAGCGATGATCCGTTATTTCCAAAAGGCACTGGGCTTGATGCGCCGTTATCCGATTATGTGGGCCAGCTGAAGCTGGAGCCGGGCAAATGGATGACCATGGATTACAACGTACGCATGGATAAGGATTTGGCGACCTCACGCCGCCATGAAGTGTACACCAGTTTTGGCGTTCCGGAATTTAGACCGCGCTTTACCTATACCTACAGCGATCCGGCAATCTTCGTTCCCGGTATTTCAAACCGCGTAGAAGAATTGAAATTCGGCTTTACCTCCGCCTTCACCCAATTCTGGACATTCAACTTTGACCAAACCAATGATTTACGCCCTGGCACATCGGGCCCGCGTACCACGTCAGCCTCCATCACGTATAATGATGAATGCTTCACATCCTATTTCAGCTTCACAAGGGATCATACCGTGCGCACGGGCGTATCATCGGGTGATACCTTCTATTTCCGTATCCTGTTCAAACACTTGGGCGGCATTGACGGTTAACGCCACGACCCTATATCCTAACTCACCTTCACACAAATCGGAGATGTCGCATGTATAATCTGTATTACTCCCCAGGCAGCTGCTCGATGGCCATTCACGTACTGCTTAATGAAGTCGGCGCACAGTTCACGCTTGAAAATACGACGATTAAAGAAGGCAAAAATCGCAGTGAAACATTTTTAAAAATCAACCCACGCGGTCAGGTTCCCGCCCTTGTTGAAGATGGCAAAGCCATGCTTGAAGGCGGCGCTATCCTGACCTATCTGTGTGACAAACATAACAGCCCGCTTCTTCCTAAGGATGGCTGGGCACGCGCGCAAGCCCTGCAATGGCTCATGTTCTGCAACAGCACCCTTCACCCTGCATACAGCCGTTGCTTCTGGCTAAACCGTTTGCCCGATGCAGGTAAGGAAGTGTTCCTTGCCAAGGCCGTCGAATGGGTTAACCGCCTCTGGCAGGATGTAGAAACCCACTTACAAAACCAGCCCTACCTATGCGGTAATGAATGCACCATCGGTGATGTTTTGTTGACCGTGATTGCGAATTGGAGTGGCAATATCCCCGCCACCATCACCATTGGCCCTAAAACCCGTGCGTTATTCGCCCGTGTGATTGCCCGCCCATCTTATCAAAAGGCATTGGCAACAGAGCAAGTCGAATACAAAATGGCATCGTAATCGCTATCTCGTTCAACAAAAAAGGCGGGGAAATCCCCGCCTTTTTTTATGATTATGCGACAGATATTAATAAGAACCCGGCGCAACCTTTACCTTCAAGCCATTCAATGCATCGCTGCAGAACAACTGGCAAGACAAACGCGATTGGTCATTCACATTGAATGCGCCATCGAGCATGCCGATTTCTTCTTCGGTCGGTTCAGGGACTTTAGCAACCCATGCTTCATCCACATAGACATGGCAGGTTGCGCATGCGCATGAACCGCCACATTGGGCCAACATTTCAATGCCTGCATCACGGATAACTTCCATAACGCTCCAGTCATTGACAGCTTCGATTTCGTGCTCTTTACCGTCTTTATCGGTTACAAAAATTTTCATGCGGCTTTATCCTCTTTTTCTTCTACGCCCAGCTTATTCTGTAAATCAGAGCTGGAGGTTGTATATTGGAAACGGTACTTACGTCCAGGGTGAACGTATTCAAATGCTTTCTTCGACATCAATGCCGCTTCATGGAAGCCTGACAGAATAAGCTTCATCTTGCCGGGATAAGTATTGATATCGCCAATAGCAAATACACCTGGAACATTGGTTTCGAAGTTTGCAGTGTTCACCGGAATGACTTCATTCTGGAATTCGATACCGAAATTGGCCACAGGGCCTAACTTCATCGTCAAACCATAGAACGCCAATAAGGTGTCACAGCCATATTCATATTCGCCGGTTTCGTCTTTAAGCATTAAACCGTCGATCTGGCTACCCTGCCCCTTCAGGCTGGTGATTTGCGCGATTTTCAGGGTCATCTTCTTATCGGCAACCAAGGCGCGCATCTTGGCAACAGTGTCTGGGGCTGCGCGGAAATCATCGCGACGGTGAACCAACGTGAGTTCTTTGACAATAGGCTGCAGGTTGACAACCCAATCAAGGGCTGAATCGCCGCCGCCCGCAATCACTACGCGCTTGCCACGGAAGCTGTCCATTTTTTTGACGGAATAGAACAAGGACTGGCCTTCATAGGCTTCAATGCCTTTAATCGGTGGCTTTTTAGGAACAAAGCTACCGCCGCCAGCTGCAACCACCACAACCTTACAGTTGATAACGGTGCCGCGATCGGTGGTCACATTCCATGAACCATCTTCTTGCTTTTCAATTTTGTCAGCCATTTGTGACAGATGGAACACGGGCCCAAAGGGTTTGATTTGTTCCATGAGGCGATCGGTCAATTCCTGACCTGTGCACATAGGAATGGCGGGAATATCATAAATCGGTTTTTCCGGATATAGCTCGGCGCATTGTCCGCCTGGGCGATCAAGGATATCAATGAGATGGCACTTCATATCATTGAGACCAAGTTCAAATACGGCAAACAAACCGGTTGGGCCTGCGCCAATAATTACGACATCCGTTTTTTGTGTCGATTGTTCTGTGTTTTCTGACATTTGCTATACGTTTTTGATGTACGGTTGCTCTTTGTTAACGGGTTTAATTAGAACAATAATGGGGGGCTTGCAAGGTTGATGTAGCCACGCGCCACAGGCCCAAATATTCCAACGGTTAACACGCCGTTAACCATATTTACCTATGGTTTGGTTATAGATTCGTCCCTTCTCACGGAGTGCTGCCCGCCATGTCGACATCGTCCAGTTTGCCGCCAAAAACCCCTTTTGTACCATCCAAACCATCAGGGGAAACCGTCACTCTGACGGATGATTCAACAGGCAAAAGCTATAAGCTGAATGTGCTGCATGGCTCAACCGGCCCCAAGGTTATCGACATCAGCAAGCTATACACCGAAACCGGATATTTTACCTTCGATCCTGGCTTCACCTCCACGGGAAGCTGCGAGTCAAAAATAACATTCATTGATGGCGAAAAAGGAATTTTGCTGCACCGCGGTTACGCCATTGAAGATTTGGCTACCAAAAGTGATTTCATGGAAGTCGCCTTCTTGCTGCAACATGGCGAACTCCCTACCCCGCCGCAGAAAGCCGAATTTGTTAAACACATCACCTATCACACCATGGTGCATGAACAATTGGCGCGCTTCTTCTCCGGCTTCCGCCGTGATGCGCATCCAATGGCTGTTATGACGGGTGTGGTTGGCGCGCTATCGGCCTTCTATCACGACAGCCTTGATATCAATGACCCCGTGCAACGTGAAATCGCGATGCATCGCCTGATTGCCAAGATGCCAACGATTGCGGCGATGGCTTATAAATACTCGGTTGGACAACCATTTGTGTATCCACAAAATCATCTCAGCTATACCGAAAACTTCCTGAATATGACGTTCTCAGTTCCTGCTGAACCCTATAAAATCAATCCGATTTTGGCCAAAGCCATGGACCGGATTTTCATTTTGCACGCTGACCATGAACAAAACGCCTCAACCTCTACGGTTCGTTTGGCAGGTTCCAGCGGTGCAAATCCATTTGCGTGTATTGCATCAGGTATTGCATCCCTTTGGGGTGCTGCCCATGGCGGTGCGAATGAAGCCGTACTGCAAATGCTGGAAGAAATTGGCAGCGTTGCAAATATTCCAAACTGCATTGCCAAAGCCAAAGATAAAAACAGCAATTTCCGCCTTATGGGCTTTGGTCACCGCGTTTATAAAAACTTTGACCCACGCGCAACCATCATGCGTCAGACCTGTCATGAAGTGCTGGGCGATTTGGGCGTAAAAGATCCATTGCTGGATATCGCGATGGAACTGGAAAAGATTGCGTTGCAGGATGAATACTTCGTAACGCGCAAACTGTATCCAAACGTTGACTTCTATTCGGGCATCATCCTTCGCGCGATGGGCTTCCCGACCAAGATGTTTACGCCGCTGTTTGCGCTTGCACGAACCACGGGATGGATTGCCCATTGGACCGAAATGCTATCTGACCCAACCCAGAAGATTGGTCGCCCACGTCAATTATATACCGGCGCGCCACATCGCCCTTACGTGCCATTGGCGTCACGTAAATAAACTATCGCAATACCGCTTGACCCATCACCATGCCGCACCAGATAATGCGGCATGGACGAGAAAGCGTTATTTTTTTCAATATTGTGCTTTTGTTTTATTATGCTGCCCTATGCCATCATGAATTGGCGGCAGGGCAATAAGCGTATCTATAAGCATGTGCTCTACTGGACTATTATCATGCTAATGACGTTCTTAATCGGAAAAACGATTAAGGGGACGTTTCTTCCAGCTGAACAATCGGCTCGCCCCCGTGGCGCGTTATTAGAAGACACAGATCCCGCTGAGCGCCGTCCATCGCAGTTGCGTCCACCCCTCTAATCACCAAGCTAAGGCCGTAGCTACCCATACGGAAATACGGGTATGAACCGATGTCTACATTTGGATATTTCTGTGCAATTTCGCCCATTTCCTTGGCGATGATGCTTTCGCCAATCATACAGCTGATGCTGCGGCTTTTAATGGGTGGCCCGCCCAGTAAATTGGGCAATACACCATCCAGCATCGCCTGCATCACATTAGGAATGCCTGCCATGACATGCACATTACCGATTTTAAATCCCGGCGCAGTGCTAACGGGGTTATCAATCAAGCTTGCGCCTTCAGGGATATGCGCCATGCGCAAGCGGCCGGGGTTGAGGTTTTCCTCGCCCTTATAATATTCAATAAGGCGCGCCTTCGCCTGCGCATTCAAAACATTCTTCACGCCGAATGCTTTGGCAATACTATCGGCGGTAATATCATCATGCGTGGGGCCAATGCCGCCAGTTGTAAAAATATAGTCGTATTTTACGCGAACCTCATTAATCGTATCGACGATATCTTGTTCAATATCGGGGATCACCCGCGCATGCATCATGCGGATGCCTTTTTCCAAAAGCTTCTTACCTATATAGGCAAGGTTGATATCCTGCGTGCGACCGGTCAAAATTTCATTGCCGATTATTACTACGCAAGCTGTTTTAGTGGATGCTGACATGGTGTTCCTGAATGGGTTTGAGGCAACAAAAAACCCCTCATCCATATTGGATGAGGGGTCTGTTTCTTGCAACCCTTTAACAGGGTTTAATCGTTAGCCTGCAATCTTGGCCAAAATAGCCAACAGTAACAGAGCCACGATGTTGATGATTTTGATCATCGGGTTTACGGCTGGGCCAGCGGTATCCTTGTAAGGATCGCCAACTGTATCGCCGGTTACAGCAGCCTTATGGGCTTCGCTGCCCTTGCCGCCATAATTACCTTCTTCGATGTACTTCTTTGCGTTATCCCATGCACCGCCACCTGACGTCATGGAAATCGCCACAAACACGCCCGTAACGATGGTGCCGAGCAACATCGCACCAAGCGCCGTAAACGCAGAAGCAAGACCGTTAATCAAGAAGATGACGATGAACAATACAACCGGTGCGAACACAGGAAGCAATGATGGCACAATCATTTCACCAATCGCGGCCTTGGTTAGCATATCAACAGCTTTGCCGTATTCGGGCTTAGCTGTGCCTTCCATAATGCCTTTGATTTCGCGGAACTGACGGCGGACTTCAACCACCACAGAACCTGCGGCACGGCCTACAGCGGTCATGCCCATCGCACCAAACAGGTACGGCAGCAAACCGCCAATCAACAAGCCAACCACAACATATGGGTTTTGCAGTTCAAAGGTTACAGGCGTTGTCGGGAAGTAATGTTTCAAATCCTGACAGTAGGACGCGAACAATACCAATGCCGCCAAACCAGCAGAACCAATAGCATAACCTTTGGTCACAGCCTTGGTGGTGTTACCAACTGCATCCAATGCGTCGGTGACTACACGTACTTCCTTAGGCAGATTTGACATTTCGGCAATACCGCCGGCGTTATCTGTCACAGGACCATACGCGTCAAGGGCAACCACCATTCCGGCCAAGGCCAACATGGTTGTTGCGGCAATACCAATACCGTACAGGCCGCCCGCACTGAACGCGACAAGGATACCCGCGCAAATCACGATAACAGGCAGTGCGGTGGATTCCATCGACACAGCCAGACCTTGAATAACGTTAGTACCATGGCCAGTTTGCGATGAAGCCGCAACCGAACGAACCGGACGGAAATTGGTGCCCGTATAGTACTCGGTAATGACAATCAACGCCCAGGTTACGCCGAGACCCGTTAGCACGCAGTAAATCAGCTGCATCATATCGATGGTGCGACCATCAGTCAGGGTCAGGGTTTGGCCGTTAAATGCGGCATAGGTCAAGCCAATGATAAGCACAGCGGAAAGTACAGCCGACACCGTGAAGCCCTTATACAAAGCCCCCATGATGTTGTTGTCTTTTCCAAGCTTTACAAAGAAGCTACCGATTACGGAAGCGACAATGCAAAGTGCGCCAATCAATAACGGGAACATCATCATGATGCCCTGGGTTGCGCCGGTGAAGAAAATTGCGCCAAGCAACATGGTTGCAACCATGGTCACGGCATAGGTTTCAAACAAGTCGGCAGCCATACCTGCGCAATCGCCCACATTGTCGCCAACGTTATCGGCAATTACGGCTGGGTTGCGTGGATCATCTTCTGGAATTCCTGCTTCTACTTTACCTACCAAATCGGCGCCTACGTCTGCGCCTTTGGTGAAGATACCGCCGCCCAAACGGGCAAAGATGGAAATGAGTGATGAACCAAAGCTAAGTGCAACAAGCGCTTCGATGATAGGACGAATGTCTTTACCTTCACCGCCAGCCGTTGCCAGCAAGTAGTAGTAATAGCCAGCCACACCAAAGAGACCCAGACCCACTACCAACATACCGGTGATAGCACCTGATTTGAATGCAATGCTAAGAGCTGGGGCAAGGCCGCCTGTCGCTGCCTGAGCGGTACGCACATTGGCACGAACCGACACATACATGCCGATATAACCAGCCACGCCAGATAAAACTGCACCAATCACAAAGCCGATGCATACATTGACGCCTAATGCGAAAAACAAAATGACCGCAACAACCACACCCACAATACCAATGGTGGTATATTGGCGGTTCAGGTATGCGCCTGCGCCTTCTTGAATGGCTTTGGCAATTTCTTGCATTCTGGCATTACCGGGCGATGCCTTGAAAATACTGCCCGCTGTAAACAAACTATAGACAATCGCTAGCGCTACGCACGCCAGGATAATAGTAAATGAATGTTCCATTATCATGGATAATATCCCTTTCTTGTGTGAAAGCAGAAAAGCCCAGAGAACCTGAGCCATGTGTGAAGACCGCAAAGTCTACTTATGCGTGGAGGTTGGTCAAGGGGCTAAGAGTGCTATTTTGCCCATAATGGCGCAAAAGACGCACATTAGACCCTTATTTTATTGGGGATTATATTGTACAGGTGCCTAAACCGCGCGGTTTAGTTGAAGCGACGTTGGCTCACGCCCTGAATAAGAACGTCTTGGATAACTTTTTTATCCGCAAAACTTTCCGTTACCAAAAGCAATTTGTTCTTCAGCTTGGTAACATCTAGGAACTGACCGTTACGGTAAGCCGCCTTGTTCAAATTGCCATACAATGCACTCATATACGCATCTTTGATTTTTGGAATAAGATGGCTGACTTCCTGAATATTTTTCTGCTCGGAAATTTGCAAAGCCACAATCATCGATACAGTTTCCTGAACATTGTTTTTGCCCAGTACCGGCATAATCATCGGATCAAGCTTCAGGTAGAATGAATTGGCTGGGCCATCGGTCACGTCATAGGCAGCTTTTTCTTTGCCTTTTTTCTTTTCGCCACCATGGCCGTCTGCTTTTTTCTCGGCCTTGGGTTTTTCGCCGCCACCATGTTCAGCTGAAAATGCTGGTGACGCGAAAGCCAATGTCGCGGCTAATACCATGCAGGTGGCGAGCATAAAATTACGCATAAAAAACTCATACAAAAAAAGTGACGCTTAAAAAATAGCTTGAATGTATGAGTAGAGATTACACCGCAATGCGATAAGGCCCGATTAATAAAGGATTGTATTTGATACAAATCATTCATTAACCATAGGCAAAAGCCGTGATGAATACCCGTTTTTACTAGTATTTTTGAGGGTTATGCCACAACGGGGATAGGTCGGGCTTAAAAATGTTGCCAGCCTTTTTGCTTAAGCATGATCATGCGCTTGTCTTTATCCAGCACCTGAATACCGCCTTCACCGAATTTCAGTTCGCCAATCTTGGTCAGCGGAACATTGATTTTAGTCGCGGCAATTTTTAACAAGCCACTTTCACGGCTATCAATTACAAACGCCAGTTCGTAATCTTCGCCGCCTGTCAAAATAGCTTCCATATGTTCGGGCCATGCATCCAATGCTTTTTTGGCAGCCGGCGATAACGGAATTTTATCGGCTTCAATCAATGCCTGCCCTTGTGATGCAACCGCCATATGCCCGATATCTGCGGCGAGGCCATCGGAAATATCAATCGCGGCAAGCGCAAAGGTGCGTATGGTGCGCCCCAATTCAATGCGTGGTTCTGGTGCATAATGACGTTGCTTTAAAAATTCGATATCTTCGGCGTTCACGCCATACAGCTTCTTTCCTTGCGCTGCCATTAGGCCAAGCGTTGAATCCCCAATCGTGCCGCTGACATAAATATCATACACATCACTTGGGCCCAGATTACGCCTTAAGGTACGCTTGATTGCCTGCCCACGCGGTACCACGCCAAAGGCAGTAATCGAAAAATGCTTTGGACCTTCGGTGCGAACGGTATCGCCACCCATTAAATGCACAGCATATTTCTTTTGGTCGGCATGCAGTGTCTCGGAAAATGATTGCAACCAATGGTCCTGCACATCCTTATTAAGGGCAGTAATCAACGTATAGCTAACAGGCTGTGCGCCCATTGCGGCAAGATCGGATAGATTGCTACGCAATAAACGCTGCGCGATGCTTTGCGGGCTGTCATCCGGCGCGAAGTGAATGCCCTCCACCATTGCATCGGTAGTCACCACCAAATCCACTTCAGGTGGCAATTGCATCAACGCGGCGTCGTCGGTGAGGTTTAATGAGCCTGGAAAATCCTTTGCAAGCGGCTTGAAATAACGCGCAATGCGATCGAATTCATTCATATCAAAACCTTTTCAAGACAAACTATTGAGGACTAACTACGAAGGGATTTGGAAACTTTATCAAGCACCGCATTGACCAATGCAGGCTCTTTGCCGGAAAAGAAACCATGAGCAACATTCACATAGTCATTGATGATGATGGCGGTGTCGGTTTGCGCATGGTTGAGCAATTCGCCAACACCTGCACGTAAAATGCTTTTGATAATTTTTTCAAGGCGTTCCAATGGCCATTTGGCATCAAGGCTACCGCTAACCATTTGGTCGATATCGGCTTGGCGCGCCAACGTTCCATTTACAATGGCGGTAAAAAGTTCCTTGTCAAAATCCTCCGGTACAGGTGCATCCGCATCAACCGGCATATTACCCTGCAAGAAATCACGAACCACATTGCCCGCATGGTTGCCGGTATAATCAATCGTGTAGAGCGCCTGCACAGCTGCCAGGCGCGCGGCAGATTTTTGAACTGGCGTAACGGTTTTTACTTTTTCGGCAACGTCTGACATCACAATTACTTAAACTCTCTATTTCTTTGCAAATTATTCACGTGGGTATAGGCCAAGCTTGCCCTTTAAAGCAATCATATCAAGACAAGCCTGAGCGGCAGCGCCGCCTTTATTTTCACCGGTAATACTTGCACGGTGCCATGCCTGATCTTCGGTATAAGTAGTAAGGATACCATTACCCAATGCCAAAGCATAGGTTGATGTTAACTCCGACAATGCTCTGGAACTTTCATTGGCGACTACTTCAAAATGATACGTATCACCCTTAATCACACAGCCAAGCGCGATAAACCCATCAAAGCGGCGACGTGCCGGATGATATTGCTTCATCTTGATGCCATATAAAATTGCCGCCGGTATTTCCAGCGCACCGGGCACTTCGAATTTTTCAAAGCTCGCGCCCTTGGCATTCAGCACAATCAACGCGCCCTTCATCAACTCCTCGGAGATGCCCTTATAAAACGGCGCCTCAACAATCATGATGTGTGGTTTTCTATCTGCCATGCTTATGCACCTTTAATGGGTCGATGACCTTCAATGGATAATCCATACCCTTCAAGGCCAACCACCAGTTTTTTAGGGGAATTGGTGAGCAAAATCATCTTTTTTATACCCAAATCCAATAATATTTGTGCGCCAACGCCATAATCACGCAGGCTGCCGCTGGGCGGTGTTGCGCCGGAAAGCTCGGCCTTTAAACGTTCCGACAAGCTACTGGCCTGTGGTTCACGCAATAATACAATCACGCCGCGTGCTTCTTTGGATATGGCTTGCATCGCTGCTTGAATTTCACCGCCGCGTCCATCGCTGCCATCACCTAATACATCTTCCAGAATGTTGATGGCGTGCATACGCACCAAGACGGGTGCATCACCGCTTAAATCACCTTTCACCAATGCTATGTGTTCAGCATAAGACACACGATTGGCATAAACATGCATTTGGAATTCACCACCAAATACAGAACGGAACGGTGCAGTCAGGCGTTTTTCAATAATCGTTTCAGTGCGACGGCGATAGGCAATCAAATCGGCAATCGTGCCAACTTTCATATTATGCTGCTTGGCAAATGCAATCAGGTCAGGCATGCGGGCCATGCTGCCATCATCCTTCATGATTTCGCAGATTACACCTGCGGGTAACAATCCCGCCATACGTGCAATATCTACCGCGGCCTCGGTATGGCCGGTGCGAACCAATACACCGCCATCCTTGGCAACCAACGGGAAAACATGGCCGGGCGTGACAATATCTTCCGGGCGTGTTTCGGGATCAATTGCCACGGCAATCGTGCGGGCGCGGTCAGCCGCCGATATCCCCGTGGTTACGCCTTCGCGTGCTTCGATGGAAACAGTAAATGCGGTTTGATGGCGCGTGCCGTTGTTACTACTCATCGGCGGGATGTTGAGGCGTTCTACCATTTGCCTGTCCATCGCCAAACAAATCAACCCGCGGGCATGTTTAGCCATGAAATTGACGGCATCGGCATTGCACAGCTGCGCTGGAATAATCACATCGCCTTCGTTCTCGCGGTTTTCATCATCGGCCAGAATGAACATACGGCCAGCTTTTGCTTCGGCGATGATTTCTTCCGGCGTAGATAACGCGCTATGGAATTCGTGTTTCACGGCGGCGTTACTCATGATGCGACCTTATATTGTTGAAGACGCGCAACATAGCGGGCCAGCATATCAATTTCGATATTCACCTTACTGCCTGCTTTCACATGTTGAATGCCGGTATGGGTAAAAGTATGAGGAATAATCATCACGCCAAACTGGTTGTCTTTCACGCTGTTTACGGTCAGCGAGATACCATCAATGGTGATAGAACCTTTGGTCGCGATATAGGGCGCGAGGTCTTTTGGCACTGTAAATTCAAAGCGCCAGCAATCCCCTTCTGTTTTTACGCTGATGCACTCCCCTACGCCATCAACATGACCATAGACCAAATGTCCGCCCAGCTCATCACCCAACTTTAGTGATGGCTCAAGATTAATGGCAGTATGAAACGCCCAATCCTTCACGGTTGTTTTGGCCAGCGTTTCGGCTGATACCTGTACCTTGAATGTGTCGCCTGCTTTTTCTGTAACCGTGAGGCACACGCCGTTGCATGCAACAGATGCACCAATTTTCATGGCATCAAGGTTTAGATTTTTGGTTTGAATGGCCAACTCAACATCGCTTGCAGATTTTTCAACTGCAACCACCAAACCCAAATCCTGAATTAATCCTGTAAACATGGTTTCTATCCCGCCCTGACAAAGCTTTCCAGCCTGTCATTCCCCAGCATTTTGCATGCGTATGGCTTGAATTGGTGGCGCTGCGCCAATGTTTCAACCCCCATGGGTTTAAGGCTTGGCTTACCGTCATCACCAATCAAACTTGGCGATGTAATCCATTCCAGCCTATCCACTACACCATCTTTAATCAGTGCTGCGGCAAGATATGCACCGCCTTCGACCAATACGCGGGTGAGCCCTTGCTCACCTAATTTGCGGGCGGCAACACCTAAATCGATATAGCCATCATCATTGGTGGGAACGGTCAGTACTGTTATGCCGCGCTTTTCCAGTTCCTTTATTTTTCCGGTATCGCTTTTCTCACGCGTGATAACCCAGCATGGTTTTTCATTAGCGGTAATCGCGAGCTTACCCTTCATTGGAATATTCAATTGTCTGTCCACTACAATACGGATGGGTGATGCGTGTTCCAATCCCGGCAAACGGCAATTCAGTTCCGGGTCATCCGCCAATACTGTGCCAATACCCACCATCACCGCGTCATGTGTTGCGCGCAAGGTATGTACATATTGGCGAGCAGTTTCACCGGTTATCCAACGGCTTTCACCACTTTCGGTCGCAATGCGGCCGTCCAATGTGCTGGCAAGTTTTAACGTGAACATGGGGCGACCATGCTTTACACGTTTTAAAAATCCTTCTTGCTGGAAGGCTGCTTCTTCAGCCAATACACCGCTAACAACTTCTATGCCTGCGGCTTTCAACATCGCAAAGCCTTTGCCGCTTACGCGCGGGTCGGGATCTTCCATCGTAGCGACCACGCGGGCGATACCAGCATTAATCAACCCTTCCGAACATGGCGGTGTTTTACCATGATGCGAACAAGGCTCGAGCGTGACATAGGCGGTTGCGCCTCTGGCCAACTCACCGGCCTGCGCTAATGCCTGGGTTTCCGCATGCGGGCGTCCGCCAGCTTGCGTTACACCGCGCCCGACAATGACGCCGTCTTTAACAATCACGCAGCCAATCGCCGGATTTGGTGCCACCTGCCCCAACATGCGTGCGCCCATATTCAGCGCTATTTTCATATAATCAATGTCGGTGTGCATGGGGGTTATGATATTTTCTGACCGCTTGGATTGGTATTTTCTTGGCGAAGATTATCAATGAATTCATTGAAATCATCTGGTTCGCGGAAGTCTTTATAAACCGATGCGTAACGCACATAGGCAACGTGATCAAGCGCCAGCAACGCATCCATCACATAGGCACCAATTTGTTTGGTGGTGATTTCGTTTTCGCCCAAGGATTCAAGTTGTCGAACAATACTGTTCACCACGGCTTCAATCCGTTCTTCTTCAATCGGACGTTTGCGTAGCGCCAGACGAAGCGAGCGTTCCAACTTGCTGCGTTCAAACGGCTGACGCTCCCCATCTGATTTTTTGATAACAATCAATTCACGCAGCTGCACACGTTCAAACGTCGTAAACCGTGCACCGCACTGGTTGCACTGACGGCGACGACGAATAGCGGCATCATCATCCGTTGAACGGCTGTCTTTGACTTGGCTATCTTCGTGTCCGCAGAACGGGCAGCGCATGATTTTTCCTTAGCGTGTTTCGGCTTGGTAAATCGGGAAGCGATCGCACAGTGCTTTTACTTCCGCCTTTACCTTTGCTTCCACAAGGCTGTTACCTTCTGGGTTTTGTGCAAGCGTACCAAGGGTTTGTGCAATCCAGTCACCAATTTGCTTGAACTCGGCCTTGCCAAATCCGCGCGTGGTTGCAGCTGGTGAACCCAAACGCACGCCCGAGGTTACAGTTGGTGGCTTGGTATCAAATGGAATGCCGTTCTTGTTGCATGTCATGCCTGCATTTTCGAGTGCAGTGGTTGCATCTTTTCCGGTTGTGTTTTTGGACGTTAAATCAACGAGCACAATGTGGCTGTCAGTACCGCCCGACACAACACCAAAACCATGACTGAGCAATGTATCAGCAAGCACGCGTGCATTATCGAGCACATTTTGCTGATAGGTTTTGAACGATGGTTGCAATGCTTCACCAAAGGCAACGGCCTTGGCCGCAATGACATGCATCAACGGGCCGCCCTGAATGCCAGGGAAAATGGCGGAGTTGAATTTCTTACCCAATTCAGGATCGTTGGATAAAATCATACCGCCGCGTGGGCCACGCAATGTTTTGTGCGTGGTGGTGGTTGCCACATGTGCATGCGGGAATGGGCTTGGGTATACGCCGCCAGCAATCAGACCAGCATAATGCGCCATATCCACCATAAACACCGCGCCGACTTCATCAGCAATTTTGCGAAAGCGTGCGAAGTCGATGGTACGTGGATAGGCCGAACCACCCGCAATAATCATTTTTGGTTTGTGTTGACGCGCAAGCTGTTCCACTTGCTCATAGTCAATCAGATGGGTGTCTTTTTTCACGCCGTAGCTAACCACGTTAAACCATTTACCGGATTGGTTGACTGGTGCGCCGTGGGTCAAGTGACCGCCTGCTGCCAAGTCAAGACCCATGAAGGTATCGCCCGGTTTCATAACTGCCATGAACACGGCTTGGTTAGCCTGTGAACCGGAATTCGGTTGCACGTTAGCATAGGTGCAATTGAACAATTTGCATGCGCGTTCGATTGCCAGTTTTTCGGCAATGTCGACATATTCGCAGCCATTGTAATAACGCTTACCCGGATAACCTTCGGCGTATTTATTGGTGAGCACGGAACCTTGTGCTTCCAATACAGCGCGTGAAACGATGTTTTCAGACGCAATCAATTCGATCTGGTCTTGCTGGCGGTGAAGTTCCCCGCGCAGTGCTTCGAATAATTCAGGGTCAGATGTGCGAACGGATTCTTCAAAGAAGCGGTTACGAATGCCTGCAACGCTGTCGTTTGCGGGTTGTGCTAAAGCCATTGGGAGTTGCCTTTCTTACAGTTTAGTGATGTCGAGTTTGTTAAGTCGTTCAACGCGCTCGGCGTAACGTCCGCCAAGGAATTGGGTTTTTAAAAATACCTCGACGCAGTCTTTCACAAGGTCATAGCCCATGAAATCCGCACCGATGCTAAGGATGTTTGCATCATTATGCTGGCGCGCCATTTTGGCAGCGGTGGAATGTGCGCAAAGCGCAGCGCGAACATGCGGGAAGCGATTGGCCGCCATGGCAATCCCGTTACCCGAGCCGCAAATGATGATGGCTTTGGATGCACGGCCTTCCTTTAACGCAAGGGCAGCCGCCACGCCGTAATCTTGGCTATCCACGCGCTCGGGGCCTTTGGTGCCCAAATCGAGCGGCATAAAGCCAAGGTCACGAATAAAGGCAATCAATTCAGCCTTGTAGTTGAACCCGCGGTGATCAGAGGCAAGCGCAATAATTTCCATAATTGTCAATTTTTCCAGAGTTTTAAAGCGGCGCAAAGACTACCAAAACCATGGGGTTTCACAAAGCCTTTCTGAAAACTTTATTTTTGTGCTCAAATCGCGCCATGAACGCTGGAAAACCTAAAGAAATCCTCTTTGAAATCACGCAAAAGGGCAATTTGGCGCGGGTTACCGCCATCGACCCCGAAACGGGCACGGAGGTGGTTATACAAGGCCCCGCCAGTGCCGGAGATGCCATTTTAAAGCAAAATGCCGCCCGAAAGCTCATGTACGTGCTGAACAAGGACAAAGATAAAAAATGACCGCGATTATCTATGCCCGTGAAAGCACCCTGCCGGTTGCAGAATACATCGATTTACTCAAACGCTCCACCTTGGCTGAACGCCGCCCCGTGGATGATGTGGAACGGGTAAAGGGTATGGTTGATAACGCCAATCTGATTATTACTGCACGGCAAAATGGAAAGCTCGTTGGGGCTAACCGTTCCCTCACCGACTTTACCTATTTTTGCTATTGCGCAGATTTATCGGTGGATAAGGAGGTGCAAAGCCGGGGCATCGGCAGCGCGTTGCTTGATAAAGCACGGGAATTCTTACACCCCAAGGCACATACGTTTTTAGTATCCGCGCCAGATGCAATTACCTTTTATGAGCATATTGGGCTAGAACGCCTCGACCGATTATTCCGCGTCCCCTCCACCAATGACGTGCCGGATTTTTCCGAACTGAAAAAGAATTCGCAATTATGACTCTTCCTAAACTCATGGGTATTTTAAACGTCACGCCGGATAGCTTTTCCGATGGCGGGCAGTTTTATAATGCTGAAAATGCAATAAAACATGGGCTTCAGCTCATGGAGGATGGCGCGGACATTCTTGATATCGGCGGGGAGTCCACCCGCCCGAATTCACAAATCATATCTCCGCAGGAGGAACAACAACGTGTCCTTCCGGTGATTGCAGCATTAAAACCCCACGCGCAAAAGCGCGGCGTAAAAATTTCAATTGATACCCGCAACGCCAGCACAATGCGTACAGCGGTGGATGCAGGCGCTGATATTATTAATGATGTGAGCGCCCTCACCCACGACCCTGATAGTTTGAAAACTGCCGCCAACACCCATGCACAAATTATTCTGATGCATATGCAAGGCACGCCGCAGACAATGCAAAACAACCCAACCTATGGCGATGTGGTCAAAGAGGTTTACGATTATCTTGAACAACGCATTGCGGCCTGCACATCTGCGGGTATTTCCAAATCCCGCATCATCATCGACCCCGGCTTGGGGTTTGGCAAAACAGTCGAACATAACGTCGCCCTTCTCACCCATGCGGCTGCATTTCAAAAACTGGGCGTGCCCGTACTGATTGGGGCATCACGCAAAAGCTTTCTGGCCACGCTCGCGGGCTTAAAAAACGGGCAATCCCGCCTGCCTGTTTCTTTGGCAGCCGCCATCATGGCAACCCAGCAAGCCGCACAATACCTGCGCGTGCATGATGTAGCTGAAACCAAGCAAGCCTTAACGGTTTGGCAAGCTTTTGCCCATATTGATAACAACCCTTAAAGGGGTTAGTCTTTAGCTCCTTCCTTTCCGCTCATTTATCGGAGTTTTCAATATGGCTTCTCGCAAAAAAATCGCTCTCATCGGTGCTGGTCAAATTGGTGGCACGCTCGCCATGCTTGCAGGTATCAAGGAATTGGGCGACATCGTCATGCTCGATATTGCAGAAGGTACTCCTGAAGGTAAGACGCTGGATATTCTACAAGCTTCAACCGTTGAAGGCTTTGATGCCAAACTTTCCGGTGGCACTGACTACTCCCTTATCAAAGACAGCGACGTGGTGATTGTAACCGCTGGCTTGCCACGCAAACCCGGCATGAGCCGCGATGATTTAATCGGCATTAACACCGGCATTATCAAAACCGTTGCCGAAGGCATTAAAAAGAATGCACCAAACGCATTTGTTATCGTCATCACCAACCCGCTTGATGTGATGGTATGGGTGATGCGCGAAGTTTCCGGCCTTCCTGCGCACAAGGTTGTTGGTATGGCTGGCGTACTTGATAGCGCACGTTTCCGCGCATTTTTGGCGACCGAATTCAATGTTTCGGTTGAAGACGTGACCGCATTTGTCCTTGGCGGCCACGGCGATACCATGGTGCCATTGCCACGCTTTACTACGGTTTCCGGTATCCCGCTACCTGAACTGGTAAAGATGGGATGGACCACGCAAGCACGTCTTGATGAAATAGTACAACGCACCCGTGATGGCGGCGCAGAAATTGTGAAGCTGCTTAAAACCGGTTCGGCATTCTACGCTCCTGCATCATCCGCTATTGCGATGGCTGAAAGCTATCTCAAAGATAAAAAGCGCGTACTGCCATGCGCCGCATATCTCACCGGCCAATACGGTGTGAAAGATTTGTATGTTGGCGTGCCCGTAATTATCGGCGCAGGCGGTATTGAAAAAATCGTCGAGCTGAAACTGACCGCGGAAGAACAAGCTGCGTTTGATGCATCCGTAAATGCCGTTCGCGGTTTGATGGATGTGACCAAGCCCATCTTGGCCAAAGCTGCTTAATCAAACCAACCCACAACTAACGGAACATGCATGAACCTGCTGCCTAAACAGGACTTTTTCTACACGCTCTTTAACCAGTATGCGGTGCTTATCAACGAAGCCGCAGATCACTTAGCTGAAGCACTGCCCAAAGGCCGTGCATCAGTTGAAAAAGTAGCAGTGGAGATGAAAGTTCTGGAAGGCAGAGCCGACCGTTTGGGCATGGAGCTGTTTGATCGCCTCCACAAAAGCTTTATCACCCCATTCGATAGCGAAGACATCTTTGCGCTCATTCATAATATTGATGATATTATGGACAGCATGGAAGATGTCTCGCATCGTCTCTCCTCCTACAATATCGACCCCATTCCGCCAACCATGATTAAGCTGGCGAATGTAATTTCGGATGCTACTAAATCGCTGGTGGTATTGATGCAGGCGTTTGAAAAGAAAAAAGACGTGATTGCAAATTGCAAAATTCTCGATCAATACGAAGAACAGATTGACCAGATTACCCGTCAAGCCATCTCGGATTTATTCAAATTTGAAAAAGACCCCATCACGCTCATTAAACATAAAGAAGCGTATGAGTATTTTGAAGCCTGCGGCGATGCCTTTGCACACGTAGCTTCGGTCGTTGGCCGCATACAGGTCAAGGGCGGATAATCGCCATGGAAGCATCCCTGCTTTTAGTTGGCATCATTATCGCGGTCGCATTGATATTCGATTTTATCAACGGGTTTCATGATGCAGCCAACTCCATTGCCACTATTGTTGCAACGCGTGTGCTATCGCCCTTGCACGCCGTATTATGGGGTGCATTTTTCAATTTTTCAGCCGTGTTTATTATCGGTACGGGTGTTGCCAAAACCGTTGGCAGCGGATTGATTGATCTGAAATTTGTAACACCCGAAGTCATCCTCGCGGGCTTGCTTGGTGCCATCACATGGAACTTGCTGACATGGTGGTGGAAGCTTCCTTCCAGTTCTTCGCACACTCTTATTGGCGGATATGCTGGCGCGGCACTCACCCATGTGACACTCATACATGCTCTACCCAACAGTTTTGAAGTACTGATTACTGAAGGATGGCTTAAAACCATTGCATTCGTATTTATAGCGCCTGTCATCGGTATGCTGCTGGCTTACATTCTGATGATTGCGAATGCATGGCTCTTTCACAAGGTAGACGGGCCAAAGACTGATAAATGGTTTCGTGGGGCACAGCTGGTTTCATCAGCCTTCATGAGCATTTCACATGGCGGCAACGATGCACAGAAGACGGCTGGTATCATCACAACCGTGCTAGTCGCATCAGGGCAATTACAACATTTTGAAGTACCCATGTGGGTGCTGTGGTCAGCCTATATCGCCATGGGGCTAGGTACACTTTCGGGTGGATGGCGTATTGTCCACACCATGAGCCGTAAGCTAACGCATTTAAAACCCAGCGGTGGCTTTTGTGCAGAAACAGCAGCCGCGCTTTCCATTTTATTGGCTACCGAACTTAAGCTCCCCATTTCAACCACGCACGTGATTACTGGCGCCATTACTGGCGTGGGTGCCATACAACGTTTGAAAGCAGTGCGCTGGAACCTAGCCACACGTATTTTATGGACATGGGCACTAACCATTCCCGCCTCTGCCGCTATTGCCGGCATCGCGATGCTGATCATCTCGCAATTTAATCTGCGTTAAGAAAACTCCTTACAGCACTGTTATTATTGGCATTTAAAGCGGTTGCCAGCCTGCATTAGCCATGCATAGATATTGTATATTTTTAGCGGTATTTAGAGGCATACGTGGCACAAACCATCAATACTAAAAACTTACAAATTGGCGCGACTATCTGCGCAGTTTTTGCTGCGGCTGCGGTGATACAAACGACGGCGCAGCGCGTCTCCAATTATTTCACACAGCGTGACAATCACTCGCTTGCCGAAGTGATTGGATGGCATAACATCAATGACAACCGCGTCAGCGATGCGTTTGCCTTGCAATTGACAGAAGCGGTATTACCGCGCATCACCGATGCCCATTTTAAAATCAACTCCAGTGCATCAAGTGTATTTTTTGTAAAACAGCCAGCAGGTAATCCGGATGTAGCGGTCGCCATGACGTCAGCGCACCCCAATATCGATGGCACCTATTTTACCATACCTCAGGGGTCAGAACTGGTTACTTATGAATGCCGTTCGCACACTCAGTTATATGTTGATGTGAATTCACTATTTCCGCGTCACAAAGCCTATTTGGCCGACATTTCCGGGCATTGCAAAGATATTCAATCTGCCCGTCACATTGATATGAGCAGAGGCAAAACCAACACGGCAAATCGCATTTCCCATACACTGCGCGATGATATTGTCTTGCGTCTAACCCAAGGGCAGCTTCTTGCCGAAAGCCGGCCAAGCGTTGAAATAAATGGAACGCAATATGTTATACTGCGCAATCCGCCGGATTATTTTTTGAATAAACGCAACCCTTATGTATTTTTGCACGGCGCAGCATACGAATGCGATCTGGCAATGAGCGCCGTAAGCGCAGGCCCCTACCGTGATCAAACTGATCGCCACCCGCATCCCGTACTAACTGTTTACAGTTGTCGCAAGGCGCAGAATGGTTAGTCTTCAACCGTTATCGTTGGCGCTGCGCGTTGCACGTTTTTAGATAAACCGCTCCACACCTTATCGGCCACGTCTTTATACCGCTGCGAGATTACATCATTTGGCTCAATCGCAGTGATGGGCGTACCGGCATCTGATGTTTCACGAAGACGCATGGTAAGTGGAATTTCGCCAAGGAATGGCTCGCCAATTCGCTCGGCCTCATGCTTTGCGCCGCCATGGCCAAAGATATCACTCTGCGTTCCACACGATGGGCAAATAAAGCTGCTCATGTTTTCAACGATACCAAGAATGGGTATTTCCACTCGGCGGAACATGGCAATCGCTTTGCGCGCATCAATCAATGCCAAATCCTGCGGGGTAGATACAATGACTGCGCCTGCCATTGGCACATTCTGCGCCAACGTCAACTGCGCATCGCCTGTGCCGGGCGGCATATCGATGACCAGCGCATCCAGCTCACCCCATGCCACATCATTCAGCATTTGCTTAAGTGCGGTTTGTACCATTGCACCGCGCCATATCACGGGCGTCTCTTCTTCCACCATAAAACCAATCGACATGATTTTAAGATTGTATTTTTCAAGCGGAACCAACTTGTTATCTTTGGTTTCCGGTTTACTGGTCAGGCCGAATAAGCGTGGCACTGACGGGCCATAAACATCCGCATCCAATAAGCCAACGCGCAAACCTTTTTGTGCAAGTGTGCATGCAAGATTTGCAGCCGTGGTCGATTTTCCTACGCCGCCCTTGCCTGACAACACCGCAATAATTTTACCCAGGTGCCTGGTTTCCATTTGCACGCGCCCATGCGCCTTTGCATGCGGCGCAGCAGATACGGGCTGCTTATTTGATGATGTAAAAATTGCGCGCGCACTGGTTACGCCTTTGATGGATTGCACAGCCTTCTCGCTGCCCTCGCGAAGCCGCGCCATTAATGGCTCATCACCATCCTGCATATCGACGACAAAAGTAACGATTGTGTCTTTATTTTGTTTTTTGAGAACAATTCCAGAAATCATCTTCAGCGCCATCAGGCTCTGGCCCTTCACCGGATGCTGCACGGCATTAAGTGCTTTTTCTATATCCGCCTGCGTAAGGTTCTTGGATTTAAAAAACATGATTTACTCACATAAAACAAATGAAGTGTGATTCTTTTGTGACTATGCTTTTGCCCACCATAGCCCTATATTCTAAGCCGACTTTATAAAGCAATCCTGCTGCATAACAAAGAGGTTCTAATGAGTTGGAATAACGGCGGCCCGTGGGGAAATAATGGCGGCAACAATACGCCAAATAATGGCCCACGCAATCCTTATGGTACTGGTGGCCGTCCGGGCAATGGTGGCTCTGGAAATAATGGTGGCCCCGAACCCGATATTGATGAATGGCTACGCAAAAGCCGTGATCAACTTCGTCAGGCATTCCCTAATAATCAAGGCGGTCCACGCCGTTTAATTAGCCTTGGCTTTGTGGCTATCATCGTCATCTGGCTCGTCAGCGGATTTTATCAGGTATCCACCAATCAGATTGGTGTCGTACTTCGTTTTGGTCAGGTGGTTCGCACCGAACAAGCAGGGCTTCGTTACCACCTGCCCGAACCCATCGAAATGGTTTTATTACCTGACGTGAAAACAGTTCATCAAATTAAAATCGGTTTTCGTGACACCGGAAGCGACAGCGATAGTAACATGAGTGTTGATGGTGAAAGCAGCATGCTTACTGGCGATGAAAACATCGTCGATATCGGTTTTTCAGTGTTCTGGAGCGTGCGTGACCCCGAAGCCTACTTATTCAACATGCGCAACCCCGATTTGACTGTGCGGCTGGCTTCTGAAAGTGCCATTCGCGAAATTGTGGGCCGGATGAAAATTCAACCCATTCTCACCGAAAAGCGTTCGGAAATCGAACATGAAACCACAAATCTGGTTCAATCCATGCTGGATGAATACAAAGCCGGCATTGTGGTAACGCAGGTTCAACTGCTTAACGTGACACCACCACAACCGGTTGTTGATGCATTCAACGATGTGCAACGTGCGCGTGCCGACGGTGAGCGTTTGAGAAACGAAGCTGAGGCGTACCGCAATGACGTCATTCCACGTGCCCGCGGTGAAGCCGCCAAAATGTTGCAAGATGCCGAAGGTTATCGCCAACAGGTCATCAGCTACGCAAAGGGTGATGCCGCACGTTTTGAAAGTGTGCTATCCGCCTATCAACAAGCCCGCGAAGTAACGGCCACCCGTCTCTATTTCGAAGCCATGGAAGCGGTTCTGCGCAGTGCCAACAAGGTATTGATTGACCCGGCCATCAGCAAAGGCGGCGCAATGCCCATCTTACCGCTGCAAGACTTTGTCCGTAATCGTGCCCAGACGCCATAACCTGTTTTGTTCATATCAAAAGGCCATCTCATGACACCTAAACAAGTCTTTACCGCTGTTATCATCTTCTTCGGATATATCTTTTTATCCGACTGCATCTTTGTTGTGAACCAGCAGCAGCAAGCGCTAGTGCTGCAATTCCGCGATGTAGTGCGTACCGTGCAAAGCCCGGGATTGAATTTTAAAATTCCATTTTTTCAAACCGTGGAATTTTTTGATAAACGCGTATTGCCTCTGGAGGCACCGGAACAAGAAGCCATTCTTGCTGACCAGAAGCGACTTGTGGTGGATGCCTTTGCCCGCTACCGCATCACCGATCCGCTTAAGTTCTTTCAACGTTTGAATAATGAACGCAACGCCAATAGCCAGCTTAGCATTCTGGTGAATTCGTCGATGCGTCAAATCCTTGGTACATTTACCATGAACGATGTGTTGTCTGAACAACGCTCCAAAATCATGGTTGCCATTCGCGATGAAATGAATGACAAGGCAAAAAGTGCCGATTACGGCATTGAAATTGTCGATGTGCGCATCCGCAGCGCCAATTTGCCGGCAGAAACCAGTCAATCCATTTTCGCGCGCATGATTTCAGAACGTAAACGCGAAGCAGCAGAATTCCGCGCCAAAGGCCAGGAGCTGTCTCAGGAAATCAAGGCCAAGGCCGAACGCGAAAAAACCGTACTGCTGGCAGAGGCGCAGCGTCAGGCTGAAACCACTAGAGGTCAGGGCGATTTGGAAGCGTTGCGCATCGTCTCGCAGGCAACCGGCAAAGACCCGCAATTCTATAACTTCTATCGCTCCTTGCAGGCTTACCGCGACACGATGGGCAATAAGGAAACCTCCATCATCTTGAGCCCGGATAGCGACTTCTTTAAATATTTTGGTAAGGTTTTAAAGACGGGCACGCCATAGCCTGGTTGGTGGCTGCCATTTCTTTGCCATACTGAATTCTACAATACTAAATTCGACAATAGGTTTAGCATTTAATATCCAAGAGGGTTGATTATGAAGAACGGTTACCTGCTTAGTCTTGCTCTTCTCTTATCTGCTTTATTATCGCTACCTCTGCATGCAGAGGCACCGCCGCCCGCCAACGCGGGCCTTGGCAATACGCCTGCTGCTAATGGTGCATTTCCCAATGCTGGCTTTGCAGATGAAGCAGAGAAACTGCTTCCGGCCGTTGTAAATATTTCTACCACCCAAATCATCAAGGACGAAAAAGGCGGCAAGGAACTTCCTGATTTTCCGCAATTTCCGCCCGGTTCACCGTTTGAAGACTTCTTCAAAGACTTTATGGAAAAACATAAAGGCATGAATGGTGGTGCTGGCATCCCCAAACAACGTAAAAGTACATCGCTCGGCTCTGGCTATATCATTGCGCCGGATGGATTGATTGTTACCAATAACCACGTGATTGAAGATGCCGATGAAATCACAATTATTTTGCATGACGACACCAACTTAAAAGCCGAAGTAGTTGGCCGTGACAAAAAAACAGACATCGCATTACTACGTGTAAAATACAAAAGCCCACTGCCCTACGTAACCTTTGGCGATAGCGATAAAATGCGCATCGGCGACTGGATTATGGTTATCGGCAATCCGTTTGGTCTTGGCGGCACGGTAACCACGGGTATTATTTCTGCACGTGCACGTGACATTAACTCAGGTCCGTATGATGACTACATTCAAACGGATGCGCCGATTAACCGCGGCAACTCCGGTGGCCCTATGTTCAACATGAAGGGCGAAGTCATCGGGATGAATACCGCCATCTACTCGCCATCAGGTGGCTCGGTGGGCATTGGGTTTGCCATTCCATCCACACTGGTAAAAAATGTGGTTGAACAATTAAAAGGCGGCGGAAAAATTCGTCGTGGCTGGCTCGGTGTACGCATCCAAATGGTTACCGAAGAAATCGCCAAATCCCTCAATCTGGATAGGCCCCGCGGCGCGTTGGTCTCAAGCCTCACGCCAGATAGCCCTGCGGGTAAAGGTGGCGTAAAGCCCGGTGACGTTATTATAGCTTTTGATGACAAGCCGGTAACCGAAATGCGCCGTCTCCCGCGCATCGTGGCTGAAGCCAAAATCAATCAAAAGGTTCCCATGATAGTCTGGCGCGATGGCAAGGAAGTCGTCCTCAGCGTAATGGTCGGCGAATTGAAGGAAGACGAAAAAGCAGATGGCGAAGAACAGAAATCCGATGAAAGCAAAGCCCCAAAGCTTGCTAAGTCGCTTATGGTTCCGGAATTCGACATCAAGGTTTCCGGCCTTTCAGCCGAAGCCCGTAAAGCCTTCGAAGTTGATGAAAAAACCAAAGGTATTGTCATCACCGATATGGGTGATAACAGCCCGCTGGAAGATAAAGGCATCCGCCCCGGTGATGTGATTGTGGAAGCTGGCCAAAAGGAAATGAAAGATGTGAAGGACTTGGCTGATTTAGCTAAGGAAGCCGCATCATCCAAAAAGCCCTTACTACTTCTGATTAATCGTCAGGGTGATTTGCGGTTTGTGGCCGTTAACACCATCGACCCCAGCATGGCCAAGCCCAAGGCAAAAAAGGAAGATAAGCCACAGGATCAAGGCGAATAGTGCCGTAAGCGTTACGCCTTCAGGTCTTTTGATTGGTAGCCCTGTGCCCATAATAATGCGCGAAGGTTGGCATAGCGCACATTGAACTGCGCCTGTTTCTGCACTGCTGGTTTGGCGTGATAGGCAATGCCAAGTCCGGATGCCAACAGCATCGGCACGTCATTTGCTCCGTCGCCTACGGTGATGATTTCCGCTTCTGAAATATTCATGTTCTTGGCGGTGTCGGCCAAAATGGCGCGCTTGCTGTGTTTGTCCAATACAGGTTCCAACATCTCGCCGCTGATTTTACCGTTCTGAATATCCAAAGCATTACCATGGTTTTCATCAAAGCCTAATTGCTTGGCAACATAATCGGTAAATACCTTAAAGCCGCCGGAAACAATAATGCAGCGTGCGCCATGCGCGCGCATTGTGGCCACTAGTTCCTTGGCGCCGCCCGTCACGGTAATTTTTCCGCAGAGTTCTTCCAGAATAACCGCCGGCAAGTCTTTAAGTAGCGCAAGGCGTTCTTTAAGCGCCGCTTTAAAATCCAATTCGCCATTCATGGCACGCGTGGTTATCTCTTCAACCTTGGCTCGCAAGCCAACAAAATCAGCCAGTTCTTCCAGCATTTCTTCTTTAATGAGGGTGGATTCCATATCCGCCAGCAACGCTTTCTTCCGGCGGCCCGCTACCTTTTGCAGGATAATATCAATGCCCTGGGTCAACGCCCATTCATTCAATGTGTCTTTCAGCTCGTCATTGCCGCCATCGAAAAACACATCCACTGCCTCATGTTCCGACAGCCATGAATGACGCACGATCTTGCCACCATGCTCGGATATCAAATCCATCATCAGACTTAGGGCTAGCTCATTGATGGGCGTATCAAGTGAACCAATCAGCGTCGCAACGTTTTCCATAATATGGCTTATCCGTTTTGTGCAACGGCTTCGGGTTCATCATCAGCAGGTTCTGCTGCGGCAATATATTCCAGATCCTCATCCTCGATCTCAACACCAGCGGCATTTTCTGCATCTTCCGAACCAAATGGCGCAAGTACAGGGCGACTATCAAGAAGGCCAGATTCACGCAAATCTTGTACGCCCGGCAAGTCTTTCAAGCTGCCAAGGCCAAAATGGCGCAAGAATTCATCACTGGTAATCCAGGTAAGCGGACGGCCTACTGTTTCACGGCGCTTGCCAGGACGCACCCAACCCAATTCCATGAGCATATCCAGCGTTTCACGCGCGGTGGCTACACCACGGATGCTTTCGATTTCTGCACGGGTAACAGGTTGGTGATACGCAATAATCGCCAAGGTTTCTGCAGCCACGCGCGGCAGTTTTTTTCGTACCTGAATGGTGATATTAAGGTGTGATGACAAATCCGGTGCGGTGCGGAACATCCAGCCGCCAGCAATTTCCACTAACTCCACGCCGCCACCCTTATATTGGTCACGTAGCTGTTCCATAATGGGGGCAACCGCTTGGCTATCACCCAGTTTTTGTTGCAGCAATTCATTGGTCACCGGCACGGTTGATGCAAAAATAAGCGCTTCACATACGCGCTTGGCTTGATCAAACGTATATTCGGGGGCTGGCGCTTTGGCTGCGTTCTTATCGGTCATCTTATTCACCTGTTTCGTCTAATGGTTCAGCTGCATTTGCATTGCTTGCAGGGCGCAGATATATCGGCCCGAAATTTCCGTCTTGGCGCAGTTCAACAACGCCCTGTTTGGCCAGCTCAAGGCTTGCTGCAAAGGTAGATGCCAGCGCCGAGCGTAGCACCACTTCGCCGCCCGTGGCGGTATCGTGTAAATTCAAATCTTCCCATTCATCGGGCATAAACAAGCTCAACTCCGACCATTGCGGCATGAAGCCGAGCATTTTTTTCATGCGCTCGCGTGCTTCTTCCATGCTGAACAGTTTGGTAGGCGCAATACGATATTCGGCCTGATTGTTCCGTTGCAATGGTGCCTTTACGGCTTTCAGCAAGTCATAAAGACCAAGCGTATAAACCGGCACAATGTGTTTGATATCTGGTTCGCGCATACCGCGGAACACAAAGCCACGACCTTCTTGGGGCAAGGCATGCAACATGGCAGATGCATTTTGCATGGCTTCCAACCGCTTCAATTGGAAAGCCAATGCTTCGGCCAATTCCACGGCAGATGGTTCTTCGGCTTTTGGTGTAGCGGGAAGCAGCAAACGGGATTTGAGGTAAGCCAGCCATGCTGCCATCACCAAATAATCGGCGGCGATTTCCAGGCGAAGCTTGCGTGCCTCATTTACAAAGGCCAAATATTGCTCAGCCAAGGCCAGAACGGAGATTTGGGCCAAATCCACCTTTTGCTCGCGCGCTAGCATCAAAAGCAGGTCGATAGGACCTTCAAAGGCGTTGAGCTTCAAGAATAGGTCGCCCTCGGCCGAAGCGTGGGTTTCACGTGCTTCAGCTGCAATTTCATCGATATTAAGGGTTTCGACCATATTAAAACGTTCCGATTCAGTAATAACGCTCGTAATTATGGGGGGATTTTAGACGTTAACTGGTAATCGCTGCAACACCTAAAAGCATGTCCAAACGGTCTAAAAGACCAACCTTATCCACAAACATGGGGGGCTTTCCAAGCCGTACACGGGCCCTATCCCACCTATCCATGGCGGCGTTGGTCATGGCGGGGCAAGCACCGGAAACCAGAACCATCTCCGACATATTGCCATTGCAATGCAGGGCGATATCCGTCCCTGCCTTCAGACAATTCACAACCAAATCTTCGATGCGGCCATATACGCCCTTCATATTCAAGTCATCTGAAATCAGTAATCCGTCAAAGCCGATTTCCTTGCGGATAACTTCGTGCATCACGGGCGACAGGCTGCATGGCAATTTATCTAAGCTTTCAAAAATAATATGACATGTCATTGCAACAGGCAAATCACGCAGTGCGCGGAATGGTGCAAAATCGATATCCTGCAATTCCTGTTTGCTTGCCTTAACAACGGATTGCGTATGATGCGGGTCAACAATGGTGCGGCCATGCCCGGGGATATGCTTCATAATGGGCATAACGCCCGCCCATAACAATCCTTCGGCGGCAGCTCTGGCACAATCAGCAACTACTTCCGTATTGGATGAATAGGCACGATCCCCAATGGCGTTATCCGTTACATCAAATAAGACATCCGCAAGCGGGGCACAATTGACGTTAATACCCAGCTCATTCAATTCAATGCCAATCAATTGCGCGTTGATTTTGGCCGCTTCCACACCCAGATCCGCGCTTTGTTCCGCCATTTTGCCAATCATGCGCGCAGGCGGAAATTCGGGCCAATGAGGCGGCTTTAAGCGTGCAACCCGCCCGCCTTCCTGATCGATTAATACCGGTGCGTGGGGGCGGCCAACACAATCACGCAATTCTTTGATCAGGTTTTTGACCTGTTGCGGATTTACGCAGTTACGCTGGAACAAAATAAAACCGAACGGATTGGCATACCTGAAAAAACTTTTCTCTGCATCGGTCAAGGAAATGCCTGAAACGCCCAATATCATCGCTTTGGGTGGTTTATCGCGGTTTAAATCGCTTTCAAATTCTTCATGCTCACTTGATGGTAACACAGCTTCCACCTTTGGCTTTGATACCGCTGCAAATACTGCTTGCTACTGTTGCACTACTTGCAGATCCTTGAACGCGGAATACCTGCTTCCCGCCATTGATGGTGGCTGTGGCGATACTAAGCCCCGCACCATCCAGTTCATCGGCATATTTGGTTTTGAATTGCGCCAATGCTTTTTCTGCGGACGGTCTGTCAAAGAAACTGGCGATTTGGAAATGTCCCTTCCCTTCGCTGGCTTTTTTGGCTGGCTCTTCCTCGGCGGGGTCTTGTGTGTCTTCCGCGGCGGCTTTCTTTTGTTCAATAATACGAGCCTTTGATTTTGGGCCAGATGTATCAACGACTGGCTCTTCCTCTTCTTTTACAAAAATTTCCTGCTGCGCTGGTTCTTCTTGTCCTTTATCAGGCATGGCTTTTTCAACCACTGGTTTTTCTACTAATTCGGGTTCAGGCGGTTTTACAGGCGCAGGTTCACCTTTTGACATATCAAAGGCTGCGGGTGGTTTAACCGGTTGATTAGTTGGCTTTGCTGGCGCTGCGGCTTCTACTACACGGCCCATTGCCGCAACCGGTGCATCAATTTTACCATTGGATGACGGTAATGGCGCTGCCTTTTCAGTAGTTTTCTCGGCGGCTTTTTCAACTGGCTTTTCTGGTGCCTTGGCGGGCGCCTTTTCTGCAACCTTCTCGGCTGCTTTTTCAGTAGTTTTCTCTGGCGTTTTCTCCGGAGCTTTATCAGCTGGCTTCTCGGCAGCTTTTTCTGGCGCTTTTTCCGGTGCCTTTTCTACAACCTTGGTTTCAACAACTGGCTGTTCGGCTTGGTTCACAACCGTTGGAATAGCAGGCACAATTGGGTCGGCATTGGGTTGCACCGCATTTAATGGCTGCTCCGGGCCAGGCAAAATACGTTCAACTGTTACAGGTTTTCCATCTGCCGATACGGTATTGAAAATCAATTTATCCTGATGGGGAATTTGCATCCCTCCCTTATCATCGGGGCGGGTTTTAAACGGCGTGTTATCTGCCTTTAATATCGCAATCTGCCCGTTATCTTCCGGCCATATAAAGCTGGAGGCAAGCCAAAGCCCGCCCAGCACAATCAGAATGGCAACGAGGCTGAAAATCAACCGCACGCGCGGATGTTGATCATCAAAATCTTGCATTAACGCATCTCCTCTAAAGGTTTCACGCCAATCACGGCAAGGCCGCTAGCAATCACGGTGGTCAGCCCCTTAAGCAAGGCCAAACGCGCCATGGTCAGTTTTGGATTATCTTCAATCAGGAAACGCAACGTCGCGTCATCCTTACCTTTATTCCAGAAGGAATGGAACATCCCCGCCAGATCATACAAATAGAAGCTGATGCGGTGTGGCTCGCGGGTTTGCGCGGCGGCTTCCACCAATTTTGGCCAATTGCACAAGAACCGAATGAGCGCAATGTCATCTTCACTCGTCAAAATACTTAAATCTGTATTCGCCAACCCCTTCACGCTTAAGTCAGCCTTGGGGAACATTTCTGCTGCATGACGCAGAACCGAACAACACCGCGCATGTGCGTATTGAATATAGAATACGGGATTATCGCGCGATTGTTCTTTGGTCTTGGCAAAATCGAATTCAAACTGGCTATCAAAACTGCGGGTGAGAATAGTAAAGCGCACGCTATCTGCGCCTACTTCCTCCACCATTTCACGAAGCGTGATAATATTACCGGAACGCTTGGAAAGCTTTACCGCTTCGCCATTATTAAACACCTTCACCATCTGGCAAAACAGCACATCCAACTTCGCACTACCATCTGAAATCGCGGCAATGGCAGGCCGCATACGTTCTAAGTATCCGCCATGGTCCGCGCCAAGCACATTAATCATCAACTTAAAGCCACGCTGAACCTTGGTATAATGATATGCGATGTCAGGCATAATATATGACCATGTGCCGTCACGTTTTTTCAGTGAACGATCGCTTGAATCCCCAAACTGCGATGAACGGAACAACGTCAACGGTTCAGGCTTCCAATCTTCCATTTCTTTCCCGCGCGGCGGCGGCAATGTGCCAACGTAAATCAGGCCTTTTTCTTCCAATGCCTTGAACACCTTATCCAGCGTGCCATTTTCAATCACGTCACGTTCATTGCTGAACACATCGTGCTTGATGCCAATCATATTCAAATCTTCACGAATAGCTTCCATCATCGCGGCAACTGCAAATTCACGAATGGGTTGCAACCACACTTCTTCTGGTTGCCCTTGCCACTTTTTTCCATCACGCGCGATAAGTTTTTCAGCCACAGGCTTTAAATACTCACCTGGATAAAGGCCTTGCGGGATTTCACCAATCGTCTCGCCCAACGCCTCGCGGTAACGTAAATGAACCGTACGCGCCAGCACATCTACCTGCGTTCCTGCGTCATTAAAGTAATACTCACGCGTGACATCATAGCCAACTTTTTGCATGAGATTGGATAACGCATCACCAAATACCGCGCCACGTACATGGCCCGCATGCATCGGGCCAGTTGGGTTTGCCGAAACATATTCAATGCAAACTTTTTCGCCATTGCCGATTTTCAAATCACCGTAATGCGTACCCGCATTCAAAATGGTTTTGAGCTGTTCCTGCCAGATGCTTGGCGCAAGACGTAAATTGATAAAGCCTGGCCCTGCCACTTCCACATTTGTATAGGATGCATCGGTTTTGAGTGCCGCGACCATCGCATCGGCGATGGCGCGTGGTGGCTTGCCAATCGCCTTGGTCAATGTCATCGCAAGATTGGTTGCGATATCGCCATGCTTGGGATCTCGTGGAGCCTCAACGGTGAATTCAGGAGGTTGGGCTGGCAATACCCAGCCATTAGCGGCGGCAACTTCCGCCAGCTTTGCTTTCAAAAGAATTTTAATATGGTCATAAATCGTCATAGCTAAAAATTACTCTAATGGTTCGTTTGGAAATAAGCGTTTGTATTCCTGCTCTGCAAAGCGGTCAGTCATGCCCGCGATATAATCCGCAACCATTCTGGCTCGGCTCGGCAAATCTTCAAGCAATGTTTTATCGCTGAAACGCTCAACCCACGTAACAGGCAATAATGCGGGTTTATTGAAGAAGGAATCAAATAAGACCTGCACCAACCGTGCCGCCCGATCGGTCATGATTTTAACTTTTTCGGCGCGATACATGTGCTGGTGAAGGAAATGGCGCAAATCACCCAAACTGGTTTCAACGGCTTCGCTGAACGCCACAATCGGCATGTTGGCGGCACGCACATCCTCGGCTGATGTTGGTTTTAGTTTTGCAAGACGTGATTTGGTTTCCGTGAGCAGGTCTGACACCATCACGCCAATTGCTTCGCGTACAATTTCATTAATCAATCTGCGCCCTTCAATATTTGGATAACGCTTCAAGGTTTCTTTTGAAATTTTATCAAAGATGGGCAACGAGCCAAGCTCGTCGATGGTGAATAATCCTGCCTGAAAGCCATCATCAAAATCATGAGTATTATAAGCAATATCATCCGATAGTGCCGCAATCTGGGCTTCAATGCCCGCATAGGTTCCAAGTTCTAAATCGAATTTATTTTGGAATGCCTTGATTGTCGGCGGGATTTTATCGCCGATTAGCGGGCCGTTATGTTTCGCCACACCTTCCAGCATTTCCCATGTCAGATTGAGGCCATCAAATGCGGCATATTTTTTTTCAAGCAGCGTGAGCAAACGAAACGTTTGGTCGTTATGATAAAATCCACCATAGGGCTTCATGCATTCATTTAATGCTTTTTCGCCAGCATGGCCAAAACAGGTATGCCCCAGATCATGCGCGAGCGCCATTGCCTCGGCCAAATCCTCATCCACTTTCAGCAAGCGGGCTATGGTGCGCGCAATCTGCGCGACTTCCATGGAATGGGTCAGACGTGTTCTAAAAAAATCGCCTTCGCTTTCGATAAACACCTGCGTTTTATTGCGCAGGCGGCGGAATGCGCTGGAATGAATAATACGGTCGCGGTCACGTTGGAACGGCCCGCGGGTGGGGCTGGCGGCTTCGTCAATTAGTCGGCCACGGCTTTTATGGGAAAGGGTCGCAAAGGGGGCTAAATCAGGCATGGAAAAGGTTTACCCTAACTGTCGGAAAAATCACCAAAAAACGTGATGTTGATTAACTTATTTTGCTTGGTAAAGTACCCCCCTCTTTCTAAACATCTTCATAAAAAGGTCATTTCATGTCCGCGCTAGCCACAGCCAATAAATCCTCATCCGTTCGTAGCGAAACCGATAGCTTCGGCCCGATCGATGTAGCATCCGACAAATACTGGGGCGCGCAAACGCAACGCAGTTTGCAGAATTTCAAAATTGGTGGCCAACGCATGCCGGAAGCACTTATTCGTGCATTTGGCATTTTGAAAAAAGCAGCCGCCGAAACCAATATGGAGCTTGGCGCGCTTGATAAAACCTTGGCCGACGGCATTTGCAAAGCAGCTGATGAAGTGATTAGCGGCAAGCTCGCCGATCATTTCCCATTGGTGGTTTGGCAAACCGGTTCAGGCACGCAAACCAACATGAATGTGAATGAAGTAATTTCCAACCGCGCCATTGAATTGATGGGAGGTGTTGTGGGCAGCAAGAAACCCGTTCACCCCAATGACCACGTGAATATGGGCCAGTCATCCAATGACAGTTTCCCAACTGCCATGCATATTGCGGCGGCACAGGAAATTGTGAATTTGCTTATCCCTGCCCTTACCCATTTGCATGGCGCATTGGATAAAAAAGCCAAGGAATTCGCTAATATTGTGAAAATTGGCCGCACCCATTTGCAAGATGCAACGCCCGTTACCCTCGGCCAGGAATTCTCAGGCTATGCCATGCAGGTACAGCTTGCGATTGCCAGAGCAAAGGAATGCCTGCAACGCATCTATCCATTGGCGCAGGGCGGCACCGCCGTGGGCACAGGCTTGAATTGCAAAAAAGGCTTTGCCGAATTATTTGCCAAAAAAGTTGCGGCAATGACCGGCCAACCATTCATCACGGCTGCCAATAAATTTGAAGCAATGGCTGCCCATGACGCGATGGTGGAGGCATCCGGCGTGATGAACACGATTGCGGTGTCCTTCATGAAGATTGCCAATGATATTCGTTTGCTGGGTTCGGGCCCACGTTGCGGTATTGGTGAAATCAGCCTGCCGGAAAATGAACCCGGTTCATCCATCATGCCCGGCAAGGTGAACCCAACCCAATCTGAAGCGATGACCATGGTGTGCGCCCAAGTCATGGGCAACCATGTGGCAGTATCCATCGGCGGCTCCAACGGTCACTTTGAATTGAACGTGTTTAAGCCCGTTATTATTCATAATTTGTTGCAATCCATTCGCTTGCTGGCCGACAGCGCCAACAGCTTCACCGATAATTGCGTGGTGGGTATTACGGCCAATGAAGATCGCATCAAAAAAATCGTCAATGAAAGCCTGATGCTGGTGACCGCGCTTAACCCGCATATCGGTTACGATAACGCCGCCAAAATTGCCAAGAAAGCACATGCCGAAGGCAAAACTTTGAAGGAAGTAGCACTTGAACTCGGCTTGCTCACGGCAGAGAAATTCGATGAAGTTGTGCGCCCAGAACAAATGGTCGGCGAGAAGTAATCGCCGTGCCCCTCAAGAAACACTCACTGACGCTGGGCGGTCACCGCACCAGCATCAGCCTTGAGGATATCTTCTGGCAACAGCTGGCCATTCTGGCAAAGCGTCAAAACAAATCCGTTCAAGAGCTGATTGAAGCAATTGATAAAACGCGTCAAGGCAATCTTTCCAGTGCCATTCGTGTTTACGTGGTTGAAGCGCTGCTGAAGTAACTACGATTTAAAAAATGCGGCCGCCGCTGATTTATGTGATTGCTTGCGCACAATTTCTTCACGCGTGCGGACAATTTCCGCCTCCAGCATGGCGATATATTCCTCCAAATCCCCAACCGAAATCGATGACAAATCCTTGGGTTTTGGCTTTTGTTTGCGGGGTTCAAAGTCTTCTAAATCCATACTTAACCTTTGTTTGCTAGGAATAACTCACTTTAACCGCCTACGAATAATTTGTAAATGAAGCTCGAAAATCTCACGCCCGAACAACAAAAAGAATGGCAAGCCCTGCAGGACGAAAATAAACGTCTGCATGAAAAACTGCAAACCATGGAAACCGTGCAGGCTATTTCTGCGCTTGGAAATTCAGCCTCCACTATTCTCACCCGCCCGGAATTCGTGCGTGAAATTGCACGCATGGTGGCACATGATGAACGCTATGGCGGCATATCCTGTCTATTGGTGATGAGCTTTGATGGATTACTGGAACATAAAACAAAACTTGGCGCATCGCTCTACGATCACTTGATGAAGGTGATTACTGAAACTGTGATTGGCGGCGTGCGCGCCTGCGATGTGGTTGGCCGAACCGGCAGCAATGATTTTAGTATCATGCTGACCCGCTGCAAACTGGATGACGCCGAGAAAAAAGCCGAAGCCCTCATCACCACCATCAAACAAAAACTTGATCCGCTCTTGAGCGGCAAAGCGGCAATTGAACTGAGTTATGTGGTGAGCATTTTGAATAACCGCGATGATGCAAAAAAATCGCTGCCGCCCAAATAGCTAGGCGATGATATCCGGGATAAGCATCCCTTCGATTTTTACAATATCGTCCTTCAACTGCAATTTACGCTTTTTCAAGCGACGCATTTGCAGTTCATCACGGGGATAGGCTTCTTCCAGACGGGTCAAAATATCGTCAAGGTCGCGATGCTCTTGTTTGAGAGCTGAAAGCCTGTCACGTAACTGGTTTAGATGGTCCATAAGCAATAAACGAGCCCTAATATCCTGAAAGGACGCAGAAAATAACACTTTGGCCGATGAAAATATATAAAATTCTTAAAGATTTGGTAACTGCCCCTATGTGTAAATTATTGGCTCATTTCTAGGGATATCTCCATGGCTGATGCCTCCAAAAACCCACCTAAAAAGCTTGGCCTACTAACCAGCGGCGGCGACTGTGCAGGCTTGAATGCGGTTATCCGTGCGGTTGTGACACATGCCATTCGTACCTATGGCTGGGAAGTAGTCGGGATTTGTGAAGGCACACACGGGCTGATTTACAGCCCGCCGCACACCGTGCCCCTCACCATTGAAAAAATGGATTCGGAACTGTTACGTCGTGGCGGTACGATTCTAGGCACCACCAATAAGGGCGACCCGTTCGCCTTCCCCACCCCGGTTGGCAAAAAAGATTTATCGGATGATATCCTGCGCGGCTTCAAAGGCCTTGGACTTGATATGCTGATTGGCGTTGGCGGTGATGGCAGCCTGAGTATTCTCAAACGTCTTGCCGATAAAGGTGGCATCAAACTGGTGGGCATTCCCAAAACAATTGATAACGATGTGGGGGCAACGGAAATGTCGGTTGGGTTTTCAACCGCCGTGGATATCGCAACCGAAGCACTCGATAGATTGCAGCCAACCGCCGCAAGCCATAACCGTGTGATGGTATTAGAAGTCATGGGACGCGATGCGGGGCATATCGCGCTCAACTCCGGCATTGCCGGCGGCGCAGACGTAATCTTGATGCCGGAAATCCCCTATGACATTGATAAGGTTGCCGCACACATCAACTCCATTCGCAAAAATGGCCGCAACTTCTCGCTGGTGATTGTCTCCGAAGCGGTAACTACTAAATCTGGCAAAAAAATCAGTAAAGTATTCTCCGATCAACAAAAGCGCCTGGGCGGCATTGGCGACTATATCGGCCAACAAATCGCTGAAAAATGTAATGCAGAGGTACGCGTAACTGTGCTCGGGCACGTGCAACGCGGCGGCCAACCAAGTGCGCAAGACCGCGTTATTGCATCAGCCATGGGTGTGCATGCCGTTGATTGTTTGGCACAAGGTAAATTCGATCGCATGGTGTGTTGGCGTTATCGTCACGTTGAAGACGTACCGCTTGCCGAAGCCATCGCCACCTACCGCGATGTTGAATTAGATGGGCCATTGGTTGCCACTGCTCGCGGCCTTGGCATTTGTCTTGGTGATTAGACGATTCAAAAATCACGCTTAACCGATTGCTAATTTCGGTAAAAATTTCGTGCAACTAAATTAAGATTATATTTACTGCACTGCGGCATTCTGTTCATTCCGTCTGTGAATACACTACGGTAATTTATTGAAATGATTAGGCTGAATTGAACAATTGCCATCAAATTCCTTTGAGTTTTAGAAGTAAATTTTTAGTAAAGATTAGCTTATAAACCTCACCAGAATCGGCTATAGTAGATTCTAGTTACAGACAACATCTTTTATTGTCTGTTGCTGAAAAGCCCCGAAGAGAAGTCCAAGAAGAAAGTACTGTCCAGTTGAATTAAGCGTCCAACAAAGGAGGAAATCATGGCACTAGGTCAGCGTATAGTAGCACTCCACAAACGGCACGAATGGTTAGACGAAGTATTGGTCGAGGAAATGAATCACCCCCACCCAGATGAAATCCGGATGGCACAAATCAAAAAATCGAAACTGCGGGTGAAAGACGAAATTCAACAATTAGAAAAAATGGAAGCACAGTATCTGCGCTCGATTGCAGATGAAGGCCACTTCCGCAAAAAAGCGGTGAGGCACTAACAGGCGATAACATTCGCGCTCCCCCGTAAGAGAAACGCCTAAACAAACCCCGCCCCCAACACGTAACAGTGCTTCGGGCGGGGTTTTTATTTGAGCTCAAGATTCCGTATTTTTTTTGTCCCCAAGACATTCCTGAATACATCACGCATATGCGCAGGCAATGGCGCACGCACCGCCAGGATATTTCCATCACGGGTTGGCAAATGTATTTCACGAGCGTGCAGAAATAGCGGCGGGTTTGCATTAGTTCCGTATTTTTCATCGCCTAGTATCGGATGACCAATAGAGCGAAGATGCACCCGCAATTGGTGGGTTCTACCGGTAATTGGGCGCAAGCGCACAAGGCTTAATCCCTCACCAATGGCCAATAAATCCACTTCTGTCTGGGCCTGCTTTCCGCCCTCGCCTATACGACTTAAATTGGCGTCCTTGTCATATAGCAGCGGTGAATTGATCGTGGTCTGCCGAACCGTTAGCTCCCCATTGACCACAGCGAAATATACTTTTTTAACCAGACGCGCTTCGAATATTTTATGCAGCCGCCTGCGACCATTTGATGTAAATCCTACCACTAAGCAACCCGAGGTGTGCTTATCCAGACGATGCACATAATGTGGCGATGCATTCTTTATTCCACGCCGAACGCACAACCGGATATTATCAGCAAACATATCGGCAAATTGGCTGGCAAAATCCTGCACTGGGATATTACCTGGCTTATTGAGGACAGCCATTTCTTCATTATGAT
>JAYRWY010000003.1:0-81169 GCA_041917755.1 Alphaproteobacteria bacterium
CAGAACCAGTAGTGGCAGCACCAGCAGCGCCAGTAGTTCGTACATCGCCAGAACCAGTAGTGGCAGCACCAGCAGCGCCAGTAGTTCGTACATCGCCAGAACCAGTAGTGGCAGCACCAGCAGCGCCAGTAGTTCGTACATCGCCAGAACCAGTAGTGGCAGCACCGGCAGCGCCAGTAGTTCGCACATCACCAGAACCAGTAGTGGCAGCACCGGCAGCGCCAGTAGTTCGCACATCACCAGAACCAGTAGTGGCAGCACCAGCAGCGCCAGTAGTTCGTACATCACCAGAACTCGCCATGCCTGAGGCGCTTCAACAAAATCGTCCATCCGTATTTGATCAATTTGCAGAAAATTTTGCCCGCAGCGTGGGAATGAATCCAGCTGATGCACGCACACAAAAACTTTTTGGCCATGTTCATATGACGGCATTGCGCCGTGAAGACGGCATGCGTTTACCACAACAGGTGAGGGAAGCTTTCTATAAATTCCTGGAACGTAGCGGTCATTTGCAAATGCCACCAAATGGCTACCCGCAAGATTTTCGTTTTGATGAGAACGTGCATCGCGCCGCTGATGCATGGCGCCAGACCGTACAGGCAGAGCAAAATACCTTACTCAGTAACGATCCCCGTGCTGCTGCACATGATGGTGTTGCAGGCAGAATAACCCTGTCGCAGTTGATGGAACGCCGCAACGTGCCGCCAACCGCTTAAATACCGGTACAATTTGACATATTGCCGTCCTTCATTGCAAAGTGCGGTATGCACAAAACATCATCTTTAAAACAGTCAGTGTTAACGGAAGAGCTCTTTCCAGAACAACTCCCTTTTGTTGATTATCAATACCCAACTAAAAAATCTTCAAATGGCTTATTGGTTGTGGTCGGCGAAGCTCCAGGCGCAAACGAGGTCAAGCATGGCCGCCCGTTTATTGGCCGCAGCGGGCAATTACTGGAAAAAAATATGCAAGCGGTTGGCATCGACCGCGCATCTATTCTTGTAGCGAATGTGTTTCGCTTCCAACCGCCTAAAAACAAAGTAGATCATTTTTTTTCCTCGCTTCGCAAAGCAAAAGAAGGCAGAGAGGCGATAGATGAAAGCTATGGCCGTTTTGCCAGTAAGTATGTTTTAAAAAAATATGCCAATGAACTTCTCCATCTGGGTAAGACACTGCAAAATGAAAAGCCAAAGGCCATCATCACGCTCGGGCGTACCCCGCTTTGGGCGCTTACCGGCCAAGAGGGCATTCTGACGATACGCGGAAAAATTCAAGATTGTCGCCTTGCCCCAGGTATCCCTGTTATTCCAACATTTCATCCCAGCTACATCATTAGAGGGAATTGGGATTGTGAGGCGATATTCGAAGCGGATTTGAAGAATGCCTATCAATTGACCCAAAAGTCTTAACTTGTGAACCAATTGGGAACAAAGCGTCAAAAACACAACAGCTTTGGAGGTTTTTAACGCTTTTTTCCCGTGCAAGCATTTCATTTGCTTGCTTTTTAATCATTGCTTTCGTTAAGGTCTGACCTTCGCAATCCGAAGGTAGATTCTTACGGAATCCCATCAGTTTGTTAACAATTATTTTAGTAGTGGAGCGCACGCGTGCCAAATCCTTCAACCAATCCACACCATCAAACGCCACTTTTGGATACCATCGTTGTTCCATCAGATATGCGCAAATTGCAACCTGAACAATTGCAGCAGGTTGCCGATGAATTGCGCGCAGAAACAATTGATACGGTTTCAACAACCGGTGGACATTTGGGTGCAGGACTTGGTGTGGTTGAGCTAACCGTTGCTTTGCACTACGTATTCAATACCCCAGATGACAGATTGATTTGGGACGTAGGTCACCAAGCCTATCCGCATAAGATTTTAACAGGTCGCCGCGACCGTATTCGCACCCTTCGCCAAGGCGGCGGTTTGTCTGGCTTTACCAAGCGCAGCGAAAGTGAATATGACCCATTTGGCGCGGCCCATAGCTCCACCTCCATCTCTGCTGGTTTGGGTATGTCAGTGGCACGCGACGTATTGGAAAAACCAAACCATGTGGTAGCAGTAATTGGCGATGGTTCCATTAGCGCAGGCATGGCTTATGAAGCTATGAACAACGCTGGCGCAATGCGCAGCAAGCTGATTGTGATTTTGAATGATAACAACATGTCAATTGCGCCGCCAACAGGCGCACTCAGCGCATATTTGTCACGTATCGTATCATCCAAGGAATATCGCGGTCTACGTAACCTTGCCAAAGATATGAGCAAAATTTTCCCCAAACCTGTACGTGAAGCAGCACGCAAAGCTGAATCTTATGCACGTGGCATGGTGACTGGCGGAACATTGTTTGAAGAATTGGGTTTCTACTATGTGGGCCCAATCGATGGTCACAATCTTGATCATCTATTGCCTGTTTTGGAAAATATCCGTGATGACGTAGACCCAGGCCCGGTTCTTATTCACGTGGTTACTCAAAAAGGTAAGGGCTTCGCGCCAGCACTTACTGCTGCCGATAAATGCCATGCCGTAAACAAGTTCGACGTTATTACGGGCGAACAGGTGAAGGTAAAGGCCAGCGCTCCAACCTATACCCGCGTGTATGCGGATGCTTTGATTAAGGAAGCAGAGCATGATGATAAAGTGGTGGCCGTTACCGCCGCGATGCCATCAGGCACCGGTATTGATATTTTCGGAAAACGTTTCCCTGAACGTACATTTGACGTGGGCATTGCGGAACAGCATGCGGTGACCTTCGCTGCCGGTATGGCAACCGAAGGCTTGAAGCCATTCTGCACTATTTATTCAACCTTCCTGCAACGTGGTTATGATCAGGTTGTTCATGACGTTGCTATGCAAAATCTACCTGTACGCTTCATGATGGATCGTGCCGGTTTGGTTGGCGCTGATGGCTACACCCATGCAGGTGCATTTGATCTTGCGTTCCTTGGTTGCTTGCCAAATTTCATGATGATGGCACCAAGCGATGAAGCGGAATTATTCCATATGGTGGCAACGGCTGCTGCCTATGACCAAGGTCCATCCAGTATCCGTTACCCACGTGGTGAAGGCACAGGCGTTGCGCTCCCTGAGCGCGGTTCTGTATTGGAAATCGGTAAGGGACGTATCATTCGCGAAGGGTCTCGCGTGGCTATCCTTAGCCTTGGTACCCGTTTACAGGAATCATTAAAGGCTGCTGACGAATTGGCGTCTCAAGGCCTAACCACAACCGTGGTTGATGCGCGCTTTGCCAAACCATTCGACAAAGAATTGGTTCGCCAACTCGCAGCTGAACATGAAGTGCTGATTACGATTGAAGAAGGTTCCATGGGCGGTTTTGGTGCCCATGTGATGCATTTCTTGGCCAATGAAGGCTTGCTTGATAATGGCTTGCGTGTGCGAACCATGACCTTGCCTGATATTTTCCAGGATCATGACAATCCTGTGAAGCAATATGACCAAGCACAATTGAATGCTAAGCACATTGTAGCAACGGCGCGCGCTGCTGTTGGCAATACCGCCACAAGCGGTGCAAGCATTCAGCGCTTTGCCAAAGTTCGGGCATAATTGGTTGTTATACCCATAGCGTTCTTTAATTTGTCTGGAGTGAATATGCGTATTATTAGCTATCTGTTTGCTGTGCTTGTTGCTGTTGCACCAATGGTTGTTCATGCCGCAAAGGTTCAAGATGTGGCGATGCGCCCACCTGTTGCATCTGGTGCTGGTGCAAGTGAAGTGATTGATTCATTCTACCGTACCTTGACCGCCGTAATGAAGGAAGGCGATGCCCTCGGTTTTGAAGGCCGCGCGCAAAAACTAGAAGCGGCGGTTGCCAAGGCATTCAGTGCTGGTGACATGACCCGTGTTTCCTACGGCCCATCATGGGTGAAGGCATCACCGGAACAAAAAGACAAGCTAACCCGCGCTTTCCATAACTTCACGGTTGCCAACTATGCCAGCCAGTTCAAGAAATTTGATGGCGAAGAATTCAAGGTAGTGGGCGAGAAGGCTGGTCAAAATCCGGGTCAACGCATTGTCGAAACCACCCTAAAAAGCGGCAAAGAACAACACCAGCTCAACTATCTGATGGTCAAGAATGATAAAGGCTGGCAAATCGCCGACGTATTTGTGGATGGCGCTATTAGTGAAATGGCAACCCGCCGGTCTGAATTCGGCTCGGTCATCCGCACCAGTGGTCCAGATGGATTGCTGAATGTGCTTGAACAAAAGAGCAAGCAACTCGCTCAGTAATTCTTACAATTCGTATTTTATCTTGGCGTTGGTTGGCTCTGGCGTTTTTGGGCCTGTCTACGTGCAAGTTCCTGAATGTCTTGCAGTGTTGTGCCAGGTGCCGAAGGATCTTTCCTTCTGAGTTCATCATCTGACATTGCACGTGCCCTCGCTGCAGCTTCTTCAGAAGGTATCGCAGCGCTAGGACGTGGTGCGCTGTTCGGGGTCAGTGCTTTGACAATATCGTCACTGGTTACTGTCGCCTGTGCAACCTGTACGGGTGCAGTCTCTTGCCGCGCAGCTCGGGCAGCAGGGTGATGTTCTGCCATCGCCTGATAAGCTGGTCGTTCGCCACTGGGTGGTTCGTTTCTATCAATCGCCATATCAACCTGCCGAATTTGTTATATAGCAATGTTATGGGGGGGAGCTTTCCTAGGGCTTAATTATCATAGTTAAATAATTATTAGCATGCTGCATATGTCGGTGCTTTATACAAAATATTTGGCGTAAAAGCCTGCCACGTGCTATCAACTCCGGTCATGAAAAAACGCCCATCTCCTTTGCGCATAGCCTTCGTATTGGCCCTTGTCTTTATGGTCAATATCACCTTGTGGGGTGTTATCAATCTCAGTCGTGATAGCAGTGCATGGGATGGCGTAATCAGCGGCGTATCGTTCACGCCATATCGTGATGAACATAATCCTGCCAAGCAGACATTCCCCACGCTTGCCGAAATTGAAGAAGACGTAAAAACAGTTGCGCCTTACGTGCGCTCCATTCGTACGTATGGTGCCACGAATGGCCTTGAAGCTATTCCTGTGATTGCAAAAAAATATGGCTTGTGGGTCACCATGGGTGCGTGGGTGGATAAGAACGCCAAAAACTCGCTGCTTGAATTAAATAATATTGTTGATGTCGTAAATAAAAACCGCAACGTCAATCGCATCTTGGTAGGTAACGAAGCTATCTTGCGCGGTGATATCACTGTTGATGAAATGGTGGATATCATTCACTGGGTTAAACGCCGTGTGAAGGTGCAGGTTAGCACTGCTGAACCATGGCATGTCTGGCTCAAAAATCCACGTCTGGCTGCTGCGGTTGATTTCATTACCATCCATACCTTGCCCTATTGGGAAGGAAAGCCGGTGGGCGAAGCCGTCCAATACGCACTCCAACGCTATGACGAAGTGCACACTGCATTCCCATCCAAACATATCATGATTGGTGAAATCGGTTGGCCAAGTAAGGGACAATGGATTTATGGCGCCGAGCCAAGTCAGGTAAATCAGGCACGTTTTATCCGCGATTTTTTGAATATCGCAACCGAACGAAAACTCGACTACACAATTGTTGAAGCCTTTGATCAGTCATGGAAATGGGAAATTGAAGGAACGGTTGGCGCAAATTGGGGAATTTGGGACAGTAACCGCCAGCAAAAATTCCCGCTTTTTGGCCGCGTGAATGAACGCCGCAATTGGCCTGAGGCATGTCTGCTTGCCATGGTGCTGGCATTACTGCCAATCATTTTATTCATGCGTAAAGCAGGGCATATTTCATGGGTAGGGCAAGCCTTCTTTGGGCTGCTTATTCAAGGCATTTTCTCGGTCTTGGTGTGGAGCGTTTTATCCGCGCATGGGGAGGTTTATACAGCCACCATCGGCTTTGCCTGGGCGGGGTTGGTCCTGTTCCAGCTATTCCTGTTTGCTGTATTATTGGTGGACGGCTTGGAGTTTACCGAAACGGTATGGACAGAAAATTGGCGCCGCAAGGTTGACCCAACCGCCATTGATGACCATGGTCATCAACTGAAAGTTTCCATACACATTCCATGCTACAACGAACCACCACAAATGGTCATTGATACGCTTGATGCAATTGTGCGTATGAACTATTCCAATTACGAAGTCTTGGTAATCGATAATAACACCAAAGATGATGCAGTGTGGAAACCGGTGGAAGCCTATTGCCAAAAACTTGGCGCGCGGTTCCGCTTTTTTCATTTACCCAAATGGCCAGGCTTTAAGGCTGGTGCACTCAATTTTGCATTGGAACAAACAGCGCCAGACGCAGAAATCATTGCCGTAATTGATAGCGATTATCAGGTCGACAGGGATTGGCTTTCAACGTTGGTTCCGTTATTTGAAAAGCCGAGCGTTGGTTTTGTTCAATCGCCTCAAGATTATCGTGATTGGGAAGGCGACCAGTTTAAAACAATGTGCCATTGGGAATATGCCGGGTTCTTCCATATCGGCATGGTCCAACGTAATGAACGCAATGCGATTATCCAGCATGGTACCATGACCTTAATTCGCAAAACCGCATTGAAGCAAGTTAATGGCTGGGCCGAGTGGTGTATTTGCGAAGATGCCGAGCTGGGTCTTAAATTATTTGAACATAAGTATGAGTCCTATTATCTGTCGCAAAGCTTTGGAAAGGGCCTCATTCCTGACTCCTTTGCTGGCTATAAATCGCAACGCTTCCGTTGGGCATATGGCGCTATGCAAATTATGAAGCGGCATATTCCGTTCTTTATGCCGGGCCGCACTGAACTAACTTTTGCGCAGAAATATCACTTTATTGCAGGCTGGCTGCCATGGATTGCAGATGCCGCGAATTTAATATTCGTGTTGGGTTCGCTTGTATGGTCACTGTTTTTATTCATGGAATGGGTCGAATTTCCGCCTGAAATTTTCCAATTGCCAACGTTGGCGGTGTTCACATTTAAAATCCTTAGCGGCTTTATGATGTATGGGCTTCGTGTTCGCATTGGCTGGCCAGAACGAATTGGTGCAGCCGTTGCGGGTACTGCGCTCAGCCATGTGGTTGGATCAGCCATGCTGCAAGGTTTATTCACCAGCGGTAAGCCGTTTTTCCGTACGCCAAAATGTGAAGATAAGCCTGCCTTGTATCAAGGCTTTGCTATGGCTCGTGATGAAATCATCATCTTCCTTGGCTTGGTTATTTGCTCGGTTGTATTGGCATTGAAATACAGCGTTGCCAACAATCAGGCGTTGTTATGGTCCGGCATTTTGCTGGTACAAAGCATGCCGTATTTGTCTGCTATTGTACTCTCGTTTATTAATGTTTGGCCTCGCCGCAAGCCCAAAACCAGCATTATTGAGCCTGCCGCCGTGTAAAGGTTGCTGACAATAAAATTGTCACTGCATATAATGGGGCCATGTCAAAAACAGCCAAAAAACCAAATGAAGATTTGCGTGAACGTTTCGAAGATGTGTCGCGTCTTGTTCAGTCCGGCAATCTGAAACTTGCCAATGTTAAAGTGGAATCCGCACTCGCTGATTACCCTGATAACATTAATTTTCTCCACCTTGGTGGCATCATTAAGCAAAATATCGGCGAAATAGAACTTGCCGATAAGTTGCTGCGCACAGCCCATGCCCTGCGCCCAGACCAACCAGACATTATGCATAATCTTGCGGTATTCCTGCTGGCAACCAATCAACCAATTGATGCCGTGCCATTGTATGAACAGCTGGTTCTACTTGCGCCAACCCGCGCACATCTATGGGCAAATTTTGGCCACGCCCTTCGCCAAAGCGGTATGCTGGCCGAAAGCATCCCCGCGTTTCAAAAGGCGCAAGAATTAGACCCAAAAAATCACGACATGGATGCTGTTATTGCCATGACCCGCAGGCAAATGGCCGATTGGAGTGGGACGGAACTGCCCCTTGATAAAATCCCGGCCAACCTTGCGCCTATTTTCATTGATGATCCGTTTAAACATCTGGAATGCGTAAAAAAGGGTGCACAAAGCATTAAGCCTGTTGCGCAATTTGACGCACGTTCACTGCCGCGCGCGTCGCGCTTGCGTATTGGCTATCTATCCAATGACCTGCACGAACACGCAACCAGCTATCTGGTAGCCGAACTGTTTGGTCATCACAACCGTGACCAATTTGAAGTGTTTGTCTATAGTTATGGCCAAAGTGGTGATAGCCCCATACGCACGCGTATGCAAAAGGGTACCGAGCATTGGGTCAATTGTGCCGGCATGCCTCCTGTTGCGATTGCCGAGCGTATATTCAATGATCGCATCGATATTTTGGTGGATTTAAAAGGATACACACGTGGCGGACTGCCAGAGGTTCTGGCATCGCGTCCTGCGCCCGTCATTATTCAATGGTTGGGCTATCCTGGTTCCATGGGCGCGCCGTTTGTTGATTATATCATCGCAGATGATGTGATCATCCCTGCTGACCAAACTGCTGCCTATTTAGAAAAGATTATCCGTTTGCCGCATACCTATCAAATCAATGATCGTGAGCGGCCATTATTGGCTGCAAAAAAACGTAGTGATTATGGCTTGCCAGCAGAGGCAACGGTTCTGTGCTGCTTTAATCAAACCTATAAAATCACCCCAGCGGTGTTTGATGTGTGGATGCGGCTATTGCAAGACGATGCATCCTTGGTTCTGTGGTTGTTTGCGCCGCATAAAGTGGTGCAGGACAATATACGTGGCGAAGCCCAAAAACGTGGTATTGACCCGGAGCGTATTATTTTTGCTGACCGCTTGCCGCAAGCAGAACACATTGCGCGTTATCGTCATGCTGATGTGGTGCTTGATACAGCGCCATATGGCGGCCATACCACTACCAGTGATGCCTTATGGGTGGGTGTGCCCGTCATAGGATTATCTGGCAAAAGCTTTGCCTCACGCGTATCAGCAAGCTTATTGAAAGCAGCAGGCTTACCTGAATTGGTAGCGCCATCACTTGATATTTATGAAACCAAAATCCGTGAGTTATTAAAGGATGAGGAACGTCGTTCTTCGATCCGGCAACACCTTCAACAAGGCCGCGAAAGCCTGCCATTATTTGACAGCAAGACGTTTGTTAAAAATCTTGAAGCAGCATATCAAACTGCATGGAATGAAAGTGGACAAAGCAAATGAACTTACCCATTGAGCTGATTGCATGTGGTCTAGGCGGTGTTGTTGTTGGATTTATTATTTCGCGAATTTTTGAAGGTTTAAATCGCAAACGATTGGCCGAGCAATTTAAGGCACTGTCCAATGAAGCCTTAACAGCCAACCTTGATGTACTTTTAAATCTTGCGAAGAATGAATTATCGCATGAGCGCGAAAATGCCCGTCATGATTGGGAAAAACGCACGCATAATGTTGCTGAGATGTTAAAGCCATTGGAGCTGCGATTAACCCAATTGCAAACCCAAACTGGCGAAATGGAAAAAGCGCGTATTGGTGCCTATGAAGGCCTTAAGCAGCATCTTGCTCAAATGGCTGAAACACAGACGCAACTACGCAGTGAAACTACCCAATTAAAGCAAGCATTGCGTAAACCGGAGGGGCGTGGCCGTTGGGGTGAAATGCAATTGAAGCGCGTGCTTGAAATGTCGGGCATGATTGCGCATTGTGATTTTACCGAACAAACCAATACCACCACGCAGGATAATCAACGCCTTCGCCCAGATGTGATTGTGCATTTGCCCGGTGACCGTCAAATTGTGATCGATTGTAAAACGCCGCTAGATGCCTTGCTGGATATTACAAATGCAGAACCAGACCAAATCGCGCTCACCCATCAACGTCATGCACGGCATTTGCGTGAGCATGTAAAAAGCCTTAGCCAAAAAGCCTATTGGGATCAATTCAAGCAATCACCTGACTTTGTGGTGATGTTTGTTCCCGGCGAACATTTTTTATCAATTGCCTTACAAAACGATCCAGAATTATTCGATTTTGCATTTAAAAGCCGGGTAATTATGGCCACGCCAATCAATCTGATTGGTCTTTTAAAAACAGTTGCCCATGCATGGCGTCAAGAAAAATTGGCCGAACAAGCGCAGAAGATTGCAAGTTTAGGCAAAGATTTATACGAGGCTATGGCATCATTTGCAGGGCATTTTGAGAACATTGGCGATAGCCTTCGCAAAACGATTGATCATTATAATAAATCTGTCGGATCGTTTGAGGGGCGCGTTCTATCCCGCGCGCGTCGCTTAGCTGACGAGTACAGCATTGAAAGTGATAAGAAAATTGCTGTGTTAGAGACCGTGGATGTTGCCCCGCGTCAGCTGGCTTCAGCTGCAGATGACGATAAAGTCATCGAAAAAAAGCAAGAAGTGGCTTGAAATCAATAGGTTGAAGCACATATATTTCTTTAAATCTTTTATGTGAAAATAGACCATGGTTTTAAAACTAAGAATTGTACCAGACCCCGTATTACGCAAGATGGCCGATCCTGTAAAAACAGTCGATCGCGAAGTAAGCCGTTTTATGCATGAAATGCTTGAAACCATGTACAAAAGTGCAGGGGTGGGTCTGGCTGCACCACAGGTTGGTGAATTGAAACGAGTGATTGTGGTGGATGTTGCCGAAGAGCAAAACGCTGAGCATGCCTTCATGATGGCAGATCCTGAAATCACATGGCGTTCGGAGGAATTATTCACCTACCGCGAAGGCTGCCTTTCCATACCCGGCCAATATGCCGAAGTAACCCGCCCAAAACGTATTCGCCTGAATTACACAGATGTTAACAATAAGCGGGTTGAGATGGAGGCCGAAGATTTGCTTTCCACCTGTATCCAGCATGAAATTGACCATTTAAATGGCGTTTTATTCGTGGATTATGTTTCAAAGCTTAAGCGCGATATGATGCTTAAGCGCGTTGAAAAAGCCCAACGTTTAGCCGCAGAAGATAGTGAAAAGCTGGGTGGTAAGTCCCTCTAGTTTTGTCTATCTTGCTGGGCATGAATTCAACCTTAAAGCCATTACGTATCATTTTTATGGGCACGCCGGAATTTTCCGTTGCGGCGCTCAATGCCTTGCTTGATGCAGGGTATCAGGTGGTTTGTGTGTATAGTCAACCGCCGCGTCCAGCTGGCCGTGGCCATGCTATTCAAAAATCAGCCGTGCATCTTGCTGCTGAAGCGCGCGCAATTCCTGTGCGCACCCCAACCAGCCTTAAGCAGGTGGATGAACAGCAGGCTTTTGCCGACTTAAATGCGGATGTGGCCGTTGTGGTGGCCTATGGTCTATTGTTACCAAAGCCAATTCTTGATGCGCCAAGATTGGGGTGTATCAATATTCATGCATCTTTGTTGCCGCGCTGGCGTGGGGCCGCGCCCATTCAGCGCGCAATCCTTGCCGGTGATGCAGATAGCGGCGTCACGATTATGCAGATGGATGTGGGGCTTGATACCGGTGCGATGTGGCTCAAGCGTAGTGTTCCCATCACGACGCATACGACAGCGGGTTTATTGCACGATGAATTATCTAGGTTAGGCGCGCTAATGATTGTGGAGGCATTGCCACAAATCGATGCAGGAACACTGCAAGCAACTCAGCAGCCAGAGCAGGGCGTAACTTATGCTGCGAAGCTCACAAAAGATGAAGGTCGCATAAATTGGCAAGACAGTGCGGCGGAAATTGAACGCAAGCTGCGTGGTTTGTCGCCATGGCCGGGTGTATATTTTGAAAGCCGCGGTGAACGTATCAAAGTTATCGAAGCCAGTGTTGTGTTCGGTATGCATGGGCCAAGCGGCACTTTACTGAATGATGACTTTACAATTGCATGTGGTGAAGATGCGATTGCTTTAACAAAAGTGCAGCGCCAAGGACGCGCTATAACCGATGGTGCATCATTTCTTCGCGGTTTTTCAGTCAAGATTGGCGAGCAGTTATAATGCAGCGCTGGAAGCTCACAGTTGAATATGATGGTGCAGGCTTTTCTGGCTGGCAAATGCAGAAAGACGCGCGATCTGTTCAATCAACCATCGAAGAAGCTATCAAAAAATTTTGTAATGAAGATGTTCGCATCCACGTAGCAGGTCGCACCGATGCAGGTGTGCATGCATTGGCACAAGTGTGCCATGCAGATATTGAACGCGAAACCGACGCTGAAACCGTTCGTGATGCCATTAATTATTATATGCGTCATCACCCGGTGATTGTGCTGGATGTGGAGCCGGTAACAACTGATTTTCATGCGCGTTTTTCTGCGCTATCGCGTCATTACATGTACCGCGTGATTAACCGTCCGCGTCCATTGACGATTGAACGTGGTTTTGCAACACATTTCTATAAGCCTTTATCATTGGAGCCAATGCAACATGCAGCGGCACTTCTGGTCGGCCATCATGACTTCTCATCCTTTCGCGCTATCAATTGCCAGTCGCCTTCACCTGTCAAAACGATGTTAGAAGCGCAGGTTGAACAGACCGGTAATGAATTCCATTTTAAATTTGGCGCCAAATCATTCTTATACCATCAGGTGCGCAATATGGTGGGTAGCTTGTTCTTCGTAGGTACCGGCCAATGGAGTGTAGATGATTTTAAACAGGCTTTTGAGGCTAGAGACCGCACCAAGGCGGGGCCTACTGCACCGCCACAAGGCCTATATTTTACAGGCGTCCGCTACGAATAGGCCTATAACCTGCATATTCCTACTTTCAGTTATTGGCCTGCCGCGCTAAAACAGATCCCATAAAAATAAAGAAAAACGATAATATAAAAGGGATAGTTATGCGCTTTTGGGTCCTCCTTATATTGCTCTTATTGCCCGTATCAGCTTGTCAGGATGTACAGCTGGATAAAATTGATCCTGTGATGGATTTAAATCGTGATGATTACCGCGATTTACGCAAAGAACGTGACAGCAATGAAGGCCCACCCATTCCGCGTGTACCATTCAAGGCAAGTGCGAATTCAAAAAACAAAATTGCCAACGATAAAATTATTTCAATTTCTATAACCGAAAAAGTTCCGGTTAAAGATGTCTTGCAGGAATTAGCCAGCAAGGCAGAAGTCAATCTTGAACTTGATCCGCGGATTTCAGGCGGCGTGATTTTTACTGCCATTCGTCAGCCATTTTCCAAGGTACTTGATCGCTTGTGCAATATGGCTGGTTTGCGGTATAAGGTTGAAGATAATTTTTTGCGAATTGAATTGGATGAGCCGTTTATCAAAAGCTACCCGATTGATTACCTGACATTGATACGTAAATCACAAAGTGAAATCGGGATTGCCACCAATGTATTCTCCAGCATTCAGGGTAATGGCCGCAGCAATAACTCCAATAATGGCAGCGATGTAGCCAGTGGTAATAACTCAACCACCAAGGTCGAAACGCAAGCTATTGCCGATTTTTGGGGAGAAATTGAAGCCAATGTGGAATCCATCCTCACTAATACAAAAAGCAGCCGCAACATGCGGGTAGATGGTGAAACGCTTAAAGAGCTTAAACAGGAAGGGATTTCACCTACCAAAGCTTTCTCAATCAATAAGCAAGCCGGGCTCGTCAGCGTATTTGGCACAGACCGCCAACAGCAAGCTATAGAAGCATATCTCGTAAAAATCAGACGCAACGTCAGTTCCCAAGTTTTGATTGAAGCGCGTATCATCGAAGTAGAGTTAGATGAAAATTATAAGAGCGGCATCAATTGGCGTTCACTTTTCAATAGTGGCGTCAACGCTGCGGCACGCTTTGGTACGGCAGCGGCGGGCGCACCATTCGCGTCTGCGGCTACAGCAACAGATGGCGTAGTTACGCTATCCCTTAAAGATAACGATTTCGCAGGAGTGCTAAATTTTGTTCGCAGCTTTGGTACGTCGCGCACCCTATCTAGCCCCCGCTTAACAGTGCTTAATAACCAACCTGCAGTGCTTAAAGTCGCACGAAACGAGGTTTATTTTACCTCCACCATTGAAACCACACCAATTATTGGAACCAACGGAGGTAGTCCGGTGGGTGTGCAACGCACGGTCAACAGCACCCCAAATACAGTGCCAGTTGGCTTTTTAATGACAGTCCAGCCATCTATTAATCAAGAGCGTGATGAAGTGACGCTTAATCTGCGTCCGACTGTATCTTTTATTGTCGACCGTGTGGAAGACCCTGGTGTGAAGATTGCCGCTGCTGACGCTAACGTACCGGAGGTGTCGTCCTCCATACCCGTGGTGGCCGTGCGTGAAATGGATAGCGTCCTTACGCTAAAATCAGGTGCCGTCGCAGTGATGGGTGGTTTGATGCAAGATGCATCAGGTAACCTTGAGAAAGGTGTGCCATTTGCAGACGAAGTCCCTGTATTCGGTAACCTTGCGAAATCACGCAGTAACGATTCCAAGCTAACTGAACTTGTTATCCTGCTGCGTGCAACCGTCATGAATAACGATGCACCAAAGCCAGATGATGCAGATATAGAGCTATATAAGAAATTTAATCGCGATCGCAGACCATTACCTGTTTCATCCAAATCAAATGACATTCAAGCATCAGATGAAGAACTGGATGGTGAATATGTAGATGATGGTCAGATATTGCCTGCGGTTTCTTCAGCCAAGGCAGCAAGCCGAGTGAACGATACCAGAACATCTGTGAATAACGGGGATAAGTCGCATAAGAAAAAAGCGACCAAGCATAAAAAGCATAAATCCAAAAAGAAAAAACACCACAGGCATTAAAAGCAGTTTCAACCACTAGTTGTATGGTTTAAAAATGCATACACGGCTATTCATTACATAATTCTATGGGGTCACGAATGCGCGCGCGTCACAATACTCACCACCATGCTGGTTTTACCCTTGTTGAAGTATCGATTGTGCTGGTTGTTATTGGCTTGTTGATTGGCAGTATTCTGGTAGCGGTAAACATTCTACAGAACGCTCGTATCACCGGCACGATAAGTACGTTGCAAAGCATCCAATCCGCTATCTCTACCTATAATCAAAATTATGGTGCTGTACCAGGTGATGATGCACAAGCAACCTCGCGTTTTAGCATTGTCACAAACAGTGGTGGTGGCGACGGTATCGTTGGTACCAGCACAAGCTATAATTCCACCGCGGCGCTTGCAAATGGGAATGGTGCACCTGAAAGCCGTATGATCTGGGCAGATCTTCGCGCCGCTGGCCTCATTAAAGGGCAGGGTAGTGATGCCACGCAGCCCGGCAATTCATTTGGAGGCATATTCGGGGTTCAAAATGGTGCTTTTACCACCAATGGTTTTGCCGACAAGACGAATGTGTTGTGTCTAGACAAGGTTCCTGGCTCTGCAGCAACAATTATTGATCAACGTCAGGATGACGGTAACCCGCAAACAGGAAATATCCGTGCAGGTGTTGCAATTGATGGTGCAGCAGCTACCAATCCATATGTAGAAACAAGCGTCTACATACTATGCACCCGCGCACTGTAATCTTGAATTCTGAACAAGGTTTTACATTGGCTGAAACCGCAATGGTATTGGCAATATTGGCGGTTGTGATTGGCACGCTGGTGCCTAGCTTTCTATCCATCCGCGTATCAGAGCAAGCCAGAACAACTTCTCAAAATTTGCAGACTGTTATGCGCTCCATCGCGGCATTTGTTCAGTCATCAGGCTGCCTGCCTTGTCCCACGCCGGCCAGCGCCGCTTTCAGTAATGGCCATGGCTATGTGGCGGGCGGGAATGGCACCGCCTGTGGTACGTGTTCTAACCCAACTGGGTTGCTGCCTTTCCGTTCGCTTGGTTTACAGGAGGCTTTGGCCAAGGATGCCTATGGCCATTGGCTTACCTATGCCGTTGATACACGGCTAGCCAGTTATGTGGCCAGCGCACCAAATACCCAATTGCCAGTATCGGGCACTAATGGTTTGTGCAGTGTGACCATGGCTACCGCTGCTCCGCTGGATATCCAGCTTAGTAACGGGGCACATCAATCGAATATAGCTGCAATGGTATTAAGCCATGGTGCAAATGGCTATGGCGCGTACAGGAATAATCCAAATGACGGCCGTCTGGCGTTTCCAAATGCCACTCCGGCATGTTCAGGCACAACAGGGGCTGAGCGATGCAATGCACGGGATAATAATCGGAACTTTATAACGCCCATCGCAGCTGCAGGTAATGATCCATTCGATGATAACTATCTGTATCTGGATCGCAATTCATTGGTGAGTTATCTGGGCAATCCTGCTTGTACAACAGGGTGGCCATAATGAAAAACGTTCTGAGCTTTCCAGAAATAAACCCAAAACGTCAAATGATCGGGGAATGGTTGTGTGCTCAAGGTATCTTGAATGACGACCAGCTTCGTCTTGCCTTGCATGAACAAAAACAGCATCCGGATTTATTGGGACGGATACTTGTAAAGCTGCGCTTTATACAAGAAGAACATGTCATTGAGGCGATTAGTGCGCAAACAGGTTTTTTAACTGTAAACCTTGCACATACCTCAATTGATGAAGATGCGGGGCGTTTTTGGGATAAAGACATAGCCCAGCGTTATAAAGCCGTGGGCATTATGCTCGAAGACAATACTTTGTCTGTTGCGATGGCCGACCCATTGGATATCCGTGCCACCGATGCTATCAAGCGACAAATTCCTATGGATTTTGGATTGCGCTTTTTCATCGCAACCGAACAAGACATTCAGCAGTATATTGCCCGTGCCTATGGCCGTGCCGAGAATTTCAAATACCACTTAAGTGAAATGGAGCAGGGGCTGATCTCCCCAGTGCTCGATACAGTTGAAAATCACCCTGTCATTGCCACTGTCGAAGCTTTGCTGGCTGAAAGTGTAGCCAGTGGCGCCTCCGATATTCACTTGGAGCCGGAAGAAAAAACGGTGCGCATTCGTTTACGTATCGATGGCCAACTTAAAACTATCAGCCTGCTGCATCGTGCCTCTTGGCCGCGCTTGGCACAGCGTATCAAGGTTTTGGCAGGCATGGATATTGTTGACAGTCGTAACATTCAAGATGGCCGATTTCATTTACAAATAGCCGGTAAGAATGTGGATTTTCGCGTATCTATTTTGCCCACCCAGCACGGCGAGAATATTGTCATTCGTATCCTTGATCAGGCGAGGGCCTTGTTACCCTTAGAACAGCTAGGCTTTAGCCAGCAGCAGGAATATTTATTACGTCGCTTGTGTTTGCGCCCAAACGGCATGGTTGTGCTCACGGGCCCAGTGGGTTCGGGTAAAACCACTACGCTTTACGCACTTCTGCAATTATTAGACAAGGATACGCGTAGTATTCGTACGCTTGAAGACCCGATTGAGTATCAATTAGAAGGTATTCGCCAAACACAAATCCGTGAAGGCTTCGGTCTCAGTTTTGCGGAAGGTGTACGTGCGGTTCTTCGCCAAGACCCCAACGTGCTCCTTATTGGTGAAATCCGTGATGCAGATACAGCACAAATGGCGTTGCGTGCTGCCATGACGGGCAGCCAAATTTTCACAACACTGCATACACAGGATAGTTTCGGGGTGTTCCCGCGTCTGCGTGAATTTGGTTTATCTCCGGGGTTAATGTCCGGGAATATTACCGCTACAGTAGCCCAGCGCCTGGTACGACTATTGTGTCAGGATTGTAAGACAATGCGTGCGCCCGATGCCCATCTCAAATCGTTATTGTCCAGCAGCATCGAATTGCCACATAAGGTAGGACACCCTGTGGGCTGCCCGGCATGTGATGATACAGGATATAAGGGACGTATCGTTATTTCAGAAGTATTACCCATCGATGCTGAATTGGACGAATTGATTGTCAGCAGTGCATCGCGCGCGCAATTACTGCATGCCGCCAAGTCCAAAGGTTTTATCAGCATGGCCCAAGATGGCCTGAGTAAACTTGCCGAAGGCTTGATTAGTTTAGAAAGCCTCATGGCTGAGGTGGATCTCATCCATGCATCTGGCGGGAGCTAGCCATGCCTCATTACGCGTATCGTGCGGTAAATGAACAAGGCATGGTCAATAAAGGCGAGGCCCTTGCTGCCAACGAGAACGAGCTGTATGCCAAACTTCAGCAGCAGGGTTTAAATCTGATTGATTGCCACGATCGGCATGATGGTCAAAAATTATTTCAAAAAAAAATGAAACTAGCAGAACAGGTACTGCTATGTCGCCATCTAGTCATGCTCACCAAGGCAGGGGTTCCCGTCCATACAGCACTTGAAGATGTCTTACCAGCTCTGCCTGGCAATATCCGGCATAATGTCAGTTTAATTCTAGGCAATATAACAAGTGGTCAAAGCTTATCGTCATGCTTTGCTGAATCCAGTATGAAATTTGATCCGTTATTTTCCTTATTGCTAAGCGCCGGTGAAAAAACAGGAAAAATTACACAGGCACTGGAATATCTCTACGAAACTTTGAATTGGAAGCAGGATTTTACCCAAAAATTGCAGCGCGCCTTATCATATCCATTATTACAAACAGCCATTGCCGGTACCGCAGTGGTTGTGCTGATGACAATCGCGGTTCCGCAAATCATCCAGTTACTTGAAGTGATCGGCGAGCACTTACCCATTGCATCGGTTGCATTATTGTGGGGTATGAAACTTTTGGGTGCGGCAATTATTGTATTGGCCGTTTGCTCACTTGCAGCGGTAGTGTTTTTGCCATTTATCAAAAAAATGCATAATGACATCGCTGAATATATCGACCGTCTATGTCTTTCATTGCCTGTCATTGGGCCCTTATTTAAAAAGGTTGAATTGGCACAAATAACCCATGTGTTCTCTGCAATGCTTGGTAGCGGGGTTCAGATGATGGAGGCATTGCAGTTGCTTCCCACTTTGACAAATAATACCGCCATGGCCGCATCATTGCGCCAAGCAGCTGAGCAGGTAAGAGGCGGGCAGGGCTTAAGTGCCGTATTAACCAAACAATTGCTGATTCCCCCTTATGTCATTCGCATCCTAAAAATAGGCGAAGACAGCGGCAAAATGAGCGAAAGCCTTCGCCATATTTCACATGTTTATCAGGAAGAAAGCCGACAGGCCCTCGATCAGCTACTTAAAATTAGTAGTCTGTTCATCACTGTTGCGGTAGGCTTAATCCTTATATTGATGGTTAGCGGTGTCATGGTGCCGCTGTACCGTGGCATTAGTCATATGGTGGCTACATGATTTTCTGTGGCGTAACGCGTTATACTCTTTTGCTTGGTGCGCGTGCGGCTGTGCTAATGCTGACGAATGGCAAAGACATCGAGACCAGTTGGATACTTCCATACAACAGCGATACATTTTATGAAACACTGTTAAATGCCATCAAACGCCATCCATTTTATCCGTTAAAAATTGTGGTGGATTCAGCTCAGTTAGACGTACGCCTGGAATCTCTTCCTCCAACCAGTCCTTGGGCACGTCATAAACTGATTGAACGTCAACGCGCCCATTTATTTCCGAAAGCCCAGCTCGAAACATCGTCTACCTACCGAGATGCCAATGGCAAGTGGATGGTATTGCATGCCGCCACCCCAGAAGAAGCTTGGCTGCAGCCGATCTTTGACAAACTCCAACAGATAGCTAATCCCATCGAACCGTTGTCATTTCTGGCAACCGAATGGTTCGATTTTGCTGGCCAGGTTTCAGTCATGCCTAAAAAAGGATGGGCATTTATCAATGTGCTAGGCGAAAGCTTTGGGTTGCGCCAATTGGTACTTAATGATGGTAAGCTGGTCTTTACACGTAGCCATCCAGACTGCGTTCCTAGTCTTCCTAAAGATGAATTGGCTCAGCGCATAGCGGCTCATATTCGATCAACGCAGGATTATCTGCCGCGCATTGATGCGTCATTGTTAAATGGTGTTATACCGCGCCTGTATGTGACCGAGCATCATAAGGAACTTACCGAAATTCCCGCACTCACCGCGCTGAATATTCAGCTCATCGCGATTGCTTCGCCAAAAACAGCGCACATACCTGCAGAATGGGCGGCTGACGTTGCATGGCTGCAGGTTGCGGCACAGGAAAAGCATGCAGCAATGCCGATTGATACCAGCTGGCTCAAGCAAATGCGCGATGGCAGCATGAAGAAGCAGATTGCCCTATGGGTATTGATTTTCTTTGGCAGCGCAGGAATTTTTAGCGGTATGTCGATACTGACCAATGTTGATAGCGGACAACAGGTGCATCCCGCATCTGCGCCATCATTAGCCATGGAACCGGTTAAGCCCGTATCGGTTGTTGAACCCCCTTTGCCCACGCCGCCAGAGCTTAAACTTAACGCCGTGATTTATAATAATCCGCAGGATTGGGTTGTCTGGATTAATGGCGTAAAACATCTACCGGGCGAGGACAAACAACATCTAACCATGTTGGATGTGTCGCCACAAACGGTGCTGGTTCATTGGCAAGATGGAAAAGCTGAACAACGCATCACCTTAAATTTGGTGCCGTCTATTCATACGGTTCAGCAGCCTTAGTTATTTTCTAAAAATTGAATTCGTGCCTTGATGGCTTTGGCGGTTTGCGCATCCCCGCGCCAAAGGTTTTGTGCCTTTTTATATGCCGATATTGCGGGTTGATATTCGCCTTGTTCATCAAAGGCTCTGGCTTGTTCCAACAGCAAAGCAACACAATTGCTTCGTAATTGTAAATCATTCGGGGCTGATTTTATCGCGCTCATATATAATTCGATTGCTTTATTGATGTGACCAGTGGCGATGGCTTCATCAGCTTGTTGCTGCAATCGTTCAGATTTGGTCTGACTACGCGACGTCTCAACTTCAATGTAGCTTTTCGTCGTTAATGATGGTTTAGGCGACTGTGCAACAGGAAGGCGTTCTAACATGGGAACTAAATCCAGTTTTTCAGGCCCTTTAGATTTCTGGAAGTCTTTGCCCAATATAAATGCTTTGCTCGGTAATGGCGGAATAGCAGTGGCAGGAAACGCTGCTTCGGGTTCGTCATTATTTTTTATGTTCTGCACGGCGCTGGCCTGTATGCTTTGCGCGCTTATATGCTGTGCTTCGCGCCACATGTGATTGAGTTGATCCCCTAACATGAACAGTGCAACAACGCTTGTTATAAAAAACGATATAATGGCGCCAAGCAGCGCATACAAAATATTCGGAGATGGCTGCCATAGCCGTTGTTTGGAAAAATCAATCACCATAGGCTGCGCGGGCATGGGCGCGGCTTGCTCAGGCGTTAGCTTTGCCAGAGTAGGGGTGGTTTTAATTGTTTTCAAAATGATATGCGCCATACAATGGCAACCATATCACAGCTTATGCAGCAAGAAAAGTAGGGGGGTTAGGCTACGTTTTTAAGGGCTTTTGCCATATCCGCAGTTTGCTGCTCGATAAGTTTCTTATCATGCTCAGTGCCCAGATGCGTGCGTAGGATAGCTTCTGCAGCCTTTAAAGCCACATCAACAGCCTGCGCGCGGATTTCTGTAGCGGCTTGTTCTTGAAGCAATTGAATGCGATCCAGTGCCTGTTGCTCGCGGCGCTTGAGTGTGACTTCTAACTCTTTTGCTGCTTGCGACTGAAGTAATCGTGCTTGTTCTTCTGCACGCGCAATAATCGCATCGGATTCTTTGAAAGCATTGTTGTGCTTGGCTTGGGTGTCTGCAAGCAACTGGGCTGCTTCCGCATGCAAGGCAGCTGCCTGATCTAATTCCTGCTTTACCTTCACGCCGTAATTATCAAGAGCGCTGGCAATAGCTTTGCCGCCGGCTTTCCATGCAATCACAATGAAAATGATAAAGGAAAGTGCAAACCACGCAGTTGGGTCATTGAGTAATTCTTGCATGTTATGCCTTCCTTACTTTTTGAAGTGCAGCTTCAATATCTGATGCAGAAGGGGATATGCCAGCTACGCTTTTTACCAATGCGCCAACAACACTGACCACTTCTTTATCCAAGGTGGCAATGGCTTTATTCTTTTGCTCAAGAATACGCGCATCCGCAGCTTTGATATCGCTGTTTACTTTGGCCGTTTGTACGCTTAGCGCTTCGTTGGCTTTTTTGGCGCTTTCTTCAGTCACGGTTCGGGTTGCTGTTTGTGCATCCGAACGTGCTTTGGTCAGCCGTGTTTCATATTCAGCCATCAAATGTTTAGCAGCCTCGTTCTTGGCCTTAGATCCACCAATATCTGTCGATATACGTTTTTCACGTGTTTCCAATGTTTTTTCAACGCTTGGCAAGGCCACGTGCTTCATCAGTACATAGGTCAACAAGAAGGTAATCGCTAGCCAAAATAACTGGCCAGGAAAACGGCTAATATCCATTTGTGGCAAGCCGCCAGAACCTTCACCATGCGAAGCATCACCATGCCCAGTTTCATGACCAGCTTCAGCACCATGCCCACCCGCAGTGGCAGGCGCAGCTTCTGGTTGTGCAACAGTTGCTTGCGCAGGGACTGGTGCATTTTTATGCGAACGGGCTGCGCTGGCTGGCGAAGCCAGACCAAACGACAGCACAATCATTGCACAAAAGAGAACAGCATGCTTCAGCATCGTGACCCTAATACGTCTGAGGTATTGCTTACTTAGCAACGAACAGCAACAGCATGGATACAACGAAACCGAGCAACAGCACGAGTTCGGTAGCAGCAAAGCCGATGAAGCCAGTGGTGCTCATTTGCTTAGCAGCCGCTGGGTTGCGTGCGATACCTGAAAGCCATGCGGCAAAGATATTGCCAAGGCCGATACCGGCGCCAAGTGTACCAATCATGGCAATACCGGCGGCGAGAAGTTTCATTGCAGCTGCATCCATTTGAGTCTCCTTTGTGATGCGTTTAAAAAAAATAGTAGGTTAGTGAAGTTCCAGCGCGTCGTGCAGATACACAGCGGCCAAAATTGAGAAAATGTAAGCTTGTAATCCGGCTACAAAAAATTCAAATCCAGTCAGGGCGACGTTAAGCAAAACTGGAAGGGGTAACAATATCATGGTAGCGCCGCCTGCGGTCATCAGCATCACGGCCATACCTGCGAACACTTTCAACATAATGTGTCCTGCCATCATGTTGGCGAACAGACGAATGGAAAGGCTGAAAGGACGCACACAGAAGGACATCACTTCAAGCACAAACATTAACGGTACCATAACCAACGGTGTGCCATGCGGTACAAACAGGCTGAAGAAATGCAGGCCATGCTTGGCAAAGCCTGTGATAGTGACCGCCAAAAACACAATAAGTGCAAGGCAGAAGGTAACCAGAATATGTGATGTAACCGTAAAACTGTACGGCACCATACCCAATAAATTGCAGAACAAAATAAAAATGAATATGGAGAAGATAAGCGGAAAGTAAGGCTTTGAATTTTCGCCAGCGGTATCGCTCACAATATTGGCAACGCTGTTATGCAGCATTTCGGCTGCAGCCTGAAAACGACCCGGAATAAGTGACTTTTTCTGCATGCCCAGTACAAAAAACACAGTAGAGCAAATCACTGCCAGAAACATAAACAGCGACGAATTAGTCAATGAAACGTCATAGCCTGCAACGTTCAGTGGCAAGATGGTGTTAATTTCAAATTGATGGAGTGGTGAACTCATTGAAGGGGCAGGGTAAGTCGTGAAAATGTGAATCAAAAACCGCGCTTCTTATCGGAAAGAACGGGAAAAATGTCAAATAGAAAAGGGTGGTTAAAAAACCACCCGTTTTTATTGGGGTATTTTCGTGGTTTTGAACCGCATCAGCGGATTAAGAATGCGGATTTTCTTGGTTATTGGCTTTTTTTGCGCGGGGCAAATCAATATCGTGACTTCCAAGCTCAGACTTGGGTGCCGCTTTATACTTCAATCCTACTTTTTCGGTATCCACATTCATCACGCGCCATGCGTTATAAACGCCAGTTATAAAGCCAACAAAGAACAGAATAAGGGTTATCCAGGGGGTGGTGCCAAGCTGGGAATCAATCGCAAATCCGATACCGGCAAAAAACAAGGTCGCAATCAGGAATTCATATCCAATCCGTCCTGCGCTAGCACTGGATTTTTGGAAGCCAGTTTTTTTACCATCTGCGCGATCTTTTTCGAACGCACGGATTTTTTTATCCAAATCGGTTTTCACGTGATGGACCCTTTTAGTCTGGGAAGTAAGTACCTATCCCAGCCTATATCCTTGTCAGCATGCTTGCAACCAGAGGATGGCGAACAACGTCGGTGACCTCTAATTCGACCACTGCGATGCCTTTAACCCCATCCAGTTTTTTGGCGATATCTTTATAGCCTGACATGCCCGGCAGCAAATCGCTCTGATCAGGATCACCCGTCAAGACCATGGTGGAATGCCAGCCAAGCCGCGTGAGCAACATTTTGATTTGTGCGTAGGTGCAGTTCTGCACTTCATCAATAACCACAAAGGCATTGTTGAGCGTGCGTCCGCGCATATATCCGATAGGCGCAATTTCAATCGCCCCATCAGCTAAGTGCTGTTTTAAACGCTTGCCGCCAATACGGTCATTTAGTGCGTCATAGAGCGGACGAAGGTATGGGGCCATCTTTTCCTGCAAATCACCGGGCAAGAACCCGATGCTTTCACCTGCTTCAATGGCAGGGCGGGAGAGAATAATCCGATCAACGGTTCCTGCTTCAAGCGCTTCAACAGCTGCACTAATAGCAAGATAGGTTTTACCAGTACCCGCAGGGCCTACAGCAAGCGTAAGGTTATGCGTAGACAGCGCTTCCATCAGTCGCGCTTGGTTATTGTTTTGCGGCTTTATCTTGCGGATGTAGCTCTGATCACGGCGATCTTCCTCATCTTTTATCGGAGACCACTTTTGATTAAACAGAACTTCCACATTGGACTTTCTGTTCTCAGCACCACGTTTATTACTCTGGAACTTATCCGAGCGTTTACCCATATACTTTTCTCCATGCTGTGAGGGTGAGGGTGGTTGCTTCAGACACAGCATGAGCCGCACTCATACTGGATATGAACTGGTGAATTGAATTTTGTATGATTTTTGAATTTTCAGATTTTAGGACAAAAGATTGCCCGGCGCGTTGCGCTAGTTCTTGTGCAGTGTTGAGATCAAAGCGATTACTTATCGCCGTTCTCCTTCCGGATGTAGGACTTGAAGTCCTGTTACCCTAATGTGGCGTTCAACGTTCTGATAAGTTAACGTTTTTAGCCCCACTTATCCACAGTTTAGGCCAAAAAGGTTAATCTAACGTTTAACCATTATTACCGTACCGCAGCATAATCCGGATTGTTATCGATTCCTTCGATTCCAAGGGTGAATAGGGCAGATTGTTACTATTTGGGCACTATCGGCTTGGCTGGCCATGCGAATAATAATCCAGCACTTTTCCTTGACTTTGGCCTTGGCTATCGCCTAGTTTCCTGCCTTCCATTACGGTATTTCGGTAAGTTGTTGGACTAAGGAACATAGTATGAAAATCGCTAATTCATTAAAAGGCCTGCGCAAGCGCGATGCAAATTGCATCTTGGTGCGTCGTAAAGGTCGCGTATACATCATTAATAAGCTCAAGAAGCGTTATAAAGCACGCCAAGGTTAAGTAACTAACTTTAGTTACTGGGGTTAATAAATTACCTCAGAGTTTGGCGCTATTACTTTCAAATTTTCGGCTTTTTTTGTGATACAGTTTGGTCAGTAGATAGAACGTAATCAAAAAGTTTTGAATTTGGTGGACAAGAAGTATGGCTAACTCGCTCGAAGACATTCTAAAAAGCCGTTTCGGTCGTTTCGACCGTTTTGACGTTATGCGCTGGCTGTTGCGCGGCCATAAAACCATCAATAAAGCCGAGCAAATGTCGTTGTTAAGCCTATTGGCCTACACGGCACTTGAAACGGATAGCTCTGTTGAAGAATTACAAAAGACGTTTCTAGATTCGTTCAACATTACACGCGTTGAAGACCTCAAAAGCGATGACTACAACGAAGCTGTACATTTCCTTATGGAATGGAAGGCACGCCAAGACGAACTGATTGAACAGCCTGCTGAGCAAAAAGCTGGCTAGACGTTCTGATTCATCGCTGAATCGCTAACATCCCATCCAATACAGGTTTATAGTTTGCTTCCTGATTAAATTTACGGGAGGCAAGCCATGTCAAACTCTGTTTCAAGCTCTATTTCAAAATTTGTTCCTTATATCCTGTGCGCTGTTGTGGGCGCGATCATCGCAATCGCTACGGTGCTTGTGAATGATGCAAACGCATCTACCTCAACGGGTGCTGGACGGGTCATGGGCGCGTACCTGCTTATGCAGCACAGCAATCCAACCGCATCTGCCGGCGTATTTCGTGTGAACGTCAATACGGGATATGTCAGTTATTGCTATATCGACCAAACCAGTAAGCCTGGCGTGACCTGCACAGCGGAAACTCCTTGAGCGCACAAAAATACAAAATTGATTCGGAACAATGGGTTATGGCCCGTTGTTAAACCGCTAATCACTGTCAATTCAACTGCTTGGACGGAAAAGCCACACTTGCCAAAATCATTAACAGCCCCTCTTGCAGTTTTAACAAATGCAAAGCACACTATCCAATACCAACTGATTCAGACATTTTTACCGGAGTTGCTAACGTGAATTTAGATGTTCGTGCGCTCAATGTGTGGCGTAAAGTCTTAGTAACTGGCGTACGCAGCAAGGGCCCAGACCTTTCCGCCCGCCAAATGGCCCTTATGCTGACAGTATATTTGGAAGAGGGGCCGCACACTGTTCGTGGCCTTGCAAGTTACCTTAACATTTCCAAGCCTGCCATCAGCCGCGCCCTCGACAGATTGGGCGAGCTTGATTTCGTGAAACGTCGCCGTGATGAAAAAGATAAGCGCAACGTATTGGTTCAACGTACCGTAAAGGGTTCGGCGTTCCTGGTTGAGTTTGTTCAAAGCATTCAGGAAGCAAACCGTACCGCTGATGAATCACTGAAACCTTCCATCTTCCTTGAGCTTGCAGAAATGGCCAAAGAAGACGAAACGTCAGAAAACAGCGAAGCCCAAGCCGCTTAAGAGTAACCCATGGTTAAACATGGGGCTGCACTTGATCCACGTATCCATCCATATCGCAGCGATATCGCAGCTGAGAAGCTTCGCGACAGCGTAACGGCGTCTCGTTTTGTTGAAGGCGAGTTATTGACCGTCACCTCAGGTATTATGCCCCTGCGTAAATCCCCCGACACGACTGCAGAGCAGATCAGTGAAATGCGTTACGGAGACAGCTTCACCTCCTATGAATCCAAGGATGGCTGGTATTGGGGGCAATGTGAACGGGATGGTTATGTGGGGTATGTCTACAATACTGGTTTATCCAGCGCGTCATCAAATCCAACCCATCGTATAAAAAAACAAACCTCATTTTTGTTTTCGGAACCATCCATTAAATCACCACCTATTGATACCCTGACTTTTTTCAGTGCGGTTGAAGTAATTGGCGGCGACCAAAAATTCTTAGAATTGAAAAACGGCGGGTTTATTCATGCCCATCATTTAACCTCCATCATAGATTGGCGGGAGCGGGACGTGGTCTTTAACGCGGGCCGCATGCTGGGTGTCCCTTATTTGTGGGGTGGTAATACGCCCATGGGACTTGATTGCTCTGGTTTAATCCAATTGGCCTGCGAGGCATCAGGTCTATATTGCCCGCGTGATAGTGATATGCAGGCCGCCGGCTTGGGTATTGAAACGCCTGACCCATCCAATCTGCATCGAGGCGATATCGTCTTTTTCCCGGGCCATGTCGGTATCATGACCGACCAAAGCGCATTATTGCATGCCAATGCCTATCATGGCTGCGTAGTAGTTGAACCACTACAGGACGTGGTAGCACGGGGCAGCAAGATAACTGCAGTCCGTCGTCTAGCTTAATGCCGCTGCCAGCAACTTCTTTGTGTATTCTTGCTTCGGTTTGTTGAACACATCTTCGGCTGTACCGGTTTCTACCATTTTACCATGCTGCATAACCAATACGTTATGTGACATCGCGCGGATAACACGCAAGTCATGGCTGATGAAGATATAGCTTAGCTGATGCTTGGTTTGTAAATCACGTAGTAGTGCAATAATCTGCGACTGTACGGAGCGGTCAAGCGCAGAGGTTGGTTCATCCAGCACAATCAATCGTGGTTTCAAGATAAGCGCGCGCGCAATAGCGATGCGTTGGCGTTGGCCTCCAGAAAATTCATGCGGGAAGCGGTGGCGCATCTCTGGTTGCAGGCCAACTTCATGCAGAATATCGGCTACTGCCTTATCGCGTTCATCCTGTGTCCCGATATTATGAATGCTTAGACCTTCACCAATAATCGCGCCAATGGTCTGGCGTGGCGACAAGCTGCCATAGGGGTCTTGAAATACCAGCTGCATGCGCTGGCGCAGGGGACGTAATTCCTTATGGTTCATGGTTAGCACATTCTGCCCCATGAATACCGTTGTTCCGGTGGCCTTAGTAAGGCGCAACACACCCATGCCCAATGTAGTTTTACCAGAGCCAGACTCGCCAACTACGCCCAGCGTCTCCCCCTCACGTAGGGTGAAGCTGATGTCATCAACTGCGCGCACATAATCAACAATGCGCTTTAATATTCCTTTGCGGATGGGGTAGTGAACCTTGATGTGTTCAACTTTTAAAATTTCTTTTGTGTCTTTGGCAACCGGCGCGGCATGGCCTTTGGGTTCGCTGTCCAGTAAATGTTTGGTATAGGGATGTTGCGGGCTAGCAAATAAGTTGGCTGCATCGCCTTGCTCCACCAACACGCCATGTTGCATTACGCAAACGCGCTGCGCCATATGGCGAACAATGCCTAAATCATGCGTAATGAGCAGCACGGCCATGCCAAGTTTTTTTTGTAGCTCTTTTAATAACTGCAAAATTTGTGCCTGAATGGTGACGTCTAAAGCGGTGGTCGGTTCATCGGCAATCAGTAAATCGGGGTCATTGGCCAAGGCAGCAGCAATCATTATGCGTTGGCGTTGCCCGCCCGATAGTTCATGGGGAAAACGCGGCAACCATTGCGCTGGGTTGGGCAAGCCAACCAACTCTAACAGCTCCATCACTCGCGGGCGTGCTTGTTCCATCGTCACGCCTTTATGTTGCATGACAACTTCGGCAATCTGCTTTTCAACAATGTGCAGTGGGTTAAGCGCACTCATTGGTTCTTGAAAAATCATTGAAATATCATTGCCACGAAGCTTTTGGATTTCTTCTTCGTTCTTACCCAGCAATTCACTCCCATTAAATGTGATGCTGCCGCTCACAATATTCGCGGCAGAGGGCAGTAATTGCATGATTGATAGGGCCGTAACCGATTTACCCGAGCCAGACTCCCCAACCAAGGCAACCACTTCGCCCTTTTTGATAGAGAATGAAACGCCGCGCACGGCATCCACGGCGTTTTTACCGCTATTAAAGCGGATGTTTAGGTCTTTGATTTCTAATAAGCTATTCATAGGTTTCATTACGCGCCCACCTTGTTCTTGCGTGGGTCAAATGCATCGCGCACGGCTTCACCGATGAAGATCAGCAGGCTAAGCAATAGCGATAGAATGATAAACGCCGTAATACCCAGCCATGGCGCTTGCAGGTTATTCTTGCCTTGGTTCAGCAATTCTCCAAGGGATGGCGAGCCAGGCGGCAAGCCAAATCCAAGAAAATCAAGGGCAGTAAGGGTGGTAATCGCCCCATTAAGAATAAAGGGTAGGTAGGTAATGGTAGCAACCAGGGCATTTGGCAGCATATGGCGTACCATAATAGTAAGGTTGGTTGCTCCAAGTGCGCGTGCAGCCTTCACATAATCAAAGTTACGTGCGCGAAGGAATTCAGCGCGCACGACGCCAACCAAGTGCATCCAGCTAAACAATAACAATAAGCTTAACAGCCACCAGAAATTCGGCTGCACCAAGGATGACATGATGATCAGCAAGAACAGCGTTGGCATACCTGACCAGATTTCAATAAAACGCTGCAGCACGAGGTCTAATGTGCCGCCGAAATAACCCTGTATCGCGCCAGCGGCAATTCCCACAATGGATGAAAAGAAGGTTAGCGTTAGGCCGAATAGCACCGAAATGCGAAAGCCGTGGATAAGACGTGCAAACACATCCCGCCCTTGATCATCGGTGCCAAGCCAGTTTTCAAAAGATGGCGGCGATGGCGCAGGAACGGTCAGATTATAATTGATGGTATTATAGGAGTAGGGAATAAGTGGCCAAACAGCCCAACCTTTTTCTTTTATCTTTTGTGCCACAAACGGATCGCGGTAATCGGCTTCGGTTTTAAATTCCCCGCCAAAAGTGGTCTCCGGATAGGCATTCACTATCGGGAAGTATAATCCGCCATCATAGGAAATGATGATGGGTTTATCATTTGCAATCACATCCGCAAACAAGCTGAACACCAATAAAACAAGGAATATCCATAGGGAATAAAATCCACGTTTATTAGCTTTAAAATTCTGCCAGCGACGCTGACCAAGGGGCGATAGTACAATCATGGCTAGGTATCCCGCTTTTCAAAATCAATGCGCGGGTCAACAGCAGTATAGGTCAAATCACCAATGATATTCAGGATAAGCCCAAGCAGCGTAAAGAAGTACAGCGTTGCAAACATTACCGGATAATCCCGGCTTATGGCGGATTCAAAACCCAATAAACCAAGCCCATCAAGTGAGAATATGACTTCAATCAATAATGAACCTGTAAACAGGATTGAAATAAATGCGTGCGGAAAACCTGCTATCACAATCAACATCGCGTTACGGAACACATGACCATATAGTACTTGTTTTTCAGATAAACCTTTAGCGCGCGCAGCCGTTACATACAGTTTGCTGATTTCATCCATAAATGAGTTTTTTGTCAGCATCGTCAGGCTGGCAAAGCCACTAATCACCATGGCGGTGACCGGCAAGGTGATATGCCACAAATAATCAAGAATACGTTGCGGCCAACTTAAATCCGCCCAGTTATCCGAAACAAGACCGCGCAGCGGAAACCAATCCAACACACGTCCGCCTGCAAATACCACCACCAGTAATACGGCAAATAAGAAGCTGGGTATGGCGTATCAGATTATGATGACGGTGCTGGTCCAAATGTCAAAATTACTGCCGTCTTTTACCGCTTTACGAATGCCAAGCGGAATTGAAATCAGATAAATAAGTAATGTGGTCCACAGCCCAAGTGAAATCGACACCGGCATTTTTTCTAAAACCAGGTCGATTACTTTTTGGTCACGGAAATAGCTTTTGCCAAAATCAAATTTTATATAATGCCCAATCATCAATAAAAAACGTTCATGCATTGGCTTATCAAATCCAAACTGGACCTCCAGTTCTTTGATAAACTCAGGATCAAGCCCTTGCGCTCCTTTATAACGCGATGACGTATTGGTATTGGTCATAAGTTTTTCACCGGGCTGGGTCATGGCTTGCATGTTTTCGCTGCCTGACCCATTGACACGGGAAGTCGCATCTGTGGAATGCCCTTGTAACTTAGCAATGACCTGTTCAACTGGGCCGCCTGGTGCCGCCTGAACAATCAAAAAGTTCAGCACCATAATCCCGAACAAAGTTGGGATAATCAAAAATAAGCGGCGGATGATATAATTTAGCATGTGGGGCTATTTCGCGCGTTTGCCGGTGGCGTTGATTTTCGCAAGTTTTGCCTCATCAATCCACCATGTTTCAGTAACAGGTAGGCCATAAGGAGGATTAATGGCTGGTCGGCCAAAAATATCCCAATAGGCAACACGGTAACTCTTGGTATGCCATTGTGGAATGACATTAAAGTTCCACAATAACACGCGGTCGAGTGCCTTGGTAATGGTCACCAGTTCTTTGCGGTCTTTAGCTCTGATCAGTTTATCTGTCAGCTCATCAACCACTTTGTCTTTGATACCACAAATATTACGGCTACCAGGAACATCAGCCTTGGCTGATCCCCAATTATCGAGTTGTTCGTTACCCGGTGAGAGAGACTGTGGAAACACATGAATAATCATATCAAAGGCAAAATCATTCATCCGGTTTTGGTATTGCGCACTATCTGCTAAACGCAAATCTGCCTTGATGCCAAGTTTCTCGAGGTTGCGGATGAAGGGTTGTATCCAGCGCTCAAACATCGGGCTTTCAATCAGTATCTCGAATTTGAATGGTTCACCTTTTGCGTTGACTAACTCTGCACCTTTAAGAGTCCAGCCGGCGCTGGCCAATAATTCTTGAGCCTTACGCATATTTGCACGATTATTACCGCTGCCATCGGTCTTGGGCGGCTCATAGCTTTCTGTAAATACGCGGTCAGGAATTTTGCCGCGATAGGGTTCAAGAATTTTAAGTTCATCAGCGCTTGGCAAACCATGTCCTGCAAGCTCCGAGTTTTCATAATAGCTTGATGTGCGATGGTATGCGCCAAATGCCAATGATTTGTTGGACCATTCAAAATCAAATGCATAAGCAAGCGCTTCACGCACCTTTATGTCCTGAAAAATCGGGCGGCGTAGGTTGTATACAAACGCCTGCATACCTTGCGGTAATTGATTGGCAATTTCTTCTTTCTTTACAAGCCCGTCTTTTACAACTGGGGCGTTATAAGCAGTCGCCCAATTTTTGGCCACGTTCTCAAGCTTGAAATCCCATTTACCGGCAAGGAACGCTTCGTGCGCCACCGTTTGATCGCGGTAATAGTCGTAGCGAATTCGATCAAAATTATAGCGCCCTACATTGATCGGCAGGTTTGCGCCCCACCAATTTTTCACGCGTGTATAAACAATACTTCGACCAGCCTCAAAGCTTTCAATTTGGTATGGCCCACTGCCAATTGGCTTTTCCAGAGTGGTTTCTTCAAATTTGCGCTTAACCCAATCATGCTCGGGCAAAATCGGTAACTGTCCCATAATCATAGGCAATTCGGTATTGCCGGGTTTGCTGAACGTGAACTTAACTTCGTGTTCGCCAATTTTTTCAACCTTGGCAACTTCGCGATAATAACTGCGATAAAATGGATGGCCTTTGGTTTTAAGGGTATTAAAGCTCCAGATTACGTCCTGAACCGTTACAGGAGTTCCGTCATTAAATTTTGCTTCTTTGCGCAATTTGAACGACACGTAAGAACGGTCTTCTGGGTAACTGATGCTCTCGGCCAATAAACCATAAGCACTATTAGGTTCGTCATTGGTGCTTTCCATCAGTGTTTCATAGATAGAGCTTAGCCCTGCTGCCTGTTCACCTTTTAAAATATAAGCATTCAGTGTATCAAAGCCCCCAATCACAGCCATGCGGATTTCACCGCCTTTTGGCGCACCCGGTGTTATGTAATCAAGGTGTTTGAAATCTACCGGATATTTTGGAGTGCCATGGAGTGCAACGCCATGAGCGTTTTGCACATCTGCAAAGGCAAAATTGCTAAACAAAGCAAAGACTAAAATTAGAATAATTGGCATGGGTTACCTGCAGGAAGGATGACCACACCAGACTATTCACTTTTTTAGATAAAGGGGAGGGGTTTCTAGAGGTCTAAATAACCAGAATCAGAATTCTAAGAAGCTGATACGGCGGGCTCATGAGGCAGATGTTTCATATTATCAAGCATATTATGCTTTAGCTGCTCCAGCTCGTTCTTAATTTTGGCGTAATCCAAGGCAACCTTAACCGTTGCATTAAGGCGCGCGGATGGAAATGGCTTCATAATAAAATCAAATGCGCCAAATTTCATGGCGTCTGCAGCAGCACCAATTGATCCATAGGCAGTTACAACCACCACAGGAATGGATGGGTAGGTGGTATGAAGATGTTTTAATATCTCAATTCCATCCATGTCCGGGAGGTTTAAGTCCAAAACAATGGCGGAGTATTGGCTTTGTTTTATCATGGCAAGGCCCGCTTGCCCCGTATTAGCAATATCGGCGGATCTTCCTTCTGTAGAAAGATACTTTGCATAGAGCTCTGCCATAGTCCTTGTATCTTCAATAATGAGGATTTTATCGGCCATGGAACGTTTCCTGATATGAGTAGTCCCAAATTCTATGATGTCGCCGTTAATATTGGCTATATGCCTTGTATACTCCCATATGCAAAAAGGCCTCAGATATTGCTATCCAAGGCCTTTAAGAGGATTAAATCCAAACAATCTTATCGATGATGATTTGCCTTTACGTCATGACGACGCTCTTTGCGTTGTTGATGACGTGTCTTCTTAAGATCACGGATTTCTTTTGTTGTTTCCTTCACGGCATCTTTGTTGCCTGCCTTAAGTTCATGGCGACGTTCTTTTTTAAGATCATGAATTTCTTTTGTAGTTTCATGAATGGCTTGGGTGTCCTGCTTGACTTCTTCGCTAACCGCTGGCGCAACTGGCGGTGTTCCAGCTGGCATCATGGCAGGGGGAGGTGGTGCGGGAGGGGTTACTGGCGCAGCTTCTTGTGCAAAGGCGGGAGCCGCCATCAGCATCACGGCAAATGCAAGTGCTAGGGATTTCATTGATCTATTCTCCAATGGTTAGATTAAGGTGTCGTGAGACAGGAATAAGTTAGCCTTTGAATTATGGCAAGGCTATGTCCCATTACAAGCACTGTTATTTGGTGGCCGGTGCAGGCGGAATAATTACCCAATATATCCGGGTGGGCGGCATATTTGTGACCGTTTGCCATGGCAATTCAGTGCTTTCAACTGCCCCCTTATAGTCAGCGAGATAAGATGGCCGTGCATCTTTATTACGCCAAATAACTACAGCTCCTTTGCGTGCCACCTCGTCCTTATTTATCCAAGGACTGTGGGTAATATCTCCATCAATAAAGACATGCGGGCGGTTTTGAAGGTCTGGAGCATACAGAGCCACATTCCCGCCAAGCCAAGAATCACTAATGATGTATGATAATGGTTCCCCGCTTGGGCCTACTTTTTCTACCCATTTGTCATGAATGAGTTTGGATAAAGCTGCACCCGGGAAATGCCCGCGCATGGGCTTAAATCCCAGCGCAGGGCCATGCGCCATGCTAATATAAAATGCAACCAGTGACAGACAGAATACTATACCCCAACCGATGGCAAATCGTTGCAACCGTTTGTCTGAAAAATCCAACGGCACATTCATAACAATCCAAAGGGGAATGAAGCTCAGATAGGGCATGCCCCACATATCAAGCGCACGATGCCCTGTGATCAGTGAAATAATGAAATTTAAGACCAATGGCGCAAAGGCAAGAAACGCCAAAAGCCTTCTACGTAAATTGGCCTGTTGGGGCGGTGGCGTTTGGCCATTGAACAACGTTGCAACAAGCAACAGCATCGGCATCATATCCAGAAGCTGTGTTGCGGTAAACTTTATTGGAAAAAACAACCGTTCAAATATATCTTTTGCGGCCTCACTGCGGCTCATCGCATAGGTAAACGGGATGTATTGATGGTCATGCAGCCAGAAGATATGTGGCAATAAAACAGTACAAAATACGGCCAGCGCGATATACGGCTTATGCGTGGTCAGGACATGCCGTGCATCTTTATATATCAGTATAAAAAGACCAAAGCCGATGCCCAATAACGCAATAGAATATTTTGCGTAAAATCCAAGGCCAAACATCGCGCCAAATAATACCCAGTATTTAAGTTTGTCGCGCAGTATCGCGTTGGAAAATGCATAGCCACACAGTGCCCATTTCATCAATTGCAGGACATTCGGGTTAAATTCGGTGGACAGAAAATTAAAGTATACAATTCCTTCGCATAACAACGTCGCAATCAGTGCCTTTGTTCTCGTTGTGAAGAGGCGGGCTGTTCGATAAATTGCCCATAACGCAATACTGGTAGTTAGTGCGGAAAGCCCGAAATAACCAAGGCCGGAATTGCCAAATATATAGGTGACAAATTGCAACAACCATGCCTGCATGGGTGGGTGCTTGTAATAGCCCCACTGCATTTCATTCCCCCATACAAATCCCTCAACCGTATCCAGCGGGGCGTTGGGCTGTATTAGCGTGGGAAGAATGGTCCAGCACAAAAAATGTAAAAGGATAAACCACCAAAACAGTTTCGATGCATTTTTGTCAGTGATGGCAGATGTTTGGGTAAGAAGCATTACTTATCATCTTCAATGCCGCGTTTGTCGGCAATGAAATAAAGTGGGCGACGCTTAACTTCAACGAAAATACGCGCGATATACTCGGCCAGTACCCCCAGCCCAATCAGCTGAATTCCGCCCAGCATCAAGACACTGACCATAATAGTAGCAAAGCCTGGCACATCAATTCCAAACATGGTGGTCTGAATAATCAGGACTATCATATAAAGGAAGGCAAACATCGAAATGATGCAGCCAATTGCCGTCCACATTCTAAGCGGGATGCTGCTAAAGGATAAAAGTCCGTCAAATGCAAATTGTACTAATCCAATGGGCGACCAACTGGATTGCCCTTTATGGCGTGGTGCTACATCAAATTCTACACTTGCAGTTGAAAAACCAACCCAGCTCATCAGGCCTTTCATAAACCGGCTGCGTTCGGGCAGGGCATTCACTGCATCTATCACGCGGCGGTCGAGTAGGCGGAAATCACCAGCGCCTTCAGGTAATTTGATGTCACCAATTTTGTCGAACAGCCAATAATACACATGGCTGAATTGGCGGCGCATTACGCCGTCCGTTTCACGATTGCGGCGCAGGGCATAAACCATCTGTGCACCGTCCTGCCACTTTTTATAAAGGTCAGGAATAACCTCGGGTGGATGTTGTAAATCACTATCCATAATAATGGCTGCTGATCCGCGCGCATGGGCAAGGCCACAGCTTACCGTGTTTTCTTTGCCAAAATTACGGGCCAGACGTATGGTTACAATTCGGGGGTTGCGTTGGTGGTGGGCGACTAGGCGCGCATAGGTATCATCGGTACTACCGTCATCCACAGCAATCAGTTCATAGGGGACGGCCATTTTTTCAAAAACGGCTTCCAGACGGATAAACAACAGATTAAGGTTTTCCGCCTCGTTATGACAAGGCAGGATAACACTCAGGATTGGGTTTTGGGAATTACTAGACTGCTGCATGGATGGACCTGACATTACAGAACCTTCCCGCAAAAAATAACAGATTACTAGAAGCCTTCGCGTTCGCGGCGCTTGCGTTCAACCTTGCGCAGACGGCGCACAGCTTCAGAACCTTCGCGTGCCTTCTTTTCAGATGGCTTTTCGTAGTAGCGGCGCAGCTTCATTTCACGAAATACACCTTCGCGTTGTAATTTCTTTTTTAACGCGCGAAGCGCTTGATCTACATTGTTGTCACGTACGCTAACTTGCAAAGCCGTCTCCTGATTTAAATTCTACAAACGCAAAAAAAACTTATTCGGTTTTAGAGCCGAACCTCTTGAAGCGGGCAAAGTAATGAACCTGCTTTAAAAAAGCAAGCTGGCTTTAAGGTTCTTATTTTGTTCTTATTTGGCAATGGTTTAGCAACATGGTATGGATAGGGCATGGAAGAACTATCCAAAGAAATGCTGATTATTGCTGCCCTTCGCCAAGTCCCGTTTGAGGGCTGGACCAAGCTGGCATTCGAAAAAGCCGAGGAATCTGAAGGCTTACCCGCGGGTACCTATGCTGCGTATTTCCCCGGCGGCGTTCAAGACCTTATCCGCTCCATGCATGAATGGGTGGATAACGATATGCAACGCAGAATTGCCGCCCAGCCAGATTTCCAAGAACAGAAAATCCGTGAAAAAATATTCCGCTGCGTGATGGCACGTATCCATACACTAACACCATACCGCGAAGCCATTCGCCGCCTTGCTGGCCACCAATTATTGCCGTGGAACAAACCATGGGGGCTGCGTGATTTGGGTTTGGCAGCCGATGCCATGTGGAAACTAGCTGGCGATCGTTCGGTGGATTATAATTTTTATACCAAACGCATCTTGTTGTCCGGAGTATACGCCGCAACGCTCAATCATTGGTTTGATGATGTGAGTGATGAGTTTGAAAGTACGCAAAATTTCCTTCGCGCCCGCATCGAAAACGTACTTCAATTCGGTAAATTTGTGGGCGGCATCAAAGACAAGTTTGCCAAGAAGGCGGCTTAACTACTCTTTGGTTTCCGTGGTGGCATTCTTTTTACGGAATTGATCAAGGCTAATCACTACGCCTTTTTCACCATCATCCTTGGGGGATGCAGCTTTCTTGGTTTCCTGATTGGCACTGTCATCGTCAAAGGCATCATCCTCATCATCACCTTCCATGGTCTGGAATTGCAGTGCGAAGTTAACAGATGGGTCGGCAAAGGTTGTAATTGCGCCAAACGGAACGGTTAGGCGTTCCTTGATGTTATTGAAGCTGAGGGTAACGCTGAATCCTGTTTCGGTTACCACCAGGCCATAATACTGGTACTGCAACACGATGGTCATTTCTTTTGGGTACTGCTCATGCAGGTGTGGCGGAATTTGAACGCCAGAAAATTCTGTCAAAAATGAAATATAGAAATGATGACTTCCAGGCAGCCCACGTTCTGCCACCATTTTAAGGGTGTCAGATACAACACGGCGCAACGCACCTTCGACCATCAAGTCATAACGTAAATCTTCATCAGACATTTTGAAAAACGATATTAGGAGTTGTTAATTAAAAGCCACATATTCTTCTTCGCTTGTTAACAAGTGTAAGTCAAGAAAGGTTTCTGACCGATGCGGCGTTTTGGGCAAACTATCCCATTAAAGCTGCACTTTTGGCCGTTTTGTCTGGCTGATGCAGAAAATATGGGCATTGATTAGGGCAAATCATTTCCTATATCCTGCTGACTATATATGAAATGATTTTTAAGGCATCTAAATGGCCAAGGCACCCAGTCGCTCACCCTACAGCCCAGACACCATCGTAGATAACAAACGCATATGGGAAACACCACGTGAGATTGTAATTTGGCCAAGCTGGGCACTCTATCAAAAATACAAAGCATTTCATGACGCAAGGCCGGAAAGCCATGTATGGCGCTCCCTTACATCATTTGACCCGCATGCACTAACCCAGCCAATAACGCAGGCAAATTTTGATGCATGGCGTGAAAGCAAAATTCAGGAACTGGTTGAAGGCCCGTGCCAGCCATTGGTGCGCCGTATATTGGATGCAGGTCACTTCACGCTATACAGCAATGCCTTTGGCGGTGGTGATAAGGGTGTTGAATTCACCCGTGATTTATTCAGATACCATATTGATAAAAGCGGCCGTTTCTTTTGCTATCTCGAAAACTGGTATACTGCCCCGCAAATTGTGAATGCTGATAAGGTGGTTACATCTAGCTATCCAAAACCGGATGCCGAGCAAAGCAAAGCGTTAGCCAAAAAATTGAATTTAGAACCCAAGCCTTCCGCATCACCATCACCGGAGCGCCCCGCAAAACGCAAGCGCACCCAGCGGCCAAGACGCGATCATAGCTAAAAGAAAGTGGGGGGCTTCTGTTGCCCGGTGCCCCCCGGACCGCTAAGCTTTTCGCTTAACTACCGAATCCCAAAGGATTAAGCAGCTAGAGCTACGCGAGCTTCAGGAGCAACGTTGTCGTTGGCATCCGTAGTTGTTAGCCCGATAACGGCGGAACCATGCCGAGCAAAAACTGTACTTTTACTACATACGTCGATCCTAGTTCGCCCCCACATATTGGCTCTTTGCGACTGCTCTGCGCTTTACGCAACCGCGACTGCAAAAGTAATCTCTTCCTGAGCCAATATGGTGGAGGCGCCGGGTACCGCCCCCGGGTCCGTCCTGCTTATTCTGTACAGCGTTTATCACCATAGTCGGCGAACCGACGGTTCTGTTTATATCACAAAACCTTTACAATTCGATTGCTTATTTTGGACTGCCTGTATTTTAGCCAATTCTTTCAAGCAATTATGCGACTTTTTTCATGTGAATTGTGCCGTGAATGTGTTTGACGGGGGGATGCATTCTAAAAGAAACTATGACCCATCAACGTTCCGTTTTGATTCTTCCTTTCTGGCCCTCATTGGATATTGCCCATGCCCGTTTCTGCTGAACAACGCTCCGAAATTGACCAAATCCGCGCCGAAACAAAGCCAACGCGCCGCGCGACCGTTCCTGCACTTGAAGAAATCCTTTATGAACCGCTTCCGGTTCTCGACCACGGCTTTGTCCGTGTTATTGATTATATGGGCGATGATAATGCGGTGGTGCAAGCAGCCCGCGTATCTTATGGCAAGGGCACCAAGAAAGTTTCAGAAGATGCAGGCCTCATCCGCTATCTGATGCGTCACTGGCATTCCACCCCATTTGAAATGTGCGAAATCAAATTCCACGTAAAGTTACCAATTTTTGTTGCGCGCCAATGGATACGTCATCGTACCGCCAACGTGAATGAATATTCCGCCCGTTATTCAATTATGGATAAGGAATTTTATATCCCACCGCGTGAACAGCTTGCCGTGCAGTCAACCCAAAACCATCAAGGCCGTGGCGCAACGCTCAATGACAAGGAAGCCGTGCAGGTCATGGACTTGTTGAAGAAAGATTCCGAAAGCGTCTATGCCCATTATCAACAAATGTTGAATGAAGATGAAAAAGGAAATGTAATTGATGCTGGCCGCGAAGGCTTGGCTCGTGAGCTTGCACGTATGAACCTAACCCTCAATTACTATACGCAATGGTATTGGAAGGTCGATTTGCATAACCTCATGCACTTTTTGCGCCTACGCGCAGATAGCCATGCCCAATATGAAATCCGCGTTTATGCCGATGCCATGTTGAATGTACTGGAACGGTGGTGTCCCCACACCTTCAGCGCGTTTAAAGAATACCGTATGGGTGGCGCCAATATTTCAACGACGGGCCTAAGCATCGTTCAGCGTATGTTAAAAGGCGAAAAAGTACAGCATGCGGATAGTGGTCTTTCCAAACGTGAATGGAACGAACTGATGGGTGATTTGGGCCTAGAACAATTGAAGGCGTAGGAATGCCATTAAGGTTCATCAACAAATTTCTCCACGGCCAGTATTCAAGTAGCATTGTTCTTATCTTTGCAACGGCATTGGCCATGTTTATTGCCAACTCGCCTTTGGCTTCAAGCTATCAGGATATTCTGCATTCGCAGGTTGGATTTACCACAGACTGGATAACCCTTAATTTATCAGTATCACACTGGGTCAATGATGGCCTGATGGTGTTGTTCTTTTTGTTGGTTGGGCTTGAAATTAAGCGTGAATTTTTGCGTGGTGAACTTGGCACGCTGAGCAAAGCAGCTTTCCCGATTATATGTGCCGTGGGCGGGGTTATTGCTCCTGCGCTCATATTTATGTTTATCAATAAATCACATCACGAATATTGGTCGGGCTGGGCTATTCCCACGGCCACCGATATTGCCTTTGCCTTGGGACTTCTTGCATTGGGCGGAAAAAATGTTCCGATATCTCTAAAGGTATTTCTAACCGCCTTGGCGATTATTGATGACCTTATTGCCATTATCATCATCGCCTTATTTTATGGTGAACCGCTCAACATCGATGCATTTTTCCTGAGTATTCTGGTGATGTTTGCGCTATTCACTTTGAATGTCATGCGCGTAAAGCATATCTGGCCTTATATTGCGCTTGGCTTTTTCCTATGGATTGGCGTTTTACAATCGGGCCTTCATCCGACTATCGCAGGTGTATTATTGGCGTTGATGATCCCCATAGATGAAAATAAAGACAAGTCGCCATTGCATCGTCTGGAAGGAGCTTTACATCCATTATCAGCGTTCGTCATCATGCCTGTATTTGCGCTGGCAAATGCCGGGTTATCGTTTGCCGGTGTCAATCCATCCGACTTACTGAATAAGCTGCCGCTGGGCATCATGATGGGCCTGTTCTTTGGCAAACAAATCGGAATTATTCTAGCAGGCAAGGTTGCTATCCGTATGGGCTGGGCGCAATTGCCGGTGGATGTTACTCCGCGCCAGTTTTATGCCGCCTCCGTCTTAGCCGGCATTGGCTTTACCATGAGTTTGTTTATTGGTTCGCTCGCATTCAAATCGGATGAGCTGGATAATCTGGTGCGTCTTGGAGTGATGGCGGGATCGCTACTATCTGCGGTAGTTGGTATTTTGTTGTTGCGCAGTGGCCCCGGCAAAAAAGCGGCCGATTTTGTTCCCGACGATCCGGAAGAAAATATTTAGGCCGCCGCCTTATTCATTTCCCGCGTTTTGGAGAAGACCAAATCGGGGTTTTCTTCCTTGGTCCGTTCCAGATGCCAAGCATTGCGCGCAAGGAATACCAAGGCACCGTCATGGTCTTCAGCAAGGCTCATCCGGTATTTATCGGTGAATAGCTTGATTTTGATCGCATCACCTTCTACCCAACGGGCGTATTCAACGCCTGCGCCTTCAAACTTGGCGGGCAGGCCATATTCGGCCTCAATCCGTGCGCTCAGTACTTCAAATTGCAATGGGCCAACGACACCAACAATCCAGTCCGACCCACTCAGCGGCTTAAATACCTGACTGGCGCCTTCTTCGGCAAAGTGTTCCAGCGCTTTGCGCAAATGTTTGACCTTCATCGGGTCATCCAGATGCACACGTTGCAATACTTCAGGCGCAAAACTGGGTACGCCGACATAACGCAGGATTTCAGTTTCACTAAGGGTATCGCCGATGCGCAAGGTCCCATGGTTAGGAATACCCATAATATCGCCGGCATAGGCGTCTTCGGCCAATTCGCGTTCACGTGCCAAGAATAGTACGGCGTTATTAACAGCCATCGTCTTCTCACTGCGGATATGTTTCAGCTTCATGCCGCGTTTAAAGTGGCCCGAGCATAAGCGCACAAAGGCAATGCGGTCGCGGTGGTTGGGGTCCATATTTGCCTGAACCTTAAACACAAATCCGGTCACTTTTTCTTCTTGCGGGTTAACAATACGCTCAGCGGCAGGTTGCGGGCGAGGGGACGGTGCAAAATCAGCCAGACCTTGTAGCAATTCACGTACACCAAAGTTGTTTACGGCGCTGCCAAAGAAAATAGGGGTCATATGCCCTTCGCGGTAGCTTTGCATGTCAAATGGCTTACAAAGGCCGCGCACCATCGTCACGTCATCTCGCAGCTTGGCAAGGGCGTCTTCTGGCAAATGCTCGGCCAGTTGCGGGTCATCAAGGCCAGTGCACTTGATGCCTTCATCAACCTTGGCGGCAAAGCCTTTGCGGTTCATGAGGAACAAACGGTCGCGAATTACGTCATAACACCCAAGAAAATCGCGGCCAGACCCAATTGGCCAGCTGGCAGGCGTGACATCCAGCGCGAGGGTCTTTTCAATCTCATCCATCAAATCAAATGGGTCACGGGCTTCGCGGTCCATTTTGTTGATGAAGGTAATGATAGGAATATCGCGCATGCGGCAAACTTCGAATAGTTTACGCGTTTGCGTTTCAATACCTTTGGCACCGTCAATTACCATCACCGCGCTATCAACAGCGGTTAGGGTGCGATAAGTGTCCTCAGAAAAATCTTCATGGCCTGGCGTATCAAGCAGGTTGAAGGCTTTTTCATCATATTCAAAGCTCATCACCGATGCGGAAACCGAAATACCGCGTTCGCGTTCAACCTTCATCCAGTCGGAACGTGCGCGTCGCGCATCGCCGCGTGCCTTGACAGCACCTGCAAGCAAAATAGCGCCACCGAATAGCAATAGCTTTTCGGTGAGTGTGGTTTTACCAGCGTCAGGGTGGGCGATAATCGCAAAGGTACGACGACGCTCTACTTCTTTGATTTGTTCGGCTTGTGACATGGCAGTTGGAATAAAGGCAGACGGCTAAAGAAGCAAGATATCTTTATACTTCTTTATCGCCAACGACCTTATTACGGCCTGTTTCCTTGGCTTTATAAAGGGCGGCATCGGCCTTACGCAGGAGGGTATCGGCCGTTTCCTGACCTTCATCGGAGCCTGCAACGCCAACGCTCATGGTGACATTCAGCTCTAATTTGGGATCGTTAATAACAAAGGGGCTATTAGCAACGGCGGCACGTAAACGCTCTCCGGCATTCATGGCGGCGGCATAGGGTGTTTCCGGCATGATAAGGGAGAATTCCTCACCGCCCATGCGAATGACCATATCGAAAAAGCGCATACTGGCGTTCAAGCGGCGCACAAGTTCCTGAAGTACCTGGTCGCCCACATGGTGGCCATAGCTATCATTAATTTTTTTGAAAAAATCGATGTCCAGCATCACCACCGATATCGGCTTCTTGTTCGCTTTGCTGCGTTCAAACAAACGGGGTAGATTTTTTTCAAGATAATGGCGGTTGTAAACACCTGTCAGGGAGTCGGTTACCGCCATCGCCATGTTTTTTTCATACGATAAACGCAAACGGTCGTAAGTGCGTTTATGTTTAATTTGGGTGCGCAGACGTGCCTGCAATTCATGCGGATCTACCGGTTTGAAGATGTAGTCGTTGGCGCCGATATCCAATGCCTTGGCGATTTTACCCAATTCGCTTTCATCGGCATACACAACGATTGGTACATATCGTGTCGCTTCATTGGCCTTAAGGTTGGCGCATACACGCAAGCCATCCTCACCAGCAAGATTAAGATTGACCATAATCACATGAATGCGTTCGCGCTCCAAAAGCGGCTCTATCTCATCAACCTTGCTGATGGAGTGACAAATCATCCCTGCATGGTGGATGTGTTTTTGAACAATGTCCTGATCATGCGGATTATCATCAAGCAGAATAATTTGTCCCGAGCGCAAGCTTTCTTCGTCGATATCAGCATTCATCGTGCTGTGGCCTTCACGCATGCGCCATTCATCCATTAACGCCTTAAGGCGCAAGCAAGAACGCACCCTTGCCATCAATGCAATATCATTGATGGGTTTGGTTAGAAAATCATCCGCCCCTGCATCAAGGCCGCGAACGCGGTCCTGTACATCGGATAACGCTGTCACCATCACCACCGGTATTCCTTGCGTGGCGGGGTTGGCTTTGATTTGGCGGCATGCCTCAAATCCGTCCATTTCTGGCATCATCACATCCAGAAGGATTAAATCAGGCTTTTCAGAAGCGGCCTTTTCAACGGCCTGCACGCCATTTTCTGCTGTAACAACGGAATAGTATTCCCTTGCTAGCTTCGCGCTCAGTAATTTGACATTAAGCGGATTGTCATCGGTAACGAGAATGCGGGCTGACATTATTTATCCAGATACTTGTGAACTGTTTCAAAAAATTTTCCAACAGAAATTGGCTTGGAAAGATAATCATCGCAACCGCTTTGGCGAATTTTTTCTTCATCGCCCTTCATGGCAAAGGCTGTAATGGCAATGATGGGAATGGATGCCAAGGTGCTATCATCCTTCATCATGCGGATAAGGTCATAGCCAGAAATTTCTGGCAGCTGGATATCCATCAATACCAAATCCGGATTTTCTGTTTTTGCAATCCGAATGGCTTCCTTGCCTTCGCGGGTTTCTAAAATGCGATGTCCTTTTGATGTTAACAAATCACGGAACAGTTTAGCGTTCAGCTCATTGTCTTCGACAATCAGAATGGTCTTTCCGTTTGCGGTCATCGTAAGGCTTTGGTAGAGGGGTGAAGTGGGTGTTTCCTTGAGCTAATAGGATGTCAGCAGAAGGTTAACAAACCCCTGACGACATCAGCTCATTATTTGAAGTATTACGAATGCGGAATAAGGCTTTCAGCCGTACATTTGGCAGGGGATATAGCCTTAACTTCTACCAAATCCGCTGTCATGGAATATTCACCATAGTCGATAGTCATGCTTTTGATGATTCCATTATCCAAAAGCACCATATCCATTTCGTATTCAGGGGAGCCTGTTTCGCTGTTGGGAGCGAAAAATGCCATACGAATGGGCCATGCTTTGACACTGGTAAGCTTATCTTCTTTGCCCGAACTTGCCTTTTCAATCACAGGCTTGGCTTCAATTGCTGAACTGATAAAGGAGCTAATCTCGCTAAACCCTTTTTCATCTGCACCATCAAAGACATTTACGTTAAAGAACTTGTCGCCCTTACGTGCATGTTCCAGCAACTGCATGGTGTGATGCGCGGGAAACAATGTATTCGAAAGCGTAATACGCTTTTCACTATCTCCTGAGTAAACAGCTTCGCCCGATCCAGTACCATCCTTCAGGTTCAGATTGGCATAGCCACGATAGACATCTGTTTTTTCTGCGCCATCTTCGCTGTGGCGGGTATGGAAGTTAAACGTTGAGCCATCTTTGGCCTCTCGGCTTATCAAATCGCTCACTGTATCGCTTACTTCGCCTTCGCTATAAAAAAAGCGCAACTGCATTTTTTGTTCAACATTCCATGCATGGCAATCATCGGCCCATGAAAACAGCATGCGGCCAGAAATATCGCTTACTCGGCTACCATTACGGGTGCCCGCAAGCTTCATGGTATAAAGCGCGCGATGTGGAACAATCGCCATCGGCGATGATTCTTGTGATGGCTTGGTGGCGGCCTTGGCGTCTTGGGGTGGAACGGGCACCGAATGAGCAGGAGATGTAGTTCCGCTGGAAAGTACGGCTGCATTCAACACACCAAAACACATCACACCAAATACAGCTGCTAAACACGTTCCTGCTGCAAGGCTAGAGATGGTTTTTAATGGTTGTTTCAAAATCCGCATAAATCTATGCACTCCCAATAACTGCTATTGTGTCATCAAATGGTTAAGCAAGGTTTACGTGAGGCTCTGTTTTTCATAAAAAACCTATGTTTTTTCGCTGGTTAGGTGGCATTTCGATTAGGCAATTTTTTCCATAAAAAGATGATTTTTTCATGACGCAATGCAGTGTGCGACCAGCTGTATTTGAAATTATCAGGTTTTTCAGTGTCTTGCGGCTGGCATGGTCCTTGCAATTTTGTCTCTGGTTATAAAACGTGCCCGGCAAATCAACGTCATGGGCGGATGAGGAGATGAAATGTCACGCTACACTACTTCAACTAAGCTTATGGCGGCCAGTATCAAGCATAGTGACATTGATTATTCAGTTCCGCTCAAAGATAGTATCATTGATCACACCCTTGATCGTGCCCGCATCAGTGATATGGATGCTGCATTGGCCGCAATTAGTGAAGCGCAGCATCTAATTCAAGCGCAACGTCGCCGCATTGCCTATCTTGAAACTCTTTCCCTAAGTGATGAAGTAACCGGCCTGGTCAATCGCCGTGGCTTTATGTCGGCATTTCACCGTGAATTAGCTGCAGCAAAGCGTGACCCGCAGGCTCACGGTATCGTGATGATGTTCGATTTAGATGATTTCAAATTGGTCAATGATGGCCATGGTCATGCCGCAGGCGATGCCTACCTTTCATCGTTTGCTGCGGTATTAAGTAATGAAGTTCGCCCAACGGATATTGTTGCCCGTATTGGCGGAGACGAGTTTGCGGTCATTTTAACAAGAGCTGCTGCAAAACCAGGACTTGCACGCGCCGCCGCTATCATTAAAACCATCAATAGCAAGGTAATGACCTGGCGTCAGCATACCATCCAGCTTAAAGCCAGCTGCGGCCTTGCCACTTATACTGGCCGTGATATTGCCGAGGCAGTTATGGTCTCGGCTGATCTTAAACTCTATGCCGACAAGCAGAAGCGTAAGAAAAACAGCGTCAAATAACCCCAAGCATCGTAATGTGATGCCGTTAACTATGTACGCAATCAATTCCACAGAAAATAAGGGCTAAATCTTTGTTATCATATATCCATAAGGGGTATATGCATGCCGGTGCGCTTTATAATTAATAGCCGCGAGAATTTCATTCTATTTGGAAAAATAGTTGCACAAACGTTGCGCGAGCACGATCCCAATCGGCAATGGATCATCAGCTTGCAAGGCGATACCAATGGCGGAAAATCACTAATCCCGCTTGCCGCAGATTTACAACTCAATCCACATCGTTATTCATCTGAAGGCATTACAGACCATTTTGTCCATGAAATGGCCGCGCATCATCATCCGGAGTATTATCAAGGCATATATGATGAAGATGAATTCGCTAAAATAGGGGCGCCACAACCCCATGAACAAAAAATCTATTTTAATGATGGCTTGGCGCAAATCAGATTCCATGAGGGTGAATATCGCGCACCATGGGAAGCCATGTTGGCAACCATGCCTGAAACCAAGCTGGTATATTTATCCAATATTTGGAATTGGGCACAGCTGAGAACCAGGAGCAATGCAGCGCAAGGAAAAAAAATTCTTATCGATATGCGTATGGCTATATTGGTTGCCGAAGATGAAGGGTTCGTACGCCTTGTAAATTACAACACGGGCGACAATACACTGGACAAGAAAATCAAATCCGCATATGACGCCGCAATCAAGGCCAATCAACCAATCCCTCCAGTGCCTGCATCAAAACGCAGGCGCCGATCACCGCCAAGAAACGAACAGCAATAAAAGCTAAGCTGTTTTCTTAACCGGCACATCCACCTTGATATGCAGTTCCTTCAGCTGAATGGGCTGAACAAAGTTGGGGGCTTGCATCATCAAATCTTCCGCGCGTTGATTGAGCGGGAAGGCGATAACCTCGCGGATATTGGGTTCTTCCGCCAGCAGCATCACAATACGATCAATGCCAGGTGCAGAGCCACCGTGCGGTGGTGCGCCTAGCTTAAGTGCAGATAGCATACCGCCAAAGCGCGTTTCCAAATCTTCCTTGGAATATCCGGCAATACCGAATGCCTTATACATCACTTCGGGCAAGTGGTTACGAATTGCGCCTGATGAAAGTTCAATGCCATTGCAGACGATATCATATTGGAATGCTTTGATATCCAACGGGTTCATCTTTTCCAATGCCTCTAGGCCACCTTGTGGCATGGAGAATGGGTTATGCGAGAAGTCAATTTTACCAGTTACTTCATCCGCTTCAAACATCGGGAAGTCAACAATCCAGCAGAAGCGGAATGCGTTCTTTTCAATGATATCTAGTTCCTGGGCAATCTTGGTTCGTGCTTGGCCGGCCATCTTTGCGGCTGTGGCTGGCTTATCGCAAACAAAGAACACGGCGTCGCCATCTTCTGCGCCGGCTAGCTTGCGCAATACAACCTGTGCCTCTGCGGGAATGAACTTGGCAATCGGGCCTTTACCTTCGCCGGCTTCAAACAACACATAACCCAAACCCGGTGCGCCAATTTCTTTGGCCCAGTCATTTAACTTATCAAAGAAGCTACGAGGTCTATCCGAAACCTTTGGCGCACGAATGGCGCGAACCACACCGCCTGCATCAATCGTGGAGCGGAAGGCACGGAACGATACATCATCGCGCTTAAATACTTCAGTTACGTCACAGATAATAAGCGGGTTACGCAAATCCGGTTTGTCATTACCGTATTTCAGCATGCTGTCTGCATACGTAATACGGCGGAACGGGAAGCCATCAATCGACGGTTTGGTTTCACGGCGGAAGCTACCGAATTTATCAAAGGTGGAATGCAATACCGGTTCAATGGCAGCGAAGACATCTTCTTGCGTTACAAACGACATTTCAAAATCGAGCTGATAGAATTCGCCGGGACTGCGATCTGCACGGCTATCTTCATCGCGGAAGCACGGTGCAATTTGGAAATAGCGGTCAAAGCCAGCAATCATCAACAATTGCTTGAATTGCTGTGGTGCTTGGGGAAGGGCATAGAACTTGCCTGGATGTAAGCGCGAAGGCACCAAAAAGTCGCGTGCGCCTTCGGGGCTGGAGCTGGTTAAAATCGGGGTTTGGAATTCATGAAAGCCTTGATCAATCATCTTGGCGCGGATATGCGAGATCACTTCCGAACGCATGATGATGTTCTCTTGCATCTTCTTGCGGCGTAGATCGAGGAAGCGATAACGCAAGCGAGCATCTTCGCCCGCATCTTCATCTGAGTTAACTTGGATAGGTAGTGGGTCTGCCGCACCAAGGATACTGATTTCCTTAATATCCAGTTCGATTTCACCAGTCGGCAATTTAGTGTTGATGGTTTCATCGGGGCGACGAACCACAGCGCCGGTAAAGCAAACCACAGATTCGTTTTTCAATGCTTCAACTTGCGGGAAGATGGGACTGGATTGGTCGATCACACATTGGGTAATCCCATAATGGTCGCGTACGTCAATGAACAACAGGCTGCCATGGTCACGCTTACGGTGAACCCAGCCAGAAATGCGTGCTGTTTTGCCAATATCGGTGCCGCGCAATGCGCCGCAGGTATGTGAACGGTAAATATGCATAATTTGTCTTTGCTTTAGTGGTGAATGGTTTATGAATAGACTTTTTAAGGGTTTTCCTATTGGTTATCAACATGCTTATCAGCACAAATGATGAATTAAAGCAGTTTTGCGAACAATTGCGCAGCAGTCGGTTTCTGGCAATTGATACAGAGTTTATCCGCGACCGCACCTATTGGCCGCGCTTATGCCTCATACAGGTGGCTGGCGAAACGGATGCCCGAGCAATAGACCCACTGGTCCAAGGGCTGGATTTGGCCCCCTTGTTGGAACTGCTCTATGACGAGAAGATTTTGAAGGTTTTTCATGCTGCCCGTCAGGATCTGGAAATCTTTTTCCATATGACTGGCAAAGTGCCCAGCCCAATTGCCGATACCCAAGTGATGGGCATGGTGTGTGGGTTCGGTGAGTCGGTAAGCTATGAAAACATCGTCGCCAAACTTGCCAAAGGCACCATTGATAAATCATCTCGCTTTACCGATTGGGCGTTGCGACCACTTTCCGAGAAGCAATTGAATTATGCGCTCGATGATGTGCGTTATCTGCGTCCTGTCTTCGAAAAGCTGGAGGCAAAGCTCAATCAGCTTGGCCGCGCAGACTGGATTGCCGAAGAAATGCAAATCCTGCGGGAGCCATCCACCTACCGGTTAGAGCCGGATCAAGCGTGGAAGCGCCTAAAAATCAAAATGGACAAACCAAAGTTTTTTACATTGGTCAAAGATTTGTGCGCCTGGCGTGAGCGTGAAGCGCAAAGCATCGATATCCCGCGTAACCGGGTTATCCGGGATGAGGCATTGATGGAAATCGTTCATCATGTTCCGCGTGATGCAAATGAACTTGCCCGTGTGCGTGGTTTATCTGCGGAGTTTGCTAAAAACCGTTTGGGCACAGGCATCCTTGAGGTTATCAAAGCATCACAAAGCCGCACGCCGGATGCGTTACCAGATGAACTGCGTAAAAACCATTTACCATCCAATCTTGGCGCAGTGGTAGATATGCTAAAGGTTCTATTGCGTTTGGTTGCTGAAGAAAACGATGTTGCAGCCAAACTGATTTCGAATTCATCAGACTTGGACATCCTGGCAGAAAAAGACGATGCCGATGTGCTGGCGATGAAAGGCTGGCGTTATGAATTATTTGGTAAGAAGGCAATCGCCCTCAAGCGGGGTAAGCTTGCACTAAAACTTAACAATAATAAAATCCAGTTCATTGATGTGTGACATTTTTGAATCAAAACACGGTTAATGTTTGCTTAAAAAAGGCCAATTTAGAATTTGTTAGGGGCTTGGGAGCATAATGCCTCCAGAACAAATTAGGCGGCAATACATGGCTTTTGGGTACCGTTTCACAAAAACAACTGCATTCACGGATAGCGCTCGTCGCTTTAATCCAAAGTTGTTTGCGTCATTACAAACCCAATGCTCACCGCTAGTTTTGGTTGAAACGCCCAAAACATTTATCGAACAATTCGCAACTAACTTTGAACACATCCTTGGTGATGTAGATGGTGCACGTCAACCAATGCGCACCAATGCAACGCTTCCTGTATTGGAAGAGTTGACCCAGTCTTCTGCTGCCTAATCGCGGCGCTATTCCATAAAATTTGAACTATCATTCAGTGACGGTTAACTGTTTTTTGTTACGGTTCGTCTCCCAGTGGTGTTTTTTATAAAATACAATAGTTGGAGAGTATCTCATGGCCGATCAAATTTTCTTATTTGCCAAACGTCTGATGAAACAGGCAATGAGCAAGACCTATGCTGCACCACTTCCGCATGATTTATGTGAAATGGGCGACCGTAACTACGTACGCTCCAGCGGCGAATTGAACAACAATCGCAAGCTTGCACGCAAAACCATTAAAATGACGATGTGCCAGGAACAAGGCTACGCATGGCCTAAATCCATGTCGCATCGCTCGGAAATTTTTGCACCAGAAAAAATTCTGTCTGCTTAAATTTCTCTGAGTTTCAATTCAGGCGGCTTGCTGCCTTCCAGAATTGCAGAACCCCGGCCCGAAAGGCTGGGGTTTTTCATGAAGTAATGGTGTGCGCTAAATGGTTCGTCGCCTTGCTCGGGCTGCAGACGGCGATAATTACCATCCATATCCATTTCCCAGCTTTGGGTGTTGTCTTTAATACAGGCTACCATGATCTGGTTCAGCACCTGTTGGTGCACGGTTGGGTTTTCAATGGGTGCCATGATTTCAATGCGGCGGTCTAGATTGCGCTGCATCCAATCTGCTGAGGTGATAAATACTTTTGCTTGTTCATTTGGTAATCCGCCGCCATTGCCGAAGCAGATGATGCGGCTGTGTTCTAGAAAGCGTCCCACAAGACTGCGCACCGTAATGCGCTCCGAAAGGCCAGGGATATTTGGCTTAAGGCAGCATATGCCGCGCACAATCAGCATGATGTCAACGCCTGCCGTGGCCGCATCGTAAAGCTTATCAATCATCTCTGGATCAACAAGGGAATTAAGTTTTGCCCAAATGGCGGCGGGCTTACCTTCCTTTGCAAATGCAATTTCTGCATCAATCAGCTCATATAATTTTTTACGCAAGGTAAGTGGCGCATAGGATAGCTTTTCCATTGCACGCGGTTCTGCATAACCTGTCATGTAATTAAACAATGCGCCAGCATCGCGCGCTATCGCGGCATCTGACGTAAAAAAAGAAAGGTCAGTGTATATCTTTGCAGTATGTGGATGATAATTGCCTGTTCCAATATGGACATAGGACTTCAGTTCCGTGCCTTCGCGGCGCACGACCATGGAGAGTTTTGCGTGGGTTTTTAAATCAGTAAAGCCATAGACGACTTGCGCACCTGCGCTTTCTAATGCGCGGCTAATGCTAATGTTTGCTTCTTCATCAAATCGTGCTTTTAATTCCACCATGACGGTGACTGATTTGCCACTCGATGCCGCTTCAACTAATGCCTGTACAATAGGGCTTTGACTGCTGGTACGGTACAGTGTCTGCTTGATTGCCATGACATGCGGGTCTTTAGCCGCTTGGCGCAAAAAGTGTACGACTGCATCAAAGCTTTCATACGGATGATGGATAATCAGATCCTTCTTTTTGATGGCGGCAAATACATCACCATTAAAATCATTGATGCGTTCGCTTTGGCGCGGCGTATATGGCGTGAACCGCAAATCCGAGCGTCCGCAATTTACAATTTCACGTAAATCCGAAAGCCCATTAAGTCCTTTTACAATATGCGTGAACTTTTCTTCAAACTTGATGTGTTCACGCAAAAATTTACGCAACGCCTCCGATGTGTCAGTATGAATACCAAGACGAATAACTTCACCAGAGCGTCGCTTCTTCAATGCATCTTCATAGTTGTGTAACAAGTCTTCTGCGCGCTCATCAAATTGCAGTTCGGTATTGCGTACCACGCGGAACACGCCTGATGAAACAAGTGTAAACCCGGGTATAATCTTTTCAACAAACAGCAATATAATCCGTTCTAATTGAATAAAACGCAGACCTTCTTGCTTGCTTTGCGGGTTCAATATTTTTACAAACCGTTCAATGCTCGATGGAATGCCAATAAGATGCACCATGGTCTCGCCGGTTGTCTGCGATTGCATTTCAAGAGCAAGCGCAATGCCTTTATTGGGAATAAGCGGGAAGGGGTGGGCAAGGTCAACCGCAACAGGAGTAAGGAGCGGTAAAACCATGGTTTGGAAAAATTCTTCAAGCCATGCAATGTCACTCTGGCTTAATTCGCGCGTCCGGCAAATATGGACATTCACTGTTTCCAATTCTTTGCGGATTTCCTGCCACGCTTTTTGCTGGCGGCTTATCATCTTGGTGGTTTTTAAATTAACCAGCTCCAACTGTTGTTCCGGGGTCAAGCCATCATCGCTGACGATGTCTAGCTGGTTATAAATTTGTCCACGCAGGCCGCCAATGCGTACCATATAAAATTCATCAAGATTTGCAGCCGAGATAGCCAGAAAGTTTAATCGTTCCAGAAGTGGATGCGCTTTGTTGAATGCTTCATCCAAGACGCGGTCATTAAACGCCAGCCACGATAACTCTCGGTTATTGAAGCGGGAGGCGCTATTTTTTTCGGGATTTTTTTCTGAATCTGCAATCGTATGGGGCATAAAGGGCATGTATTTGGCTGTAGACCTATCTTAAGGAGTCAGGTATTAAAAAGGTGTTTCTATATGGATTAACCATGAAAACCTTGATTCTTCTACGCCATGCCGAGGCAGCCGAATTACAATCCGGCCAGGACGCTCAGCGGCCATTAACGCAAAAGGGCCGTGAGATGGCTGTGTGGGTTGGTAATGAACTCACCAAAAAAGGTTTATGGCCCGATTTTATTTTATCTTCGTCCGTCCAGCGCACGAAGGAAACCTGCGGTTTATTGCAAGAAGCATGGACCCCGGATGTGTATCCGCAAGTTTTTTTTGATCCTGCCATCTACCGCGCAGATGCGCATGAATGCCTTGAGATGATTGCCATGCAGGACGAAATGCACAGCACCTTGATGATGGTTGGCCACAACCCCAGCATCCATCAACTAGCATTGTTGTTATGCGGGGCAGGGCAAATTGGCAAAAAGCCAGAACTCGCAAGTAATTTTCCTCCCGCATCCTGCGTGGTTCTAACATTCCCGCAGGAACAATGGGTGCGCATCCATAAGGGCAGCGGTACCCTCGTCGATTTCTTTCATCCCGCAGGATTATAATGGCAAATTTAGCAGCCGATGACCGCCCCTATGCGGGTGCGGAATGGCAAGAAAACGCATTTATTGTTGATGCCCAGGCTTTGGAAGCCTTTGGTTGCATGGCCATTGGCCTTGCTGACGGTCATGTCAGCTTGCGGTTGCTTGGTAAGCCAGAAACCGAACTATGTCCGACCATTGCCGCGCATAAAAATGGTCTGTCTGGTTTGGTGGTTGCCCCAAATGGCAAGGCGTTTATTTCCATGGGCGAAGATGGTCGCGTGGTGCGCATACTGCCCGATGGAACAACCCAGCAAATACTGCATATCGAAAAAGCATGGTTTGAGCAAATCGCTGTGCATGCAGATGCAGGCTTAATTGCTGTGAGCTATAAAAAAACAGTCATCGTATTTGATGAGCAGGGTAAGGTGCGCGCAGAGTTCGCCAATCACCCAAGCACAGTTCAAGGCATTTCATTTGATACAAAGGGAAAACGGATTGCCGCCAGCCATTATGGCGGGGTCAGTTTATGGTGGGTAAATGGCGAAGTAGGGCAGGTTCCGCAACGCTTGAATTGGAAAGGCTCGCACCTTTCCATCGCATGGTCGCCCAATGGCAAATATCTTCTCACTTCCATGCAGGAAAACACCCTGCATGGCTGGCGTACGCCAGATTTTGCTGATTTTCAAATGAGTGGCTATGCCATAAAACCCAAATCATTCGGCTGGTCACAGGATAACCGTTGGCTTGCCAGCTCAGGCTCGCCAGGTATTGTATGTTGGGACTGCGGCGGTAAAGGCCCTATGGGTAAGCCTGCAACTGTCCTTGCCCAAGACTGCGAGGATATTACCACGCGTGTGGCGTGCCATCCTTCACTTGATTTGGTCGCGGCGGGAACACTGGGCGGCGATGTATACATGGCGCGGTTTCAAGATGACCGCATCGTGCGTTTAAAAACCAACAGCAAGAGCGAGATAACAACCTTGCGTTGGAGTGATAACGGCCAGACATTATTAGGCGGCTGCGAAGATGGCTCTGCCTATGCGTGGGTCTTTTCAGATTAAGCTGCCGGCTCAAAAATCTTTTGCTTCACATAATCAGGAACGCGTACATCAAAGGTCGTGCCATGGTGTACCACCATCCGCTTTTCTTCGATGAAGGGTTTGATTTTTTCCAATTGAAATAATCCAAGCCCGTAATCCTTGCCAATCGCCATGACGCGGCCAACACTATAGCCTTCATGCAAAATATCATGATGCCGCTCTGGCGGTAATCCTTCGAATTTAAAGGGTAAATAGCGTTTTTTGATAAGGCCACGGTAGCGGGTGCGGGCAGTTAATTCCTGCCCCATATAGCAACCCTTGCTCCAGCTGATTGCGTTCAGAGTATCAAAATTCAACTCAAGCAATGTGGCGATACCGTTTTCAATTTCAAACGAACCCTCGGCAACGCCATGCTTATATCGATGTTCTTTATAATCATCTTCTTCACGGTTGGTGGGGATCCTAGCCGCATTATCTTTTCTGATGATTATCCGCTCGCCTAGTTCCGGTAAGCGTGGATCTGCATATGCAATTGCCTCGTTGCTTGGAGCGCCCCAACATGCAAAGACTGAGAAGTGGCTGCGAGGATCCTCAATATTGATTTGAGAACGCATTTTATAAAACAGCAAACGGCGGATTAATTCGTTGGCTTGCGCTGCATCGCAATCCAGCAATAAATAATCGTCTTGCGGCACGACAAAAAAATCGAACAGGTACTTTCCCTGCGGCGTAAGGAAGGCGGTATAGAGCGGTTTGCCATCTACCGCTAGTTGAATGTCCTGGCTAATTAGCCCCTGAAGGAAGGTGAATCTGTCCGGTCCCACGATACGCAGGACGTTACGATTGCTTAAAAGGGCGGTTTTTGTGGCACCATTCATGGCTTTTGACATAGCGCAGTTTTGTCGTCTATCAAAGGGGTATGGTTTACAGGCCTAAAAAATTATTGTTCATAACATCCAATCGTTTGGGCGATGCTGTCTTATCGACAGGCATCCTTGCCAAAGCAATTGAGCATTATGAACCAACAGAAGTCACGATTGCGTGTGGCCCAATCCCTGCGCCTCTGTTTGCTGCGGTTCCCAAGCTTAAACGCATTATCATTCTGGATAAGCAAGAAGGTGGCTTGCATTGGGTAAAGTTATGGCAGCAAGTGTTCCCCCAATTATGGAACGTAGCCATTGATCTGCGTAATTCCATTGTTTCCTATTTGATATTCAGTAAAAAGACATTCCGCTTTACTCAAGGCGATGAGTATAAGCATAAATCGGTTCAGCTTGCCGACATGATGCAACTCAATGATGCTCCCTATAATAAAATTTGGCTGAACAAAGAAGCCCAAGAACTTGCACAAACCACACTATATGAAGGTGATCCGGTATTGGCATTGTGCCCAACGGCAAATTGGCAACCTAAAACATGGCCTGCCGACAGATTTATCGAGGTTGCGTTGCGCTTACCATTCCAGCGTATTGCTGTATTCGGTGCAGAGCATGAACGCCCACAGGCCATGCCAATAATTGAAACATTACGCAAAACATTTGATGTCATTGATCTGGTTGGTAAGACCGACCCGCTAGAGGCCGCCGCCTGTCTGGCGCGTTGCCAATTATGCATTGCCAATGACTCAGGCCTGATGCATATCGCGGCCGCGATGGGCACTCCTACGCTAGGTTTATTTGGCCCCAGCAGTGATACGGAATACGCGCCGCATGGCCCGCGTACGGCATTAGTTCGCGGCGCTGATTTCGACAGTCTGGAAAACCTTGATGAGCCCTTTGATTTGATGAAGGCCATTACGATTGATGCCGTCGTTAATGCTGCTAAAAAGCTGATATAAATCGGGCTTTGGCCTATTTCCTTTGACAAAAAACCTCATTCAACGCATCTTCTACCCATTCCAAGAGGTGCCTTATAAAAGGCTGAGAAATACTCTTAGAACCTGATCCGGGTTATGCTGGCGGAGGGATGGAATTAAAAAACGTATTCCCCCCAACGCTGTCTTGCCCGTAACCAAAAGGGGATAGCTATGCTCGATAATACCAATGACCTAACGGTTACCACTGGTGCGTTTCCATCATCACGCAAAGTTTATGTGGAAGGCGATCGTTACAAAGATGTGCGCGTTGCCATGCGCGAGATAGACCTTGCCCCCGAAAGCAAAGAAGAACCCATGCGTGTCTATGACACATCGGGTGCATATTCTGATCCCAGCATTCAAATCGATATTCAAAAAGGCCTACCTGCCTTGCGCCGTGAATGGATTATGCAACGCGGTGACGTTGAGGTCGTTGAAGGTCGCGCCCGTAAGCCAGAAGATGATGGCTTGGCGGCAGGGGAAACATTGAAGGTTGCCCAGTTTGACCGTACAAATATCCCCGTATTGCGCGCAAAGAACGGCAAAGCGGTCACGCAATTGGCCTATGCACGCGCGGGTATTGTAACCCCGGAAATGGAATATGTAGCCATCCGTGAAAATATTGGCCGCAAACAGAAATTGAAAGAAGCCGAAGATAAGGGTGAACGTTTTGGCGCTAACATTCCTGACTTTGTAACACCAGAATTTGTTCGTGATGAAATTGCAGCTGGCCGCGCGATTATTCCGAATAATATCAACCACCCTGAATCCGAGCCGATGATTATCGGCCGTAATTTCTTGGTCAAAATTAACGCCAATATTGGTAACTCGGCCGTTGCATCAACCGTTGCCGAAGAAGTTGAAAAAATGGTGTGGTCCATTCGCTGGGGCGCCGATACCGTGATGGATTTATCAACGGGTCGTCACATCCACACCACGCGTGAATGGATTATCCGTAATTCACCTGTTGCAATTGGCACGGTGCCTATTTATCAGGCTTTGGAAAAAGTAAATGGCAAAGCTGAAGATTTAACGTGGGAAATCTTCCGCGATACCTTGATAGAACAATGCGAACAGGGCGTAGACTACTTCACCATCCATGCTGGTGTGCGTTTGGCATATATTCCGCTTACTGCAAAACGCGTCACAGGTATTGTTTCGCGTGGCGGCAGTATCATGGCGAAGTGGTGCCTCGCTCATCACAAAGAAAACTTCCTCTATACCCATTTTGAGGAAATCTGCCAGTTGCTGAAACAATATGATGTTGCGTTCTCCTTGGGTGATGGCTTGCGTCCTGGCTCAACCGCAGATGCAAATGATGCCGCGCAGTTTGGCGAATTGGAAACGTTGGGCGAGCTAACAAAGATTGCATGGAAGCATGATTGCCAAGTCATGATTGAAGGCCCTGGCCATGTTCCAATGCACAAAATCAAAGAAAATATGGACAAGCAATTGGAAGTATGTGGCGAGGCCCCGTTCTATACCCTTGGGCCCCTCACAACCGATATTGCACCGGGTTATGACCATATTACCTCGGCGATTGGTGCGGCGATGATTGGCTGGTTTGGCACCGCCATGCTTTGCTATGTTACGCCCAAGGAGCATTTGGGTCTGCCTAACCGCGATGATGTGAAAGTCGGCGTGGTAACATACAAAATTGCTGCTCACGCAGCAGATTTGGCAAAGGGTCATCCTGGCGCACGCCTACGTGATGATGCGTTGTCACGTGCACGCTTTGAATTCCGCTGGAAGGATCAGTTTAATCTATCACTTGATCCAGACACAGCCAGCTCATTCCATGATGAAACACTGCCAGCAGAAGGCGCAAAACTTGCACATTTCTGCTCCATGTGTGGTCCTAAATTCTGTTCCATGAAGATTTCAACTGAAATCCGCGAAATGGCAGAAAAGGGCATGGATGAAAAATCACAGGAATTCCGTAAAAAAGGTAGCGAGATTTACCACGACGCTGCCGAGTAGTAGCAACGCGCCATGACTTTTATCCTTCTTGATAACACCAAAGATGAAGGTGAAGGCTCATGGTTGTTCGAAAATCCAATTGAGATTATAAAAGCAGACAATCCTGTTGAGGTCGCCGCGGCACTCGGAAAGCTAGAAGCTGCTGATAAGAACGGCCTGTTTGCAGCCGGTTTTTTTGCATTTGAACTGGCATATGTGATGGAGCCATCGCTTGCATCTTTATTGCCGGAACAACGTGAAACGCCATTAATCTGGTTTGGCGTATTCAAATCACGAAAGAAACTATCTTCAGCTGAAGCAAATGCATTTCTTAGTCAAAAAGCAACAAGTGATGCGCAAGTTTCTCTGCTCAAGCCACAATGGTCACTGGATGATTATACAGAGCGATTTAATAAAGCCCGTGATGCTATCCTGTCTGGTGAAGTATATCAGCTAAACCTTACCTTTAAAACGTCGTTTGATTGTATTGGTGATGCAATCAGTCTTTATCTCAAGCTTCGCTTGCAACAAGCTGTATCTTTTGGTGCGTATATTGATGCTCCAGAATTCAAAGTACTGTCACTGTCGCCCGAATTATTCATCAGACAAAATGGGCTGGAGATTGAAACGCGCCCAATGAAAGGGACTGCTCCTCGCGCATATCTTCCCCAAGACGACAGGCAGGTTGCACTGGCTTTGGCAGCTGATGTGAAATCACAAGCCGAAAACCTCATGATTGTTGATTTAATGCGCAATGACATCGGACGCATTGCCGAACATCATAGCGTTAAGGTGCATAATTTATTCGAGGTTGAAACCTATAAAACACTCCATCAAATGATATCTACGGTACGTGCAACCTTAAAACCAAATATCCGTTTGCATGACTTGCTAAAGGCATTGTTCGCACCCGGCTCTGTAGTGGGGGCGCCAAAAATTCAGGCGATGAAACTTATCCGTCAATTGGAGCAATCTCCGCGAGGCGTATATTGTGGCGCAATTGGTATGATGGGGCAGGGACAAAAAGTATTTAATGTCGCAATCCGTACAGCCGTATTATATCCTAGCGATAATAAATATCGTGGCGAGATGGGTGTGGGCAGTGGTGTTGTCTATGACTCTATTGCCAATCATGAATACGAGGAATGCCTACTCAAAACAAAGTTTTTTACACAAGATGCCGAACCTTTTGGTCTTATCGAAACGCTACGGTTTGATAAGGGCAGGGGATATTACCTTCTTGATCGGCATTTGGAGCGGCTGGCAGGATCTGCTGCTTATTTCAATATACCCTTTGATATCAATGTTATTCGTGATGCTTTATTGGCTCATAGTGCTGCATGTGATGTCCTGCACTTGCGCGTTCGCGTATGTCTATCGGCAAATGGGATGCTTGATATTCAATCTACACCATTAGCAAATGACGCTTTAAGCCAAACCGTTAAATTCATTATCTCTGATCAACCTATCCATAGTGCAAATATCCATTTGTATCATAAAACAACTGCGCGGCAGTTTTTAGATGAGCCATGTCAACGATATAAAGAAACAACTGGCTGCGATGAAGTTGTATATATCAATCAACGGGGCGAGCTTACACAAGGTAGCTATATGAACCTGTTCCTGGAACAACATGATGGTACTTATCTAACGCCGCCTCTGACTTCTGGTTTATTGCCCGGAACTTTTAGGGCGGAGTTTATGTCTACTCACTGTGTAATTGAAAAAATACTCTACCCATCCGACATTGCTTCCGCAAAAGCGGTATATCTGGGTAATTCCGTTCGCGGCTTACTGAAAGCAATCCATATTCAATAGGTCAGCTTTTTCAAAAAATGCCAGTATTTATTGCATGAATCATATATAATACAATTCCTATCAATGCACTTGACAATATAAAGCGGCTTTTTCTATACTCAGCGCATTGATTACTTACAGCGTAATCAATCGTGGGATTTGAGGGTCAGCTTGCAACCACGTTAAAAATTGCTAAAGCGCTATGGCTAGGGGGCAAGTGAACCCCGATTGGTAAAAGCGTACCGCTTTTCCCGCTGCTGTAGTCCCTACAGATTGCAAAGTTTCATCAGCCAAGCATTCTGCATTCTAGGACAACAGCACGGCGTTTTGAACATTTCAAAAATCCGTTTTGTTAAATGCGTAGCCTAACGCGGCCTATTGGCTTGCGTGTGGTCATAGTGATTACAACCATGCAACGGAATAAGATATGTCAGAACCGAATTATACTTACCGCCCAACCTTAAGCGAAGTATTAAACATCGCATTTTCAGCCGAGCGCATAGTCATCGATCCGATTGTGCCAGATGATCTACCCAGCCCTCCAAAGCCAAGCACAATAGGCCTAATTGTGCGTGGTATTGCGCGTTATGCAGGGTTTTATGAGGCATTAAAACCCCCCGCTGTGGATCCAATTGCGGCGGCTTTGTCTGATCCAAGTCGTCCGCTAACGTTAAGCCAAGCTGTTCAACTGGGGCTTCGTCAGGGGTAACACATTATGGTACAGCAATCGACAGTGTTACGTGTTCAAACAGCTAGCAGTACGCGTCCATCCATTAGCCCTGTTGAACAGGCCGTTCGGCTGGTCGTGTTGGATTTCAATCCGCGTTGGACCATTTCTACAATCGACATATACGGCGAAGTGGGCCCAGGTTGGATTAAAGGCCCTGAATGTGACTACCCGGCAATTTTCCAAGAATATGCTGGGCGATATCGCATAGAGCGTTTCCGTGAGGAAATCGAAGCACTTGGTGGTAAGTTCTTCCTAAAGCCTGACTTGGATGAATGTGAGGATAATCCACTTATCTGGAGTGAAGCAGGGCTATCTGTGCCTGTAGCAAATGGTATCGATGACGCTGACCATGTTGCTTCTGTTGTGCAAAGCATCAGCTTGGCAGCGGAGCAATCAGAGCTATTTACAATCGGCAGCATCCCTAGCATCCGCAATCCGCAAGCCAAGATTGAAACCGTAAAGCGTGAGAATACCAAAGCCATATGGCGCCAAAAATGGCGCGGTAGCTGGCGTGGAGGCGAGTTATTGCCATCCAACAAATATGGCTAAAAATTTATAGTGAATTAGTTCTTGGCTTGAAGCGGGCATCAAACACGCCACGCACAGCATCATGAGCAACCTGTTTTGGATTGCCTACATGGTTGTAGCTGTAGGGGGTGTTTTTTACATTCAATACGATATCAAAGCTTCCTGCTTTATCTGCACTGTGAACAGAAATCTCCAGATTATCGGAATTGTGCAATTGTCTAAAAGACTTGCTGGCTTTTAGTTTTTCTAACAACTCAGGATATAGGCCATAGATCGCATCCTGCGTTACTTCTTGTCCAGCGACCTGAAAGCTCATCTTGATAGACGCAATTCTGGTATGGGTTGGATTATCCCATTTAATGTCTTCACGAATTTCACTCATCGAATAATCGACAGCCATACAAGCTCCTGTTTGGTGATTTCGCTAAATTACCCCATAATATTGAAACTAAAAAACCCCGCGAAAAGCGGGGTTTTTGAATGGGTTAGACGTAGTTTTTAAACTAGCGAATGTATAGATGAACTTCAGGTGACTGGGCTACGTCACTGCTGATGCTGCTCATGGAAAGGCGGTTTGGTTGAAGACCAAGCTGAATTAGGGAGCTTTTCACATTTTCAGCATTCCGGTCTGCACGTTCGATATCGCCGCCAACAGCCGCAGGATCATTGCTCTTCGGGCTCACGGCAACGATGGTGAAATTTGCATCTGGCTTGCGGTCTAATGCAGTGCTGACCGCTTGATACATCTGATCTTCGTAATCAACTTGTGGTTCGTTAAAGCGGACTAGAACCAATAATTGGCCAAGTGTCCCCGCATCATTGGAGTAACCGCCAACGGGCGTCGCTTGGCTGCTCTTGCGGCTGATGGGGGCAGATTGTACTGGGTCAACAGGTACAGCTGGCGGATTATAAACACCATCATTGGATGGAGCCAGGCTTGTAGGCTGGCTGATGCTTGGAAAGCCGCTAACATCCATTCGTGTATTCGGCAAACTGCCATAGCTTGGCTCGTTACCAACGATAACGGTTTGTCCAGCCAGGCTGTTACGAATAAGTTCGCCGCGGCTGATAGCCAGTGCAAGCACCTGCAGGTTTTGGCGCTCTGTCGCAAGATATGTATTTTGGCGGCGGATGTCGTCATTGATTTCGCCGCGAATACGGTCAACGTTCACTGTATTTTTAGCAACTTCATCGCGGATCATCGCAAGCTGGTCATGATCTTCATCCAATGCGCCCGACAGCTCGAAGGCAGCTTTCACAGCTTGCAGTAAATATGCTGCCTGTGATGATGAACCAGACAGAGATGTTGAAAGCATATTGAGCTTCGAGATGGAGTAGTTTACCTCGGTCAAGCTTTGTTCGGCTTCGCTCCACTGGCGCTGCAAAATAGGGTTACCACGTGTGGTGCCGGCTTCAAGACGTGCAGTAATAGCTGCTACAGTTGAATGGAATTGAATAGCGCCGGCTGCACCGCGGCCGCGTAACTGATTGAATTCGTCAATATCGCGGTCAACCGCTTGGCGCAAACCAATAGCTTCATCGCGAAGTTGAAATACACGGTCAGAAACAACCGAACCACTTGGCGGGCCAAAATCAGCAAACATATTTTGTCCAACAGGCACACGCACTGGTGTACGTGATCCGGGTGCCGGGTTTGCGGAATTTACATCAATTTGGCTTGGAGCTGGTGGTGGCGGAAGACGAAGTCTTGAATCGGTGGCCGCTGCTGCACTGGTGCTAACAGGCTCAATCATATTGCTGGAAGCAGCAGCAGTTGAACCATCTGTGGGTCGGACAATCAGCGGGCGTAGCGCATCATCATTCACATCCGCTGTCTGGGCAAATGCGTCGGTGGCTACAAACTGCGCGCTGGCCAAAGCCAACACAGCAGCTAACTGATATACATGCTTGGTCAAGTTCATTACCGAAACCTCTTTGACTTAAATATGGCGCACTTGCAGTCTCGCGACCAAAACCTTAAAAACCTATGAAAGATTAATACGTTAGAAGCTTATTTCCTAGCTAAGTTCGCAGTTCTTGGCAATCTTAAGCTAACTCATGCGTGGCTGTTGCCAGTGGGACACACAGATTCTGCATGATTCGCAGGGACTTTTGTGCATTCGCGAAGCGGCAATTTATCGTCTACGGCGGCCTTTTTTAAAGCTCCGCTTGCCCGAAAACGGGTGTTTGCCACCTTTTTCACCATCACGGTTCTTGCCCCGATGCTCTGCAAAGCGGGGGCCTCCACTAGCCCTGCCAACCACCCCTACGATACTGAATCGCAGACCGCCCACCACAGGGTCGGCTTCAACTAACTTTACCCGCAGGGTATCGGCAAGCCGGAAGACTTTTCCATGCTTGGATCCAATCAAACGCTGGTTTTGTTCATCGTGATTATAATAATCGTCCGGCAACTGGCTCATGGGAATAAATCCATCCGCCCCGGTTTCAGTTAACCGTACGAACAGACCGGCGCGGGTTACGCCACTAATCCGACCATCAAATTCTGCGCCAACATTATCGGCAAGATAGAGGGATGTGTATCTATCGCTTGCATCACGTTCGGCGTCAATTGCGCGGCGTTCGGTTTTGGATATGTGTTCGCCTATATCATCAAGGCGTGAAAGTTCATCATCAGTTATGCCGTCATTGCCCAATTTGAACAGACGTATAAGTGCGCGGTGTACAATCAAATCCGCGTAGCGCCTAATGGGCGAAGTGAAATGCGCGTAATGTGACAATGCAAGACCAAAATGCCCGATATTGTCAGGGCTATATATCGCTTGTGCAAGGCTACGCAGCATCACTTCATTGATAACCTGGCTGTGTGCGGTGTCTACAAATTGTTCCAAAATCGCTGCTAAATCAGCCGGACGAAGGGCTTTGCCCGGGGACAGCGTCACCCCAAACCCTTTTAGAAAATCGCGCAGATTGGCAATTTTTTCAACGCTGGGTAAATCGTGTACGCGGTACAATGCACCCATATTGCCATCCTGCAATGCACGTGCTGCCGCTACGTTTGCCAATACCATGAATTCTTCAATCAACTTATGGCTTTCAAGGCGTGCGCGATTGCCGATGGACGTAATTTTTCCATCCTCGCTGACCTTAATCTGCCGTTCAGCAATATTCAGTTCTAAAGTGCCGCGTTGTTTACGTGCCTCCAATAATACGGCGTAGGCGCCATAAAGCGGCTTAATGACACTTTCTAAAATCGGCTTGGTGATTTCATTTGGATTTCCATCCATCGCTTCTTGCACCTGTTCATAGGTGGTGCGTGCAACGGATTTCATAAGCGCGCGGCTGAATTTGAAATGTTTCAGCTCGCCTTTTTTATCGATGGTCATATGCGCAACCATACATGCACGATCGACCAATGGTTTAAGGGAGCATAATTCATTGCTTAATGCCTCGGGAAGCATGGGCACAACGCGGTCTGGAAAGTAAACCGAATTGCCACGCTTATAGGCTTCGCGGTCGATAATCGAATTCGATGTGACATAGTGTGATACGTCGGCAATCGCGACGGTCAGCTTCCAGCCGCCTTTATTTGACGGGCTGTCATCCATTTCTGCATGAACGGCGTCATCGAAGTCGCGGGCATCCGCACCATCAATAGTGATAAGGGGGAGGGAACGTAAATCAGTACGTCCCTTTAAATCCGCCGCCTCAAGTTTTTCGGATGCAGCCACCACACCATCTGGGAATACCCACGGAATGCTATGCTGTGCAATAGCAATTAAGCTAACGGCGCGCGGCGCATTCAATGGCCCGAGGTTTTCGGTGAGGCGAACCAGTTTTTTACCAAATTTGCTTTGTGATAAAACTTCGGCTGTAACAATGTCGCCTTTCTTGGCTTCAATCGTCTGTGCCTTGGTATCTAGGATATATTCATCGCGGTTTTTACGGTCCGTTGGCCGTAAAACCAATCCCTGGCCACTTTCTTCAAGCACGCCAACCAGTTTGTTTACGGCGCGTGGTAGGCGTTTAATAGGACGGGCTGTATATTGCCCGCGTCCTTGGTGCTCTAGGCGAACGAGCACCCTGTCGCCTTTAGCCAGACTTTCCAGCTTAAGTGTTTTTGCCTGATGATGGGAGATATGCAAATGGATCTGCGCGTTGGGGTCTTTCTGTTCTTCCAACGGACGAACCGAAATGTTATCGCCATCAATCTGGGTAATTTCAACGCCCAAGACATCAGGCAGTGCGCCTGGACGGCTTATTTTTTTACCGAATGTTTTTTCAACGACACCTGTGATTTTTAAATCTTGGAGTAGTCGTTTAAGCTGAATGCGCTGATCATCATGGATTTTAAAGTGCCGCGCGATTTCGCGCTTTCCTACCGGGACAGGACTTTCTTTGATGAATTTCAGAATTTCTTCCCGCGTAGGGAAGGGGTAGGATTTTTTTGGTTTAAGTGGTTTGTTCTTTTTCAATATAGTCTTCAATGCTTGGTTGTGTTTTTCTTGTTGGTATAGGCGGTCATCGCTTCTTTAAACTCTTTGGACGCCTTGATTGTCTTAGTGTAACTAATTTTGCGTTTTGCGGCTATATCAAAGATAACGTTGTTGAATCCGCCGCGTGCGCCGCAATAGTAGTGGCAGCTTTGTTCTGCGCCCTGCGGAGTTATGTCATTGGATATAAGCTGTTTCCCTCTGGTTTCAATGGATAAGACGCAGGACGTATCTTTATTCGGGTCACGAAAGATCAGTTTGTCCTGCTCAAGCTCGGCAATGCCCCACAGGGCACAAGTATGCCCATTATAAAAATTCAGGTCATAGCGAATATAGGCTGTTTCCTGCGTGACTTTCATAATTTCCAGAATATCTTCCGATAAATAGCTTTCGCCACTCACTAATCCATTCTGAAAATGGTGTTTATAAACGCCTTCAACGGTATCTATGTAATTGGGCGGCGCTGCGGGTGAGGGTTGGGTTTTGGTTTTTGCAAACGCATCACTGCCCGAAAGCAGTGATAGAATGCAAGCCAGTACTAAAATGCCGTGTTTCATTTAGGCTGCTTTTTTCTTCTTCGCAGGTTTCTTTTTGGCGGCAGGTTTGGCTTTTGCTTTTGGCGCGGCTTTCTTTACTTCGCCTGCGTCATCATCATTGGCTGACTTGCCTTTTTTCGGTGCGCCTTTGGCAGCTTTCTTTGCTAAAATTTCAACTGCCTCTTCAAGCGTCAACGTATCCATATTGGTGCCCTTGGGCAGGGTGGCCATGGCTTTACCGTGCTTTACAAATGCGCCGAAACGGCCCTGTTGCACGGTAATCATCTTCTTATCTGCAGGATGTTCGCCCACATCTCTGCCTTGCATGGCTTTGCGCTTTTCCAGCGCTTCAGCCATCAAGACGGTTGCGCGGTTTAAGCCGATGGTGAGTACATCTTCATCCTTTGGAATGGATTTATAAACACTGCCCAGTTTGAGGTACGGGCCAAAACGTCCCACGCCTGCCTGAATAACTTCGCCTGTTTCAGGGAATGGCCCGACATCGCGCGGCAATGCAAGTAACTTCAGTGCAATATCCAGATCGATGGTGGCGGGATCAAGGCCTTTAGGCAGCGAGCTGCGTTTGGGTTGCGGTCCTTTTTCCTTTTTGGCTTTTTTCTTTTTCTTCTTTTTGCCTTTAGCGTCGACCTCATCTTCCGCAGGTTCTTCTTTTGGCGGAGGTGGCGCGGCACTTTCCGGGCGGTCAAGCTGCACATACATACCGTATGGGCCATTGCGCAAGGTGACGGGCATATTGGTCACTGGGTCATTGCCCAATAATTTCGGCTCTGCACTTCCGGCATTGGCGGCTTCACCTGCCACTAATGGCGCAGTGTATTTGCATTCAGGATAGTTGGAACAACCAACAAATGCGCCATTCTTGCCAAGGCGCAGGCCCAAACGACCTGTATTACATGATTTGCATAGACGTGGGTCAACGCCATCACCCTTATCAGGGAAGAAGTGTGGTCCAAGATTTTCATCAAGCGCATCGATCACGTCGCGGATTTTCAGTTCTTTGGTGCCATCAATCGCGGCAGAAAAATCTTTCCAGAAATCGCGCAATAAACCCTTCCAGTTCAGCTTGCCTTCAGAAACCTTATCAAGTTGTTCTTCCAGTGACGCTGTAAAATTATATTCGACATAACGTTCAAAAAAATGATTGAGGAAGGTGGTCACAATGCGACCACGGTCTTCGGGTACAAAACGCTTTTTATCCAGCGTAACGTAATCGCGGTCCTGCAATACCTGAATAATGCTGGTATAGGTTGATGGACGGCCAATGCCCAATTCTTCCAGCTTTTTAATCAGGCTGGCTTCACTATAGCGTGGTGGGGGCTCGGTGAAATGCTGGTTTGGCGTAACAGAATTTTTCTTCAATCCTTCGCCGGTTTTTACATTGGGTAGGCGTGATTGCTTATCGTCGTCTGCGGCGCTGGCCGTATCATCCTTTTCTTCTTCATAAACTTTCAAGAAGCCGTCAAACAATACAACCGAACCATTGGCACGGAAGCTAAAGCGCTTATCCGACCCAACAATATCAATGGCTACTTGATCCAAAATGGCGCTTTCCATCTGGCTGGCGACGGTTCGTTGCCAAATCAGGGTATAAAGGCGCAGCGCATCGGGCTCCAAATAACGCGCAACCTGTGATGGCAAGCGGGAAAGGTCGGTGGGGCGTACAGCTTCGTGGGCTTCCTGCGCGTTCTTCACCACACTCTTATATATGCGTGGTTCACCCGGCAAATATTTGTCGCCATATTCTTTGGTAATGATACTGCGTGCGCCGGCAATCGCTTCATTTGACAAGTAAATGCCATCGGTACGCATATAGGTGATAAGACCAATCGTCTCGCCGCCTAAATCCACACCTTCATAAAGTTGCTGCGCCATACGCATGGTGCGTGATGCGCCCATGCCCAATTTGCGCGATGCTTCTTGTTGCAAGGTTGATGTGGTGAATGGCGCATACGGATTGCGCTTGGTTTGTTTGCGTTCAATATCGCCAACTGAATAATTGAGTGCGTTCAGTTTATCAAAGGCGGCCTTGGCATCTTTTTCGTTGGTAAAGGTGAACTTTTCAACTTTTTTGCCATCAAACTGCGATAGGCGTGCGGGTATTTGTGCCCCTGTATCGGTCGTAAATACAGCTTCAATGCTCCAGTACTCTTGTGGAACAAATTTTTCGATTTCATCTTCGCGTTGGCAAATTAAACGCAGCGCAACCGATTGCACACGGCCAGCCGAACGCGCCCCAGGCAGCTTGCGCCACAATACAGGGGAGAGTGAAAAGCCCACAAGATAGTCAAGCGCGCGGCGCGCCATATAGGCATCAATCAATGGCTGGTCGAGCGCGCGCGGATTGGCGATCGCTTCATTCACTGCGCTCTTGGTAATTTCATTAAACGTAATACGGTGGACCTTTTTGCCTTTCAGCAAATTTTTATTCTGTAAAACTTCCTGTACGTGCCATGCAATGGCTTCCCCTTCACGATCAGGGTCAGTCGCAAGGTATAGGGTGCTTGCATCTTTAAGGGCTTTGGTAATATCACCCACAGGGCGTGCAGCACGATCGCCCAATTCCCATGACATGGTAAAATCTTCGTCCGGCTTAACCGAGCCATCTTTGGGCGGCAAGTCGCGGATGTGACCAAATGATGCCAAAACGGTATAATCTGAGCCCAGATACTTATTGATAGTTTTGGCCTTGGCGGGCGATTCAACGATAACGAGTTTATGTTCGGACATTTTATATATGGTCACAAAAGGGGCAAAATTTCTTAATTCGCCGTTTACCTATAGGGTGTGACCCGTAAACAATTTATTAGCTTACGTCAACCAGCGCCACATTTTGTCCTGGGCTTCGCATGGCTTTTCCGGCCAGTTCAAGCTCCAAAAGTGCAGCTAAAACAATGGCTGCTGGCAATTCGACATCCCTGATTAAATCGTCAATCCGTACCGCCACCGGACCGATACTTTGGAGGATTTTTTGGCGGGCGAGGGCAATTTGGTCCTCGGAAAGGGATTCGTTTCGGTTAGTAAAGTTTGAGGATGGCTCTGCCATTTGATGCAACGGATGGCGCGAAAGCCCCCCGATTATATCCTGAACATTCTCAACCAAGACTGCGCCCTGACGCAAAAGGTTGTTATTGCCCTTGCTGCGTGGGTCTAGGGGCGAGCCAGGCACAGCCATAACCTCGCGGCCTTGCTCCAAAGCCATCCGCGCCGTAATAAGCGAGCCAGAATGTTCAACCGCTTCAATGATTAAGACACCTTCGCTTACACCGGAGATGATGCGGTTACGTTTTGGAAAATGCCGGTTGGTCGGTGGTACGCCGAATTGGCTTTCGGCAATGACCGCACCTTTTTCGCATATGGCGTGATATAACTTTTCATTCTCTTCGGGATAAATCACATCAATCCCGCCCGCAACCACAGCAATGGTTCCCGTTTTCAATGCGCCTTGATGGGCAGCGGTATCAATTCCGCGCGCAAGACCGGACACCACCATCATATCCGCCTGTCCGCAATCGCGTGCGATGCGTTCGGCAAATTGCCGTCCATTTAATGACGCGTTACGTGACCCCACCATCGCGATCATACGCTTTCCATTCAACGCGCTGCGCTGACCTTTAACGCTGATGATGGGCGGCGCATCTTCAATGGTACGAAGATAGGCGGGATAGTCCGGCTCACAAGCTGCCAGCATAAATCCACCAACTTTAGTAAGCGCGTTGATTTCTTTCTCTGCACTGTCCTGTGGCGCAATGACCAATTGCTTTTTACCGCCTGCGCGCTTTGCCAATTCTGGCGCATTGCGAATGGCGCTTTCCGCGCTCCCAAATCGTTCCATCAATTTATAAAACGTGATGGGACCAATGTTTTCACTGCGAATGAGCCTCAGCCAGTCAATTCGTTCGTGATCACTGAGAGGCTTTATCTGGTTCATGGGCTGGGCTATTTTTTGCCGATATTTGGCTCGGTACCTTTTAAAAGCCGCTCAATATTGGAGCGATGCTTGTAAACAATCAGGGCGGATAATGCCAGTAAATGAAACGTGTATTGGGGCATGTCAATAAACCACGCAAAGAATGGCGCTGCGCCAATTGCCGCAATCGCCGCAGCTGATGATTTACGCAATACAAACGCAATAAGTAGCCACATGCAAATTACCATCAGGCCCAATTGCCATGACAGCATTAAATAAAATCCAATCGCAGTGGCAACGCCTTTGCCGCCTTTGAATTTTAAAAATAGCGGATAAATATGGCCAATTACGGCGCAGATACCCATCAGCATGCCAAGAAATTCATTTTGCGTGAGCATCACGCCCACATACATGGCCAAAGCGCCTTTGCCGCCATCTAAAAATAAAGTGAGTACTGCAAGTTGTTTGTTGCCAGTGCGCAGTACATTGGTTGCGCCAATATTGCCAGAACCAATGTTGCGAATATCGCCAAGCCCGGCAAGCTTGGTCAGCAATAATCCGAATGGAATTGAGCCAAGCAAATAGGCTGCTGCAAACAGCACATAAACATAGGCCTGATAGGCAAATAGGGATTGAATAAACGTGGGCAGCATAAGAACCGAAAAAATATAAGTTACGCGGCGTTGGCCATCTTGGATCCATCATACACATGACGGCCATCCAGAATAGTGTGTTTCACGCGCCCTTGAACAGGCAGTGTCTCATAAGGTGAGTTCTTGGATTTAGAGTGAAGATGGTCATTGCTGATACGCCATGGCTCATCCAGATCAAATATTACCATGTCAGCAGCATGGCCTTTGGCAAGGCGACCAATCGGCAGGCGTAAAATTTCAGCAGGATTGCAGGTCATTTTTGCAAGGACATCCAAAAGGCTTATCTTGTTTTCATGATGCAGCTTGAGGCTCAGGGCTAATAGGGTTTCAAGACCAACAATGCCCGGTGCTGCCTGCGCAAAGGGCAGGCGCTTGGCATCTACGTCTTGTGGCTGATGATTGCTGGCAATAATATCAATCGTGCCGTCTGCGACAGCTTCTGCGATGGCTTGGCGGTTTTCATCATCGCGAAGGGGCGGCATGACCTTGGTAAAGGTTCTATAATCACCCACATCATTTTCCGTCAGGGTGAAGTATTGTGGCGCGGTCGAACACGTTACGCGCACACCCTTTACTTTTGCCGCGCGGATAAGCTGCACGCTCTCCGACATGCTGATTGGCCCAATGTGCAGGCGCGCTCCCGTTGCTTTGGCAAGGCGTAAATCAATCATAACCTGCAATGGCTCGGCTTCGGCGGCAATGCCCGCAAGCCCCAGACGTGTAGCTACTTCACCGCCATTCATTAAGCCGCCTTCGGATAGGCGTGGATGCATCGGTGGTTGCAGCAACAACAAATCAAAGCTTCTGGAATACGACATAATACGGCGAAGCAATTTCACATCGCCAACGGCTTGCAAGCCATCAGTAAAACCAACTGCGCCTGCCTCAGCAAGCAATCCAAGCTCGGTCATTTCCTTGCCTTGGCATTGTACAGTCATGGCGGCATAAGGAAAATGCTTGACGCTTTTGGTTTGGCGTGCGCGGCGATCAATATAGGAAATGCCAGCAACATTATCGATGATCGGGTTGGTGTCGGGCATAGTCGCAATCGCGGTCACGCCGCCTGCGGCTGCAGTTTCGCCTAATGTAATGAATGTTTCCTTATGCTCATTGCCCGGTTCACCTGTATGTACCAGCATATCCACCAGACCAGGCGCAAGGCATGCTCCGGCAACGTCAATCACTTCAATATTCTTTCCAACACTGGCTGCAGTAATCTGCGCGCCGATATCGGCAATCTTTCCATTTTCAACAACCACACCGCCGTTGATATCCATTCGGGTTGCCGGGTCAAGTAAGCGGGCGTTTACGTATGCTTTTTTAGCAGTTGTTGTCACAGTTGATTTTGTCATTGTGCTGCATCCAAAATTGTTCTTCGGTTGTTTACAACCAATTGTCTGGTCAACAAATCAAGGCAGGCCATACGCACCGCAACCCCAAATTCAACCTGATTAAGGATAAGGCTGCGGTGAATATCATCGGCAACCTCACTGTCAATTTCTACGCCGCGGTTCATGGGCCCGGGATGCATAATCAACGCATCAGGTTTGGCAAGGTTCAACTTGGCTCTGTCTAAACCAAAGAAGTGATAATATTCACGGGCGGATGGAACAAATGAACCTTCCATGCGTTCATTTTGAATGCGCAGCATCATGATAATATCTGCATCTTTCACGCCGCTTTCCATACGGGTGTGAACCTCTACGCCCATCCGGTCGATATCTTTTGGTAAAAGGGTGAGGGGGGCAACTACGCGCACGCGCGCCCCAAGTTTGTTGAGAAGGAATATGTTGGATCGCGCAACGCGGCTGTGCAGGATATCGCCGCAGATTGCAATGTTTAAGCCTTCCAGCTTCTTTTTGCGTCGGCGCATAACAAGCGCATCAAGCAAGGCTTGGGTGGGGTGTTCGTGCTGACCATCTCCTGCATTAATGACAGCGCAGTTTACCTTATCCGCCAGCAATTTTACCGCGCCCGATGCAGAATGGCGCACCACCAGCACATCAATATGCATAGCGTTAAGTGTCATCGCCGTATCAATCAAGGTCTCGCCCTTACGGGTGGATGTGCCATCGGCATTCATATTGATGCAGTCCGCGCCAAGGCGTTTAGCTGCAAGTTCAAATGAACCACGTGTACGCGTCGAGACTTCGAAGAAGAGGTTCACAACCGTGCGGCCTTTAAGGCGGCTGCCCTTGCGTTCAGTTTCACGGTTTAAGTCTACGTAATTATCAGCTAAATCAAGGATAGTATTAATCTCGGTGCCAGAGAGTTCGGCAATACCCAGTAAATGGCGGTTGTTAAGCAGCATCAGCGCAACCTAAAGGTAGCCCCATGCGGGCCATGCTGGGGCGGTTTACAACAAATTTTCGGCTAAGTCGATGTTGTACCAGACGCTTTAGTTTCATGCAAATGGACTTTCGACGCAGGTCAAAACGACCTTTTTATTAGTCGTTTCAAGCCTTACTGTCGTGCCGATAGGCAACGGAACGATGGATTTTCCATGCCCACAGGGGAAATGCACAGCTATCGGAATATGGTGCGGTATCAACTCGCGTAGCAGATCATGAACCGAATGCTTCCAGTGCCCCGCGCTGTCCTCACGGAAACCACAGAATTCACCCACGATAAGACCCTTAATCTTGTCAAACTTACCGGCATTTTTGAAATGCCACATGGCGCGGTCAATCTCGCATTGTTTTTCGCCATCATCATCTTCGATTAGCAAAATCGCGCCATCGGTATCAATCTCGTCCTTGGTGCCAATCAAATTCTGCATCAAGGTCATATTGCCACCAACTAATCGTCCTTCACCAATGCCTTCTACAAAAACCTCGGCAGCTGGATAATGAATGGGCGCGGCTGGTTCTTTACCATTAAAGAAATTCACAAAATGTTTGATGTTGGCCGGATCGTTATTTTTAAAAAAGCTGAGCAGCATCGGCCCATGGAATGTTACCAGGCCCGTGCGGTTATGAATAACATTAATCAATGTAGTCAGATCGCTAAAGCCGCAAAATACTTTTGGATTTTCACGGATAATTTCAAAATCAAGATGTGGCACAACACGGTAGCTGCCGATGCCGCCACGGGCAGCAATAATTCCATCAATCTGGCTATCTTTAAAAAAATCCATAACGGCTTCGGCACGCTGTTCATCAGTTCCGGCCAGTTGATAATCGGCATGCCGATTTTGCGGGTGGACAACCACCTCATACCCGGCGGCTTCTAATTCAGCCTTTCCCTTGGTTAGCCATTCTGCCGGAGCGTGACGGGCAGGGGAAACTACGCCAATTCTGGCGCCTTTTTGGAGGGATTTGGGTTTAAGGATATTGTGTGCCATAAAGACGATATTAAAGTGAGCCGCCCACATAACAAGTCAAAAAGCACGAACACGATAAAAATGCCCACACCCGTACAAAATATTGAAGTTGAAGCCGATGAAGCCGAATTAAGGCTAGACCGCTGGTTCCGTCGCCGTTTTCCGGGTCTTACCCATGGAAAGCTGGAGAAACTGTTGCGCACAGGGCAGGTGCGCGTCGATGGGAAACGTGTCAAAGCGAATGCGCGTCTGGAAGCGGGGCAAATCATCCGTGTCCCACCCATGGGTGATGACATGCTGGTTCAATCAGACGAGCCACGCAAAGTTCGTCCATCCGCCCGCGAAGAAAAAAATCTTAAGGACAGTATTTTGTTTGAAGACAAAGATGTGCTGGTCATCAATAAACCGGCAGGTCTGGCAGTGCAGGGCGGTACAGGTATCTCCAAACATCTCGATGGCTTTTTAACCGCAATTTATGAAAACCAGACGCGTCCAAAATTGGTGCATCGTCTTGATAAAGAAACCTCAGGTGTATTTGTGCTGGCAAAAAATGATTATGCAGCCGCGCATCTGTCAAAAAGCTTTCGTGAACGTACAACACGTAAATATTATTGGGCGCTTGTTCACGGTGTGCCAAAACCCAAGCAAGGCAAAATCATTATGCCTTTAAGCAAAGGCAAAGATGGCCGTATGCATCCGGATAAAGGCGAAGGCAAGAACGCCGTCACCTTGTACGAGGTTGTACAAACAGCCCTCAAAGTATCCTTTGTTGCGTTATGGCCGTTAACAGGCCGTACCCATCAACTACGTGCACATATGTTCGAAATTGATACCCCGATTGTGGGCGATGATATGTATTATGATGAGAAAATACCGGTCATCGATGGCGGTATTGCCATTAAAAAACTACATTTACATGCGAGACGTTTGGTCATTCCGCACCCGCGCAAGGGCGTAATCGATATCACCGCTCCACTGCCGGAATTATTGAAGAAAAGCTGGGCGTATTTTGAATTCCCCGAAGAGGATGGCGACCCATTTGCTTCTTTTGGTGATGAGTTGTAAAAGTACTGCACGTAAAGATTTATAGGAGAGTAACGATGGCAAAGTTTGTTCGGTTTATCCTTGGCGTGGTTGCATTTATTGTCATCGTTCCAATCCTGCTACTAGTCGGACTTTACATCACCGTTGATTTTGACGGGCTGAAAAAAGAAATCACCCAAAAAGCCAGTGTGCAGCTTGGCCGTGATATTGCCTTGAACGGCCCCATAGGCATCGGTTTCGAGCATGGCCTCGCGCTCAGCGTAAAAGATGTCAGCATTGGCAATCCTACAGGCTTTAAAGACAAAGAATTCCTCAAGGCCGGCAAAATCAGCGTAGCCTTAAACTGGAAAGCACTTGCAGATCATAAGATTGATGTGCAGCACTTTGTGGTTGAAGATGCCAATATCAATTTAATTACCAATGCATCCGGAGAAAATAACTGGGACATCAAACTTCCCAAGTCTGATGAGGTCAAAGTTACCGCGACCGCATCCACCGCGCCAGATTCAACTACCGTAAAGGCCGATAGCAAATCAGTTGAAGTTCAATCGAATTTCAAGATTGAAAAAGTGGATTTAAACTCTATCGAGGTGCTCAACACCAAGCTTCATCAAAAAGATGAACGCAGTGGTAAAGTACAGGATTTAGAGTTTAAAAAAGCGACGATTAACGCACCATCTGCAGCGGCGTTGAATGTTGGCGCGCAAGGTTCTTATAACAAAACCCCGTTCACCATTGAATTTACAGCACCCGAAGGCTTGCAACACCTCAGTGAAGGCAAGCCCGCGCAAATTGATTTAAAGGCTGACTACGCAGGGCAAAGTTATGTTGTAAAAGGCACCTATACCCGCTCGGCAAAAGCACATGACATTAAAAATCTGAATGCCAAGGTGATGGGCATCGATGTATCAGGTAACGTCACTCTTCGCCTGGATGCAGATATTCCGGCAGTTTCGGGTAATTTATCCATACCGGAGCTTAATCTCGTATCCCTCAATGCCGCTTCGCCTAAAACCGCTCAAAAACGGGTGCGTCCGGCGGTGCAATCTTTGGTACTGGTCAATAAACTTCCCGCCAGCATGATTGTTGCGGCAGCTCCTGCGCCAGATTTCAAAGCATTAAAAGCCATCAACGCCAATCTGGGTTTAACAATTGGCAAGATTATCTTTGCGGATAATAAATCCCTCGATAATTTCAAAACGAATGTGAATATTTCCGGCGGTCGCCTGCGTCTGGACCCTTATTCGACTACCTTTTTGAATGTGGTCTATAAGGGCATGTTGGAATTCAACCCCACCGGGCCAACACCAGTTACACACTTGGTTTTAAATGGAAGTAATATCGACTTTGTAGCCCTTGCTGCTGCTTTGGGTAGCAAATCACCTCTTGCTGCCAATGGCGATTTAAATCTGGATATTACAGGCCATGGCTTGGCTGCCGATACTTTCAAAAACACATTGTCCGGCAAGATTGAAATGATTGCAGGCAAAGGTGCATTGGATGTGGGGCATGGCGGCGCTGCGGGCATCAATTTAATCAAGATGCTTTATCCAAGAACCCAGGCATCTGAAAAGCAGAACATCAATTGCGGTGTGCTGCGCTTTAATGCCGATAATGGCGTGCTCAGATCAAATGGCATCTTGTTCGATAGCCCGCTTGCCGCAGTAGTAGGCGAAGGCAATATTGATTTAGTTCGTGATAATGCCAACTTGCTATTCCGTCATGCCGTGAAAGACCTACAGGCCGGTAGCTTCCTGAACGTTCCAATGCGTGCTACAGGGCCCATTGCAAACCTTACCTTCATGCCTGAAGAAAAAGCCGTTGCAGAAAAAGTAATGAGCGCAATTAATGGCGGCGGTTCAACATCATCGGGTGTGCCCCGTGTTGATCCTAATGCTAAGGGCAATGGTTGTGTGGCAACCTTGAATGACCCGCATCCAGTAATGCTGGAGCAAATGAAAGCTCAAGATGCGGCAAAGGCAACCATCAATCAGGCCAAAGATGTAATTAAGAGCATCGGCAAACCATCCGAAACCATTGATAAGCTGAAAGGCCTATTCGGTCGCTAATCCAGATGAAACGCTTTTATAAACTGGCGGTTGCTGTGCCGCAGGCGGATGCTTTTACCGTATCCTTGGACGATAAGCCTATTAAAACTCCGGCAGGGAAGCCGCTGCTGCTTCCCAACTTACAACTCGCAAAGGCCATTGCGGACGAATGGCAGGCACAAGGCGATAAGATTATCGTCGATACCATGCCGCTGATGCAGCTTGCCGCCACTGCGGTTGACCATGTGCCAGTGCAGCGTAAAGAAATGCTGGAACGGTTATTGGCCTATGCAGGGGCTGATTTGTTGTGCCACCGCGTCCATGAGCCAAAACGCCTTCACGAGATGCAGGAACGCTTATTCACGCCTGCATTGAGCTGGCTGCATCGCCGCTACGATATTGATCTGCACACCACCACCGAATTAATGGCGGTAACCCAGTCGTCTTTGGCGATGGATCGTCTGACCAGTGTTTTATCCGCCCTAAATGATTGGCAGTTGATTGGTGTGCAAACGGCGGCATTGGCTGCTGGCTCGATTGTGCTGGCATTGGGGTTATCCGAGCAGGAATTTACTGCTGCGGATGTATTTGAAGCAGCAGAGGTAGAGAGTACCTACCAGATTGAAAAATGGGGCAGCGATATTGAGCTGACCAAACGCAGAAACGGCATTGAGCGTGAACTCAATGCCGTTGAATGCTGGTTTAAATTAATTCAGTAATTAGTGGGTCTTTGTTGAAGCAGGTGCATCGGTAGGTGCAGCAAGCGTACCTGATGGTACAGCCGCGGCTGGTGCTGCAGCCTTTGCCTTCTTACGCTTTGGCTTCTTGGCCTTTGGCTTGATGGTTTCTTCGCCTTGACCATACTCATCACCGCTGGCGGTTTCTTTAATACCGATTTCAGCATGACGGTGCTGGCGGCTTACGCTGCGCAACTGGGCGTAGAAATCCAACGAACCTTTTTCAAGTGCATCCAATGCATCCAGATACTTGGTACGCTTATCAAGGCCTTCTGCACCAACGCTTGCAATGGTGTAGCGGTTAGCCGTAGCGGTACCACCGTAACCTTGTGCAATATAACCCCATGGTTGTGCTACTGCGTCTACTGCAAAGCCAACAGCGTCACGTGGGTTTGATGGGCCAAGGATAGGAAGAACTAGGTATGGACCTTCTGGTGCGCCCCATGTGTGCAGGGTTTGACCAAAGTCAGCTGCAACGGGTTTGAGATCACTTTCCGAACCCATGTCAATCATACCGCCAAGACCAGCAGTTGAGTTCACAAGGAAACGGTTGAAGATTTTACCGGCATCAGTTGCACGGCCTTGTAACAGGGCGTTGGTCATACGTACTGGTTCGCCAGCGTTGTACAAAACATTGCCTACGATATCGCGTGCAAAGTCAGGCATCACATAACGGTAAGCCTGCGCTGCTGGCTTCAATAAGAAGCGATCAACGATTTGGTTGAATTCGAATACGGTGCGGTTCATTGGCTCCAACGGATCGTTGGTCTTTTCGAACTCTGCGCGTTCAGAAGGATCTGATGGGGCGGTTGCACAAGCTGAAAGGTTAGCAAGCAGCAAGAGCGCAGCAAGAGATGTAAGTAGTTTTGAAGACATTTTGGAGCCTTAAGAATTCGAAGTGAGGGACTAGGTGACGTGTTAGCAAATGTGGCAGAAATAGGTTAGTGGGTAATTACTTTTGTACAGCATTTTACTTATCTGACTTGGCTGATTTACCTAGCAAGACCGGTAAAAAGAATAAAGTAGTAAACAATACGTAAAACAGAGATAGCGTTAATAGAAGCCCCATTGAGGCCGTTCCAGGATGATTTGAAAGGGATAGTGACCCAAATGCCACAAGTGCTGTTGCAGCGCTAAACAGCACCGCTTTGGCCATGCTGGACTGCAATGGCTGGTCATTTCCTTGCCGCCAATACACTACAAAGTAGATAGAGTATGATACGCCAAGCCCAAGTAATAAAGGCAAAGCAATGATATTTGCAAAATTAATAGGCAGATGGATCAGGGCGGCTGTCCCCAAAGTAAGTACCGAAGCCAGCACCAAAGGGGCGAGAACAAAAAGTGTATCTCGGATTTTTTGCAACACTATCCACAGCAGGAAAAAGATTATCACAACGGAATAAATGGCGGCCTCAACAAAGGCACGTTTGATGGTGTTAGCCGATTCTTGAATCGATATCGGGGCTCCGGTTGCCTCTGGGGCAACTTTTTTAATGGCGTCGTAAAACCGGATAAGGGTATCGGCATCCCGCACATCGCCACTGGGTTTTACCTCAATACGGGCTTTGCCATCTTTGGTGATCCATTCACCCTTTAAATCATCGGGTATGTCAGAAAGGCTAATCGGTTTCTGATTAAGGCGCGATTTTACCTCCGCCAGCGTTTGCTGAATGGTCATCTGGAAGATGGTAGCAATGGTCATGACGCGTTCATCGTCCAGCTTTGTAAATTCCTGTAGATGCCCCGCGAGATTTTTTGCCTCATTGCCAAGGTCATTATGCGC
>JAYRWY010000004.1:0-208621 GCA_041917755.1 Alphaproteobacteria bacterium
ATAAATGCACGATCCAGTACAAATCCTTGATGCAACCGCAGCAGCAAAAGAGTTTGCAGGTTTTGCGCAGTATGGAATTGTAGCGGCACGCGATTTTGGTCGCGGCGATGGTGAATTCACAGTTAGCCAACCTGTAGCTTTGGGTATTGGCGGCGCATTGACGCCAGAACGTTCAGAACTTGCATTGTCCCATTCATCAAGAGGCGCAAGAAAGCCAAGCTTTGCATCGCTTAGAAACGATCACTAAGACGAGATATCAAGATTTAAAAAGCCGCCTCAGGAATTTCCGGGCGGCTTTTTTATTGCCAGAAAACAGCGGCGGGTTTTTTATGATAATGGAAGCTCAACTACAAACAGCGCGCCTTTGATAGTACCGTTTGCATCTTTGATATTCTCTGCGTGAATGGTGCCTTGATGGGCTTCGATAATTTGTTTAGCGATACTTAATCCAAGGCCTGAATGTTTGCCAAATTCTTCATGGCTGGGTCGTTCGGAATAAAAACGCTCAAAAATTGCATCCAGCTTATTTTCCGGAATGCCTGGGCCATCATCGGCCACGCAAATTCGCGCCATGTTTTTATTGGTAGAAAGGCTGATGCGTACGCTGCCATCAATTGGCGAAAATGATAGCGCGTTACCAATCAAATTCTGGAATACCTGAACAAGGCGTGTTTCTGCGCCATATATCGTTGCGCCTGTATCTTGGCTGGGTTCAAATACAACCTTTGGCTTTGGCGTATCATCAATCGGCTCATACAGCGCCACAATCATTTCCAGCATGGGATGCAGAGAAATGGGTTTTGTTTTAGCGCGGCTTAGTTCAGCTTCAATACGTGAGGCATGGGAAATATCGGTAATCAAGCGGTCAAGGCGCTTCACGTCATCGGCAATCACCAGCATAAGTTTTTGCTGCCGCTCCGGGTCTTTTATTTTTAATGCAGTTTCAACGGCTGAATGCAGTGAGGTTAGCGGGTTCTTGATTTCATGCGCCACATCTGCTGCAAAATTTTCGGTGGCATGAAGCCGTTCGCCAAGTGCCTTTACCATCGCGCGCAGAGCAGTGGATAAATCACCGATTTCATCACGGCGTTTGCTGAAATCAGGCAAGTTGAGTTGTAGTTTTAAAGCACCAATCTGTCCGGCCTTCAATCCTTCTGCTGCGCTTGATAATTGCTGTAATGGTTTGGCAATCGCACGTGCCAAATACAGTGACAGTAAAATTGTGATAATCAGGGTGAGGCAGAACAGACGGACGATATCAATACGCACGCCCATTACGGCTTGCTCGATTTTACTGCCCGCGCGGCTAAGGAATACGGCGCCCAGCACACCTTTATAGCGTTGCACAGGTACTGATACACCCAACAAGATATGGCCATTGGGCATCAACCATACCTCGCCGCCTTCATCCCCATCCAGGGCACGGTCGACAATCTGGTAATCTTCCGCAGATGGTTCCGGGTCTTCTTTATAGGATTGATATTTTTTAGACCATGAATTCAAGCGAATCCATGCCATGGCTTGGTCCAGTGTTTCCGAGATTTTGAAGTGAAAACTGTTCGATGGGCCTGGCGCAGGTAGTTCTTCGCTTTGCACCGTGTTGATGTGGCCCGGCATATGCTGCGTGTCACTAAATAAGGTGCCCCGGATATCATAAAGGCGGGTGCGGGTCTGGGTGGTTTCCATCAAACGACGCAACATCGATTGCGCCAGTTCAGGTGATAGCATGTCACGTTCATCTTCGCTGCTGACTACAGCGCCTTCGCCAAGTGCCGCCGCGAATTGGCGCGCTTCCTTGGTCATGCTATCAAGTTCATTTCGAATAAGCCTGTCCTGATATCCATCAAAATACAGGATACTCACCACTAACAAAATCAGTGGCATCGCATTTACAGCAAGGATGCGTGCGGTTAGTGGTGATAGGCTGGTGAACATGAGTAAGCGTTCAAAGCGGAATTATGAGAGCTGGACAGTTTGTAACATTGCAGTTTTCTGCCCAACTCTCAACTCTGTTCGCTTATTGCTCTTTATAGCGGTAGCCAACGCCGTAAAGCGTTTCAATATGTGAAAATTCAGGATCAACTTCCTTAAACTTCTTGCGAAGGCGTTTCACGTGGCTATCGATGGTACGGTCATCCACATAAATGGATTCGCCGTAAGCGCTATCCAATAATTGGTCGCGGTTTTTCACGTGACCGGGACGGGCAGCAAGCGCGCGCACTAGCAAGAATTCAGTAACGGTGAGGTTGACGTGTTTGCCTTTCCATGTACAGCTATGGCGCGAACCATCCAGCACAAGTTCACCGCGTACAATTACATTAGCGGCATCTGGCGTATCATCGCCGCTGCTATTGGCAACGTTACGGCGAAGCAATGCACGAATACGTTCAATTAGCAGACGTTGCGAGAATGGTTTGCGTATGTAATCATCTGCACCCAACCGAAGGCCCATCAATTCATCCACTTCCTCATCTTTTGAGGTCAGGAAAATAACAGGCATGTTGGTGTTTTGACGAAGCTTGGTCAGCAACTCCATACCATTCAAGCGTGGCATCTTGATATCCAGCACCGCAAGGTCAACTGGCTTATCGCGAAGGCCGCGAAACGCCTCATCGCCATCGGCGAAGGTACGCACATCAAACCCCTCAGCTTCCAAAGCCATGGAAACGGAAGTCAGGATGTTGCGGTCATCATCTACTAGGGCGATTGTTTGGCGCATAATTTGTTAACTCCTATGGCAGGTTGTTATAGTAGCAAATGTGGCAGCGCTATAGGGCGTAAAAAAGAAGGAATTGCGCCAAAAATAAGATGTTACGGCCTGCCAGCTATCCAGCGTTAAACATCTAAGTCTATGATAAAGCTAGGTATTTATTTCAAATTTTACACATAATATCGAACTTGTTAAATCGCCTTTGAGATACTGGGGGGTATGAGATGTTTTATTTTATGTATTTTTTATGCCCTTGTATTACTCAGCGCCGCCCCACTGCGCGCTGAGAGCAGCATGGTACAACCCGGTTTTGTTGCCCCATTGATGCAATGGGTATCGGTACGAATGAGCGTTCCGGTGGCCGCACTACCGGCGGTATATGCCAGTCGTGAACGCATGGTAGAGCGAATTGGTAATCCTGAACGTCAGTCAGCTCTGGCGCGCGCATTATATATACCCGGTGAAGTCGTGATCGATGATCAATTCTGGGATGCCAGCGAACCGCGCGTGGTCAGTTTTTTAGTGCATGAATTGGTGCATCATGCGCAGTTAGTAAGCGGACGTCCTTACGCATGTCACAATGCAAAAGAATGGGAAGCATATAAGTTGCAGAATTTATGGCTGGCCGAACATGGGTTGCCGCCTGCGGTAGAAGAAAAATGGATTGCAACTATGTCGGATTGCAATCGTCCTAATGCGATGTATCGCTAGTCTTATCCAACCGTACTTAGGAATTTTTGTTCATCACCTTGCAGCACAATGCAGGTGAGGTGGCCAGTTGCATAGGCACCTGTATCAATACCGATGCGATTGATACGCTGCTCGGGCTTCAAGCGAATGCTATGCCCGTGTACCACCATCACATCTAATTGCTTATCTGATGATAAGAACGGTTCGCGCATCCACATATAATGGTGGGGATCTTGTTCTTCCAGTGGTCGGTCAGGATGAATGCCCGCATGCACAAACAGATAATCGCCATATCGTGCAGTGTAGGGAAGGGTTTCTAAAAAATGTTTATGCGTATCCGGCATTTTTTCTTCAAACTGCTTGCGCAGATGAAACAGCTCGTCAAAGTCCTGACTGCCATGTGCAGCCGGAATGCCGTAGCTTCGCAACGTTTGCAGACCGCCGTAATGGAACCATCCTGATGCAAGGCTGTGGTCTTTAAACAGACGCAAGACAATGTCTTCATGATTTCCACGCAAGCAGTGGAATTTTAATTTTCCATAGCTACCACGGCTGAGGAGTTCAATCACATCTTTGCTGCTGGGGCCTCTATCCACATAATCGCCCAGAAACACCACCATGCTTTCGCCGCGGTAACCCAGATGGTCGGCGTCTATCATGCGGAGCATTTTTTCAAGTAAATCAACGCGCCCATGGATATCCCCGACGGCATAAATTCGCAGGTTCTTGGGGATATGTGGCTTAAAAATTACTGGCTCCATGGGATCAAACTAAACAGCATTGTAGAAACGTGCAACCTCATGCTATTTCATTAATGATGCAAGAAAAAATTCATACAAATATTGACACGATTCAAGGTTTTCATCTCGTAAAAAGTGGTATTCGCGGTCGCGTAGTGCGACTTGGGCCTGAGCTTGGAAAAATCATCGACCGTCATGGTTATCCTGCCGATGTGGCTGCGTTGCTATCTGAAACGCTGGCACTGACAGCGGTGCTCGCTTATGCCCTTAAATATGAAGGCATGTTTACACTGCAAACCAAGGGTGATGGCCCCGTCAGCATGATTGTCGCAGATTTGGCGCGTGATGGAGCGATGCGTGGTTATGCGCAATTCGATGCCGAGAAATTGAAGTATGCGGGTGTTCGCAGTGCGCTATTACTTGGTAAGGGGCATTTGGCATTTACGGTTGATCCCGGCGGTGGCGCGCAGCGTTATCAAGGGATTGTAGAACTGATTGGCCGTGATATGGCAACGTGCGTACAGAATTACTTCCGTCAGTCCGAACAGTTAGATACGGCGTTTCGTATTCATACCGCCCAGGATGAGGCAGGCATTTGGCATTCCGCCGCGATGATGCTGCAACGTATCCCTGATGGGGGCGGTTATGCGGCCAATAATAACGAGGCTGGTGGTGCGCCAGCCTCGGAAGAGCGTGCGGAAGATTGGCGCCGTACCAATATTTTGATGGAAACAACCACTGATTCCGAAATGCTGGATGCGAAACTACCCTTGCCACAATTGCTGACACGGTTGTTTCATGAAGAACAGCTGGAACTGAGCGAATCATATGCATTAAAGGACCAATGCCGTTGTTCCCGCCAACGGGTGGCTATGGTGTTAAGTACCTTGCCAACCAGTGAATTGCACGACATGATGGTCGACGACAAAGTAGAAGTGACTTGTGAATTTTGTAGCAGTAGCTATGACTTTGACAAGGAACAGTTGGAAAAGCTTGCTGCGGGTCCTGGTATTCGGGATTCTGTAAAAGAGTAATCAACGCCATCTACGTTTCAAAAGATTTTTCAAATGAGGGTTTCATGCGTGCGTTTTCCAGAGCCTTGATGGTTGTCACCGCGGTTTCTGTTTTGGGTCTTTCCGGTTGTGCCGGCACTGCGCCAACCGAATTTACCATTCCAACCGGTGCATTGGAATCCAAAGAAATCCCGATGGACAATTTCAGCCGTACCACTTTGGCATCCCGTGTGTTTGACGTAGTAAACCAGGATGTGAATTCGGAAAACAATACCGGCATCGCAGGCAAGGTTGATCCAAGCGCTGTTGATATTTTATCCAGCTACGCATCCAAGAAATTCCGCGCAGGTGGTGGTCAAAACACAACGCGTTTTGTTATTCAAAAGGCAGAATTCACCGTTACCCCCGTTGAAACAAAGGAAACCGGATGGCTGTGGGATAACACCGTTTATAAAGCCGAATTATCAACCAATTTAAGTGTAATGTTGGTTGCTAGCCGCCCAGATGGCTTAACGGCGCATATTAACGCAACTACCAGCCAATCCCAGCAAACTACCCTTGATGGTTCGCCTGAAGCTCGCCGTGAAACCTACATGCAGCTGATGTCACGTGCCGTACAGGCCATTGATGGTGAATTCAACAAGCAATTGCCGCAATGGTTCGGCGATGTGGTTGTTAAGTAAGGTTGCTAGGCTCCACACCATATGTATCCGTAATCATTCCTGCCTATAAGGGCGAGAGTAGAATTGCGCGTGCAATTAACAGTCTTGTGCAGCAAGATTATACCCGTTGGGAAGCAGTCATTATTTCTGATGATCATGCAGATTATGAACGCATCCTTGCCGATCAGCTGGTTCGATTGTCCAATATTCAATTTCATACAACGGGGTGCGTTGCATCTGGCGCTGCCAATGCCCGCAACATCGGCCTTGAACATGCCAAGGGTGACGTTATTGCGCTGCTGGATTGTGATGACGCATTTGAGCCGACTTATTTCAGCGACATGCTACCGCTGGTAAAAACATTTGGCGCGGCGGTAACCCAAATCAAAATCATTGACGAGCTCAGCAATACGCTTCGTCCGAATTATAATATTACTCTGAAGGATAAGAAGATCCTACCAGACCAGATTATCAGATGCTGTTTTCATGCGATGAATGTGGCTGTGTTTGATCGTGCGAAGGTGTCGCATCGTTATATGCCGCTTGAAAAAAATGAAGATTATATTTTTTTAATGCAGGTATTTAATGCAGTGGAATGTATGGGGTATCACCCGCATCATGGATATCATTATTATAAGCATCCCGGATCTTCGACCGCATTCTCGCCAGATGCAAACGTGATTGCCAAAGCATTTACTGATGTCGCGATAGATATTAAGCAACAAATACGAAGTGATAAAATTGATTTTAAAACACATAGTCTCAAGGAAATAGTGATATCAGGCCTTGATCTTTATATCGCAGCACAAAGCTATTTTGTTGAACGGGCGCGCATCGATCCGTCGGTTAAATTCAATGAGATTATTGGCACATTTCTTAGCGCGTGGCCGCTTCCCGCATCACTTCGCGCGGCCTGATAGTAGCGCTGAAACGCGCTCTTGCGCTTGAAGGTCGTTTTTAAAGCAACCAGTAAAGAACTGCGTCACCAAATGCGCATCCGGTTTGTTTGCGCCTCTGGTTGTCATGCAGGCATGCTCGGCTTCAATCATTACGGCAACGCCCTTGGGTGAAAGACCTGTATGCAATGCTTCGGCGATTTGCTTGGTCATTGTTTCCTGGCTTTGCAGGCGGCGGGAGAATACATCCACTACGCGCGCCAGCTTGCTGATACCGACAACTTTTTTATCTGGCCAATAGGCAACATGGGCAACGCCCGGCATGCTCGCCATGTGATGTTCGCAATGTGAAATGAAATTGATGTTACGCATCACTACTGGTTGGTCATAGCCTTCGATATCCTCGAAAAACTTGGACACCAATTCGGCCGCATTTTCTTGATAACCATCGCACCATTCTTCCCATGCGCGTACGACACGGGCAGGGGTTTCCAAAAGACCAGGGCGGCTGGTATCTTCACCTAAATACGCCAGCAGGGTGCGCACACCCTCTTCAGCCTCTTCACGGCTTGGGCGTTTGGCGTCTTTTTTTGTCATCTTAACCAGCATATCCATAAATCCTGCTTTTATCTTATCGGGTTCGAGTGGTAGTCTTTTAAACAGTAGTCTTTCAACTAATTCTCATTCCGAGCTTTTCAATACCTTATATCCACATGTCCGACCAACGCAGTCCTGAACATATCATTCCTACCATTGCTGTGATTGTGCCTTGCTACAATGAGGAGGCCACCATTGCCAATGTGGTGCGGGATTTTGCCACCGTTTTACCGGGGGCACAAGTTTATGTTTATGACAATAATTCCAGCGATAAAAGCGTTGAAAATGCTAAAAAAGCGGGGGCTTTGGTAAGATTTGAGCGCCAGCAGGGTAAGGGAAATGTGGTCCGCAGGGCCTTTGCCGATGTCGATGCCGACATTTACGTATTGGTTGATGGGGATGATACCTATGATGCCCAGTCGGCTCCAAAGCTTATTGGCCAATTGTTAAATGGCCCGTACGACATGATTAATGCCGCGCGGGTAGAAAGTAGCGAACTGGCATACCGACGTGGCCATCGTTTTGGCAATTGGGCAATCAGCACCATGATCGGGTTGCTGTTTGGCAAATCGTGCAACGATGTGTTGTCGGGTTATCGCATTTTTTCCAAGCGGTTTGTCAAATCATTCCCTGCGCTTGCGCGTGGCTTTGAAATTGAAACTGAGTTGACTGTACACGCATTGCAGTTACGTATGCCGGTTGCAGAAACTCCAACGCCATACAAAGAGCGCCCAGAAGGCTCGGTAAGCAAGTTAAATACGTTTCGTGATGGCTTCCGTATTTTGTTCACCATCATTCATTTGCTGAAAGAAGAAAAACCACTAATCTTTTTCTCGGTAATCAGTTTGGTGTTGGCGCTTGGTGCATTATTGCTTGGCGTGCCCGTGATTGAAGATTTCATGAAAACCGGTTTGGTTCCGCGTCTTCCATCTGCCGTGCTTGCAACCGGTTTGGTAATTTTGTCATGCCTTGGCGTAGCCAGCGGGTTGATCTTGGATAGTTTGACCAGAGCCCGTCTGGAGGTAAAACGCCTGAGCTACCTGACATACACGGCGCCGACTTATAAATGATTTCTAAAGCAACAGCCTTGCGGTTTTTAAAATTCGGCCTCATCGGTGGGATTGGGTTTGTTGTTGATAGTACGGTGCTATTATTGGGTACCAAGATTTTAAATCTTGACCCATACACCGCTAGAATTATTTCATTTATCGTGGCTGCGACCACTACATGGTTTGGCAACCGTATATTTACTTTTGCTGATCGACCGAAACAACGCCAAGCGAAACAAATGGCCAAGCAATGGCTGTTATTTCTTTCCGTGAATGGCCCCGGGATGTTGGTGAATAACGGGGTGTATGTATTTCTTGTGTCGCAATACCCCTATATTTATGAGCATCCGGTTTGGGCGGTGGCAGCAGGATCGCTGGCGGGGATGGTGTTCAATTATGTCGCATCCAGCCGCTTTGTATTTCCATCAACTTGAGAAATTCCAAAAGCCGCGCCATATGTTATAATAGAAGTCTGCACGAGAGCAGGATGTGTTGGAGTTAAATATGGATATCAATAAATACTCAGATCGGGCCAAGGAAATTATTTCAGCTGCGCAGAGCATTGCGATGCGGCTTAATAACCAGCGCTTGGTACCTGAACATTTATTAAAAGCATTGCTTGAAGACCGTGATGGTCTGGTCGCCAATCTAATCCGCAGCAGTGGCGGTGATCCTGGCGCGGTAACCATGATGGTAGACAGTGAATTATCCAAAATGCCGAAAATCACCGGCAGTGAAGAATTATATATGTCGCCCGAAGTTGCCCGCATATTAACCGGTGCAGAAGATATTGCCACACGCGGCGGCGATAGTTTTGTAACCGCTGAGCGGTTATTTCAGGCGTTGCTTGCATCTAACTCTACTATCTCACGCAAGTTGAATGAAGCAGGCGTGACCTTGCAAGGTATCAATGGCGCGGTTGAAGGATTACGTAAGGGCCGTAAGGCTGACAGTGCTGGCGCAGAGCAAGGATATCAGGCACTCAAGAAATATACGCGCGACTTAACCGCAGCAGCACGCGAAAATAAACTCGACCCTGTTATTGGTCGTGATGATGAAATCCGTCGCACCATGCAAGTGCTGGCGCGTCGTACAAAGAACAACCCCGTATTGATTGGCGAGCCTGGCGTGGGTAAAACCGCGATTGTCGAAGGGCTTGCACTGCGCATCATCAAAGGTGATGTGCCCGATAATCTTAAGGATAAACGCGTTTTATCGCTAGATCTTGGTTCGCTTATTGCGGGCGCAAAATTCCGTGGCGAATTTGAAGAACGTTTAAAGGCCGTCTTGCAGGAAATTTCAGCGGCGGCTGGAGAAATCATCGTCTTCATCGACGAGCTCCATACGCTAGTTGGTGCTGGTAAAGCTGACGGTGCAATGGATGCCTCGAATATGTTGAAGCCTGCTTTGGCGCGCGGTGAATTACACTGTGTAGGCGCGACCACACTGGATGAATACAGAAAATACATCGAGAAGGATGCAGCATTGGCTCGCCGCTTTCAGTCGGTCTTTGTTTCCGAACCAACGGTGGAAGATACCATTTCAATTCTGCGCGGGTTGAAAGAACGCTACGAGTTACACCACGGTGTGCGCATTACCGATAGTGCATTGGTAGCAGCAGCAACTCTGTCGAACCGCTACATTGCAGATCGTTTCCTGCCGGATAAAGCGATAGATTTAATTGATGAGGCCGCATCGCGTTTGCGCATGCAGGTGGATAGCAAGCCAGAAAGCATCGATGAAATCGACCGCAAGATCATGCAGCTGCGCATTGAACGCGAAGCATTGAAAAAAGAGGTTGATCCAGCATCCAAAGAACGCCTTGTCAAGCTGGATGACGAGTTGCGCGGTCTTGAACAACAAACAGCCGAATTATCTGCGCGTTGGAAAGCCGAAAAAGACAAGCTAAAATCCGGGCAGCGTATCAAGGAAGATATTGAACGGGCCAAGAATGAGTTGGAACAAGCCCAGCGCGCAGGGGATTATAACCGTGCAGGTGAATTGACTTATAGCGTGCTTCCAGAATTGGAGCGCCGATTGAAGACGGCCGAGCAAACCGCAGAAAATGCGATGCTGAAGGAAGAAGTACATGAAGAAAACATTGCCGAAGTAGTAAGCAAGTGGACCGGCATTCCTGTCGATAAGATGATGACGGGCGAGCGCGAAAAACTCTTGAAGATGGAAGAACGTCTAAAGTTGCGTGTCATCGGACAGGATGAAGCGGTAACAGCCGTCTCCAACTCGGTTCGTCGTGCACGTGCGGGTCTACAAGACCCTAATCGTCCGATTGGTTCGTTCCTATTCCTTGGTCCCACCGGCGTAGGTAAAACCGAATTATGCAAGGCCCTTGCTGAATTCATGTTTGATGATGACACTGCCATGGTGCGCATCGATATGTCGGAATACATGGAAAAGCACGCGGTCGCACGCTTAATTGGTGCGCCGCCGGGTTATGTTGGCTATGAAGAGGGCGGTGTGTTGACCGAAGCCGTGCGTCGCAGACCGTATCAAGTCATCTTGTTTGATGAAGTTGAAAAGGCCCATAGCGATGTCTTCAATGTGCTGTTGCAGGTGCTGGATGATGGCCGCCTGACGGATGGTCAAGGTCGCACTGTAGATTTCCGCAATACCATTATTATTCTGACCAGTAATTTGGGTTCTGAATTTCTGGCAGCTCAAGATGGTGAGAAAGACAGTGATGCCATTCCAGGCAAGACGCGTGATGCGGTCATGAACGCAGTGCGTAAACATTTCCGTCCAGAATTTTTGAACCGTCTGGATGAAATCTTGCTTTTCCGCCGCCTTAGCCGCGATAACATGACTGGTATTGTCGAGGTGCAGTTACAGCGTTTGCATAAACTACTTGCTGATCGTCAGATTAGTTTGAAGCTGGATGAGGCTGCCAAGACATGGCTGGCTGATACGGGTTATGACAGTGTGTATGGTGCGCGCCCGCTTAAGCGGGTAATCCAGCGCAGTCTGCAAGACCCGCTTGCACAGTTGTTGTTGCAAGGCCGGATTAAAGATGGACAGGAATTAACCGTAACCGCCGACCGCGACGGCCTTATCATCCGTTAAATGGTCACAATGCACTGATTTTTCAAGGTTAATATGCCTTTGAGTCGCCGCTGGTAAGCTTCTGTTAGCAATTGGTATTTTACATTCGTGTGTCCCATCACGCACGTATTGTAAAGGCGGATATCCATGCAGAAGAACCACCAAGTTGACGTTGCTTCTAATCGCCGTGTTGCGTCAGATGCAGGTATAGCCATTGGCGTTATTCTTTTTATTGTCGCCATTCTTGGTGTGGTAACGGTTGCCATGTCATCGGGCAGCAGTACCGTTGGCAGCACAATTTCAACCGACCGCGTGCGGACAGATATCAAAAGCCAAGCCAATCTCATTCGCAGTAAAATTTTAGAATGCAACCAATATTCCTTTGACAGAGGCGAGCTCGCCGATAAATACCCCTCTAGCACGGGCACAGGCACATTAGTTTCCGCACTTCATTGTCTGGCATTTGATTCAACGGGATCTACTTCTGCTAACACCCCATTATGGACGGGGGCGCATCCTGCAACGTTACCGCCGCCACCTACTGGTATGGATAGCTGGTATTATAAGAATGCTGGCGCCAGCGGTGGTCGTTGTATCCGCATTCAACCGCTAGCACCAAGTGTGAACGATCAAGGCATCAAAAACGGCCTGTCACAAGCATTCAGCGCGTTTTCCAGCCAAGAAGCGGTCTATGATTCCAACAGTAGCTCACAACGTTTTATCTTGTGGATTACCGCCCCCAGCGGCGCTGCAAGCGCTGATTGCTCTAGCTAAGGTGATGACATGAATAAGCGGCTTCCGTCTGACGCAGGTATTGCAATTGGTGTTCTGTTATTCGCGCTTGCGATAATTGCGGCTGTCACTATCGCTTTAACCGGCGGTAATATGATGGGTAATTCCACCGCAACGATTGACCGCATTAATGCTGAGGTCCGGTCGCAGGCCGATCTAATCAAAGCAAAAATCATTCAATGCTATAATGACGGGCTTGATGCCAAGAAGGTCGATTGCCAAAATAATACATTCGTTGCAGGTACCGGTTGGACGCGCGCAGGGTGCAGTCCTATTGATACGACCGCATTTTACCCCACCAGCACAGGTACGGGCACAGCTATGGCTTCTGTAACGTGCCCATCATTTACTGCCAGCTCAAACTTGTGGACAGGCCAACAACCAACAATGTTACCACCGCCGTCTAACGGATTGGCTGGTTGGTATTATGTGAATGCCGGTGATAGTGGTGGTCGCTGCATACGCATTCAGCCTGTCGCGGGAACTGTTAATGATGCAACGGTTCGTGCGGGTCTGGCGCAGGCCACCAACGCATTTTCTGCCAATGAGGTTGTGTATTCTGCAGGCAGCGCATCGCAGCGATTTATCTTGTGGATCACACGGCCATCCGGTGCGGCAAGTGCGGATTGTTCTCCCTAATGGATCCGCTTACTTCATCAGAAATGATGTCAGCACTATTCCATACGATGTTTAGCGGCCCATTTGAACCATGGTTGCCGCTTGGCATTATGGGTATTTTATTTGCAACTGCTGCATGGGATGCCAGAACAGGCATCGTTCCAAATATACCATTGCTAATCGGTGCTGTTGCGATTATTGCCGGGCGCGTGCTCGGCAAAGGCATCCCGGATGCTATTGTACATCTTGCAATGGGGCTTGGTATTTGGATTGTTTTATGGGCGTTTAACGAGTTCTGGTATCGCTTCTTCCAGAAGGATGCCATCGGCATGGGTGATGCGAAGTGGACTGCATTGGCTGCCGCCACTTTTGGTCTAGCCCCCAGTGTTATTGCATGGTTTGTAGGGTCATGGGTGGCAATCGTGTGGATAGGATTGAGCTATCTTATGCGCAAGCCTATTCGCAAAGTATACTTTGCACCGTTTTTATTCTGCGGTCTGAACATTGGCATGCTGTTTACCAAAAAGATAATCCAGCTACCTTATCCTTATAACTTTTTTTAAGCCGGATTTTCGGTTGGCGCCGGGTTTTTCTCGATACCTGATGGAATGCCGCGTAGTGGCTTCATGTACAGCAATAAGGCTGCCGCAACATAAATAGACGAGAATGTACCCACTACAATCCCCCAGGTAATGGCAATCGAGAAACCATAGAGTGCCGGGCCGCCAAATATGGTCAGCGGTACAATCGCCAATAAGGTGGTGAGTGAGGTCATCAAGGTACGTGATAGGGTCTGATTTACAGCGTCATTGATAATCGTTTTAAGGGTTGCATTCTTGTGCTTGCGCATGTTTTCACGAATACGGTCAAACACCACCACGGTATCGTTGAGCGAGTAACCAGCAAGCGTGAGAAGTGCCGCAACGGCTGTTAAATCGAATTCCAATCGTAGCGCGGCATAGAGACCCACAGTGACAAAGACGTCGTGGAAGGTTGCAATAACCGCGGCCACACCAAACTGCCATTCAAAACGGAATGCCACATAACAACCAATCATCAGCATTGCAAGTCCAAGCGCAAGGATAGCGCCGCGGCGTAATTCTTCGCCCACTCGCGGTCCAACTACTTCTACGCGGCGGTAGTCATAACCAGTACCCATGGTTTCGCGTACTTTGGCAATCGCTTGGTTTTGGGCTTCTTCACCACCATCTTGGCGTTCCATGCGGATAAGCACATCTTTATTGGAGCCAAATTCCTGTAATTCAACACCACCCAGATTTAGTTCATCCAATTTTTTGCGCAGTGCGCCGGTATCCACCGCATCGTTCGAGCGCGCCTCAATTAAAATGCCGCCTTTAAAGTCGGTACCAAAATTCAAGCCCGGTGCAAATAGCAACACAACTGCCGCTACCACCAGCAGGAAAGTGCCGATGAAGGCAATATGGCGCAAGCTAACAAAATCGATGCTGGTATTTTCTGGGAAGAGGCGAATGGGAAATTTCATGATAAGTAGAATGTCTGTTTTGGGGGTTGATTCACGTGAGGTTTAATAAGGAAAATAGTAGTAACCGCGTCCATGCGGTTTGACTAGCCCTAGTTGATAGATGGGGCAATTTAAGCCCATTTTCGGCTGGTTTTCAAATCCCGCCGGATCTCGACAACACGGTGGTTATTGGTATCACTGACCAAAAGGCGGTTATCGCCATCTGCCCAAATACCTGCCGGTTCGTGAAAGGGCAGGCATATGTCATCACTACATAGCCATTCATGGTTATCCACATCGCTGACGGACAAGGTATTCATATCAATGAGACGGATGGCATTATTATAACTGTCAGATACCACAATCCGGTTATCATCAAACAGGCATAGCCCAAGCGGGTGCTGCAATAAGGCATCCTGCACCGAACCGTTGATATGACCAAATTCAAATAATCCCTTACCCACCACAGTACGAATTTTGATTTCATCCATGTCAACATAACGTATGGACGATGTCTCACTATCAGCGAAAAACAACTTGCTCTTATCGCTGTTTAGAATAAGCCCTGATGGCTGTGCCATATCAGATAACAGTGGATCGCCATCGCGCAGGCCTTCATTACCGCTGCCTGCTACCACGCGCACTACATTTTGAACTAAATCAATCGCACCGATTTGATGACTGCCTGCACTGGCAAAAAACAAAATATGATTTTTTATTTCTAAATCCCATGGCGATGAGAGGGAGCGACCAAATGCCTTTTCAAACTTGTTAATGAGCATCATGCCACGCATGGCTGTGCCAGCCAGTGTAGTGACTTCGCCCGTATTTCTATCAATACGGCGTATGGCATGATTGCCTGTATCTGCAACATATATTGAATCATTATTGGCAATCATGCCCTGCGGGGCATTAAAACAGGCATGGGTTTTATCGCCATCATCGCAGCCTGCGCGCCCGGCGCCATAGCGCTCAACCTCGTTGCCGTTATCATCGAAGATAACAATCTGATTGTGGCCAGCATCGGCTACCATCCATTGTTTGATTTGCCCCGGAAGGGGTTTGATTTTACCAGGGAAGCGCAGGCGGGTTGGTTCAATTTTTGGTGCGGTCCATGTGAATGCGGATGATTTTAATATGCCTTTGTCCTCATATTCATCTAATGCATCACGCACTGCGTTCATTAGATGCAATGGTTCTGGCTCACCCGTGCTGACGCCGGTGATATAACCATTTGGGTCGATAAACACCATGGTTGGCCATGCATGCACATTATACTGACCCCACAGTATGTGATTTGGATCATGAATGACCGGATGGCGGATATCATAACGCGCAATGGCTTGCTTCACGTTTTCAATGTCTTTCTCCGCAGAGAATTTGGGTGAGTGCACACCAATGACCATCACCTCATGGCTGAAGGCCTTTTCAATTTTTTGCAGCGTGGGAAGGATATGCATGCAGTTGATGCAACAAAACGTCCAGAAATCCAGAAGTACCAATTTGCCACGCAAATCTGCCAAAGATAGTGGCTTGTCGGTATTCAGCCAGACAAGGCCATCACGGTTGATTTCAGGGGCATGAACGGGGGATTCGGTGAGTTCCATGGGCATAAGATAATGAAGAAAACACGCAAAACAAGCGGGTTTATAGGGTGTGAACCATTCTTTACCAATCATCAAGTTTGTTTTGCAAAACTATCCTGCCCATCTAGTAACGCTTTGGGCATTGAATGGAACATATTCTAAGCGACCTACGCATCAAACAGGTTGTGACCATCACTAACCGTAGTATTGATTTAAAGCACATGCTGTCTGCAGAGCGCGCGGCACGTGGAAGCTTTTACGCAACTCGTGTTGGGTTTGTTGCCATTAATCCAAAAGGACAACGTATTGCCCGCTCTCATAATGGTTTTCCAATCGGCATCACCGAAACACGTGAACGGTGGAGCAAGGGGCAAAAAGATTTTTATCATTTGCATGCGGAATGTTCGGGTGTATTTCATGCACTTCGCTCTGGGTATGCATGCAGGGGCGCAACAGCTTATGTAACGCATCCCCCTTGTCCTGGATGTATGCGGGTACTCATCGCTAGCGGCTTCAAACGTGTAGTGTTCAGCGAGCAGGCCTTATTGGAGCGCCATGATTGGCGTGATGATATGTTAAAGAGTTTTAATATTGCTCATGAACATAAAATGGAATTGAGTATTTATCGTGATAAGGAACGTAGCCTTAAAAACGTTGATATTACGCGCACCGAAGTACAACTTAAAAAGGTGTACGATGAATTGGTACCGCAGGCGCGTTGGTCATCCAGCGATGTGAGTGAAATCTCACGTGCAACCAAGCCCGAGAGTGGAGATTGGGTTGAACAGCCAGTTGTCAAAGCTCTACTACAATGTGCAAAAAATGGTGTGGCTTTGGGCGGTAAAGGCGTGATTATGGACGCCGCACCTGAATGCCGTGCGGCAACCGCCATGATACAGGCCGGCGTTATTGAGATAATTGTCTGTCATAACCCAATGCAAGAAATAGATGCGCGTTGGGCTGTGCCACTCGAAATAAGGCGTGCGGAAGATATGTTGTTGAATGATGTAAAGTTAAAAATACAAACAGTCAGTCTAGAGCAGGTGGAAGGGATCGTGAATGCCAGTGGTACAGCACAATTTTTGAATACCAGCACCGCCACTTTCAAATCCAATAAAATTACTGGCTAGGCGTGCGCCACGTGTTTCTTCTTATGTTTCTTTTTGAATAATCCGCGGCCTTCATTGATTTGCCAAATCACTAGCGCAGGTGCCATCACAAATAGATCGCGTGTTCGGCGAATAAGCGCAAGGGCAATGCATACCTCGGTTGGAATGCCGAGCATTTTACCAAAGACTAATAAGGTACCTTCCTGAACACCGATGCTGGCCGGTACAAAAAAGGCCGCGCTGCCGGTAGCCATGATCATGGCTTCTAAAATGATACCGTCGGTGAACGGGCCATTGTGGCCAAGGAACTTAAGCGCGATCCATATTTCGAATGCGCCAACCCACCAGCCAAGAAATGACCACCATGTGCAGCCAAATACACGTTTGGGTCTTGAATAAAACGCCATCACGGCGCGGTCAAGTTTTGCACCGGATTGATTGAGCGTTTTGAATTTATCCTGAGCAACCTTATTGATGAGCTTGGCAATAATTTGAAAGCCGCCAGCGCGCTGTAATACAACCAATGCGCACAACAGCAGCGCCGATACACCAAGCCCTAAAGCCCATTGCAAAAACATACCTTGTTCTGGCACGCGCCACGAGAATACCCAAAGCCCCATAATGACAAACACAAACGTCGTGATAACCGACAAGGTAGTTTCAACCACAAGGCTACCTACGCTTGATGCCATGGGCATGCCTGCCTTCGTAAGCAGGCCAAGCGATGCCACTTCGCCGCCAATGCGCGCGACAGGTAACAACGTGTTTACAGCTTCGCGCACCCACAAGACCCAGATAAACATTGTTAGTTTTGGGCGTCTTCCTTTAGGCCACAGCAATTGCCAGCCGCGTCCAGCAATCGCCATATGTGGAAAATGCAGAAGGCAAACCACCACCACGCCCCAGCCTGCTGCCGCAAAGGTTGAAAAAATCAGTTCAGGGCCTTCATTCACAATTAGCCATGCAGCAAAGCAAAGGCCAAGAAAGCCGATAATCAGTGTGAGGATTTTCATTTCAATAGCGCGAGTGCTTGACGATGTAGGGTTTGATTGCCGGTTGCCAACACACAGCCATGCTGGGTTTGCGCGCTATCAAAGGTGAGGGAATTGCCATTCCAGTCAGTCATTACGCCGCCTGCTGCTTCAATCACGGGAACGAGCGCCGCGTAATCATATAACTGCAGGCTGGTATCGATTTGAATATCGATAAAGCCGCTGGCAACCAGACCAAATGCATAGGCATCTCCGCCCCATAGTGAATATTTAGCTGCATCTTCGAGCGGTTTGAACTTTTTACCGAAGGCCTCATTCTTGCCTGTATACATACCGGGTGCTGTTGCATTTAAAACGGCTTGGGAAACGGATGTGCAGGCACGTGTTTTAACAGGCGCTCCGTTAAAAGTAGTTGGGTGTCCTATGCCGCCAATCCAGCGTTCACGTAAAATGGGTTGATCAATCACGCCCATGACAAATTCTTTGTTATGTGTAAGTGCAATCAGAGTTGCGAACATTGGCATCCCGCGAATGAATGCTTTGGTGCCATCGATGGGATCAATAACCCAGCTCCATTCTGCATCCATGTTGCTAGATCCAAATTCTTCACCAAAAATTCCATCATTCGGGCGTTCACGCTTTAAGATGTTACGAATGGCTTCTTCTGCGCCGCGATCTGCCACGGTTACAGGTGTTAAATCCGCTTTATCATCAAAGCCGACTTTGCGGAAATAGGGACGAATAACTTCGCCGCTGGCATCGGCCAGTTTGTGAAGGAGTGAAACGAATTCGGCTGGAATTTTTTGCATTTGTTTATCTATCATTAACTGGGCGGGTTTGTCCCAGATTTTTTAATGATTATCAGCTTGATTTGCCAATATTTTTGGTTTTCAAAATGCCCAGCCCTTGAATTTTTTGACTAAAAAATTATAATTATAGTCATAGCCGCAATGCCCAAATGGGGTTGTGGCTTCCAACCCGGGGCTGACCATGGTGGTGGCCTCATCGCATATCGCTTTTAGGAGGATATTATGCGCACTTATGACCTTACACCCTTATTCCGTTCAACCATTGGCTTTGACAATTTGTCGCGCCTTATCGACAGCGCGATGAAGGTCGACGAAGCCGTCCCGGCATACCCCCCATATAACATTGAAAAAGTAAATGACGATGCTTATCGCATTACCATGGCGGTAGCTGGCTTTTCAGAAAACGATCTCAGCCTTGTGACGCAGGATAATGTCCTGTTAGTGACGGGCAAACAAACCAGCGATGACACGCAAACCGAGCGAGTATACCTCCATCGTGGCATCGCCGCGCGGGCATTTGAGCGCCGCTTCCAGCTTGCTGATCATGTGAAGGTGATTGGCGCAAGTCTGAAAGACGGCCTGCTTCATGTGGAACTGAAGCGTGAAGTACCAGAAGCCAAAAAACCCCGCGCCATCAAAATTGAATTTGGCGATGGCAGTTCAAAAGTTATCGATCAGCCGTTAAATAGCTAATCAGTGGCTAGCTGACCATAAACTAAAAAAGCCCCGGAATTGATCCGGGGCTTTTTCTTATTCCATAAGCCTTACCTAGGCTTTGATATTAACCCGTGACCCTCTGTCAGGTGTGGGTGCTGGCGGCGTTGATGTTTGAATAACAGGCTTGGGAGGCGGCGGCGCAGATGTTGTAACTGGCGCGGGCCTTGAAACAGTCGTTGAATTTGCGGCTGAAATATTCACGGCAAAAACCTCATAAAAAAATCGTCACATCAATATCGTTTCACTATAGCACAAATATGCTTAGTGATTTTTTAAGAAACGCTAAAAAGCGCGGCACTTTCTGATAGAAACAGCGTTAAAGCCTAACGATGCGTAAAGACAATCTAAACAAATGATTAGCATTGAATGAGGTTGCTGCGTTTTAACCACCTTTTCTATTTTCTTAAATGTTTTCAGGCTAATCTGTTGGCCTTCTTGGGTTTATTCGAATTTTCTTATTCTCGTTTTTGGTGATTTTCCTTGTCGCTGTATCTTGGCATTGATCTTGGCACATCGAATAGTGTCGTCGCAGGATTGCTGGATTCCAAAATCCGCATTTTCCGTCCTGCTGATGGCGGTGAAACGCTGCCTTCCATGATGTATGTTGATAAGCGTGGGCACCGCTTATTTGGTCGCCGTGCACATGACCAGGCATTTATTTCACCAGAAAATGTTGCTGCTGGCTTTAAGCGCTTGATGGGTTCAAACACCACCATTCAAATTCCAGGCGCAGATTTAACGCTCACACCCGAAGAATGTAGCGCAGAAATTATCAAGCAACTGATCGGTCAAGTGTTCACTGAAATCGGTCAGCAGGAAATTGATGGTGTAGTAATTACAATTCCTGCTGCATTTAACCAGATGCAGTCAGAAGCGACCCTGCGTGCTGCAGAAATGGCCGGAATTAAGCGCGTGGCGCTATTGCAAGAACCAGTTGCGGCCGCGATGGCTGCCATGGCCGGTACGCCGCGCGAAGGGCATTTTTTGGTGTATGATTTGGGTGGTGGTACGTTCGATTTGGCTTTGGCACATAGCAAAGATGGTGAAGTGAAAATTGTATCGCACCAAGGTATAAACATGCTGGGTGGTCGCGATTTTGACCGCATGATTGTACACGAAGTGGTGCGCCCATGGTTGAAAGAAACCTATAATCTTCCGGAAGATTTTTACCGTAACAAAGAGTACACGCGTCTGATGCGTATCGCTGCATTAGCTGCAGAACGTGCAAAAATCGATCTGAGTTTAGTTGAAGAAACACAAGTGTTTGCCAGTGAAGAAGAAGTCCGCATGCAAGATTTGGCAGGCGTTGATATTTTCATCGATGCAACGTTGACCCGCACGGTATTCGAAAGTCTGATCAAAACACCTGTAAATAATACCATTGATTTAATCCGCAGCGTTTTAGAAGAAGCAGAATTGAAAACCGACGATTTAGACACTATCGTATTTATTGGTGGTCCATCGCGCATTCCTTTAATTAAGGAAATGGTTGCCGAAGCATTGAACGTACCTGTTGACCTAAAGATAGACCCGATGACAGCGGTTGCTATTGGCGCGGCTTATCACGCCGAAAGCCTGACATGGGAGGCAGTGCCAAGTGCAAAACCAGCCAAAGCTGTACAGGGCGATGAAGTAGCCGAGCCACCAGTAGAAAAATTGCAAGCCAAACCAAAACCAAAAGAAGCGCGGGTCGAAGTTGATAAAAAGCAAACCGGCCTCGATTTGGCATTTGATTATTCGGCGCGTACTGGCGCAGATAAGGCAAGTGTACGTGTGGTATTGCGCGCTAAACCTGCCAAAGCGCGGTGGATGCGTGCCTTCCGTGATGATGATAATGAAGAATGGCAATCGCCACTATATAAGCTGGAAGACGGCTTAACACTAACCTTGCCATTACCGGCGATTGGCAAAAATGATTTTACCATCAGCGTGTTTGACGAACAACGCGACCCAATTCCGCATGGTGACCGCAAAATCACGGTGACGCGCACGGCTGCGTCAGCTGCACAAATTCCTGCGGCGCAAACCATTGCAGTCAAATTAATGGATAGACGTGCGGGTGAAAACGTACTTGAGCCACTTATTCAAAAAGGCACCCAGTTGCCAGCAGAAGGGAAAGCCATTTTCCGTGCGGCGCGCGATTTAAAGGCAGGATCGCAAAACGCCTTGGCGCTTGAATTGTTCCAATTGGAATATCCGGAAAAAGTTGAATTAAACCTGTGTATTGGTACCTTCTTTATCACCGGAAATGATCTACCCGAAGGCTATATTATCCGCAAAGGCGAGCCAGTAACATTCAATTGGCAGATGGATGAAAGCGGCATATTGCGCTCCACCGTGCGTTTGCCAGCCCATAAAGATGATGGCAAAGACCATGCCGAAGGCGAGGTCACCGATGAGGATGAAGATCCAATTGAATTGATTACGCCACGTTTTTATTCACCGCAATCTGCCGCGATTGCTTATGATGCAAAACATGGCACACCATTTTCCAAGGCAATGTTGAAGCAAGCAGAAGAAGATTGGGGCGATTTAGCCGCTGCCATTGGTCCTGAGGCAGGGCCTGATATTCAGTTGCTGAAAGACCGGATTGATGACCAAAAAGAAATCCTGAAAGACAGCTTGGATGATAGCGAAGTCATTCGTCAGGTTTCCGAAGAAGCTCGCTTTTTAAGGCAGGATATTGCGCGCACCAGCCGCAAGCATTTGGTGCCGCTATTGCAGCGCCGTGTTGGCCGATTGCAGGCAATCTTTAACCGTGTGGCACGCAGTTTTGCTAGCCCCGAAGAACTGGAACGTTTTGAAAAAACAGTGGCTGATATCAACCGCGTGCTTGATGATAAAATCGAGGCAGAATTATTGTATGCCGAGCGTCGTCTTGAGGATTTAAATGATGACTTCTTTGATCTGTCATGGCGCGATCGTAACTTTGTCCGTTTGTGGTTTAATCGTCTGAAAACCGAAAATTATCTATTCCCAGATCAGGAAGAATTCCAATCCATGGTCGAGGCAGGTGCGGCACATGACCGCGACAATGATGACGAAGCCTTACGTGATTTGGTAAAACGTATGTTTGATATTCGTGTACGTCTGGCTGCCAGCGATACGGTAAGCGAGCCTGCAACGTTAATGCGTGGCGAATAAATACCAGCATCATTATTGGCGAATATGGCTAGACCTTCCCATTTTACCTTCTTATTATAGCATCATGTCAAAAATTCATCCTGTCATTATGTCCGGCGGTTCGGGAACACGGTTATGGCCGATTTCCAGAGCACTATTTCCAAAACAGTTTTTAAAACTGACGACCGAACATACATTACTCCAAGATGCTGTCTTGCGAGTAAGTGATGCAAGTGTTTTTGCTGCGCCAATCATCATTTGCGCTGAAGAACACCGCTTCATGATTGCCGAGCAATTGCGCGAATTGAATATCAAGCCGCATGCCATATTATTGGAGCCTGCCCCGCGTAGTACCGCGGCAGTCGCTGCGCTTGCTGCGCAGTTTTTAGCGCCAAGCACAGAAGACCCAGACCCCTTGTTCCTGATGATGCCAACCGATCACGCCGTGGGTAATGTCCCTGCTTTTGTCAAGGCATGCAAAGATGCGGCGTTAGCTGCAAGTGATGGCTATCTGACCACTTTTGGTGTTGTACCTGCCAGAGCGGAAACAGGATACGGATATATCAAGCCCGGTGATGGTGTTGGCACAGGAACAGTACGCAGTATTTCACTGTTTGTTGAAAAGCCAGATATGCCGAAGGCACAGGAATTTGTGAAGCAAGGCTATTTGTGGAATAGCGGAATGTTTTTATTTTCGGTGCGCACCGTTGCAGAAGAGCTTACCCGTTTGCAGCCCGAAATTATGGCAAAAGTCCATGATGCGTTGACCAAATCTGCACGAGATTTGGATTTCATTCGCCTAAATAAAGAAGCATTTTCAAAGGTGCCATCCGTTTCAGTTGATGTGGGCCTGATGGAAAAAACCCGCAAAGCCGCCGTGGTGCCTGTGGATATGGCATGGAATGATATCGGCTCGTGGCAAAGCATGTGGGACATCGCGCAAAAAGATCAGCATGGCAATGTTACCAAAGGGGATGCCTTGCTCGAAGATTCAAAAAATTGTTATGTGCATAGCGATGGCCGTTTAACCGTGACGCTTGGCACAGAAAATCTGGTGGTTATTACCATGGACGATGTGGTGATGGTGGCAGACATGGCGCGTGCCCAAGATGTAAAATTGGTGGTTGATAAACTCAAAGCCAAAAAGCGTCAGGAAGTACAGCATGCCCGCCGCGTATATCGCCCATGGGGTTGGTATGAAAGCTTAGGCGAGGGTGAACGCTTTCAGGTTAAACGCATCATGGTGAACCCAGGTAACAAGCTTTCATTGCAAAGCCATCACCACCGCAGCGAGCATTGGGTAGTGGTGCAGGGCACCGCCTTGGTTACCAAAGGGGAGGATGAAATCTTTGTACATGAAAATGAATCAATTTATTTGCCGGTTGGCGCAAAGCACCGCTTGCAAAATCCGGGTAAACTTCCATTGATGGTGGTAGAAGTTCAGTCAGGTTCCTACCTTGGTGAAGATGATATTATTCGATTTGAAGATACATATGGCCGTTCATAATATTGCATTACTGGTTTTGGGGTTCATCTTGTGCAGCGTTCCGTATGCCAACGCCGCGGAGGCAACTGGCGGTGGTTTATCGTCTGCTGTAAAACGTACGGGTCTTCCTGTGCCGCGCTTTGCCAGTTTGCGCAGTGATGATGTGAATATGCGTTCCGGCCCGGGGCAACGCTATCCGGTGGAATGGGTTTATAAGCGCAAAGGGCTTCCCGTAGAAATTACTGCCGAATTTGACACTTGGCGGCGTATCCGTGACATTCAGGGAACCGAGGGTTGGGTGCATCAGGCTACCCTTTCGGGCAAGCGGATGGTACTGGTCATTGGCAAGACTGTTCAGCCAGTTTTCACGAAAAATCAGCCAAATGCACCGCTTCGCGGACAGGCAGAACCTGGCGTTCAGGGTAAGGCCGTTAAGTGTGATGAACAATGGTGCAAAATCGAATTTGATAGCGTAAAAGGCTATATGAAGCGGGAGAGCCTATGGGGTGTCTATCCGCAGGAAAAAATCGACTAGTTAATTACTAGAGGCATGCGTTGTTAAACAACAAGACCATCCTGTTGATTGTGACAGGCAGTATTGCTGCCTATAAGGCGCCAGAACTTGTACGGTTGCTGGTCAAGGATGGTGCGCGCGTTATTCCTGTGCTTACCAAGGGTGGTGAACAATTTGTAACCGCACTTACCTTACAAACCCTGGCCGAAGAAAAAACCTATTCCGATTTATTCTCTCTGACTGATGAAGCGGAGATGGGGCACATCAAGCTTAGCCGTATCGCAGATTGCGTTGTCATCGCTCCCGCCAGTGCCGATTTTATAGCCAAGATGGCGCACGGCTTGGCAGATGATTTAGCCAGTACCTTATTATTGGCCAATACCAAGCCTGTGCTGTGCGCGCCCGCCATGAACCCGCAAATGTGGTCGGCCGCAGCGACGCAGGAAAATGTCAAAACACTGCGCGCACGCGGCGTGCAGTTTATTGGCCCCGTATCGGGCGATGTGGCATGCCATGAGGATGGCATTGGACGCATGACCGAACCCGCAGATATTTTTGCAGCAATCAAATCACATGTTTCAAATGCAGGCGCACTAAAGGGAAGGCGTGTGATTATCACGGCTGGCCCAACCGTAGAGGCGATTGATCCCGTGCGGTTTATTTCAAACCATTCATCCGGTAAGCAGGGTTTTGCTATTGCACAGGCATTGGCACAGGCAGGCGCAGATGTAACACTTATTCATGGACCGACCGCCATTGCAGCGCCGCATGTCAAAAAAACTATTGCTGTGACATCCGCGGATGACATGAACAAGGCAGTGCAGGCCGCATTGCCAGCAGATATTGCAATATGCGCAGCCGCAGTTGCCGATTGGCGCGTGAAGCAAACACAAACCCAGAAAATGAAAAAGGGCAAGGTCTTGCCTACGTTAGTGTTGGAAGAAAACCCGGATATTTTAGCATCGCTCAGCCAGCATAAAAAACGTCCCAAGCTGGTTATCGGTTTTGCCGCAGAAACCGAACAGCTGGAGTCACACGCCAAAGCAAAGCTGGCTCGCAAAAAATGTGATTGGTTGTTAGCCAATGATGTTTCAAAAGGTGTTTTTGGCGCAGATACCAACACGATTCTGTTTTTAACCAGTGGCAAGAAAGCTGAAAGGTGGGATAAGCTAAGCAAGTCTGATGTCGCTGCCAAGCTGACGCAGAAAATTGTTTCCTATTTTAAGTGAGGCATTCGTGACCCAAATTATTCCACTTCAAATTCAACGTCTGCCTCATGCTGCAGACTTAGCGTTGCCGGCTTATGCTACTGAACAATCTGCAGGGATGGATTTGTTGGCGGCAGTTGATGCCGATACTATTCTTGCGCCAATGCAGCGTGTGTTGGTGCCAACCGGTATCGCGATTGCCTTGCCTACTGGATATGAAGCGCAGGTGCGTGCACGTTCGGGACTTACCATTAAAAATGGATTATGCGTATTAAATGGCCCCGGTACGGTGGATGCCGATTATCGCGGTGAGATAAAAGTGATTTTAGCAAATATGGGATCTGAGCCATTTGTGATTACACGCGGTATGCGCATTGCCCAATTGGTGATTGCCACTTATACCCGCATCAATTGGCAGGAAGTGCCAGAGTTGAGCAGTTCAGCCCGCGGCAGCGGAGGGTTTGGCTCCACCGGAACGAAGTAAATTCGGCTTTTCCGGCGATACGCGATTAATTTCATGAACAGCTACGTGGCGTATCCAGTTATACGTCATGATGTCATCGCGGGTCATGGATATGATGCTTAAATCATGTAACGCCTCGCGGTAGGCATCGGCATGATCACGCATGAAGTTTGGCCAACGGGTCAGTATAGTGTGATAACCCTCAAGTAGTTTCTGTCCCATTGCGGGAGAGCATAAAAATTTTGATAACACAGCTGCTACACTGCCTGTACATGGATAGCTGCTATATCCGGTATCATCGCGCAGGTTGTCAATTTCAGTCAGCGCTTTTAATGCGGTAAAGTGAAGTGATAGCTTGTCATGTGACGGGTTTTTCACTTCAAAACGTATCGACGGGTCGAGGCATTTAATAAGCGCATTTATCAAGCGCGGCTGATGATAAAGTCCCATTTTGATAAATGGCATGTCGGCGATTGCTCTAGGCAGCCTAATGAGATTATCTATGTGGCTCAGTTTAATATCTGCGTCGGCCACTTTGCCGGCTGCAACATCTTGTTCCAATACTTCTGTTGCTGCAGCAAGCATTCCAGCATTGGAAAGCATGGCATAATATTGAGGTTGTTTGCCTGTTGCGAACATGGTTGTTATTCCAAAAAAATACCCTCATATCCTATGAAGGAAAATGAGGGTATGGCGATTGGAAAATTAGTTTCAGCGCTTTAATAAGGATTAGGAGGCCTTTTTAACGCTTCCCAGTGCGACAATAATATCGGCTGCGGTGTGTTGTTTAACGTCTTCTACGGTCACACCGTCAGCGAGTTCACGTAGGATAAAGCCGGGTTTGCCATCTTCTGAGATATCAAACACACCCAAATCGGTGATGATACGGTCAACGCAGCCTTTGCCGGTTAAGGGCAGGGTGCACCGTTTGACCATTTTGGATTCACCCTTGGCGGTGTGTTCCATTACAATGACCACGCGTTTTACTCCTGCCACCAAATCCATTGCGCCGCCTGGGCCTTTGACCATTTTGCCTGGCACAAGCCAATTGGCAAGGTCACCGTTTTCGGCAACTTGTAAAGCTCCCAAAATTGATAAATCAATATGACCGCCGCGGATCATCGCAAACGACATGGCATTATCAAAATAGGATGTGCGCGGAAGGGCTGTGACTGTTTGCTTGCCAGCATTAATTAAATCCGGATCTTCTTCGCCTTCAAACGGGAAGGGGCCAACACCCAGCATACCGTTTTCACTTTGCAGGGATACATCCACGCCTTTGGGAATATAATTTGAAACCAAGGTGGGAATACCAATACCAAGATTAACGTAAAAGCCATCTTGCAATTCACCGGCAGCTTTTTCTGCCATTTGTTCGCGGGTCCAAGCCATTATGCAGCCCTCTTTCGTGTGGTGCGTTGTTCAATACGTTTTTCAAAAGACGTGCCTTGGAAAATACGTTTAACAAAAATACCCTGAGTATGAATGCCGTTGGGATCAAGCTCGCCGGTTTCAACCAGCTCTTCAACTTCGGCAATGGTCATATAGGATGCCATGGCGCATAGCGGATTAAAATTGCGAGCGGTTTTATTGTAAATTAGGTTGCCTTCACGGTCGCCCTTCCATGCCTTGACAATTGCAAGGTCGGCACGCAGCCAGCGTTCCATGACATAGGTTTCGCCATCAAACTCACGGGTTTCTTTGCCTTCGGCAATTTGGGTGCCGACGCCTGTTTTGGTATAAAATGCAGGAATGCCTGCACCGCCTGCACGAAGCCGTTCAGCCAAGGTGCCTTGCGGGTTGAATTCCAATTCCAGTTTTCCAGACAAGAATAATTCAGCAAAGAGTTTATTTTCACCCACGTAAGATGAAATCATTTTGCGGATTTGACCTTTTTCCAAAAGTTGGCCAAGACCAAACCCATCTACACCAGCATTATTCGAAATGATCGTAAGGCCCTTTACGCCGCTATCGCGAATGGCGGCAATGCAATGCTCGGGTATTCCACAAAGGCCGAACCCACCCGCTGCAATGACCATATTATCTTTCAAAAGCCCCTTCAGGGCGCTTGCGGCATCGGCGGTGACTTTGTTCATTGGCCTACCTTAAAAAATGTGCTGTGGGCTTAAAAAAAATGGGAATCGCACTATAAAAAACAATCCATCCTTTCACAAGCCATCATTGACTTATCTTTTCAAGCCTTTAAGACTATTCAATCTTATCTTTGACCCTGAAAGTTCAGCAAAAATGAGCGATAGCCAGACTAAACCCGCTGCGACAACTCCGCCACGCGCGCGTCCACTTTCTCCCCATCTTCAGATTTACCGCCTACCTTTGGCGGCCATTACATCCATCAGTCACCGTGCCTCGGGTGTTGCCCTGTCGATCGGTGCGGTTGTCTTGGTGGCATGGCTTTTTGCCGCAGCAACCAATGCAGAATATTTTGGTTGGTGGCAGTCCACACTCAAGGCACCTGTTGGGTTATTCTGCATGGCGGGATGGAGCCTTGCTCTATTCTATCATCTATGTGCGGGTATCCGCCATCTCATCTGGGATGCGGGTATTGGTCTTGAAAAGCAAAACGTAAACACAAGCAATGGTCTGGTTATTCTGGCTGCTCTCGTGATGACTGCAGCGACATGGGCTGCTGTGCTTCCTAAACTTCATATCGCGATTTAGAGGATTTTCAATGCATTCAAAGTCTCAATCATATCGCAGTGATCTGGGCCGCGTGCGCGGTTTAGGTTCAGCCAAAGATGGTACACATCATTGGTGGGTGATGAAGATAACATCCTTCGCGCTTATCCCGCTGACCATCTGGTTTGTTTATTCAGTATTGGGATTGGTTGGTGCAGATCAGGCCGCTGTTCAGGCTTGGATGCGTCAGCCGGTGCAATCCATTACGCTATTATTATTCATCGGCTTTGCTTTGCATCACAGCGCTAACGGCTTGCAAACTGTATTGGAAGATTACATCCATTGCCCCGTGCAAAAAATCATTCTGCTGGTTGCCAATAAACTGGTCCACGTTGTGCTCGCCGCAGTTGCCGCATTCTCCATTATCACTCTCGCATTAAAGGCTTAAGTTCATGCCCGCTTATCAAATTGTTGATCATCATTATGACGTTGTGGTTGTGGGTGCGGGTGGTGCTGGTTTGCGCGCAACCTTTGGTATGGCTGAAAAAGGTCTGAAGACCGCATGCATTACCAAGGTATTCCCAACGCGTTCACACACGGTTGCTGCGCAGGGCGGTATCTCTGCGGCACTTGGCAATATGGGTGAAGATGATTGGCGCTTTCATATGTATGACACCGTCAAGGGTTCTGATTGGCTTGGTGACCAAGACGCGATTGAATATATGTGCCGTGAAGCTATCCCCGCGATTATTGAATTGGAACATTACGGCGTTCCGTTCAGCCGTACCGCAGAAGGCAAAATTTATCAGCGCGCATTTGGTGGCATGACCACTAATTACGGTAAGGGCATTGCATACCGTACCTGCGCCGCAGCTGACCGTACTGGTCATGCGATTTTACACACGCTTTACCAACAATCCCTCAAGCATAGCGCAGAATTCTTTATCGAATACTTCGCCATGGATTTGATTATGGATGATGAAGGGGTGTGCCGCGGTGTGATGGCATGGAACCTTGATGATGGTACCATTCATCGTTTCCGTGCGCAGACCGTTGTATTGGCAACTGGTGGTTATGGCCGTGCTTACTTCTCTTGTACCTCTGCACACACATGTACCGGTGACGGTAATGCAATGGCGGTTCGTGCAGGCTTGCCACTTCAAGATATGGAATTCATTCAATTCCATCCAACCGGCGTATATGGCGCAGGTTGCTTGATTACCGAAGGTGCGCGCGGTGAAGGTGGCTATGTCACCAATGGAAATGGCGAACGTTTCATGGAACGCTACGCGCCATCTGCCAAGGATTTGGCCAGCCGCGACGTGGTAAGCCGTTCAATGACAATTGAAATTCGTGAAGGCCGTGGCTGTGGCCCCAAGAAGGATCATATCCATCTTCACCTTGAACATCTTGATCCAAAAATTCTGCATGAACGTCTGCCTGGTATTTCAGAAACTGCCAAGGTATTTGCCGGCGTGGATGTAACAAAGGAACCCATCCCCATTTTGCCAACCGTGCATTATAACATGGGCGGCATTCCAACCAATTATCATGGTGAAGTTATTCGTCCAACCAAAGATAACCCTGATGCCATCGTGCCGGGTTTAATGGCCATTGGTGAAGCCGCCTGCGTTTCTGTGCACGGTGCGAACCGTTTGGGTTCAAACTCCCTACTTGATTTGGTGGTATTTGGCCGCGCTGCCGCTTTGCGTGCCGCAGATGTGATTAAGCCCAACGCGCCACACAAAACGCTGCCCGCATCCAGCATTGATGGCATCATGGCGCGCTTTGATAAATTGCGTAATGCTAATGGTTCCACCACAACGGCCAGCATCCGCGATAAGATGCAGCATGTGATGCAGACCAATTGTGCGGTTTTCCGTACAGAAGAAACCTTGAAGGAAGGCTATGACAAGATGTCAGCGCTTCTTGCGCAACGTGCAGATATCAAGGTTTCAGATCGTTCGATGATTTGGAATTCCGATTTAGTTGAAACACTCGAGCTGGATAACTTGCTGGTACAGGCGATGGCAACAGTGGCATCTGCCCATAACCGTAAGGAATCCCGCGGTGCACATGCACGTGAAGATTTCAAGGATCGTGATGATACGAATTGGATGAAGCACAGTATTGCTTATGTAGATGATGCAACCGGTAAGGTATCCCTCGATTACCGTCCAGTGCATTTATATACCATGAGCAAAGATGTGGATGTCGTTCCACCTAAGCCGCGCGTTTACTAAAGATAAATCAAACGTTTGGTTTGCGAGATCTGTCTCTGCGTTTGCGATGTTTTGGTTTGACTGCGGTGTCATCCGGTATAATAAGAAAATCTTCCTGTACCCGTGCAAATTCTTTGTTCATTCGGAAGAAAGTTAACGCAACCCCATTGGGTGGCCGTTTCATTTTTGCACGAATTGCCACAACATCATGTCCCGAGATGCGGCTGAGTATTTCTATCTCTCTGCCATGCTCTAAATCATGAAAAAATTCTTTGCTTTCAGGCAATAGGACAACTTGCTGAGGATTAACGATACGGTCAGTCCTATCGTTGAGTGCTACACGTGTTTCATCTTCGTTGATGTAGGATTTTTTAGTCAGTTCTGCTACCAAAGATTTAAAAGAGCCATCGTTTGGAGCAGGTTTTGAACGTGAGATTGCTTCAAGTTCTTTGCTTGAATGGACCACAGTAAATATGCGCATTTCCAAATCTTCATCCCAGCGAGCTCCTACGATTAATGCATAATGCTCGTGAGCAGATGGTTGATTTTGGTCGAGTGATAAATGCGGAAAATTACAACGCACGAATGCGCCTATATATCTCCTTAAATAAGGATGTGACTTATCCATTTGTTTGGCCTTTAAAAAAAATCTCAAATATATGGATAGTGTTTTATCAAATATCCAAGTGCGGTGGGCGCATGGAATTACTTTCGATTAACAAAAAAGCCCTACAAAACATCCTGTTTGTAGGGCTTTCGAGATATTTACTAGTGTGGGGCGGTCTTATGCAGCTTTCTGCGCGTTAAAAATGTTTAACACCTGGCCAATCATATTCACATCAAGCTGACCATTGGGCGACAGCTTATCGATGATTACAGGCAGAATTTGTGCAAGTTGGCTTGCGGCTTGTTCAGGGGCGATGTTCGCTGCTTGCGCAATTTGCTGAACATGAACATCACCTAGGCCATGTTGAATTTGCTCGGCGCTAACCGGAAGGTTTTGTCCCGTGCCAAGCCATGATTGCACGATGGTGCCTAGACCATTTTTTTCAAAGTTTTGAACAATGGTGGATACACCCTGCGCGCCGCCGTTGTTTTGTACAACGGTGAGTACGGCTTGAACAATTCCGCCGTGTGGGCCGTTGCTAAGCGATTTGAGGGCTTGTTCCAAGATCAGGTTCATCAAATTCATCGATCGTTCCTTGAAGTGAGTAGGGGATAAAACTGTTCTTACGTTACAAGGATGTGTCTACGGTGTCGAATCGTGAAAGGTTCCTTAATAAAAACGCATAGTTAGGCCGCTTTTATTTTAAGAAACCCATTGAAGTCAGGACAGGCAGCCCATATTATGTTGCTTCAATTCCAATTATCCTATCCCTCACTTACCAAATGTGACCCATGGTTGAACTTACACTTCCTGCGCATTCGAAAATTCAAACTGGTGTAACCCACCCAGCGCCTGCTGGCGCAAAGCGCACCCGCAAATTCAAAATCTATCGCTTTAATCCAGATAAAAACGAAAACCCTACATTGGATACCTATACCGTCGATTTGGACGATTGCGGCCCGATGGTATTGGACGCTCTATTCTACATTAAAAATAAAATTGATCCGACGTTGACCTTCCGCCGTTCCTGCCGTGAAGGAATCTGCGGTTCATGTGCCATGAACATTGATGGTCAAAATACATTGGCGTGTTTGAAGGCAACTGAAGATTGCTCAGGCGACGTAAAGGTTTATCCGTTGCCACATCGCCCCGTAGTAAAGGATTTAATTCCTGATGTAACCCAGCTTTATGCCCAATACGCATCTATTCAGCCATGGCTGCAAACCCAAACCTTGCCGCCACCTGATAAAGAACGTCTTCAATCACAAGATGAACGCAAAAAGTTGGATGGTTTGTATGAATGCATTCTGTGCTTCTGCTGTTCTACGGCTTGCCCAAGTTATTGGTGGAATGAAGAACGGTATTTGGGTCCTGCAATTCTGCTGCAGGCCTATCGTTGGATCGCGGATAGCCGTGATGAAATGACCGGTGAGCGTTTGGATAACCTTGAAGATCCATTCCGTCTATACCGCTGCCATACCATCATGAACTGCACCAATACCTGCCCTAAGGGATTGAACCCCGCCAAGGCAATTGCAGAAATTAAACAATTAATGGTTGAGCGTCGCGCTTAATAAATTCGTTTACGAAAAGGTCGTTGACGTATTTTCAGCAACATGAAAAGCTTTGTCTGTCAAACCCAGATAGGAGCTTTTCGTATGGATGCAGTTGTTCGTGACAAGTCGGGCAGTCAGAGTAAATCAGAGATTCTGGTATGGTTTGATTGGGCCGAACGACTGACGACGGGTTTGGGCAGCAAAGATGAGCTGAGTGCTGTTCAAGAAGATAATTTTGATGCAGTCCTTCATTCGGCTGTTCGTGCGCTCCATCATCGTCCCGGAGATAGGCTGTCAGACGCAGTATCCAGCGCGATAGATGCTAATCCGGTTAAATCGCCAGTGAAGCTTGTATCCCAGCAGTCGCATCAAGTGACCTTGGAGACGATTACATTATTCATGCTGGAGCGCCTTGCCAGTCGCGGCGATGAAGTAGCTCAAGAGCGCGCCTATGATATTGCTGAAGATTTACGTGCCGTCACTACGCCGCGCAGTATCTTTAGCGCACAGTTGCAACTATTCCAAATTGCCTTGATAGAAGGTAATCCAAATCTTGAAGGCCGCGGTGTTGAAGAGCTTGGCAATAAAAAAGAGTTGCAGGCAATCGCTGGAGCCCAACGCAGCATTAACCCAGCTAGCTATTCAGGCGAAGTCTATGCGCGCGCAGACGGCTTGATGCGTAATTTCTTCAAGCGCGATATCAGGCTGGAAGCAGCCTAGTTCGGGTCGCGTTTAATACGCCACGCACCACCAGGAATAACGCTCCTATTGCCATCCTTAGTAGGGAAAGGCGTGCGAATAGGATGGGTGATGATTGCTCTTCCTTGGCTGTCACGCTCGAAAACTTGTGGGCCTTCATCGTCAAATTCACGTTCTGGTGCGGTATCACGTGGTGTTGCCTGCGTTTGGCGGCGCATACCGGCTGGCCACGCAGCCGATGCCTGATAATTGCCGCGCTGCGCGTTAAAATATAGTTCGAATTCGACGCGTTGGCCTTCTTTAAGTTCAACGCCTGGCTCAAGAACTGAAATATGCAAAAATGCATCCTTGCCATCCAGCTCGGGAATGTTGCGGTCAGGTGAAATGAAGGTGAAGCCTTTATCAAAATCGCGTTTGATAGTGCCGCGATAAACCTGGCCAGTAACATCGGCTTGCTCATTTGGCAAATCGGTTTCTGGAAATTCATCTGGCGAAACATAGGCCGGAATAGGTGGTAGTGAACGTGGATCACGTTCTTGGTTGCGTGGCGCATCAGCAACACGCGTTACTTCGCGTGGCGGTTGTTGAGCTGTTGCTATAGGTGCAGCGGAGGCTTGCGAAGGTTCTGCAGCAGGTGCGGCTGGCTTAGGTGTGATAGGCGATTTACCGATATGTTTTTCAACGCCATTTATCACCAGTTGGCCAATAGTAATAGAACGAGCGCGGCGCTTTTGATCAGGGTTGGTTGTCTTATCCCACACATGTTTGGCTTCAACCCATGCGGTAATTGTTTCGCGCAAATCCGGGCGCACACCAAGTGTAGGATGGGAAATAATAAACAGGTCAGAGCCTTGGAATTCACCAACAGGGCGTTCGCCAACATGTTCAGATGGAATTACAGCATCGCCCTTTTTATCAAAGGCTGTGAAATAAACAGGCTTGAACTCACCTTTTTTGACATCCCATGTAACGGCAAGATATTGCCCATCATCCGGCTTGCGCAAAGTGGAGGTAGCAAATGCCGCCTGTTTATTGCGCAGGATATAGGTTGTGTTAGCGTCGATATCAAAATTTTCAAATACGGCCATGTTAATTCCTTTAAATATAAGCGAATGTAACATATGGTTTTGAAAGTAATTCTTGGGTTTTCTACAAAAACATTATGTATAGCGGCTGAAAACCAATATATTATTGCCGTTAATACTTATGATTAAGGCTGGTTAAAATGGTTGCGCGCATTCGTACGGTCGCTTTTGAAGGCGTTGATGTATTGGATGTCGACGTGCAAGCGCAGATTTCATCCGGCCTTGTGGCATTCACTCTTGTGGGTCTTCCTGATAAGGCCGTTACTGAAAGCCGTGAACGTGTGCGCGCAGCACTACATGCGCTTGGGCTTTCGATGCCGGCTAAACGTATTACCGTAAACCTTGCACCAGCTGATGTTCAAAAAGAAGGTAGCCATTTTGATTTACCCATCGCGCTTGCGCTATTGGTGGCAATGGGCGTGGTACCGCAAGATGCCGTGGCTGACTTTGTTGCGCTTGGGGAGCTTGCGCTTGATGGTGGGCTAACACGTGTTACGGGTGTGTTGCCGGCATCAATAAATGCCAAATCGCATGGACTTGGATTGATATGTCCTGCTGCTAATGGCTCAGAAGCATTGTGGGCGGGTGATGATGTGCAGGTGCTTGCCCCGCAATCATTGTTGCAATTGATCAATCATTTTAAAGGCACGCAGGTGCTAACCAAGCCAGAACGGCGAATGGAATCCCTTGATGAAGCAGTGCCGGATTTACGTGATGTAAAAGGGCAGGAAGCTGCCAAGCGCGCGTTAGAAGTTGTAGCAGCGGGTGGACATAACTTGCTCATGCTCGGACCGCCAGGGTCGGGTAAGAGTATGCTCGCATCACGCTTACCAGGATTACTACCGCCGCTTTCGCCGCGCGAAGCATTGGAAGTATCAATGATCCATTCTGTGGCGGGCATGTTGCCTGATGGGCAATTATTGCGGCGGCGTCCATTTCGTGACCCGCATCATTCGGCATCCCTTCCTGCGCTGATTGGCGGCGGCATGAAAGCTAAGCCAGGCGAAGTATCGCTGGCGCATCACGGCGTTTTATTTCTTGATGAATTGCCAGAATTTCAACGCCCCACCTTGGAGGCCTTGCGTCAGCCACTGGAAACTGGCCGTGCAGTCGTTGCTAGAGCAAATCATCATATTACCTATCCTGCACGGTTTCAGTTGATTGCAGCAATGAACCCATGCCGTTGTGGATATTTGGGTGATCCATCGCAGGCATGTAACCGCGCGCCTGTGTGTGGGCAAGAATACCAAAATAAATTATCCGGTCCGCTATTGGATCGTATTGATTGCCATGTAGAAGTTCCTGCCGTCAGTGCCGGTGACTTAAGTCTTCCTAAAGCCAAAGAAGACAGTGCAACGGTAGCAGATAGGGTAGCCCAAGCACGTGCTTGCCAGATTGATCGTTATTCAAAAATGGATGCGCCGATTAAGCCAAATAATAATTCTGAGGCCGATGGTGAGTTATTACAAAAAATAGCAACGCCTGACAGCAGCGGACAAGCACTGCTTAGTCAGGCGGCCGAGCAGCTTAAATTATCGGCGCGCGGATATACGCGTGTGGTGCGTGTGGCGAGAACCCTTGCGGATTTAGAAGGGATGGATGGCGTAAAACGCACGCATATTGCAGAAGCGTTAAGTTATCGCCGTGTGGCAGTGGGGCGTTAATATCGCTCTATTGCTGCTTTTTATGACAAGGGCTAGAAAAAGCTGATAAGTGAGCTAAACTCACTTTTCAAATAAATTTCAGGTTATATATGCGTTTAGGAATTAACATAGATCATGTGGCAACGCTGCGTAATGCACGGGGCGGTGATGCGCCGGATCCACTGCGTGGTGCGCAACTCGCAAAAGCGGCCGGTGCGGATATCATCACTGCGCATTTGCGTGAAGATCGTCGCCATATCCGTGATGCCGATATGGAGCGTTTGCGTGCAAGTTGCGGTTTGCCATTGAATATGGAAATGGCCGTCACCGATGAAATGACGCAGATTGCCCTGCGCATAAAGCCGCACGCCGTGTGTTTGGTACCGGAACGCCGTTTGGAGATCACAACCGAAGGCGGCCTTGATGTAATTGGCCATTTTGAAAATATTAAGAGCTGTGTCACGGCATTACAGGCTGCTGGCATTGAAGTCGCCTTATTCATCAGCCCGGATATGGCGCAGATTGATGCTGCCAAAAAAACCGGATGCAAGGCGATTGAATTGCATACCGGCGCCTATGCTGATGCGGGTAACGCACAGCCTGCCGAATTGAAGCGGCTGCAAGATGGAGCGCGTTATGCTGCCAGCCTTGGCATTGAAGTGCATGCGGGCCATGGGTTGACCTATGATAATGTTGCGGCGGTTGCTGCGATTAAAGAAATCGTAGAACTCAACATAGGACATTTTTTAATGGGCGAGGCGATGTTTGTAGGAATGCTCGCCAGCGTGCAGCGTATGAAAAATATTATCCAGGTTGCCCGCCAGAAATAATGAACAAGAAATGATGAGAATTTGATGATTATTGGTATTGGCAACGACATCACCGACATCCGCCGGATTGAAGAAGTATATAACCGTTATGGCGTGCGTTTCCTCAATCGTATTTTTACGCCGCTTGAACAAACGAAGGCATTACAGCGGTCCAGCGCGCCGCCTACCTTGGCTAAGCGTTTTGCTGCAAAAGAAGCCTGTGCCAAGGCATTGGGTACCGGCATGAGCATGGGGGTGTTTTGGAAAGATATGGGTGTTGTGAACAAGCCCAGTGGCCAGCCTACCCTTGTCTTAACTGGTGGTGCCCTTAAGCGCTTGCAGGAGTTAACCCCGCAAGGCCTAACCCCCAATATTCACCTAACGCTGACGGATGAATATCCCCATGCGCAGGCCTTTGTGATTATTGAAGCGGTTTAATCGGCCATATTTTAATAAAAGCATTGACCAACCCTAAGCTTCCGCGCCACATTCGCGCTTTATTTCTGGCGATAAGTAGTAGGTTATGAAACAAACCCAATCAAAATCTCAATCTGCACCCGTGCAGGATGATGGCCTCTTTGAATTTTTGCGCACCCTGGTAGTCGCAGCGTTTATCGCCATTGTGTTCCGTGCGTTTTTCTTTGAACCATTCAGTATTCCATCGGGCTCGATGGTGCCAACCCTGTTAGTGGGCGATTATTTGTTTGTGTCTAAATATTCGTATGGCTATAGCGGCCTATCGGTTGGGCTTGGTTTTTTGGAACGTAACTTTGGTTTGAAATTACCCGAAGGCCGTTTTGGTCAAATCAATAAACCACAACGTGGTGATGTAGTGGTATTCAAAGTGCCCTATGATGGTAAGACCGATTACGTGAAACGTTTGATTGGATTGCCAGGCGATACCATTCAGATGATTGATGGCCGTTTGCACATTAATGGTGAATTGGTAAAGCGCGATGTAACCGGCAGCTATAATATTACCGGTGAGGATTTGGAAGAAGATCATGAAGCCTTCCGTCAACCCTTTAATTTACCAAGCCTTGAATATAATGAAACGCTGCCCAGCGGTCGTCAGCATCACATCTTAGAAATCAATGATGAGCGTCCGCTGGATAATACACCGGCCTATACCGTGCCTGCGGGACATTATTTTATGATGGGTGATAACCGCGATAATTCACAAGATAGCCGCGTGATGCGTCGCGTCGGGTTTGTGCCAGAGGAAAATCTGGTGGGCCGCGCTGAATTTATCTTTTTCTCTCTTAAAAATGGCTCACCTTTTTGGCAAATCTGGAAATGGCCAAGCCATTTGCGCTTTGACCGCATGATTAAACCCATTCAATGACCCCGGCACAGAAAAATCTTTCAGCAAAGCTTGGCTACACGTTTAAGGATGAAAGCCTGCTACGTGATGCCATGACGCATCCATCACAAGATAGGGGCGATAAAAAAGCATCAAGCTATGAACGGCTGGAGTTTTTAGGTGACCGTGTATTGTCATTGTTGATTGCTGAATGGCTATTTGAAATATATCCAAAAGAAAACGAAGGCGAATTGGCCAAGCGTCACGCTGCGTTAGTTAATCGTGATTGCCTTGCGGAAATCGCTGAAACCTTGGATTTGTCTTCCTGCTTGCAACTGATCAATGCCGAAGATTTGCGCCGTGGCCGCGTGAATATCTTATCAGATGCATTGGAAGCATTAATTGGCGCGATATATAAAGATACCGCACAGCAGCTGGACGGCCTGCGCACCATAGTCAGACAATTCTGGCAACCCTTTATCCACCGTGAAGCCGCTCCGCAAGATGCCAAAAGCGCATTACAGGAATGGGCACAGGGTAAGGGGTTGCCTTTGCCGGAATACCGTGTGGTGAGCCAAGAAGGTCCCGCGCATGCCCCAACCTATGTGGTGGCAGTACAGGTAAAAGGATATGAAGCAATTGAAGCGCAAGGCCCATCCAAGCGCGATGCCGAGAAAAAAGCCGCCATGTTGTTATGGCAGAAACTGGTGAATGCATGAGTGAACAAGATAACCAAAGCTGCGGCTATGTAACCCTGCTGGGCGTACCTAATGCGGGTAAATCAACACTGCTCAATCAATTGGTGGGGCAAAAACTATCTATCGTTAGTGCTAAGCCACAAACCACGCGCACTCGCATGTTGGGAATTGTGATGGAAGGTGATGCGCAGATCATCTTTGTGGATACCCCTGGTATTTTTAGCCCAAAAAAGCCCATTGAAAAAGCTATGGTTGGTGCGGCATGGGCGGGCGGGGATGATGCTGATATAATTTTATTAGTAGTGGATGTGACCCATCGTCAGCCTGATAGTGGTACGCAGGAAATTATCCAGCATGTCAAGCACGCACATAAAGACAAGCCCGTATGGCTGGTAATGAACAAGGTGGATGCAGCGACCAATAAGGCGCGACTGTTGCCTATCGTTGAGGCCTTGCATAAAGAATATGATTTTGCCGAAACATTTATGGTCTCAGCACGTGATGGTGAAGGCGTGAAAGATATTATTACCAAGCTTGGCCGCGTTATGCCAAAGGGCCCATGGCTATTTGACCCTGAACAAATCACCGATATGTCGGAACGATTAATGTCGGCGGAAATTACTCGTGAACAGCTGTTTCTGCAGCTATCTCAGGAACTGCCTTACAGCGCCACGGTTGAGACTGATGCATGGGAACAATTTGATAATGGTGAAGCCAAGGTTACCCAAACCATTTTTGTCGAACGCGATGGCCAAAAGGCCATCGTGATTGGCAAGGGCGGCGAGCAACTCAAAGCGATTGGGGCGGCCGCACGCACGGAAATGGCCAAGGCCTTTGGCTTTAAGGTACATCTATTCCTGCACGTAAAAGTGAAGGAAGATTGGCAAAACCATAAAGAATTTTATGAAAGCCGCGGCTTGACCAAAGTCGACTAATTATTTGCCGCGCAGCATTACGCGAAGCATCCACGCCGTTTTATGGGCTTCGTGCAGTTGGCCCGTGAGCAAATCTTCGGTGTCATTGTCATCAGCATCATCAGCTGCATCAATACCCTTTTGTAGATCAGTGGCAAGGATTTCATAATCCGCCAATAATTGCGCAACCATTCCCTGTGCTGACGGTGCCTTGGTTTCTTCACTGATATTGGCAAGGCGCACGAATTGAGCGAATGAGCCCGGTGCAACCACATCCAGTGCACGCAGGCGTTCGGCAACTTCATCAGCTGCATCCACCAATGCTTCATATTGTTTGCCAAACATTTCGTGTAATTGCGGGAATAATGGTCCTTCGACATTCCAGTGGAAGCCATGGGATTTAAGGCCCAGTACATAATTATCTGCCAAAACAACGGAGAGCGCTTTCACAACTGCATCATTGGATGAAACAGATTTGGACTTAGCTTTCGTTTTCTTGGCCATGTGTCGTTCCTTATATTGTGTTTAACGTAAATTTGCACATGCGCGCTGAATGCGTTGGCATGCCTCTTCAAGTGACTTGCTAGACGTAGCGTAAGAGATGCGGAAATGGGGTGATAACCCAAATGCAGATCCATGAACTACGGCAACGCCTTCGGCTTGCAGTAAGTATTTTACGAAGTCTTCATCGGTTTGGATCACCTGACCATCGGGTGTTTTTTTACCAATCGTTCCCGCACAGCTTGGGTACACATAAAATGCACCTTCCGGGCGTTTGCAGGTCAAGCCATTGCTCTGGTTCAGCATGCCCACCACCAGATCACGACGGCTTTTGAATGATTCAACCCAGTCTTTAAGGAAGCCTTGCGGTCCATTTAAAGCTTCAGTAGCTGCTGCTTGGCTAATGGAGGATGGATTGGTCGTGGAATGACCTTGGATCGCGCCCATCGCCTTGATGATTTCCTTTGGGCCGCCGGCATAACCAATACGCCAACCGGTCATGGAGTATGCCTTGGATACACCATTAACGGTCAGAGTGCGGTCATACAATTTCGGCTCAACTTGCGCAGGGGTGCAGAATTCAAACCCATCATATAGCAGATGCTCATAGATATCGTCGCTCATTACATAAACATGTGGGTGCTTGAGTAACACATCGGTAATGGCTTTCATTTCAGCTTTGGTATAGGCCGCACCCGTTGGATTGCTGGGTGAATTCATAATCAGCCACTTGGTTTTTGGCGTAATCGCTTTTTCCAAATCGTCCGGTTGCAACTTGAAGTTTTTTTCTGCAGGGCAGGTTACGATAACTGACTTACCTTCGGCCAATGCCACCATATCGGGGTAGGATACCCAATATGGCGCAGGGATAATTACTTCATCACCCGGATTAACGGTTGCCATAATGGCATTGTACAAAACTTGTTTGCCGCCAGTGCTCACGCTGATCTGGTCGAGGCCATAATCCAGACCGTTTTCGCGTTTGAACTTTCCTTGAATGGCTTTTTTCAGTTCTGGCGTACCATCCACAGCGGTGTATTTTGTTTTACCTTCGCGGATGGCTTTGTACGCGCCTTCTTTTACGTGATCGGGTGTATCAAAGTCTGGCTCACCCGCACCAAGACCAATCACATCGCGCCCCGCGGCCTTGAGCTCTGCGGCCTTTTGCGTTACGGCCATCGTCGGGGATGGTTTTACATTCGCAAGGCGGGCGGCAATCATAGGCATGGGAGGGGTCCTTCTAATAAAAAAGTGTGTAATTCCTGAAATATACTCCAAAAACAGCACCTGACAAGTGTAATGGGAATGATTATAAATGCCGCATGCCGCAATTAACGCAAACACCCATCTGGCCAGAAATCCTTAATCATGCCGAGCGTATGAAGGCGCAGCATTTGAGGCAGATTTTTGCCGAGCACCCCAAGCGCGCAGAGCTAATGAGTGTTGATGTAGGCGAGTTATTTCTGGATTTTTCCAAGCAATGTCTATTGCCAGAGACATTAACGCTTCTTGCAAACTGTCTGGAGCAGCAGAATTTTATAGATAAACGTCGTGCCTTATTTGCGGGTGAGAAAGTTAATAGCAGCGAAGGACGCCCAGCGCTTCATATGGCGCTGCGCGCAAGCGGAAATGAGTTTCCAAATTCGGAAGTTATAAAGCAAGAACGAGCCCGTGCCCTAGATTTTGCTGATGCGCTTCGCGCAAGAACCATCAAAGGCGCAACTGGAAAAGTTATCAAAAATATTATTCATATTGGGATTGGTGGTTCTGACCTTGGCCCGCAGTTGCTGACCGTTGCTTTTGCAGACGCGCAGGCGCCAAATATTATTTTTATTCGTAATGTGGATGCTGCGCCGATCGCACGCGCTATGACGCAGTGCGACCCCCAAGAAACCTTTTTGTTCATTGCATCCAAAACATTTACGACAGCAGAGACGCTGCTGAATGCCAATACGTTGTTGGCGTGGCTTGAAAAGGCCATGGGCAAAGACGCAGCACGACTGCATGTGGTGGCGCTTACTGCCTCGCCAGAAAAGGCCAAAGCATACGGCGTGCAAGATGCACATATCTTCCGCTTCTGGGATTGGGTAGGCGGGCGTTTTTCCATTTGGTCCTCGATTGGCCTCCCCGCTATGGCTGCGATGGGTAAACAAAAGTTCACTGAAATGCTGAATGGTGCGGAGGCGATGGATAAGCATTTTGTATCCGCGCCGCTCACGCAAAACATGCCAGTGCTTCTTGCCATGCTGAGTATATGGAATATCAATGTGCTTGGATGTACTTCACGTGCGGTGTTGCCATATTGCGAAGCACTGCGCGAATGGCCGAGCTATTTGCAGCAACTGGAAATGGAAAGTCTTGGCAAAAGTGTCGACCGCGATGGTAAGCCTGTGTCCTATGCCACATCACCTGTTGTATTCGGTATGACGGGCACGCCAGCGCAGCATGCATTCATGCAGGCATTGCATCAGGGCACGCAAGTTATTCCGGCAGAAATCATCGTCATCAAGAATGATGCCTACCAACTCCCAGGCCATCACGTGATGCTCAATGCAAATGCGTTGGCACAAGCTGAAGCCTTGCAAAAAGGTAAATCGGCAAATGAACTGAAAAATGACGCAACTTTATCTGAAGTGCTGGTTAACCAAAAAACATTCTCGGGTAATCGTCCAAGTACTACGATTGTATTAAACGATCTGTCTCCCTATGCCATGGGACAATTGCTCGCGCTATATGAGCATAAAGTCTTCACCGAAAGCGTATTCTGGAATTTAAACCCATTCGATCAGTGGGGTGTTGAGCTGGGCAAAACCTTGGCCACACCTATTCAAACCGCTCTAGAAATAAACGCTGCTGTAGATAGCCAAACAAGTGGCTCCACGCATGCCTTGATAAATCGTTTAAGAAATCTTTAAGCCTTAAAGCTATAGTCAGCATCAGCAGGACTATAATGGCAAATACAATTGATAAAAAGCATTTAACCCCCATCTCGCAATCCGATCTGGATGTGGTGATTAAAAAACACGCTATGTATGCCGGCGCGCGTGTGGGCGGCGCAAGGGCTGTGCTGAGTTACAAGGATTTATCGGGATTGGTTTTGCGTGGCGCAGATTTATCAAGCGCGGATTTCACAGGTTCGCTTTTTTATGATGCCGATATGCGCAACTGCAAATTGGAAGGGAGCATATTCTTTTGTGCCAATATGCAAAAGGCACATTTGAATGATGCACGTCTGTCGCGCATCGATTTGCGCGGTGCTAATATCCAAGGCGTTGATTTCTCTGGTGCGGATATGACGCAAGCCGATATGCGCGAAGGATCAATTGCCACTAAAGATCGTCATGGCAATATCAAAATCAAGCAGCAAGATATTGCTGCTTCAAAGCCAGACGCGAAGAAAAAAGCTGAGCTGATCCACAATGATGATGTGGATGCACGCGAGGCATTGTTTATTGGCACTAAAATGCATCGCGCCATGATGCACCGCGCCAATTTGCATGGGGCTATCCTCGAAAATGCTGATTTAACCGGCGCCCAAATGCAGGGCGCTAATTTGCGCCATGCGGTACTGCTTAATACCACGTTAGATGGTGTAGAATTATCGGAAGTCAATTTTGCTCATGCGTTGCGCGATGAAATTCAGGGGTTGGGCATCGAAGATACTTTCGAGCCATTGCCACAATTATTTATCAAGCACGCGGTATGGGTTGAGAATGGCGGTGTAATCGGTAAACGACTTGATTTGACCCGTTATGATCTGCGTGCACATAAAGGCCAGTATATTGATTTCAAAGAACAGAACCTCATTATGATGAAGGCACGGCAGGCGATTTTCTATCACGTTCGTTTCAGTGGTTCACAAATTCAGGCCTGTGATTTCCGCAGTTGTGATTTCCGTCTGGCACTTTTTGATCGCGCAGATTTGCGTGGGAGTGATTTTTCTGGTTCCAATATGATGCGCGCGCGCTTTCAACTTGCGCTACTGCATCCACTTAAATTGCCTGACGGACGTGTGGTGCCAACGAATATGAGTGGTTGCAATCTGCGCTATGCTGACTTCACTGGAGCAGATTTAAAGAGCGTAAATTTTAATGGCGCAGATTTATCCTATGCCGATATGCGTGGCACCAATCTGGCAGGTGCGGACATTACTGGCGCAATTACTGAAAACACGTTATTTTAAGGCGATAAAAGCCTTTTTCAAATGCGCCTGAATCGCATTAGAATAGGGCCATGACCATTCGTTTGCTTCCATCCCATCTTGTCAATCAAATTGCCGCCGGCGAAGTTATCGAGCGGCCAGCGGCCGTTGTCAAAGAGCTGGTGGAAAATGCACTAGATGCGGGCGCTACTCGGGTGGATATCACCACACGTGAAAGCGGCGTGAGCGCGATCACAGTACAGGATAATGGCAGCGGTATGTCGTCAGCCGATATTAAGCTGGCTGTTGAACGGCATGCCACGTCAAAACTACCAGAAGATAATCTGGAAGTTATTTCCAGTTTCGGTTTTCGCGGCGAAGCATTGCCATCAATTGCTTCGGTCAGCCGCATGAGTATCGCCAGCCGCGAACGCGGGAGCAATGAAGCATGGCAATTGCAAATTGATGGCGGCGTGATGCAGCCAATCAAGCCAACCTCGCTTTCGCAAGGCACGCGCATTGATGTGCAGGATCTGTTTTATGCCACGCCCGCACGTTTGAAGTTTCTTAAATCCCTGCCAACTGAATATGGCCATATATTAGAAACACTCGAACGGCTTGCCATGGCATGGCCAGCGGTTAGTTTTTCGTTATCTGAAGAGGGCCGTAAAGCCTGGCGATGTGAGGCTGTGCCGGGCCTGTTTCCTGAGCAACGCAAAGCACGTTTGGGCAGCATTTTAGGGGCAGATTTTGCTGCAAATGCAGTACCAGTTGAGGCATCGCGCGGCGGGGTAACTTTAACTGGATGGATTGGTCTTCCAACACTTAATCGTGCCTTTGCACGCGACCAATATTTATTTGTCAACAACCGCCCTGTGCGTGACCGTGTGCTATTGGGCGCTGTGAAGGCAGCCTATGGTGATTTAATTCCACATGGCCGTCATGCGGTGGTAGCATTATTTTTGGATATGCCAATGGCGGAGGTGGATGTGAATGTTCACCCTGCTAAACTTGAAGTACGTTTCCGTGATGGCGCACTTATTCGCGGGCTAATCATTAGCACGCTTCGCCAAGCTTTGCATGCCGAAGCCAATGTGACATCCAATACGCTTAGTGAAGCCGCAATTGAACGGTTTCAAAATCGTATCGCGATGCCACAAGGCGCGCAATATGTGGCGCAGCAAAATTTAGGCCGTGCGTATGATTGGCAAAAGCCATTCGAACCACAACGCAGCCTGAGCGGATTCAGCGATGTCGCACAGCCATTCGCCAAAGAATATATAAAAACCGATTTATCTGCGCCGATTCAGCAAGATAATACGCCTGGCCAAGCTGCAGAGGCGCAAGATTATCCATTGGGAGCGGCGCTTGCCCAAATACATGAGACCTATATTGTTGCGCAAACTGCAGACGGGCTCGTGCTGGTTGATCAACATGCCGCACACGAGCGACTTGTGTATGAACGAATGAAAGCATCATTGGCAGGATCGGGCGTAAAACGCCAAGGCTTGCTTATCCCGGAAGTTGTTGAGCTGAGCGATGCTGATGCCGCACGAATTTTGGAAAAACAAAATGATTTTGCCGAACTGGGATTGGTAATTGAAGCCTTTGGGGGCAATGCGATTATGGTGCGTGAAATTCCCGCGCTTCTTGAAAAAACAAATATTCAAAAACTGATACAGGATTTAGCCGCAGAAATCGCTGAGTGGGGTCATGCCATCAGTCTGAAAGAAAAGCTCGAAGAGGTGTGCTCCACCATGGCATGCCATGGCTCGGTTCGCGCGGGTCGAGCTTTGTCCCGCGATGAAATGAATGCGCTGTTAAGGCAGATGGAGGCAACCCCCCATTCAGGTCAATGCAATCATGGGCGACCCACCTATATTGAATTGAAGTTCAGCGATGTTGAAAAGCTATTCCAGCGCAAGTAAATGATCCCTTTTATCGACGCATTTCTGGATATGTTGGTGGCTGAACGTGGGGTGGCCAAAAACACCCGCGCTGCTTATGAAGCAGATATTATTCAAGCTGGGCACTTTTTTCTTCGCCGTAAAAAGACAATTGATAAAGCTGATGAGGTCGATGTCACGGCATTTATGAAATCACTTGCTGGTCTTGCCCCAAAAAGCCGTGCGCGCAAACTATCATCGCTTAAGCAATATTTTCGTTTTCTGGTATCCGAAGGTCACCGCAAAGATGATCCCACCACGGAGCAAGATGGCCCCAAACTGGCGCGTAAACTGCCAGATGTGATGAGCGTGGATGATATGCAACGCTTGTTTGCTGCCACCCATGGTACAACGCCCGATGCCATTCGAATGACTGCACTACTTGAGCTTGCCTACGGCTCCGGCCTGCGCGTGAGCGAATTGATGAGCTTGCCATTATCTGCCTATAGCGCAAAACGTAGAGCCATGTTAGTGCGGGGGAAGGGCGATAAAGAACGCCTCGTTCCATTATCGTCTCCCGCCCATGAAGCCGTTGCAGCCTACCTTGCTGTGCGGCCAAGTTTTATTCCCAAAAAAACCAAAAGCTCGGCTTACTTGTTTCCGTCAACTGGCAAGGATGGATATTTGTCGCGTATACGTTTTTATCAGATGCTGAAAGATGTGGCGGCAAAGGCAGGTTTACCGTTTAAAAAAATTCACCCACATAGTTTGCGTCACGCTTTTGCAACGCATGTGCTTTCAGGCGGTGCAGATTTGCGTAGTCTGCAGCAAATGCTTGGTCATGCCGATATCGGTACAACGCAGATTTATACCCATGTCGTGCGAGATCATTTACAAAAAACCGTTGAAACACACCATCCATTGGCAAAAAAACGCAAAGGTTAACGCCAAAATCGGCGTGATTTGCCATTCTTCAAGGCTTATGCTATTCGCTTTGCACCCATCTTAAGGGCACCCAGTCATGTGGGCATCAGATATTCTGAGGGACGAATGCATTTACTTGATTTCGAACAAAGCGTTGCCGAACTAGAAGCCAAAATTGAAGAGCTTCGCCACCTATCCGTGGGCGGTCAGGTCAGCATTGCCGGTGATGTTGCAAAACTTCAAGGCAAGCTCGATAAGCAGCTAAAAAGCCTTTATGCCAAGCTTACCCCAGCACAAAAAGTTCAAGTAGCCCGCCATCCCGAGCGTCCGCATACCATCGAAATTATCAAAAATTTGATTGAAGATTTTACACCATTATCGGGCGACCGTTTATTTGGCGATGATCAGGCGATTATTGGTGGTCTTGGTCGTTTCCGGGGCACTGCCGTTATGGTGATGGGTCATGAACGTGGCCATGACACCGAAACACGGTTGAAGCATAATTTCGGTATGGCCAAGCCAGAAGGCTATCGCAAGGCCCAGCGTCTGATGCAGCTTGCTGCAAAATTCAATCTACCTATCCTTAGCTTTGTGGATACGGCTGGCGCATTTCCTGGTGTGGATGCTGAAGCGCGCGGTCAAGCCGAAGCGATTGCCAAGGGTATCGAAGTCTGCCTGCAGGTAGCTGTACCATTTGTTACCACCATCATCGGTGAAGGTGGTTCGGGCGGCGCAATCGCAATTGCGGCGGCTGACCGTGTATTGATGCTGGAACACGCCATTTACTCCGTCATTTCTCCTGAAGGTTGTGCATCAATTCTATGGCGCAGCCCAACCCATGCGGGCGATGCCGCTGAAGCGTTACGTTTAACCGCACAGGATTTGAAAGAGCTCGACGTGATTGATGAAATTATCGCTGAGCCACTTGGTGGCGCCCATCGTCAAAAGGAAGAAACCTTGGCTCGCCTTGCTGACACTATTGAGAAGCACCTCAATGATTTAATAGGCACGGATCCAGCCAAGCTCATCAAAAATCGTCAGGATAAGTTCCTGAATATGGGTCAAAAGAGCCTGGCGGCGTAATTCACAAATCCACAGATTGTTTCTCTATCGACTCGGTAGGGAGGCAAATCACTTGCCGCATGGTTTCTTGCGTCAAAACAACTTTCCGTGTTAACTAACACGCTCTTCCTTAATTTCCTCTCCCTTAATCCTAGGTGCGTCACATGCATAACGAAAATCCCGGACCTTTAGCTAAAGTCACTCACATCGCCAGCCTTGCAGTTGCGCTGATGTTTGTTGTCAACGCTGGTTTAATTATGTCAAACCGCGGCCTGCAGGAAGACTTGATGGCTCAACAAAATGTATTTGCCGGCAAGAATGCAAAGATTTCCCAAAATGGTACCTTTGCCAATATCAATCAAAGCTTGATCCAGGCACTGACCACTGCCGTGATTGCCCGTAAGGACGAGCAAATCAAAGCTTTGCTTATTCAAAATGAAGTCAACCTTTCCGGAGCAGGTAGGTAGGGTTCCAAATCCAGCTGCATCATATTCATTCCAATAACTATTGAGGCCCCCATGTCGGATCATAATCATAACTCAGTAACCATTCTTGCCTTCGCATTGGTTGGTTTTACCATCTTCCAATTTACCCAAATTCTTGCTGATCGTGATAACATTCATAAGGCACAAGAACAGGTTCAAAAAAGCATCGAGCAAGCAGACAAAGTGTTGGCTGATAACCAAAAAATGCTGGATCAGTTGAATTCCATTGCGATTGGCACGCAGCGCCTTGCAGATGCGGGTAATCCAAATGCCAAAGAAATCGTAGCTCAATTAAACCGCTTGGGTATTAAGATTAATCCCAACTTCAAGCCAGGCCAGGAGCAAGTTCAACAACCTGCAGCTGCGCCAGCGCCAGCTGCCTCTGAAGCACCTCCAGCTGTGCCGCCCGCCAAAAAAGTTGGCGATGCTCCTGCCACTCCGGCAGCTCCTGGGGTGCCACCGATTGTTCCTTTAGATGCTAAAGAATAAGTATCTCATTTGATACCACTGTAAAATTTCAACATCCTCGCGCAAGCGGGGATGTTTTTTTTGAAGAGAAGCAGATGTTTAAAAAACTTTATAACTGGATGCTGGAAAAAGCTGCAAGCCCTGCGGCAACACCTTCCCTTGCGGCTATTTCATTTATAGAAAGTTCGGTTTTTCCTTTGCCGCCCGATATCATGCTCATTCCGATGTGTCTTGCTGACCGCAAGAAAGCATTCTGGTTCGCGTTTGTATGCAGTGTGGCGTCTGTTGTTGGTGGCTTGTTTGGTTATGCGATTGGATATTTTCTTTATGAAACATTAGGGAAATGGATTTTAGATCTGTATGGCGGTGCGGATGCTTCCTATGCCACGTTCCAAAAGGCATTTGATGAATGGGGCTTCTGGTTGGTTCTGATGGCTGGTTTCACGCCATTCCCGTTTAAGGTCATCACCATTTGCAGCGGCCTTGCAAAGCTTAACATTGGCGTGTTTTTTGTGGCAGCTGCCGTTTCTCGCTCGGCCCGCTTCTTTCTTGAAGCTACATTAATCTATATTTATGGTGAAAAAATCCGCGCCATACTTGAAAAACATCTCGAATTAATCGCCACAGCATTTTTTGTGCTGCTTGTGGGTGGATTTTTGCTGATTAAATTAGTACTCTAGCTCGCATGAGTGATGAGAACCCAAGCCTAAAGCCATTTCCTGTTTCATGGGATGAAATGCATCGTTATTCCAAGGCCCTTGCATGGCGCTTGCATGGCGCATTGGCCGCAGGGACTGAATGGAAGGGCATTATTGCGGTAACCCGCGGTGGCCTAGTGCCCGCAGGTATTATTGCGCGCGAATTGGAAATCCGTGTGGTGGAAACTATTTGCATCTCAAGCTATGACCACCAAAAGCAACGCAAGGCAGAGCTTCTGAAACCCGTTATGCAAGCGGTGGGTGATGGTAAGGGCTGGCTGGTGATTGATGATTTGGCAGATACCGGTCGTACCCTTGAACTTATCCGCCAGATTTTGCCACAGGCCACCTATGCCACGGTTTATGCGAAACCAATTGGTAAGCCATTGGTTGACCACTATATCATGGAAGTAAGCCAAGATACCTGGATCTATTTTCCATGGGATGTTGAACTACAATTCATTCAGCCCATTTCTGTCCAGCGCGGAAAAGCAAAAGTATAATCCGCATGCTGCCCCCTGTTTTATGAATAAGGCATATTCCACGTGAACGCACCGAAACTCCCCGCTATCACACTACAAAAACGTCAAGAAAAGCGCATTTTATTTGGTCATCCATGGGTTTATTCCAATGAGGTGATGATGGATGCCTCTGCAAAAGCATTGCTGCCGGGCAGTCTCGTACGCGTATTGGCGGCCGACGGCCAGCTGTTAGGTATGGCGCATTTTAATCCGCATACCTTGATTGCCGCACGGATGCTCAACCGCTTTATAGAACCAGTTGAAACGGAGTTTTGGATAAAGCGCCTTTCACAGGCCCTCGCGATGCGTGAGCATCTATTTGATAAACCTTATTATCGGTTGGTGCATGCCGAAGCAGATTTATGTCCCGGCTTGATTATTGATCGCTATGGCGATGTCGTGGTGATGCAAGCAAACACGGCAGGCATGAATGCCGAGCGTGACAAGATTGTCGCCGCGTTGGACAGCTTGATAAAACCAAAAACGATTTTGCTGCGCGGAGATAACCCATCACGCGTGCTCGAACGCCTTCCAGAAGAAGTGGTCTTGCTCAAAGGCACGGCGCCCGATGGGTTGGATGTGTATGAAAATAATCTGACCTATTGTGCCGATATCATGGGCGGGCAAAAAACCGGATGGTTTTATGACCAGCGTGCCAATCGTGCCATGGTCGCAAAACTGGCCAAAAACCGCACTATGATTGATATGTACACGCATACGGGTGGGTTTGGACTTTGTGCCGCAAAGGCAGGCGCAAAAGAAGTACTATGCGTTGATCGCTCCGAACATTCATTGGCGCTTGCTCAAAAAGCAGCACAAAAACAAGGCCTGTCACAAGTGGCCTTCGAAAAAGAAGAAGTATTCGAATTTTGTGAAAAGCACGGCAAAAGCAAACGTTTTGAAGTCGTGGTTGCAGATCCTCCAGCATTCGCCAAAAGCAAAAAAGATGTTGGCGCGGCCTCGCGCGGATACCGCAAACTTGCCAAGCATTGTGCTGATATGACCGAAAAAGGTGGATTCTTATTCATTGCTTCATGCAGCCATGCCATTACCCGAGAACGATTTGATGAAGAAATTTTGCGTGGTATTTCCGATGCACGGCGAGGTGCACGAATTCTTGCCCGCACCGGCGCAGATATGGATCACCCAACTCATCCCCAGCTTCCTGAAAGCGCTTACCTAAAAGGTATTCTGTGTTATGTGGATTAGGCACCGAAATAAGATTCTGTCATTCTTTCTGGCGGCGCTTGCGGCCATCATTGCCAGCCTGTTTCAAGGACAAGTGCCAGCTGGAAATAGTTCGCCAGCGCCTGCTGCGATTCAACAATCCGCAACTACACAAGATGAAGCGAGCCTTGCCCCCTATACGGTAACTGAACGACGCCGCATCCATATTCTATATGGTGATGCTACCGGCGGCGGGCATAAAGCTGGTGCTGGTAAGCCCGGTAAGACTGAGTTCCCAGCAAGCTGGAGCGAAGAGAAAATTATTTCTACCATCACCAAAATCGCAAACGATAAAAACCTGCCCATACGGCAATCTGGCAAACGTTATTGGGTGCGAATGGGCGAGGAAGAAAACTTACAAATTCGCGTTGTGCTTGATAGAGAGCGCAGGGAAATTGTCACTGGCTATCCGGTGCAAGAACGCAGGAATTAGTTATGAAAACAAAGATTGAAAAACAGCTACGTGAACTTTTAAAGCGAGTTCGAAGTAAAGATGAGCCGTTCCCAAATATCACCGCAGATATTGAAGAATACCTGCAAGCTGAAGAGTGGGAATTGGCATTGGAATTGATACTGGATTGGGCCGAGGCAACCCATAAGCTGACAATAGCAAAAAAAGAAGCAGCCCTTATTCGCTCGGAAATGAAACGTTTAGCGGCTAAATAGGCCGATAAGCTCAATATGCTGTGACCATAAAAATTGGTCAATCACATGGATATGGGTCAGTTTATATCCACCATCCGTTAATATCCGCGCATCACGCATGAAGGTCACCGGATTGCAGCTGACATAAGCGATACGCAATACTTTTGAGCGGGCGATTTCAACGCATTGTTCTTTTGCTCCCGCGCGTGGGGGATCAAGGCAGATACCATCAATCGTTTTAAGCTCAATCGCCTTGTATGGTTCGCGGAATAGATTTCGCCGCTCTGTTTTAAATCCTTTTAGATTTTGCGTAGAGGCCTGTAATGCACCAATGGCCGCGCCATCTGCATCTGCGGACAGGATGGTTTTGTTCTTATCGTATAAATTCAGTGCAAACAGTCCGGTGCCACAAAATAAATCCGCAATATGTTTGGATGATTTAAAATAGGGGATGATGGTTGCCAGCATATTGACTTCTGCTTCATCACTGGCTTGCATAAAGGCTGCCGGTGGGAGGATCACCTCATGTTTACCGTAATGCGCAATAAGTGGGGTTTGGCTCAATAAAACCTGGCACTCAGCGTTTTCATCAACTTTGGTATATAATTGGGCGATGTTATTTGTCGCCGCCCAACTGATTAGTTGCTGGGTTTGCGCTTGCGAAAATACCATCCCGCTAAGAACAATCTCAATTAGTCCATTCAATACCGTTGCATGAATGGATAGTTCTTGGCCGTTGGTTAGCAGTGTCATTAAAATTGCGCGAAGCGGTTCAATGAGTGCAGCCAGTTCTGGCCTGATTACATGACATGTACGGATCGAAATAATTTCATGGCTCTGGCGCATATGAAAGCCAAGTCTGATATCGGATGCGTCTTTTATTACAGTAAATGTAACTCGTCTGCGTGATGCGGGTGGCGTGACAAAAAGCGTTTCTGCCTTTATCGAATAATTGCTTTTCTCAAGTAAATGGTTGATGACACCAAGCTTCCATTCACGGGCGGCGGCATCATTCATGTGCTGTAATCGGCATCCTCCGCAAGTACCGAATGATGAGCAGGGCGGGCTTACGCGTGCAGAAGATGGTTTAAGTATTTCAACAAGTTCGCCGCTGGAGCGGTCTTTGCCATGTACAACATTTACTGTGATTTCCTCGCCCGGGAGTGCAAACGGGACATCAATCGGGCCATCGGCTGTTGTTGCAAGGCCATCTCCTTGGTTGCCAAGGCGTGAAATGATCACGCGTTGCGCACTGCTCATGATTTTTTCTCGATTGCAGCGCGAACTTTATCCGGGATGCGTTCGGGCCTGCGCGTTGAATTACCAATCCATACGGATACGGTTTCACCCAGTGCAATACAGCTGTCACCAAGAAAAATGCCGCCACATGATGTCATAGATGTTTCGCCCAGACGCAATAGACGTTGGCCGATACGAATACGGTTTGGGTAACGCAGTTCATTGAGAAACAGAATTGTATTTTTGGCGAGCACAAAATGAGCGTGCGTGGTCCAGCCTTTTGGATGAACTTCCTCCAACAATGCCATTCGGGCTGTTTCAAAATAAATCCCGATTACATTATTGTTAACATGGTTGTAGGCATCCAGATCATGAAACCGCACGGTTTCATCAATCCAGTGGTTATAAAAGCTTGCCTGCTCGCGTTCGGGGTGTTCATTTGCCATAAAAAGACCTGTTTTTATTGCCGTTTAGAGATTTCCCTATTCTTTTACGATGGCTTCGATTAGAAGAAAACAAAATTAAACTTAATCCATAAGGACACATCATGGTTGATACCCCCTCACAAAGCGCTGAAGCGCTTTTTGAAAAAGCGTTAGAAGTAGCCGACAAGCATCTGAGCGCTGCTGCTGCAGAAGCTGGCCCACTTGCTGACTATGTGGTTGTAGCCATGATTGAAACAGCCGTGAACCGCGCTGTGGATGTTGCAGGCCATGCGGATATCGTAGATATGCTGCGCGATCTTGCTACCCAGATCGAAACCGATATGGATGATGAAGACGAGCTCGACGAAGACGACGCTTAGTTTTTTTACCTCGATCCAAGCACGGTTTACATGGATGCTCGCGGATATTTTTCTGTAGGCGTTGAAGGGATTAGTAAATCCTTTAACCTCGGCAATTTGATGCGCACCGCGCATGCCTTTGGCGCGAGCTCCTTTTTTACCATCAATGACTCGGTTGTGATGAGTGATGTTCGTGGCACTGATACCAGTGACTCGTCCCTTCATCTCCCATTCTACCGCTATCCAACAGTGGCTGACCTGGTGCTACCAAAGGATTGTACCTTGGTGGGCGTGGAATTGCTGGATGATGCGGTGAATTTACCCAGTTTCCGCCATCCATTGCGTGCGGCCTATGTGCTCGGCCCTGAAATGGGTTCCTTATCACCTGAACTCATTAAACGCTGTGAATTCACGGTGAAAATCCCTGCTAAATTCTGCGTAAATGTGGGCGTGGCCGGTGCATTGGTCATGTATGACCGCATGGTCAGTCTAGGCCGCTATGCCGAGCGCCCTGTAGGCTCCAGCGCGCATATCAAATAGCGTGTAATTATTTTTTATCGCCAAAAATCCAAGACAGTAAGCATTGCAGCCAGTTTGGTTTATCGCTTTTTGCCGGCGTGATCACCAGACAAATGGTTTCTCCGCTGGTCAATCCATTCATCACATTTGATTTGATGATATCACCGCGATGATAATGAACTTTGTCGGTTTCAATCATTCCATCCAAAATCATAATGACTGCCTGTTTGCCAAAGCTAACCTGCGCGACATTTTGATGATGATTGATTTTATAAATTTGTGTTTGTGATGCGATATTTTCTGGAATAGCCCACCAGCGATATCCATTGGAAGATTCCCATCGAATGCGTTCACCCGTTGCGCCTGCAACCGTCTGTAATGGTTCGGGGTAGCGATAGGCCTGCGGCGAAGTAATAGGAATGGTCACGTCAATGCAGGCAATGGGGCCAGATTCATCAATTTTGGTCAGTAAATTTTGCAAGCAGCTTACATCGAGCTGTTCAGGCGGCAGGTTTTCAAGGCCTAATCCTGCTTCGGATTCATAGGTTTGCAATTCCTGACGACATTGCGGACAGAATGTTAAATGGGTTGCAACAAACATATGCATAGCAGGGCTTAGCGTACCGGCCGCATATCGCAGTAATGTATTGCAGCATGGATGATGTTTGGGGCGTGGCTGGGCTGTCATGTCAGTCTCTCTTTATTTTATTGCGTAGATGGTCAAGCGCAAGGCGCAGGCGGGATTTAACTGTACCCAGTGGAATTTTTCGTGCTTCCGCAATCATGCGTTGGGAACGTTCGTGGTAATAGGTTTCTTCAATTATTGCGCGTTGCTCATCGGATAATTCTGCAACCGCGCTGCGCAACGTATCGCTATCTTGTTCGCTGTCTAATGCTTGGCTTTGGTCGTAGCTGCCTTCGGGTAATAATGCGGGGTCGCTAAAATCAACAAGATTATTTTTTTGGGCGCGCCATACATCAATCAAACGATTACGGGCGATGGTATATATCCATGTGCTCGGGCGGGCCTTGGCGGCATCAAACTGTGCGGCTCGGTTCCATACCTGAAGCATCACTTCTTGGGTGATGTCATCAGCCTGCGATCCGTCCACGCCTTGGCGGCGCAGATACGCTTTAACTCTTGGGGCATAATAGTTAAAGAGGGACACGAACGCAGTTTTATCCCGCTGCGTGGCAATTTTGCCAAGCCATAAACTAGCGTCATCAAGCGGTTCTACGCCGCGTGGGGAAAGTGTGGTCGCGTCCATCGTTAATAAACTAGGGTGTTGTTCATAATTTTTCCACTTTTTTGATTTAAGTCTTTACGAATGCTGTCACGCACCGCACTTCCAGTCTTATGTATCATTTTAATAGTTATGCTGATGCCCCCTGAAACGGCGCATGCGGCCGGGGATGCGTCACCCAAAAAAATCGGATCTTTCGCAGGATGGGAAGCATACCAGACCAAGCAAGGAAGCCATCCAACCTGTTACATGATTTTGCGCCCAGCAAGCATGGATACAAAAATGCCCGTCTCGACAAAGGTAAAGGCAAAGTCGATTGCAGCAACAAAAGACAAGAAGAAACCAGAGCAATGCTTGCCGCCACCCAAACGCAGCAATGTGTATGTGATGGTAACTTTCCGTCCCGAGGAAAGTATGAACCCGGTTGTGAGCTATAGCGCCGGCTATAATTTCAAACAGAATTCTGAAGTGCTGTTTGCTGCGGGTGATAAGTCATTCAACTTGTTCACCGACAAAGGGCAGGCATGGGCACGAAGTGGCGCAATGGATATTGCGTTAACAAATGCATTGCGCAAGGCAAAGCGCCTGACAATTCAAGGTAGTTCCAGTGAAGGTGCCAAAAGCACCGATGTTTTTAACCCTGATGGCGCCGAGAAAGCATATAAGGCTGTTGTAAAAGCGTGTGGCATCACGTAATTTTAGAATATCTTGAATTTATATTTTTATTATTTTTATGCCACGACATTCCAAAGCTATCCGCGATATCTGTGCACCGAACAGTCCGCTTATCAATATTGTTGATTTGCTGGAGGCAATGCACATCAAAACCTTGAGCGAATTATCCGGGCGTACTGGTGTTTCCGTCTCACTCGCGGCAGATTTTTTCAAAGGCCATGTGTTTCACAATAACAATCCCTGCCATGTTGTGACCTCATCTGCCAAACGTATCGCCGCATTGTTATTTCCTGATACCCCAAACCCACAGGATAAGTTGGCAAGAATTGTTAATGGATTGGAACAATGTGTTGTGACGAAACCTGCCAATACCCCGCCATCAACTCCATCTGCTGCAAACAACAAATATGCAAGGCTAAACGTAGGTAGCGGCGTTACCACCGGCTATCAGCCTGAGCCAGGAAGGCCTTATTTGGTGCGACATGCCGATGGAAAATGGGAGCTTTTAATAGCTCCTAAAAACCTCTAAAACCCTCACTATGAAAACCACCAAACAACCCCTTATTGGCCTGTCACGCGAAGAATTGCAGGCGCTTGTTGCGCCTTTGGGCGTGGAGCCATTTCGTGCCAAACAACTTTGGCACTGGATGTATGTGCGCGGCGTAACGGATTTTGCGGCGATGACCACGTTTTCAAAATCATTACGTGAAGAATTGGCAAATCACTTTGTTGTGCAGCGCCCGGCGGTAACCGAGGCACAAAAATCGGTGGATGGTACCCAGAAATGGCTGCTGTCCATGAACGATAATCAAAAGGTAGAGATGGTGCATATTCCATCTGTCACTCGTGATATTGGCGCGTTGTGTATTTCCAGCCAGGTTGGTTGCACACTGACATGCCGTTTCTGTCATACCGGAACGCAGCGTTTAGTCCGCAATCTGGAAGCTAGTGAAATTGTCGGTCAAGTGATGCTTGCACGTGATCAAGTTGGTGATTGGACGGCACAAAGCCAGGACCGCGTCATTAATAATATCGTGCTAATGGGCATGGGTGAGCCACTTTATAACTACGAGAACGTAGCTAAAGCCGTAAAGATGTTGACCGATCCCGATGGTATTTCGATTTCCAAACGTCGTATCACGCTTTCAACCTCGGGCGTGGTCCCAATGATGCAGCGTTGTGGCGAGGAGCTAGGTGTGAATTTGGCCATCAGCTTGCATGCCACCAATGACGAATTGCGCAATCACATCATGCCACTAAACCGTAAGTATCCTATCAAGGAATTGATGGAAGCATGCCGTAACTACCCCGGACTCAGCAATTCACGCCGCATAACATTTGAATATGTGATGCTGAAAGGTGTGAATGATACGCTGGCAGATGCTAAGGCTTTGGTAAAATTGTTGGCGGGTATTCCGGCCAAAGTTAATCTTATTCCGTTTAATGCATGGCCAGGTTCGGCATTTGAATGCAGCGATGATAATGTGATTGAAGCCTTTGGTGATTATTTGAACAATGCCGGCTATGTCAGCCCCATTCGCCGCCCACGTGGCCGTGACATTCTGGCAGCCTGTGGTCAGCTCAAATCTGCTTCCATGAAATTAAGCGTGACAGAACGCGCAGCGATAGCAGAATTGCAGCGCGAAAAAGATTTGGCGCAAGGTTTGGTATAGCGCATGAACCATCCGGCAATCCCAACTTTGTTGCTGTGTCTCTTATCGCTTTATCCGCTGATCAAGATTTATAAACGGGTGGGGCTTTCACCGTTTTATGCGTTGCTGATTTTTGCATCCATGGTGGTGCCGTTCTCGGGTTTTATGTTGGTGGCCTTTCCATTGGCAACGCGCCCATGGCCCAATTTTCCAAAGGCTGAACCAAAGCCCAAGCCGATTAAGCTGGAGATTAAATAATGGAACAGCTTATCCCCATCCTTGATGCGTTTTATGCCCCGCAGGCATGGTTTTTAAGCCAATCACGCTATGTTTCACTGACGATTATCGGATTGATGATTGCCGGGGCTTTAACCCTTTCAGGCTTTATCTTGGCGCGTATGGGCTATAAGCCCCTCTGGGCATTAGTGCTCTTGCCACCCACGGTAAATGTAATAGGATTGTGGGTATTAGCCCTTACTCAATTCCCGCGCGAAAAATCTTCAAACAAACCATAGGAGACGGCCATGTCATCATCCAAAAACAATACAGTTGGCGTCGTGATTACCACCGCCGTTATCGTTGCAGTTATTTTGGTGGGCGGATATTTGCTGTTTCAACCACCCAAGCCAAAAACGCTTGGTGAGAAACTGGATGCTGCAGCTGAAGAATTATCCAAAGGATTGGACAAAGCCGCCGGTAGTTTTGATGAACGCAGCCCTGCTCAAAAAGCAGCTGATGATGCCGCAGCGGCAGCTAAGGAATTAGCTGATAAAGCCAAGGCTGCAATCGAGCATAAATAATCAGTCTTTAAATTTATTGCTTCTTGGGAAACCTTGGGGTGGCAGGCGACCTGCTTGTGCACGTTCGCCTCGCCATTCCTTCAGGTCATTAAAGGCATAGTTGCGGCCATTATTGGTGCAGGATAACCCTTCCTTATAGCTAAAGGTGGTAACATCCGACAGTTCGCCATCCTTGTATTTTTGTAAAATAACACCCTTACCGCGTGCCATCTCGGGCACTTCAACCAATGGGAATAGCAACAATTTGCGGTTTGTACCAATCACGGCAACGGTATCGCCTTGCACTTGGCAATAGGCAACCGCACGCTCAGGGGCTTCAACATTTAAAATCTGTTTACCGTTCTTGGTTTGCGCCAATACGTCTTCAGCCTTCACGATAAAGCCGCGGCCTTCATTGCTGGCAACCAGAAATTTGTGTTCAGGGTTGTAAACCGCCAGCGTTAAAATATCTGCATCATTAGGCAGATCGAGCATCAAGCGTACAGGTTCGCCATAACCCCGGCCGCGCGGCAGCTTATCACCGCCAAGCGTGTAGAAACGGCCATTGCTGGCAAACAGTAAGATCTTATCTGTTGTTTCGGCTTGCAATGATAATGCGTGCTCATCGCCTTCCTTATATTGCAAGGTGCCGGGGTCAATATTATGGCCACGAATGGCGCGTACCCATCCCTTGGCGGATAACAACACTGTTATCGGTTCGCGCTCAATCATCGCTTCAATTGGCACATCGGCAATTTCTGGCGCTTTATCAAATTTCGTGCGGCGCTTATCACCCGCTTTTTTACCAAAGCGTTCTTTAATGCCGGCAATTTCTGTATCAATGGTCTGCCAACGGAGCTTTTCATCAGCCAATAATTTTTTGAGATGATTTTTTTCTGCCGAAAGGCTCTTTTCTTCGCCTTTGATCTCCATTTCTTCCAATTTGCGCAATGAACGCAGGCGCATATTCAAAATGGCATCTGCTTGGTTTTCAGTGAGCTTGAAGGCTTTCATCAAAAGTGGCTTTGGCTCATCATTTTCACGGATGATTTTAATGACCTTATCAAGGTTAAGGTAGGCAATCAGATAGCCCGTCAATAATTCAAGGCGCGCTTCAATTTTATCAAGGCGATGTTGTGAGCGACGAATAAGTACCTGTTGGCGGTGATCAAGGAACGCCTGAAGCAGTTCGCGCAGGTTCATCACGCGTGGAATGCCATTCGCATCCAATACGTTCATATTGATGGAGAAGCGCGTTTCAAGTTCACACGCACGGAACAATGATTCCATCAGTACAGCAGGTTCTACATTCTTGCTCTTGGGCACCAATACAATACGGATATCATCACTGGATTCATCGCGGATATCATCCAGCAACGGCACCTTTTTATTGGTAATTAGCTCGGCAATCTTTTCAATCAGGCGGCCTTTTGGAACCTGATATGGGATTTCCTTGATGATGATTTGCCATGTACCGCGTGCTTGTTCTTCAACTTCCCATGTGGCACGCATACGAATGCTGCCACGGCCAGTACGATAGGCTTCTTTAATGTTTTCAGCCGGTTCAACTATTACGCCGCCCGTTGGAAAATCTGGGCCTGGCATGAAGCTAAGAAGCTTATCAAATCCTGCATTTGGCGTAGTAATAAGGTAGCGCAATGCATCGCAGATTTCAGAAATGTTATGCGGCGGAATGGATGTGGCCATTCCCACGGCAATGCCGCTGGCACCATTAGCCAGCAGATTGGGGAAAGCTGCGGGAAGCACAACCGGTTCAACGCCATCGCCATCATAGGTGGAGCGGTAGTCGACGGCATTTTCATTCAGCCCGCTAAGCAGCGCTTGCGCAACTTCCGTCAGCTTGGCTTCGGTATAACGCATGGCGGCGGCATTATCACCATCAACGTTACCAAAATTGCCTTGGCCGCTGATAAGCGGATAGCGAACCGAAAAATCCTGTGCCAAGCGAACCAGAGCTTCGTATACCGCAACGTCACCATGCGGGTGGAATTTACCAATGACGTCACCTACCACGCGGGCGGATTTTTTGGGTGGTAAATTTGGCTCAAGGCCCAATTCGTTCATGGCGTGCATCAAACGGCGATGCACGGGCTTTAACCCATCGCGCACATCCGGCAGCGAACGGGATGTAATCGTTGAAAGCGCGTATGCGAGATAACGCTCACCCAATAAATCAGCAAAGGGCTTTTCTAAAATATCATTTGCAGCAACAAGAACAGGGGCTTTAGCCATCAATACGAATCCGAATCAAGAAACAGCGAGGTGGGGTTCGGGCGAAACCATACGTTGTTTATTGACCAAATCAAGCACGCGTTCACGCTTTGCTGCCAATTGCGTTAACGCATAGGTGGGTAGGTGGTGGTAGACGTGCCGTTCAATAAAATGGCCAGTTAAGGCCAATCCGGCTGCCACCTCATCCCATGATGGAATCAGGGGCTTGTGCATAAAATCGGGCAGCGGCAACAGCTTTTCGGCCCATGGCGTGGCTGCGGAGCGGTTAACCGCGCGGCCAGTCTTGGGGCTGACATAGGCTAAATCGTCACGTGTGCCAGTGATGGCACAACAACTGAAATCTAGGCCATAGCCAAGGGCGCACAGCACTTCATTTTCAAAACGCACATAGCGGGCTAAATCATCCGCGCCTTCATCCAGCGGGAGTAAATCGCCGATGCATTGAAATAATCCTGTAAGCGGCATGCGTTCGGGTGTTGTTAAATCAACCAAGGCACAGGCGCTTAATAACGTTGCAAGTCCAAGAGGGCTATACATTAAATTTGCAGAATTATTTTTTATCGCTTCTCCGGTGAAACATCCCAGATGTTCAGATAGGCGTGCACGCCATGTGGCATTGACCAAATGCCCTGGTTGCCAATGGGTGGAATGTTTTTGTGATTGTCCGCCGCGAACCAGGCCAGCAAAACGGCCATGGCTCTCTGTCATCACGCTAACCACGGCGTCACGTTCACCAAAGGCGCGGAAACTCAGAACATAAGCAGGGGCAGACCAATCCATGGGATACAAAAATGAATCAAATAATGAATAGAAGTGATGGAATAAGCCTAAACGCTTACATGCTTTGTTGCAAGATACGGTTGGCAGGCAGGGTGATGGTCACCGTAGTACCTACACCAACTTCACTGCTGATGGTTAAGGTTCCATCATGCAATTCAACCAGCGCCTTGGTAAGCGGCAAGCCAAGACCTGTACCTTGATGTTTACGGCTGAGCGCCGATTCAATTTGACCAAATGGTGCAAGCACCACATCAATATGTTCTTTGGCAATCCCGATACCAGTGTCGGTAACGGTAATTTGCATGGTGCCGTCCGGGTTCATCAAGCCATCCACGGTAATGCTGCCGCCCTCGGGCGTGAACTTAATGGCATTGGTAAGAAGGTTGACGATAATTTGCTTAAAGGCGCGTTCTTCACCGCGGAAATCCGGAAAATCTTTTGGCAGTTTTACAATCAAATGCTGTTTGCTCATCTTTGCGCGTGCAGCAACCAGACGCAGCGCAGTCTGTACCACGCGGTTGATATTGATAACGCTTTCAGCCAGGTCGCGCTTGCCGGCTTCAATCTTCGACATATCCAGAATGTCATTGATGAGCGATAGCAATAACTCGCCACTGTCATAAATATCTTTGGCATATTCGACATATTGCGGGTTGCCGACTTTGCCGAACAACTCGTCTTTGATGATTTCAGAAAAGCCGATAATGGCGTTAAGTGGCGTACGCAATTCATGGCTCATATTTGCCAAGAATTCCGATTTACTGCGGTTGGCATAATCGGCCTGCTCTTTGGCTGCAATCAGGGCTTGTTCACTGCGGCGGCGCTGCGTGATGTCATTAAAGGTAGCTTCGAAGTGCAATAGCTGGCCATTTTCATTGCGCACTACGTGGCTGTTGATGCTGGCCCAAATGATTTCACCATCCTTGCGGCGCATGGAAGCTTCAAAGTCTTTGACCAAACCGTCTTTCATGGTGTCGGTAATCCATTTTTCGCGCTCAACTGCATCGACAAATAATTTGTTATGATAATCGGGTTGGCTTGCCAATAATTCGACTACGTCGCGGTAACCCAGTAGCGTTGCAAGAATACGATTGGCGTTCAGCCACTCATTGCGCGGCGATATCTGGCAAATACCAATGCTGGCGTTTTCGAAGATGGCACGATATTTACGTTCACTCTCACGCAATGCAGCAGCCATCAATTCGCCTTCAACAATGCGTTGCTCAAGTTCACTCACTGTTTTGGTTAGTGATTGGGCAAGTGCATTTACTTCATTGCCGCGCTGATCGGTATTCCACAAGTTATATCCAACCAGGAACGTGATAAGCAGTCCGGTGAGTAATGCTACATATGGAAGTATAATCACCCATAAAATGAATTTATCTGGTGATGCGCCAAATCGTAGGGCAAACGGTATATCGCCGATATAGATAGATATTTCACCGCGAATGAGGGCGTTAAACCCGCCATCGTTGAGGTGTTCTTCGATTTGGGCTAATTGTTTGGTGCCATCGGGCGTGAGTAATACCAGTTGATCAAGGCTACTGCCGGCAAGGACCGATCGTACATCGTCTAAAAACTTTTGCGCATTCAATGCAGCAATTACCTGTGGTATTTCTCTGCTGTCATGAGCAAAAAATGTCCGTTCAGAAAAAATGATATAAGATGTCTTGCGGCTCTTATTGTGGGGAAAGTCTGCTACAAATATTTTTTCGTTTAAATATTTGCTATCAAGAATGGCCTGGTTCCATTCGTTAAGTGTTGCAGGAAGCTCGGTATTCTTTTCCTTGCTGCCTAACGGGATGACGCGATCCTTTTGCAAAATAAAAAATGACAAAAATGGAAGATTATCGGCCTGTTCATCAAATACCTTGTGCAGGTCTTCTGTGCGCTGCCAATAATTGTGTTTGAGCGTGTTTTGAACCTGCGCCATTAAGCCAAGCTGCTTTTGCGCCTGTTCCTGTTCAAGCATGATGAGCTTGTGGGTTACATCAGCCAGTTGTGATCCGACATACCATTGCCCAAACAACTGCATCATCCAAAACAGTGCAAACGATATGATAAGACCAAATGCCGCTACCGGTACGACAAAGCGGATGCTGCCATAATCAGCGCTCACGTTCTTTTGAGCGTCATCATCATCAGGTAGTTGAAAGGATGAAGGCAGATTGGTCATGAACAAAAAAATGAAAGCGAAAAGACGAGGGCGCCACTCGTCATAAGTATCGCATGCATGGCGTTAAAAAAAGGATTAAGAATGTGGTAACTACCAATCTTATGGTGTGGCTTTATCGCCGGCAGTTATCTCAGCGGTTTTTAAGGCTTGAGCAAGACGGGTTTGTGCCTCACCGGGCTTTAATGGCTTTTGTTGGTTGTCATGCGGTGCCCATCCGGCAATGAATATTACATCAAACGTGGCGGTGATTTTACCCTGCGTTGCCGGATTTTCCGGTGCGCCTACGAAACGACTTTTGTATATCCGGTCTGCCTCAACAAACAGCGAACCAGGCATGAACCGCTTATCGCGGGTAGTTAGAATATTGCCTTCACCCATACCGCGAAGTTCACGCATCAGCTGAAAGCTATCACGGTAGGTAAGTGTAAAGCGTTCTTTATCAATAACGGGTAGATTAAATCCAGCACGCTGTAATAATCCGCCGCAATCCTGAATATCGGCAAAAGGTGATATGTGTTGGCTCACGCCGCCGCGGCACTGCATTTCTGCTTCATATAAACATTCACGCAATTCGCGCAGCGTTTCACCGCCGAACAATGCAGCAATGAAAAAACCATCTGGCTTTAACGCGCGACGAATTTGAATAAGCGCGCCAGGTAAATCATTGGCCCAATGAAGATTCAAATTACTGATAATCAAGTCGAATGATGCATCACGAAACGGCAGCCATTCATCGTCTGCCACACACACATGATTCAGGATCAATTTATTGACGTCATCAGTTGAATGGCTATGCACAATAAAACGTGACGGGTTTTGCTTGGACAATGTTTTTGCCAAAGAAAAGCTGCGTGACCCCAAATCCAATATGCGTTGGAAGGGACGATTAACTCCTTCCAGTCGTTCAATAAGTTGTGAGCTAACCTCTTCAAATAGCACATTGTGTTGCGCAAAATTATGCTTGGCTCGCTCGCGGTTCTGGCGAAGGCGAGACCTGTCAAATAGCGTGGACGGCTGTGCGTTTGCTTTGATTGCGTTCATGTGAATTGGGCCTTAAGATTGCTTTTATTATAACCAGCTCAATCCCATGATACCAGTAGCATCATTTTTTCAGCATCTAAAGCACTCCGCTGACACGGGGTTGGATATGCTGTTGCCACCGCTTTGTGTCATGTGTGAGAAAATAGTAAGCCAAAGCCACGGATTTTGTGCAGAGTGTTGGCGCGGGTTTACATTTATGGCATCTCCCATGTGCTCATGTTGTGGCTTGCCATTCGAATACGAGGCACAAGCGTTAAACGATAATGCGTTGTGTGGTGCCTGTTTGGAAGAACAGCCAATGTTTGCCACAGCACGATCTGCCTTGGTATATAATGAGCCAAGCAAGAATATCATTCTTCCATTCAAGCATGGTGATCGCACTGATTACGCACGGGCGATGGCCAGGGTGATGGCAACGTCTGCGTACTCCCTAATCGACCAAGCGGATGTATTAGTACCCGTGCCGCTCTATTTTACACGTTTGTTTTTGCGCCGTTATAATCAGTCGGCCCTATTGGTCCATGAATTATCAAGGCTGACAGGCAAGCCCATGGCATTGCATGGATTAGTGCGTCATCGAGCAACGCAAATACAGGGGCATCTCTCCCGAGCGCAGCGAAAAAAGAATGTAAATAACGCTTTCAGCGTAAAACCTAATTGTATTGCTCAGATACAGGGTAAAAATTTACTGTTGGTCGATGATGTGCTTACAACCGGTGCAACGGCCAATGCCTGTGTGGTGGCGTTAAAAAAGGCGGGAGCTGCCCGTGTCGATGTACTTACATTTGCCCGGGTAGTCAAAATCAATAATTAGCACTATATTACTGGTAAGACAGACTTCAGGAGACATCATGCCCGACATTATTGTTTACTCCGGCCCCAGCTGCCCATATTGCGTTCGCGCCAAGGCGTTACTGAAAAAAAAGGGTGTGGCTTTCCAAGACGTAGATGTGAAGGCAGACGCCAAACGATTTGAAGAAATGCTTGCCAAGTCAAATGGTCAGCGCACCATTCCGCAGATTTTTATTAACGGTGTTCACATAGGTGGCTGTGATGATTTACATGCACTGGATGCTGCCGGAAAACTAGACCCTATGTTGGCTGGATAATTCATGACGACACTCACCGTATCTTGTATCCAGCTCAATTCAGTTCCGGATCTCACCGAAAATTTGAATGCAGCGGAAGGTCTTATCCGTCTTGCCAAGGAACAGGGTGCCGAAATGGTAGTGCTGCCGGAAAATCTTGGCTGCATGGCGCGGGAGCGTAAAGTAAAACTGGCGCAAGCATTCATTGAAAGTGAACATCCTGCCGTGGCGCGCTTTGGAAATTTGGCGCGCGAATTAAAACTATGGATCGTTGCAGGCAGTCTAGCCATTGCTGTACCCGAGACACCCGACAAAATGTATAATCGTAGTCTTGTATTCAATCCGTTTGGTGCAATTGTCGGGCGATATAATAAAATCCATCTCTATGATGCAACGCCAAAGCCCGGCGAAATTTATCGTGAGTCTGGCGAAATTATTCCTGGCGATAAAGCCGTTGTGGTTGATACACCTTGGGGGCTGCTTGGCTTGTCAGTGTGTTACGATGTTCGCTTCCCGCATCTATATCGTACCCTCGCCAAGGCTGGCGCGGTCATGCTCTCGGTTCCTGCGGCTTTTACTGAAACGACCGGCAAAGTTCATTGGCATGTATTGCTACGTGCGCGCGCCATTGAAACAGGTTGTTATGTCTTTGCATCTGCTCAGACAGGCGCGCATGACGGTGGTCGTAGAACCTATGGCCACAGTATAATTGTATCGCCATGGGGTGAGATTATTGCGGATGGGGAAGACGCAATTGGCGTAGTTACCGCAACAATTGACCTTAATAAGGTAGCAGAAGCGCGCAAAGCCATTCCTGCTTTAAAACATGACCGGCCATTCGAGCTGGAATAATTACAGCAGCGAAATTGATAATAAATACGTCTGCACATAATCCGAAATACTTCGTTAACCAATGAATGGTTAAACTAAACACGATTTAGTTGCTCCATCACTGAATCCTGTTTTTTCCATCATTCTGAGGCAATCATGAATTTCCTGAACCATATGCGTTTGATGCACAAAATCATTATTATTGTAGGCATCTTGCTGCTTCCCATCGGATTTTTGTTGTATCAAGTGATTGAGATGAATGACGCTCAAATTCACTTCAGTCAAACCGAGGCAGATGGTGCGGCGGTATTGTTGAAAGTGCGTGATGTAGAAATCGCCGGCGCGCGCGGTCGCGTTGCAGAATTACATAGACAGCAAGGCGCATATGAAAAAATGGATGCGGCATTTGCAGAAGTAAAGAAGAGTGCCGAAACATCACCATTTTTCACCAAAGAAGCCATCACGGCTTATGAAGATGCAAAAGACATTAATATAAGACTTGACCGGATCGTCGATATTATCGGTCTTGTCGCGGATAAATCAAACCTCACCCTGGATCCGGACATCGATAGTTTTTATACCATGGACAGCGTGACGGTAAAAATTCCTGCCCGGATCATGGAGATGAGCGATATTCACACCATTTTGACCCATGTAATTGAGGCAGGCGGGGTGTTAACCGAAGAAAACAAGAAAGACTTAAATCTCAAAAATGCTATGCAACAAACATTTTCCGACGGGTTGGATATCAACAAGGAAAAAAGCTTTGCAGGCAATGCAGATGGTTCTTTGAAAACCGCATTGGAAATTTATTACAAGGAATCGCATGATTCAGCTCAGGCGATGATTGATTTGGTTGCAGGCGTATTAGCGGCTGGTGATGCAAAAGATCTAACTACTGCTAAACTTGATAACGCTTACCTTACCTTCCTGAAGGCCAATGAAACCCTATGGGAAAAAGGCACCACTGAACTTGATCGGTTGCTGCATAAACGTATTTCCGGCTTTGAAGAAAAGGAACTTGAAAGTTCAATAATCACTGGAATTATGTTGATTGCAGCAATGCTGATTATGTACTTTGTGTCATCATCCATCACTAAGCCGATATCAGAATTGGTGGCAGTGATGAACCGTCTGGCCAAGGGTGAGCTTAATTTGCAGGTGCCTGGCCAAGACCGCAAAGAAGAAGTTGGTGATATTGCCAGAGCTGTCGTTGGCATTAGCGATAGTGTTGCAGCCAAGGCCAAGGCAGATGCCGCCGCGGCAGAGGCAGCCCGCATGAAGGAAGAAGAAGCCAAACGCCTTGCCGAAGAACAACGCCGTCAGGAAGCCCAACAAATGGAGCATATGGCCGCCGTTGAGCGCAAGAAGGCGATGAATGATATGGCTGACCGCTTTGAATCAAGCGTAGGCGGTGTGGTCGATACAGTATCATCTGCCGCAACGGAGCTTCGCTCTAGCGCAGAAAGCATGTCGCATATTTCCAACCAGACTACAGACCGTGCAACGGCTGTTGCTGCCGCAACGGAAGAAGCGACTGCAAGTGTACAAACGGTAGCAGCTGCATCCGAACAATTGCTGTCGGCCATTAATGAAATTTCGCAGAAGGTTGAAGAGTCTGCCGGCTTTACCCGTCAGGCAGTAAGCCGCGCACAGGCAACCAACGTAACGGTGGAAGGCCTTGCTGAATCTGCGAAAAAGATTGATAACGTCATGAAGATGATTCAAGACATCGCATGGCAAACCAATTTGTTGGCACTCAACGCTACCATCGAAGCTGCTCGTGCAGGTGATGCGGGTAAGGGCTTTGCGGTGGTCGCTGCGGAAGTTAAAAACCTTGCTGACCAAACGTCAAAAGCAACGGTGGATATCTCTGAACAGATTTCCAACATGCAGACCAATACCCAAGATGCCGTGAAAGCTATTAAGGACATCTCAAGTCAAATTGGCCAGATTAATCAAATCTCCGAGAGCATTGCTGCTGCAGTTGAAGAACAATCAGCATCAACCAAGGAAATTGCTCTGAATGTACGTCAGGCATCAACCGGTACTCAGGAAGTTGCCAAAAACATCGTAGAAGTCAGTCGTGCCTCTAGCGAATCAGGTGAAGCAGCCGCTCAGGTATTGGGTGCATCCAGCGAACTATCCAAGAAATCAGAGCAATTACGCAGTCTGGTTGAGGAATTCATTGCTCAAATTCGCGGCTAATTAGCGCCTTGAGTCATGCCGCGTAATAGAACATCATTTAAACACCCTGTTCGTAAGAACAGGGTGTTTTTTGTTTAAGGTCGTTCCATGGTAATGCAACCAATATCATCTGAAAAAGCATGGCTTGCGCTGGTCGTTGATGATCATCCCTATATGCGCAGCCTTATCCGTACGATGTTGCAGCAAATTGGCATTAAACAGGTTCAAGAATTTGAAGATGGCGAAGGATGCTTACGGCGCCTGCAAAGCAAAGATTATTCCCCGCCAGACTTGATTGTGTTGGATTGGCACATGCAAGGGATGGACGGGTATGCATTTTGTAATACCATCCGTACAGACAAGGAATTACGATCAAAGGGCATCCCGATCATTATGGTCACGGGCGAAAAAGATTCCATGCTGCTCGAACAGGCGCGTGATATGGGCGTGAAGGCAATTTTGAATAAACCTGTCTCGCTGCCCAAATTAAAAGAAGCAATATACAGGGCTATTGGCGTTGCGGCGCCTGTTGAAATGCGAAAGCCGGGTGAATAGGCATGCTGACTATTTCAATTCCCAGTGTCGACATCATTCGCCATTTTATCGATTTATCGAAGCACTATCTCTCAACGCTTCCCCCCGATACATCCTTCGGCGGAGAGTATCAGCACCTACGTATGCTGGCTGATCAACTGGATATCAAACAAGGTTACATCGTCGATGTTGCCGCAAGCGACGGGATAGACCAATCCTGCACCTTGGGTTTTTTTAAAGACCCAAACTGGGCAGGCCTTGCTGTCGAGATGGAACCCCTTAAATTCTCACGGCTCGCTTTCCTGCACATCAATTTTCCAAATGCAAAACTAGCCCGTAGTCGTATTACCCCACTGAATATCAGTGCGCTACTGCAAGGGTTCGAGGTTCCATCTGACTTCTCCATTTTAAATCTGGATATTGATTCATATGATCTGGATGTTGTGGATGCGATGCTAAAATCCGGGTTTAAGCCCAAAATTATTTCGATGGAGATAAACGAAAAAATTCCTCCTCCGCTTTATTTCAACGTAAATTTTACCCCAACCCATGTATGGCAGACCGACCATTTCTTTGGCTGTTCTTTAACTGCCGCCGCAAAGGTTGTGCGCAGTCATGGATATATTCTGGAATCCCTGCAATATAACAACGCTGTATTTGTGCGTGCTGACTTGGCTAAAGGGAAATTTGAAGACCAGCCAGTTGAAGCTGCTTACGATGCTGGTTATCGCAACAAGCCAGACCGGGCCAAATTATTCCCATGGAATGCCGATATGGATTGTCTGTTGGGCTATACCCCACAGCAAGCAATGGAATTTGTAACTGCCTATTATAAAAAATATGCAGGGAAATATACCCTGCATATTGGTTAGGCATATACGTTAACCGGTTACTCCAGCGAACCGTGGCAATGCTTGAACTTCTTGCCTGAACCACATGGGCACGGGGAATTGCGTTGTACTTTGCCCCATGTAGCAGGATTCTTTGCATCAAAGCCAGTGGCGGCCACTACTTGTGGGCTTTGCCCATAGGATTTAGGCGCTGCCGAACGGCGCACCATGCCTTCTGGCAGGTCATCCGCATCAGGCTCGTCCCCGTGACTTTCAATCAGTTGCTGCCCACGGCGTTGAGCAAGAACTTCTTCCTCGGTTGGCGCACGCTGCGTATCCGCAAGTAGTTTTGATGTTGCATCCACGCGCAATTGATCAAGCATGGAGCTGAATAAATCAAACGCTTCGCGTCCATATTCATTTAGTGGGTCGCGTTGACCATAGGCACGCAGGCCAATACCGCTGCGCAAATGATCAAGCGCAAGTAAGTGGTCTTTCCAGACCTGATCCAGCGTTGAAAGCAAAATAAGCTTTTCAACTTGATGCAGCATATTGTCATCAAGGCCTTTAACTTTATCGGCATATTTTTCATCGGCTGCTTTTTTCAGACGATTTACAAATTCGCCTTCGGCAATACCATCTTCCTTACCCCAAGTTTCAATGGGTAAATCAAGGTGCAGAACGGTTTTTACCCGTTCTGTTAAATCTGCCAATGCCCATTGTTCAGGATAGGAATGGGGCGGTACGGCAACATTTACCATATCCTCAATTACATCGTAACGCATGGCGGTGATGGTATCGGAAACATTAGAAGCCGTCATGATTTCACGGCGTTGTTCGTAAATAACCTTGCGTTGATCGTTCATGATATTATCGAACTTCAACAGGTTCTTGCGAATATCAAAGTTACGCGCTTCAACTTTTTCCTGCGCTTTTAATAATGCGCGGCTAATCCAAGGATGCTCAATCGATTGACCATCACGCAGGCCAAGGCTTGCCAAAATGGCATCCATTCTGTCTGCACCATAGATGCGCAATAGATCATCTTGCAATGACAGGAAGAAGCTGGATGTGCCCGGATCTCCCTGACGGCCAGAACGACCACGCAGCTGGTTATCAATACGGCGGGATTCATGACGCTCAGTACCAATGACGTATAGACCGCCGGCTTTGCGTACAATATCGCGGGCTTCTTCAACTTCCTTACGGATTGCCGCCGTTTTTGCCTCGCGCTCTGCTGCGTCCTGAATCATCGCTGCTTCCTGTGCAATCCGCATATCAAGATTGCCGCCAAGCTGAATATCCGTACCACGGCCTGCCATATTGGTAGCAATGGTCACCGCACCGGGGCGACCGGCTTGTGCAATAATATACGCTTCTTGTTCGTGATAACGCGCATTCAACACGTGGTGAGGAATTTTACGTTTCTTGAGAAGCTCTGCTAATAGCTCTGATTTTTCAATCGATACAGTGCCAACCAGAACCGGTTGTTGGCGCTTGCGGCATTCTTCAATTACATCGATGATAGCGTTGTATTTTTCATTGGCAGTGCGGAATACCACATCGTCATGATCAATACGTTGCACGGGCACGTTGGTGGGCATGTCAACAACGGACAGACTATAAATTTCTTCAAATTCTGCCGCTTCGGTTAATGCTGTACCTGTCATGCCAGACAGTTTTGGATAAAGACGGAAATAGTTTTGATAGGTAATGCTGGCCAAGGTTTGGTTTTCACGTTCAATGGTCACGTGTTCTTTGGCTTCAAGTGCCTGATGTAAACCTTCGCCATAACGGCGTCCTTCCATCATACGGCCCGTAAACTCATCAATGATGATGAGTTTATCATTTTTGACAATGTAATCCACATCGCGGGTGAACAGCGTATGCGCACGAAGCGCTTGCTGAATATGGTGCAACGTATTGACGTTCGAGCTGTCATATAAGCCGCCGGGATTAAGCATACCGGCATCCGACAGCCAGCTTTCCATATCCACCATACCGGTTTCAGTCAGGTTAACCGTGCGTGACTTTTCGTCTTTTTCATAATCTTCAGGGCGCAAATTTTTGACGATGATTTCATCAATGCGGCGATACAACTCAGATGAATCTTCGGCAGGACCCGAAATAATCAACGGGGTGCGCGCTTCATCAATTAAAATACTATCGACTTCGTCGACAATGGCGTAATTGAATGGACGCTGCACCAGATCGGAAGCGCGGAATTTCATATTATCGCGCAGATAATCAAAGCCGAATTCATGATTGGTGCCATAGGTGATATCGGCGGCATATGCTTCGCGGCGTTCATCTTCATTCAAGCCATGAACAATGCAGCCAACCTTTAAGCCCAGGAAACTGTGGATGCGCCCCATCCAGGAACTATCGCGCTGCGCCAAATAATCATTCACCGTAATAACGTGAACGCCTTTACCAGTAAGAGCATTCAAATAAGAGGGAAGGGTTGCGACCAATGTTTTACCTTCACCGGTTCGCATTTCTGAAATCTTGCCTTGATGCAAGACCATCCCGCCAAGTAACTGTACATCAAAGTGACGCTGGCCCAATGTTCGTTTGGCGGCTTCGCGCACTACTGCAAAGGCATCTGGCAATAAACGATCCAGTTTTTCGCCATCTGCCAAACGCTTGCGGAATACGTCAGTCTGAGCGCGTAGCTCGCTATCCGACATCTCGGAATATTTTTTCTCGAGTGAATTGATGACGCCAACAATCGGGCGTAAATTCTTCAGAAAACGTTCGTTGGCAGTGCCAAAGATATTACGGGTAAGTGCCGCAAGCATTTTACAATAAACCTCAAAAGAGTAAGCCTGACCTTGTACATCATATAGGTCGGCAAGTATAAGTATTAAGGCGGGCAAATTAGCCGAAACTTTGACCATTTGCCAACAACAAGCTTATTTGGCGTTCGAGCCGCCGCACCAAGCCATTCATATCTTTGCCATTATTGGTGGATATCAGTGTGATTTATGAAGGACTTGCAGGGGTGGGGTCCATCAGCTAGAGAATTAAAGCCCAGATAGCCAACGATTCACGACTGATTTTACCCCCTCCAAACCGGTCTAAAACCGATATTTCACCCGTTAAGCCTAACCCAACTAAGAAAGGAACGTTCAATGTTCAACCCTAAAAAAGCACTGCCAAAAGGATTAATCGTCAGTGTTTTGTTGTCGGCATTTATTGCGCCATTCCCAGCCATCGCTGAAGATGATGTGGTGCTTGCGCGGGTGAATGGTGCGGAAATCCATAAAAGCGATGTCATGCGCGAACTCGCGGCACTGCCTCCGCAATTGCAACAGATACCAGTTGAACAAATTTACCCTCAGCTGCTTGACCGCATGATTGATGCCAAATTGCTTCTGGCTGAAGGCTATGCAGGCAAGGTCAACGAAACTGCAGAGTTCAAGGAACGTGCAAAGCGCGCCGAAGAACGCATCATCACCGATTTAACCCTTCGTGAAAAAATCAAGCCGATGGTCACGGATGACAAGATCAAATCGCTTTATGATGAAATCGTGAAGAAGAGCCCGGTTGAAGAAGAAGTCAAAGCGCGCCACATCCTGGTAAAAACCGAAAAAGAAGCCAAAGACGTTATCGAGCTTTTGAACAAGGGCGGCGACTTCAGCAAGCTTGCAGCTGAAAAATCAACCGATACCGCTTCTGCTAAAGAAGGTGGCGATTTGGGTTATTTTACTAAAAAGACAATGGTGCCAGCCTTTGCTGATGCAGCCTTTGCTTTGAAAAGCGGTGAATATACCAAGACCCCGGTAAAGAGCGAATTCGGCTACCATGTGATCAAGGTAGAAGATAAACGCAAGGCAGAACCCATCAAGCTGGAAAAGGTGAAGGCGCAACTTGAAGCCAAGTTGTCGGACACCATGGCCAATGATTATGTCGAAGGCATCAAGAAGAAAGCAAAAATTGAACGCTTTGGTCTTGATGGCAAGCCAATGGTAGAGCCAAAGGCTGAAACAGCACCAGAACCAAAGAAAGAAGAAAAGAAATAAGTTTCTTTTCATATGATACGATTGACATCCCCGCAATTGCGGGGATGTTTTTTTAAGGAAGAAAAACCAATGTCAAAGCATCCACGTTCTCCACTTGCTCCTAAAAAACCGGCAGCCTTAAAGCCGGTACGCGGCGTACAGCTCGCAACCTTGGCAACGGGCCTGAGATATGTGGGACGTGATGATTTGCTGTTGGCGGTGATGCCGGAAGGCACAACGGTAGCCGGCATGTTCACGCAATCCACCACGGCGGCTGCACCTGTGGCATGGTGCCGCTTATTGCTCAAAGATAAAAAGGCGCGCGCATTATTGGTCAATGCTGGTAATGCCAATGCTGCAACAGGCAAGGCGGGCATTGCCTTATTGGAAGAAAGCGTACGCGCAGTAGCTCTTGAAAATGGCTGCAACCCAGGCGAGGTATTTATTGCCTCCACGGGTATTATTGGCCGCCCACTGCCAAAACGTGCAATTGCCAATTTTGTTCCAGCGATTAGTAAAAAATTGAAACCAAAGACAGATGCTGCTGCATGGGCCAAGGCATCGCGCGCGATTATGACAACCGATACCTTTGCCAAGCCAGTTAGCCGTACAATTAAAATTCAAGGCAAGAGCGTCACTATTTCCGGTTTTGCAAAAGGCTCCGGCATGATTGCGCCGAACATGGCGACGATGCTTGGCTTTGTGTTCACTGATGCATCAGTAAGTGCGGGCGTGTTGCAAACGATTGTTAAGTCTACAACCGATAAAAGCTTTAACAGCATTACGGTCGATGGTGATACGTCGACCAATGATACGTTGTTGGTTTTTGCAACAGGCAAGGCTGGCCATGATCAAATCACCAAGCTGGAAAGCAAAGATGGCCGAGTATTTGCGGCTGCGTTGGAAGCGGTACTCATGGAACTTGCACAGTTGATCGTTCGTGATGGTGAAGGCGCACAAAAACTTATTACGATTGATGTCACAGGCGCTGCCAGTGATAAGGCCGCGCGCATTCACGCGCTAACCATTGCTAATTCGCCGTTGGTTAAAACTGCGATAGCAGGGGAAGATGCGAACTGGGGACGTATCCTTGGCGCGGCAGGCCGTAGCGGTGAACGCCTCAATCCATCAAAAGTCAAAGTATCCATCGGCGGTTACACCATTTGCAGAAATGGAGAACAGATTAAAGGCTATGATGAAACACCAGTTGCCAAATATATGAAGGGCCGTGACATCCATATCGTGCTTGATGTGGGTGTAGGCAAAGGCAAGGCGCGCGTGTGGACATGTGATTTGACCCATGGCTATATCGACATCAATGGCAGCTATCGAAGCTAAATGACAACCTGCATCGACGTCACATTGCCGCCACCACCCAAGCCAGCAAAGATTTTGCTGGTGGTGGCCGTTGCCTTGGTAGACGCTGATGGCCGCATATTGTTGGCGCAACGACCCGCAGGAAAAGAAATGGCAGGCTTGTGGGAATTTCCTGGCGGTAAAATCAAAGAATTTGAAACGCCGGAAATGGCGTTATGCCGCGAATTGCGCGAAGAGCTGAATATCGAAACATCGCCTGGCTGCCTATATCCGCTCAGCTTTGCCAGTCACGCTTATGAAGGCTTTCATTTGCTGATGCCGCTTTATATGTGCCGCGTGTGGCGCGGCACGCCTGAACCTAAAGAAGGCCAGAAATTAGTGTGGGCGCAGGTTAATCAGTTGTCCGATTATGAAATGCCGCCAGCAGATGTGCCATTGGTGGCAGCGTTGCGGGATAAGCTATAGCTTAGTAGTGCTAGCATCACCGCCGTTACAATATGCCCAGATAGCCACCACGCTTGTAGTAATGAAAAAGTAGTGCTCAGCATCATCAAACTGCAAAACGACGCTGCGATGATATAAGGCTGCGCAATTTCATGTGCATTGTATACACGATAAGTGAGGATGAGTAATAATCCGCCCCACAGTAATGCGCCAATCATCCCGAAATCGAGCCAGATTTGCAGAAAAATATTATGGGGATGATGGCTGACCACTGAAATTCCGGGTTGAAAAAATCCTTGCCCGTCTCCGGCGTCGGTAGCCAGTCCCTTCGAGGCATCAATGCCGTGACCAAAGACGGGTTCTTCCAGAATATGCTGGGAAGTAAAGGTCCAGATTTTGATGCGGGCAAGCGCTGAGTCAAACAATTGCCCCGTAATTTCCTGGGGTATTAATGGCAATAGCGTTGAAATCGGTACAATAAAGAAGCATCCAAGCCCAATCATCAATACTAATGCCCAACGTGCCAATACCGCCTGATAGGTAGCAAAAAAGTAGACGGCAGTACCCACCAACATTGCCAAAAGGGAGGAGCGGTTAGTGAGGAAAAAGCTAAGCGCTAAAAACCCTAAAACCGATAACGCACTCAAAACTGGTTTGCCTTTGGTCTTTAGCCACAATGCAACGGGCCAGATAGATAACGCGAATAACGCCGCCATTCGTTTGGAAACATTTTCATTTACTTGTGTGGCTGCATCCATATGCTCATACCAGCGGTGGAGCGGGTGATCATAAAACATTTCAATGCACAGCAATCCAAGCCCAATCACCCAGCCAATCATAAACAGGTTAGTAAGTGCATTGAGCGCAGGGGCTTTGATGAAGGGCAGTGTAAGAAAAATAATCGCGCAACATACAGACAGATAAACAATATCAAATCCGGTATGCCATGCGCTGTCATTGGGGCTCCAGGCTGCGCTGGTAAAGCTATAAAGCACAGCAGCAGCCAATAATAATATGCCCTGTTTATTGATGGTTTTGATGATATCTGACCAATGTTTTTTAAACGATGGCAGCAGGATAAGCGCGGAATAAATTACCAATGCCATCATGCCGCGCGGCATTAACGCCATAAGCGGCGCACATAGAAGGGCAGGAATACATAGAAGAAGCGTGGTGATGGATAAATTTTTTATCATTTAGCTGTGTTATAGTTATCCAAGGCTGATTGTAAAATATGATGCGCCGCCAGCTTATCAATAATTTCATCGCGGCGTTTGTGGCCAAGCTCGGTTTGCTCGGTTAAAAAATCCTGCATGGTGCTGGTTGATAAACGTTCATCAAAAAAACTGATATGAGGCTCTGAAGTAAACTGGTCTTTGGCTTCTAAAATTTGTGCGGCAAAAGTTCTAACCTTTTTGGTGGTAGTGCTTTCGCTATCATCCATATTGAGGGGCAGGCCGATGACAAGGCCGCCGCAATTCCGTTCCGCCATTAATGCGGCAAGTTTGGCAATATCGCTGCTGACCTTTTGGCGCTCAATTGTTAATAGGGGGGAGGATTGTTTAAATTCAGGGTCGCACACCGCTACCCCAATTGTTTTGCTGCCTACATCAAGGCCAAGCAGACATTGGCCCTTTTTCAGGCGTTTTAGGAGGTGTGGCCACGGGTGGATAGACATATGTCTTTCTTTACATATAAATGCTAAATGCTAAAACATAAAATACACAGATAACCGTTTCTTTTCTCTAAACTCGCCCATCAACTTAGCAACTGCACAATTATACCTCATGACGATTGATAAAAACACTGTTGCCCGCATCGCCTCGCTTGCCCGTATCCGCCTGACGGAAGACGAGCAAAACACCATGACCAAGGAATTCCAAGGCATTTTATCCTGGGTTGACCAATTGCAAGAGGTCAACACTGATGATGTTCCGCCCTTGACCTCGGTGGTTGAAATAACCTTGCCACTTCGTGACGACAAAGTAACCGATGGCGGTTATCCAGAAGATATTCTGGCCAATGCGCCCAAACAGGCGGCAGGCTTTTTTGTTGTTCCAAAAGTTGTCGAATAATTTATTCAGGAAATTGTAATGTCATCTCTACTCGAACTAACCCTCGCTCAGGCCCTTGATGGTTTGAAGACCAAGAAATTCACTGCAACCGAATTGACGCAGGAATACATCAAGGCCACTGAAACATGCCGCGGTCTTAATGCATATATTGTCGAAACGCCGGAACTTGCATTAAAGCAAGCCAAGGAATCCGATGCGCGTTATGCTGCTGGCACCGCAAAGCCATTGGATGGTATGCCGCTAGGCATCAAGGATTTGTTTTGTACCGATAATGTGCAAACCACTGCAGGTAGCAACATCTTGCGTGGGTTTAAGCCGCAATATGAGTCAACTGTAACTAGTCAATTATTCCGCGATGGAGCGGTGATGCTGGGCAAGCTCAACCTCGATGAATTTGCGATGGGCTCGGCCAATATTACATCTGCCTATGGCAATGTGATTAACCCATGGAGTGGAAAAGACCCCGTGAACGCAGCACGTAAACTTGTGCCTGGTGGTTCAAGCGGTGGTTCTGCTGCTGCGGTGGCTGCTCGCTGCGCGATTGCGGCAACAGGTACAGATACGGGTGGTTCCATCCGTCAACCTGCGGCCTTTACCGGCATTACAGGTATCAAGCCAACCTATGGGCGTTGTTCACGTTGGGGTATTGTGGCCTATGCATCATCCCTTGATCAAGCTGGCCCTATGACGCGCGATGTACGCGATGCGGCCATCATGCTGCGCTCCATGGCGGGATATGATGCGAAGGATTCAACCTCGGTTAATCGCCCCGTGCCAAATTATCTGGAAGCGATTGAAGGCGGTATTGCGGGCCTTCGTATAGGTATTCCAAAAGAATATCGCGTGGATGGTATGCCAGCTGAAATCGAAAAGATGTGGCAGCAAGGCATTAAAATGCTTCAAGACGCTGGCGCTGAAATTGTTGATATCAGTTTGCCGCATACGAAATATGCTTTGGCAACGTACTACATCGTGGCAACGGCTGAATGTTCATCCAATCTTGCGCGTTATGATGGCGTGCGTTTTGGCCAACGTGAAATGGGCAAGAGTTTGAACGAGATGTATGAGAACACCCGCGCCAAAGGTTTTGGTGCAGAGGTGCGTCGTCGTATCATGCTGGGAACCTACGTGTTATCTGCTGGTTACTATGATGCGTATTACCTAAAGGGACAAAAAGTACGCAATTGCATTGCCCGCGACTTTGGTCAGGCATTTAAACAATGTGATGCAATCCTGACGCCTACTGCGCCTTCGGATGCTTTTGCAATTGGCGAGAAGCAGGATGACCCGATTAAAATGTGGCTGAACGACGTATTTACTGTGCCTGTTAATCTGGCGGGGCTGCCGGCTATGTCGCTTCCCGTGGGCCTTAGTGCCAATAACTTGCCGCTTGGTTTACAGGTGATTGGCCGGCCATTTGATGAGTCAACTGTATTGGGCATTGGCGCAGCATTGGAAGCTGCCGCTGGCTTCAAACACGTGCCACCATTTCACGCATAAGAATTTAGGAACACCACCATGACTGCGAATAAGAATTTGATTAAAGGCGAAACAGGCGATTGGGAAATTGTGATTGGAATGGAAGTGCACGCACAGGTGCTTTCTGAATCCAAACTATTCTCTGGCGCTGCTACTGCATTCGGCGCGGAGCCGAACGCACAGGTTAGCTTTGTGGATGCCGCTATGCCAGGCATGTTGCCTGTGATAAATAAAAAATGCGTGGAACAAGCAGTGCGCACAGGATTTGGTATCAATGCGCAAATTAATCTGGTGTCGGTATTTGATCGCAAAAATTACTTCTACGCCGATTTGCCAAGTGGTTATCAGATTAGCCAGTTTAAAGACCCGATTGTTGGCAAGGGCCAAATCGAACTGGATATGCCTGATGGTTCAACGCGCACCATTGGCATTACCCGCCTGCATTTGGAACAAGATGCTGGTAAAAGTCTCCATGACCAAAACCCAACGGAATCCTATATCGATTTGAACCGTTCCGGTGTTGCCTTGATGGAAATCGTGTCTGAACCTGATTTGCGTTCAGCCGAAGAAGCAGGGCTTTATCTTAAAAAACTGCGCACCATTTTGCGTTACCTTGGCACCTGCGATGGTAACATGGACGAAGGCAGCATGCGCGCCGACGTAAACGTATCCGTGCGCAAGCCTGGTGGCCCGCTTGGCACGCGCTGCGAAATCAAGAACGTGAACTCCATGCGCTTTGTGATGCAAGCTGTGGAGTACGAAGCTCGCCGCCAAATTGAAATCATTGAAGCGGGCGGGGTCATTAAACAAGAAACCCGTTTATTCGATAATGCCAAGGGCGAAACCCGTTCCATGCGCAGCAAGGAAGAAGCACATGATTACCGCTACTTCCCAGATCCTGATTTATTGCCGCTCATTTTGGATGAAGCTTGGGTCAATCATATCCGCGCGACATTGCCGGAACTGCCAGATGACCGTAAAAAACGTTATATGGGTGATTTTGGCCTGACCCCCTATGATGCAGGCGTGTTGGTTGCCGAACGTGATACCGCCCTTTATTTTGAAGCCGCCGCCAAAGGCCGCGATGGCAAGATGGCTGCGAATTGGGTGATGGGTGAATTATTTGGCGCGCTGAATAAAGAAAATAAATCCATCACTGAAAGCCCGGTTTCGGCCGAAGCCTTGGGTGGATTACTCGATCTCATTCTCAACAACACTATTTCTGGCCGCACAGCTAAGGAAGTGTTTGAAGAAATGTACACAACCGGCAAAGCTGCCGCCAAAATCGTGGAAGAAAAAGGCCTGCAACAGGTCAGCGATGTCGGCGCATTGGAAAAGGCGATTGATGATGTGATTGCTCAAAACCCCGATAAAGTTACCGAATATCGCGGTGGTAAGGATAAGCTGTTTGGCTTCTTTGTGGGTCAGGTTATGAAAAATACCGGAGGTAAGGCAAACCCAGCACTGGTCAATGAGCTGTTGAAGAAGAAGCTCGCCGGCTAGTTCTGTTGTTCAGCTTGTTGCAGTTGCTCGGGCGTCATGTGTGACTTCACATATTCCAAATCTTTAATGGCTTGGTCATAGCCCTGCTTGGCTGCACGATTAATCCAGATATAGGATTTAATCCAGCTTTGCTCCACGCCATCTCTGCCATCACCATACATCACACCAAGGTAGTCTTGTGCCAAGGCGTAACCTTGGTCTGCAGATTGCCATATTAGCTGTGCCGCAACGGTTGGATTCTTTGGTGTGCCTAGCCCATTGAGATACATATAAGCAAGGTCATGTTGGGCAAGCGCATTGCCACGATTGACGGCTTTCTGAAATGATGCAATCGCTTTTTCATAATTAATTGATTTTCCTGTACCTGTAAAATATGCAAGGCCATCAATGAAGTCTGAATCCATGGATTCAGACTTAAAACGAAGCAGGTAGGGTTTTTGAACATATTCATCGCGCACATATCCAGATGTTCTCCATGGGATATTTAAGTATCCGGATTTATAGATAATGGTTCCTATTGATTGGTTGATTTGCACTCGATCATAAACGTCCTTCGAAACGCTGATGTTCTCATAAGTATCGAGTTCGAAAAATGAAAATATGCTAGGCGTGCAACTAGGGATTTCCACGTGATATCGGGCGCCTCCTTTACCGTGACTTATGGTTTTATTGTTGATGGATTGTTTGCAAACGTGTTGCTCCGATTTATCCAGTAAGGCATTGATGACGTAAGTTATACTGAGACAAAACAGGGCGACGCTTACGTAACTACACAGCTTTAAGATGTATCCTTTGGTGGTAGTCTCATATTCGGGCGGCAGGATGTGCGCCAGATTTTTATGTAATGCATGCCCAAGGGTAAGCCAAACAGGGCTCAACAGGATGGTAAGATAGAGAACTGTTTCATAGGTTCTAAGTGCATGAAATAGCGCACTCATTACAGCAAATAGACAAACAGAGATAAAAATCAATAAAGATGCAAGCCCATTGATCCTCTGGTCAGTCCTTATTCTATATGTGGGTTGCGGAGTTGGTGCGTTTGTCATATCGGGGTTCAGTATGGTGCAGCTCATAAAAAAAGCCAACTTTCGTTGGCTTTTTTCTGTAACTCAGAACTGGAATAATCGGTTATGCGTAGCTTCCGGCGCTTTCTTGGAAGATGCGGCGGCGGCGACCACGACGTGGTACCTCGCCTAGGGCTTCGTCATCGTTACCGGCGCTACCGCCAGTAAGGGCTGAGAGTTCGCACATTGCTTTTTGCAATGCTACCTTTTCGCGTAAATCGTCTCTGTCTTGCACAGTCATGCAGCTCAGTTTGATTTCAATTAAGTCAATTAATGACGATACTGTTTGTCGTGAGAGGGACATAGCCGCACCTTTTCCCATAAATGTTGAAAATCGTTTTCGTGTTCAGCGAATGACATAGTTTTGCCAGAAATAAGTAAAAACTATGCTAAGTTTGAACTAAATTTCCGTAAAAAATCATTCAAAATCATATAGTTAATGGTTTGCTAACCAGCTAAGCCATTGAGTTGTATGTGTGGTCATTTCAGGCACGGATTAATAGCAAAATTTTTTTCAAAATTTTTTGTGCGCCGTAGTTAAATCATCTGGATATTTAGTTGGGCAAAGAATCATCCGATCATTCCGGATTGGTGAAAAATCTAGATATAGGTGTGCATAGCCCTGCGTGGGATTGTTAAACATTTAGTAGTATCTAGAGTCATAAACTCTTAACACAGGGGTGACCTTTCACTCTGATTTCATTCTGTTTTTCTGCTCTTTGTGATGAATCCTCATGACCGCTCTTGTTGCCCAGTTTGATAGCATCGCGGCAGTTCAATTTTTTGATACTGCGCGTGAATGGCCATTATCAGAAGACGTAACTCTTGATGCGGGCGAGGTAAAACACATCACAACCTTGGCAGTACAAACCCTATTGGCGCTGGATAATTCATTGCGACAAAACGGGCACAAATTATTTGTGATTAACCCTTCACACGATTTTACTGAAACGCTTACGGATATGGGGCTTGCCGACGTACTTAAGCGGTGGAGTAAGGAGTGAGTAAGACGGTTTTAACGGTCGATGACTCTAAAACGATGCGCGATATGGTCGCCTTTACCTTGAAACAGGCCGGCTATGATGTGAAGCAAGCGTTTGACGGTCAAAATGCACTGGATGTTCTTGGAGGTGAAAAGGTCGATTGTATCGTAACGGATTTGAATATGCCGGTGATGGACGGATTAGAGCTGATTAGACAACTTCGCCAACACCCCGTGCACAAGGTTACGCCGATTTTGATGCTGACGACAGAAAGTGACGACACAAAGAAACGAGCCGGCAGAGATGCTGGCGCAACCGGATGGCTCACCAAGCCATTCAATTCGGATAAGCTGATTAATACGATTAAAAAAGTAATTATGTAATTCTCTAAAGCTAGAGTGATGCGCCGTGGATGATCAATTAGAAGACTTTAAAAAAACATTCTTCGAGGAATCGACAGACTTGCTCAGCATGGCTGAGATGCATCTGATGGATTTGTCGATTACAGAACCTAGTGCAGAAAGCCTTGGCGCTATTTTCCGTTCTGTTCACTCCATTAAAGGCGGCGCAGGAGCGTTTGGCTTTGAGCGCCTTGTAAAGTTTACCCACAGTTTTGAAAGCGTGCTGGATGCCTTGCGCAGCGGTAAAATTTCAATTGATAAATCACGCCATGATTTGTTGATGAAAGGCTTCGACGTTGTGTCGGATCTTGTGCGCGAAGCCAAAGGTGATGTGCAATTACCTAGTGACCGTGAATCACAGGTATTGGCCGGGTTAAACGAATGGTATCCACAAGAAGGCGGCGGCAGCGCGCCAAAAGTTCTTGCTCCAACCCAAGCCAAGAAAAAGCAAACCTATATTGTCCGGTTCAAGCCGCTGCGTACCCTTTATGCTAAAGCAAACGAGCCGTTGCTGATATTGCGACAAATTAAGAACCTTGGTAAGGCTATGATTGCCTGCACCACTGGCGGCGTACCAACGCTTGACCGTATGGACCCAGAAGAAGCTTATATCGGCTGGATCATTCAAATTGAAACCGATATCGGTGAAGCCGCTTTAATGGAAGTCTTCGAGTTTGTGGATGTTGACTCAGAGCTATCCATTCAATTGCAGCCTGAAGGCCCGCAAACCCTCAATCATTCACCATTTGAATCCGCACCTGCAGAAGGTCACGAAGAAGTTCCCAAGGCCACAGAAGCCAAGGTTGCTGTGGTATCGCCGGCTGCACACCCTGAAAAGGCAGGCGGCGATAAAGGCGGCGGCGATAAAGGCGCAGCAGCCGTAACATCCATTCGTGTTGATCTGGATAAAATTGACCGTCTGGTGAATATGGTCGGCGAAATTGTGATTACGCAAGCCATGGTTGCCGAACAGCTCAGCCAATTGAATATCGGTAACAAGAATTTACTGAACGGTCTTGAATCGATGCAGCAACACACGCGTGAGCTGCAAGATAGCGTCATGTCCATCCGTGCACAGCCCGTTAAATCGGTATTCCAACGTATGCCACGCCTGGTACGTGAGCTTGCAAGCTCACTGAATAAAGATGTGCGTTTGGTTACATCGGGTGAAAATACCGAAGTGGATAAGACCGTTATTGAACAATTAAGTGATCCATTAACGCACATGATCCGCAATTCGGTAGATCATGGCATTGAAATGCCCGACAAGCGTGAAGCCGCTGGCAAGCCACGTGAAGGCACTATTCACCTTTCTGCCGAGCATCGTTCTGGCCGCATCGTCATTCAAATTGTTGATGATGGGGGCGGCATCAACCGCGAGCGCGTTAAACAGAAATGCATTGAAAAGGGTCTTATCAATCCTGATGCACAGCTTACCGATGAGGAAATTGATAACTTCATTTTCCTTCCTGGTTTTTCAACCGCCGAAAAAGTATCTAATGTGTCTGGTCGCGGTGTCGGCATGGACGTCGTAAAGAAAAATATTCAGGCGCTCGGTGGCCGCGTCAATGTCATCAATAAGCCCGGCCAAGGTTCGCGCTTTGTATTGTCATTGCCGCTTACGCTCGCAGTTCTCGACGGCATGGTTGTGACAGTAGGGCAGGAACGATACGTGTTGCCGCTTACCAGCATTATTGAACTATTGCGTCCAACCCCTGAAATGATTTCCAAGCTGGTGACGCATGGCGACCTTATTCACATTCGCGGTGAATATATCCGCCTGCTGTATGTGCATAAGATATTCAATATTCAAGATGCCGTGACCAAGCCAACCGATGCGCTCGTTGTATTGGTCGAAGTCGATGGAGGTCAGAAAGTTGGTCTCGTGGTAGACGAGGTTATCGGTCAGCAGCAAGTCGTGATCAAGAGCCTTGAGTCGAATTACCGCCAGATTGATGGCGTATCCGCGGCAACCATCTTGGGTGATGGCCGTGTTGCCCTTATTCTTGATGTGATTGGCTTGCGACAAATCATGTTAGATAAATCAACCACAACCCCGACACTGCAATCAGCCTAGTAATACGGAGAAACCCATGACAAATACACCTGCACGAATTGGCGATGATGGTAAGGGCGATGAGCACTTGGCTAATTTGCAATTCATCACCTTCCGTATTGGCAAGGAAGAATACGGCGTAGACATTATGGCTGTACGTGAAATTAAAGGTTGGGCTCCTGCTACCCGCCTTCCAAATTCGCCGCATTATGTGCGCGGGGTTATGAACCTGCGTGGCTTAATGGTGCCCATTTATGATTTACGCGCCAGATTTGGTGGCGGTGAAACCGAAATTACCCGCACTCATGTCATCATTATCGTAAAAGTTGGAGAACGTGTATTCGGTGTCCTCGTTGATGGTGTATCGGATATCCTGACTATTCCTGAAAACGAAATTAAGCCAGCCCCGGAAATGGATTCAACCGTGGATAGTGCTTATCTGCGCGGCCTTGTTACCATCAAAGACCGTATGGTCGCCTTGCTTGTGTTGGATAAATTATTCACCTCAAGCGAAGTTGACGAGACAAAGCTTATTGCAAGTAGTGGTGCATAATTATTGCTGCTGATTTGATCTTCAATTCGCTTGTGTTGAACCGTTGGCCATGCCAGTCTTTGGCGAATGAAGCGGCTTACTTACAAACCTGTATTTCAAATCATGATGGCTACGCATGAGCGGTAATCCCATCAAAGTTATCGTAGTGGATGATAGCGCCTTGATGCGCCAGATTTTAACAGAAATGTTGAATGGCGCAGATGATATCAAAGTAATTGCCACTGCACCTGATCCCATCGTCGCCCGTGAACTCATCAAGGAACACAACCCGAATGTGGTAACGCTTGATGTGGAAATGCCCAAAATGGATGGGCTTGTTTTCCTTGAACGCATCATGACGCTTCGTCCCATGCCGGTCATTATGGTGTCCTCACTTACTTCGCAGGGCGCAGAATCGACACTGCGCGCGTTGGAGCTCGGCGCAGTTGATTATGTAACCAAACCAACCACAGACTTACTAAAAGGAATGCAAGGATTAGCAGACGAACTGCGTACCAAAGTACGCATTGCTGCCAAGGCAAAGCTTCGTCCCTATGTTATTCAATCACGGCAAACCTATGATAAGAAGGCAGCTCCTGTTGTCAGTGCTGCTTTGCCAATCGATAAAATCATTGCAATCGGTGCCTCTACAGGCGGTGTGGAAGCCATCACAGAGGTATTGAGTGGTCTACCACCAGAATCCCCACCCATTATTATTACCCAGCATATGCCGGAAAAATTCACCGCATCTTTCGCACAGCGTCTCAATACAGTTACTCCCTTGCGCGTATCCGAAGCCAAAGATGGCGAACGCCTATCCCCTGGCCATGCCTATATAGCACCAGGCGGTTATCATCTTGAATTAGCAAAAGTTGCCGGAAGCTATCATTGTAAAGTTCATCAAGAACCCGCTGTCTCAGGGCACCGCCCATCGGTAGATGTGTTGTTCCGCTCTGTTGCCAAGGTTGCTGGCCGTCAAGCTGTTGGTGTGATATTGACCGGTATGGGCCGTGATGGCGCTGAAGGATTATTGGCCATGCGCAAGGCTGGTGCGCAGACCATCGGTCAGGATGAGCACAGCTGCGTTGTCTATGGTATGCCAAAAGCTGCCTTTGATTTGGGCGCGGTAGAAACGCAAGTAGCGCTAAAAGACGTTAATAAGCAGCTTATCAAGCTCCTCAAGTTGGGCGCGGCTTCCTGATATTTTGGGTGCATTTACGGCTAAATATGTGTTTTATTCCGCCCCTTGTGTTTAGGTGGGTGGCTTGCTAAAAAACAGCTTCTAAAGCGGACGGGTGGCCGAGTGGCCGAAGGCGGCGGTTTGCTAAACCGTTATACGAGTAACATTGTATCGGAGGTTCGAATCCTCTCCCGTCCGCCAGTTTTTATTAAAGCAAATCCATGATCGTCACGCCTTGGCGTTGAGCATCGGCCTGTTCATCCCAATGGGTATGGTTCAATACACGGCCATGGCGGCGAATGCTGTCAACTTTAGAAAGACTGATATCCGCATATATCCAACTGGGTTTATTCAGTTCGCCTTCGACTAAAATTCCATTATCTGGAAAGCCAACATCGGGTGGGCCAAATACACCCGCAGCACCTATATTTACATCTGTCGCCGGTGACCATGGCGCATCGCCAACTGTTACACTTTGCGCTACATAACATTGGTTTTCTAACGCACGTGCCTGTGCACTGATTTTTACGCGGTGATACCCAGCAAGCGTATCCGTGCAGGAAGGCACAAGGATTAGTTTTGCACCTGCTTCAACTTGCCGTCTGACCAGCAGTGGAAACTCTGCATCGTAACAAATGGCAATGCCAATCATCCCATGAATAGTGTTGAACACATATTGTGTTGGATTGCCCTTAATATACCATTCTTCCCGTTCAAAACGGGTCATGATGGATTTAGGCTGACGCCCAATCTTGCCATTAGGCGCAAACAGCGATGCAATGTTTTCGCCATCTTTTGGAAATGATGCAGCCAAGATATGTACATTAAAGCGCTTGGTTAACTCTTGATGAATAGCGTTGTAGCTATCCCAAAATAACATCATCGATTTAACCGAACCTACCAGATCTTTGCGCTGCGCATCCGATAACAGCGAAGTCAGTTCCATGCTACCATATTCGGGGAACACCAGAATACTAGCACCGTTATTCGCAGCTGTTTGGACCCATGCTGTTAGTTTTGCCTGATAAGCCTCAGGGCTGGATAGTGCATCTATTGGATACTGCGCAAGCGCAAGACGAACGGTGCTCATAGTGTTTTGACCCAAAATTGCAGGCGATGTGAAATTTCTTCGGCCGTATCTGGTTCCTTCCAGGAAAACTCTGCCAATAGACCATGTTCCATCGCAAACCCACGCTTTGTCCAGAAGCTATTGAGAGGCCTATAATCAGAAGGCTTGCGTAAATCGCGTTCATCACGCATGACCGCACAAAATGCAGCTATGTTATAATTGCCAACAGATTTGGCGTGCTGTTCCCGAATATCAAAGAAAGCATGGCCTATGCCTCGTCCGCGATATTCCGGGAGAAGTACAGATTCACCGAAGTAAAAAACTCTGGCCGGATCATATCCCCTGTCTTTGAATGGCTGTGCAAATTCATCAGCATGCCCATATAGAGGCGATGCAGTTGATGCACCAACAATATCTTTGCCATCACGTGCAACAGCGATGACCGCATGCGGGTCTTGTTTAAACTTGGTTAGGTATTTTTGTTCGTATTCAAGTGTGCCATCATACAAGTATGGCCATTCACGAAATACATTTATTCTTAGTTTGGCCAGATCTGGCAAAACATCAAGTAACTCATTACCGGTTACGGGGCGAATATCCATATTATATGCTAACCTGTTTAATCCAGTCTTCCAAATTGTAATAGGTTGTCACACGGGTGATTTTGTTATCTTCGATTTCGAGAAATGTGCCGGCGGGCAGTTTATATCGCTGGCCTTTTGCCGGTGGCAAACCTTCATCACTGCTTTTATAAACGCCGTTCACTATAAATTCAGCGGCCGCGTTCTTGCCATCTTCAGAGACCATAATCACGATGTTCTCCAATTGCTCGCTGTAGCACTTATCCATATGCGCATTAAATTCTTTAAAGGCTGCTTTTCCAACGCGGCGCCCACCTTGATTAACGTCGTGACAAACATCATCGCAAAGACAATCCAGCATGCCAGCTGAATCGCCGCGATTAAATGCAGTGTAGTACTGTTGTACCAGTTCATAGCTTTTTTGTTGGTTAGGCGTGGTCATAAAAAACCTCAAGGGTGGGCGGCATGGTCTGTCAAAATTATATAAGTGCATCATATTGTATGCAAAAAATATTTATTCACAATCTAAATGGAAACTATGAATGCTCGTGTGTGCCTGCGGTTAGCACAACGGTAAGTCTACGCACAAGATAATGGCAGCAGCTTTGTTGAGTTCAGCAAAGCCTGAATGTGAAGGAGTCACATTCAAGTATATAACAGGAGTTATACAATGCCTTTATCACAAGTATCACTAACCGCCGGCGCCCGGGCAAATTTATTGTCCTTGCAACAGACCGCGGGCCTTCTTAATGCAACTCAAAGCCGCCTATCAACAGGTAAGAAAGTTGACTCAGCACTTGATGGTGCAACCGCATATTTTGCCAGCGTCGGCTTCTTAAATCGTGCAAGCGATTTGACTAACATTAAGGACGGCTTATCCAACGCATTGGGTACCGTTAAAAACGCTGCTCTTGCCATCGACAGTATCACCAAGATCGTACAACAAGCTCAAGGTCTTACCACCTCTGCGCTGCAAACTACTGATGCCGTTGCGCGTTCGGGTCTTGCTGTGCAGTTCAATGACTTGCTGGTACAGGTTAACTCACTCGTTAACGATGCGACCTTCAATGGTACAAACTTGATTGGTACAACCAGTGTAAGTCTGGTTGTGTACTTCAATGAAAGCAACACAAGTAAGCTAACAATTACAAATACCAACTTATCCGTTGATACTACTAACGGCCTCAGCGTCGCTGTGGCAGCCAACGGCTTCGTATCCGATACCGACGTAAACACTGCTGTATCCCAGTTGACCACAGCATTGACCAAGTTGCGTACGACTTCTTCGAGCTTTGGTAATAACACCAGTGTTATTATTACTCGCCAAGACTTCACAACCAACTTGATTAGTAATCTCCAGAATGCTTCAGATGCACTAACGCTGGCAGATACCAACGAAGAAGGTGCGAACTTGCAGGCACTTCAAGCCCGCAACTCACTGGGTATTACGTCGCTTGGTATTTCCGGTCAGTTACAACAGGCCATTCTGAAACTGTTCTAATAGCAGTTTTATACCAAATCATAATAAATTACCGGGGGCAGCCTTACAGCTGCCCCTTTTTTATTGGGATTCTAATATCCAATAGACAGTGAATAAGAAGGTATGAAAGGATTATGCAATTCGTAATAATTCGGCAGGTAATCAAATGAAGCTAAAGGCCTATGTGATTGATGGCCATACGATGGATATCCGTCCTGCGCCATTAGAGCGTGACTGGATGGATGCATCGCATGAACGGTTCGCCTATCGATGCTTGCCGTTAAATATTGCCAATACGCATGGTTGGGAAATTCTATGCACTGGCGGCTTCGAAGCGCAATGGAAAGGTGGTCCGGAACTTCCATCGATTGAAATCATGAATGATCCTGGCACCCGCAATGTGGCGGTCAGCCATTTCGGAATGGGTGTGCTTACATTTCATATACCATGCTTGTTCCGTAGCGAGCCAGGCTATGATTTGATGGTTCAAGGGCCCATCAACCGTCCAAAAGATGCAATCGCGCCATTGGCTGGCGTCGTTGAAACGGATTGGTCGCCCTATACCTTTACAATGAACTGGAAGTTTACCCGCTCACATACAAAAGTGCGTTTTAACAAAGGCGAGCCAATATGCCATATCTATCCTGTCCGGCGCGGTGAACTGGAAGCCATCGAACCGGAACTGACGATGCTCTCGGCTGCGCCAGATGTAAAAAAATTACATGATGATTGGACCACAAGCCGAAAAAACTTTCTCGCCGAGTTAGCAAAACCGGGTTCACAGGCACAAACCGATAAGTGGCAAAAACTCTATCACCAAGGCCTAATGCCTGATGGAACCGCGCGTGCTCCAGAAGAGCACCGTACGCGCCTGCGGTTAAATCCATTCAAAAAAATCTAAGCCGAATAGCGCTTAAATGCGGTGCGTTCCATTGAACATAGGATGATTATGTTCAATGCCAGATGGAGGGGAGCTGAAAATGTGTAATGGCAACACCAACAATGACTCGCCGTCCGTTTCAAAGTGGTGCGGACACATGGGGTGTAACACAAGCGTCATGCCCGGAGACAGTTCTTGCTTCTCCTGCCACTTATCCATTCCAACTACACAGCGACCATGACCTTCCAGTACGTGGACGATGCGTGCGGTTGAGTGAATATGATGTACCTGCTCGCTGGCATGGGGCGGCATATGGAGTAATTGCAACGTTGGATCGCCAATGCGCTCAGGGGTCAGTACTTGGCGGGTTGAGCAACCATTCACATAGGGTAGGTGAGTAGAGCGGCCTACCACAACCGAACGAGAAGGAGGGGTATAGCCCCGAAGAACAGTTGCAATAATTGTAGACTGGATTTTTACAGGCCCTGCCTGTACGTGCGCGACACCTTTATTGTCGTAGTAATAAACGCAATCACCTTTTTCAACGGTAACGGTATGGGGGCCAATATATGTTGTATAGGTATAGAGATCGTTTTCACGTGAGCCCGTGACAGCAGATTGCCCTGCCTTGAAGTATTCAACACCAAATTTTTTTGCAGCATCACTGCGGTTAGATGGGTTGGCATCCTGAACTACGCTAACGCTCATGGTATCTCCTAGCTTTCCGTTGCAGTTATATCTTTACCTACTAAATCTAAACAAAACGTCTATGGGCGTCTTGCTACATCATATTCTCATTTTCTCTAGTTCGCTATTAACCAATTCAGCAGCTTTATCAAAGGCTTTTTCTTCGAATAGTTTGCGTACGTTATACTCTAACTTATTAAGGTAGGAGATAATGGTGCGGAACGATTCATAGCGCAGCCATAATTTGGTTACTAAAGCCTCAGGGGTAAGGCCTGCCTCGGTTGTTTCCAGCATGGATGTAAGAATAGGGCAGTCTTCAAGGGATTGTTTCTGCTGGAATTGGCGAATTTCATCAATAATCAGAATATCGGTCAATGACTGGCCAAGCGAATTGTCTGTATAGCGCGCCTTTTGCGTATTTGCGATGCTATTGAAAGTTCCCATAATCTGGATTTGTTTGATGTATTGGAAACGGTCATCCCAATCCGGTGGCGGCGGCTCTTCGATAGTATAAAAGCCTTGCTGCATATTATAACCAACATTGCCGCGTGCCACCATATCGTTCAGTGGCATCGGAATGGAGCCATTCACAGTATACCACATGATTTTTGGTACGCTTGCCGGCTTACCGAACAGGGTCTGTGGTGCCCAATGAATAATACGGTTATGAAAAAGATAAATATAAACGCTCATCGTATGTACTCCACGGCTTGTTCACGGGTCAGGTAGTTAAAAGATGTGTCGATCGCTTCGTAGAACTTGGAAGCATACCATATTTGATAAAGGCTGCCGACTTTTGGTTTTTTGATGTAGTCGACAAAACCTGTCATGCCCACGATATAGTCTTTCGCAGCCAGCTTGTAGGTTTGATAAGTCTCGGCGATTTTTTTATCGTGATTATCAAAACTCCATCGCTGCCATTCCGGCGTATCGTAGAAGTGTTTGATCTTTTTAAAATTCTTGGCCGGATTTTCCCAACCATCATGCGCCAGTAAACGATACTTCACATGCTGCCATTTGTTTGTAAAATTAAACCACCAAATCCAGTCAAAGCTGCTTTTAAGCGGGAACGGGCAATGGCTCAGTGTTGCCTCGTAACGGGCAATAAAGTCTGGAACTATGTCGGGGCCAAAGGTTTGGGTGTATATGCTTGGCATAATATTTTGCCATGGCTGGTGAATGCCTTCATTGCCAAACTTATGATAAATCATACGGATAACATCAGAACCAAATAGCTGATCCCCATGTTCGCCCGTCACCACATATCCTTTTTTACAGTAGAACTCGACATGTCTAAAGGAGGGAAGGATGCGTCCGCGAAATTTATCAACAATCACATTCCAGAATTCAGGAAATTCGGTTGCGCTGTGGTGTGAACACAAAATGTAAACGCGCTGCAATTCTTCGCTTGACCATGTTCTAAGAAAAGCAAGCACCGCCGACGTACTGTCGATCCCGCCGCTATACATGATGTAGATTGGCTCATCCAACGATTTCATCTTCACTGCATGTTGCTCCGCAACATTGCCGAAGGTGTCGGTATTTCGTGGAAGCTTCAAGATGTCCGATATGGGCTCGCAGCATAATGTGTAGTGAAATGGGTCCAGCTGGTCTGGCAGCACACGATTGACCATTTGTGTATAGGGATATTTACGCGGGTATTCTGGCTTCAGTGGAAGCGTCTTTGTGCCAGACATATTTAAATGAAGAAGGAGGCCCATGGGATCCGCATAAGGAAGTTCAAAATGATTGCTTAAACAATATAATATTGTCTGGCACACAAGTCACAATTCAAATCACCTGATTTGCTTGATTCTATGATAGAAGATGACAGCGTCGCATGAGTATTGTGCATTTGTGATGCTTAAATGTGCAATTATATTGCAACAAAGGATCGCCTCAAAAGTGATGAACTGACTACGGCTTGCGGCAGAGTATTGTGTTGAAACACCAGGATGCATCAATCACTTCGATATCGGTAAATCCGGCCTGTTTCAGTGTAGCTTGATACCATGTTAGTGGTCGTGGTTCCAAAACGCCTTGCAATGCGGCTTCTTTGGCTTTGATATCGGCTTCACTGACACCGCGGCTGCGTTTGAAATCGAGATAACGCTGATAGCTCAGCTCGGAGCCCTGCATGCGATCACTCATGATAAACAATCCGCCTGATTGCAATCCCTTGAAAATGTCTTGAATATACTGTTCGCGCGTAGGGATAAAATGCAGGGTCCAGTTCGCAATAACCATATCAAATGGCGCAAGCTGTAATGGAAATCTGTCCGAACAGATGATGCGATCAGGAAATGCGCTTGCGGCAATCATGTCTTTTGATGATTCAACGCCATGCACATTTTGAAAACCAGCTTCATAGAAACGCGAAAGGGTTCGTCCTTTGGCGCTGCCTACATCAATAAGCTTGGCTTGAAGGTTGTCTTTAAACGCCGCCCGAGCAATTTCCACGCAGCGGCCAATTACAATATCGTAATTGGGGATCTGTTTTTGCGCTATGGAATCAAACTCAGCCGCAACTTTTGCATCAAAGGTCCAACGGGTCATGGTTCCCACACTTCTTTTTTTCCAACACCGAATTGCAACCCTTTTGAAAGGCTGTGTGCACTTACGTCGCTTCTGACAAATCGCATTAAAAATCTGACCGGAAAATCTTCTGAAAGTAGTTCAAGCGGACGGTTGTAAATATCCATCGATCCTATGATTGGCTTGGGATACAGAATGCCATCAGGGCAGGTAAACCCGAATTCTTTCAGCAGCCATTCAAATCCTTTGGGTGACACCCGTGAGCCGCGACCAAGAAGAGAGCTTTCTTCGGTAGCAAGATTTATCGTTTGATCATCTATGAACGCAACGCCAGCAAAGTCGGGCTTCTTTTTTAATAATCCAAAATAAAGGCTTTCAATAATCAAGGTTGATTTGGTGATGCTTGTTGCCAATTTTAAAATTGAAAAATAATCGACAAATGCATAAATCACGCCAAGAATACATACTATATCAAATGTAGGCTTATTGGGCTGCATCAACCATTCTTCGATGGCCATTTGGTGAATGGTCGCTTTTCCAGGATGATACTTGTTTAGCAGAGCGCTCGCTTTTTCGGTATAAGCACTCTGGAATTCAACGCCGGTATAATGACTTGCGCCATGCGAAAGTACCCAATGGCCGGTTGCACCCATACAGCAACCTAAATCAAGTACGGTTTTTCCTTTTACAAGCTCTGGCGGTAAAAGTACCGCATGCTTGTTGTGCATTTGCTGTTTTGATACTGGATTGCGCGTGCGCGAACGGCGATTATCTTCGTCAATAAATTCTGGTGCGCTATCATAGCAATTGTCAGACATGGTAACCTTTAGCGAATGCTTTAGTGAATACAGATGGCTGCTTATTCGTAGCCGAAAATGACAACGAATAAACCGGACGATATTGATAATTTATATAAGCTAATAAATTGATTCGTCATACCGCCGGTAAAGCCATATCTATGATGAAAAAGTGCTTTCCCGCACAGATTGCATTCGGATGCCTCCCCTGAGATTGACAAGCGCGTATACAAAGGGCTGCCTTAATTTAAAGTATGTGCTTTTTAAGTGGAATCGAGATTAAATAACACCTTGAAATAGTTGAAAAAAAGCAATTTTAAAGAATGTATTAATACAAGACGTGTAAACTCCAATCCATTCGCTGTTGTGAACATTGAATGAAAGTTACATGAGCAAAAAAATTACAATGACAAAGGCTGGTGGGATTGCGTTTTGGGCTGCTGCGGCAACCTTGACGACGCCGTTTTTTGCCAATGCCCAGAGCATTGTATATGAATGTAACTTGAATGGCGCCACTTCGGGTAGCTTATCGGGATGTGCCGGCTCCTCAACAGGTGGATACGCAACTTCTACCACATCTGTAAAAGGTAGTGGTGCTTGCACAGGCGCAGATTATTGCGGCGCGAATAGCAATTCCAACGGACCTTATGCTGCTGTAGCGCCTATTGAAGCATGGAACGTATGCCGCTGGGTCGATAATATAAGTACTGGCAAAGAAGTTTTCGTTCCATTCAAGACATCGCAAGAGTGGAATACATTCCTTACTAATGTGCCGACATTCCCATCAGGCTCAATTGGCATCTCGCATTGCGCGGTGCCGTACAGCAATATTTTACATCCATCGCCATCAACCACCACCTTTACACCAACGTTTGGTGGTTGCACCAGTATCACAGGCAACGCGCCAGATTTATATGGACGCACCGGCGTTTCACTTGTTCCGGCGACACCAATTCCAGGTGCATCGTTCACCTGTCACGGCGGATCTACCTCTATGCAGTCTCGCGAACAGTGGATTGCAGGCGACGTTGACGCGACTGCGGCGGGCGTATCAAGCTGGAATCAAAACTATCAATTCAGCCCGGACATCATTCTTACCCCAAGCGCAGTGGTGGTGGACGAAGGAACGCCAGTAACGTTGAGTTGGCAAATTACCCAAAATACCTCAGCAGCACCATTATCATGCTCTGTATCGCCAGGTGGTTGGGGGCCAGATTCATCGGGCTTGCCATTAACAGGCAGTTCAACTGTTATTCTTGCTTCGACAACAACGTTCACGCTCACATGTGCTCAAGACGGCTTAACGTCAACAGCTACCCAGTCAGTCACGGGTAATCCACCACCACCACCTCCTCCTCCTCCTTGCTGCGTAGGCGATGGCGGCGGTGACGGCGGCGTGGGCGGATAATTATATCGCTGGCGATTTCATAATCTCGCATCGTGTTAGACAAAAGTGGTTCACAGATTGTGTCATTCTAAGTGCGTCTCTTTACCACAGATGATTTGCCATAATGTTTTTGAGCCTAAATCATTGCTAGTTCAGGTCATGTTGCATTATATTTGAACGTGTATCGGTATTCGTACTGTTGTTATTGCCACTTAGCTTTTCTCGTGAGGATCCTATGAAAAAATGGTTGTCTTATGCATGCATGTCAATCGCAACGGTTGCCCTGATGTCGGCTCATCTTCCTGCTCATGCAGAAGTTGCAGCAGCAAAAGAAGATCCAGCTAAAGCCACGCAGCCAGCAGCAGCACCAGCGCCGGCTGCACAACCTGCAGCTGTAGCTCCAGCTCCAGCACCAGTAGCAGCGCCTGTATCAGAAGAAGATCCATTGAGGGATATTGTAATCCATAAACGTCCAGATGATTTTGCTTCCGCGCAAAAACTTGCGCTGCAAAATCGTGATGAACGCGCCGTCATGCTACAAAGATCCATTGCATGTGTACAACAAGCCAGCACCATGGATGATCTTGCCGCGTGCCAGGCAGATGAACGCAAGGCGCTCGATAAAATTCGCCTGTCTTATTGCGATACCATGGTCTCATTCCTGAACGGCAATCAAAACATGCCAAAGCGTCAGGGTGGTCCACGACCAAATTCCGGGGCAGATGCTAAGCCTGCACGCCAAAAAGCTACCGAATGCGACAAGGCATTGGCCGCTGTAACAGGTAAGCCCATTCCGCCGCGTGAAATTGATCCGCAAGGCCAACCTGATCAAAATCCATAGTTCATAAGGAGCGCGTATGCATAAGTGGGGCGTAGCTGTTATTTCCTTTGTGTGCCTATTGGCATCTGCCACGCCTGCTTTTGCAGATACTCCTGCGGCTGTACTTGAGACTAAACCAGCCAATAAAGTTGCCAGTTCCGGCAAGCAGTTCCCAGATCTTATCTTTGCCTTGTCTGATGAAGACAAAGCAAAGATGGATTTGCCACCAGAGCTGTTCGCAGATTTTTGGAAGAAATGGCATTTTGTTGGTGCGCGTTGGCGTCAGGATATTCACGAGTTTCGTTTAAGCTATGCAAACGATCTGGCATGGAAAACGCTAACTGAAGGCCGCACGGATTATCCGGTTGGCGCAATGTTTGGCAAACTTGTATATCCGGCGGAAGAAGATCTGGCTCTACCAAGCAGCGTCATGCCTGCAAACCTGCTTAATCGCCTGATGGTGATGTTGTGGGATCCCAAACATAAAAAAGCTTCTTCCGATGGTTGGGTTTATTTACGATTTATCAATCCAGACCCGCGCGCACCCCAAGACCCTGCTAATACCGGTAGATGGGGCGTGATGTCAGAAAAAGAAGTAAAGGCGTGCGTTGAATGCCATGCCCGTGCAGCAGATAGAGGTTATGTGTTCTCACAGCCCTTGTTTCTGTTCAATGACAGACCATCAGGCGAAATCAAGAACGTGAAAGATACAGCGGCTCTTACAACCACCTTCAGTGAGTCTATGAAGGAAATGTCCCCGCGCAGCATTCCTCGTATTGCGAATAACCTCATAGAAAGCTTCCCCGAATGGAAGGGGCGTAAAATCATGGGCTATGTCGGCGACTTTTTCGTTGGTGCATTGGGCGAAATGCGTCCGGTCCTGAACAAGATGGCACAGAAAGATCCCAACTCCATCTTCATGATTTATGACCGCCAAGATCCTAACACGCTGCAACTTGCTTCAAGCGTGAAAAAGAAAGGATTTGAAAATTGCGTTGGCCTGGTACGCTTGCGCGGCGCGGGCGTATTGGATATCGCCGAAAAATATGACGCCAAAAAAGGCAAACGTGGCAAAGGCGGAGATGAAGCCTATCCAAAAGCAGAAGATGATGAAGGTTACGTAAAAGGCGCCCAAGGTGTTCGCATCCGCGACCTGACCAAGGAGTATAAACCTTCAGCAGCAGTATACCTGACCTGTGGTGCCGAAGGAATTAATCGTCAGAACTTACCATTGTTATATACAGTGAAGGATAAAGATGGCTTGCCAAGTTACTACTTCGCGCCTGCCATTATTGATGAAAAAGAAAAGTAAATCTATTACTCGGCCTTCAATGTTCTGAGATAGACGATGATATCGGCTCGGTCCTTTGCCGATGATACGCCAGGGTAACCCATCTTTGTGCCCGGTGCATAGGCTTTGGGGTTCTTCAGCCATGCGTCCAGATTTTCTTCTGTCCACAATTTATCGTGTTTTGCTTTTAATGCGTCCGAGTATGCAAAATCTTTTTTAAAAGCATGCCGAGCACCGAAAATGCCAAATAAATTCGGGCCAAAGCGATGAGGCCCGTCTTCATCAAAGGTATGACAGTCATTGCAGGTATGCGCCATCATATGGCCGCGCCGTACCGATGCTTGGGATAACAATTCTTGCAACGAAAATGGCTCTTTCTCATTCGTGGAAGCTGTGGTTTCACTCCCTGCTGATTGCGTCTTGGGTGAGGCTGCTGGCTTACCCGAAATGGTTATCATAAAACCGATGCCTATGATGGATATAAGAAGCACGCCGCCAATCAGAATGATTTTTTTATTGGTCTTGAAAGACATGGCTGTTTCCCGTGGGTGTTAGGCATTGGTAACATAAAGTTAATCATGTTTGGCGCTTCAGTAAATTTAAATATGTTTGTAGCGCGCTCAATCACTTCTATTCCCGTTCATTCGCCGATTGCCCATTATAATAGTAACAAAAAATTATAGATTTAGCGCATCCCGCTCATGCGTCATATGTCCATATTTTACAAGCATTTTAAGCAATTTGTAACCGTAGTAATTAAGAACTGGGCAATTTTTTTAACCTAAAGTGCATAGTGAATTCATTCTCTCGAGAGGCTTTTCTAATGCGCAATTTATTTGTCTTGCTTGCACTGTGCTTCATGTTTGCTGGTGCTCATGCTAACGCACAAGCGGTGACCGCAGAATTGGATTGGGTTGCCAAGTGGGGAAGTATTGATCTCTCAACCGCGGATGATCCAATCATTCCATCTGCGCGCCATGGCATTAAACGCGACATCAAGGCCGCCATCTCCGGATGCAAGCCATCACCGCAAGATCCTAATTTTTCGAAACTCAAAGGCTATGAGGTTGATTTTGACGGCGATGGTTTGATAGATGCCGTTATAGACCCGGCTGGTTATTTTGCTGGTGAAGCGCAATTGCCAACTTGCCCGGTTCGCATTTGCCGCGAAGATGGCTGCAATACCCCTGTTTACCGTAATGAAGGTGACAGCCAGATTATCGAAGGCACCGCGAGTTTAAGCGACCCATGTCCTGCAACGGCTGAAGCAAACACCACTTGCCGCAAGGAATGTTCAGCAACCGAAAAGCAATGCCCCGCATTATTCAATCACGTACGTAACGTGGCATGGTCTGGCTATATTTTCAGCTCGAAATTTATCAGTGTGGATGAATATCTTGCCATGCGCGAAGCGAACAAGAATGCATTCTCGGATAAACGTTATATCTACCGTGAAGCAATCAACAAGAACCCGGTATTCCGCGCCATCCGCGACCGCAGCTATTGTAACCTTGAAGAAATGGACGTAAACCACGACGGTGTGGTCAGTCCAAGCGAAGGTTGCATTAAGTACATGCAATATACAACCAGCAAGAGCTTGTGCTCGGGTATCGATAGCTGCTTTGTTGATATGTACTATCCAACGGTTATCGTAAATGCATCGGATGATGCTGCTCGCTATATCGAAGATACGCTTGTATCAGGTGTTGCGCCGCACTTCTTTGATTCAGCTTACGCTGTATCAGGCCGTGGTGCTACGTCGGTCAAAGATGGCGGTGGTAAATTCTATGACCTAAAGGGTCAAGGGTTTAACCTTGAAGCAGGTCACGCCATTGCATCACAGATTCCAAACTTTGACGTCAATGCTGGCGCAGGTGAAGAATGCAAAGATGTCGAATATGACGTAGAGGTTTGCGAAAACGGTTTTGGCCGCACGGTTGTGGGTCAAGGCGAAGCACCAAAATGCCATACTGAACGCAAGTTCAAGAAGGTATGCGCCAAGCCCGAAGCAAACCTTCAATTTGTATGCAAAGAATACTACAATCGCTCTGATAAAGGTGTGTTTATTCCTGCTGAAACCGATGCGGAATACCAGTCCTTTATTACGGCTGTATCCACTAATAAACTGCCAGACGTAACTGTCCGTGCATGTGAAAAGAAGTTTACCCCATGGGTGGGCGTAACCTCTTGCTCGGGCGTACAGCTGGCATGTAATGAAGTGAAGAAAATTGCTGCCGAACGTTCATGCATCCGTTCAACATCGTCCAAAGCGGCATGCAGCGAGTGTGCGGGTCTGGATACACAGGTGATTGATGGTTTCCGCGATAGCTGTAACTTCTTTGCAGAATGCCGTGGTGAGCCTTGCCCAGAAGCCCATAACTTCTGTGTCACTGCAGATACAAAGGTATTGATGGCGGATGGCAGCGAAAAAGAAATCGCAACTATCAAAGTCGGTGACATGGTCAAGGCCTTTGATAGCAAGCATCCATCCAAACCGCTAATCGATGTAAAAGTCAAAGCCGTGATGGTTACGGGTGAGAAAGAAGTTATCACCCTCAACGATCTGAAGATTACCTCGGTTCACAAGGTTATTCTGGAAGGCGGTAAGGTTATTGAGGCCAAGGACGTCAAGATTGGTGACAAGATCATCAAGGCTGATGGCTCAATGACAATCATAAAAGAAATCACCGAAAACAAAACCCCTGTAACCGTCTATAATATGGACGTAGAAGGTGCAGACGGTTATATTGCAGGTGGTTTACGAGTTTTGGATTACCCGGTGCCTGACAAAAAATAGCCGTCAGAATACTGTGTCTAACACTTTAAACGAGGGGCTTACGGTCCCTCGTTTTGCATGACTAACTGGTCGCTTCTATCTAAAGGATCCGTCCTATGAAACATTCTCTGGTCTTGTTGATGCTGGCGGGGTTGCTGGGTCTTACAAGTCTTCCTGCCCATGCCCAAACCGAGCAAAACTTCGGCCCTGAAATCCGCTACGCTCCCGAGCAACGTTTTGCAATGCCCGTTAGTAAGGCGACCGGTTTGAACAATGCAAAGAATGTCGTCATTAAGGAAGTATCATTAAACTCTGTGCCGGAGTTTATCCGTATTCAGGCTGAAACACTTGCCGAAACTTGCACAAAAGATATCGAGAATAAGAAACTCATCAAATTCTATCGTTATACATCGGATGCAACGCGTGATAACGCAGTGTCAGCCAGCTATATATTGGATTTAACAGGTTGGGCGTCAAAACCACAACAAGCTTGTGTGCTTGGCAATGCATGCACCAAAGATGGTTGTTATATGGTTGGGTATAATTCAACTGCCTACGAAAAATGGGGTCAGCACTTTTCATTCCGTCAGAAGGAATGGGAGTATAAAAATCTTGAAGACAGCAAGCTCAAAGCTATTCTTACTGTGTTCAATATCATGACCAAGTGTAAGGCGGACCCTGAAAAGAAAGACAACAAAGAAAACTGTTGGGTTAAACGTGTCTGGCTTGAACGCGGCTTTGTTGAATATAAGGAAGGCGCCTTGCTTGATAACGTGTCTCCATTCGTCGAGCCAACACCAGTAGAAATTCCGCAAACCAGCGAAGATGCATTACCGGAAGACGTCGTACCTGTGCCGCCATCCGCTGCACCATCCAATGTGCCAACAGACACGCCATCCGACACACCTTCTGAGCCAACGGATGACGTGCCACCGGCAGCTCAGCAATAATGCTCACTGGGCGTAATGCTTGGCGGGGAAGAATTTCGCCCGGATACTGCCATAGCGGCCAAATACCAACGAAATGATATATGCAACACCCGCCGTCAGAATGATGGCCGGGCCCGATGGCACATTGGCGTGATAGGATAACAATAAGCCAAGATAACCTGACACAACACCAATGCAGGCTGCCGTTATGGATAGGGATAGAAATTGCCTTGCCCAAAACCGTGCTGCAGCCGCCGGCAACATCATCAAGCCAACAGCCATCAATGTCCCAAGTGCTTGAAAACCGGCAATCAGGTTGATCACGACCAGAATTAAAAACAACAAGTGATACAGGGAACCTGCGGGATTAACCGAGCGCATGAAAATGGGGTCAAATGCTTCGGTCAGGATCGGACGATAAAAAAGTGCAAACACAACAAGCGTAACGCTTGCAACCCCAGCCATCAAATGCAGGGATTCTTTATCAATGGCCAATACCGAACCAAAGAGCAGGTGAACCAGATCAATGGTGTTCCCATGTAAAGAAATCAGCAATACACCAAGTGCCATCGCAATCAGATAAAACGCTGCCAGGTTTGCATCTTCACGTAAAATAGTGGTGCGGGTAACCACGCCAACACATACCGCTACAATGATACCGGCAATCAATCCACCAAGTCCCATTAGCGGTACAGATAGCCCGCCAATCAAAAATCCTGCCGCAATGCCTGGCAAAACCGCATGTGACATTGCTTCACCCATCAGGCTCATGCGGCGTAGTATCAGCAATACCCCAAGCGGCCCAGCCGCAAGCGATAGTATAACGCATCCCATTAAGGCGCGTTGCATAAATACATAGTCACTGAATGGCGTGATGATGAGGTCTACTATATCTATCATGCGGCGTTCTCATCGCGGTGGCATGCTTGCGCCTCATCATGCCAATGCTCGGCTAATGATTGCGCGGCTGCTAAATGCTTGTCGGTCAATGCGGTGGCGGTGGGGCCCCATGCAATAACTTCACGTGCTAAAATCAGTGTTTCAGGAAAGTGGTGCTTAACCTGCTCCATGTCATGCAACACGGTCAAAATGGTTTTGCCCTTTTTGTTCCATGATTCAATCAAATGCAGCAAATCATGGGCTGTGCGGGCATCTATGGCCGAAAAAGGCTCATCAAGCAGCAAAATATCCGCGTCTTGTAACATAAGCCGCGCAAACAAGACGCGTTGGAACTGCCCGGATGATAATGCGCCCACCAATCGTCCGGCAAATGCCTGCATCCCAACTTCTTCAAGGGCAGCAAGGGCTTGCTCGCGCTGTTGCTTGGAAACAGATTTGAACATTCCGCACCGCGTCCAATGACCCATCATAACTACGTCATAAACCGATAGAGGAAAACTCCGATCAATTTCTACAATTTGAGGAAGATAGCCGATGCGTTTTTTATTCGGTGCGCCAAATGTAATGTCACCAGACATGGGTTTGATAAAACCGGCAATTGTTTTCAAAAGAGTGCTTTTACCGCTGCCGTTGGGCCCGATGACGGCTGTTAAGCTACCATCTTTGAAGCTTCCAGAAATGTGATGCAGGGCAGGGTGGCGATCATAGCCCGCTGTAATATTGTGTAGCTGTATAAGCATGCTTGGCGCCTAACGTACCATAAACCAGATGATGCCAAGCAGTGCAGCAATCCACGTCACCCGCAACAGGGATGATACAGATAGTGCAGTAAGTGTCGGGCGGGGATGAGCCATAGCAGGGTTTTAGCAGTAATCGCTGACCAGTACAAAAGCTTTATAAACCCTAATTAATCAGCTTATTCCGGCAATGCGCAACAGCCCGCGTTCCAAATCATGCTTGAATAAATCAAGCGTGTTACGCACGCGCGCCGTCGTCATGATCCCAATAATAAACATATCCATTTCGCGGGCTTTTTCTTTGATATGTTTGTCTTCAATCATGCCTGCGGTGGCCGCTTCACCTAGAAGCGTTTCAAGCAAAGCAATGGCATGTTCCAGTTTTGCTTGCACTGCTTGGCGCAATGTTTCGTCCTGCATACTCATCTCGCTGCCTAATGCGGCATAGGGGCAGCCACACACATGGCCCACTTGATCATATTTATCTTTTTGTTGTTGGTAGATGAATTGCGCTATGTGCTTGATTTTTTCATCAGCTTTAACATTTAAAGCCATAATTTTTGTGAGTTCGGGCTCAATTTGCTGCCAATGGTCTTCCAGCGCAGCAATAGCTAGGGAATTCTTGCTCGGGAAAAAATGATAGAAACTGCCTTTATTGACGTTGGCGCGGCGGCAAATATCGTCGACGCTCACCCCGCTATAGCTGTTCTGCCATATAAGTGTGTGGGCAGCTTCTAAAAGCCGGCTTCGGGTATCGCCAGTATTGGGTGTTGGGCACAATTGCATCATGTTTTGTCTAATTTCACTATTTTGCCATAGTTGAGTTGACCATGCAGTCAAGCGGGTCTATATCATTATAACTCATTTTGGAGATTCCGATGGTTGTATTCAATCAAAAAAACCTAATTATTGCTGGTATTGGGGTTATTGCCTTATTTCTAAGCAGCAGACTATTTGTCGCACATGCCGAAGGCCCCCCGGGAATGCCACCCCCCCCACCCATTACCATGGCCGCCGTACTGGAAAAAGACGTAACTGAATGGAGCGAATTTTCAGGCCGTATCGAGGCGATGGATGCCGTCGAAGTAAAACCCAAGGTATCCGGTACAATTGATAAGGTGCATTTTCAAGATGGTACCATCGTCAAGAAGGGCGATGTGTTATTTACCATCGACCCACGCCCATATAAGGCCGAGTATGATCGTTTAATGGGCGCATTATCTGCCGCTGAATCATCACTCACCAATGCCAAGCAGGAAATTGTTCGTGCAAAAAATCTAATGGCCACCAAAGCCATTTCAAAACGCGAATACGATGAACGTGCAAGCGCGTTGCGTATTGCAGAAGGCAATATGAAGGCCGCACGCGGTGCAGTGGATTCAGCAAAGCTTAATCTTGAATATACAGATGTGATTGCACCAATTTCGGGCAAGGTCAGCCGCGCTGAAATCACGGAAGGCAATACCGTGAATGCAGGCGGAAATGCCCCTGTATTAACACGTATTGTGGCGTTATCCCCCATTTACATCAGCTTTGAAGTAGATGAACAAACCTTCCTCAGTCATATTCAAAACTACACGGCTGATGCGTTAAAGCAAATCCCGGTACAAGTGGGGCTAGCTAACCAAAAGGATACTCCTATTCCTGCCACCATTCATTCTTTTGATAATCAGCTGAATGTTACATCCGGCACTATTCGCGTTCGTGCGATAAATGAAAACGCAGACGGTCGTTTGGTTCCAGGTCTGTTCGCACGTGTACGCATAGGTACGCCGCAAGCCGAAAAACATTTGCTAGTTAGCGAACGGGCAATTGGTACCGATCAAAGCAAAAAATATGTCTTTGTGGTGAACGACAAAAACATGGCGGAATACCACGAAGTCACGCTGGGTTCCATGGTTGATGGTCTGCGTGTTGTACGCAGTGGCCTCAATGCGGGCGATAAAGTTATTGTGAATGGCCTAATGCGTGTTCGTCCCGGCGCACCGGTGCAGCCTGAATTGGTGGATATGCAAACTGAAAAGCCGTTTGAAGCCAAGCCAGCCGAGCTAAAAAAAGATGAGCCATCAGTACTTATCCCAGCAGACAAAGAAGCAGAAAAGCAGCTTCCTAAAGTTGAAGATGTAACTCCATCAACGCCATCCCCAAGCGTTGATCAACCAAAACAGTAGTCGAGTAACCCGTATGAATATCTCCAATACTTTCATCGATAAGCCAATTCTGGCTTCGGTACTTTCGCTGTTTATATTCATTGCGGGTTTGATATCTCTGCCGCTCATGCCGATTTCGGAATATCCAGAGGTAGCTCCTCCATCCGTCGTTGTTCGTGCTGCTTATCCTGGTGCTAACCCTAAGGTGATTTCAGAAACGGTTGCTGCCCCCTTGGAAGAGGCGATCAACGGCGTAGAAAACATGTTGTACATGTCATCGCAGGCAACCACCGATGGTAATATTTCAATTACAGTGACCTTTAAACTAGGCTCGGATGCCGATAAGGCCCAGCAATTGGTACAAAACAGAATTTCTCAGGCCTTGCCACGCTTGCCTGATGTGGTGCGTACCATTGGTGTAACGACTGTAAAAAGCTCGCCTGATTTAACCATGGTGGTGCACTTATTCTCCCCCAATGACCGCTATGACATGCTCTATTTGCGTAACTATGCATTGCTGAATGTTAAAGATAATCTTGCCCGTATCGAAGGCGTTGGTCAGGCCATCTTGTTCGGCGCGGGTGACTATGCAATGCGTGTTTGGCTAGACCCACAAAAAGTTGCTGCACGCAATTTGAACGCCAGCGATGTGGTAAATGCCATTCGTGAACAGAATGTTCAGGTCGCAGCAGGTATCATCGGTGGCTCTCCCATCGCCAAAGATGTGCATTTTGAATTGCCCGTCAACGCCCAAGGCCGTCTGCAAACCGTTGAAGATTTCGGTAACATCATCTTAAAAGCCGGTCCAGATGGATCGGTGACGTACCTCAAAGATGTGGCGCGCTTGGAGCTGGGTGCATCGGAATATTCTCTGCGTTCACTTTTAAATAACAAATCTGCTGTCGCTATTCCTATTTTCCAAACCCCTGGCTCAAACGCGATTGAAATCTCCGATCATGTGCGCGCCAAAATGGAAGAATTGAAAAAAGATTTCCCCGAAGGCTTGGATTATAGCATCGTTTATGATCCAACCGTATTTGTACGCCAATCCATCGAAAAGGTTGTGCATACGCTCTTGGAAGCCGTCGCTTTGGTGGTTCTTGTCGTCATCATTTTCTTGCAGACATGGCGCGCCTCGATCATTCCATTACTCGCAGTACCCATCTCGATTATTGGTACCTTTGCCTTCATGCATTTATTTGGGTTTTCGATTAATGCATTGTCGCTGTTCGGCTTGGTGTTGGCGATTGGTATTGTGGTGGATGACGCCATCGTGGTCGTTGAAAACGTTGAGCGAAATATCGAGGCTGGTTTAACCCCTCGGGATGCAGCTTATCAGGCAATGCGTGAGGTGAGCGGGCCTATTATTGCAATTGCCTTGGTGCTATGCGCGGTGTTCATTCCCATTGCATTCATCAGCGGCCTAACCGGGCAGTTCTACCGCCAATTCGCGCTAACGATAACCATTTCTACCATTATTTCGGCCTTTAATTCTCTGACACTGTCTCCTGCGTTGGCGGCACTACTGTTAAAATCACATGGTGCACCAAAAGATGCGTTGACGCGTTTTATGGACAAGCTGTTTGGGCCGTTCTTTAACTGGTTCAATAAATTCTTTAAAAGAAGTTCGGAAAACTATTCAAATGGTGTTGCTAAAATTCTAGGCCGTAAAACCATCGCCATGATGGTCTATGGCGGAATGATTGCGGCTACCTTTGTGTTGTTTGGTCTTGTGCCTGCTGGGTATGTCCCATCGCAAGATAAGCAATACCTCGTGGCATTTGCCCAGCTTCCCGGCGGCGCATCATTGGAGCGCACAGATGATGTTATTCGTCAAATGTCCGATATCGCGCTGAAAGAACCTGGCGTTGAAAGCTCGGTGGCATTTCCCGGCCTATCCATTGCTGGTTTCAGCAATAGCCCGAATGCAGGGATTGTCTTTGCAACCTTAAAGCCATTTGAAGAACGCGCGACGCCAAATTTATCTGGCGCTGCCATCGCCGCCTCATTGGGGCAAAAATTTGCTGGCATCAAAGATGCATTCACGGCCATCTTCCCGCCGCCACCTGTACAAGGGCTTGGCACCATCGGCGGCTTTAAATTGCAAATTGAAGATAGGAATGATGAAGGATACGATACGCTCTATAACATTGTTCAGGAAGTAACGAATAAAGCGCGCATGTCGCCATTACTCGACCCATGGAGCACCTTTAGCTCTTATCAGATAAATGTCCCGCAGCTAGAAACCGATGTAAACCGTACCAAGGTCAAACAGTTGGGGATACCGCTGACCGAAGTGTTCAACACCATGCAGGTTTATCTGGGCTCATTGTATATTAATGACTTCAACAAATTTGGTCGCACATTCCGTGTGGTTGCCCAGGCTGATGCGCCTTTCCGTGCTCATCCAGATGACATTCTGCAACTCAAGGTTCGCAATGCAAATGACGAAATGGTTCCGCTTGGTGCCTTGATGAGCGTCAAGGAAACCTACGGCCCCGATCGTGCTATGCGTTACAATGCTTACCGTGCGGCCGATTTAAATGGTGGTGCGCAGCGCGGCGTATCATCGGGTCAGGCCCAGGCAGAAATGGAACGCATTCTAAAGGAAACTCTACCCAAAGGGATGAGCTACGAGTGGACGGATTTAACCTACCAACAAATTCTGGCGGGTAATACCGCGCTCTTGGTATTTCCGCTTTGTGTATTCTTGGTGTTCCTTGTTCTTGCTGCACAATATGAAAGTGTAAGCTTGCCGCTTGCCGTTATTCTAATCGTGCCGATGTGTCTGTTATGCGCCATCACTGGCGTTTGGATTATGGGCAAGGAAAATAACATCTTCACTCAGATCGGCTTCATCGTTTTGGTAGGATTATCTTGCAAAAACTCCATTCTGATTGTGGAATTTGCACGCGAGCTGGAGTTACAAGGTAAAAGCATCGTCGCTGCAGCGGTAGAGGCATGTCACTTGCGTCTTCGTCCAATTTTAATGACCTCATTCGCGTTTATTATGGGGGTTATTCCACTGGCTACGTCGACCGGTGCGGGCGCTGAAATGCGCCGTGATATGGGTGTGGCGGTATTCTCCGGAATGCTCGGCGTAACCTTCTTTGGTTTATTCTTAACGCCTGTTTTCTACGTTCTCATTCGTCAGTTTGCGACGCGCTTTAATAAACAAATCCCACAACAGGGTGTTCATCATGAATAATCCATCCACGGCCAGACCAACTCTTGGTAAAATGGTGGTCACGATATCATCGCTGCTGCTTGCCAGCTGCAGTCTCGCGCCGGATTTGGTCATGCCAGATACGCAAACGCCTGAAGCATTTAAAGAAGCCACGAAGCCACTTGGCAAAGATGAAAAAATTACCGACGGTGCTTGGAAAAGTGCGGCAACCAAAGCTATTCCCGGTGGTGACTGGTGGACCGTCTTTAATGATAAAAAGCTGGATGAATTAATTGCCGAAGCTAAAAAGCAAAGCCCAACCCTAGAAGCCGCAGCACAGCGTCTTGCTCAAGCCCGCGCGCGCGCTGGCATCAGCGAAAGCAGCCTTTTCCCGCGTCTGGATATTGGCGCAGGCCCAAGCATTGGCCAGCCATCATCTATTTCGACTGGCGCGCCGCATGGTACAATACCTGCCACACAATACCGATATAAAGCGCAGGGCGCCATCGCCTATGATCTCGATTTATTTGGCGCCAACCGTTCTGCATCTTCTGCTGCTGACTTAACAGCATTGGGGGAGGAGGCGGCATATCAATCCGCCCTGCTATCGCTTGAAGCAGATGTGGCGCAGGCTTATTACGCTCTGCGTGCACTAGATCGCGAACAGGAAATTTTGAACACCACCCAAAAGCTGCGTGAAGAAACAAGAGACCTGACTAAACGTAGTTTGAAAATCGGCGACGTTAGTGAATTGGATGTAACGCGTGCTGAATCAGAATTGGCCTCCACCAAGGCCGAAGCTTTGGAAGTATCCAAGCGGCGTGCAGAAGCAGAACATAATCTTGCTCTGTTGCTCGGTAAGCCGCCTGCATCGCTGAATATGACAAAAGATGCCATTAAGGGCGTTCCGCCAGTCATTCCAGCGGGATTGCCTTCGGAATTGCTTGAGCGCCGTCCGGATATTCAGGTCGCACAAAAGAAAATGGCAGCCGCGAATGAATCCATTGGTGTCGCACGTGCGGCCTTCTTCCCTGTATTAAATCTGACGGCATCGGGTGGTTTTGAATCCGGCCAACTGGGTCAATTATTCGACTGGTCAAGCCGCACATGGCTATTGGGGCCCTTGGTGGGCACCATTGCCACTTTGCCAGTATTCGACGCAGGAAAAAATATTTCCAACCTTGCTCTGACCAAGGCGCAGTTTCAGGAGGCCGTTGCTAATTATCGTCAAAGCGTTTTGGTTGCATTCCGTGAAGTGGAAGACCAGCTCAGCGGCTTACGTTACTTAAAGGGTGAGGCCGACGCGCAGGCTGAAAACGTCCGCGCCGCACGCAAAGCATTCTCGATTGCAAAAACTCGTTATGAAAACGGTTACATCAGCTATCTGGATTTCATCGACGCACAGCGCTCGCTTCTCGCTGCCGAACGCGCAGAGGTGCAGGTCTTGGGCGGTCGTTATGTTGCAACGGTTCAGCTTATTCGTGCCCTTGGTGGCGCATGGTCTGCCCCGGCCCAGCCAGTGGCCGCTTCGGCTGATTCTGCAGGCAAATCACCCCAATAGCGAGCCTGCAGACTCTATACGCGCTGCTTTTTTTCTCTTATCCTTAAGCATCAATGCTTAAGGATTCAATGATGTCTGGCGTACCCGTTCCAAATAATAGCAAGCTAACCCTGTTCCAAAAAATGCTTCAGGCATCCAAGGAACCTGGCATGCATGCATTTTTCCACGTGCCACTACAACAGCTGGTTCACAAATTGAATGGTACGGACTGGGAACTGACCCTTACTGAAAAACAGATGCGCTATTCATCTGTGTTGTTCGAATATCTTCATCGTCGTTTCGGAAGAGACGGAAATACCAAAAACAATACGGTCTTGCTTTCCCCTGACTTGATTAAATGGCTGAATGAACCAGCAAAGGGGGATTACCCCATGCTGATTACCAATTTTATGTGGCTTACCCTTAATTATGTGAAGCCATTTGATCGTCTCTATGACATCAAAACCAAAAAAGGCATCCAAGATTACTATCTGGATATGGCCGGTAAATATTATATCGGCATGGCGCTGCCTTCATGCCTAATGCCGGCTGCAGTATTCGATTATTTGTCAGAAAACTATCCATGCGCCAATGCGCCCTTGGCTCCTGTTTTGCCGCTTTCGCGTGGGCTGGCGCATTTATGGCGTGAATATATCCCTGAAGTTCCATTCGCGCCGGATAATGCGATGTCGCGCGCGCATTTTTTCATGCGCTATCTGGTTTTTGCACAAGTAACCGAGGCTGATTTGCGCATGTTCTCGAAAGAGCTCATTGCGTATTTAAACGCCCCATTATTTGCGAGCGACAGGGCTGGTGCCGCCGCCACTGGACTAATCTATGAAGTCTTTCGCCTTGCAGGCATGGGCGATGACCCCAAATGGAATACGCCATCTTTCGTAAGTGATAAAATCCAGCAATTTTATGCAGGCGCGCTCAACTCTTTGGTATTGCCGCCGGAAGTTGCATCGCATCATCAAGTGCTTGCGCGCACATTTGGTGGTGTCTCTGATGCAGTGAAGGTGCTTCCTCAAGACATCAAGGCAAATAAAAAATATATTCTACAGGATGAAGCGGCATTACCTGTTGATACCCAAAAGGCATTGGTCAATCTGATTGAAGCAGGGGAGGCACATGCCCCGTTTAATGCCATCACCTCGTGTATTGCCAAAGCACTGGATGCTGTAAAAGTTGCACGCACTTATATATTACCTGAATACGATAATTATCCTCAGCTAATTAAATCTAATAATTTAGAAAATAAGCCGTGGGCAAAACTCAATCTCTTTGCCCTCGATTTGGACAAGGCGGCAGATATGATGCTATCGCAGGGTCTTAAATACTTTAATGGCCGTATCAATATCGGCTATTGCACATGGGAAACCAGCCAATTAGCTAAGGCAAATAAGGTTGGTTTGCCATTACTGGATGAAGTCTGGGTGCCCACAGAATATGTAAAACAGGTATTCACAGCACAAACACAATCTCCTGTGCACGTAATGCCCTATCCCATAGCGCTAGCGAAGCCGAGTGCCTATCTTAATCGGGCAAGCTTTGGTCTGGCTGATAATACATTTATGTTCTTGAATACACTGGATTGCGTTGACTGGATGTCACGCAAAAATCCGTTGGCCATCGCCCGGGCCTTTCAAAAGGCATTCCCAAATCAACCGGATGTACGTTTGGTTATCAAGACCCGTAATATGGATAAACCTAAAGTTGCGGCAGAATATCTTCACCTGCGTCACATACAGGAAATGACACATGGCGATCCGCGCATCATACTCATTCATAAAGACTTGTCCGATAGCGATATGTCGGCTCTGATGCATATGGCCGATGCTTATGTCAGCTTGCATCGTCATTCCGCCTATGGCCGCGCAATCATGGAAGCGATGTCGATTGGCAAGCCTGCGGTTGTCACGAAAGGAAGCGGTCCAGCAGATTATGCAACGGAACAGACGGCCGCTCTGGTTAATGCAATCGAATGCAGTACAATTTACGATGCATATTATCATCTTGAAAATGAACGCGGCCACCGCTGGCTTGACCCTGATGTGGTGCATGCTGCCACCCAAATGCGCCGTATCGTTGATGATAAGGCCTATGCCCAATCGATTGCAAAGGCTGGGCAAGCCTATATCAACACCCATTACAGTGCGCAAAGCACTGGTACAAAAATGCTTGCTCGCCTGAATAACCTCATGGCATCTCACCACGGAAACGGCGCATGATTTCTGTTGTTGTATATGGCCGGAATGACAGTCATGGATATAATCTCCATAAGCGCGCTGCCATCAGTTTGAATTGCATTGCCGAAATATTGACCGATAAAGATGATGAAATCATCTTCGTTGATTATAACACGCCAGATGATTTTATTACCTTCCCAGAAGCAATTGCCGATACTCTGACCGACAAATGCAAACAAGTGTTGCGTATTATTCGTGTCCGTCCGGCACATCATAATAAGTATTTCAAATCTCAAACCGATTTGGTGGCGTTGGAGCCTGTTTCACGCAATGTGGCCTTTCGTGCCAGTAACCCCAATAATCGTTGGGTTTTGTGCACCAATACCGACATGGTATTTGCTCCTCACGACGATAAAAAATCCTTAAGTGATATCGTGCGTGATCTTCCGGATGGCTTTTATGAACTGCCACGTTATGAAATGCCGGATTTATTATGGGAAGGTCTGGATAGAAAAAATCCAACCGAAAATATCCGCCTGATGAAGCAATGGGGTACGCGTTATCACATCAATGAAATTCTGGAGCGTCCGGAATTCGCATTGTTTGATGCACCAGGTGATTTTCAGTTATGCTTGCGCAAAGATTTGTTCGCAATAGATGGCTTTGATGAACGTTATAATCTTGGCTGGCACATGGATTCAAATTTATGCAAGCGTTTCCATTTGCTGTACGGTCAAACATCTTCTGCAGATACGTATTTGGCCGGTTGGCATTGCAATCACACACGTACCCAAAGCATTACCCATGGTTCCGGGCGTAAGGTAAATTCATGGGAAGATGTGGTATTGCAGGTGCCCCGCCCAGATGTACCTGAACAACGCGAAACATGGGGCTTGGTTGGCGAAAAACTCGAAGAAATAAGGCTAAATACCTCTCGTCTGCAACAGGTTGAACGCCATTTGAATAAGCTTGTGCCCCAAGCCAACACGCAAATTTATCGCTTTAAAAATGATCCACCGGAATGGATTGACTGTCCACCATTACACCTCAAACCTTATATTGCTGATATCATTTATCCGTTTCACCGTAATACGGTGGTTGGATATTTTGGATGTGACCCTGAACAGTTTAAATGTTTCGTTGAGGTCTGGAAGGAACTTGGCTTTAAGGGAGATATTCTTTTAATTGGCCGCCACCAGATTGAAGATTTGCGCAAGGCATCGGGGCTGCCAGATTTGCAATCTCTTTCTCCTGAAGAGGCCGATGAACGTTGCCAGCTTTTTGTTGGTGACTTCCGTGTTGTAGTAAGCGAACACCATCACAGCCATTCCGAAGAAAACAGAATGATGCTCAGCGTGATGGAATATCTCATTAAGTTGGAGCGTGACCGGTTGGAAAAACCAACTCATGCCCCGCGAAAGTTTATCGTGATAAATGGTGTTCAATATCAGGTTAGCCGTCTGCTGGGCACCTATACGAATATGCAGGAAAATCCCTTTGGTACGCGAATCAGGCACGGATACGTTGTTCCTGCGAAAAAAGCCAAAAACTAACGCAGTTCTTGCATCCAAGCTGATTTGGCGAAAGATTAGTACCATTCACTTCAGGAGTACTAAGTCAACATGTCGTTACCGTCACTATCCGTTATTGGTCTTGGAAAATTAGGTTCCCCTTTCGCCGCCGTGATGGCCGCAAAGGGCTTTAATGTTATTGGTGTTGATAAAAACAAAAAATTTGTCTCATCCATCAATGCCGGTGTGGCTCCGGTTCAAGAGCCCCAATTACAGGAATTCATCCGCAAAGGGAAATCGCGCCTTCGCGCGACCATGCATATGGATGATGCAATTTTAAATTCTGACATCAGTTTTATTATTGTGCCAACCCCATCAGGAAAAGATGGAGTGTTTAATAACAATTTTGTGCTCAGCGCCATTCGTGATATGGCACCTGCCATCAAACAAAAAAAGTCGCGCCATATTATTGTGGTTACATCCACTGTCATGCCCGGCTCAAGCGATGGCATCATCCGCCAAACGATTGAAGCGCATACTGGTAAAGTGGTGGGCGAGGGTGTCGGCTATTGCTATAATCCCGAATTTATCGCATTAGGAAGCGTCATTGCGGATATGCTGGATCCTGATTTTATTCTCATTGGTGAATCCGATGTACGTTCGGGTAAGGCTATTGGTGATATTTATAAAAAAACCTGCGGCAAGGATACGGTTTTGCACCGCATGAACTGCGTGAATGCCGAGTTATCAAAAATATCCATCAATACATTTGTTACTGCAAAAATTTCATATGCCAATATGCTCACTGATATCTGTGAGCGTTTGCCCGGCGCGGATGTGGATGTGGTTACCGCAGCCGTAGGAGCCGACAGCCGTATTGGCAAAAAATATCTAAAGGGCGCGGTGGCTTACGGTGGTCCATGTTTCCCGCGCGATAATATTGCGCTATCCATGATGGCACGTAAATTGGGTGCGCGGGTTGATTTATCCTTTGCAACAGACCGCATCAATGAATACCAAACCGAACGGCTGGCAAGGCGAATTGAAAAAATGTTCCCATCTGGCGCGCATATCGGTATTGCTGGCATGGCCTATAAGCCCGATACGCCTGTGATTGAACGTAGCGCTGGCATGGCCCTTGCAAAACAATTGCTCAAGGATGGCTATAAAGTCTCCATAACCGATCCTTTGGCTGCAAAAGCGGCTAAAGAAGCGTTAAATGGTAAGGTTAAAGTGGTCGCCGATATCAAAACCCTCAGCTCTGGCGTTGACGTTTTATTAGTGATGACTGCGTTAAAAGAATACAAATCGCTTAATGCCCGTGCGATTGGAAAGCGTAAAAATCCGCTGGTCATTTTCGATTGCTGGCGTATGTACGATAAATCCAGCTTCGGATCAAAAGCGATGTTGTTGGGTCTTGGCCGCGGTGACAGCTTTGCTCAACTGAAATCACATAAACCTAAGAAGTAATTATAAGGAATACCCCATGCCCATCAGTCTTATAAAAGTTGCCAAAGAAAGCTGGATTGTAGTTACCGGCGCTGGTGGGTTTATTGGCGGCCATTTGGTGGGTGAGCTGCGTCGCCGTGGATTTACTAAAATCCGTGCAGTGGATGTAAAACCCTTTGATGAATGGTATCAGCGTTTTGATGATGTTGATAACCGTCAACATAATTTAAAAGAAATGCAAGCCTGCTATGATGTTTGCAAGGATGCAAAAGTTGTCTTTAACCTAGCTGCCGATATGGGCGGTATGTGGTTTATCGAACGTTTTAAAGCAGAATGCATGTTATCGGTGCTGATCAGCACTAATATGCTGCTCGCCGCACGTGATTGCGGGGTGGACCGTTTCTTCTATTCATCTTCTGCATGTGTCTATAACGCAGAAAAACAGAAAAATGCCGCAGTAACGCCTTTGCGCGAAGAAGATGCTTATCCGGCGCTTTGTGAAGATGGGTATGGTTGGGAAAAGTTGTTCTCCGAACGTATGGCGCGCCATTTCATGGAAGATTATTTTATGACCACGCGTGTGGCTCGTTTCCATAACGTCTATGGCCCACAAGGTACCTATGATGGCGGCCGCGAAAAAGCGCCCGCTGCTATTTGCCGAAAAATTGCACAGGCTAAGCTGTCCGGTCACCATGAAATCGATATTTGGGGCGATGGCGAACAAACCCGCAGCTTTATGTATATTGATGACTGCCTCGAAGGCAGCTTGCGTATCATGGAAAGTGATTGCAACGTGCCGCTAAATCTAGGCAGTGATGAGCTGGTCACCATCAATCAAATGGTATCGATTGTCGAAGGATTGGCGGGCATTAAGCTGAAACGCAATTATATGCTGGATGCACCGCAAGGCGTGCGCGGCCGTAACAGTGATAATACCAAAATCCGTCAGGAAATTGGATGGGCTCCGCATATCAGCTTGCAAAAGGGCTTAGAAAAAACTTATGCATGGATTTATGACGAGATGTCAAAACCACTGAGCCAGCGCAAAGCCGCTTTCATCGAGAAAACGGATGACCGCTATACTAATGAGTCCGGTGTGTCGGCATTGGCGGGTTTGCCAAAAAATATTCCTGCAATGGGATTGTTTAAATCCGGCGATGCCGCAAAGAAGTTTGTTTAGCGCGCAATCGCTGTCACGCATACATGCCAGCCAAAGCATTTTTCCAAAAATCGGAATAATGGTTTAGGCATCCATGCAAAATACCATTCACGGCGATAGATGTACTGCACATAATCCGGTATGTAGTACGGGAAGATGTGATCGACGAATATGCCCTTCACTTCAAATCCTTGCTTTTCCACATAGTCGGTTAGGCTTTTTTTGGTGTAAACATAGGTAACGGGGCATCCGGTCTGTGCCTCGGAATGCTTGGCAATCAAGGCTTCGGTCTGATCAAAACGGAAGCCTTCCTGCGCTAATATCCAGAATACTTTCCACGACCATTTGTAATACATCATGATTTTGATTTCGGTACCAGGCTTGGCGTATTTGCGGATTTCAGCCAGCGCTATATCCGGATGAGGTGTGTGGTGTAATACACCAAAAGAATAGATTAAGTCGTAAGTTTGTTCGGGAACTGTTTTGCTTAGTTCCTCGGAATTGCAATTATAAAATGTAATTTTATCAGACAAGCCAAATACTTCGGCGCGTTGTTTAGCAAGTGCGATGGATTCCGATGATAAATCAACCGCAGTCACAATTGCGCCTGCACGCGCAAAATTGATGGTATCGGTGCCAAGACCACAACCGATTTCTAAAACCTTCTTGCCCTTCCATCGCTCAAACTCTGCAAAACCTGGAATATGGGGCTCAACAAAGTATTTGCGTGCCTCCACTTCGTCAAAATACTCCTTGGTGCCAACGGGCTTGGTCGAATGGCGAATATTGCACGGGCGTCTATCCCAATAGGATTTTACATTGTCGATGGGTACTTGGGCGAAATCCATGGGAAGCCTATGGGGGTAGGGGGTTGCGGCGCGTGGCTTGGATACTATATGATTCTATTATGTGAATAAGAGTTTAACAATAACTGTAAAGCCCCCCAAATGAACCCTCTGCAACAAACAAATGACCTCTTTTTTAACCGTTCAGGCATGGATGAGGGGCGCGTGACCCGCCTGGTTCAGGATACGTTAAAGGGCTTGGATGACGGGGAGTTGTTTTTAGAATACGTCACAAGTGAAAATTTTGTATTCGATGATGGCAAGTTGAAGATGACCAATGCCGACACTGCGCAGGGCTTTGGCCTTCGCGGTGTTGTGGGTGATGTCACAGGGCTTGCCCATGCTACAACATTGGATGAAGCCGCCATTCGCCGTGCTGCCCAAACAGTACAGGCAGTAAAGACAGGCCGCACAGGCACAGCTGCCATGGACCCTGCGCAAACCAATCGCCATTTATATTCCGATGCCAATCCTTTGTCGGTGATGAGCTTTGAAGATAAAATTAAATTACTGCAAGCCATGGATGCTTATGCCCGCGGCAAAGATCCCCGCGTCGCACAGGTCAGCGTAACGCTTGGCGGTTCATGGCAAGCTGTGCAGATTATGCGTGCCTCTGGCCAACGGCTGGCGGATATACGGCCATTGGTGCGTTTGAACGTCAGCGTGATTATGCGTGATGGCACACGTCAGGAATCTGGCTGGGCAGGTGGCGGTGGCCGCGAAGCCTATGCGCGCTTTGTTGAGCCCAAATACTGGATGCCATTGGTAGATACAGCAGTGGCTATGGCTGAAACCAATCTTCGTTCCGTAGATGCGCCTGCGGGAGAAACCACCGTAGTTCTTGGCCCCGGCTGGCCTGGCGTATTACTACACGAGGCCATCGGCCATGGATTAGAAGGTGATTTCAACCGTAAAAAAACATCCGTGTTCACATCATTACTTGGTAGCCGCGTTGCAGCACCCGGCGTAACGGTTGTTGATGACGGCGCGATTGAAAACCGCCGTGGGTCATTAACGATAGATGATGAAGGAACGCCAACCCAACGCACAGTGCTCATTGAAGACGGTATTCTGGTTGGCTATATGCAAGACAGGCTGAATGGCCGTTTAATGGGCACAGGTTCTACCGGGAATGGTCGCCGCCAAGGCTTCGCACATAAACCCATGCCACGCATGACTAACACGCATATGATGTCGGGAAATTATTCACCAGAAGAAATCATTGCTTCGGTGAAGAACGGAATTTACGCCGCACAATTTGGCGGCGGTCAGGTGGATATTACTTCCGGCAAATTTGTATTTTCTGCGCAAGAAGCTTACAAAATCGAAAACGGCAAAATCACAACTCCGATTAAGGGCGCAACCTTGATTGGCAGCGGCGCGGATGCTTTAAAAGGCATCAGCATGGTAGGTAATGATAGCGCTCTCGACGGCGGTATAGGTACATGCGGCAAAGATGGCCAAAGCGTGCCCGTGGGCGTTGGTCAGCCAACCATGAAGATTGACGCAATGACGGTCGGCGGAGCCGCCGTTTAGCCTTTATTTGGAAGATTTAGCGTAGCTGGATGGTTTATCCAGCAGCTTCTGATTCACTTTATACAGGGCAAATTCCTTTTCCAACGGGATAGATACTTGCTCTAACCACTGTGGAACTTTGTCGTGTGTCATGCGTACGGCCAAAGGAGCATCCAGCAATTCTTTTTCATCCGGCTTGGCTTCAATATTGTTCATGGTCACATTAACCACAACATTTCGAATGCCGGTCTCCGATGTCAGCGTGCTTTGATAATAAGCAGCCTTGCAAACCAATACATAATCCAGCGCAAGTTTTTTTGCGATTTGGCGCGCAGCTAAATCATCGCTCTTGGAACGGAAGAAAAACACCATATCGGTAATCCCGCGATCATTGCGATGATACGGCGCAGAAATAAAGCGGTGGGGCGTGAAAAACATGAATTCAGGCGTGTAATCCATCTGCGCTAGAATGGTCGCTGTTACATGATTATCTTCATGTAAATCACGCAAATACGATGTTACGCTGGTTCTATCTTTGCATGGCATCGGTCCGCTATTGGCCAAATAGAACATAATGTCGGGGTTCAATTTACTGCCTTGAATAATCCCGGGAATAATAACCGTCGGCAGCAAAGTGAATGAAAGTACGATAATAATTTCCCAGCCAAATAATTCTCTGCCTTTATAGTGCTGTGGCAAGGTTTTTAAATAGTTCAACATCAACCATACCATCGGCACGATTGAGAATAACTGCGCATAGGTAATCAGGCGCACTTCCCAGAACATGGCAAGGCCAGTGAAGAAAATGGTAAAGAACGAATACAGCAACCATAAGCGACGCTCACGTTGGGATACACGTGGCTTGAATAGTTGATAAAGACTGGTGGCTACGGCGATGCCGGGTGCAAACAGGCGGGTAGTGAGGTAATAAATCGCCCCACCTATGGCTTGATTGGGCGTCGATGCAAAATTATCGCCCAGCTTCAGCCAAGCTTCATAAAAAGGTATGGCTTCACGGATATTGGGAAAGAAAACCTGATTAAGTAGCGGGTTAACCTTGGCATAAGGGCCCATAATAAAGTCAGGAAACTGGGTTAAAAACATATTCAAATCAACAAGGCTGGCAAACAGCGCAAAAGCCAACAGAATGGCCATGTGTTTGGTTAGGCGGCTCACCACAAAAAGCGCAGCAAAAAACGCCAGCGTATAAACTGCGATCATCACATGAAAGAACGAATAGCTGTCATATTCGGTTGCCCAACGCGCCTCGGGGGCTTTAGCAACAAGCAAGACAACAAAGCTGGTTACCAGAAGAGACGCACCAAATACCACCCCGTCAATAAAAGCTGGCTTGCGCGATAAAATCATCAATAGGGTAAGACAAAAACCAAAGCCCAGTAGCATGGGAAGTATTTCAGCGCCATTCCACATGGCAAGGCCAATCGCAACGCCAGCCAATATCGACATCTGCAGGGGCTTTACGCCCAACACCATACTTTGCAGGGCATAAAAGCTCACGCCAGCCCCAAGCAAGATATAGGCGTGATGATCAACCCGCATAGGCGAGAACTGGAATATCAACTGCATACACAGCGGAACCATGAAACAGACAAAACCAGCATAGCCGCGGCCAAGTACCGGCTGCGCGAATGCCCGCACCAGCTTTAAAAGCCCAAAAAGCAATACCGATGGAAATAAGAAAGCTACCAACATGGCAAGACCGCTGCGCGGTGCAGCAATCTGGAAAAAATGCGTAACGGATTCCAGTAGAACAATCAGCCCGGCAAGCGGAATATCCACCAGCCTTGCCCAATGCATGCTGATAACATGCTGTGGGTAGAGCTGAGGCAGGTGCATGTCAAACCAGCTTTGGCCATCCAGCCAATTAAACACCTGCACAAAACGCGTATAGTCATCGGTGTCCGGTAATGTCCAATGATTAAAGTGGCTATTGGGGTTATAGGCGGATGATAGCAATACATAAAGCAGCACCATCCAATGGGTTGTACGAAACGGCGGACGGAATGCATCCACAACAAAACGAAATAGGATGCTGGTCCACGTCATGGGCGCTTATGCGTTAGATGTTAGGTAACAATGCGGGGGCCAGTTCCATCAAATCCTGGAACATCGGAACTGCTGGGTACAGAACCTAATTTGCTGCTCACAGGTTTGGCAGGTGGCGGGTTGTTGTTATCACGGTTGATGTTTTCACCGCGAAGCAATGCACGCACTTCATCACCGGACAGGGTTTCATATTCAAGCAACGCCTTGGATACCTTGTGCAGGTCTTCAAGATGGGTAGTGAGGATTTCACGAGCTTTGTTTTCTGCCCAATCAATTAGTTTGCGTACTTCTTCATCAATCCGGCGATTGGTTTCTTCCGAAACATTTTGCTGGCGAGCAACCGAATGCCCCATGAATACTTCTTCTTCATTGGAGTTATAACGCACTGTGCCTAGGGTTTCATTCATACCGAATTCGGTGACCATGCGGCGGGCAAGCCCTGTTGCACGTTCAATATCATTCGATGCACCGGTGGTGACGTTATCGCCGCCAAAGATGATTTCTTCTGCAACGCGGCCGCCAAATAAAGATGCCAGCTGGGATTTAAGCTGCAGCTTGGACATGGAGTAACGATCCTGTTCAGGAAGGCTCATCGTAACGCCTAACGCTCTACCGCGTGGAATAATGGTCACCTTATGCAATGGGTCATGCTCGGGCATATGTAGGCCAACCAAGGCGTGACCCACTTCGTGGTACGCCGTCAGCTTCTTTTCTTTTTCGGTCATGACCATAGAGCGACGCTCTGCGCCCATCATAACCTTATCCTTGGCTTGCTCTAATTCAGCCATGCCAATCGTGTTCAGGTTACGACGTGCGGCCATCAATGCGGCTTCATTTACCAGATTGGCAAGGTCGGCACCCGAAAAACCTGGTGTGCCGCGTGCAATCACGCGGGCATCCACATCGGCTGCCAATGGAACTTTGCGCATATGTACGCGCAAGATTTTTTCACGGCCAGAAATATCTGGGTTGGGCACTACCACTTGGCGGTCAAAACGGCCGGGGCGCAATAATGCAGGGTCAAGCACGTCGGGGCGGTTAGTGGCTGCAATCAAAATCACGCCTTCATTGGCTTCAAAGCCATCCATTTCAACCAGCAACTGGTTGAGGGTTTGTTCGCGTTCATCGTTACCGCCGCCAACGCCCGCGCCGCGTTTACGGCCAAGGGCATCAATTTCATCGATAAAGATGATGCAGGGTGCATTCTTTTTGCCTTGTTCAAACATGTCACGAACGCGTGCAGCACCAACACCGACAAACATTTCAACAAAGTCAGAACCGGAAATAGTAAAAAACGGCACATTGGCTTCACCGGCCACGGCGCGCGCAATAAGTGTCTTACCGGTACCCGGTGGGCCAACCAGCAAAACACCCTTGGGGATTTTACCGCCAAGACGCTGGAATTTTTGTGGCTCACGCAGGAAATCAACAATTTCAGTCAGCTCTGATTTTGCTTCATCCACGCCAGCAACATCTTCAAATACCACTTTGCCGGTTTTTTCGGTCAGCATGCGTGCGCGGCTTTTACCAAAGCCCATCGCCTTGCCGCTGCCAGATTGCATTTGACGCATGAAGAAAATCCACACACCAATCAGCAACAACATCGGGAACCAGCCAATTAACACGCCTAACAGGCTTGGTTGATTACCTTCATCGGGCTGTGCAGTCACACGAACATTTTTATCTTTAAAAATATCCGTCATACTGGTGTTGGGCGGAACATAGGTCGTAAAGGGTTGGTTGTCCGTGCCACGGCCGTAAATGTACTGACCTTTAATTGTGATATCGGAAACTTTCTTTTCATCCACGCGGGATATAAATTCGCTGAATGGAATGTTTGCGCCAACGGCGATGGGCGACTGGTTTTGTGACATGTTGTAGAGGCCGATGAACAGAACAGCCATCAATACGAACACAAGGATATTTTTGCCAAAATTATTCAAAGGAAAACCTCAACAGTTGAGTACAAAGGGTGGGTAGTGGATTAGTTGACTAGGTTAAGACTGATATAGTGCCCATAAATGATTAAACAACATCAAACGAAGCCGTAAAATGCGTGTTTAGCTGAGTAAAACCGGACATGGTTCAAAGCAATTAACCAATAGCATTCTTTTGGGTGAAAAGATAGCTTTTACAAGTGGTTGAGGTGCGTTGGATGTGTGTTCATCCACGCCAAAATCTGGAATGCTATGCAATTGATTATCCACATATAAAGCAGGCAAGGTTGCCCGGTGCAGGGCAGGGCAATCGGCAACTTGCCTATGCCCCATTTTTTCAATCAGTTCGCGGCCAAGTTCACCCAGTGGCGCGATGGTAAAATGTTTTCCAGGAAGCAAAGAATTTACAACGATTTTAAAACGATTATCCCAGTGCAGTGTAGTTTCAATTGGCTGCGCCTTAGCTGTACAGGCAAGCTCGCGGTAAAATTTAATTACGCCAAATTGTACAATCACATGACAGCCGCATAATGTTTGATGCACGCTTTCTTTATTCAGCAATGATTGAACAAGATGATCAAGTGAAGCATATTTTGGTGAATAGTCTTCCCCGCTCATGCACAATAAAATCCGGCTCAACGTACGCCGTTGCATTTCTGTGTCTAATGCCGCCCATGCTTTCCGTTCGATATGAATAATGCCCAAGGGGCTAACAACGGCATGGCGTTCCAGCCATTGATTGGCAGTGGCTTCCAATGCGGCTCTGGCCATGCCGGCATTGCGCGCCATGTCATAGAGTGATGCAGTGGTCAGGCCCTCTTGCGCCAAAGGCTGTGCCAATTGCCGCAAACGACCACGCAGATAGGCGGGTGAATCATTCGATGGGTCGCGGAAAAACGCCCATTGATGGGCTTTGCATGTATCCACTAGCCGCTGCTTGGTGACGGGCAATAACGGCCTGATGATTTTAACGCCATCCAAGGTACGCATGCGTGGCATGGCGGCTAGACCATCAATCCCGCTGCCTTTGATAAACCGCATCAATACAGTTTCGGCTTGGTCATCTGCATGTTGGCCAAGGAACAGATGGTCAATTCCATGTTGCTGACATGTTGAGGTCAGAAATTCATAGCGTACTCTACGAGCAGTGTGGTGAACGGCTGAAGTAGGGGCGCAATCTTTTTTCCAAACCAGCGTGGTGTGCGCAATCGATTTGGCCGCACACCATTTAGCCACCTGTGCGGCCTCTTCGCCAGATTCCGGGCGTAGCTGATGATCAACTGTGATAGCATGAAGTGTACCGCCGCGCGCGGTTACCCAATCATGTAATAAATAGGCCAAGGCAATGCTGTCTGGTCCTCCCGATAACGCAACCGCAAAGCGCGGCGATGGCGGAAATGCCCCGCAAGCCTCCATCAGCTTATCAAACAGTGCTGGCGTTAAAGGATTTGGTGTATTGCTGTGCGGAACAGCAGCGCCGCTCATGTGCAACCAAAGGTTTTCTTTTGCTGTTCGGCGCGATTGCGCGTTACAGCTGTTGCAGAAGGGAATTTTTTGGTCAGTTCATTCAGCGTTACACATGCATCCTGTTTTTTGCCAAGTGAGCCAAGCGACATGGATAATTTTAAAAGATTATCAGGCGCTTTCGATCCCTTGGGGAATTCCTGATATGCTTCAGCAAACGCTACTGCAGATTCCTGAAATTTGCCGCGCACATAAAATGTCTCGGCAAGCCAGTATTTGGCATTTTCGGTTAGATGATGCTTGGGATGGTTCTTTAGGAATATCTGGAATGCTTTTTCTGCATCATCATATTTGGCTTGGCGTAACGCATTGAATGCCTCGTCATATTGGGCTTGGGCTGTTGAATCATCGCCTTTGACCACATTTGGCTCGTCCTTGTTTTTTGAAATTGTACCAAGCGTTCCGCCCGATTTATCGGTAGCGGGCTTTTCCTTAGCCGTGGGCGCATCCAATGTCTTTGCGGGTTCAGGCTCGCTCACGGCGGCTGGGGCTGGCTGTGCGGGTGGTTGCGCGGCTTGTTGGGCTTGGGTTTGCGCCAAGGTTTGCTGCGCGGCAGACAATCCCTTCATATTCGATTCATGCGTGATGAGTTTCTGTTCGATTTCTTTAAACCGTACATCATTGTCTGCAGCAATTTTTTGCTGCATCTGCATCAGCTGATTATTCTGGAACTGAAGCTTTTCAACTTGCCCGGTCATGCCGCGCACCAAATTTTCTAAAGCGTTCATGCGCACCTGTAAATCAGTCGCCTGAAGATTTGAAGCGGCTGGCGCCGGTTGCGGCATGGGGTGCGCATGGGGTGGTGGCACGTCGCTTTCTTCAACATCACGATTAAAGTTCTGGGTGTTTTGCGCCATCGCATGCGCAGGCAGCAAAGTAATGCATGCGGCACTGAGCAGCACAGCACATAAAGTCACACGAAAATGAGATGAGAGGCGTGATGTAGTGCGCATGTGATGTCCCTAATAAAACCAAGAATAAAAGGCAAGTACGGAACTGATATTACACGAATTTAAGGCAAAAATTCAGCAAAGAAAAAGGGCGCATAAAGCGCCCTTTTTTAAACCATTCAGCGATAAAGCTTACTTGATTACAGATACGCCGCGGCGGTTCTGTGCCCATGCTTCTTCGCTGCTGCCCGTTGCTTCTGGGCGTTCTTTACCGTAGGAAACGGTTTCGATGCGACCAGGTGCTACGCCTGCAGCAACCAGATACTTCTTGATGGATGAAGCGCGCTTTTGACCCAATGCAAGGTTGTATTCGCGGGTACCACGTTCATCGCAATGGCCTTCAACGGTGATGTTGACAGAACCGTATTCTTTCAGCCATTCAGCTTGCTTATCCAATGTAGCGCGGCCTTCATCGTTTACGTCGGCTGAGTCAAAACCGAACCATACGCGGTCACCAACGTTATCAACGAAATCTTCAACAGAGCCAGGCTTTGCATTTGGATTTTTAAGTGCGCCAGATTCAACACCAACGCCACCCTTACCGCCCATGCGGCTACCTGAGCTGTTTGCGCTGCCTGATGAACCATCGGGCGAGGTTTCACAAGCTGAAACCAATAAAAGTGCAGCCATCAGGCTAAGAACTTTCAGACGCCCATTCTTCAATAACATTTTGTATTCTCCGTGTTGATGTTGTGTTGGTTTGGTCGGTTTAAAACGATTAGCTAAATTCCGTGAAGGGTAGTCACGAATCGGACTACTGTTCGCTCATACTCTTGCCAAAAACCAAAGGCTTTTGGAAGCAGTACTTGACTAACCTAGTCTTTAATTCGCGGATTGTAACCCTATCCCCACATATTCTTATGAATGCCCTCAAACCATGGCAAAAATAAGAACATTTCGGCTATGGAATTAATGGCGACCATGCTGGGTCGGATGCATCCAATGGGGTAACCACTTCACGCTCGTTTTGACCGGTAATGTCGATTGAATAGAGGTGAGCAGTCTTACCGCCGCTACCTGGACGTTCTTTAAAGAACATCAAGACACGGCCATTGGGTGCCCAAGTTGGGCCTTCGGCATGGTAGGCTTGGGTGATCATACGTTCACCGCTGCCATCTGGGCGCATCACACCAATATAGAATTGGCCGCCTTCCTGTTTGGTAAAGGCGATCAGATCACCGCGCGGTGACCATACTGGCGTACCATAACGGCCGCTGCCAAAGCTCACGCGCTTAGGGTTAGAGCCATCGCTGCCCATTACATAGATTTGTTGTGAACCACCGCGATCCGATTCAAACGTGACCTGATTTCCATCTGGTGAATAGGAAGGTGCAGTGTTGATGGATGGGTGGTTGGTCAAACGGTTGGTACGGCGTGTACGCAAATCCATAGCAAAGATATTGCTATCGCCACCTTCCTCAATCAGGCTGAATACAACTTTCTTGCCATCAGGTGAGAAGCGGGGCGCAAAGGTCATACCGGGGAAATCACCCAGTACTTCTTGGCGACCACTATCAATGTTGAACAGGTATACGCGTGGCTTGTTATTGTAATAAGCCAGATAGGTAATTTCCTGCAGCGTAGGGGAGAAACGCGGCGTAAGAATAAGCGTTCTGCCATCGGTTAGGAAACGGTGGTTTTCACCATCCTGATCCATAATCGCAAGGCGTTTGACACGGCGGTTTTCTGCGCCTGTTTCAGAAATATAAACAATGCGGGTATCAAAATAACCTTCTTCACCCGTGATGCGTTTATAGATGGCATCGGAAATGATGTGCGCAATGCGGCGCCAGTTTTGTGGCACAGTAAAATATGCCATGCCTGCCATTTGCTGTTCGGCAAAGACATCCCATAAACGGAATTCAACACGCAAGCGACCATCACCTTGCGGTGCAACGGTGCCGGTTACAAGACCCTGCGCATTAATCACGCGCCAATCTGGAAAGCGTGGCGCGGCATGGGCGCTGGCTGCATCTTGTACAAAGCTGTTCGGGTCAATGGCCTTGAAAAGACCAGAACGTTCAAGGTTCTGTGCAATTACTTTTGAAATGTCCTGGCCGACGCGGGAACTGGTTGCATCGCTGCCGCCCATTTTGGTGATGGCAACCGGAATAGGCTCGCTCACGCCTTGGGTGATATCAACGCGCAGTTTGGCTTCTGCCTTGTGCAAAGGAAGGGAGATGAAGCACAAAAGAATAAGGAAACTGCGAAATAGGATTTGCATGTCAGAACATGTCCTTGGGGTTAAAGTTGAAAATCATTTCTTGCCATTGTTGATATTTTTCAGGCGGTAAAGCAAGAGGGCTGCATCGTGGGTTTTTTAACGCCCTTAACGCAGATTCTGCAACCGCCCTGAAGAAGCTATCGCGGCCTAATCTACCCTGATCTACCACAACTGCATCCTTTAAAGTACGGTCTGGGTTGACCTGAATGTAAATTTCCACAGTTATATTTTCGATATCCTTCGCACCAATCGGAACATTCCAGCACCCACGGATTTGTTGGCGCAACGCATCTTCCTCACTAATCGACAGTTTATCAGCCATAAGCGGGGCAGATGGCGCGGATGTGGCGGGTTTAGGATCAGTTTGTGGCGGCGTTGGCGTTGGGGTCGGCTCACTTGGCTTTACTGCCGGTTTATCCGGTTGCTTCTTGGCCTCGGGCTTTGGGTCAGCCTTTAACTTCGCCACATTCTTTAGAATGCTGGAAAGCGCATCCGGCTTTGGTGGCTGCGGCTTTGGTTCAGGCTTTGGCTTGGTTTCCGGTGGCTTGGGCTTAGGCGATGGGGTTGGCAAAATCGCCTCAGGCTTTGGCACAGGTTTTGGCTCTGGCGGCTTTGGCTCAGGTGGTTTTGGCTGCGGAACAGGTGGTTTTGATTCTGGCTTAGGTGGTTCAGGTTTGGGTGGCTCCGGCTTCACCTCTGGCTTGGGTGGCTCGGGTTTGGGTGGTTCTTTTTGTGGTTCCTTGGGTTCTGGCTTCTGGTCTTGAACCTTGGCTGCAGATACAGGGGCAAGCTGGGCTATTTCAACCGGAATATAAACCGGTGGTGCAGGAAGCGGCTTAGCAAATTGCGGTAATCCAAGCCATAGCAGGATGACAATAATAATGTGCAGCAGTGCAGAGGCGGCTAACCATTTTCTCATCTGTATTGCCTAATCACACGCTATCCAAAACCGTTTCAGTTACTCTTTGGCAAATCCGCAACCAAAGCCACATGTTTAAAGCCAGCCGCCGCAATCGCGCCCATGGCTTCCATCACCCGTCCATAGGCAACGCCTTTATCACCACGGACAAAAATACGGATATCCGGGTTTGCGCCTGTCATGGCCTGCAAGCGTGGTACCAATGCTTCAAGCGTAATTTTGTTTTCCTGAATATAAATCTCGCCTCTTGCGGTAACCGTTACAACCAAGGGTTCTTTATCTGATGAAATATTTTGTCCTTGCGTTTGCGGCAAATCGACAGGAACCGATACCGTCAGCAATGGAGCCGTCACCATAAAAATGACCAACAGCACCAACATTACGTCGACCATGGGCGTGACGTTAATTTCACTCATCGCGGCGGCTTTGCGTCGCCCGCGTTTGCCGCCAGATTTAGCACCAAGTTGTACCGCCATGACTACATATCCTCAAGGTTGCGTGACATGGTAGCAAGCAAATCATTGCCAAAAAAATCCAGGCGCTCGGCATAGCGTGAGATTTCGCTATTAAATTTGTTATATGCCAATACGGCCGGAATAGCCGCCACAAGACCGATTGCCGTTGCAAATAAGGCTTCGGCAATACCCGGGGCAACCACGGCAAGACTGGTATTTTGTGAATTCGCAATGGCCGCAAAGCTATTCATAATACCCCATACGGTACCAAACAAACCGACAAAGGTTGATACAGACCCAACCGAAGCCAGTAACGTCATATGTTTTTCAATCTGCGTAAGTTCACGGCCAATCGTGCCATTAATCGCGCGTTCGATACGTGCCAGCAAACTGGCGCGCATGGCAGCCGTAGCCATCAGATTTTTTTCAGCAGCCGCTTTCCATTCTTTCATGGCCGCCACGAAAATGGAGCTCATCGGGTCGCCAGGCTTCCCGTTGATTTTGTCATATAGTGTATCAAGCGAACCGCCTGCCCAGAAGCGATCTTCAAAATATCCTGCCTTGCTTTTAAGGGATTTCAGCTTGGTCGATTTTTGTAAAATAATCGCCCATGTCCAGATGGATGCAAACACCAGTGCAAGGATGACCATTTTTACAACGCCATCGGCATGCATAAACAAACCGAGTGCAGACATATCCGCATGTGGCACAGAACCGGGTAGTTTGAGTTGTTCGACGATTTGTTGTTCCATGGTAAAACCTTATGGGGGTTAGCTTATTGGATTTGGCAAAGCAGTTTCTATCAGATGGGCGTAATGTATTGGGGCACATCCATCTGCGTCAATGCTTCTTGTATATCGGTTCAGATTTCTATTTTAGAGCGGATTGAGGCTGGAATACGGCAGGGTTGGCCATTCCCGTTAACTGCCACCAAAACAACTTGCGATGTAGCAAGCGTGTGCCCATCCCGCAACACGTTTTGCTGGAGGATTAACGACGCATTGCCGATTTTGATAATGCTGGTGTGAACTTCCAAGGCATCATCCAGTTTTGCCGATTGCAGATATTCGATATTAACGCTTTTCACCACGAACATCAGCCCGTCATCTTTAATCATCGCGTTATGGTCCGCTCCAGCTGCGCGCAACATTTCGGTGCGTGCACGTTCGGTAAATTTCAGATAATTGGCATAATAAACAATCTGGCCTGCATCGGTGTCTTCAAAATAAACCCGAAGGGGCCATATATGCGGTTTAGTCATCGCTGTCATCGCTTGCTAGTAAACTGATTTGTTCTGCCATGCGCGTAGGTGGCTTCAATCCTAAATGCTGATAGGCATGATCGGTTACCATGCGGCCACGTGGCGTACGTTGAATGAAGCTTTGTTGAATAAGATAAGGCTCAACCACTTCTTCAATCACATCGCGCTGTTCAGAAAGGGCGGCGGCAATGGTTTCCACGCCCACTGGGCCGCCATTGTAGTTTTCTGCAATCAATCGCAAATAGCGCCTATCCATCGCATCCAGCCCTTTGGCATCCACATCCAGCTTCTGCAATGCATTATCTGCAAGTTTGGCGTCAATTTCCTTTGCACCTTGTACGGTTGCAAAATCACACACCCGTTGTAGCAAACGGCCTGCCACGCGCGGTGTTGCACGCGAACGTTTGGCAATTTCCAATGCGCCGCCATCTGTAATCTTCATACCTTGAATGCTAACGGCGCGCAGTACAATTTGTTGTAATTCTTCCGGTGTATAAAATTGCAAGGGCAGGGGAATACCAAAACGTTCACGAAGTGGTTTAGTGAGTAACCCAGAACGCGTAGTTGCAGCAATCAATGTGAAGGGTGGTAAGTCGATACGCACTGAACGTGCTGCGGGGCCTTCGCCAATCATCAAATCCAACTGGAAATCTTCCATTGCGGGATATAGCACTTCTTCTACCGCCGGGTTCAAACGGTGAATTTCATCGATGAACAACACATCATGCGGCTGAAGATTAGTAAGAATGGCGGCAAGGTCACCGGCACGGGTGATGATAGGACCTGATGTGGCACGAAATCCAACGCCCAATTCACGGGAAATGATTTGTGCAAGCGTGGTTTTACCCAAACCCGGCGGCCCGTATAATAAGACATGGTCGAGGGCGCGCTTGCGCATTGCTGCCGCCTGAATAAACACGCCCAGATTGCTTTTTAGGCCGCTTTGTCCAACAAATTCCGATAGGCGCTGCGGGCGCAATTGCTGCTCGGCTTCGCTTTCAATCTTTTCGGGACGAATGATGGGGTTGGGTGTATTCATCTTTTCGGCGAAAGCTCCTGCAATGATTTTTTGACCAGCGCATCAAAGCCGATGGTTTTTTCTTCGCCAATCACGGCCATCACGGCGGCGAAGGCTTCATCACGGCGGAAACCCAGATTGGTAAGGGTTGATACCGCATCCCCTGCAAGGTTTGGAACAGCCACAGGTGATTTTGCATTGGCATGAAACGCCGCCACATTGCCCGTGCCAATCTGCATAACCTTATCTTTTAATTCGGTCATCAACCGCGCTGCCAGTTTTGGCCCCACACCATCAGCTGATGATAGAAGTGCCTTATCACCATTAATAATGGCCGATGATAATTGTTCACCCGATAGGGTTGAAAGAATAGACAGTGCAACTTTGGTTCCCACACCTTGTACAGTGGTAAGCACTTTAAATGCTGATTTTTCTTCTGCATCGGCAAACCCGATTAAGGTTATGGCATCTTCGCGCACTTGCGTTTCAATCAATAACGATACATTGCTGCCAATACCGCCAATGCGGCGCAGGGTTTGCGCTGAACACATTGCGACATACCCCACGCCATTCACATCTATCAGTGCTTGGTTCTCATTCACGGCATCAAGGCGGCCAGTTAATTTTCCGATCATGCGCGCAACCCTTTAAGTAGTACGTTGCTGGCGCGGTGGTGCGCATGGCATATTGCAATGGCCAATGCGTCCGCCGCATCGGGGGAGCTCAGTTCAGCAGATGGCAATAACAATTTTACCATCTGTGCGACTTGATTTTTATCGGCATGGCCATAACCGCTGATTGATTTTTTAACAAGGTTCGCGCTGTATTCCGCAACACTAAGCCCTGTATGCGCAGGTGCGAGCATTACCACGCCGCGCGCCATACCAAGTTTGAGTGCTGAAAGTGCATTCTTATTCATAAATGTTTCTTCAAGTGCTGCTTCGTGCGGGGCATGGGTTTCAATTATTTTTGTCAGGGCGTTGTATAGGGTAGTAAGACGTTCGCCCATCGTATCGGTTTTTGCGGCGGTTGTAATCCGTCCGCATGCAACATAATGAAGCGAATTCCCCATCGCATCAATAATGCCCCAGCCCGTGTGGTTTAAACCGGGGTCTAGGCCAATGATGCGTACGCTTTGGGTAGGAATGATTCGCTGCATTCAATAATGCTAGCGGATTTTAGGATTGATTCCAGCTGTGGTTAAGGGGGCCATGGCCGTGACCAAACCCGGGCGCGTGGCTAATTGCGCCCATCACATAATTCCGTGCGCGGCTGATGCTGTCTTTTAACGACATGCCTTGGCCAAGGCTAACGGCTATAGCACTGGCAAGGGTGCAGCCTGTCCCATGGGTATGTTTGCTTTGAATGCGCGGGCTTTGCCACTGGGTAATATCTCGTCCATCCCACAACACATCGGTGATGACATCGCCTTGCGCATGACCACCTTTGAGCAATATCGCTTTACTTCCAAATTGTGCAAGTTCACGTGCCGCATCTTGCATGTTTATTACGGGTTTACCCAGCAACGCTTCAGCCTCAGGAATATTTGGCGTGATGATGGTGGCAAGCGGAAGCAAGATTTTTTTCAACGCGTCCACCGCGCTTGCCTGCAACAATGCATTACCGCTTTTTGAAATCATCACGGGATCAATCACGGCCGGTAGCGTGCGGCCGCGCAGGATTTCTGCGATTGTTTCAATCACATCTTTATCATGCAGCATGCCGGTTTTAATCGCATCGGCGCCAATATCATCCAAAACCACTTGCATTTGGCTTTTGATAATATGGGTTGGTACAGCATGCACATCACTTACCGCCAATGTATTTTGAACGGTGATAGCCGTAATAGCTGTCATGGCATACCCGCCAAGCGCACTTACGGTTTTGATGTCACCTTGAATGCCCGCGCCGCCGCCACTATCCGAGCCAGCAATAATAAGAACCCGGCCTTTCATGGCTTAGGCTGCTTTTTGAATGAAATCGCACAATTCGCTGACGATGCTGTTGACCAATGCTTCATCATCGCCTTCTGCCATCACGCGGATGAGCGGTTCGGTACCCGATTTACGCACCAATAAACGTCCTTGTGTTCCAAGGCGCTTTTCCGCCGCGGCAATCGCGTTCTTTACGGTGCCTTGTTCCAAAATGGTGGTGGTTGCCACACGCACATTAGTCAGTTTTTGCGGGACAGGCGTAAACAGGCGCAAAACCTCGCTGGCTTTCTTCTTTTGCTGGACGAGCACGGCCAGAATTTGTAATGCCGCCACCAATCCATCACCTGTCGTATTAAAATCGCTCATCACGATATGGCCGGATTGTTCGCCGCCCAAATTGCATCCGGTCTTTGCCATTTGTTCAACCACATATCGGTCACCCACGGCTGCGCGGTGTAGTTTGATATTTTGTTTTTCTAAAAAGCGTTCAAGACCAAGGTTCGACATCACGGTTGCCACGATCGCATCGCCGCGCAGTAACCCCTGTTGTTTCCAGCTTTGCGCAATGAGCGCCATAATCTGGTCGCCATCCACGCGTGCGCCTTTTTCATCAGCTAAAATCAGGCGATCGGCATCACCATCCAAGGCAATCCCAATATCTGCGCCGTGCAATACCACGCTGTCCATCATGGTTTCAGGCGCTACCGCACCGCATTTTTTATTGATGTTATAGCCATCGGGTTTGGTGCCCAGCGCAATGACTTCTGCACCTAATTCCCATAATACGGCTGGGGCTACTTTATACGCAGCACCTTCTGCGCAATCGATAACAATTTTTAATCCATCCAGGCGCAAACCTTTTGGGAATGAATTTTTGACGAATTCAATATAACGACCCTTAGCGTCATCCAATCGCATCGCCTTACCAAAATTCTTTGGGTCGATTAAAAACTGCTGCATGTCATTCTGCATCAGCGTTTCAATTTGCATTTCTGTTTCATCCGAAAGCTTGTTGCCATCGGGGCCAAATAATTTAATGCCATTATCATCATATGGATTATGGGATGCAGAAATCATTACGCCCAGATCTGCGCGCAAAGAACGTGTGAGCATTGCTACCGCCGGTGTTGGTAATGGCCCGAGCAAGGTTACATCCATACCCATTGATACAAATCCGGAAGTCAGCGCAGGCTCAATCATATAACCGGATAGGCGCGTATCTTTTCCAATCACGACATGGTGGCGGTGGTTGCCACGGCGAAATTGCATGGCGGCGGCCATAGCCAATTTCAATAATGTTGGCGCGGTCATCGGCTCTTGATTAACTTTGCCCCGAACGCCGTCTGTTCCAAATAAATGCCGTGTCATACCCACTCCAGTTCGATATTAACTTTATCTTAGACTATAAATTATCGTAATGACTTTGAAACATCACGCTTTTTTACAGAGTTTTTCACAGTCTTTTCGCTCCCATGAATGAAAAGCACATTCCTAAAAAACATACGAAATCCGGTACAAACTCAAGGTTTTGTTAAGGCCTGACCCGTACAGTTTTTGTGCCGACCCATTGATAAGGCCTTAATTATCTTATGAATACAGAAATGTCGTCCGATAAGCCCGCCGCACCAGACGCGGTAGCAGGAGAGTTGCCAGCGCAGCCCTCAGGCCTCGTTGCGACCGCCAATATCGATAGTCCGCACGATGCGAGTACCCATTTTGTATTCAAACACAAAATTTTCAGCATTAATAACTGCCGCTTTGCTCTTAACGGTGCAGATAAAATGCCGTGTTATTACATTCCCATGGGCGAGCACACTGTGGCGATTGAACTCGCTAAGCTACAGCAAGAATTCAATATCCCGATTGATTCAGTCGATGCCGCATTGTTAGTTAAGGTTGAAAAGGGACTTCATTATGTCCGTGAAATTCGCCCCAATGATAGTATCCCGCGTGAAATTCTAGATGGCAGCGCATCATGGTCTGTGGAAGAACATCATAAAGAAATGGCGATTGCACGTCTGCAGATGGAGCTCGTGTTCTGGATGCAAGCCAAACGTGAGGATTTTCCACCACTGGAACAAATGAAGCGTTTGCAAGCAACCCCGAAAGTTCGCGGCCAGATAAAAGATGCCCATAAAAAAATCACCCAGCTCCTCAAGTTTGATGAGGTCAAGGTTTCACGTGACCGCATTGATGAAATTGCACGCGAAACCACCTATATCGAGGCCCTGCGCGAACGCAGCCTCAAATTAAACGATATCGCACAAAAATTGGCCGCGTTTTATACCTCCTATAAAAAAGAGGCTGCTTTTGCTACTGAAGTAAACCGCATGCAGGAATTAACGCGCCGCGCTACCAAACTGATCGCGGAGCGTTTTGCAAAAGTAGACACGATGTTGCGCGATATACTCAAATGCGTAAACGAGCATCAGGTAGTCATTGATAAAATCCGCATGCTTCGTGATGAAACGCATATGGAATTGAAAAAATGGGATGACTATTTCCCTAAATGGGCAGAGCTAAAAATCGAGCGTGATGATAGTCTCGAAAAATTCTTCCGTACTTTCTATCGTTTCCTTGCTGAAAACTACATGGAACAGCAGAACTGGAATGCACCAGGCGGTAAAAAGAAATAGCCTTAGCTTTTTCTGTTCTTGATCAGCTCATCTACCACACTTGGATCAGCAAGGGTTGATATGTCACCCAACTGGTCAGCTTCTCCATGCACAATCTTACGCAAGATACGCCGCATGATTTTGCCTGAACGTGTTTTGGGCAGTCCGCTGGCAAACTGAATAAAATCAGGCGTGGCAATCGGGCTAATGACTTTGCGCACCCATCCAATCAGTTCGCGGTTAAGCTCATCTGATGTGGTCTGGTCGGCTTTTAAGGTCACAAAAGCATAAATGCCCTGGCCCTTAATGTCGTGCGGGTATCCAACCACGGCCGCTTCTGCAACGGCTTTATGTGCAACCAGTGCACTTTCGATTTCTGCGGTGCCTAATCGGTGGCCTGCCACATTCAATACATCGTCAACGCGTCCGGTAATCCAGTAATAGCCATCCTTATCGCGCCGCGCTCCATCGCCGGTAAAATATTTACCTGCATAGGTGCTGAAGTAAGTTTGTTCAAATCGTGCGTGGTCACCATATAAACTGCGTGCTTGGCCTGGCCATGAATCAACAAGACACAAATTGCCTTCGGCTTCGCCGTGCAATTCCTTGCCGTCATTATCCACCAACATGGGTTTAACCCCAAAGAAGGGCAATGTGGCTGAGCCAGGCTTTAAGCCAATCGCTCCCGGCATTGGCGTAATCATGTGGCCACCGGTTTCGGTTTGCCACCATGTGTCGATAACCGGGCAGCGCGCATCACCCACAACGTTATAATACCACATCCATGCTTCGGGATTAATCGGTTCGCCAACCGTGGCTAAGATACGCAAAGACGCGCGGCTGGTCTTTTTTACAAACCCATCACCTTCACGCATCAACGCACGTATTGCGGTTGGCGCTGTATAAAAAATATTCACTTTATGTTTATCCACGATTTGCCAAAAACGTGACGCATCGGGATAATTGGGTACGCCTTCAAACATCAAGCTGGTTGTACCGTTGGCTAATGGCCCATACACCACGTAGCTATGACCCGTAACCCAACCCACATCGGCGGTACAGAAATAAACCTCGTCTTTTTGTACATCAAATACGTATTTATGGGTGAGTGATGCATAAAGTAGATAGCCCGCACTGGTATGCAGCACACCCTTGGGTTTTCCCGTGGAGCCAGACGTATACAATATGAATAGCGGATCTTCACTGCCCATTACTTCCGGCTGGCAATGTGCCTCACAGCCTTTAATAAGCTCATGATACCATTTATCGCGGCTGTCATTCCAGCCAATCTTGCCGCCTGTGCGTTTGACTACCACCACATGTTTGACATTGGGGCAATCTTTCAGCGCTTCATCTGTATTTTGTTTAAGCGGTATGGCTTTGTTTCCGCGCAAGCCTTCATCTGCCGTAATCACGATGTCAGATTTGCAATCAAGAATGCGTTCCTTCAAACTGGTAGGTGAAAAGCCACCAAACACGACCGAATGCACCGCGCCGATACGTGCGCACGCCAGCATGGCAAAGGCAGCTTCCGGTATCATCGGCATATAAATTGTAACGCGGTCGCCCTTTTTAACGCCCAGTTTTCTTAATCCATTCGCTAGTTTACATACTTCATCATAGGCCTGTTGGTAGGTGATATGTCTGGTTAAATGTCCATCATCACTTTCCCATAATATGGCGGTATGGTGTGCACGCTCAGGTAAATGTCTATCAAGACAATTGGCAGATACATTTAATGCTCCATCTTCAAACCAGCGAATGGAAACAGGTTTATCGAAGGATGTGTGTTTGACTTTGGTGAATGGCTTCATCCAGTTCAGCGTCTTGGCTTGCTCGGCCCAAAACTTATCTGGCTGATTGATGGATTCTTTCAACATCCGCTGGTAATCATCCGGCTTGATATGGGCGTGGCCGCTAATACTTGGCTGAACAGGAATGAATTCAGGTGAGCTCATTTAAAAAAAACCCCAAAGTGAGACGGTAGGACTAACTTAACGTTTGGCGGCGGCGCATTTGCCGCGGCATTAGTAATCCACACAACCCCCAGATAAACCAAGTGAATCCGTAGGTCGTTGCAAGTCTGGCTGTGCGCCGCAATAAATTGTTTACACTTTTTTACCGAAAAACATCAAAAAAGCTTAAGAATTCAGCAAGTTATATTTAACCGCGTTTTAGCACTTCAAAGGCATACTATTGGCATCACAACGACACATTCATGTCCAGATTTCTTTGGTAACTTGGGAGAGAGTAACATGTCACGCGAAACCGAACTAACATTTGCAAGCGGCGCGGATGATACATTGGAACGTTTGGTTCAAATGACCAATCAGACCAATCTTGTTGCCTTGGACAAAACCATTGCTGCTATTCGTCGTTCACCTGTGACCACCTATGCAGCGGCTGCGGCACGTTGTGGCAGCATCGGCGAACGCATTGTACGCGCAGCAACCGAAGTTGGTGCTACGTTGCAAGAACGCCCTGCACGTTAATAGCGCTGTCGCTATTTAGCAGAACATTCCAAAATTCGTTTCCATTGTTTCTCAGTCACTGGCGATACGCTCAGGCGTGATTGCTTGACCAATGCCATTTCCTTTAATATCGCATCTGCCTTGATATCTTTTAGAGTTACTGGCTTTTTCAAAGCTTTAACCGGCTTGACACTCACCATTACAAATCGTCCGGTTTCATCGCTGGGATCAGGGTGAAATTCCTTCGTCACTTCCATAATCCCCACAATTTCCATCCCGATGTTGGAATGATAGAAAAAAGCCAGATCGCCTTTCTTCATCGCCTTCATATTATTAGCAGCTTGATAGTTGCGCACACCGTCCCAATTGCCCTTGCCATCTTTGACCAATTTTTCCCATGGATATGCATCGGGTTCCGATTTCATCAGCCAATAAGCCATTATGTACCTGCGTGATTAGTGATTATCTGTGTTCGGTGGTCAGGGGGCGGGATAGTAAACGTTGTGTCACATCATTGATGTCTGCGCCGTGGTGAAGGATGGCCACAACCGCATCTATAATCGGTGTTTCAATATGGTGTGCTTTGCCCAATGCCTGTGCGGCCAATGATGTGCTTACGCCTTCGGTTACTGATACACGACTTTTTAAAATATCGGCTAATACTTCACCGCGCCCTAGCGCCGCGCCTAACGACATGTTGCGGGATTGGGTCGACCCACAGGTCAGCACCAAATCCCCAAGCCCTGAAAGCCCCATCAATGTTTCACCTTGCGCACCCACAGCAACGGCGAGGCGGGTAAGTTCACGCAGACCCCTTGTCATCAATGCGGTGCGTGCGTTTTCACCAAGACCCTTGCCCATCACAATCCCGCAGCCAATTGCGATTACGTTCTTTAGTGCGCCAGCAATTTCAACGCCAATGATATCGTCAGATGCATAGGGACGGAATGTCCGGCTACCCAATTGCTCGCATAAATGCTTGGCTAGGCTTAATGACGAGGCCGCAATTGTGACGGCGGTCGGCAACCCGCGTACCACTTCGGCTGCAAACGTTGGGCCAGATAACACGGCTAAGGGATTGTCATGGAAACTTTCTTTTACCACATCACCCATCAACTTGCTGCTGCTGGTTTCAATGCCTTTTGCGCAGATGACGATGGGGGTGTCTTTTGCAACATGCTCGGCAATACGCATAACCGTCGTGCGTACATGCTGTGCTGGCACGACTAATAATAACACGTCACAAGCTTTCAGCTGTGTTTCATCACGTGTGGCTTTTATCGCCGCATCAATCTGAGCATCTGGTAAATAGCAGGAATTGCGATGATGGGCGTTAATCTCATCAATCACTTCTTTGTTGCGGCCAAACATGATCACGTTTTTACCAGTGCCATGCATTGCCTGCGCCAGAGCTGTGCCCCATGCGCCGCTGCCAATAATTCCAATCGTGTGAAGTGGTTTCATAAGCAAAAACTATCTGATGTGATGGGTAAGCTCAACTCGTTTTAACTTGCTTCGTAAAGCGGCCATCTGGGGCGCGGTGCCGTATCCAGTCCATCAATCAATCCAAGGCGGAGTTTTTCCAAACCCGCCCATGCCACCATCACCCCGTTATCGGTGCAAAGGGCAGGCGGCGGCGTGACCAGTTTAAATCCGTTTTTAGTTGTAACCCTGGTCAGGCTCGCGCGGATGGCTTGGTTGGCGGCCACGCCGCCTGCCACCACCAATGTTTTGGCGGCTGGAACATCAATGTTAATCTTGTCTATTGCGTGTTGCACACGGTCCGCAAGGCATTGCCCAACGACACGCTGAAATGATGCTGCGATATCGCTGCGTTTTTGGGCGTCCAATATGCCTGCGCGTTCAGCAAGACTTCGTACCGCCGTCTTCAGGCCGGAGAATGAAAAATCACAATTAGGTTTACCAAGCATCGGGCAGGGCAACTCATATTTATTGGCATCGCCTTTTAGTGCAGCTTGTTCAACCGCAGGCCCGCCGGGAAATCCAAGTCCCAATAATTTTGCAACCTTATCGAATGCTTCGCCAACGGCATCATCAATGCTGGAGCCATAGAGTTTGTATTTTCCAACACCCTCCACTGATAATAACTGGCAATGCCCACCTGAAATCAGCAGTAGCAAATAAGGAAACGTCACATCATCCGTCAGGCGCGCAGTAAGTGCATGCGCCTCCAAATGGTTCACTGCCAAAAACGGTTTTTGCAGTGTGAGGGCAAGTGCTTTGCCCATCATCGCGCCTACCATTACCCCGCCAATTAATCCCGGCCCGCAAGTGGCTGCAATGCCATCCATTCCGGCGAGAGGAACGCCTGAATCACGAATCGCCTTTTCAACCAGCGCATCAATATGGTCGAGGTGAGCACGCGCAGCAATTTCCGGCACCACGCCGCCATACATCCGGTGTTCATCGAGCTGCGATAATAGGGCATGCGAAAGAACGCGCCGGTTGTTATCCACAACCGCCACTGCCGTTTCATCGCACGATGTCTCAATCCCCAAAACAATCATATATAAGGATATAGCGCAGCTTAATCGGCTTTGCTATAAAACTTCTATGAGCAATGTATTTCTTATCCTAATGGGCATCGCGATGCTGGCCGTTCTGGCGGTATTGGTGATGGGTTTGGTCAGTATGGTCAAAGGCGGGGAGTTCAACCGTAAATACGGTAACCGCCTCATGCGTTGGCGTGTCGGATTGCAAGCCGCCGCACTCGCACTCTTTGCCATCGCCCTTGTTCTTGGCCGCAACTAATAATCACGAGGCTTGATTAATGAAAATCTTAGTACCCGTAAAACGTGTCATTGATTACAACGTAAAAATTCGTGTGAAGGCAGATAATTCTGGCGTTGAAACTGCCAATGTCAAAATGGGCATGAACCCGTTCGATGAAATCGCCGTTGAAGAAGCCGTGCGCCTGAAAGAAAAGGGCGTTGCTACCGAAGTGATTGCCGTGAGCATCGGCGTGACCCAATGTCAGGATTTATTGCGCACCGCAATGGCCATTGGCGCAGATCGCGGCATTCACGTCCCGTTTGAGGGTGAAACGCAACCGTTGGGCGTTGCCAAGGTTTTAAAAGCGATTATTGAACAAGAAAAACCAGACTTGGTGATTTTGGGCAAGCAAGCCATTGATGGTGATAATAACCAAGTTGGCCAAATGCTCGGCGCGTTACTGGGTTGGGGGCAGGCGACCTTTGCATCCAAGGTCGAGGTAGGTAGCGGTACAGTGAATGTTACCCGCGAAGTAGATGGCGGCCTTGAAACCGTTCAACTTAAACTGCCCGCGATTATCACAACCGATTTGCGCTTGAATGAACCGCGCTACGCATCCTTGCCAAACATCATGAAGGCCAAGAAAAAACCGATTGAGCCATTTGATGCCGCTGCCAAGGGCATTGATTTAACCCCGCGTATCAAGACCCTGCGCGTGGAAGAACCCGGCACACGCAAAGCGGGCATCAAAGTTCCTGATGTGGCTACATTAGTTGATAGATTAAAAAACGAAGCAAAGGTTGTATAATATGCGCGCACTGGTTGTACTTGAACATGATGGTCTGGTTGTAAAATCGGCAAGCCTTTGCGCGATTACGGCAGCAAAAAAACTGGGATGCCCCGTCGATGGCTTGATTATGTGTGCGCCTGGCGCTGCATCAATTGATGCAGCTTCTAAGGTTGCTGGCCTTGAAAAACTATTGGTCAGCGAAGGCGCGCAATACAAAGATGATTTGGCGGAAAACGAAGCGCCATTGGTTGCGCAACTCGCCAAGAATTACACACATGTGTTTGTTGGCGCGACCAGCTTTGGTAAAAACCTTTTGCCACGTGCGGGCGCATTGCTTGATGTCGCGCCCATTTCTGAAATCAGTGCGGTTGAAAGCGCAGATACTTTTAAACGCCCCATTTATGCGGGCAATGCCATCGCCACGGTTCAATCAAGTGATGCAATCAAGCTGTGCACCGTGCGCGCAACCTCGTTTGAAGCTGCCGCCGTTACGGGCGGTAATGCAGCGGTTGAAAAAGTATCCGCAACTCCTGATGCCGGTCTTTCCACCTTTGTGGGCCGCGAAGTTTCAAAATCCGAACGTCCTGAACTCACGGCTGCAAAAATTGTGGTCTCGGGTGGGCGCGGTTTGGGCTCTGGCGAAAATTTCAAGCTGCTTGAAAAATTGGCCGACACCATGGGCGCTGCTATTGGCGCATCCCGTGCGGCGGTGGATGCCGGTTTTGTCCCCAACGATTATCAGGTAGGGCAGACAGGCAAAATCGTTGCGCCTGATTTATACATGGCCGTGGGCATTTCGGGTGCCATTCAACATCTGGCCGGTATGAAGGACAGCAAGGTCATTGTTGCCATTAACAAAGACCCCGATGCGCCTATTTTCAATGTGGCGGATTACGGTTTGGTGGGCGATTTATTTCAAATTGTGCCGGAATTAACGGCTGCGCTGGCTAAGAAATAAAGCCTTCAATCAACACTTTCTTTCTGCTATCAAACTGAGCAACGGAGGGGTGGCAGAGTGCCTAGCGCGTAGCGCGTTAATATGGTATTCGACCACTCGGAAGAAAATAATTCCGTTTGTTATGCGGAGGGGTGGCAGAGTGGTCGATCGCGGCGGTCTCGAAAACCGTTAAACCCGCAAGGGTTTCGAAGGTTCAAATCCTTTCCCCTCCGCCATTTTCAAATGCCAGATGAAGCGTTCTTCCCAGCCAAGTTATGCATTCGTAGCGACATAGTACATAATAATATCCTGAGAACGGTTTTTGAGGAGTGTAAGATGCATATGAAACAAATATTGTTGCTTTTACCATCCATTCTATGTGCCTGCACACAACAAGAAGCCATGCATAATTACAGCTTGCCATCTCAAGTGGCTCACAATGAAAAGTGCGCAGACATTCAGAAGTACAAAGTTTTTCAAGTAATGAACGATGGAGCATTGGCGTTTGCGTGTGAAACACAATATGGCATAGAAACTTGTTTGGGTTTGGTAGCTTTTATACCTAAAAAGAAAAGCCAGATTTATTATGATGATATGAAGGTAGAGCCTTCTAGCGGGGGATGTATAGTTTACGAGGGAACTTATCGATACCCGACTAAAGGGGGTATATATAAAACAGTCCCAAAACTAAAATTTATTGGTTTATAAGCTCCCAGCGCACTTAACTTCGCGCCTTTTTTAGAACCGCCCAAGATGTTGGAGTAGCACTCTACTATTTTTTATCTGAATGTTAGTGACACTTTGTTCATAATTGTCACCAATCGTAAACGCAGTTTTGTGCGATAAATCGGCCTAGACATTCGCTTTCGTGGCCCTACTTCTTTAATATAGCAAGAGAAAGAGGGAGAGAATTATGTCAGCCAGCGCACACGTAAATGCACACGCAAAAACCCAAAGCGGAAACGTCACCGTCTATCCATATACATCACTTGGTCATGCGGATCATGGCTGGCTCAATGCGCGGCATCATTTCAGTTTTGCAAATTACTATAATCCATCCCGCATGGGCTTTGGCGCATTGCGTGTGATTAATGATGATATTATTGCGGCGGGCAGAGGCTTTGGCACCCATCCACACGATAATATGGAAATCATCACCTATGTGCGCCAAGGTGCGATTACGCATAAAGACAGCATGGGTAATGTTGGCCGCACCGGCGCGGGTGATGTACAGGTAATGAGCGCGGGTACGGGCGTTGCGCATTCCGAGCATAATCTTGAAAGCGAAGATACGCGCCTGTATCAAATCTGGATTATACCAAATCAACGCGCGGTTAAACCCCGTTGGGAAGCCCGCCAATTTCCAAAAACACCTGTCACTAATGCGCTATCCGTATTGGTTTCAGGCGAGGCTAAACACGCAAATAGTGGCGCATTGGCTATCCACGCTGATGCCACCATTTATGGCGGGAAGTTGAATGCAGGCACCACAGTGACGCAGGAACTTAGCCATGGCGCGTATGTACTCGCATCGGTAGGGGAGTTGGTTGTGAATGGCGCGGTCATCAAACAAGGTGATGGCGCAGAAATTACCGGCACGCAATTACTGACCATCACGGCGAATACAGATGCTGAGATATTAGTGATTGATGTACCAAACTAACGACTAAAATCGGTATGATAATCCAACCGAGCCGAATAGATCGGTGTTGTCTTGCCCGTAAAATTCTTCTGACCGCCAATTAAGCGTGTAGTTGATTTGAGCGCGGCCATAGTTAAAGGCAACACCGGCATTGGCATCACCCACAAACGGCTTTTTGCCAACCGATGGGCTATCGGTAAAGGTATTTCCATCAAGGAATATGTTGCGGCCAACCAAACGGCCTTCAACACCTGCGAATAGACACCATGAAAACTCACCTTCAGGTATCGCAGAATAACCGTTGCCTGCCAAACCTGGGCGCACCCGCATCGGCGTGCTTTGTGACTTATACTGCTTGGGCATCAGTTGGAAAATCAGGCCGGTATTCGCATAGGTAAACACATTACCCAGCGTTGCGCCCGCATATGGCCCGGCACGGAAAAATAAATCATCGGTTTCGGCATTCACACTATCGGGCCACAGGCGTTCCCATGATGCCACAAAGCCTGGTTCATTTTTCAATTGATGTGACCAGCCGCGCGGGCGCTCGCCATCAAGCAGTACATGCACAAAATCTTGTGCTTCATCCGCAAGGGAATAAGGGCCCACCACACCCAGCGTTAATCCAATAGTGTCACGGTGATTGCCATTGGTCGCGCCGACATTCACCGTGCCATACATAAATCCGGCATAGGGACGATCCGATGGATCGGGATTAACCGCAGATAACACTTTGGGCGCGTATATGTTTTGTCCCAATGAATATGATACAGTTGTATCATTCAACATATTCATCGGCACAAGCTTATCAAGCGTGCGCGCAACCGCAGATGGCTGTTCATGGCGCTGCAACCAATGCAGGGCAATCCCGCTAGTATAATTTCGATCTGCACCAGAACCGATTGAGTCATTTTCAAGCGTAAATGTGAATACATCATCATTAACGTCTTGCGCGGCTGCCATTGCATCCATGCATGGCGTAGCAAGTATCAAAGCGAGTAATGCAACCGAATGTTTCACGTCGTGCGACTTCCAGAATAGTAAACCGCAGACAATATTATCGGCAGGTATTGCTGATTACTGTATCAGTAATCTGCTTGGTGCACGAATTATATACTTTGGCTCTTACCAACGTGCCGCCCTGACATACCGTGCTGGTTTTCAGCATGATGCTGTTGACACATCCGGATGCCGTACAAGTGTTGGATACAACTGTTTCGGTCGTGCTTCCTGCGCCGCCATTGCTGCCGTCACATACACGAATACGGCGCAGCGTGATGATACCACCCACACTCGGGTCGGAACATGGCGTAGTCGTAAGGGTATTTACCGGAACGCAACCCGTTGTACCACCACCTGTACCGCCACCTGGGGTGCAGGTATTGCTTACAATGGTGCTGCTGTCGCGGCCCGCGCCGCCGTTGCTGCCGTCACAAATATGCTCTGTGCGTGTAGTGATGCTGCCGCTTTGGCCATTCGGGCACGACACGGTGCTGGTATTGGTGCTGGCAACACAGCCATTAATACCACCAGAAATGCCCGCGCAGGTATTGGCAATAATTTGGTTTTCAATCTGCTTGGTGCAGGAATTGAACACTTGGCGGTACGCCGTAAAGCCTGGCGCGCCATTTGAACATTTCTTGCTGTAGGTTCGCATAACGCTCAACTGGCAATTGGCGCTGGTTTGCTTGGTGGCTTGTGCATCATCTTCCACAATAGTGTCAGTTGCAATCACATCGGTTGTTTGTCTGCTACCCGTCGTGGTTTCAGCAACAGGGGTAATGGTCTCTACACCTGTTGTTGCAGTGGTCGCAGGAATATTATCGCTTACCCATTCGGTCGCACGGCACTGCATGTGGAAATCGATATAGTAATCCTTATTGCTGCCGCAGCTGAACTTGGCAGCATAAGTCTTGCCTGGGTTGGCATTATCCGGGAGAACTGCACCAATATCATCGCGGCCAATTGGCAGTTTTGAAATAGGGTAGGTGGCATCATCTTTTACGCCCGGTACAAGCGTAAAGAGCGAGGCTGGAGCCTGTGTATCAGGCGTTGCTACAAGCTTCTTGTGGTCACTGGTGTCAACCAATCCTTTGAGCACCCATCCAGCTGCACAGTTTTCTGAAGATGGCGGGGTAGGTATATCGCTGACCCGCATCGGGCGTGGTTCACAGCAGCCTGCAAAGCTTACCTTGGCGGGCGGGTTTGCAATAAACGCCAACCATTCTTGAACCGATTTTAACGGAACAAATAATGCGCTGGCGCTGGCATTATCGACATAACGGCAGGTATTAAATGCCCAAACCGGTGTTTTGCTTTTATCTGCAGATGCATCAAGGCGAACGCCATCAAATCCCGCAGTGAGTATGTCATTGTTTTCATCGCTGATGGGGCATTGTTTGAATTGAACGGCACCGTTCACCGCATGGTCAATGCTGCATTGGGTCGCGACATCTGCTTGGGCGTTAACCGGCATCAAAGTTACGGCTAACAATGCAAATACCCAGATGGTTTTCGTCAATAGCTGCTGCATGTTCATTCTCGCATATTTTCCTAATTAAACTTTTTTTCGCACAAAAATTCAGTGCCTAACCTCTATACAAATTCGCGTCACCATAGGCGTTGTCTGTATAAGTAAAAAATAGTGAAGCATAGAAAACATATAAAGAACCCATAAGCAAGGCGGCATTTATACATTCAAAAATACCAATATTTCCCTGTATTTATTGAATTAACTCAGATTGTCATAAGTGTTAATTTTTGCCGTGCGCGATGCTTTTTTAGCATGGCGTTTTGTCGCAGCGACAACTTTACTAATCGTTTTTGCTGCCCCCTTTTTGCTCCAATGGCACGCCATTTCAAAAAGGGGAACCCACGCATGTCATCCATCCTAGATCTCGATACTTTTAACGCAACACCCCTACAACAACAGCCCTACGAACATATTGTTGTTCCAAACTTCATTAAACCGGATGCCATCGCAGATGTTGTTTCCGATTTTCCGATCCTGCATCAACCCGGCAGTTTTCCGATTGATAAAACCGTATATGGCAAGTCGTTTGCGGCATTGATTGATCAATTCCGCAAGCCAGAAGTAGCCGAGGCATTTTCCAGGAAATTTGATGTCGACATCACCGACAGGCCATTGGTGGCAACCGTGCGCGGTTTCATGCAAAAAAAGGATGGCCGTATCCATACCGATACAGAAAGCAAAATCATCACAATTCTAATCTATATGAATGAAACATGGGATCATGAAGGTGGCCGCCTGCGTATCCTTCGTGATGATCATAATCTTGATAATTACTCATCCGAAGTCGCGCCGCTTGCCGGTACTTTGCTTGCCTTCCGCCGCAGCGACACCTCATGGCATGGGCACAAACCATTTGTGGGTGTGCGCCGTTCCATTCAATTGAATTGGGTGACCGATGCCGACTTTGTCGAAGAGCATTACGGCCGTCATAACGTCAGCGCCGCCGTAAAAAGCTTTGCGCGTTTTTTCAACTAAATCACATCGGGGATATATCAAATGAGTTTAGCTAGCGTAGCGCAAAAACACGCTTCATGTGATTGCTTGCACGGCGATGTAACGGCACAAAGTATCGTCGCAAGACATTTTATCGAGTCATTGATGGCAAAGCCTGCTGTGCAATCGCCATACCGGCATTGGCTATTGGACGGTGTCTTGCCGTGTTTCTCGGCGCGCAGCATAACGCAACTACCGTTCGAAGCCGCAACCATCAGCGAAACCTACGGCAAGCGTGATACCCACAATGCATCACGACATTTTTTCAATCACGAAGCGCAATTACAATATCCCGTATGTGCTGATGTTGCTGGTGGCTTTCAGTCTGCTGAAGTGATCCGTGCCATTGAAAAAACCTGCGAAGTTGATTTGCAGGGCTCTTTTCTGCGTATTGAATATTGTCAGGACAAAGAAGGGTTTTGGCTCGAGCCACATACTGATATCGGGGTAAAACTATTTACTATGGTTATTTATTTAACGCAGGGGCCGCTGGGCAACACCATGGGCACAGATATTTACGATGCCGCATTAAAATGGGTCGGCCGTGCACCAAGCGAGTTTAATAGTGCGGTCGTGTTTATCCCGGCCGAGAACACATGGCATGGCTTTGAAAAACGCCCAATGCCGGAGCTTCGCCGCAGTTTGATTGTGAATTATGTAAAACCTGAATGGCGTTCGCGGCATGAACTGGCCTTTCCCAATGCGCCCATCAGTACCAATGCGGACTAAAGTGGTCCATAATAGATGACGATATGTCGCAGCAAATTGTGGCAAATCTGGTGTATGAGTGTCGCATCATTTAGTAACGATTGATTCATGTCCAGCATCCCGATTTGTCATAACGAAATCATCATGCAAGGTGGCTTTTTAACCAGCCTGTTCATGGCTGGCGCCGTTGGCAGCGTGACGCATTGTACGGGGATGTGCGGGCCATTCGTGATGTCCTTCGCACCCCAGCAGGCAAATCAACAACAGAGCATGCTTTCCCGCCTCAGCTCAAATCTGTTGTTACCGTATCATGCAGGTCGTATTACCACCTACGCCTTGATGGGGATGGTTGCCGCCATTTTCTCGCAACAAGCTATTAAGCTCAGCAATTCAGAGTATATCGCATCAACCATGCCGGCGCTTTTGTTGGCATGCGGCGGTATACTATTCTTCCTACAATTTCTTGGCATATCGGGTTTGAATATTCCTTTGCCATCACTCCCTCGTGCATTGCAGAACACCATTACCAGGCTTAGCCAGAACCCAATAGGCATGCGTGGCTATGTTATGGGCATAATTTTGGGTTTCTTGCCTTGCGGTTTGTTGCTATCTGCTGTGCTGATTGCCGCCGCTGCACCTAATTGGTGGAGTGCAGGCGCAGGTATGGTGTTATTCGGTATCTCGACCATTCCTGCCTTAAACGCAGTTGCATTTATCAAAAACCGAATTGCATCTGACAATCCAACCTGGAAGAATGCGCTACGCAAAGGTCTAACGCTTGCCAATTCACTTGCCCTTTTCTTTCTAGCCGGAGTACGCCTGATATGAATGCAGAACTAAGCCCTGTCGTTTATAATGATGACATTGTCAAAAAATTCACGCTTGCCGCTACATTCTGGGGCGTCGTTGGATTTTTGGTTGGTTGCCTGATTGCGGCACAGTTGGCATTCCCCGATCTGAACCTGGAGCCATGGCTGAATTTTGGCCGTCTTCGTCCTGTTCACACTTCTGCGGTCATTTTTGCATTTGGTGGCTGCGTGCTATTTGCAACTAGCTATTTCGTCGTTCAGCGCACTTGCCGCACCAGATTATGGAGTGATTGGTTATCCAACTTCACCTTCTGGGGCTATCAGCTGGTAATCGTCCTCGCCGCTAGCGGCTATGTCCTTGGTATCACCCAAGGTAAGGAATATGCCGAACCAGAATGGTATGTGGATTTGTGGCTCACCGTTGTCTGGGTTGCCTACCTGCTTAATTTCATGATGACACTAAAGAACCGCAAAGAACCCCATATCTATGTTGCAAACTGGTTCTATCTGGCCTTCATCGTCACTGTTGCTGTCCTTCACTTGTTTAATAATGTCTCCATTCCTGTTTCTCTTGGACAAATTACCAAGAGCTACCCCATGCTTGCCGGTGTGCAAGGGGCTCTTACCCAGTGGTGGTATGGCCATAACGCGGTGGGCTTCTTTCTGACCGCAGGCTTTCTTGGCATGATGTACTACTTTGTGCCCAAACGTGCTGACCGTCCTGTATATTCATACCGTTTGTCCATTTTGCACTTCTGGTCATTGATATTTATTTATATCTGGGCGGGGCCTCACCATTTGCATTACACCGCTTTGCCTGATTGGGCGCAAACCTTGGGTATGACCTTTTCCATTATGCTCTGGATGCCAAGCTGGGGCGGTATGATTAATGGGATTATGACACTCTCGGGTGCATGGCATAAGCTGCGCGATGACCCTGTGTTGCAATTCATGGTTATTGCAATTTCCTTCTACGGCATGAGCACGTTTGAAGGCCCTGTGATGTCCATTAAATCTGTGAATGCTTTATCACACTACACAGACTGGACCATTGGTCACGTGCATTCAGGTGCGCTGGGCTGGGTTGCGTTTATCAGCTTTGGCGCAATTTATCATCTCGTGCCCGTACTATGGAAGAAGCAAGGATTGTTCTCCATGAACCTCGTGCGTCTCCACCTCTGGATTGCAACAACGGGTATCGTCCTCTACATCGTCGCGTTGTGGATTGCCGGTATCATGCAGGGCTTGATGTGGCGCGAATATAATGAATTGGGCTTCCTGCGTTATTCCTTCTCGGAAACAGTAGGCGCACTTTTCCCATACTATGTGATGCGTTTAATCGGCGGGCTCATGTTCCTCGCTGGTGCGCTAATCATGGTCTACAACCTGTACCGCACGATTAAAGATGTCCGTCCTGCAGCCATCACTGCACAGCCAGCATCTGTATAAGAGGAACCAATCGCATGTTAAAGAAACACGAAATCTTTGAAAAAAACTCCTTCGTTATGCTGATTGGCATTGTGTTGGTGGTTGCAATTGGCGGTCTGATAGAAATCATTCCATTATTCCGCACAGAAACAGTGATTGAAAAAGTAGAAGGGATGCGTCCATACACGCCTTTGGAACTTGCCGGACAGGACATTTATGTTCGTGAAGGTTGCTACGTCTGTCACAGCCAGCAAATCCGTCCATTGCGCGATGAAGTTGAACGCTATGGTCACTACAGCTTGGCAGCAGAAAGTATGTATGACCATCCATTCCAATGGGGTTCACGCCGTATCGGTCCTGACTTGGCCCGTGTTGGCGGCAAATATTCCGATGAATGGCATGTCGCACATTTCAGCGATCCACGCAGCGTCGTTCCTGAATCCTTGATGCCACGTTACTCCTTCCTGCGTAATACCGATATCAAGGAACGTTTGAAGTTGATTGGCGAAAACATGGCCACATTACGGATCACGGGTGTGCCTTATACCGATGATCAAATTAAGCATGCCTATGAAGATGCGCTGGCACAGGCTGACGCTGACAGCGATAATAAAGGCCTGATTGAACGTTACGGTAACAAGGTCGTAAACCGTGACTTCGACGGACAAAAAGAACGCGTCACCGAGATGGACGCGCTGATATCCTATATGCAAATGCTCGGCACGCTGGTTGATTTCAAAACCTATAATCCGGATTTGGAAATTCCAGATTCAAAATCAAAAGATAAAAAAGAAGGAGCTAAGCCATGATAACGTGGTTCATGGATAACGCACCGCATCTTGCGTTACTGGGTTTTTTCGCTGCGTTCATTTGCATTGCTTTCTGGGCTTACTGGCCAAGCAATAAGGCAAAATTACAAGAACGCGCACAGATTCCGTTTAAGGAGTAAGGTATGTCAGAGCATAAGAAACCAGAAAAAGATAAATTCTCGGGCGTTGAAACAACAGGCCATGAATGGGACGGCATTAAGGAACTGAATAATCCGGCGCCGCGTTGGTGGCTGCTGGTATTTGTGATTTGTATCATATGGTCGATCGGCTACTGGATCGTTTATCCTGCATGGCCAACCATCGAGGCTCACACCAAAGGCGCCTTTGGCTGGACAACCAAAACTGAATTGGCAGATAGCCAAAAAGAACTATTGGCTATTCGCGGCAAGTTTGCAGGACAGCTATCGGCAACACCGCTTGCGGAAATTTCAAAAGATCCGCAACTATTTGAATATGCCCGTCAGGCCGGCTTGGCAGCATTCAAGCATAACTGCGCTGCTTGCCATGGCTCTGGTGGTCAGGGCAGTAAGGGCTTTCCAAACCTTAATGATGACGATTGGTTATGGGGCGGTAAGCTGGATGAAATTCATACCACGCTTCGCGTAGGTATCCGCAGCACGCATAAGGATACCCGTGTATCGCTCATGCCTTCCTTTGGCCGTGATGGTATCTTAAAGCATGGCGAGATTGATGATGTCGCTGCCTATATTGAACAGCTCAATAAAGGGGATAAAGCGGACGTAACCGAGGCCCGCACCAGAGGCGCAAAAATCTACACAGATAACTGCGCAGCCTGTCATGGCAATAGCGGCGAGGGCGGCCGCAGCGTTGGTGCGCCCCGTTTAAATGATGCCATCTGGCTCTATGGTAGTGATAAGAAGTCCATTGTCGAAAGCATCAGCAATGCACATGCTGGCGTCATGCCAAGCTGGGAAGGCCGTCTTGACGATGATACCATCAAAGCGCTTGCTATTTATGTCCATTCACTAGGTGGCGGCGAAAAGTAATAACATATTAGGTGACATGCAACCATGACTGACCCATCGCTTTCAAATGCGGAAGCGCCAAAAATCAAGTTTTTTGAAAAAGCCCGCAAAATTTATCCCAAGGATATCACGGGGACTTTTCGAAGACTGAAATGGGCAGTGATGGCGGTATTGCTCGCCGTCTATTATTTCACGCCGTTCATTCGTTTTGATCGTGGCCCGCATATCCCCAGTCAAGCCATCTTGATTGATATGGAAGGCCGGCGTGCTTACTTCTTCATGTTCGAAATATGGTCGCAGGAAGTGTATTACTTCGCGGGCATACTTATCCTTGCTGCTTTATTTCTGTTTTTTGCCACCTCGCTGTTTGGGCGTGTGTGGTGCGGCTATGCCTGCCCACAAACGGTATGGACCGATTTATTCGTAAAGGTTGAGCATCTTATTCAAGGTGAACATGTCGCACGTGAACGCCTTGATAAAGGCCCGTGGACCTTCAATAAAATCTGGCGAAAACTGCTTACCCATATTATCTGGATTATCATCGGGGCATGCACGGGCGGCGCGTGGACACTGTACTTTACCGATGCTCCCACGTTAATTGACCAGATTATCCATCTCTCAGTGCCTTGGCAGACCCAAATCTGGATATATGCGCTTACGTTTTCTACTTACATCATGGCGGGCTATGCACGCGAGCAGGTATGCACCTATATGTGCCCTTATGCGCGCTTCCAATCAGGCATGTTTGATAAAGATACACTGATTATTTCCTATGATAAGGAGCGCGGTGAGCCACGCGGCAGTCATAAAAAAGGTGATAGCTGGGAAGGCCGTGGTGCTTGTATCGATTGTAATGCCTGCGTGCAGGTTTGCCCGGTTGGCATCGATATCCGCAATGGGTTGCAATACCAATGCATTGCATGCGGCCTGTGTGTAGATGCGTGTAATACGATTATGGATAAGGTTGGCTTGCCTGGAGATCTTATCCGCTATGACACTGCCAATAATCAGGAAATGCGCAGCGCATGCAAAAGCAAAGGGGAGGTATTCAAGCCAAAAAGCCATTTGCTACGTGCCCGCACGGTTTACTATGTCGTCGTCATGTCGATTGTTGCTGGGATTATGTTGTTCAGCCTATTGAACCGCCCACCATTTTCGTTGAATGTCCTGCATGAACGTAATCCGCTGTTTGTAAAGCTCTCCGATGGCTCCATCCGCAACAGCTATAAGATTCATATCCTCAACCATACGGGCATCGATCAGGTTTTTTCGCTATCCGTCGATGGTATCGAACCTAAATCCATCAAGATTTTAGCAGCAAGCGAGGTCGAACCGAATAATCTTGGGGTCCTGGCGGACAGTGTGGGGGAATTCCGTGTAACCGTCGCTGCAGAATTACCGCCGCGTGAGGCTCGCCGCGATATCACTTTTGTGTTACACGGTATGGACAATAAAACTGCAACGACCAAGACAATGTTTATTGGTAAGGAAGAGCGATGAGCACTAACGAAGCTGGCCCGGCAACCAAGTCCATTGATAAATTAATCCCTTGGTTCTTTGTGGCATTCTTTTTAACGCTAACGGCACTGATGACATGGTTTGCTTGGCTGGCAAATAGCACAGATAGGGGCGTAGTAAGTAAGCATGCATATCAAAATGGTCTTGCCTACAATCAAATTCTTGAAAAGCAACGTGAGCAAGACGCTTTGGGTTGGCAAACAGAATTAAGTATTAAAAAAGAGGGCGGTACACCAGCGAAGGCTGAATTTATATTAAGAGATAAAAACAATGCAGCGATTAATGATGCCTTGGTTCAATTAAGTTTTATTCGCCCAACACAAGCTGGCCATGACGTCACATTGATGCTTACCCCAAGGGGAAATGGCAGTTATACCGGTGAAACACCATTGACGTTACCGGGCCTATGGGATGCCCATATTACTGTAAAATCAGGTGCTCATACGGTTCAGACTAGCAAACGTGTCACATTGCCCTAATATCAGTCTATGACTGCTGTTCAAAACGATACACCCTCATCTGTTCCTGATTTTACCGCATCGATTATTGATGATAATCATGGTGGTCATGAACTGTCCCTTCTGGTGGGTGGTATGCGCTGCGCATCATGCGCATTTATGATTGAACATATGCTGGTTGATAAACCGGATGTGGGCGCCCGTGTCAATGTTACTGAAAAGCGACTAAACCTGACATGGAAGGGTAATAAGCAGCGTTTCAAAGAACTTCTGCAGCCTGTGCTGGATCATGGCTATACACTTGCCGTACTCGATGAAATAGAAAACCGTGACCAGCAAAAAAAAGAAGAACGTTTTTTACTGCTATGCTTGGCGGTGGCTGGCTTTGCCACAGGCAACATCATGTTGCTATCGGTTGGCCTTTGGAGCAGCGATGAAATAACCATGGGGTTTGCAACCCGTGATGTCATGCACTGGATATCAGCCTTGATTGCTTTGCCTGCCGTCCTGTTCGCTGGCCAACCATTTTTTCGCTCCGCTTGGTCGGTGTTATCAAAGGGCCATACCAATATGGATGTGCCAATTTCCTTGGCGGTGGTGCTTTCCAGTGCCATGAGCATCGTGCAAACCACCAACCATGCTGAGCATGCATATTTCGATAGCGGCGTCATGTTATTGTTCTTTTTGCTGATTGGCCGTTATCTGGATTTAAAAGCACGTGGTAAAGCGCGTTCGGCCGCACGTGATTTGTTGTTGATGATGACGGGACATGCCACGGTACTGCGTGATGGCAAGCAAGATCGCATCCCGGTGAAAGATATCGCTCAAGGCATGACCTTGCTTGCCGCTGCCGGGGAAAAAATCATGGCGGATGGTACGGTGCTGTCCGGAACCTCGCAGGCAGATACATCTTTAATTACGGGCGAAACCATTCCTCAGGCGTTAAATGTTGGAACGCCTGTCTATGCGGGCATGATCAATCTCTCAGCCCCCATTACAATAAATGTTACTGGCGCACGCAATGAAACATTGCTCTCCGAAATCATCAGTTTGATGGAAAAAGCAGAACAAGGTCAGGCGCGCTTTGTACGGCTTGCCGATAAAATTGCCCGTGCCTATACCCCCTTTGTGCATGTCATGGCGCTGGGCTCATTCCTTGGCTGGCTGTTCTTGATGCAAGCTGGCTGGACGCATGCGTTGCTCATTGCCATTAGTGTGCTGATTATTACATGCCCATGTGCGCTTGGGCTTGCTGTGCCGGTCGTGCAAGTATTGGCCAGCAATTTACTATTCCGCAAAGGCGTGTTGGTCAAATCCGCCGATGCTCTGGAACGTATGGCAAGCATTGATACCATTATCTTTGATAAAACAGGCACGCTCACACTTGGCCAGCCACGGCTTATGAATGGTGATAGCATTTCCAAACCTATTCTGGAAAAAGCCGCCAGCATGGCACGGTACAGTAATCACCCTCTGGCTAAGGCACTGTATGCATTCAAACCTGCAGCGCTGACCGAGCTGGAAACAAAAGAAATTGCCGGTCAGGGTCTGGAAGCAAAGGTAGACGGCAAGATATGGCGATTAGGGCAGGGTACATTTTGCAGCGTAACTCAACCTGCGCAAGATGATGTGATGGAATTATGGTTCCATGAAGAAGGAAATCCCCCGCAGCGATTTATTTTCGAAGACGCATTACGAAGTGATGCGGCTGATGTAATTGCTGTGCTCGCGAAGCAAGGCTATCATCTGGCGATGTTTTCTGGTGACCGTGTAAGTGTGGCCAATCGTGTAGGGCACGCGTTGCAACTACAGGAGGTGCATGGCGCAATGACCCCTAAAGCCAAGCATGACGCACTCCAACACATGCTTTCCAGTGGCCGTAAGGTGATGGTGGTGGGTGATGGCTTAAATGATGCTGCAGCACTTTCCGCGGCAACGGTGTCGATGTCACCGTCCAGCGCAATGGATATCACACAAAATGCGGCGTCCATGGTCTTCCAAGGTGATAAATTGCAGCCCGTGCTTACGGCATTATATATCGCAAAAAAGGCAAATGTTTTGGTAAAGCAGAACTTTGTTTTGGCGCTGGCTTATAATTTATTCGCTGTGCCATTGGCAGTGATGGGGTATGTCACACCGCTTATCGCTGCGCTTGCCATGTCGTCTTCATCCATACTGGTTATTCTCAATGCGCTGCGCCTGCAACTCGCTTCACCGCAAGGAAAAGCATAATGGATATCTTGCTGTATTTAATTCCGGTCGCGCTAGTTCTGGGTTTTATCGGCCTGATTGCATTTGTCTGGTCGCTTCGCTCTGGCCAATTCGATGACCCAGAAGGGAACGCATCGCGCATCCTTCAAGATCAGGATTCGGATGCCCATGGTCCCGATTTTACGAAAAAGTAATAGGTATACTGTGTATCCAATGGCTTAGCCTGTTGCTTACATGACTCAGCATCCGCATGCTTTAAAAAACTCCCCCCCTCTCATGCTTGAGTTTTGATTCTGGGCTGATAGGCTAAACAACTGTTTTTATTGGTTGAACACGGGTCATGACTCTTCGGGTATTCCACGCATCACTATGTACGGCGCTAATTGCATGCGTGAGCGTGTTGGTGCCTTTACCTGCCCGCGCCCAAACCATTCCAAATGCAGCTGATATCAGTAGGGTCAAGCCGGAAGAAAAAATCCCTCGACCTGAGCGAGCCGCCCCAACAACCATCACGGTTCCTGCACAAAAAGGCGCAGTTGATATTCCAGCCGCCGCACGCTCGGTTAAATTCCATCTGCAGTCGATAACAATCATCGGGGCATCCGCATATTCGCAGGAAGAATTGCAAGATACCTATTCGGATTACCTTGATAAAGAAATCACCCTCGATACCATCTACATGGTGGCTGGCGCCATCACCGAACGTTATCGAAATGCCGGATATTTTTTAAGCCGCGCATTTGTCCCGGCGCAGGAAATTGACCAAGGCAAGGTAACCATTCAAGTTGTAGAAGGCTTTGTTGGCACGGTTGATGGCGCAGGCGAATTAAGCAGCTCCTACATTATCAAAGATGCAATTGATGAACTAACCAGGCAGCGTCCATTATCATCGCAACAGATGGAACGGTTTTTGTTGCTTCTAAATGATTTACCTGGGCAAACCTTCGGGGGAACCTTATCTCCTCTTGAAGGCGGGCAAGAAGGCGCCGTGAAACTAACGCTCACTGCCACCGAAGCCGAAGGTGCTGGTTCAATTTCCTATGATAATTATTCATCTCGTTTTTTGGGTCCCAATGAAATAACGGCGACCTATTCCAAAAGTTTTATCCCATTTCATCAAACAACCGTTTCTGCCTTAAGTGATACCGCTCGCAGCAAGCTTCGTTACGGAACTCTGGAACACAGCGTTGCATTACTGCCTGATGTCCGTCTGAATTTAACCGGTGGCATCACTCAGGCATTACCGGGCTACACGCTGGAAAGTTCTGAAATTGAAAGTTTGTCAAAATTCGCCAGCATCTCGCTGGAATATCAGGCACTGCGCCAACGCCAGCAAAACTTATCGCTAAAAGGAACACTCGACGGGCGCAATGTAACCAGTGATATTCTCGGTGCTCCGCTTACGCGTGACTATATAAGGGCTTTTCGTGCTACCATCAATTATGATGTCACAGATGGCTGGAATGGTTCTAACAATGCCAACCTGATTGTTAGCCATGGTATCAATTGGTTCTCATCAAGTAATCCAGGCGATATCAATATTTCCAGAGCAGGCGCACTGCCTGATTTCAATAAAGCGGAATTATCTCTTTCACGTTTACAAGTGATAAGCCGTGATTGGTCGGCCTATATTGCCGGATCGGGGCAATGGGCTTCGGGCGTTTTGTATTCATCTGAACAATTTGGATATGGCGGGCAGGGCTTCGGCCGTGCGTATGACGCGTCAGACTTTACCGGTGACAGGGGATTAAAGGGCGCTGTTGAAATCCGTTATAACGGATTTGGCAGCGATAATTTGGTGAATGTTCAGCCCTATGGTTTTTATGACATTGGAAAAGTATGGAATGATGCGGTGGGGCAGCCACCAGCGGAGTCTGCATCCTCGTTTGGGGTTGGTATGCGCTTTAACACGGTATGGAAGCAATCTGGAAATATTGGCCTAGCTTGGCCGATTGACCGCAATATTAATACGCCCATTTACAGTGGCGGCAGCACCCATGGCCCACGCATCATTTTGCAAATCAGCCAGCAATACTAGGCTGTGTTACGCATGGCCTCGCAGGGCAAGATTTACAGCCGCATACCCATGCTTTATCGCGCCTAATAGCTCGACTTTTTCCGGATAGGGTTTCTCGCATCCACGTTCGGCCTTCAAGCTTAATTCGCCCAGTTGTTGTGCGCCTAAATTAAATGCAATTCCTTTAAGCGCATGGGCGGCGTTACGCCACATTACATTGTCATGGTTGACTATGCCTGCTTCCAATTCGCGCATGCAATCCTGGTAACATGCATGAAAATTCTTAATCAGTTCCTGCTCCAGTTCTCTGTCATGATCGATGATTTCACGCAGATTGGTCATGTCGAGAACGGTGCTCATCTTCATGCCTATTTGGTTTGGGCTGCAACGTATGAATCAATAGCCGCCTGAATTTTATTTTTACTATATGGCTTGGTGATATAACCTTGAATGCCATTACGCTTTGCAATCTCAACATCTTTTATGAAGTTATTTGCCGTCACCATAATAACATAGCTTTTCGGGTCATGGGCTTTGATAAGTGTTGCCAATTCATGTCCGGAGTAATCAGGCAGAATAATATCCAAAAAAGAGATATCGGGTGCATGCGTGGCATATAATTCCAACGCTTCGGTCGCATTCTTTGCAACATGGCATGTGTATACAAACTGCCGGGCAAGCAAATCATATAACAGTTTTCGTGAAAAATCCTGATCTTCAACAATCAGGATATTGATGCCAAATGACTCCAGTCCCTTTTTTGATGTTCGCTCCTTGATAGCTTTAGTCAGCTTGAACTCCTGTTCCTCGCTAAAGCATGGTCCGGGTTTATCGAGTTGTTCAAATGAATGATTGATCGTGTTCATGGAAATACGGCCGAAGAGGTTGTTGTTCCCTTAGTATGTCCGCATAAATCAAATCTTTGCTTAAATAGCTGCATACACGAAGATGTTCTAAGGTATGAGAATGTGAACGGTCATCGCATAAGCTGGAATAGAACATCCAGATATGCAGGTTATAATGCCTAATACCACACATGACATGCTCGATACTGGCGCAGAAACCAATCCCAGTTATGAATCGCAACTCCTCAATTATGCGCGTGAACTAGAAGAACAGCATCAAGCGCTAACGCTTGCAAAAGAACAGGCTGAAAAAGCCAATCGCGCAAAATCAGAATTTCTGGCGAATATGAGCCACGAAATTCGCACCCCCTTAAATGGTATTCTTGGCATAATCGGTTTACTGGCGGATACGCAATTATCGGCCGAACAACAAGGCTGGGTTGATATCATTCGTAAATCCGGCGACACCTTACTTAGTATTGTGAATGATGTCTTGGACGTATCCAAGATCGAAGTCGGTCAGTTAGTATTAGAATCCAAATCATTCGATATCATGACGGTCATTCATGATTCAATAAATGCATTATCAGGGCTAGCTAAAGAAAAAGGCATCACACTCCGCATCGATTGTGCGGAACTTGAACAAACTACTTACCTTGGCGATGTTATCCGTATCCGCCAAATACTTCTGAATTTGCTTGGCAATGCGATTAAATTTACTCCAAACGGAAGTGTATCTCTGCGTATTAAAGAAACGCGTCTCCCGCAAAACCAGGCGCAATTGTCATTTCAGGTGATCGATACAGGAATTGGTATTCCTGCAAACAAACTCGACCACATATTTGAAAAATTTACCCAAGCAGAGGAGTCTATTACCCGTCAGTTTGGTGGCACGGGGCTTGGCTTATCCATTTGCCAAAGCCTGATTAAGTTGATGCATGGTCATATCCGCGTATCAAGCGTAATGGGGCAGGGGTCTGTATTCTCATTTGATATTCATCTTCCATATAGTGAAAAATGTACGCTCATCGCCACGCATCCATCCATAGTGGATGTAAATTATAAAAATAAATGCGCATTAATCGTGGATGATATCGAAATCAACCTGACATTGTTGAAAACCATTTTGAAAAAAAATGGCTTTGAAGTTGTCACGGCACATAACGGACTAATTGCTTGCGAAAAAGCGCAGCAACACAATTTCGATATCATATTCATGGATTGTCACATGCCTCAGATGGATGGCTATCAGGCAGCTACACAGATTCGCCGTATTCCAAGGAATCCTGATTTACCTGCCTTGCCAATCATCGCCCTTACCGCCGATGTCATGAATGATAACAGGGACCGCTGCCTTAATGCCGGCATGGATGATTTTATAACAAAGCCTATTACAAAAGAGCAGCTAATGGGCATTCTTAACCGGTGGGTTTAGCTGCGTTAAATCAGTGGATTTTTTGGCAGTTTTGGGCTTAGATGATTCTTCTTCATCGGTCTTGCACAATTGCGAGGCTTTCCAACATACAGGTGACCCACCATGCAAAATTTCCCGAAGCGCGAAACGATGTTGCGCATCCTTACCACAACGATGCTTGGCCTGACATTGTGCGCAACACCTCAGCTGGCTCATGCCATCAGCAAGGATGTCCTTGGCAGTAAGTTTGACACTAAGGTTCAAACAAAGTCAGGTGCATGCGTACGTACCCGTTGGCAAACTGGGGACGATGCCTGCGGAACCAAGCGCGAAGTGCCACCCCCACCACCGGCGCCAGCACCTTATGTAGCGCCACCCCCACCACCCAAAGTTCAACAAGTTGCACCACGCCCAGCTCCACCGGTTGTCCGCACCGTCATTAAAGAAGAAGCGCGCACCATTTATTTTGATAGTGGCAAGGCCGTACTGACCCCGGGCGGTGAACGCAAGCTCGATCAGCTGGCTGAAACACTCAAGAACGCCAAGGATATTCAACGCGTAGAAATCGTTGGTTTTGCTGATCCAATGGGCTCGGCAAAATCCAACATGGCGCTGTCAGAACGTCGTGCAAATGCAGTTCAATCCTACCTGAACCAGCATGGCTATATGAAGACATCCGTTGCCAATATGAAAGCCGTGGGTGATACCCAAGCCAGCGCAAATTGTGACTCAAAGCTTAAGCGTGCCAAGAAAGTGGCATGCCTTGTAACTGACCGTAAGGTTGAAGTTCAAGTTGTCTACGCCACAACCGTGCAGAACTAGGCATCACTAACTATCTGGTTACAGATAGTTTCTTTTAGCTAAAATAAATCAGGGGGAAGAGCATGCTCTTCCCCCTGATTGTTTGTATCTTTCAGATATCGTTATTCAACCACGTTATGGCCGCGGCCCGACATACACTTCTTCACAATGTTGCCACGTGCATTCTGCGTATCAATCGCGCTCTTGCCCAGACCGCCAGCAGCACCAACGCCTGCGCCAATTCCTGCACCAGCCCAATCACCGGTCACGCCGCCAATCAGTGCGCCAAGGCCTGCGCCAACAGCAGTGTTGGTTGCGGTTTCGCCGCTGGCATAATCTTTCTGTCTGGCCAATGCCTGGCATGCCGCCAAATCCTTCTCGTAATTTGCATTGGGTCTATCAACGATAGGGCGTGTATCTGCGCCAGAATTTGCGCAAGCGGCCATAACTAGTAATAAGGGGATGGCAAGATAGTAAGATTTCATAAAGCGCTCCATAAAAGGTGTGAACCCCACCAACACTAATGGATGCATTAATAAAGACAAGCCCGTCTCAACCGATGCGACAAATGGCAGGAGTATCAGCCATCCCCGCATTCCGGGCTCCGCATTCGGGCTCGTCGTATATGCGCTACCAAATGAAATGGAGACATAAAAAAAGGGCGGGGAAAACCCCGCCCTTTAATCGATTACCTGCTAAGGCTTATTTTGCGCCTTTGCGGAATTTCTTGGTCTTTACGTAGTTAACTTCAACTTCAACCTTACGGTCTGGGCTGAGGCAGGCTACGAGATCGTTGTGGCTCAACTTGCCATCGCACTTAGCGGTTGGCTTGCTCTTACCTACCCAACGGGTCTTGGTTACGCTTGCGTTGCTGTAACCGTTGCTTGCGAGGTAGTCCTTAACGGACAATGCACGCTTGCGTGAAAGAGCTTGGTTGTAGCTTTGTGAACCAACGCGGTCAGCATAGCCAACGATTGAAACGCTTTGGATTTCTTTGTCTGACTTCAAGATGGTCAGAAGGCTGTCGAGCTTTGTACGAGCAGCTTCGGTCAAGGTTGAGTCATTGAAGTTGAAGTATACGGTGCGGTCTTCCAACGCGATTTCGCGGCGGGTACCTTGGCAAAGGCCATCATTGCCTTCCCAGCGGGTTACAACGCAGTTACCGTTGGTGCTGTGCACGGCTTGGCCACGATTGTCCCGTACAACGAGAACATTCGAAGTTACATGCGCATCGGCAGCAACGCTTGTTAGTGAAATGACGGAAGCGATTACTAGACCGCCGATAAAAGCATAACGGGAAAGCATATTTTTCTCCTTGTGTTTCCAAGTGCCTAGCCATCCATATGGCCTGCACACAATATCTTGACCCTTTGAATATAGGAACTGCGCCTATAAGTAAAGACTAGTGGTGGGTTAGAGGGATGGGGGATTCCGGCACGGATAATAGCCCCCACCTCTTAAAAAACCGTAACTAAAATTCCATCCAATCCATTGGTTTTTTTAGGTTATTTGCTGTTAACTCTATGGGTGACTGGTTTGATTGGATAAGCAATTAAGCTTATGCCAGCAAAGGCGCTAGTGCTAAAACTCACCACCTGTATCACTTTTGCATCACTCTATCTTATGGGCTTAAAAACACCTATGAATGCGCCCGACAAGGCGTTTTAGCCCATAATTGATTATATATGCCATGAACCTGTCTGATTTTGACTTCTATCTGCCTGAAACTAACATTGCCCAGCATCCGGTCTCGCCAAGAGATGCCGCACGACTCTTATATATAGGTAAGTCCGGCATAGCAGATAAGCATGTGCGGGATTTGCTGGACTACGCAAAAGCGGGGGATGTGTGGGTCTTTAATAATAGCAAAGTAATTCCCGCGCGGCTGTATGGTCAACGCGCCGCCCGTACCGAGCAACATAGCAATAACATAAAAATCGAAATCCTTCTTCATAAACGCTTGGGCGTCGACACGTGGGAAGCCTTCGCCCGCCCGATGAAGCGTTTGAATGTCGGTGATGAAATTATGTTCGCCGATGATTTTTCCGCAAAGGTTTTAGCGATCAAAGAAAATGGTCTGGCCGATTTACAATTTGCCGGCACCCCAGAACATATTATGGCCTCCATCATGCAGCATGGCTTAATGCCGCTGCCGCCTTATATCAAACGTAACCAGAAAGAAGCGGATGATGAAACGCGTTACCAAACCGTATATGCCCAGCATGAAGGTTCGGTTGCCGCGCCAACGGCGGGATTGCATTTTACGCAAACACTTTTAACGCAGCTTCAGGAAAAGGGCGTAAGCATTGTTTATGTAACCTTGCATGTGGGCGCAGGTACATTCCAGCCCGTGAAAACCGAAAATCTTTCCGAGCACGTGATGCACAGCGAATGGGCGGAGCTAAGCGCACAAAGTGCGGATATTATAAATGCCGCTAAACAGCGCGGCGGGCGCGTTGTGGCTGTGGGCACGACTTCAACCCGGGTGCTTGAAACCGTGGCGGATGAGGCAGGAAAAGTGAGGGAATGGCAAGGCGATACATCTATATTTATTACGCCTGGATATCGCTTTAAAATCATCGATGTACTGATGACCAATTTCCATTTGCCAAAATCCACATTGTTTATGTTGGTCTGCGCATTTGCTGGAATGGACCGTATGAAGGCCGCGTATCAGCATGCCATTGAAAACCAATACCGTTTTTATTCCTATGGCGATGCGTGCTTTATTGAGGCGCGGGCATAACAGAACGACTACGCAGCTCTTTGTGATACGCCCGGCGGGTAGCCTTAGTCATGGCCGAAATCTGCAAGCTGATTTTGTTTTTAAATTTCAACTCACCAGTAATTCTTTGTGGCACAATTTTATGGGCTTGGCCTACGCTCCAGGCAAACAAACGGCCTGAACGTGTAGTGGTATCAATATCATTGATATTTACTTTTAGCACATTGGGTAACAAACATGCGGCGTCAAAGGTGCGCATGGGTATGCGCACGAATTGCGCAAGGCTCGCGATAACTTTTACTTCTGCCGTAGCAATCGCAAGGGAAACAGCAAAAGCCCTATTGGTGCCAAGATCAGCAAAGGTTTGCATGCCCTTATGCGTTGCATAAGCCATGTAAAGTAAATATAGCGGACGCAATCCAATAAGATTGTCATAGACCAGCGCATAAGCGCTGACCTTGGGGCTAAGGGATTTTAAAAACCGCCCGTATAACGTGATTGGATTATAGGCGGATAATTTATTGATGAATTGTGGAATGCCTGCGGCATGCGCGTAATGATAAAAACGGGTCTGTTTTAATAAATATGTTTTTGCGCGTTTGTAGGCAATCATTATGCCCACCCCTTTACCCAGACTACGGCCAAAGCTCCGTGAAATTCGATAGGTCGAAGGCTTGCTTACCTTTTGCCGAACATAGGCAAGAATGGCTGGTTTTCCCAGTAGTGGAGAAGGTTGTTCCTGCATACTAAAAACTTTGGGCTGTATTGCTTAAAAAATATGTATAATAAGGGCACAGATTAAAACCGCATGGAATACTAATTAATGCTTTCAGATAAAAATAAAAAACAGGCAGCCCCAAAAGTCGGCATCGTCAGCCTCGGTTGTCCCAAGGCTTTGGTTGATAGCGAACGCATTTTGACGCAGCTGCGCAGCGAAGGTTATGAAATATCAGGCTCTTATGATGGCGCGGATGTGGTGCTGGTTAATACCTGCGGTTTTATTGATAGCGCGCGTGATGAATCCTTAAGTGCAATTGGCGAAGCATTAAACGAAAACGGTAAGGTCATTGTGACCGGATGCCTTGGTGCGGATAAAGACCTTATCCTTAATAAATTTCCAAATGTGCTGCACGTCAGTGGCCCGCAACAATACGAAGCCGTGGTTGGCGCGGTGCATGATGTGGTTCCGCCAAGCCATGATCCATATGTAGACTTATTGCCGCCGCAGGGCATCAAGCTTACGCCGCGCCACTATGCCTATTTAAAAATTTCCGAAGGCTGTAACAACCGCTGCAGTTTCTGCATCATCCCGTCGCTGCGCGGTGATTTGGTCAGCCGTAATATCGCTGAGGTACTGCACGAGGCAGAACGTCTGGCTAAAGCCGGCGTAAAAGAATTATTGGTGATTTCGCAAGACACCAGTGCCTATGGCGTGGATGTAAAATACGCCGAAGGCAAATGGCACGATAAAGTCTGGCGCACACAATTTATCGATTTGGCAAAAGCGCTGGGCGAGCTGGGTATCTGGGTTCGCATGCATTACGTCTACCCATATCCGCATGTAAAAGAAGTCATGCCACTCATGGCGGAAGGTAAAATTCTCCCGTATCTGGATATTCCATTCCAGCATGCAAGCCCGACTGTACTGAAGGCGATGCGCCGCCCCGCTAATCAGGAAAAAACACTCGACCAGATTAAAGAATGGCGCAGCGTGTGCCCCGATTTGGTATTGCGTTCAACCTTCATCGTGGGTTTCCCTGGTGAAACGGATGAAGATTTTGAATTTTTATTGAACTGGCTTGAAGAAGCGCAAATTGACCGTGCGGGTTGCTTCAAATATGAACCAGTGAAAGGCGCGGTTGCCAATGAGCTCGTTGGCGCTGTTCCAGAAGACGTTAAAGAAGAACGTTGGCATCGTTTCATGCAAACACAGCAAGCCATCAGCGCAAAACGTTTGAAACGCTTTATCGGTAAAACATTAGATATTTTGATTGATGATATTGATGGCAAAAAAGCGATAGGCCGTTCATATGCCGATGCGCCGGAAATTGATGGCCGCGTCTATGTATCGAACATTGGCGATGCCAAAGTGGGGGATATGATTAAAGTGTCCATTACTAAATCCGATGAATACGATTTACACGGCAAGCGCGAAAAATAGTATAAAATACCTATCAATCCATCCATCCATCCATCTTATCCACAGCCATGCATTAATTTTGCTTGGAATTATCTGCGCGTGTGATAAGAAAAAACCTTCAAACTATTAAATACATTCAAGGAGACTAAGGATGCAGGTATTTAAGGAATTCAAAGAATTTGCAATGCGTGGAAACGTGATTGAACTGGCTGTGGGTGTGATCATCGGCGCAGCCTTTACCTCGATTGTTGATTCAGTGGTCAAAGACCTCATCAATCCGGTGATTGGTTTGCTGATTGGCGGCATCGACTTCTCGAATATGTTCGTGACCATCAAGGCTGCTGTTGAAGGCGCAACCTACCCAACGCTAAAGGCAGCCCAAGATGCAGGCGCAGTGACCATTAACTATGGTCTGTTTGTAAACGCCACCATCAAGTTCCTGATTGTTGCATTTGTTGTGTTCATGTTGGTTAAGTCACTCAACAAATTGCTCAAACCAACGCCTGGCGCGCCGGTTACCCCGCCTCGCCAAGAAACGCTTCTCGAAGAAATTCGCGATTTGTTGAAAAAAGGCTAAAATTTTAGCTATTGTTAAAGTTCTTTTAAAGCCCCGTATCGTAAGCTGCTTGCTCACGTTCGGGGCTTTTTATTTGGGGATACATTAAGTGGTCGATGGGATTTCGTCATCACTCGCTGGATTAAATGCAGCTTCGTCACGCCTTGCCACGGCATCCAGTCGTATCGCAAACGCCAGTACCCCGCCAAAACCAGACCCCGTCACTAACATTACACCTGCTAATAATGGCATTAATCTGGACGAAGAAATCGTCAACGCGAAACTCGCAGATATTTCTTATACCGCTAATGCCAAGGTCATTCAGGTACAGTTGAAAACCGAAAAAGAATTGCTCAATATCTTAGCGTAATTTTCGCGCATTTCGTTCATACTTGTTCCATGACTTCTCCAATCATTCGTCACGCGACCAGCGTTGTGTTCTGCGGCAAGGGACTTTTGCTCATGGGCGCATCGGGTTCCGGAAAATCAGATCTGGCTTTGCGCATCATGGATGCGGGCGGCTCACTCATCTCGGATGACTATACTCAACTCACTGTGTCAGATAATCAGCTGATCGGTTCGCCGCCTGATAACATCAAAGGCATGATGGAAGTGCGCGGCATCGGTCTATTAAAGGTGCCCTATATCCGCTCGGCCCGTTTGGATGTGGTGGTCATCTGTGAATCGAAAGAGGCTATCGAGCGCCTACCGCCCGTGATTCACACCGATATTGAAGGCATTAAGTTGCGCGAGCTGCGTCTATGGCCCTTCGAAAGTTCAGCGGTTGCGAAACTGCGGGCATTCCTGCAAAATCGAAGTGCCCATGAGTGATATATAAATGAGTGATGCAACCGTAACCGAATTAAAACCACGAAACACCAAACGCCGCGTTGTGCTGATATCCGGCATGTCGGGTGCGGGATTGTCGTCGGTTTTAAAATCGCTGGAAGATTTGGGATATGAAGCGGTTGATAATCTTCGCCTCTCGATGGTGCCAACCCTTATTCGCGGCAGCACAAAAAACAATAAACCGCTAGCCATCAGTGTCGATAGCCGCAATGCCGAATTTAACACCGAAATGTTCCTGCGCTATGTGGGGGAGTTCAAGCTCGACCCGCATCTTGATACGCGCTTGTTGTTTTTAGATTGTGATGATGAAGCTTTGCTGCGTCGCTTTAATGAAACGCGTCGCCGCCATCCCTTGGCGCAAGACCGCCCGGTAAAGGAAGGCATCGCCATCGAACGCCAAATGCTGGCACCCATTCAGGAATCTGCCGACCATATTATTGATACTTCCTTGCTATCCGCGCATGATTTACGCCGATTGCTTGTGGGCCATTACCGCACCGACAATAGCGGTCTGACCATATCCGTATCCTCGTTTTCCTATAAATACGGGGTGCCCCGCGAAGCTGATTTGATTTTCGATGTTCGCTTCCTCAAAAATCCGCATTGGGATATCAATCTGCGTCAGCTTACGGGCCGTGATGGCGATGTAGCGGATTATATAAAGTCGGATCCGGACTTTGATGCATTCTTCATGAGCATGCTTAATTTTTTATTCCCGCTTCTGCCACGCTATAAGGAAGAAGGAAAAAACTATTTGACGATTGCCTTTGGGTGCACGGGCGGGCGGCATCGCTCTGTCTTTGTAGCTGAACAATTGGGAACCATGCTGGCAGCGCAAGGCTATATTGTCGCGCTCACCCACCGCGACATTGATAAAAAACGTGAACAAGACAAATAACGGAGCACACAATGATTGGAATGGTTTTAGTCACGCACGGCGATTTGGGTAAAGAACTGCTTCTCGCAACTGAACATGTCTGCGGTGCACAAAAGCATGCTGCCTCCATTTCCATCGGCCCGGAAGATGATATGGAGCTGCGCCGTGCAGAAATTTTAAAAACCGTATTGGCCGCTGATTGCGGAAAGGGCGTGATTGTAATTACCGATATGTTTGGTGGTACACCAAGTAATCTCGCGCTTTCCATTATTGATAAAGCGCATATCGAAGTGCTGGCAGGCGCTAATTTGCCGATGATGATTAAACTTGCCAGTGTGCGTGGCACGCATCCTTTGGATGAAGCGGTTGCTGAGGCACAAGAAGCAGGCCGTAAATATATAACCGTTGCATCACAGTTGTTAAACGCCAAAGCATCATAATCTCCAACGCAACATGTCCGAACACATCGAAATCTGCGAGCAGGTAACTATCGTTAATCAAAAAGGGTTGCACGCACGCGCAGCGTCAAAATTTGTAAAATGCGTTAGCACCTTTGAAGCCGTGATGGAGGTCAGCCGTGGCGACATGAAAGTCGCCGCAACATCTATCATGGGATTGATGATGCTTGCGGCATCCAAGGGAACAAGTCTACGTATTTGCGCCTACGGCAAAGATGCTGAAGCGGCATTAAGCGCGGTTATCAAGCTTATTACAGATCGGTTCGAAGAAGATGAGTGATGAAATCGTATTAAAAGGGCTGCCGGTCTCTGCGGGTTTTGCGATTGGCCCTGCTTATATCTTGGATTCCGCCCGTCTTCAGGTACCAGAATACACCATCAAGGCTGATGGCGTTGGCGATGAAACGGCGCGCTTTCAAGATGCGGTCGGCAAATCCTTGCGTCAAATCAAACGCATTAAATCAAAGGCGGAAAGCCTTCCATCTGATGCCGCTGAAGAAATGAATATCCTGCTGGATGCACATATGGCCATGTTGTCTGGCTCGCGTCTTATTCGCGGCGTTGAAAAACGTATTGCGTCTGACAAAATAAATGCCGATGCCGCATTGCAACGCGAAATTGATGCACTCGCCGAAAGCTTTGCATCCATGGATGACGGCTATCTTGCTTCACGTATGAAAGACATCCGTGAGGTAGGCCAACGCTTGCTGCGTAATTTACAAACCGAACATGCCGACATCACCCTCAATATTCCAGAAGGTAGTGTGCTGGTCGCAGAAGACATCACGCCTGCCGATACCGCACAAATAAACCCGGAAGATGTCGAAGGGTTTGTGGCCGAGCTTGGGGGTGTGGATGGCCATACCGCTATCATGGCGCGCGCACTTGATTTGCCGTCCGTGCTTGGCGCAGCAGGGCTTAAACATCATTGTAAAAACGGCACCATCATTGCAGTCGACGGATTGGAAGGCGAGATTGTTATCAATCCATCCGCCACAACCTTGGCGCGCTATCGCAAGCATCAGCAAAAATTCAAAAAAGAACGCGACCAGTTAAAAAGTTTAAAACGTCTGCCCGCAATCACCAGTGATGGCGCAGAGGTCATGCTGGTTGCCAACATCGAATTGCCGCGTGAGTTATCCAAAGCATTGGATGCGGGCGCACAAGGCGTTGGATTGTTCCGTACCGAATTCATGTTCATGAACCGGAAAACATTGCCTGATGAAGATGAACAATATGAAATCCTTCGCGGCATGGTTGAAGGGCTAAATGGCAAGGTCATGACTGTTCGCACCCTGGATTTGGGCGGCGAAAAATTATCCTCCGCTCTTGGCGATGCAATAGGGGAGAGTACCAATCCCGCACTGGGTTTGCGAGCCATTCGCCTTTGTTTGAAACAGCCCAAACTGTTTGAAACCCAATTGGCCGCGATATTACGTGCAGCCGTGCATGGCCCCGTGCGCATATTACTGCCAATGATTTCCAGTGTGGATCAGGTCAAACAAGTGCGTGAGAAAGTGCAATTGGTGGCCAAGCGTTTACAACGTCGTGGTGAAACCTTGCCCGACCCATTGCCACCCATCGGCGTGATGATTGAAATTCCGGGCGCTGCTTTGGCTGCTGATGCCTTGGCGCAGGTCAGTGATTTCTTTTCAATCGGCAGTAACGACTTGACCCAATACACACTCGCAATTGATCGCAGCGATGAACAAGTGGCGGATTTGTATACGCCCCATCATCCAGCTGTGTTACGTCTTATTCAATTCAGTACTGAAGCTGCACTTCGTGCCCGCATTCCCATCAGTCTGTGCGGTGAAATGGCAGGTAACCCGCAATTTGCATCCTTCCTTATCGGGCTTGGCATCCGTGAACTATCCATGTCTCCGCCACGTCTGCCGGAAGTAAAGCGCACCATTCGTGGCCTCAGTTTGCTCGAATCAACCAGGCAGGCTGCTAAAATAATGGGCACAAGCGATGAAGCCCTTATTAAAGAACAACTATCTGGCAAATAGCCAAATCCGGCCTAAATAATCCCCATAAATAATGATTGTATCGCCGATTCTGTTGTGGCAAAGCTTAGCCACTTATTCATGCCTATATATAGAGAGCAACCATGCCCGCACCTGCCGTAAACGCTGTAAAGAACGATTACAAAGTAAAAGACATCACCCTTGCTGATTGGGGTCGCAAAGAAATCGCGATTGCTGAAAGTGAAATGCCAGGTTTGATGGCGCTGCGCACCGAATTTAAGTCCAAACAACCACTCAAAGGCGCACGCATCGTTGGCTGCCTGCACATGACCATTCAAACGGCTGTGCTCATTGAAACCTTGATTGAACTTGGCGCATCCGTGCGCTGGTCTTCATGCAATATTTTCTCAACGCAAGACCAAGCCGCTGCAGCTATCGCCGCAAAAGGCATTCCTGTATTTGCATGGAAAGGCATGACCGAAGAAGAATTCTGGTACTGCATTGAACAAACCCTGCGCGGCCCAGATGGCTGGACCCCAAACATGATTTTGGATGATGGCGGCGACGTTACACAAATCATGCACGAAAAATATCCCGAGATGCTCAAAGACGTGAAGGGGCTTTCTGAAGAAACCACCACGGGTGTGCATCGCCTATATGAAATGGTGAAGGTTGGTAAGCTGAAAGTACCCGCCATCAACGTGAATGACAGCGTAACCAAGTCCAAGTTTGATAACCTGTATGGTTGCCGTGAAAGCTTGGTGGACGGTATCAAGCGCGCAACCGACGTGATGGTTGCCGGTAAGGTTGCCGTGGTCTGCGGTTATGGCGACGTCGGTAAAGGTTCTGCCGCATCCTTGCGCAGCCAAGGCGCACGCGTCATGGTAACCGAAATCGATCCGATTAATGCGTTGCAAGCCGCAATGGAAGGTTACCAGGTAACCACCATGGAAGAAGCTGCACCGCTGGGCGATATTTTCGTAACTGCAACCGGTAACGTGGATGTGATCACCCTTGATCACATGCGCGCGATGAAAGATCGCTCCATCGTGTGCAACATCGGCCACTTCGACAGCGAAATCCAAATCGACAGCCTTCGCAACTACAAGTGGGAAGAAGTAAAACCACAAGTGGATGAAGTGGTATTCCCAGATGGCAAACGCCTTATCGTGCTGGCCAAGGGCCGTCTCGTTAACTTGGGCTGCGCAACTGGTCACCCAAGCTTTGTAATGAGCGCATCCTTCAGCAATCAGGTATTGGCGCAGATGGAATTGTGGAATAACCACAAGAACTACGAAAACAAGGTGTATGTATTGCCCAAGCACCTTGATGAAAAGGTTGCCCGTCTGCATCTTGAAAAGCTCGGCGTGAAGCTGACCAAGCTTTCAGCCAAGCAAGCTGCCTATTTGGCGATTGATGAAGCTGGCCCTTATAAGCCTGATCATTACCGCTACTAAGCTGCTGCCGATTCGGGTGCTCACTAAACCAACTCTTAATCTTTATAAGATTTGGTAACATCATTCAGTGAACCATCACTGAGACAGATTCCGTGGGCTAAGATTCCGTGAAAGAGCTTTATAAACGCTATACACCATTATTCGGGGTGCTACTGCTTATCGTAGCAGCATTCCTGATTGTGTTGTTTCGTGGCGGCAATACGGGTCAAGCCGCCGTCGGGCTCAGCCATTTGTTCCTGCTTGCTGTTGTATTGCTGGTGGGTACCGCCACAGTTATTTTTTTCGAACAAGCACGGGCCTTACGTAAATCAGCCACGAAGTTCCAGGAAGAATCCCAAATCAAAGATGTGTTGCTGTCTGTTTCGCCTGATGCATTCGTGATGCTCGGCGCGCAGGGGCAGGTCTTGCGTGCACAGGGTGCTGAAAAATTACTGGGCGTCGAACGCATTGCCGCTTGGCAAGACGTCCTGTCGGCCCTGCAGTCTGTCTCATCGGAAAAATTACAGTTTCTGGTAAAGGAACTTTTACAAAAGGGCGAAGAGTTTCGTCTGCAAGTCACCACTACGGCTGGCGTTCGTGCAATTATGGTGCAAGGCTCACGCCGCCAAATTCCGTCACAACCTCAACCGGTTGCTTTATTATGGCTGCGCGATACATCACGTTTTGTTGAAGAAATCCGCCGCCAAAGCGATAGTTTGCAACAAGCAAGCCATCAACTAAGTGAATTGCGCACCGTATTAAACCAAGTGCCATATCCATTATGGCTGCGCTCCAAAGACTTTAAATTGCTTTGGGTGAATGATGCTTACGCCAAGGCGGTTGGCGCCACTGTAGAAAACGTAATAGCTGAACAAATTGAACTAGTGCCATCAAGCCAGCGCGGAAAGAACAAATCGCTGGCGCAGGCAGCCTATGAAAAAAATGGCTCGGAAGCCGAACAGCGATTTGTGGTTATCGGTGGCGAACGCCGCTTACTATATCTTGTTGAAACCTATCATGGCCCCGATCGCTCCATGATTGGCTACGCCATGGACATCACACGTGAGGCAGAACTTGATACCGAGCTAAAACGCCATATCAAAGCCCATGAAGATGTGCTCGACCAATTGGGCACGCCGATTGCTATTTACGGTTCAGATACGCGCATCAAATTCTTTAATCGTTCCTATCTCAAATTATGGGGAACGGATGAAAGCTTCTTGAAAGGGGAGCCAACGTTCAGTGAAATTCTTGAAGATTTGCGTTCGCGCCGCCGCGCACCCGAACAGGCTGATTTCCAGAAGTATAAAAAAGAGCGCACAGCGCTCTTTACCTCGCTGATTGAACAGCGCGAAGATTTGATGCATCTGCCTGACGGCACCACGCTACGCATTATGGCGGTACCGCATCCCTTTGGGGGCATCATGTTTGTGCATGAAGATGTCACCGATAAATTGGCGCTGGAATCTTCGTACAACACGCTCATCGCGGTGCAGCGCGAAACGCTGGATAACCTTGCCGAAGGCATCGCCGTGTATGGTAGCGATGGTAAGCTGAAATTGTATAATCCGGCCTTCGCACGCATCTGGAAGATGCAGGATGAAATGCTCGCACCTCATCCGCACATCAATGATGTCTTGGACTTGATGAAGCCACTGCTTATTTATGTTGGCGATTGGTCTGAGTTCAAACGTGATACTGTTTCCGAAACGCTCGATCGAACTACACGCGCTGGCCGCTACGAATGCCATCACGAACTGGTTATTGAATATTCGTGCGTGCCACTCCCCGATGGTGCGGTACTTATTTCCTATCTCGATGTATCCGATAGCGTGCGCGCAGAAAAAGCATTGCGCGAAACCAATATTGCTCTGGCGGCTGCCGATAAACTTAAATCCGAATTTGTGGCCAATGTGTCTTACCAATTGCGCACACCGCTCAACACCATCATGGGTTTTGCTGAAATACTGGCGAACCAGTATTTTGGCGCACTGAACGAACGTCAGCTGGAATATGCCCGTACTATGATGGATGCCAGCAAAAAACTGCTCCACCTCATCAATGACGTACTTGATCTGGCTACCATCGAAGCTGGCCGCATGGCACTTAACCGCAAGCCAATTCCGGTGCGCAGCCTGCTAGAAACTACGGCAGATATGACCCGCGAATGGACACGCCAACAATCCCTTAGCATGGAAATTCAATGCAGTGAGCTAATTGGCAGCTTCGAGGTGGATGAACATCGCATGAAGCAGGTGATGTTCAATTTAATCAGCAATGCCATCCAATACACGCCCCCTGGCGGGCATATTGTGTTATCCGCAGAGCGTCAGGGTGATTGGGTTTCACTGTTTGTTACTGATAACGGTATGGGCATTCCTGAAGAAGACCAACTGCGCGTCTTTGAAAAGTTTGAACGCACCAACCCGCAAGCCAAGCAGAGCGGGGCGGGCCTTGGTCTATCTTTGGTGAAAAGCTTTGTCGAATTGCACGGCGGCCGCATTTTAATCGATAGCACCCGCGGCAAAGGCACACGCATTACCTGCACCTTGCCGGTAAAGGCTCCTCAAGAAAACCCACTTAAAGCCAGCGCCTAACCTCATCGCATAACCAAATGCAGTTTTTTTCTAGCACAGCCGATGAAGCCCAGATGATAACCCTTGCCAAGCAATTGGCGCGGCTGCTGCGTGCTGGTGATTGTTTAACGTTTCATGGTGACTTGGGCGCAGGCAAAACTACCTTCATTCGTGCAATCATCCACACGCTATGCCGGTCCGAAACGGTGCCCAGCCCGACCTTTACCTTGGTGCAAACCTATGATTCTCCTCAAGGTGATCTCTGGCATTTTGACCTCTACCGCCTCAAGCAAGCCGAAGAACTTTACGAGCTAGGTTTTGAGGAAGCATTAGCGGGCGGTATCTTGTTTATTGAATGGCCCGAACGTGCAAAAGGCCTTTTACCCGCTACTCAACTCCAGCTACACTTGGAATCCGCGCAAGATAACATCAAACGCAAGATAACCATTTCAGGTGATGCACAATGGGCAGCACGGCTAACGCCCCTCATACAACATTAGACGAGCAAGAACGCTTTCTTGCCGCGCATGGCTGGAACAACGCGGTGCGCAGCTCGCTGCCCGGCGATTTTTCTGCCCGCTATTATGTTCGTTTGGCCGATGCAGGTCGCAAAGCATTACTAATGGTGATGCCCAAGGCATCTGAATTAACTCCCTTTTTGTCCATGCAGGCCGCGCTCGCGGCTGGGGGAATGCGTGTTCCCGTAGTGCATGCATCTGATTCAGAACACGGCTTGGCAATTGTCGAAGATTTGGGCGAATGCGATTTTACAGCCATGTTGCAAAAAAAAATGCCGCCCACGGAACTATACTCAATTGCCGTTGATGCTCTATCGCATCTTCATGCTGCGCCACTACCTGAACATGACCATTTGCCGCGTTTTAACGTACAATTATTTCTGGAACAGGCCGGATTGTTTTTAGAAAATTACCAAACCTATGTCATTAAAACACCATTCACGCCGGCTGCGCGCGCGGCGTTTATCACAGCATGGTATCCGGTGTTGGAGTATGCCTGCGCCATTCCATCATCTGTAATGCTGCGGGATTATCATGCCGCTAATATTATGTATCTGGAGCATGAAACCGGTCATCGCAAAGCCGCAGCGATTGATTTTCAAGATGGTGGCGTTGGCCCCATCTCGTATGATCTTGCATCCTTGCTCGAAGATGCGCGCCTTGATGTATCTCCTGCATTACGCACACAGATGCTGGACCGGTACTTAAGCACCTCGTCATTCAAAAATGGCCCGGCTTTCATGACGTCCTATCACATTCTTGCTGTGCAACGCCATTTGCGCATTTTGGGTATTCTGGCAAAACGTTGGACGGCGGGTGGTCATCCTATTACCGAGGAATACTTCAAACGGGTATGGGCTTTGGTTGCGCTACATCAATCGGAACCCGCCTTGGCCCCCGTCTATCAATGGCTAGATAACTATGTGCCGCAATCCATGCGCGGCGGGTGGCGCCCTCATGGGTAATATGCCGCATACCGCGTTCGTATTGGCTGCCGGGCTAGGCATGCGTATGCGTCCACTTACCCTTGAAACGCCAAAGCCATTATTGAAAGTCGGCGGTCAGAGCATGCTCGGGCAGGTGCTGGATAGATTACATGAAGTCGGGGTGAAACGCGCTGTGGTGAATGCCCATTACAAGGCTGACCAAATCGCTTCCTACATCAAATCACGCAAAACACCTGAATGTATTTTATCGCAGGAAGATGTCTTGCTTGATACGGGTGGCGGTATTAAATATGCGCTCCCAAAACTTGGACATGATCCGGTTTTTGCCATCAATTCCGATTTACCATGGCAAGACGGCGTGATCCCTGCGCTTAAACGCCTTGCAGATACGTTTAATCCTGACACAATGGATGCCTTGTTGCTGCTAATGCCGCTTGAAAAAGCGCGCGGATTTAAAGACGCGAAAGGTGATTTTTTCATGGCCGCAAATGGCCAGATATCGCGCAAGGATACGCAGCCGCCGCGCCCATATGTGTTTATCTCAGCGCAAATCATCAAGCCAGACTTGTTTGCAACTGTGCCAGACGATATTTTTTCAACCAATGTCATCTGGGATGCGGCAGAAAAAAAAGGTCGCTTGTACGGCTTGGTTCATGATGCATCCTGTTTTCATGTTGGCACGCCCGAAGATTTGGCTGAAGCCAACCGCCGTCTGAGCGAAGGCCTTGGGTGGTGATATGCCACACAAACCCTTTTCAGTATATTCCATCCCCTCTGGCGCACATTTCCTTGATGCGTTGATCCAAGGGCTGAATAAGCTTTCACCCCAAGAATTCCAATCTGCTCTTATATTATTGCCCACGCGCCGCGCGTGTAATGTGCTCCGTGACCGTTTTTTAGAAACCCAATCAGCTGATAAAGCCATGTTGCTACCTGCCATTCGCCAATTATCGGCGATGGATGAAGATGAACTGGTGTTATCAGGCGATGCAGAATTAGCCCAGGCAGTACTGGCTATTCCGCCGGCAATATCCCCCATGCGCCGTCGCTTACTGCTCACGCAGCTTATTCTCTCGCGCAAAGAACCGGATGTATCGCACACGCAGGCCTTTTTACTGGCAGGTGATCTTGGCCATTTGATGGATCAGGTGCTCATTGAAAACTGTGATTTTAAAAATCTTGAAACGTTGGTTGATAAAGAGCTTGCCGAACATTGGCAAAAAATTGTCCGCTTCTTATCCATCATCACCGACACATGGCCTGCAATATTGGCGGAACAGGGCCTCATTGAAGCCGTTGATCGCCGCAAGCGCCTAATTGCCTTGCAAATTGCCCATTGGCAAAAAAATCCACCCACTCATCATATTATTGCTGCGGGTTCTACGGGTTCGCACCCATCTACGGCTGATTTATTGAAAACAATAACCACTATGCCAAACGGGGCGGTTATTTTACCTGGGCTCGATAGTACCCTTGATGAACCCAGCTGGAAGGCTATCGGCCCAACCCATCCGCAATATCTGCTGAAAAAACTGCTCCAAAAGCTGGATGTGGAACGTGATGACGTGCAGATTTGGGGTGAGGCATCCCCCAGTTCACTGCGCGCGCAGTTTTTATCTCAAGTCATGCGCCCTGCCGAACAAAGCGATGATTGGGAAGCGCTTGGCAAGCAGATTGCTGGAACAACCCCGTGGCAGGGGATGCAAAGCCTGACAGCTGAGCACGAACAGGAAGAAGCTTTGCTTGCCGCCCTCATCTTACGTGAAACATTGGAGCATGAGGTGCGCACCGCTGCGCTGGTTACGCCAGATCGCTCACTTGCTATACGCGTAGCTACCTTACTGCGTCGCTGGAACATCGTGGTGGATGACAGCGCAGGCACGCCGCTCTCGCAAACATCACTTGCCGGTTATTTCACGCTGTTATTACAGCTTCCGCAGCCAGATTTAAAACCATCGGAACTGATGGCATTTTTAAAACATCCCCTTACATCACTGTCATTGGGCCGTGAAACTTGCTTGCGTCTGGCGCGTGAGCTGGAGGCATCATTCTTCCGCAAGCAAATATGTGGGCAAGGCATTGCCACATGGCAATCCTTACTCAGTATAGAACATCCCGGCATGGCGCTGCTAAATGCGATTGCTGGCGAGTTATCAAAGCTAACCGATTTACACTTCAATAAACCACTTAGCCATTGGCTAGATATCCATATCGCGTTGGCGACGGCTTGGAGTAAACACGCGCTCTGGCAAGGCGCGGAGGGCGAAGCACTTTCAGAATACCTAGATAAGCTTCGCGCGCACAGTGCCGGATATGAATGCACTTTTGAAGATTACGCAGGCATATTTATTCAAGGATTGCGCCAGGAAACACTGCGTCTGCGTTTCGGGCAACATCCGCGCATCCATATCCTAGGTTTGATTGAAGCACGCATGTTATCCTTCGATCATATTGTATTGGCAGGCTTGAACGAAGGCACATGGCCTGAAGCCGCCGCCCAAGACCCGTGGATGGCCCCCTTCATGCGTGTAGCTTTTGGCCTTCCAAACCCCGATCAGCATATTGGCCAAACTGCGCATGATTTCGTGCAGCTTGCCGCACAACATTCTATCACGCTTCTGCGTAGTGAACGCAGCGGCGTTACGCCTACCAATCCATCGCGCTGGCTGTTGCGTTTGCAGGCTATACTTAAGATGTTGGGGCAAGAAAATGCGCTCATACCTGTGCAATCATGGCATCAATGGGCATCGGCACTGGATAAGGTGGATGCGGTTGAACCATGCCCGCCGCCTGCCGTTACTGTTGCAGCCCATCTATTACCCGAACGGGTCAGCGCGACCGATATAGAACTCTGGATACGCGACCCTTATGCGCTCTATGCCAAACAAATCCTCAGGCTGCGCGCCTTAAAAGAACTGGATGCTGAATTAAGCGCGATGGACAGGGGAAATATTTTTCATGCCGCCCTTGATGCTTTGGCAAAGACCTATCCAAACCATTGGCCGCTTGAAGCCAAACAAACTTTTATCTCATTGCTCGCCGATGGCTTTAAGCAGCACGGTGTTAGTGATGATGAATGGCATCTCATGCAGCCACGCTTGGCGATATTAGTGGATGAGGTCTGGAATTTTGAACGCGAACGCCGCGAAAAACTTACCGCATTCTATACCGAAACACGCGGCGAAACCCGCCTGAATGTTGATGCCTATCAACCCATCTTGCACGCTAAGGCTGACCGGTTAGATGTGTTACGTGATGGTACATTACACATCACTGATTATAAAACCGGCCAGACCCCAACCCAAGATCAGGTAGAAAGCGCAATAAAACCGCAATTATTGGTGGAGGCGATTATCGCCAATGCCAAAGGGTACAAAGATGTTTCAGCATCCAAAACCAGTGCGGTGGGGTATGTACAGATTACCGAAGGTGAAAAACTATTGCATGCCAAACGTCTTATAAATCTGGCGGATGATGCAATCGCATCCATCCATCAACCCGGCTTAATTGATTTTATCCGCGCCTATTTGCAAGATGGCGCTTTGTTTCATTCGGCGCCGCGCCCGGGTTTGCTTGAACCTGCACCGGATTATGCGCGTCTTGCCCGCGTTGCTGAATGGTCAAAAGGTGAAATCGCACAGGAGGATGCCGGATGACATCTGCCTTGCAAAAAAATCTTCTCCCGCAACAATCGGAGTTACAACAGCAACAAGAAACCCAACGTCGCGATGCCTTGAATCCTGCGCGTTCAGTGTGGGTTTCGGCTTCTGCTGGCAGCGGTAAAACAACACTGCTCACCGAGCGTGTATTGCGTCTATTGCTGCAAAACCGCATAGAAAACCGCACGCGCCTGCCAAATATTCTTTGCCTGACCTATACCAAGGCTGCAGCTGCGGAAATGCAAAACCGCATTCATAAACAATTGGGTGGCTGGGCAACCATGCCGGAAGCCGAATTGCAAAACAGGCTGGAATCCACGTTTCATATCAAAACCAATACCCAGATTTTAAAAAACGCGCGGCGATTATTCGCGCAGGTTCTGGAACGCCCCGATGCCATCCGCATCATGACCATGCATGCCTTTTGTCAGATGATATTGGGGCGCTTCCCTCATGAAGCAGGTCTTGCGCCGCATTTCACCTTGTTGGAGGGGGAGGCTGAAAAACGTTTCCAACAGCAAGTGCTTGCACAGTGCTTTGCGGATATAAAGCGCAGCCCAGTATTATCATATGCCTTGAATAGTTTGGGTCATACCCAATCGTCATCGCGCACAGCTGACATGTTACAGCAGGTCTTTAAAAATGCCGGTAAATGGGCGCGGCATTTTGAATCCCATCCTACGCTTGCAGAATTTTCAGCGGCATTGCAAAAAAAGCTCGGCATTGAAAAAATCATGTCAGTGGATGAATTGCTAACCATTAATTGTCATGAGCCATGTTTATCCGACGAAGATATGTTGCAGGCGGCAAGCTGGTTACAGCATGGCACCAAAACCGATATCGAACGCGGCAACACCATATCCTATTGGATAAAAGATAAAACCAATCGCGTAATGAATTTTGATAATTATGCGGACGCGTTTCTCACCAAGGATGAATCCATCCTCAAAACCCTATTCACTAAAAAAGTTGGCGAAGAGCATCCGGATATTTTTGATATCATGAACCGCGAAGCGCAGCGGATAGAGGCTGTTGTGCAGATGCGCAATGCATTGGTGTTTTATCATCAACAATGCGCGTTTTATCAAATCAGCCTGCATGTATGGGCTCTCATCAGCGATACAAAACGTCGCCACGCCCAACTTACCTATGATGATTTGATATTAAAAACACGTGATGTGTTCACCAAATCCGAACTCGCACCGTGGATTTTATACAAGCTTGATGGCGGGGTAGATCACATCCTCATTGATGAGGCCCAAGATACCAGCCCTGAGCAATGGGACATTGTGTTTGCATTGCTAGACGAGGTGCTAGCAGGTGAGGGTGCACGGGTTGATGCGCATCGCACACTATTTGTGGTGGGTGATGAAAAACAATCCATCTATTCCTTCCAAGGCGCCAATCACCGCCATTATCTGGAAGTCAAAGATAAACTATTCAAACGTTTTGCCGATTTGCCGGAACCGATGCTGGATTTACAGCGTGTGCAATCCTATCGCTCCACGTCATCGGTATTATCTTTTGTTGATGCTGTATTTGACAGTGATGAAGCCCGTAAGGGCGTAAGCAATACGACCATACGTCACTTTGCCCATCGTGCCCAGCAAGGCATGGTGGAGTTATGGTCACCCATCAAAACTGAAGCTTCCGAATTACCGCCTGCATGGCACCCCCCCATGCAACGTGATGATACAAAGCACGCCTATATTCAATTGGCGCAACGCATCGCAGATACCATTCACACCTGGCTGCATGAAGGCTGGCATATCAAAACCCGTGATGTGGGTAATGCTGCGCCAACGCGAACCATCAAGCCGGACGATATTATCATTCTGCTACAATATCGCAGCCATTTGCTTTCGCCCATCATCCGTGCACTCAAAGATAAAAATATTCCCGTCGCTGGTATCGACCGCATGGTGCTGCATGAACAGCCAGCGATACAGGATATCCTCAGTCTATGCCGCTTTTTATTGCTACCGGATGATGATTTGACCTTGGCCGAAGTCCTGCGCGGCCCATTTATCCGCATCAGTGATGCCCAACTATTCGCATTGGCTCATAACCGCAAGGGAAGTTTATGGAATGCGCTTCAATTATCCTCGCATCAATCCATATGCGACTATCTAAAAGCCTTGCTTAATCTGGTTGATACGGTTTCATCCTTTGCATTGCTCTCGCATATCTATGCTTCGCCTTGTCCGGGGCATATGGCTGGTGGAAAGGCCGCGCTTATTCATCGTCTGGGCATTGATGCCATTGATCCACTCGAGCAGCTCTTATCCTCTGCGCGCAATTACGATGCGCAAAACCCATTATCACTGCAGCTTTTTGTGCGCGCAGTTGCGCAAGATGATACTGAAATCAAACGTGAGCAAAGTGATGCCAATGGCGAAGTGCGCATCATGACAACCCACGGTGCAAAGGGGTTGGAAGCACCCATTATCATCATGCCCGATTTAATGCGTGATCCGGATAAGCAAGGCAAAGCCGATGCATTATTGTGGGATGAGGCTGGATTTGCTTATGCCGCCACGCCCGTTGCCAAACGTATCCCCATCATTAGGCAGGCAAAGCAATACAGCGAAACAGTACGCGAAGAAGAACACCGCCGCCTGTTATACGTGGCACTTACCCGCGCAGCGGATGCATTGATTTTATGCGGTGCGATAAAGAATAAAGACCCATCTAATTCACCATGGCACACCCATACCCAAGGCGCGATGCAGCGTTTAGACGCCGAAGTAATAGGCGAGGGAGAACATACCATTTGGCGATTGGGTGATGCGCAAACCCTGTCGCGGCCACCATCGGTTGCAACGGGCATCAGACATGCACATATAGAGCTGCCCGCATGGGCTACCACGCCACTTATAACAGCGAGCAAACAAACGGTTTATAATCCATCCAGCTTGGTGCGCGATGATGAACCTCAACTCAGCCCATCATCTACCGGGCAAACATCGTCTTTTGCGCGCGGGCGTTTGCTGCATCGGTTATTACAATTATTGCCAAGCATTCCAAATGCCGCACGTGAAGATGCTGCCTTCCGTTTCCTTGAACGCAACACAGTGCAAGATGCCGCCACGAATGCCAAAGATGTCCGCGAAGTCATGACGGTTTTGCGTAACCCGCATTTTGCTGGTGTGTTTTCCAATCGTGCTATGGCGGAGGTTCCGATCATCGGGATTATCCATGGCAATCGTTTCTCCGGACAAATTGATAGGCTATTGGTTACAGATACCGAAGTATTGGTGATTGATTTTAAAACCAATCGTCCGCCACCACGCAATGTAATAGATGTCGATGAAACCTATCTGGCGCAAATGGCATGTTATGCCCATTTATTGGCGCAGATTTACCCGGGTAAAGCCATCCGCTCCGCCTTGCTGTGGACCTACACGGCCGTGTTAATGGAGCTGGATGAGGCCGCATTGCAGCGTGGGCGGGAGATTCTGACCCGTTTGGACAAGCCCTAAGGCCTTGACCCTCCCAAAAGCATACCCATATAATAGTTGATACCGTTTTTAGGAGATTATAATGGGTAACAACACCATTGCCGTAAGTGATGCCAGTTTCGAACAAGATGTTCTTAAATCAGATAAGCCCGTATTGGTGGATTTCTGGGCGGAATGGTGTGGCCCATGCAAAACCATCGGACCTTTCCTGGACGAAATTGCATCCGAAATGGGCGCTGAGCTGAGTGTTGCCAAGGTCAACATTGATGAAAACCCAATGACCCCAAGCAAGTACGGTGTGCGTGGTATTCCAACGCTTATGTTATTCAAGGGCGGCCAATTGGTTGAAACCAAGGTTGGCGCAATGCCTAAGTCGCAATTGGCGGCATGGGTAAAGAGCAAGCTGGCCTAATAGCGCAAGCTAAACTTTTTAAAATTCAAGCGGTGGTGGTGGGTCGATTGGCACGTTGAGGTCTTCGAGCAGAAGTTCTTCATCTGTCAATTCCATCAATCCATCCGGCGCAACGCGAATATTGGTTTTAAACAGCGCGTTCTTGAATACGACGCTAGCGGTCAATAAATAACGGTTATCTCGGCCAATACCCTTATAGGTTACCGGCATCAAACGGTCATTGACCTTCTGCATTTCTTCCTGCGTGGCGTTATCCAGCCATGCAACATCATCAGGCTTTTCAACGATGATGAAGCGGCCTAATTGTCCGCGCACATAATGGAAAAAGAATTTCGCGTATGCGATAACATTTTTGCGATCCAACTTAATGGGTGCCTTGTCATTCACGCGATAGATAATTTCGTTGGTCCAGTTCAGTAATTCCGCATCACCTGACTTATAGAGCATGTAACGTGTCTGCTCATGGTCCTGAAGGATGTAAAATTTGTATTCATCATACCACGACACGCTGGATGAGCGCAGCTCCAGCGCATTCAAATCCATATTCTTGGCTTCCAGCATGGGTTTGATTTCCGCGATAATGGCTGCGGCGGCTTCGGCTTCAACAGGCTCTAGCTTAAGTTCTTTCATTGAATGACTTTCGAAATGATGACAAAGCGGAATGAATAACTGTAACTGCAGAGCAAGCAGCTTAAAAGAGGGGTGGTTAACACTCAATAAATATCGGGGTTTTAGTTATGTTCCTTCAAGATATGCCCCGCAAGGTACAAGGAACCTGTGATTAAAATTCGGGCAGGTTTGGGCGTCTGCGTCAAAAGCCAGCCAATGGCATGTTCTGCGCTGTCATGGGCCATCGACTTAGCAATGCCCAATTGCTGCGCGCTGTTGGCGATTACAGCAGTGCTCTGGCTTTTGGGCTCATGGGGAATTTCAATGCCCGCTAATGCATGAATATGCGGGGCAAGCGGCGCAAGAAACTCATCGACCTGTTTGGTCTTCAACATGCCCATCACAACCTGCAATGGCTTGCCATCTTGCTGTGTCCATAGTTTGGCTTGCTGGCTTAGCGCTTCACCTGCGCTGTCATTATGCCCGCCATCGAGCCACAATTCATACCCAGCAGGCAGCAGCTTGACGAGCGGCCCATGGTTCAGCCGTTGCAGCCGGGCAGGCCATGCGGCGTTTTGCACACCGCTACGAAGTGCATCATCACTAATATTAAATTGTGTTTGTGTTTTAAGGGCGGCTATAGCCGTTGCAGCATTGGCGATTTGATGCGCGCCCAGCAAATTCGGTTTTGGAAAGGACAGGATGCCGCCTTTGACACTAACCTCAAATCCTGTTTCGGTTTGGCGTATATTCCAATCTTTCCCGTGCGTGAACTGCAGCGCGCCAATGGCTGTTGCTTTATCGGCTAGGGTCGTTGATACGGCATCTGAAAATTGCGGGCCAATAATGGCGGGCACATTATGTTTGAATATACCTGCTTTTTCGGCGGCAATTTGTTCAATTGTATCCCCTAAAAAATCACGGTGATCATAGGATATGCGCGTAATCACACTGGCAATTGGCGCAGGTACCACATTGGTGGCATCTAAGCGCCCGCCAAGACCCACTTCCAACAGCAATACATCCGCAGGAATGCGGGAGAAGGCAACAAACGCCGCTGCCGTGGTTATTTCAAATAACGTCACGGGTGCTTTTTCATTCACGTATTCGCATTCAAGTAGAACACTGCACAGGGTATCTTCCGATATCAGTTCCCCGGCAAGGCGAATGCGTTCATGAAACGACACAAGATGCGGGGAGGTATAAACATGAACCTTCAATCCTGCTGCCTCTAGCATCGCGCGCATAAAAGCAATAGTAGAACCTTTACCGTTTGTGCCCGCCACATGAATAACCGGCGGCAGATGTAACTGCGGATTGCCGAGTTTTTCCAGCAACTGCGCATAGCTATCGCGCAGGGTTAAATCGATATTGATCGCATGATATGCGCTCAGACGCTCAAGAATATCATCAGAGCGCGTCGCCACTTATCGTCCGGAAACAGCAGGTAAATTGCGTTTCTTCTTCTTTTCTTTTTCAGGCATCAACAGGCTAAAGATGCGGATAAGCGTATCGCGCAAATCCTTGCGGTGAACCACAATATCCACCATGCCATGTTCGCGTAAATATTCCGCGCGTTGGAAATCCTGCGGCAAGGTTTCACGAATGGTGCTTTCAATCACGCGTGCGCCCGCAAATGCAATCTGTGCGCCTTTTTCCGCGATATGAATATCACCCAGCATCGCAAACGATGCTGTCACCCCGCCCGTGGTTGGGTCGGTTAAAACCACGATATAGGGCAGACCTGCTTGCTTTACCATGTTCACGGCAATGGTGGTGCGTGGCATTTGCATGAGGGATAAAATACCTTCCTGCATACGCGCGCCACCAGATGCTGGAATAATGATAAGCGGTGTTCTATTCGCAACCGCTTGCTTGGCGGCGGTTACAATCCCTTCGCCCACGGCTGTACCCATGGAGCCGCCCATAAATCCGAAATCGAATGCTGCGATGGTCACAGGGCGCGTTGCCATCTTACCTTCGGCTACAAAAATGGCATCACGCTGGCCAGTGCGCTTACGTGCATCGCGCATACGGTCGGCATAACGCTTCATATCTTTAAAGTTTAACGGGTCGCTGACCGTCTTTGGCAAGGTCAGTAAGCGGAAATCACCATCATCAAACAGCATTTCTAAACGGCGTAACGGTTCAAGACGTAAATGATGCCCGCATGCACGGCATACATTGAAATGGTCTTCCAATTCGCGCTTGAACAGCATCGCGCTGCAACCGGGGCACTTATCCCACAGGTTATCCGGCACATCTTTCTTGGTAACCAGGGCGCGGATTTTTGGGCGAACAAAATTACTAATCCAATTCATTGGTCTTTCCTGTTGTTAGATTATGCGGCGGCTTTTTTGCGTGCATTATGCACAGCCACACTTAAGGTTTGCACATAGGTGCATACGTTTTTGACAAGGTCTTGTTTGGTTGCAATGTTGCTTTCAACTTTTTGTACAATCGCGCTGCCGACTACTACGGCATCGGCATGGCGGGCCACGGTTTGTGCGGCTGCGGCATCTTTGATGCCAAAGCCAACAGCAACCGGAAGCTTGGAATGTTGTTTGAGGCGTGAAACCGCGTGTTGGATATGCTGTTCGCTGGCACTGGCCGCGCCGGTAATACCGGTAATCGATACATAATATAAGAACCCGCCGGAGTTGCTCAGCACAGCAGGCAATCGCTTATCATCGGTGGTTGGCGTCGTTAGGCGAATAACATGCATGCCTGCCTTTTGCGCTGGGATGCGGAATTCTTCATCTTCTTCAGGCGGCAAATCCACGATAATCAGGCCGTCTACGCCTGCTGCTGCGGCATCACTGGCAAATTTGTCTGCGCCATAGGAATAAATGGGGTTGTAATAACCCATCAGCACAATCGGTGTGGCGGAATTGGTTTTACGGAATTCACGCACCATGCCCAATGTTTTAGTCAATGTCATGCCTGCCGCTAAGGCACGTAAATCAGCAGCTTGAATAGCCGCGCCATCTGCCATCGGATCGGTGAATGGCATGCCGAGTTCAATCACATCCACGCCGGCATCGGGCAATGCCTTCAGCAGAGCAAGCGATGTTTCCAAATCCGGATCACCCGCAACTGTAAAGCTAACAAAGCCAGCCTGGTTATTGCTGCGTAATTCAGCAAAGCGAACGTCTAAACGATTGGTCATAGTGTGACCCCTAATTTTTCTGCGACATTGAAGATGTCTTTATCACCGCGTCCGCATAAATTCATCACGAGCAAATGATCCTTGGGCAGGGTAGGTGCAAGCTGGCTGACGTAAGCGAGTGCATGCGATGGCTCTAATGCAGGAATAATTCCTTCCATTTTGCAGCATAGCTGGAATGCATCCAATGCTTCCTTATCGGTAGCATAGACATACTTCACGCGTTTTTTATCAAACAGGAATGAATGTTCCGGGCCAATCCCTGGGTAATCAAGGCCAGCTGAAATGCTATCGCCTTCCAAAATCTGTCCATCGGCATCTTGTAATAAATAAGTGCGGTTGCCATGCAATACACCGGGGCGACCACCATTAAGGGATGCCGCATGCTTGCCGGTTTCAATGCCATGCCCGCCAGCTTCCACGCCGTACATCTTCACGGTTGGCTCATCAAGGAATTCGTAGAACAATCCCATCGCGTTTGATCCGCCGCCAATACATGCCACAAGGCTATCGGGCAAACGGCCTTCGGCTTTCATCATTTGCCCGCGAAGTTCTTTGCCAATCACGGATTGAAAATCACGCACCATCGCGGGGTAAGGGTGCGGGCCGGCAACCGTACCGATGATGTAGAATGTGTCTTGCACATTGGTCACCCAATCACGCAATGCTTCATTCATCGCATCTTTGAGCGTATGGGAACCAGATGTAACCGGCACAACCTTCGCGCCCAATAATTTCATGCGGAATACGTTGGGCTTTTGGCGCTCCATATCCACTGCGCCCATATAAACGGTGCAGGGCAAATCAAATAGTGCCGCAACGGTTGCTGTGGCCACGCCATGTTGGCCTGCACCGGTTTCCGCGATAATGCGTTTTTTACCCATGCGGCGTGCCAATAAAATCTGCCCCATGCAGTTATTGATTTTGTGCGAACCCGTATGGTTCAGCTCATCGCGTTTGAAGTAAACTTTTGCGCCGCCCAAATGTTCGGTCAGCCGTTTTGCAAAATACAGCGGTGATGGTCGACCCGCATAATGCTCCATATAATAGTCCAGCTCTTGCTGGAAACTGGGGTCAGCCTTGGCGGCGTTATATGCCTTTTCAACTTCCAAGATGAGTGGCATCAGGGTTTCCGCCACAAAGCGTCCACCAAACATGCCAAAATGCCCGCGTTCATCGGGGCCTTGGCGGAAGGAGTTCGTAGCGGTGACGGTCTTAGTCATATTCATATCCTGTTTATACCAACGGCCGAATAACTCATCAAAGGCACGTTGGTATCCGAGCCGACTGGCGAGGCGGCGGCTTATGCCGACGTACCAATCATTAAGAGGGCGGCAGTTTGGCTTTTTTCGTGCGCCCTTGCAAGAGAGGCATGATTTACTTAAATAAATACCGTTAAACCCCATTGTTACAAAATGTTGAAATCGATGCTAAAACGTTAACATGAGCATGATATCAAAAATGAATGAGCGCAGCCGTGAAATCCTGCGCCAGATTGTGGATAGCTTCCTGGAAACGGGGGAGCCTATTGGTTCGCGCACATTATCCCGCCGTTTGGGTTCAACCCCCATTGGCGCATTATCACCGGCCAGTATCCGCAACGTTATGGCCGATTTGGAGGAGTTAGGGCTCTTGGCTGCCCCGCATACCTCGGCGGGTCGCTTGCCAACCGAAGCAGGCATGCGCTTATTCGTGGATGGCATTCTCGAGGTTGGCGCGATTAGTGATGATGAACGCAAGGAGCTTGAGCGGCTAACCGCGCCAGCCGGTAAAAACATCAACCAGGCCTTGGATGAAATGACGCGTAAATTATCGGGCCTGTCATCCTGTGCGGGAATGGTGGTGGTACCCAAAGCTGAAGAGCGCGCGCTCAAACAAATCGAATTCGTCAGCCTTGCGCCAGATCGTATTTTGGTGGTGCTCGTAAGCGAAGGTGGCCTTGTTGAAAACCGCGTAATTGATTTGCCTTATTCCTTGCCGTCCACATCGCTCACCATCGCGGCAAATTTTATTAATGCGCATTTGGCAGGACGCGGTCTAAGTGACGCACGCAAAGTCATTCACGAAGAAATTCAAAAACAAAAGAACGAGCTGGATAGTTTGACCGCCAAAGTTGTCGAAGCGGGTCTTGCCATTTGGTCGGGTGAAGCATCGGGTGGATATCTGATTGTGCGCGGGCAATCCAAATTACTGGAAGATGTCAGTGCCGTGCAGGATTTGGAGCGCATCAGAGGCCTGTTTGAAGTGCTGGAAACCCGCGAAACCATGCTAAAATTGCTGGATGCAACGCAAGTTGCTGAAGGCGTGCAGATTTATATCGGCGCAGAAAATCGCTTGTTTCAAGGCAGTGGTTGCAGCATGATTGTCTCGCCCTATATGAACAGCAAAGAAAAGATTATCGGCGCCATCGGTGTCATTGGCCCGATGCGTATGAATTACGCACGTATTATTCCAATGGTGGATTATACGGCAAAACTAATTGGTAAAATGGTAAGTTAAAAGGTGAGTAAGATGAGTGAGAGTAACGCAGCTGAACAATTCCCCGAAGATGCAAAAAACGAAGCCACGGCTACGCCAGAACAGGCATCCGCGCAATCTTCTGCACAAGCAGCCGCATCCGCAACCAACCCTGCTGCGCGTATTGCTGAATTGGAAAAGCAATTGGCAGATATGAAGAATGAAGCCCTGCGTTATCTGGCGGATGCTGAAAATACCCGTCGCCGCGCGGCAAAGGAAAAAGACGATACCGCTAAATATGCCGTGTCCAAATTCTCCCGCGATTTGCTGGATGTTGCCGATAACATGCAGCGCGCCATGCAATCCGTGACACCGGAAATGCTGGAAGGCCATGCTGGAATGAAGAATTTATGCGTTGGCATCCAAGCCACCGCCCAGCAATTATCCAGCGTGTTTGAACGCTACGGCATTCAGAAAAACGACCCTGTTGGCCAAATGTTTGATCCCAATATGCATCAGGTGGTCAGCGAAATTGACGCGCCGGATAAGGTTCCCGGCACGGTGGTGCAGGTTCTGCAAACCGGTTACACCATCCAAGGTCGCTTGTTACGCGAAGCCATGGTGGCGGTGGCCAAAGGCGGGCAGGCAGCACCAGCCCAGCATGTTGACCAAAAAGTTTAACGCACTATTTCACACTCCATGCAAACTCGTCCGCTCGGAACATCCGGTTTAAACGTCAGTGCCATTTGTCTGGGCACCATGACATGGGGTCAACAAAATACGGAGGCAGAAGCCCATCAACAGATGGACTATGCCGTGACCCAAGGCATCAATTTTTTTGATACCGCGGAGCTGTATCCCGTACCGCCACTCAAAGAAACCTACAGCCTGACCGAGCAATATATCGGTTCATGGTTCAAGGCGCGCGGCAACCGCCAGAAAATTATTCTCGCAACCAAGGTGGTGGGGCGTTCGGGTAATTTCAGTTATATGCGCGGTGGTGAAACACGCCTTGATAAGAAAAACATCGTCGCGGCACTTGATGCCAGCCTTAAGCGTTTAAACACCGATTATATTGATCTTTATCAACTGCATTGGCCAGACCGCAACACCAATATGTTTGGTCAATTGGGCTATGTGCACGATGAAAACGAACAATCCATTCCATTTGAAGAAACGCTTGGCGTGCTGAATGATTGTGTGCGCGCAGGTAAAATCCGCCATGTGGGTCTGTCAAATGAAACGCCTTATGGCGTGTCACAATATTTGCATCTGGCGGAGGTCAAAAAACTCCCGCGCATGCAATCGGTGCAAAATCCCTACAGTCTTTTAAATCGCACATATGAAATCGGTTTGGCGGAAATTTCCATTCGTCAGCATTGCGGGTTGCTCGCTTATTCGCCGCTCGCTATGGGTGTCTTAAGCGGTAAATATCTGGGCGGAAAAAAACCGGAAGGGTCGCGCATGGCGCTCTTCACACGCTTTACGCGTTATAATAATGCCAAGGCCGATGCCGCCACGCAGCGCTATGTAAAAATTGCGCAGGATGCAGGGCTAGATCCCGCGCAAATGGCGCTGTCATTTGTTACCCAACAACGCTTTGTGACCAGCAATATCATCGGCGCAACCACCATGGAGCAGCTGAAAACCAACATCGATAGCATCAAGATAAAACTCGGCGAAGATGTGCTCCGCGCGATTGATGCCGTGCATTTTGATATCCCCAATCCCTGCCCGTAATCAATGTGAATACTGTTCCAAAAGTTTAAGGATTTTTTCTTTTTCTTTTATAGATATCTCGTCTTTCCAAAATTCCCAAGGAAATCCTTTGGCATTTTTGATGTATTCAATGACAGATTTGTGATCTACCCCAAACCGTTGATTGGGATTTGCTCCATATTTCAAAAGCATTTCAACCATATCTGTGCATAAGTGTGATGCTGCTGACCCAAGAGGAGGGTAATAACCGTGTGTATTATTAGGATTGGCTCCTCTTATTAACAACAATTCTAATGAATTAATATGGTTGGTAATGACCTGTTTGGTTGTATAGACGCCCTGTCTTTTTGGTTCAATAACACGGGTGTCGTCTTTCCAGAAAATCCCGTTGTATGACTTGCATTCAATATTAGTAACTACGCCTATTAAGCTAGCACCTTGTCGATCTTCAAAATTTGGATCAATTTTTAGTTCATCGAGGAAATATTCGAGCAGGTCAGGAAGATGTGCCGCCTGAAATACGACTGGGCCATGACATCCAACTAAATCAGCTCCATGATTAACCAAAATTTTAACAGCATCTAGCTTGCCATGCGATACGGCTGATTCAAGGGCACTGAAACAGCCATCTACTAACGCATCCTTTTTTGCATTCTTAAGCGGGGTATTGGCAAGTAGCTCAACTAAAAAAAGATTGTCATGTCCAATTGCGGCATGCATAGGATTCACAATCATCCATACATATGGAATAAAATGCTGCCCTATTGTAAAAAATAAAAAAACAATAACGAATATGAATGTGTATTTTATAAGATTAAGAAAAACCGCTAGAGGGTTCTTGCTAATTGTTTTTTGCACATTCTCTGGGATTGTCATTAATCTGTGTGTTGTTTTGGTGGATGAGGTCTCTATTTTAACCTCAAAGCGTACTTGAATTATATCCTTAAAAATCCCCTTTATTTCCAAGCAAATAGGGCAGTTGCGGTGCGCTGTCACATGGCCTATATATATGGGCATCGGGCACTGGCAATACGGCCAAGTCTGCTCTAAATATCTTAATGAAAAGAAGTTCTTTGGGGTGCTGCATAAGCGGGCCTTGAAGATATGCTTGCTTAACAACAGGAGAGAAAAATGGGTAAAGTTATCGGTATTGACCTTGGTACAACCAATTCGTGCATCGCCGTTATGGAAGGTAGCACCGCCAAGGTAATTGAAAATTCAGAAGGCGCACGTACAACGCCATCCATCGTTGCGTTTTCATCCAGCAATGAACGCCTTGTCGGCCAACCTGCAAAACGTCAGGCCGTCACCAATCCGGAAAACACCTTCTACGCCATCAAGCGCCTTGTCGGCCGCAACTTTGAAGATCCGATGGTGAAGAAAGATATCGGCCTTGTACCGTATAAGATTATCAAGAACGATAATGGCGATGCATGGGTTGAATCCAATGGCAAGAAGTACAGCCCATCGGAAATCAGCGCATTCATTCTGACCAAGATGAAAGAAACGGCTGAAAACTATCTGGGTGAGAAAGTAACCCAGGCGGTTATCACTGTTCCTGCCTACTTTAACGATGCACAACGCCAAGCTACTAAAGATGCTGGCCGCGTTGCAGGCTTGGAAGTTTTACGTATCATCAACGAACCAACCGCAGCAGCACTTGCCTACGGTATGGAAAAGAAGGGCAGCGGCGTTGTGGCCGTGTATGACCTTGGCGGTGGTACATTCGACGTATCCATTTTGGAAATCGGCGACGGCGTGTTTGAAGTAAAATCCACCAACGGTGATACGTTCCTTGGCGGTGAAGACTTCGATAGCCGCATCATCGATTTCTTGGCTGATGAATTTAAACGCGAACAGGGCATTGATTTGCGCAAGGATAAACTCGCGCTGCAACGCCTCAAAGAAGCTGCTGAAAAAGCCAAGATCGAATTGTCATCCTCCATGCAAACCGATGTGAACTTGCCGTTCATCACCGCTGATGCATCCGGTCCTAAGCATCTTAATGTGAAGCTGACCCGTGCGAAGCTGGAAGCATTGGTTGATGATCTGGTCAAGAAAACCGTTGAGCCATGCAAAGCTGCATTGAAAGATGCTGGCCTGAAGCCATCCGACATCAAGGAAGTTATCTTGGTGGGCGGTATGACCCGCATGCCAAAGATTATCGAAACCGTGAAGGAATTCTTCGGTCGTGATCCCCATCGCGGCGTGAACCCAGACGAAGTAGTGGCCATTGGCGCTGCTATTCAAGCTGGCGTTCTCAAAGGCGAAGTGAAGGATGTGTTGTTGCTTGACGTAACGCCATTGTCATTGGGTATTGAAACACTTGGCGGTGTGTTCACCCGTCTGATTGACCGCAACACCACCATCCCGACACGTAAGAGCCAGGTGTTCTCCACGGCAGAAGACAACCAAAACGCCGTGACCATCCGCGTCTCCCAAGGTGAGCGTGAAATGGCCGCCGATAACAAATTGCTTGGTCAATTTGACTTGGTGGGTATTGCACCAGCACCACGTGGCATGCCGCAGGTTGAAGTAACCTTCGACATCGATGCCAACGGTATCGTCAGCGTAACCGCAAAAGACAAGGCGACGAATAAGGAACAACAAATCCGCATTCAGGCCTCAGGCGGTCTCTCTGAAGCCGATATCCAACGCATGGTGAAGGAAGCTGAAGTTCACGCTGGCGAGGATAAGAAACGCCGTGAATTGGTCGATGCCCGCAATCAGGCTGATTTGCTTGCCCATTCAACCGAGAAGACTCTCAAGGAAAATGAAGGCAAGATCCCAGCTGCTGACAAGGAAGCAATTACCAAGGCAGTTGCCGAGCTTCGTGAAGCCACAGGCGGTGATGATGCAGCAGCCATTAAGGCGAAGATTGATGCATTGAACCAGGTTGCGATGAAGATGGGTGAAGCCCTCTACAGCCAGCAACAAGCCGGTGGTCCATCAGCCAGCGCATCTGAAACGCCACCACAAGAAGGCGTAGTCGATGCTGAATTCACGGAAGTGAAGGACAAAGACGGTAAGAAATCTGCATAATGCAATATGAGGCCGGGGGATAAATCCTCGGCCTCATTTCTATCGTATTCGTTGTTTGCACATCTGGCTAACTGCACATGTCAACCAAAACTGATTATTACGAACTCCTCAGTGTTTCCCGCGATGCGAATGGAGACGAGGTAAAGCGCGCCTATCGTAAACTGGCGATGCAATATCACCCTGATAAAAATCCGGGCGATAAAAATGCCGAAGTAAAATTCCGCGAAATTAGCGAAGCCTATCAAGTATTATCGGATGATCAGAAACGCGCCGCCTATGACCGCTATGGTCATGCTGCCTTTGAACAGGGTGGTGGCATGGGGGCGGGCGGCTTCGATTTCAGCGGCTTTCCCGGCGGTCTTTCCGATATTCTCAATGAAGTCTTTGGTGACTTCATGGGCGCATCGGCTGGCGGTCAGCGTTATAGCAACGGCGCGCAGCGCGGCAATGATGTGCGTTATGATTTGGAATTAACCCTTGAAGAAGCCTTTAAGGGCATTGAAAAAACCATCAAGGTTGCCACACCGCAAACCTGCGAAACCTGTAAGGGCAGTGGTTCAAAACCTGGCACAGCACCTGCACAATGCAAACAATGCAACGGCGCTGGCAAGGTGCGCATTCAACAGGGCTTCTTCTTAATGGAACGTTCCTGTCCGGTATGCTCTGGTGCGGGCAAGGTTATTGAACACGCATGCAAAGAATGCCGTGGCCAAGGCCGCGTGCGCAATGAACGCACCTTAAAGGTCAATATTCCTGCTGGCGTTGATACCGGCACGCGCATCCGCATTGCGGGTGAGGGTGAGGGCGGTGTACGCGGTGGCTCATCGGGCGACCTATACGTATTTATTTCGGTTAAACCACATGCGTTCCTGCATCGCGAAGGTGCAAATCTATTGGCACGCATGCCCATCAGTTTTGTGCTGGCGGCCCTTGGCGGTACCATTGAAGTGCCAACCCTCGACGGCGCACCGGCTACCCTAAACATCCCGGAAGGCGCGCAGAACGGCCAACAATTCCGCCTCAAAGGGCAGGGCATGAGCACCCTGCAGCAAGGCCGCGTACGCAATGAAAACGCGCGTGGTGACCTGTTTGTGGAGGTTAGCATCGAAACGCCTATCCATTTAACCGCTAAACAAAAGCAGTTATTGGAAGAGTTTGACACGCTCAGCGAAAGCAAGAAAAATAATCCGCAGGCACATGGCTTCCTTGAACGCGTAAAGGGGTTCTTTGCCAAACAAGCGGACGAAAAAAAATCGCAACCGAGCAACGAGCAACAAAAACAGGGCGCCCACAAATAAAGCCCACAAAAATTTAAGGTGTTATCATGGCCGTACGTATTGGTATTTTTGGAGCAACCGGCCGCATGGGCCGTATGATCGCCCGGGAAATTCTCGAAGACCAGAATTCGCAGCTTGCCGGCGGCACGGTACGTGAAGGCAGTGCCTTCATGGATAAATCATTGCATGACGTGTTTAATTTACCTGGCAATGTAGTTCTCCCACCAGATGCCGTGAATACAATATCGCCAGAAAAATTATTATCGGCCTGCGACGTGGCGATTGATTTTACGCGCGCGGAAGTATCGGTGCATCACGCCTATGTGGCCGCCGCCATGGGTAAGCCCATTGTGGTTGGTACAACAGGCTTTACGCAGGAACAGGTGCAAATGCTGGCCGATGCTGCCAATCATATTCCCATCGTGCTTGCTCCCAATATGTCGGTGGGCGTTACATTACTTACGGCTATTACCGAAGTGGTCGCGCAAACGCTCGATGCAAAATACGATATTGAAATTGTCGAAATGCATCATCGTCATAAAATTGATGCGCCATCCGGCACCGCGCTTGCACTTGGCGAAGCTGCCGCAAAAGGCCGCAACATCAATCTCAAGAGCCGCGCTGTCTATGACCGCAAGGGTAACTCCGGTCCACGCAAACGTGGTGATATTGGTTTTGCAACCCTGCGCGGCGGCGATGTAGTGGGTGAACACTCGGTTATCTTCGCCAATGATGGCGAACGCGTGGAACTAACCCATAAGGCAACCGACCGCCGCATTTTTGCGCAGGGCGCTGTCGTTGCAGCCAAATGGGTTGTGAACCAGCAACCTGGCCGCTTCAGCATGAAAGACGTCTTGGGCTTCAGCTAAGCCACTTTTGGCTTTTGAACCAGCCGCGTTAATTCTGCATAACTCATCGCATCGCCCTGCTGGGGAAGGTTCAGCATGGCTTTAAGCACACGTAACTGGAACGATGCCCCATAAAGGGCAAAGGTCGCCGGGCTGATATTCTGCGGGTTCATTTGGTTGATACGGCAGGCATAAGGGGCGGTTTTGGCGGCATTAGGCAGAAATTCGGTATCCGGCCATTCATCTTTCCAAGCCGACAGGTCATAAAGGGTCCCATAACCCGATGATAAGGCGATCTTGCACAGGGTGTTATCGTCACTTATCCCCAACATTATGGGACCCATTGGGGTGTCATGGCAGCCCCAAAAGACGCGTGCGGGGGTGGAGTCCACGCCGATGGGATAATCACTAAATGGTACTTGTTTGGCGATTGCCATCATCCGCGTTAAAACCCAGCTACCCAAAAAAACGATGGTTCAAACCGATTCGCTGAACCCATCCCCACAATGAATCAAAAGTAAAAAAACTGTCAATGAACAAAGAATCTGCAACTCACTTTTTCACGGCCCTTGCGGCACAGATGCCGCAACCCAAGACCGAACTGTGCTTTTTGAATCCCTATACCCTGCTGGTAGCTGTGTCTTTGTCAGCACAGGCGACCGATGTAAGCGTGAACAAGGCAACCGCATCGCTGTTTAAAAAAATCAAAACACCTCAAGCAATGCTGGATTTCGGTCTGGAAAATTTGCGCACGCAAATCAAAACCATCGGCCTTTATAATACCAAGGCAAAAAACATCATCGCGATGTCAGAAATATTATTGCGCGATCATGGCGGCGAAGTTCCCCGCGACAGAGCCTCGCTTGAAAAACTTCCCGGCGTTGGACGCAAAACGGCCAATGTGGTGATGAATGAAGCGTTTGGTGTTCCCACCATCGCTGTCGATACCCATGTGTTCCGTGTATCCAATCGCACCGGTTTAGCGCCAGGAAAGAATGTCGATGCAGTGGAAGATAAATTGATGAAGGTTGTGCCAAAACAATTTTTAAAAGGCGCACATCACTGGTTGATTTTATTGGGCCGCTATACGTGCAAGGCCCGCAAACCCGAATGCGCACGCTGCGTCGTCAAGAAATACTGCAAATATAAGGATAAAACGGCATAATCGCGGGCAGGCCGCGTAATTATTCGCCAGCTAAACGATCGCTGCTGATCTCGCTGTCATCGTCATCGCTGACCACGCCAAACGATGTTGGTGATGTCGCGCGCAGTGCTGATTGTTGCATGCCTTGCAATTCACCATTCACCTGACCGCCAGCATTGATTTCGATTTCGCCGTAACGCACAGTACCTGTAATACGTCCGGTTGGACGAACGGTGAGACGACCGCGCACCACAACCACACCTTCAAACGTGCCGGCGATTTCTGCGGTATCCACTTCAATCGATCCATTGAACGAACCGCCTTCGGCAACTTCCAAAGCTTGGCCATCATAACGCATGCCTTCAACGCCGCCTTCAACGACGAGGTAATCACATTTTGAAATTTGTCCGGCAAGGGTAATGTCCTTGGCAACAACCATTCTGCGGCCTTCGCCAGAACCACTGTTGAACCGTGGGCCTTCAGATGCTGGGCGGCGCATGGTTGGCGCGCTTGGCATATCAACGACGCGGCGTACACCGCCAGTGGGCGGAGTTGCGCGCAAGCCACCGCGTGGGCCATTCATGGGGCTGCCATCGGGGTTACGTAGAGCAGGGGATGGATTGCCAGATGCCGCGTTATTATTCGGGTTGGAAGATGGAGTTTCAGTGCGCGGATCAAGTGGGCGATTCATGGCATTTTCCCTATAAATAAAACTATAAATATCGGTGCTAGCGTCTGTGGTACGAGCGTTCGGTTCAGGGGGCTTGTGCTGTGTTCACTAGCAGGGCTAACGTAGCACGAATTACGAAACAGTTTCAACAGCCACATCGCTGTGATTTGCGCCATAATTACCTAAAAATAACTCAACTCAGGAAGTATAGAATGTCAGAACCAAAGTACGATGTAGTCGGTATCGGTAACGCGATCGTTGATATTATTGCGCAATGCGAGGATGAGTTTCTCCGCCGGGAGGACATCCATAAGGGCGGCATGACCCTCATAGACGCTGACCGCGCCAAGCATTTGTACGAAAAAATCGGCTCGACCACGATGGTTTCTGGCGGCTCAGCTGCCAATACCATTGCCGGCATAGCAAGCCTAGGCGGCAAAGCCGCTTATTTCGGGCGTGTTTTTAAAGATGATCTTGGCGCTGGCTTCACCCGCGATATGAAGTCATTAGGCATCCATTATCCAACGCCTCCTGCTGCAACGGGCCTATCCACGGCCTCATGCATCATTTTGGTCACCCCGGATGGCCAACGCAGCATGAATACCTTTTTGGGTGCCAGCACCGATTTTTCACTAAGCGATGTGGATGAGGATACGATTGCGGCATCCCAAATCGTGTATCTGGAAGGTTATCTGTTCGATAAGCCACCCGCCAAGGAAGCCTTTTATCAAGCGGTACGTCTGGCCAAAAAACATGGCCGCAAAGTTGCCCTGAGTTTATCCGATGGTTTTTGTGTGGATCGTCACCGCACAGACTTCCATGCCTTGCTGAAGGAAGGCGTCGATATTCTGTTTGCCAACGAAGTGGAAGCAACCGCTCTTTATCAAAAGAACTCATTAGAAGAAGCAATGCCATCAATTGCGGCGGCTTGCCCCACCACGGTGGTCACCCGCAGTGAAAAAGGCGCGGTAATTTTAAGCGCTAATAAAACGCACACAGTATATGCCGAGCCAGTTGCCAAGGTTGTCGATACAACCGGCGCGGGTGATAGCTACGCGGCTGGCTTCCTATATGGCATCACGCATGGTTATGATTTACCAGATTGTGGCCGCATCGCATCCATTTGCGCAGCTGAAGTGATAAGCCATATTGGCCCGCGCCCACAAACTGATTTAAAGCAATTGCTGACAAGCAAGATGGGCGGCGCGTTTAAGAAAGCGTCGTAGAACCAATCTTAAATCAGAGCGCTTGGAATAATGCCGGATTCATGGCCGAGTGACTCGCGCACATCATCCATATCCAGTTCGGGTTTGCCGGCCATCACGCTGCGTGCGCAGGCCTGGTCGAGCATCAAAATCGCCTTATCCGGATGGTTACGGCGACGCAGATATTTGGATGTCAGATACACAATCTGGTCGCATACTTCATCCGACACAATCAAATCATAATGGGTGGCAAACCGGTTTTTCAGCCCACGAAGAATAACCTTACATTCTTCTTCCGATGGCGGGTCCATGAAAATCTTTTGGAAACGACGATCCAGCGCAGGGTCGGCCTTCACATAATCATCGTATTCATCGCGCGTTGTTGCGCCAATCATCAACAAGTCACCAGTGGTCAAATACGGTTTCATCAAATCGGCCACGCCGGCTGCGCCACTGGCAATACAGCTTGGCATGATCATGTGGATTTCATCGATGCACAGAATGATAGGTGGAAATAGTTTTGATGCATTGCGTTCGGCAACACCCTTAATCATCGGCACAAATCGGCCTTCAAAGTCGGATCGTGAACCCGCACCCGCGGAAAGGGATGACATTTCAAGTTCCAAAATTCGTGCACCAGCCAGTTTCTTTGGCACTTCGTTTTTAAAAATCTTTTGCGCAAGCCCCACGAACAATGCGGTTTTACCCACACCCGCACCGGCGAGAAGCAGAACGTTTTTACGTTCACGTTGCAGCAGGATCATCACAAGGTCATACAGTTCCTTGTCACGGCCGATGATGGGGTCAAAACGGTCGCGTGCAACCTGCGCGGAAATATCGCGTGAAAATTTGAAAATCAGCGCTTCCAGATCTTCATCGGAAACCCTGAATTTTGGCGCGCCTTTTTCATTGGCAACGGGGGCTAAATCGGAAATATCCATGCTTCTTTTTTTAAACCCAAATCATGTAGAAATGGTTGAGTTAAGCCATTCTTAAGGAGCTGCGATGGGTGCTGCCCACCAACTCTCTATAACAGGGCCATAAAGCGGGGTTTGTTGCGGTGTCATTACATTTGGCCAGATCGCAAACCAATCCGTCCCGCGATAGAATAGGGGCACTACATAATAGCCTGATAACAACACGCGGTCGAGCGCACGAAGTGCAGCGCGCAAATCATCACGGGTTTGTGCACCGGTAATTTTATTGGTCAATGCGTCCACCACTGGGCTTTTTATGCCCGCATAATTTCGGCTGCCTTTAATATCGGCGGCGGCGCTGCCCCAATATTGGGTTTGTTCATTACCGGGGGAAAGACTGTTCACCCATTTATGCAGCACCACATCATAATCAAAATCAGACAGGCGTGCTTGGAACTGTGATGCATCTACGGTGCGTACACGCGCAGTAATCCCCATCCGGCTCAGGGTACGTGCATATTCCAGGGCCACCTTTTCATCTTGCGGGTCGGCTAATAACATTTCAAATGTGAATGGCTCGCCTTTTGGTGTGTGCAATACGCCGTTTTTAATGTGGTATCCGGCTTGTTCCAACAACTCGCTTGCTTGCTTTAATTGGTCGCGCAGCGGGTGCGTATCATCGGTGCGGGGCAGGGCAAACGGTTTGGTGAATAGTTCATCGGGCAAATCTTTTTTCCACGGACTGAGTAGTTTCAGTTCCATTTCATCCGGCACGCCGCTGCTGGCTAAATCGGAATTAGCAAAAAAACTATCCAGCCACTTATACGAACTTTGGAACAATGCACGGTTGATCCAGTTAAAATCAAACGCATAACTCAATGCCTTGCGTACACGAACGTCACTGAAGTTGGCTTTACGTGTATTAAAAATAAACCCGCGAATGGGTTCGGGGCGGCGATGGGTAAAGGCAATGGTTTTAAACGCATCTTTTTTCTCATTCGACATACGTTTAAGCTCTGCCCAACGTTTTGGGTCTGTTTCACGTCGCGCATCCAATGCGTGCGCCGTAAATGCTTCCTGCGCTACATTCTCATCGCGGTAATAATCATATCGAATGATATCAAAGTTACACGTGCCACGCCGTACAGGTAAATCCTTACCCCAATAATTTGCATCACGTTCGAATGTGGTGCTGCGCCCTGCCTCAACCGAAGCTAATTTATACGGGCCGCTGGCAATCGGCGGAACAAGGGTAGTTTCATCAAAAGGTTTAGATGCAAACGCGTGCTTGGGCAAAATAGGCATCAAGCCAAGAATAAGCGGCATCTCGCGGTCAATGCTTCCATCATCATTTTTCTTCAATAAAAAAGTGATGCTGTGCGGGTCATTCACCTCAGCGCTCAATACTTTTTTATAATAACTTCGGTGGTTGGGGCGTCCCTTATCACGCAGCGTAATCCATGAAAAATAAACATCATCTGCTGTTACGGCTTTGCCATCCTGCCAGCGTGCCTTGGGGTTGATATGAAACCGGATGCCGGAGCGATCTTTTTTTACATCAATTTTCTCTGCAATCAGCGGATAAAGTGTGAACGGCTCATCCTGCGTGCGGGCCAATAATGTCTCGTATATATAGGTGAGGCCTTCGGCGGGCCGGCCCTTGACGATATAGGGGTTCAGGCTATCAAACGTACCTACAATGTTTAAACGCATACTGCCGCCCTTGGGCGCATCCGCATTCACATAATCAAACTGTTTGAAATGTTCATCCAGCTTTGGCGTGCCGTGCATGGCAATGGCATGCATACTCACCCATTCTTGCGCATGGGCAAGGCTGGGTGTTATCAACGCAAGGGTGAATAATACAGCCGCAAAAAATCTATTCATCGTATTTCAGCAAACTGAAGTTAGGTGCTTTGATACGGCTCTGTCCGCCAAGGAAAGTCAGCTCGATAATAAATGCAGCCAGTTTCACATCGCCGCCCAGTTTTTTTACAAGGGTTATGGCGGCTTCCATCGTACCACCGGTTGCCAGCAAATCATCTACCAACACAATCTTCTGTCCCTTTAATACCGCATCGGCCTGAACTTCGATAATGTCTTGGCCATACTCCAGCGCATAGGCATGCGAGATGACGGGGCCTGGTAGTTTGTTCTTTTTGCGTATCATGGCAAATCCGCAGCCAAGCTTATAAGCTACAGCCGCCGCAACCATCAGCCCGCGGGATTCAATTCCCAAAATCCGGTCTGGTTTTTCCTTGGCAATCACTTCCGCCAGCGCATTGATAGCGTGTTCCCATGCCTTGCCATTCATCAACATGGTTGAAATATCGTAAAACAGGATGCCCTGCTTGGGAAAATCGGGGATGGAACGGATATGTTCTTTAAGGTTCATGAGTTACTCGCGTAAACAGGGGGATAGTCAGTGGCGTTATACTACCGGAGAGTTTGCGAATCTTCGATATTGAAAAATTAACGAAACTGGTGGCAAACTGATGTTCAAGACATAATTGGCCGCATAATCAACGCAGACATACCCGCAAGACATAGCCATGGAACTCAGCAAAGAAGACGTAACCCGCCTCATGACGCAACCTTCGGCGGAAGCGCGCGCGGAAGTTGCGGTAAAAATCGGCAGCACGCTGGATCAGGCGGGGTTATCCGATACCGAATTAAAACTTGCCCAAGATATTATCCGTCACATGGCGACCGATATCGCGGTACAGGTTCGCGCCTCGTTGGCACAAAGTGTAAAGAACGCGAAAAAACTCCCACATGATGTGGCACTAAAGCTAGCCAAAGATGTCGAAGAAGTCTCGCTTCCGGTTTTAGAATACTCCGAATTATTCACCGATGAGGATTTAATCTCCATCGTGAAAAGCCATTCACCCGAAAAGCAGGCCGCCATCGCGCGCCGCGAAATGGTATCTGAAAAAGTTGCCAGCGTTATCGTGGAGGAGGGCACCGAAAGCGCGGTATCTACCCTCATCACCAATAAGAATGCGCACATCAGTGAAAAATCGCTGGAACGCGTAACCGAGCGTTTTGCTGACAATCAAAACATCAATAATAATCTCGTTAAACGCGAACAACTGCCGCTGGCGGTGGCTGAACGCTTGGTGGGCCGCGTGTCCGATGCGCTGCGCGATGTGCTGATGAAGCAGCATGGCCTGCCTGCATCGGTAATTGCCGACATGGTGGCGCAAAGCCGTGAACAATCAACCGTCAGCTTGTTGGGCATTAGCAAAAACGAAGACGATATCGAAAAACTGGTGCTGCAACTCAAAGAAACAGACCGTCTAACCCCAAGCCTTATTATTCGCGCACTATGTGTGGGTGATATTCCGTTTTTTGAAGCAAGCATGGCGGTGCTCGCGGGCATACCGTTGCTAAACGCACGTATCTTGTTGCACGATGCCGGTAAACTGGGCCTGAAATCACTGTATGATAAAACCACGTTGCCACCCGGTATGTTCCCGATTATCCGTGTGGCGCTCGAAGTGGTGCGTGAAATCCAGTTGGATGGCGCAGCCCATGACCAGGCCCGCTACCGTGCCAAGGTTATCGAACGTATCTTGACCCAGTATCAGGATTTTAATGCGGATGATTTGAATTATCTGCTTGATAAACTCAGTGATCTTGTTGATATGGCAGCCTAGTCTTTAATTAGGCTGGACTATATGCTCATCACTACCTCAACTTCCGTGGAAATATCCCGATGGAACTATCATTGACGGTAAAAGCCATCCTTATGGGCTTGGTCGAAGGACTAACCGAATTTTTGCCCGTATCATCCACCGGGCATCTCATTTTGTTTGGCGATGCAATCAAGTTTGATACGCCTAGTGCATCTGTCTTTGATGTAGTTATTCAAATGGGTGCCATCGCGGCTGTTCTGGTTGCCTATTTCAAAAAGTTTTTTCATGTCGGCGTGTCATTTTTCACCGAAAAAAAATCCCGTCATTTTATATGGCTATTGCTCATTGCGTTTTTACCTGCTGCGGTGATTGGCGGCGCATTGCACACTGCTATTAAAACCTATCTGTTCAATCCAACCGTCGTGGCTTACAGCTTGATTGTCGGCGGTATTATCATGATTGTCATCGACCGTTTGCCATTCACGCCAAAAATCAATCAAGTGGAAGATATGAAACTGGCTGATGCCTTAAAGGTCGGATTTTACCAATGCCTTGCCATGATACCGGGCATGTCGCGTTCGGGCGCTACCATTATTGGCGGTATGTTGTCTGGTTTTAATAAACAAACCGCAGCAGAGTTTTCATTTTTTCTGGCCGTACCAACCTTGAGTGCTGCAGCTATCTACGATTTATACAAAAATTGGTCGACACTAAATGCCAGCGACTTCGATTTGATCTTAATTGGTTTTATGTCCTCATTCGTATTTGCCATGCTGGTCATATCATTTTTTATCAAGTTGATTGTCCGCTTCGGATTTACCCCTTTCGCTCTTTATCGCATCGTTCTGGGGGCGGTTATATTGTGGGTGATTCCTCATAATATTGGCTGAAACGAAATATAGTTCGGCAAGCCTGTTAGGTATAATAAACCCTATATTTACTGCGGTTTGATAACGCACCTGCATTTGCAATGATGCAACATTAACTACAACAAGATTGCAATTTAACTAAGTTAAACATGTTTTTAAACCTTTCCCCTGATTATGGCAGCATAGCGAATTAGCTCTATCGGATTTTTGTGCGCATCGAGGGAGAGTGTCTTGAGAAAATATCAGAATAAGCAGTCCGGTTTTATGCTGGCGCCGTTGCTCTATATGCTTGCCCTTGGTGGTATCGGCGCGGCTGTGATGTTCTCAGGCTATTCCCAGGTTTTGCGCAGTAACGCAGAA
>JAYRWY010000005.1:0-179017 GCA_041917755.1 Alphaproteobacteria bacterium
AACGTTGGTCAAATCGCTTGCACGATTTAAGAAGCCGACGCTGGCAAAATATGCGGTTGCGCCGTCAAGTGCGGATGCAACTTTCTTACCAGTGGATAGACGGTTTTGGGTGGTGTTCAGAAGGCTTGCAGTTTGTTGCAAAGACAATAAATTCGCCCGCGCACCTGCGGTGAGCGATACTTGTGATAATGGCATAGAACGAAATCCTTTCGAAATAACGAGATACGACTCCTTCGTACCCCCGACTAATTGAGCCAACTATGCCGTTTTCAATATAAAACCTGCATACCAGCTTATGCTTTACAAAATAAATGTCGCATAAGGGCAAAGTTAAAAACCTCCTAAGAGGCCAGCACACCATCTAGCCATATCCAATTTTGTTGCGTAAACGTTTCAAAACTTTACACTTATTTTATATGTGTGGCGCGGCACCCAACACCACTGGGGGGCACACCCGACTTTCCTGCTATTACCGCACCACAGGATAACAGGCAGACTATAAGACGCAGAACATGATATGACGTTTGGCAAAGGAAATTATTCGCCATGAATACCCGCCGTAAAATTATCCTTGCGTGCATTACCTCGCTCAAAGGTGCGCAAAAAGTTCTCCGCACTGCGCGGCGTCGTGCCGAAAATGCCGACATCACTTGGCAGGTTCTGTTCATCCAGAATGATTCAGAATCCCGCCGTGATAAAACACTGGTTGAATGGCAAGATCTGGAAAACGATGCAAAAAATATGGGCGCCACTGTCACGCGTCGGCATGTTGTCTCCGAAACACCGGATGATATTCGCAAAGCGCTCTTGCAGTACCATAACGCTACCCAAGCCATTGAAGAAATTGTTGTAGGGCAATGGCGCGCATGGCCATGGGATAACTTCAATCATACGCTATTAAAGCTGGTGCGTAGCACCTTTCCATCATCAATATCCATCATCACTGTCGCCGTTGACCAGGTGTTCTACCACCCCAATACGTGGCGGCATTTTTTTTCAGCCCACGCCACAACATTCCAGCATGTTCTGCTTGCACTTGCGGCTGTTGCAGGCGCAACACTGGCGATCGAGCTGATTGACATACTCATCCCCGGCGCGATTGGTTCACATAACAGAAACAAGCCCGTTGTATACTTATTGGCCTGCGCATTAATCGCTGGCCGCGTCGGGTTATGGCCCGGCATTGTTGCCGCTATTGCAAGTTTCGCAGCGATCAACTGGCTTAATCAGGATGATATATTCCATCAATCAACCCAGCTGGGCGACCAGGTATATATTCTCAATCTAACCTTATTTTTATTATCCGCAGTGGTCATTACCATTTTCGTTGGACAGTCGCGCAGACAAGGTGATTTGGCGCGGGCGCAGATCAAACGGTTACAATCTGTACTGGATATGTATCAGGTAATTGATGCCGGCGATACCGCGAACAAAGTGAGTGAAAAACTCCAACATAAAATGCAGCACATTCTCGATTTGCCCACCTATATCTATTTATCCGGCCCTACCGGCACACTGGCCTATCAAGGATTGAATGAACCAGCGCTCACCCCCGCCGAACAACAGGCGCGCAATGCCTGCTGGGATCAAGCCCGTGCCACCGGCTATGGAACTGACTATAAAAATCATCTGCTATGGCATTTTGAACCGCTGGTGACCGCAACTCACAGCCTCGGCGTTTTGATGGTTGATTTCAATTCAATCAATGAAAGCAGCGCTGCGCATCATGATCCGGATCTCACCCGTCTGCTGGCATCTTTGGCAGATCAAATCGGCCATCTCATCGAAAAGGCCGACTTGCAACATCGCTCCATCATTCAACACAACCTGCTGGAAAAAGAAACCTTGCGTAGCATGCTGCTATCCAGCATTTCGCACGATTTAAAAACACCACTCGTTTCAATGATGGGTTATCTCAGGCTTTATAAAAGCCGCGGTACTACACTTTCATTATCCGAACAAAGTGAATTAATCGACACCGCACTTCAAGAAGCCGAACGCCTCAAACAATTCATCACCAACGTGCTGGATCTATCCAAGCTGGAAAGCGGTGGCATGAAGCTCAAGAACGAATGGCACGACAGCGAAGGCTTAATAAAAAGCGTCATCAGCATGATCCAGCGCGCGACACCGCATCATAAAATCAAGGCCGTCCCGCCGCCACTTACCCCCTATATCGACATTTTTGTCGACCAGATTTTGTTCTGGCAGGCCTTGCAAAACATCATCGAAAATGCCTGCCATCACACCGCGCAAGGAACCCCCATTGATGTCAGCTGGTGTGTTGATAATGAAATGTTCCAGTGCATCGTTCGTGATTACGGCGCAGGCATCCCCGAAGGTATGAACGAAAAGATTTTTGATAAATATACCCGCATTGAAAAACAGGATTATCAACGCGCCCGCACCGGTCTTGGATTGGCCATTTCACGCGCCATCATCACCGCCCATTTTGGAAAAATTCGTGCCAGTAATCATCCGGATGGCGGCGCCGTGTTCACAATATCCCTGCCGCAATGGCGCATCATGCCACAAACCGAGCATGCCGAGACCGAGGCCGCACTATGACAACACTTCCATCCGGTAGCCAATCCCGGGTTCAGTTGTAATCAATGGCGTTTCGCTATCTTCCGCCTCGATTTTTTCACGGATCTGCTTCAGATATACCCGCAAATACTGCACATCCTCAACATGGGCTGCGCCCCACACATCTTTGAGTATTTGCCGGTGGGTCAGCATTTTACCTTTCTGGATAATAAAATAGCGCAGCAATTCATATTCCTTTGGCGTCAACGACAAACGCTTGCCATGTAACGTCACTTCATGGCGCACCAGATTGATGGCAATTGGTCCATTGCTGATTTCCGGCTCGCCATGTTCGGATGAAACGGCTTTGCGCAAATTGGCCTTCACCCGCGAAATCAGTACGTCTGGATTAAACGGCTTGGTAATGTAGTCATTCGCGCCTAAATCCAGCGCAGCAATAATTTCTGAATCATCGTTGCGGACTGAACAAATAATGATGGGAACTTCCGACCATTCCCGCACATCTTTTAATACAGCCTTGCCGTCCATATCGCTCAGCCCCAGATCCAAAATCATCAGATCAGGTTTGGCGGTTGCTAAGGTACGCATCCCTTCTGTACCCGTTGAACATAATATGGTCTTGAAATCTTTACTGTTCAAACTCAGTTCCAGAAGCCGCTGGATCGGACGCTCATCGTCCACGACTAGAATGGTGTTTTTTACAGCTGACATTACGCCTCTTACCTAAAATTCTTTGATTGCTCATCTCAGTATATCAACCATTAGGCTCTGAATCGCAAGGTTAAAGGGTTTTGTGCGCTGCCAAAGCAACCCCCCTGCGGTTTATCACTAACCTGTTAGGCTGATGCTTCGACCTCACTTACAAAGGAGCCGTCCATGAGCCTTCCTCAAAAACTATCCGCCGAAGTATTTGGAACATTCTGGTTAGTCTTCACCGGTTGCGGCTCTGCCGTCCTGGCGGCCGCATTTCCATCCGTGGGCATCGGCCTTACCGGTGTGTCCCTCGCATTTGGTCTATCTGTACTCACCATGGCTTATGCGATTAGCGGCATTTCGGGTTGTCATCTTAATCCTGCAGTCACCATCGGCCTTGCCACAGCGGGGCGTTTTCCACGCGCGGAGGTTGTGCCCTACATTGCTGCGCAATGTATTGGCGCATTACTGGGCGCATATATCCTCAGCATCATTGCTTCGGGCAAAGAAGGCTTTGATCTCGTCGCCTCCGGCTTTGCCGCCAATGGGTTTGGGGAACATTCACCGGGTCACTATTCCATGATTGCAGCTGCGCTGTGTGAAATTGTCATGACGTTTATGTTTGTATTCGTCATTCTTGGCGCAACCGACAAACACGCGCCATCAGGCTTTGCACCCATTGCCATCGGGCTTTGCCTTACCCTCATTCATTTGGTGAGCATCCCCGTGACCAATACATCGGTCAACCCTGCACGTTCACTGGGCCCTGCATTATTTGTAGGCGGCTGGGCAGTAGAACAGCTCTGGCTGTTCTGGGCCGCGCCCATTGTCGGCGCCATCCTGGCAGGCAGCATCTACCCGCGCCTGTCATCTAATAAATAATCTACCTTAACCAACACAGAAAAAGCGGGGCAGCACAGCTCCGCTTTTTTTATAAAATCTTAGAAACTGAACCGCAGGCCCGCAACAAAGGTCTGGTCAAAGCGGTTGCCAATCGGCGTCGTCATGTCATATGAGCCAAAGGCACTGAATGTCTCGTTCAACTTCAAATCAAACCCAACGCCCACAGCAAGCGCATGGCGCGCGGCAGACACGCCTTGCAAACTTGCCGCCGTACCAATAATCGTCGCCTGCGTGTTGTTGGATGCGTTAAATACATCATAGCTATATTTCACACGTGCATTGGGCGTGAACGCATACTCGCCAATTTTTCTGGTGGGGGCGGTAAAATTCAATCCTGTATAAAGGCGAAGCAAATTATTCGCACGCGCTGCAACGCTGATGTTTGAAATGCCCGCATTGGTCTCGCTGAACGCATCTTCATAAACATATGCATAATTGGCACCCACACGCGGGGTGATACCAAACCCGTTCAGCTTCAATCGTTTGGATACCTGCATCCCTGCTGAAATTTCATGGGCCACATGGTTGCTGTTTGCGGTCAGTGCTGGCGTGATGGTACGCGCATTCTCAATATCATGATGTGCATACCCCATTTGCCCATCCAACGTAATGTCATTCCACCCTTTGCTGCCGTATAATGCAAAACGAACCGTATTGGCTTCGCCATTACTACGTGTCGCCGTATATCCTGTTATGCCCGTGTGTTCATATCCGCCAGCCGCGCCGATGCGTAGATCTTTCTCTACTTCTCTGTCCATGCCGAACATGAACCCGCCGGTTTGCGTTTCATATCCTGCGGCAGCGCTGTTGCTGGATACTGACCCCAGATTGCCCATGGCCTTGAACCAGCCGCCATTGCGTTTCATCACCGCTGGCAACGCCTTGGCCAGCGCATTGATGCCTTGGGTATTTTCTGCGTGGGTCACCTGCGTATCGCGCAATGACACAAAGGTCAGATTATCGGTATTGGATTCACTGCCAGAACCCGTATCGCCCAAATGATCAAACACCACATCGCTGGCATGGGTGCTTGAGTCAAACGAGGTACTGGTGGTGGTCGTCAAACTGCTGGGCGCGGGCAACTTGCTGGTATCCTCAACAATCAGATTTATTTTAACATCGGTTGGGCTATACACCAGATTACCAAAGGCAAAACCGGGCGGCGCATTGGTGGTCACCGTTGCAAATTCCCCTGTAATGCTTCCTGCTTTGATAACCGTATATTGTGGCAACATAGTCGTGGCGGGGAAATTTAGCACCAACCGCCCGCCCAGCGTTGCATTGCCCGTCACGGTCAATGCAGGTGCGGCATCGGAAAGACCAACCACCAAGATAGATATCCCGGGCGAAGGCGCAAGCGGCGGTAGATAACGGGCGCCATTCAACGTGAGTGATTTTACTGTTTGATGATACCCGCCAAGGTCAAGCGTTGCATCGACATCCACAGTCATGTCCGAGTTCGGGCTAAATGCATTCTCAGACCCGCCGACCAACGTACCAGAAATATATCCGGTGGTCACATGAGTAGGGCCTGAATACGTGTTTGTTCCGCGAAGTGTGGACACATTTGACGTAGCATCCACTCCGGTTGTGCCGCCCAGCCCATTGATGGTACCACCAGATGCTCTCACGGCCAATGACCCCATATTGCCATGCGTGATGTTGATATTGCCATTCGTGATGATCCCACCGGTAGATACGTAAGCATCATAGAAATATTGTGTGGTGCCACCCAGCTCGATTATACCACCAGCCGAAGCGGATACACCGCTCACTCCCGTGGTGGGTGATGAGACTGCACGACTGAAGTCAAGAACACCGCTGCCTACATCAATTGAGAAAACATTCGAGCCAACCATATATGTGGTTCCAGAGATGGCTTGCGCTGTGATTCTGACATTCTCGTATGTTACGTTTTCAATGGTGCCGCCAGTCGAAATAAGTTGCGATGCGCCGCTCTGGCCAGCCATCGAAACTGTCCCATTGCGAACAGTGCCGCCGTCCAGATTAATCTTATAAAGGTGTGTGGTATGACCATCGAAATCAAGTATCGCTCCTGCCTTGATCGTGGTGACTGAACTCCGACTAAACGCATCATCAGCTCCGAGCTTTAATATTCCTGAGTTAACAGTGGTGGTACCCGTATAGGTATTCGGGCCGCCCAAAGTCAATGTACCGGTTCCATTTTTGGCAAGGCCAATCGGTCCAATTGATCCTCCAAATCCGCTTTCAATAACACCATTAAATGTCGAAGAGGTATTGTTACTGCCAACGGTCAGTATCGGGATTGTACCGTTACCAAACATGACCTTACTGCTGATTTTGCCTGTCCCTGCGATCGCTTCTACTGCGGTGTCAAAGCCATTGATGTCAAGTAACGCACCACTGGCTACGCTATAGGTGGAGGCATTTGATAAAGCCGTGCTTGTTCCAGCCCTTAGTTCACCGCCATTTATAAAAGTATCACCCGAATATGTACTGGTTCCGGATAATATTAGCCTACCGATACCTGATTTAATGATTGTCAAGCCCACCCCCGTTATCGCGCCGCTTTGAGTGGCGCTATCGGTATTATCTACCTGTAAAGTTTCAGTGGTGGTAATCGGCGTGCTTCTGTTTTGCCCATTGGTATACACAATCGTCGCAAAGGCTGGCGTGGCCATAACGCTGGCAAGCAATGCGGCAGCGAGCAACGTGATTTGAAATGGCCTGCGCATATCATCTCGGGGAGGCAAGGGATTACAATGCCCCATATTGCAGCAAAACTGCCTTTATTCACAAGACGCAAACACGTGGCGCGGCTTTATTATATTAGTACTAAGGAAAGAATGGTGGGCGATGTAGGATTCGAACCTACGACCTATTGATTAAGAGAAATCTCTTAACAGCCTTATGCCACCTTATTTGACAGAATACTATTTCAAAAAAGGCCGTGCTGTAAGGAAGATATGGCACCCACCCACTAACCATCCCCTATCACACCCTATGCAGCCTTAACGCTGACACTTATTTATTCCTTATTTGGAGGAGGAACATTCACTGAGGTAGCTTCAAATAAGGGTCAAATAAGGTCGCCATGACGCCGCCACTAATAAGCCATTCTTCAAATCATCCCAAAAATCTTTTTAAGATGTTCCAAATAACGCTCGGTATATTTCTGCATATCAAAATGATGCTCATGAACAAAAGTCACTCGTTTTGTTTTCATCACCTCAAATACACGGTTATCTTCGGTGTCTTTGTATGGTGCGGCTATTTTATCTTCATAATATAATTGATATATTAGCAGCCAATACTGGTCCAAATCATAATTGTCTTTTGCCATAAGCAAATCTGAAACTAATGGTGGCAACATATCGTACTTTTTGCCGTGCAAATAAGCCAACAACAGCGTTATGCAATCTTTTGATTTGTATACCTCTTCTATAACATCCTTACGTATGGGCTCCTTGATTTTCAAATAATAATATAGCACCCAAGAAATAGCATCCGGCCTGTCTTTAGAAACGTTTTCTAGCAATAGCTTTTCAAGCTTTTTTGGATACTCATCTTGAAACTCTACACATTTGTTCATCCACCGGTTAATTAAAGATATCAATGATGGATAATGAAATGACAGATCGAATAAATACCCATCAAATAGTTTGTGAGCTTCCTCGCCTGTAACGCGAGATAGCAATGTGGTAAGCGCAAATTTGAGAGTGCTCCCATCTGGAGTTTTTGAGTTTATGTCGATTGCTTTCTCCATAAAGTTGATAAGCTTGTATGCATCAATCTCTTTAGATTCTGGAATATATGATCTTAACTCTGTTAGCCATCCGTCGGATATTGGCTCGGGCAGCTCATGAATATGGGTTTTTTTGATATTAAGCTTGAGACTATATAACTCTAGAAGAGCCGATAAGTCAGAAACAAACCTTTCTGCCTGTTCTAAAGTTTCGCAATAACAGCGATAATCATCAATATATCTGTAAAAATTGTACCCTTTTGATAGTAGGCTAGAGTCAATTTTCCCTAAAATAATTTCAGAGACGATATTTGAAGTGGCGGGGCCTATTGCCACGCCAGCAGTCTCATTCCTTTTGCAGAATCTAACTCTTTTATCAAGTTCATTGAACCATTTCGTTCTATCATGGCGTTCCTTCTTTGCAACTTCATGGCCAACACTAGCCCATGGAATAGAATGTGTGTAAATGCTTGGAAAGAAGTTGGCTATATCGGTATGAACAACGTAGCGCTTGCCGTGTCTAGCTCGCAGAATATGTCTAGTAGAATCCGTAACCTCGCCATACTTCATTAAGATGACTCTTGGATCTTTTTCATGTTTTCTCGGTTTTATTGCCGAGCTTCTGCTATCAGTTAGCTGCGCTATATGGTCATCCCATGCCCCATGAATAAAACAGCACAAATCTGCATATGGCTTGGGATGTGGTATATTAGAAAGTCTTGGTATGTTTGGGTGTCGGGTTAATTTGTATGAAACATGATCAAATGCTTCGTTCTTTCTTGCTTGTGATATTGATAAACTGGCTATCTCTCTCGCTATAGCAGTGGAGAACTTCGTTGAATTTACTATCGGAGGCAACTCATGCCGCCTCTCTGATTGGAGAGGAAAATAATTATATTGCAGGAGTGCCTTTAAAAGCTGCTCTTTATCGGGAAGCATGCTTATCCTCATTAATGAATTTGATTTTTTTTATTAATTCTTGTGTGCGCCTATTTTTGATAGAGCACCCCCACACATCCACCACGCACCAGCCAAGTTTTTTCAAGTCGCGCTTGTTTTCTTTATCTCGCGCTTTGTTTCTTGCAATTTTATTTGTCCAATACTCGATGTTTGTTTTTGGAATACGGTTGCCCATTTTACATTTATGGCCATGCCAGAAACACCCCATTACACGAATAGCGATTTTGTCTTTCCTAATCACAATATCTGGGCTTCCGGGCAACTTGGCGTAAGTAGAAAACCTGACGCCCTGCTTTTTCAGAATGGAGCGAACCAATAACTCTGGTTTGGTATTCTTGGACTTTACCGCCCGCATAGTTTCAGAGCGCGTTAGCTTCTTTTTGCTTTTAACCTTGGGAGCGCCTGTTTTCTTGTTTTTGTTAACGCTCATTTCTTTTTCCTATCAAGGAAAAGAATTGCTGAGGGTTTCCAGTCAACCGCAAGCTCATCCGCACGGCGCAGCCATTCATCTATTCTCTTGGATGGCTTGCAACTCTGCCCCCAGTATTCAACGAATAGCGCATCATCAAGATTCTGCGCAGCGACGAGCATTTCTTCCTGTATGTCTTGCGTAGCGCGTTGAACATATATTCCACCACGTTTTTTATTTCCTTTATCAGCCACGCTTCCCGCTGAAAACAAATCGCGCACTTGCGGACAGATAATGCCTCGGTAGGTAAACGCGTATAGCGCGGGGTCATTATATTTCGTTCTTGAGCGACCAGACTTAACCACTTGGGGGCAAAGCAAGGTAGCTTCCGCCCTAAGCATACGTTTTTCATTCTCTTCAAGGCTCATATACAGCCTTGCTTGGATGGGCAAAGAGTGGCCTTGGTCTGGCGTGTCCTCAAGCCACCATAAGCGTTCGCCTTGTTTTAACCTGCCCCGCGCATACTTGCGGACATGTTTCATTTTCTCTTCTGGTAACGAGCTGAGGAATTCGTCATAGGTCACGCCCATTTTTTGAAATAGCGATTTCTCGGCGTTAATTTCAACTTCGAAGCGGGGCACATGAGATGTTCTGACATGCATCACGCAGTCTTCATATTTCCCCCATTTCACTTCCGGCTTACCGCCCATTTTTCCGAACAACACATAGATGTGTTTTACGCTCTCGCTGCGCGTTCCTTCAAACACGCTGTTCGCTACACTGCGCCATGTGTCTTTCTCGGTAAATTTTACTTCTATTCCGTATTCCCCAATTACGATGTCAGGAAAGACATATGGGTGCGGATTAAAATCTATGGATATGCCATGTTTCTGGCCAAGTTTTTGCAGCGCGTTTCTTACTGCGGTTTCAAAGTCTTTTGATTTTTCAAACTTTGATGTCTTTGACTCGGCGGTAAGCTTCTGCGCCACTGCGTTCAGTAATTCTTCGAACTCTTTTTGAAGCATAGCCCCCATCCCCTTGTTATGGGAAAGATGCTAAAACTCGGCATGAAAAGAGTCTATAGATAGCTGTTTCTATTAGGCTTTGGAGCGTTTTAGGGAGTCGGCAACTGCCTCGGCAATATGCCAGGCAAGGACTGGTGGCACAGCGTTGCCTATCTGCCGTTCTGTTTCTCTAAGCTTAGCATCAAAAATAAAGCTATCGGGGAATGATTGGAACCTTGCCGCTTCGCGCATGGATATTCTGCGCTTAAGTTTGTAGTGAAACTGGATATTGCCGTGGCATTCCGCCCGCATGGTGTGCGCGGGGCGATCAGCTTTAAGTTTTCTGTTTCCCTGCTCTGCGCTTTTTTCCGCTTTGCTCCAGATGTGATTGAACTCTGGCTTTTCACCAAGAGATTCTAAATCTTCAATCGCATCCTTGGCTGTTATCCAAGTTGCTTTGGACAACTTCGCTTTTGGCGGGGAAAACTCGCCCACATTCAATGAAGTGCCGATAATAATCACGCGCTCACGCGTCTGCGGAACGCCATAGTCTGCCGCATGCAGCAGGTGATACTGGACATCATAACCAAGACTTTCAAAATCTCGGATAACCCTATCTAATGAAGGCTTATTGTGCTTCATCAATAGGCCTTTAACGTTCTCAGCAATAAATATCTTCGGCCTTGTGCGGCGGATAGCTTCCACCATTGCCCGATAGAGGCCGCTACGCTTGCCGTTCACGCCTGCGCCCTTACCATTCACGGAAATATCTTGGCAAGGGAAACCACCAATCAGCACATCTGTTTTATCAGGCAAACTATCAAGAGCTTTCCACACATCACCGCAAACAATGTTCCTATCAATGTTCTTGGCGTAAGTTCGGCAAGCGGCCTCATTCAAATCATTCGCCCATACAATTCTGAATGGATGCTTTTTGTATTTTTCACCAAAGAAATCAAATCCGCCCCGAAAGCCCAAATCCATTCCGCCACAACCAGAAAACATGGAAACAACGCTGTAAATTTTTGTAACGGAGGCCTTCGCGGGAATAGCGGCCACGTTCCTGTTTCGTGCTTGCTGTTGGACGGCGCGGAGTGGCTTCATAAAGTGCGCTCTCTTTTGAGGAGTTTCTGTTTGTGAATCATATAGCTAACGGCTTTTATCTGACAACCGGAAATTGCTGTTCTGAGGGAAAAAATCTGAGGAAATAACATATTCGCCACCTAAACCACCTAATCCTTCTAAACCTCACACCACGCTTTTGAAGGGAACGATATTTTGCCCATCGCTGCCTTTCGGTTTGTTGATTAGTGCGAGGAGACGCTGTTCAACCAACGCCATAGGCTGGCGCAGGCGTTCTACGTTGGAGACAATATAGCCAGCCGTCACGTCCCCGCCGTAGCTATGGTTGACTAGCCCCTTAAGCGCATACGGCGAAATTTCGCAGGATTCAGCCGCCGTAATAAAGGTGCGGCGTAAATCATGGCATGTTACATACACGCCGGATAATTTGCCAACGCGGTCAAGGATGAATTTCGGTTCTTCAATGTGGCCGCTTTTGCTGGTGGGCGATGGAAAGACATAATCCCCCTGCCGCGCTGGTTTTTCACATTCCTGCAACAGCCTCATCACATAATCTGACATGGGCAAATCCAGCCCCTTGCCATTCTTGGTGCGGTCAGAGGCCAGCTTTATCACGCGGTTTTCATAATCCACCTCATCCCACCGCAAGGCTGCGGCTTCCGTGCGGCGCATGCCTGTAAAAAGCGTAAACAGAACAAAGGCGCGGTGGGTAGGGTTTACAAGGCGCATTGCGCCATCCACAAAAGCGGGAATCTCGCTTGGCCGCACATAGGTATCGCGGCGCGTATCTTTATGCCAATAACGGCGCATACCACGCACAGGGTTTTCAGGTAAATCCGCCACACGTTCCCGCGCATCATTCCATACCACGCGCAGAATCCGCATTGCGCCATTGGATGTGCCGTGACCTTTGACGAATTTCTTCCCCTTGCCGCGTCTTTGAACCTCCATAGTAATTTCAGCATGGCGTTCAATGACCATCTCGCGGGTAATGTTGCGCAGGGGCTTGGCCAGCCATTCGCCCAAATAACGTTCTGCACGTTTCCGGTAATCATCTTTTGTTTGCGGTTTAATCCGCGCATGCTGGAGATACGTTTCCAATGCCATGCGGACGGTGAATGACTGTTTCTTTTCTTCTTTCTTTTTCAGTTCGTCTCTTTGGATTTTTTCTTCGTGGCGTTTTTTCTTTTCCTCTATCGGGTCAATTCCCGCATAGCATTTGGCGATAAACGCTTTGGCCATTCCTCGCGCCTGCTCAACCGATAACACATCGGTGCGGCCAAGCGTCTTGCGGCGTGTAACATCGCCCGGCAAAGTTTTTTGCACGATGAAGGAGCGCGTATCGGTTTTGGACGAAACCAAAACGCCAAAACCTTTCAAATCAGTGTCAAAGTAAAGGGCTTGGCCAGAAGGCGGTTTTGCCAGTGTTTTAACCGTATTTTGGGTAATTTTTAAGCTAAGCATGGCACATCCTGTGGTTCTGTTTCCAATTTTATATGACCTGCTGCCCGCGCATAAAACCCGTTCATTCATTTTTTCGCAGAACTGTCTTGCAAATAAGGCACAATGCGGTTACAAAAACCTCACCAAATGTTCCGCATAGGAACATCCATCTGAAGATGGGCGATTAGCTCAGTTGGTAGAGCAGCTGACTCTTGACTTGATTAGGAGCCTGCGCAGGAAACCGCGCAGTGAACAGGCATCAAATTCGGTGAACGCGTCTTGTGAATGCACAAACGCCAACCCCGAGCCAAGCCACCGATGAAAATGGGTGGAAGGTGTAGAGACTAGATGGTGCCCACCTAAACGCCGCGCTTTGTTATGCAGAAGCGGCGCATGGCGAAGGTATAGTCCGGGCTACAAACCCGCGTGAAGCAGGGCGGTGAAAACCGTAGTAGTGGAGTAATCAGTAGGTCGTAGGTTCGAATCCTACATCGCCCACCATTTTTTATGGTAGATATTCAGAACTTAACTAGCAGTGTTTATCTGTTCAGCTAAACCAACCAGAAGTCCCTCCATCCCGCGTATATAACAAAGACGGTACGCATTTTCATATTGGACTATTTCACCGACCAGCTTCGCTCCATTCTTAATTAGTCGTGAAACGAGTTCGTCTATATTGGACACCCTAAACATAACTCGTAAGTAGCCCAATGAATTAACTGGCGCGGTTCTGTGGTCTGAAACAACCTCTGGTTTTAAAAATCTTGAAAGCTCTAAGCGACTATGTCCATCAGGTGTAACCATCATCGCAATCTCTACAGATTGATTACCAAGCCCTGTTACTCGCCCCGCCCATTCGCCTTGAACAGAAGCGCGTCCCTCAAGCTTCAAACCAATTTCTGAAAAGAATGTTATAGCCTTATCCATGTCTTCAACAACAATCCCGACGTTATTCATTTCAATTAATTGACTTTTCTTCATCGTACGTCCTCTCACGTAATTATTTAGAGTTGCACTTTGGCAGCGCATCATGAATGCACACATATTCCCAAATCATCAACCTTTCTAGACTACGTATATAGGCTGAAGCTTGCGGCTCTTTCTTATTTACAGCAAGCACAGAAACATAAACCTGACTTGCAGCTAACTTTTTAGAAAAGAGACTCTTGAACGTCATTCCGCCCGAATGGTTTTTTTGTTTCTCAAAGCCAGCCTTGCAAAATTCCTGAAGTCTTTTTCTCAAAGTGCGGCTACAAGTTTCGCCGATGTATAGTAAGGGATGGTTTACAGAAACCCTGCTGTTGGCCTTCAGGTTTTTCTTATCAATCAGCACATAAATACCGGGGCTATCTAACGCCGTGTCAAGCTCTGCATGGTCTGCGAGGGGATGCCATTTTGAAAACTTACGAAGTTCATTATTCATATCCATTCTTTCACCCATTTCATGATGTCAGGTCTTTTATAAGGGGAGTAACGGGTCAAATGAGGCACTATAACAATTCTTGTGGCTCTTCCCTCAATATCAGATGAAAAACGATGACAAAAGAAATTGCCCTGCCCTGAATGGATGCTTTGAATATCTAACGGGTTAAGAAACTTGCGCAAATAGGCGTACGGGGAGGCTTCCTCCCCGCTACCGAAAGCAATAATTGCTTTGGGCTGAATCATACGCATCATAAACAAGTGAATAGGCCAACAGCGAACAGCGTCTCCATCTAAATCAGGATGTGTTGTAATGCTTTTATGGCGCGTAAATACGATATTGGTCGCAGGCACATCCCTCAACTCAAAACCAAGCCCCCCAATAAAACGCCTGACCTGTTTTTGAAGTTTTTGTTCTCCGGCTGGGCGCCCTTCCCAAGAATAATCCAGATACTCGTTTCTAGGACTATCAAGATCGTTCAATGATTCCTGTATGGTACAAGTCAGCTCTCCACCGGGCTTTGTGCCAAGAAAGTAAATTGGATAAGGTCTTAACGTACTCCCTGAGCTGTAAAGTAGCTTGCCTGGCTTATCCAGCAACTCTTTTTGATTGAGAACAAAACTTTTTAAGTCGGATATAGACATGATTTATCCATCATCACCAAAACGACGAATATGCTGCCTATCAGGCCTAAACCCACCTTTGATATAACCACATAACCATGCGGTGCAAACTTCCCCGGATTGGGTATAAGCGCTTTTATTATCAGAAAAATCGACGCTCTGAAGTAGCTTGACCAATTGCGACCCTGTTACGCCCGGGTTCTTTTCTAGCATAGCGTATATTTTACCAAAAACACTCTTTTCAGATTTTGGTTTGATTGTGCCTGCTGCTAGTCGCACATCTTTAAGTTTATCAAAACTTTTTGGCATGGAGCGCGGGTCATTAAGATGATCATCTTTATATTTTCTAACCTCTATCCCATTCACTTTGTAAGAAGAAGAATAGTCTTGGTCGTTTGTGAGGGGGCCTGTGCCATGTTTTATCTGGCCAATTGTGGTTATAAGGCTTTCTTCTCTATTCCAAGGTTCAAAATCAAAAAACGCATCAATGGTATGAATAACATTTTTTCCAGAGCGAAGGATATGCCTGATAGTATCTAGTTTGCGACTAGAGTTATGTGTCTTTGTTGCCTCATCGAGATGCGCAAAGATTCTCTGACCTTGCCCAATTCCCACATAAAAAGGAGTGCCTTCTCCACCGAAGGCCTGAATCCCGTCGGGAATGCGCAGAATATAGGTGTAATGGCACTTTCCTTGTTGGCCGAGCAACGTCTGAAGGTGTTCCCTATTAAGAACACGGATATAGCCTATTTCAGGTGTTTCTTCTGACATGCACAAATTCTTAGCATAATTCGCTTCATCAAACAAAGTGTTGATGGTCTATAATTTTTACCATTTTCTGCGGTAGCCTGGCTCTTGCTTGTTCTTTCATTTCTTCGGGAACGCCAAACCGCGCTTCGGCTATGCCGCCTGTGATACAAGCCAGAGTATCACTATCACCACCAAGCGATATGGCTTTTCTTATCGCATCTTCAAAGCCGTCGGCTTCCAACGCGCAGATGATTGCTTGTGGCACTGTGCCTGCGCAGGATTCATTAAAGGAATAATCGGGTCTTATATCATCCACACTGGTGGATAAATCATAGCCGTAGGTTTCCTCAATTCTGCGCTGGATGCTGTTTGCATCCATGCCTTCTGCGGCAAGCCATATTGCTTCAACTGTCGCCCGCGCTCCTTTTAATCCTTCGGGGTGGTCATGGGTAATGACCGTAAATTTATCGCTTTTGGCAAGGGCTTGTTCAAGTGATGATGATAAAAGCGCAACAGGCGCAATACGCATGGCCGCGACCTGCTTAGGGGCAAGAAGTTGTTCACTATCATTGCGCTGTGAAGGTATAGCCTTTCCTTCCGCGTGTGAGGCCAATAGTATTGCCAATACCTCAGCCGCCGCAGGGAGCTTTCTCAGCACTTCTGCCGCTTCTTCTAATTGTGATTTGTTGACGCTGGTCATTTCAGTCCCCGTGAATTTATGGGACTAAAAATAGTGGCTACACTCCAGTGGGGATAGGTGGCCTAATTCCGAAAAAAATCGGAATTAGGTAGTTTTTTCGGCTGTTGTAATGCGCCCGATATTCTTTTCTTCATTATCTAGCGTCGACAATTTGTGCCCCGCCAAGGAGGCAAACCTATAAAAATGATGAGTAATCGAATAATCAGTGAACCCAAAAGTGCTAAGAACTTTTGCAAAACCATTTCTTAAAGTAGCAAGGGGAACATTGCCTCTTTTTCCCCTCCCAAGGTTATTTTCTGAATTCCATTCATCCAATTTGAGGGCGCCCTTCTCACACAAATGGATAAACTTGTTTAAATTCGGAAATGGTTCAGGATGAACCATCCTTTCCAGTTCCAACATGTAACCTTTGGCTTTACGAAGCGCTTTGGCTGCACGTTCAACTCTGTCCAGATACATACCATCAGCTTTGACATACTCTTTTGCTGGTAAAAGTTCAAAAATATAGAGGATTAAATGGGTAAGTTGAGGAATAAGTGAAAGTTCTAAAAACAGCTTTAAATCCTCACTTTGATGGGCATCTACACCATAGGATTCTACATCCAAAAGCACCTCTCTTGTGTTGCTATTATAGGCTTCAAGCTCTTCAATCACTTTCGAAAGAGCTGGCTTGTTTAATTCCTTGTCAAGCGCACCGCGCACCATGTCTAAGGCTTCCTCTTTAGACTTCACCTCTGCAAACTTCTTAGAGAATTCTTGACGCAACTGAATAGCCGCAAACATATATTGCTGCTCACGTTCGCCAAAGCTATCCAGCGGGGTGGTTAGGCTCACCTCTCCGATGCTTATAAGCATTTCCTCACTTATAGGCATCTCCCCACTTAATGAAGGTGGATCTGCGAGTGCCTTAAGTGCATTTTTTATTTCTTCGTTGGTGTGCATAACGGCTTGTTTTTCACGGCTGACCCTTATTTATTCCTTGATTTGAGCAAAAACGAGGCAGGAGTAAATAAGTTTTGCGCGGGGAGAATGCGTTGAGACCCCACCCAGGGGGTGGATAAATAGATGTTTGAATACAAACAGTTACGCGTTGCGCTATCGCGTTTCAAACCAGCAAATTTTGTATGGGAAAAAAGTGGAGACAAGCTAATTAAGAGTCAACTGCTCTACCAACTGAGCTAATCGCCCCACCTGACACACATCTTAAGTGGTGTTTTGAAGCGTCTCGTTTAGCAGGCGCATAAGCCGACGTCCAGAGGAAAGAGAGCCTTCCCGGAATAGTCAAATAACCCTTTTATTTATTGGGTTTTATTAACCTGCTTGCAGCTTGGGTGCAGCATCGCTGCCACCGCTCACCGCTGCACTTTGGCTGGCGGCATTGGCCGCTGCCGCACGTCCGCCAATACCGGGGCGAACGGGTTTATCCAGACTGCCGTTACCATGGCCATTACCGTTACCATTTGCACCCTTACCGTTCACTTCACTGAGCGCATTGGTCCATCCGGAATGTTTGGCGAGCTGGCGACGCGGTTTCATCAGCTCGGTGACGAGCGGAGCGAGTACCGTGCCCTTACCCGGACGCGTGATCAATGCCGCAAAGCTGGCATGCATGACCAGATTATCCTTGGATGACAAGCCCATTGGCGCGGCAGGATTTTCTGCTTTTTGTGCTTCGATGCGTTGCTCTACTGCTGGGCGCACCTTGCTTGCCAATACAGGACGCACACCTTGATTGATGGGCAGCGTATTCACCGCTACATTGCGCGCCGCGTACAAGGCGGCTGTTTCTTCCGGCACACCTGCAGCCAGCAAGGTTTGCTTGGTACCTTCTCTATCCAGTAATTGTCCGGCCATTTGTTCGCGCACACGCAAATAATCGGCTTCCGATAAATGCTTCAGCATTGAAGCAGAATTGGTGTCATCCACTTTTTGTAATGCGTCGTAGCTCGTGGGGAAGAAATGGTCGAACAATTTGCCGCGCAAATGGGTGAGCATTTCATCGCTCACTGGCGTTGGCATTGGCGTACAGAAATACGCCATCGCAGGCAAGGAACGGAATTCCTTGTATCCGGCGCGTACGGCAGCAACAAAGGCTTCATCCGTAATCGGCTTTGAAACATCAATACCTGCCGCCACACGTTCTTTGAATAACGGGGTCATTAAAATGCCGGCCATGGTGTTGATGGTTAGATCATTCAGTAACTTCATAGCAGGCGTTACGGAATGTGCATTACCCAAATCATTGTCGATTAATCCATTGGTTGATGCAAACAGGCAGCGCACAATTTGTCCCGCTTGCTGCATGCCCACCGGTTTGCCATCTGGGCCGATCAGGCTCGCAACATATTTTTGATAAGGCGAAATGCCGTTCTTTTCGACATAAGGCAAACCACCTGATGCCAATTGGCCATATTCCAGCAAACGCTTATCCCAATTGCTGACATCAATCAGCGCATCTTTGTGTTGTTCGGCTGCGGCGGAGAGATGAGCTATCATCTCGCTCCAAATAGCGCGCTGTTTATCATTCATCGCATCGCCAGTACCTTGCGCGGCATGGCCATCGGTCAAAGCCTGCAAATCGCTAAAGCCGCGTTCCATGGCGGTCACATCTTGCTGGAACTGGGTAATCGCACCTGATTGACCGCGTAATTCTGCAAAGGTTTTTCCTGCTTCAAGCAAGCAGTTCAATGCATTGCCGATATCATGCGTATGCCAGCCAAGATACATGCCGGAATGGTTTGTCGCGGTTGCAAACTTTTGCATCGCTTCCATGGCAATGGCCGTGAGGTTACGGGCATTAATCGTGCTGCCTTCTGCATCCGCGCTGGATTTCACGCCGCCAATCATATCCTTAAGCGAGAAACCCGCTACAATCGAAGGATCAATGTTATAGCGCGCAAATAGTTCGGTTGAGAGCAGGCTTTGTGCAACGCCTTTATAATGCTCGGCATTCAATCCGGGCTTGTCGGAAATGACCATGGATACTTCCACGCCCACATTCAGTCCCTTATCACGCAAAGCCTGAATGAGCTTCAGCGATGCCACATATTCTTCGGGGCGGTTTTGCGCTTCAAATAACTTGAAGATAACCTTGTGGCCTTTATCCGCGCCACCTGCCACTGCCATTTGCTCCAGCATCCATCCCAAATCATCGGAATGCAACGCATTCAGGTTCACGCCAAACGGGCCGCGAATAAGCGGGCGTTGGAAAATACTTTTATCCAGTGCCTGGGTTAAATGCTCGGCCACTTTTAATGGGAAGCGACGGTTCATCACGTCATATTGCGGCAATGCACCGCCATGACCTTCCACGCCAACAATTTGCACAGGTCCTGCGGCATTGAATTCGGCAATGCGCGAGAAAAATTTTGACAATTCGGGATTATCGTGACGCATCGCGCCGCCATACAGAGATTGAATCATATCGCGGATGGCACCAACGTAAACAATCGGGGCGGCAGATGCAGGTGAATTAGTCATCGTCTAATATCCTTAGTCACTATATGGCGTTTGAAATACCAGTTGAAATAAAGTCGTAAATCCTAAGCACAAAAGGTCAGGGTGAAAAAGGGGCTTTATTACTATCGTCCAACTAAAAAACCGATATCCTCAAACACGAAACCACTATTGTGCCAGCAACCTCTAAAAAACCCCTTTAAAACCGGCATAATTCACTATTAAACCCTGCCACGTCGCGGCAATGGCCGCTATGTAATTGAAGCAACATTCTTTTATTCCTGCCCGCAGATGTTAAGAAATCCTTAGGCCACACAGCAGATGGGATGTTCACGGCAAAACTCGCCTTACCGGTTGCAAAATACATAAAAATCCATCCATAACTGTGCGCATAATTTACTCAAACAAACCTCATGCCCAGCATCGCTTTATTTCAGCCCGACATGCCGCAAAATTGCGGCGCCATCATGCGCCTATGCGCCTGCTTTGGCGTGCCCTTGCATCTCATCGAACCGTTTGGATTTGTATGGGATGAAGCGCGCGTACGCCGCGTGGCAATGGATTATATTCATCACGTCAATCTGACCAAGTACACGGATTGGGATGCGTTTAAATCTGCCATGGGCACGCGGCGGATTATCTTGCTCTCCACCAAAGCCGCATCGCCCTATACTGCGTTTAAATTTGAAGCTGATGATGTGTTGCTATTAGGCCGTGAAAGCGCGGGCGTGCCGGAATTTGTGCATGCACAATCATCTGCGCGCATTGTCATACCGCTTGAAAATGGTATGCGTTCCTTGAATGTCGGAATGAGCGCGGCCATTGTCCTGAGCGAAGCGTGCCGCCAGATTAGTTCTTAGCCAGCTTTGCCAAATCGCGCATACGCTTGGCGCTCAAGGTACGGCCCGACGGGTTGCGCTTAGGCGCAGCTGCCGGCTTATCATTACCGTTATGTGCACGGGGCGGCGGCGAAGCCAGCTTCATACCTACCCCAAGCTTATCGGTAGCAACCTTGTAATTCATGCTCTTCCAGCCATGCGGCAGAATATGTGAAGCGCAGCTACCAAGGCTTTGCGCGTTCACTGCGTGGCGCCAATCCACAATATGCGGGTGGTCACTTCCGCGCATGATGGTGTCCGAATTGCGGGTATCCACTGATTGGTGCACGCCCTGCATCTGCCAATAAAACACTGCAATGCTATTACCATCGCGGCTAAGCGTGCTGTCTAAATCCGACTTGGTTTCACCAATCATGCCGATATTCTTGCGGCTAATGCGGAATGGCTCGCCGGTATGACCATGCAGGGCTAGATCGGCATTTACACGGGCTTCAATCTCGGGGCCAACTTCATTTACAAAATCCAGAATTGGATCTGGATTTGGCTTGCCCTTCTTATAGGGCTTCATCAAATCATACACTTTGCGCAACCGTCCCTGCGATACAAATGCGGTGGCTTCATTGCTGTCGGTGGCGCGATTAAAAATTTCCGTCATGAACAAGCGGTAATCCTCATCGCTTCCATCCCATTTGATTTGATGGGTTACTTTCTTTGGATCCTGGAACGCATAAATGCGACGCAGATTGCTCAGATTGATCGGATGTCCATGTTCCACCGAACGCAAAATTTTCAATGTCGCGTAAATCGGATCGGTGTTGGTGAAAATGGCATTAGCCAGACCATGCGCGGTCGATTGCTGAAGCCACTCGCTGTAGCCGTCATAAATTTTATGTGAATCCCTATACAACGACTGGCAGCTACGATCCCAAAACGCATTCAAACTGGTGTTTAAATAGCGCAAATGCACAGGATCAAATAACGGCTCGGTACGACCCAGCATCTTGGCAATACGGCCTGTTGCCGGTACTTGCATCTTGGTCAAATCAGCGGTGATGCGCTCCGCCACCATCTGATACGCTTTATACGGATTATGCAAAATGGTGCCGTGGCCTACATCGCTAAACAAAAACGCAACTCGCGATAATGGTTCGCCGCTTTTTGCATGCGGCTGGATTGCGCTGAAATATTCGTCGAGCTGTGCCGCACGAACCGTGTATTCAGGTGTGCCGCGTTTTAGTCCGCGCAATGCTGCATTCTTGAAACGACCAGGCAAACGCTCGGATGAAATTTTGGCAATCGCCATATTGGGGTAAGATGGAACAATGGTTCCGTCTAAATCGCTAAGTAAAATAAATAACTGATTGGAAAATTTTTGTGCCCGCTGCTCAGCAGCCATTCGTCCCGCATCAGCATCCGCAGAAACAAATTCTGGTTGCTGGGCCGGGTTTTGTTTCAATCGTACATGTCGCTGCATAAATCTATACTTTTTGAACAATGGGTAGTAGGGTCGCAAAAAATACTAAATGCCGCTGTTATTTCACTACAAAAAAATCACTTTCAACCCAAGAATCGTTTGTGCAACGCACAAGTATTCTTAATCATTATTAACACGGAACGTTTATTACTGGCTTTCCCAAGTAATGAGAACATCAGCTGACACTGCACTTATTCGCGATTATAACAGCAGCACCTCAGCATGACTGGCAAGCAACACCCGCAATAAAAGAAGAACACGTATGGAAACGCCGCAAGTTGCACCGCAACCCAATGTATTCACCCTGCCCACCCAAGCACAAAAGGAACGCGCCGCACTTTGGTTCAAAGAATTGCGTGACAAAATCTGCGCCGAACTGGAACTGATCGAACAGGAATACGCACAACAACATTCAATCGCCGGCCCTCTTCCTGCTTTCCAGAAAAAATCATGGGAGCGCGCAACGCCCGATGGACTTCCTGGCGGCGGCGGCGTCATGGGCATGATGAAAGGCAACGTCATTCAAAAAGGCGGCGTAAATATTTCTACGACCTACGGGCATTTCTCGCCTGAATTCCGCACGCAAATTCCGGGCGCCGCCGAAACCGGCGCTTTCTGGGCCAGCGGTATTTCATTGGTCATGCATCCCAGCAATCCAAATGTACCGCCCGTCCATATGAACACACGGCACATTGTCACCACACGCGGCTGGTTTGGCGGCGGCGCAGATTTAAATCCCATCTTGCCGGTCGAGGCAGATACCGCTGCGTTTCACGCGCGCCTAAAGACTGCCTGCGATAAGCATTCCCCTGAATATTATGCAAAATACAAAGCATGGTGCGATGAGTATTTCTTCAATAAACACCGTAATGAACCGCGCGGCGTTGGCGGCATTTTTTATGATTACCACGATACCGGTAACTGGGATAACGACTTTGCCTTTACCCAAGATGTTGGGTTGGCATTCCTCGATATTTATCCAAAATTGGTTCGCAAGCATATGAATGACAGCTTCACCGATGCTGACAAGCTGACGCAAAGCGTCAAGCGCGGCCGCTATGTGGAATTCAATCTGGTCTATGATCGCGGCACAAAATTCGGCCTGATGACCGGCGGCAATACCGAGGCAATTTTAATGAGCCTGCCGCCCGAAGCGAAATGGGTTTAGCTAAAACTTTTTGCGTACAAATCGGTGCGGCGGTCGCGGAAGAATCCCCAATCCGCGCGGTATCGTTCAAGTTCCGCTAAATCAAATTGCTGGACTAATACGCCGGTATCCGTTTTGCCGAATTCCTTCACCAACGCGCCGGCTTGATCAGCAATAAAAGAATGGCCATAAAAATCCTGCTTTACGCCATCATTATCTTCGAGGCCAAACCGGTTGGATGCAATAACGGGCACAGCGTTACTTACCGCATGGCCCTGCATGGCGCGCTGCCAGCTACCATGAGTATCAAGGCTGGTATCATAAGGCTCAGAACCGATGGCCGTTGGATAAAACAGTAATTGCGCGCCTTCATTCATCATCGCGCGCGCGCATTCGGGATACCATTGATCCCAGCAAATGCCCACGCCAATCGTGGCAAATTTGGTTTTCCATGCCTTGAATCCGGTATCACCGGGGCGGAAATAATATTTTTCCATATAGCCTGGGCCATCGGGAATATGGCTTTTGCGATAAATTCCCAGAATGCTTCCATCCGCATCGGCAATCGCCACGCTGTTATAATAACGCGGGCCATCTTTTTCAAAAAACGAAACGGGAATAACAACCTTTAATTCTGCCGCCAGTTTTTGCAGTGCGAGCACACATGGATGTTCCTTGGCCGCATACGCACCTGCAAACCATTTTGAATCCTGGCGGGTGCAAAAATAAATCCCCTGAAATAATTCAGACGGCAAAATAATTTGCGCGCCTTGTTTGGCGGCTTCACGAATAAGTTTTTCAGTGGCGGCAATATTGGCCTGCATGTCATGGCCATAACTGGTTTGCAATGCGGCAACGGTTACCTTCTGTATCATAACTATATCCTTTTCAGAATCTCGCTGCGGCTAAAGATTTTCAGATGTTTTCGAGAACCGGAACGCAAATGTACATTTACGTACATGCGTACCGGAAGCGAAGGAAACGCTGAAAAGCTAACGCCGCAGTTAGAGATTATGCTGGCTCCTGCTGGGTAATGCAATGGAACGACCCACCGCCCGCACCATCAAATCCTAATAATCCTGTCGATGGCACGCCGACCACCTTACGGTCTTTAAATACTTGCTGCAATGCATCCAGTGCGGCTTGTTGTGTTTGCGTGCCATAAACTGGCACCACCACCACACCATTGCCGATGATAAAGTTCATATAAGATGCCGGAGAAATTTCGCCCAAACGGTCGCGGTATAATCCCACACCAGGGATGCGCACCACCGTCAATTTTTTGCCCGTTGCATCGCTTGCCTTTTCCAAGGTCGCTGCAATCTTATTTAATGTTTCGGCATTGGGGTCGTTATCACCGACCGGTGCTTGGCACACCACCACACCCGGCGCAACAAAGCGCGCAATATTGTCGACATGACCGTCAGTGTGGTCATTCAACAAGCCTTCATCGATCCAGATAATTTTTTTGGCGCCCAATGCCGCAGCCAAATGTGTTTCCGCCTGCTGTTTATTCCAGCCATTGCGGTTGGGGTTTAATACGGTTTGCGCGGTGGTCAGCACCGTGCCCTGGCCATCATGGTCAACCGCGCCGCCTTCTAACACAAAGTCAAACTTGGCTGCATCACTACCTGCAAGCTGCGCAATAATATCACCCACTTTTGCATCATCAGGCAGATCATACTTTCCGCCCCAGCTGTTGGTTTTAAAGCGCAATGCGATTTTTCCTGCCTTGCTATGCGCAAAAATCGGCCCGGTATCCCGCAGCCAGATATCCCCGTATTTAGCAGAGATAAGTTCCGCCGCATCGCCAATCATCTCCTTGGCGGATGCCATCGCATTATCATCGTTCACCAACACGCGCACCGTGTTGCCATGCGCGGCTAATGTCTTCACCATCTCCGCCACATCACGACGCGGCGATTCCAGATCGCCATTCCATTCGGACAGATTGGCAGGCCATGCAGTCCAAATGGCGCGTTGCGGCGCCCATTCGGCAGGGATAATTGTTGCAGCGTTAGTCATACGTCAGACACTTAGTTGGTTAATAATCCGCGCAACCTAAAACGTAATTAGTTTCGGTGCAATCTGCTATTTTATCCTTATGACACAAGGGTTTCCTAAACATATGGTTCGCTTTGCCGCGCATGCTGCCCGCAAGGTTCATGCCTATGGAATAAGCCATGATGCAAACGAACCTTTCCATTTTGAAGGCGGCTATTATTACCTCGCAGCCGATGGCCAACACATCGCCATTCCTGATTTTGCAAAATATGTTGGCGTGGAAGAAGCATTTAACGAAGTACTAGCCGCTAGCTGGGGCGAAGCCCTGCATTGCCCTATCGCACCTGTCGCATTCGATGTCGAAGAAGCAAGCGGCACACCAACCATCAGTTCGTTTTCGGTATTTCCCCATTCGGTCACAACAGAAATCGTTCTTGAAAAAGCAGCGCGCGGCAACGGTCTCAACGCTACACTTGGCGATCATGACATGAATAACTGGATACGGCTGATAGATGCCTCCGGCAGCTCTTTGGCCTTAGACCAAATGGAACAAGTCCTGTTTTCCAGAACCAAAGGCGCTCTATCGCGGCTTATTCCTTTCGTAAACTGGATTGGTGGCGGTGATCCCGACACCAGCAATCTGATTATCGACACAGATGGGTTGCTTCATGCTCTAGCACATAAAACATCTCCCAAACCGGTTGGAATGTATATGTGCGATTTCACCGACAGCCAACTATCGCAAGGATATAAACACGCCGACACCCCCGTGGTCGACACGCAGCTAAACCGCGCCCCGCTATGCAACCTTGCAACATTTTTGCATTCATGGCCCACGGTTGCCAAACAACTTGAACGTCTGTTCAAAGCAGATGACGGCGATGGTATCGAGCATGATGATGAGGATATGATTGCACCACTCATCAATCCGTTATTTGCCCCGCATCTGGATTTTGCGGCGCTACGTCACACCATGCAGCACATCGCCTCGTTTGATAACACCCTCATTCACGGTGAAATGCGCCGCATCGCAGACCGCATGGCCGAAATTCTCCATGAGCCCGAAGATATCGCCAAGCTCTATGCCTATGCCTCTTATAAGGCTGATGTGCTGATTTTGCGCCGCGATTTACTGTCCCAACATATGGAGCCGCTGTTGGCATTCGAAGGCGCCTCCAAACCAAGAGGAAACCTCTTCAGCCGTCTGACCAGAGCGGTTGATAAACACCTTCGACCACACGTCACGGCAAAGCGTCCACGCAAACCGCGCACGCCAAAACCACCGTCTTCGACATTTGAAAGTTAGAACGCAACCAGTGTTGCTGGAATTTCAGCATGCTCGTTGCTGGTGCTGTCATCCTGCCAATAGCCAGGGGTTTGCACCATGGGCATATCGCGCACAATTACCGGTTTGGCATCTGCGCCAAAACCGTTAAAGCCCGATTGCAATGCCACTGCATAACCGCCGGTTTGACCGAATTCCAGATAATCCCCTTCTTCGATATTGGCTGGCAATACGAGTTGGGATTTCAGAACGTCAATGCTGTCGCAAGTTGGACCAAATACGGTGAACTTTGCGGTTTTATTCGCAAGGCTGCCATTCTGGGCTTCATTCGCACGAAGCACACGCACGGGATAGCTCAGCTTGCTGTAGCCGGCATCAAACAACGCGCCATAAAACCCGTCATTGATGTAGAGGCGGTTGTCTTTACGCAACTCCACCTTCACCAGCAATGAACCGGATTCTTGAACCAGCGCACGGCCTGGTTCGCACCACAATTTGGTTTTCTTAGGCAGGTTCAGTGCTTCAAAGCTTTCCTTGATGCTGGTCATATAACCATGCATGTCGGGGGGGACAAGGCCCGGGAACGCCACAGGGAAGCCACCGCCCACATCGATGATGTCGGGGTTGACCTTAGCCAGACGGATAACTTCGCCCACTTGCGCCATTGCATTTGCATAAGCTTTGCTATGCATGGTTTGCTGGCCCACATGGAAGGCAATACCAAGGCGCGCCGATACCTTGCGGGCTTGCTGCAACAGATCAGCTGCCAGCCGGTTATCCGCACCGAACTTGCCATCAAGGCTGTGGAAGGCATGGCCGTTCGACACCGCCAAACGGACAATAATACCAAGGTCTTTTGCGCCTTGGGTTTCTTCGAGCAGCTTGAACAGTTCTTGCGCGCTATCAATTACGAAATCACGCACGCCATAATTATAATAGCTCTTGCGGATGGCTTCGCGGCTTTTCACCGGATGCATGTAATGCATCTTGGCTTTAGGGCAAATACTGGCCACCAATTCAACTTCAGCAAGCGAGGCTACGTCAAAGTGACGAATGCCCGATGCCCATAATTCTTTGATTACCGCAGGCGATGGGTTGGCCTTTACCGCGTACAACACCGTGCCGGGGAAATTGCGCAGGAACCATTGCGATGCACCACGCAATACATGCGGGCGCAAAAAGTGCACAGGGTTGGATGGGCGTTGCTCGGCCACAAAATGCGCAGCATCCTGATAGATGTGCGGGCGCGCAGCCGTACTCGGGCGGGTTTTAAGTGCCAGGTTTTTAGATGTCGCGGAACGCGCTCTGGTCTGCTGGGCAGCGGTTTGATGGCTGGCCTGAAGATGAGCGTCCGATAGTTCAGATTGATACAGATTTCCAACGGCGCCCGCAGGCCCCGGAGGTTCCAACGTTTCTTCAATCAATACGGGGATTTCCTTGCCCATACATCTCTCCATTAATCAGATATCTGGGATAAGGCTCCAGACCACCAACCAACAATGAGACGCGTCGTTACATAAACACCGATGGGCCAGGGGTTCGTGCGCGTTCAGGAGGGTACATGTATCACGCGTGCGAAAAGATTCAATAGTTTTTTTGCCTGCAGGGGCAAAATCTGTGGGAAATCTTCCGCTGTGTGGCGCAGGTGATACTAAAGCAGGATTTACCGACGCTTTTTTCTGTCTCTCCTAACAAAACATTAATAGCGCACATCGCGGATGATGCCATCCATCCTGCGCCGTCCGATGCGAGCGAACATCGGTGGTTATTGCATTTTGCACGCCAGCATATGTGCAGGTTTTATGCCTTCTTAATCGCTTGGCCAGCACATTGCCAAGACGCCTTCATGTTATCCGCAACGTCTCTACTGCCATGGCCAAACGTTAACATGCTCCACACATCTGACGTTCTAGCCGAGATGGTTACCCCTCATCCATGCCCAAAGGAGCCTTTTCATGTTCCCTTCTACCATCCGCTTCAAAACCATCGCCATCACCCTGATCGTCGTGTTATCCGCACTGACTTGCGCAGGGGTCGGGTACTGGGGCTTAAAGGCTCAAAGCGACGCCGCCACTGAAGACCTGATTATTACCAAGGCACTAATGAACCATATGCGCGGCGACATGATGCATGATGGCCTACGCGCCGATGTGCTGCACGCCTATAAGGAGGCGAGTTTAAAAAATATCGACGCCAAAGATGAGGTAATGGCCGATATGAACGAACATGTCGGCGTGTTCAAAGATGCATTAAAGGCCAATAAGGAGCTTGCCCTTCCCGATAATGTTCGCACTGTGCTGGACGAGCTGAATGAACCGCTAGCCAACTATATTGCTGCAGCCGAAGAAACCGCCGCGCTGGCCTTTACCGATCTGGATGCCTTTCCGGCAAAGTATAAGGAGTTTCAAAAAATATTTTCCATTCTGGAAGATAAAATGGGTGCCGCTTCGCAAACCATCGAGCAAATCACCAGCGAACGAATTGATTATTTAACTTCCATTTCCCATGTTGCAATTAATTATCTCATCATCGCCATCTTGCTGGTGCTGCTGGCCAATGCCGGCTCGATATTCATCCTCAGCAAAGACATCACCAAACCCATCGCATTGATAACGCACGTCATGCAAAAACTGGCCAGCGGCGATACCGCTACGCAAATTCCTTATCAGGATAAAAAAGACGAGGTAGGCCATATGGCACGCACCTTAAACGTATTTAAAAATGCCGCCATCGAACGCGAGGCAATGACAAAAAAGCAAATGGAAATGGATGCCAAGCTCGAACAGGAACAACGCCTGGCCCAGGAACAGCAACGCCAGCAAGCCGAGCAATTGGAGGAGCAAGCTGCCCTACAACGCAAACACGTCATGATGGAAATGGCCAACCGCTTTGAATCAAGCGTAGGCGGCGTGGTGGATACGGTGTCCTCGGCTGCAACCCAGCTGCGCTCCAGTGCGGAAAGCATGACGCAGATTTCCAATCAAACCACCGACCGCGCCACGGCTGTGGCGGCCGCCACCGAACAGGCAACCGCCAGCGTGCAAACTGTTGCCGCCGCATCCGAACAACTGTTATCTGCCATCAGCGAGATTTCACAAAAAGTGGAAGAATCCACCAATTTCACCCGTGAAGCGGTGGAACGCGCCCAGCACACCAACATCACCGTGGAAGGACTTGCTGAATCCGCCAAGAAGATCGACAACGTGGTAAAAATGATTCAAGACATCGCCTGGCAAACCAATTTGCTGGCGCTCAATGCCACCATCGAGGCCGCGCGCGCAGGCGATGCCGGCAAAGGCTTTGCGGTTGTGGCCTCGGAGGTAAAAAATCTTGCCGATCAAACCTCCAAAGCCACCGTCGATATTTCCGAACAAATCTCCAATATGCAAACCAACACCAAGGATGCGGTTACAGCGATTAAAGATATTTCCAGCAAAATCGGCCATATCAACATCATATCCGAAAGCATTTCGGCAGCTGTGGTTCAGCAATCTGCCTCCACCAAGGAAATCGCACTTAATGTACGTCAGGCCTCCACCGGCACACAGGAGGTCGCTAAAAATATTGTCGAGGTATCACGTGCCTCCAATGAATCCGGCACTGCCGCCTCCCAAGTGCTTAGCGCGTCGGTCGAGCTATCCAGCAAATCCGAACAGCTACGCGGCATTGTGGATGAATTCATTTCCCAAATCCGCGCCTGATACGGGCGTGACAATTCCAAAAAAATAAGCCCCGGGAATTCCCGGGGCTTATTCATTTAAGTCTATGATTGAATACGCTTACGCAGCCTTGCCTTTGGCAGCTGCTTTTGGCTGGATAGCGACATCCACTTCCTTATTACCGATGGATTCATGTGCCGCCAAAGCCGCCATGGTCACGATTTCGGAAACGGTTGCGCCCATGCCCACAATCTGTGCCGGACGCTTCAACCCTTGCAGCAATGGCCCTACCATATGACCATCACGTGGGTTGACCATCTTCTGCATCAACTTGGTTGCGATATTAGCCGCTTGCAAGCTAGGCATAATGAGCACGTTCGCCGGGCCCGTTAAACGGGTGAATGGGTATAAACGCTTCATCAGATCGTAATCCAATGCCACGTCAGGCGCCATTTCACCTTCATATTCAAAGCTCACTTCATGGTCATCGAGCTTGGCCACCACATCACGCATAAAGTTTGCGCGTTCATCGTGCATTTGCTGGCCAAAGGTGGAATATGAAATCAAGGCCACGCGTGGCTGATGTCCCATCTTCTCGGCAAATTCAGCCGCGCGGATGGCGATTTCAGCATGACGCTCCGGATTGGTCGATGGGTTCACAGCTGTATCAGCCAGGAAAATCGTACGACCCGCCGAAATGCTCATCGACAACCCGAATGCACTGTATTGCGTACGCGCGTCAATTGCCTTGCGGATATCTTCATAGCACACATTAAAGTTGCGGGATAAACCGGTCACCATCGCATCGGCATCACCATGCGCAACCATGCATGCAGCAAATACGTTGCGTTGCTGGTTCACCATGCGTTGGCAATCGCGTTCAAGAATACCGCGGCGCTGCAAACGCTTGAACAGATATTCGGTAAAGCGCTTGTTGTGTTGTGACACACGGGAATTATGCACTTCAATGCCTTGAATATCGGCAAGTCCAAGCATACCCAGCTTTTCTTTCACCACTTCTTCACGTGCAATTAAAATCGGCGTACCGTATCCGGCATCGCGGAAAGCAATCGCCGCACGGATCATGCGTTCTTCTTCACCTTCGGCGAACACCACGCGTTGCGGGTTGTTGCGAACCTTGGAGAAAATCAACTCCATGGTATCTGCGGTGGGGTCAAGACGTGCGCGCAACGCACTGCGGAATTGCTTTTCATCGCCAATCGGCTTGCGGGCAACGCCACTGGCAACTGCTGCTTTGGCAACCGCCGTTGGAATTTCCACAATCAAGCGCGGATCAAATGGCACAGGAATAATATAATCAGGGCCATAACGCAGACGGCGGCCATAGGCTGCATCCACTTCATCGGGCACATCTTCACGTGCCAATGCAGCAAGCGCCTTGGCCGCTGCAATCTTCATATCATCATTAATGGTACGTGCACGTACATCCAATGCACCGCGGAAGATGTATGGGAAGCCCAGCACGTTATTAATCTGGTTTGGATAATCCGAACGACCGGTCGCCATAATCGCATCAGGGCGAACTTCCTTGGCAATTTCCGGACGAATTTCCGGGTTCGGGTTGGCCATTGCAAAAATCGCCGGGTTCTTGGCCATTGCTTTGACCATTTCCGGTGTCACGCAATTGGCAACGGATAATCCCCAGAACACGTCAGCCCCGCGTAGCGCATCGGCTAATGTACGATCCTTGGTGTTGGCAGCATGCGCCGACTTCCATTGGTTCATATCTTCGGTGCGGCCTTTGTAAATCACGCCCTTGGTATCGCACATAATCACGTTGTCATGTGGCAAGCCCATAGTCTTGATAAGCTCAACGCAGGCAATTGCCGCCGCGCCCGCACCGTTCACCACCAACTTGATGTCTTTTAAATTCTTGCCGCTGATATCCAGCGCGCTGATCAAACCTGCAGCAGAAATAATGGCGGTGCCGTGCTGGTCATCATGGAACACCGGAATGTCCATGAGTTCACGCAGACGCTGTTCAATCATAAAGCATTCAGGTGATTTGATATCTTCAAGATTAATCCCGCCGAATGATGGGCCAAGATGTTTAACCGCATTGATAAATTCTTCTGGATCTTCGGTATTGATTTCAATGTCGATGGAATCCACATCGGCAAAGCGTTTGAACAATACACTCTTGCCTTCCATCACCGGCTTACTGGCAAGCGCGCCGAGATTTCCAAGCCCCAATACAGCAGTACCGTTGGAAATCACCGCCACCATGTTACCGCGTGCGGTATAGTCATACGCCTTATCGGGATCTTTATGAATGGCCAGACACGGCGCCGCCACACCAGGGGAATATGCCAGCGATAAATCGCGCTGGGTTTTCATCGGTTTGGTGGGAACGATTTCTAACTTACCCGGGCGACCCGAGGCATGCATGATGAGCGCTTCTTCATCAAGGGAATGGTTAGATTGTTCTGGGTTGATGTCGGTGTTCTTGGCCATAATGTTGTGTTCCTAGGTTGAGAGCCGCCGCATGCAAAGATGGGGGGCTCTAAGGGGTCATCTGTTTTCCACGATTAGCGCTTGGAATCCAAGTGTTTTATTTAAAAATTTTTCTCGCACTGCAATAGAAGCGCGATAAACCTTGATGCGGATTAGGTAAAATGTGGCGCTGCGTCGCGGGATGTGTGGCTGCGCTGCCCCTGACTATCGCGGGGCTTGGCTTTGCCTGCGGGACGCGCAGGCTTCACTTGCGCGGCTATTTTGTCCTGGTGTGCTTTCTGGCGCTGCATCGCGGTGCTGGGGCGAACCTTGCTCATATCCAATGACTGATGAAACTGCTCGGCAAGCAACCATAAATTATCATGGAACATGCCCAAAGAAATCCGACGGGTATAACTGGCCGATAGAACCGTCTGCAATTGCGCATACGACGCCTGATAGGCACGGCGATACAAGGCTTCAATATCCGGCTGAGCATAGTGCTCGGCCATGCCACGCTGCATGGCTTGCACGGATGAAATCATCGCGTTGGTTGTCTGAAAACCGTATTCTTGCGCACGGTGATTTCGAATTGGAAATACGCCGTCATAATGCTGGATCCATGCGCCAAGCGTGCTGCACGCATAGCTGAAATTAGCCTGTAATCGCTCGGCGTTTTGCTCCTCAAATGAAGGCTGCGGTTCACTCATCATCACATTCCTGAAAATACGTAAAATATGCTGTGCAAATTACGCCCGCACCAATGCTTGCGCAAGGTCAACCTGACGGCTGATGCACATTAATGATTGTTGAAATTCATGGTTAACACGCCAATCGCTATACAAAACAAGATCCCATGGGCATGACAAAAGTATTACCGGCGTTGAAACAGGGGGGATTACGTTTTATAACAAGCCATATTCTTAAAAGCATTTTTGAAAGCAACATCGATGACCTCGTTATCATCTGGCAAATTGGGTGCCACTGTAAAAATTCTACCGCTCGACCTGACCCCGATTATTGAGGGAATTGCAGCCAATAAAGGCCGCTTGCCGGTTGTTAAAACCATTTCCGAAGCGCCGCAAGATACATTGTTTGCATCACTTGAGCACCATCTTGCCGCACGCAGTGAACAAGCCGAAGGTTTGTTCCTTCCCCACACCCTTTCCTATTTTACGATTGGCGAAGCCAAAATCGAATTGCTGGAATCCGTCGTGGGTGCAGATGTGGTGATTATGCCAACCTATAATCAGGCGGCGCTTTCCGATAACCCGTTGGCTGCCGGTATTATGCGCGCCTTCTTGTTCAACAACTATGTGCTGCTGTCCCAATTTGCCGCCAACGTGGCGATGACGGCAGGCGCGCAGCGCACGCATTTATTCTCCCCCTATTCGCCCTATGAACGCAGCGATAAAAAGCACGAACAACGTAGCGGTATCTTGGCCAAAGCCATCGCCAAGATTTTCAGTGTGTTTTCATCTGTCACCGGCGTGCATTTACATGCACAGCAAATCGAAGGCTTTTACGACAATTCTTTCTTCAATGTGACCAATAACGAATTGTTCATGCTGGATTTCTTGCGCACCGACCCCAACGATATCTCGAAGAAAAAGCCATTGCATGAACTGGATGAAGCGCATTTTGATGCGCTATTTAAAAAGGTGATTATCGCATCGCCGGATATTGGCGGATCTACCACCGTGAAAAATTTTGCCGTCGATGCCAAAGAAGTTGCCGCGATTATTCTGGCACAAAATCTTGCCGCACAAGGCAAGCCGGTCAAATACTACAAAGACAATCTGCCGGATATCGATATTGCCGCCGTGGATAAACGCCGCGATGCACGTAATCAGGCAACGTCGGTGTACAACATTATTTTCTCCGGCTCGCTAAAGAAAAAGCGCGTCATTATCATGGATGATATTCTAGATACCGGCGGCACGCTGAGCAAAGCAGCGCAAGCCTTTATGGATAAGGGCGCAGCCGAAACCGCGGCCTATATCACCCATCCAGTGCTATCGAATGACGCGGTGGATATCATCGCCAACTCCCCGTTGAAATGGGTGGGCGTAACCAATTCATTTAACGAAAGCGGTTTAAAACGTGCGCAGGCCATCACCGATAAATTCCGCGTGTTTGATTTGGGCCCCGCCCTTGCGCAAATCATTGCCGATTTATCAACCGGCCCTCGCCCTACCCTGATTGAACCGCAACGTTATGTGGGCGGCGATATGGGCGCAGCCTTGCGCGTCAAGGGCCGCTTCCTGCCCGCTGCCTTGGCCGCGCTCGAAGCGAAATAATTCGGTCATTAAACATCAGGTGAAAGTAAAACCCTGACCCTGCGGGTGGTATAATCACGCCATGAACAAGGCTGATAACGCATGACCAACCAATCCATTTCACCCATTATTTCCATGCATCTGGATGCGTTAGTCCGCGCCTCCAACCATCGTATTCCGCAACGTTTCAAAGGCTCCACCGGAGAACTTAAAGGCGGAAAATTTTCTGGTTCAACAGGGGGAATTACATCCGAAGACTTGCGCCCGGCCATGCATGCCTTAAACCCGCCGGATATTTTTATCGCCTATACGGAAGCCTATATGGCGCAGCCCGATTTGTTTCAACGCGAAAGCGTCAAGGCAGCGATCCGTAATTTTCTAACTGTGTTTGAAAGCACCATTCATACCATCGATCAGGGTGAATTTGGCCGCTATATGGAACCGGAATGGAAACCCGCCAGCAACTTGCGCGGGAATGATTTGGGTGAAAAATCATCCCCTTTGCAAAAAATTCACGCGCTGGATGCCCTTATCGAAAATCCCCATTTGTTGATTGCCTATGCGGTGGTGGATGCAGCATTTCGTGATTTTTATAACGAACAAAAAGCCTATTTTGAACAACCCGTTCCGCCGGATGTGCAACCCGATAACTGGCAGACCGTCCATGGCGCGGTCAATGTACTCAACACCATTTTCAACCGTACCAACAAGCCGGATGTGGGCATCGTGCATGGCCCAATGGTGCATGGCTATTTCTATCACGTGCAACGTGTTGTCAATCACGGCGGCACCATTGGTGACATCACCGCAGACGACATCCGTGAGCATTTAAAGCTGATTAATCCCAGCCAGATGTTTGATGGCACACAAACAACCTGTCCTGCCAAAAGCATTTTCATTGCTGCCGCGCTGGGCATTACCCGCCGCCAGCCAAGCGCAGATGAACCATCCCGATTGCGTCATCAACGGTTATGGACCATTTACGAACGGGCACGCAGCGAAGCAGGCGAATTGGCCAAAGAGATATCAGATAAACTACACGGTCCGTTTTATTCTGCTGTTTACAACATGCGCGGCGAGTTTAAACGCCCAGTGCCGCGTATCGTTTCATCCACCCCGTGCGGCGATTTATCCGGCGGCCAATCCTGATGACCCGCATTATGGCGGCGTGCGCTTTTCTTCTTTATTCACACGGCCTTTTGCATCCTTGGCGGGTGCAGCCTGTTGACCTTCCTGGGTTTGTCCCTGCGCAGCATTGGGGGCGGCATCAGGGGCGGCGGGTGCTTCGGGCTCGGTCATCTGCACCGCGCCTGATGGCGCGGATACTTTTTCACCCTCACAGGTATCTTTGATTAAACTGCGCTGCGTGGTGCCTTTGGGGCACAATGTTTTTTCATACACAATCACTTCGCCCGGCGTGCCCGGTGCATATCCCGCAACATCACAAGAATAAGCGCGGTTGGTTTCCGCCGGCACACAGAAGCTTTGCAAAATGACCGGTGTCCATGCTTCGCGCGTGCAATTCAATGTAAAGCTGACATACAGCACATCGCCATGGCTGGCGGGTTGTTCTTCGCCTTCTGCAACGGCTGGCGTGGCAATCCCCTCGCTGTTTTCGCATGTCCAACGCGCGGCAAACTCCCGTGCGCCATCGATACTATAGGTGGTGTTGTCATCATCACGCGCAATCGGAAATTGCAATTCCATATTGGTTGCCGACACCAACGTATCCCCGCCGGCAGGCTTCATTTTTTCATCCGGCACAAGATCTGCTGCATTGCCTGCTTGTGCCACACTGTTGCTGGTCATCACTTGCTGCAACGTCCATTTGCCAATGCACGGGCTGGGTGGTTCTGGAATATCACGAATGCTCACCGGGCGCGGCACGCAGCAGCCTGCGGTTTTCATAATACCGGGCACCAGTTGATTAAATGTTTTCCATTCTTCTTCTGTGCCAAAGGGCACAAGCACATCTTGGGTCGGCGAACGATTATCGATATACCGGCACAGCCCATGCACCCAGATGGGTTGTTTGCTTTTAATGGTACCGCGATCAAGCCGCGCAATCATAAATCCCTTGGCAAGCAGCGCGTTGTTTTCCGGCGGTGCATCGCACGATTGAAACGCCTGCCCATCCACCGCGCGGTTTTTATCAACGATGCAAATACGTGTATTGAGTGGCGGTCCGCCCGCTTGCTGCGCGCTGGCAGTAAATGCGGTAAATAATAATGCTAGAAAAAGGGCAACAAGACGCATCGGCACACTCAGATAAAAGCATAACTTTTAAAAAGCTTAGCCTACTGCGTTACTTGCTGCAATTCTGATTAAAGTCGAAATCGCGCTCGCTATCGACCTTCTGGTCGACAAAGACCTGCTTGCCGGTGCAGTAATCTACCACGGCATCATAGGTTCCGCGTTTTACCTTGGTGGTTTGCCCTGCCAAAACGGTATAAAGCGGCTCGCCTGTGGTGTTACCCGGCGCATAAAGACGCAGGATAGGCTTGCACGATTTATCGGTCACATCCTTCACGATGCTTTCCACCGCTGCAATAATCTGGTCTTGCGAATTGGCCGGTGAATACTTGTTCATCGCCTTGAAGAACGCATTGGCATCGGCATCATTGGTTTCACCGTATTTGATACCGTACACCTCAATGCCCTTTTCACGCAGCTGTTTGACTGCAAATTCAGGGTTACCAAAGCAGGTTTCAAATCCATCAGAGAGCACCAACATCACGCGGCGCTTGCTGGCATCCTGAAAGAAGTCCGCCGCATAACGAATGGTCGTATCAATTGGCGTGTTGTTGCTGGCAAAGACAGGCCCAACCAGATTGTTGATTTGGGTGGCATTCGCAGCCAACGGCCCATACAAACGGCCATAGGTGCAGCTTTCCTTGGATGGATCATCCAGCTTGTTCGCATAGCCATCACCGCCAATTACGGTAATGGTCACCGGGATATCCGGGCGTGGCACAAGGTATTGTCCAACCAATGAACGCAATGCGTTTTGCGCGCCGCCCAACAATTGATCCATTGATGCAGACGCATCCAGCACCATTGCAAATTCTGCCGACTTCACATCGCTACCGCACACCTTGCCGTTAAAGGTCAGGCCAGCCGATTCAACACAGCTTCCGGTTTCAGTAATTTGCCACTCGCCGCAATTGACCACCGGAACACTGGTTTCAATGCCGGTAGTTTTGTCTTTGGTTTTGATATGTGCGGGGCACAAAAATTCAACGGAATAATCACCTGTGGTGGTAAAGCGCTGAACAGTGGTGGGATCATCCGAAACGCGTGTATCCAGCAAGTTGTATTTGTTTCCACAGGAATCTTCCTTAACGCCGCCAGGGCAACCCACCACCACGCGCACATCGGCTGGCGTGCGGTTGGTATCGCTAAAGGCAATCCATTCTTCCGCCGTGTTCATCGGCACGAAATAATCCTGATTGCCGCTATTATCCAAATATACGCAAACCTTTAAACCTGTTGCGTAAGTAGCCTTTAACATGTTGGCGCCATCGCCTTTGCAGGTCCATGTGGATTCACAAAGGTTGGTTCCATTATCAACTTTATAAGCAGGGCTGCATAAGGTCGGAATTGGGCTAGCGTTGGTAATTTCTGATCTGCACACGCCTTGCAGATGGAAGTAATCGCCTGCCTTGCCGCTATAGACCAGGCCATCATCCTTGGCCGCAATAGCAGGCAATGCGATGAGAGAGAGTAAAAGGGCGGCGATGAATTTTTTAATCAGCATGATTATGTACCAGCGCTTGAGGATAAACCATCACGGGCAAATCCGGATTCGTAATATATGCTTAGTCTAACGGAGTCATCTCACCAAGGTCAAACAACCTAATCATTTCAACCTACTGATTTTAGGGGTGATTTGTGGCTTTTATACGCGTGAAATGAGCACAGGCATTAAGAAGTATTAAGGCCTACAGCTTCTCTAGCGTCACGTTTTTATTGGTGTAAATGCAAATACCGGCAGCGATATCAAGGGCTTTGCGTGCTACCGCTTCGGCATTCATATCCTTGGCATCTATTAACGCGCGCGCCGCCGCCAAGGCATAGGCCCCGCCAGATCCAATACCGATAATACCGTCTTCGGGCTCTAACACATCGCCCATCCCCGTCAGGATGAGGGAGACATCTTTATCCGCAACCGCCATCATCGCTTCCAGTTTGCGCAGATATCTGTCGGTGCGCCAATCCTTGGCCATCTCCACACAGGCTCTTGTCAACTGACCGGGGTGTTTTTCCAGTTTACCTTCAAGGCGTTCAAACAATGCAAATGCATCGGCAGTCGCGCCTGCAAATCCGGCAATCACATCGCCCTTTGCGCCAAGACGCCGCACCTTGCGCGCATTGCTTTTCATCACGGTGGCACCAACGGTGACTTGGCCATCGCCAGCTATCACCACCTCGCCACCCTTGCGGATTGCGATAATGGTCGTGCCATGCCAATTGGGGTTATGGGCGGGATTTTGTTCATTGCTCATGAACATATAATTAGTGCGTTTAAATGCACTTGGCTAGATGCTTTGCTAAAAAGCCATATCTAATAGCGGATTTTTTCAATCGCGGCGCCAAGCCGTGCGCGCAATCTACCAAGCGGGCGCTTAGGCGCGGGCACATTCTGCAACTGCTGCGCAATCATCACTTTGGCATCGTCAATGTTTCCGCGTGATATCCCGCGCAAATCATCGTCGATGTCTTCATGGTCACGCACGCGTACGGCAATCAGATTGGCCTGCCCCGCAGGATATGCATCGGCACTATCATCAAAAATAACGTAAGCGTCGGTTTTACCTTGCGCCACTCGCCGCTCCACAACTGACGCACGCGAACCCGTCGGATAGATTTTAAATGGCAACCCCGCTTTTAATCCGGCCTGTTCAAAAATATCGCGCACATCCTTGGCAGGAAGCTCCTGCCGGTAAGATGTCACTGGCACAATCGTCACCTTGTGACCTTGTCCTTGCAGATACTCGATGAAATGGTTGGTGCGGCGCATGCTTCCGGCAAAAGGTGCTTGGCGCGACCCGTCAAGCGTTACCACGCGCCCTGCAAATACATCATTCCAATCCAGAAAAAAATCTATCCGTGCCATATGTCTTCACTACTCTTAATACACAGCCATTATAAATAACGTTTATACAACTAAATCCAGTTTCTTTTTATGCGCCGCTTTCCTATATTATCCTTATGAAATTGAACATCTGGAAACTTAACGAACTCTCTGCGGCGGATAAATCCCGCCTGTTGCGTCGCTCCGAAATCGCCATTGATGGCGTGATGGATGCCGTGCGCCCGATACTCGAAGATGTTCGTGTGCGCGGGGATGCAGCGCTGATTGATTACGCGATGAAGTTTGACCGCGCGGATATTTCCGGTGGCATCAAAGCCACCGATGCCGATTTTGAAAAAGCCTATACATCACTTGAGCCTACCATCATCAGCGCAATTAAGACATGCGCGGGCAACATCACCAAACATCACCAGCAACAAATGGCGCGCGTTGAGCGTGAATGGATGGAAGAAGTCGCCCCCGGTGTCTATGGCGGCGAAAAAGTAACGCCAATTGACAGCGTGGGCATTTACGTGCCGCGCGGCAAAGGCGCGTTCCCATCCATGATGTATATGTTATGCGCGCCTGCAAAAATCGCCGGCGTAAAAACCATCGCGGTGGTCACCCCGCCAGCACCTGATGGCAATTTTGATGCGGCATCTCTGGTCGCGGCCGATGTATGCGGCGTGCGCAATGTTTATAAATCCGGCGGCGCGCAGGCGATTGCTGCCCTCGCCTATGGCACCGCAACTATTCCTAAAGTCCTGAAAGTGGAAGGCCCCGGCAGCCCTTATGTGGCGGCTGCTAAACGTCTTCTCTCCCATGTCATTGATCCCGGTATGCCCGCTGGCCCATCCGAAGCCATTGTGCTGGCCGATGCCTCCGCCAACGCATGGAACACCGCATTGGATATGATGAATGAAGCCGAACATGGCGATGACAGCGCGTGTTTATTGGTCACGGATTCAGAAAAATTAGCGGCTGATGTAGCAGCAGCCCTGCCCAAAGTCTTGGCCGCACTTCCCGAACAACGCCGCAAATATTGCGAAGCGGGCTTTTCAACTTTTGGCGGCATCATGATCTGCAAAGACATGGATGCAGCTATTGCATTCTGCAACGAATATGCGGTTGAACATTTGCTGATTAAAACCAAAAATCCGGAAAGCATTTTACCGCGCATCACCAATGCGGGTGAAATTTTATTGGGCGAAAGCACACCGTCAGTACTTGGTAATTTTGGCATTGGCATTAATGCGGTGTTGCCCACCGGCGGCGCAGCACGCACCCATAGCTGCACCTCGGTATGGTCGTTCCTTAAACGCTCCAGCCTTTCCTATGTCACGCCCGAAGGCTATCAATCACTGAAAACACCGGTTGAAATTCTGGCCGAATATGAAGGCTTTATCGGCCATGCCCATGTCACGCAAAAACGTGATGAAACCGCGTTTAAGCCTGTAAATATTGCCCAAATCGGCAAGACAGCCAAAAAATAAGCGCGAATATTACATTCTGAAACATCAAATGCGTTGCCCTTGCACGGGCAATATCTTAATTTCAGGCCTTCTTATTATCAGAGGTTGTTATGAAGTGGTTTACCTCCCTCATTCGGGAAGATTTGTTATCCATCCCTGTCTATTCATCGGCAATTGTCGAGGCAGGCGGTTATGTGCCCCCCATCAAGATTGATGCGAATGAAAGCCCATGGCCACCCTTTGGTTCGTTGAGCAAACTCTGCAAACCCAACCGCTACATCGAAGACCAACAGCCGCCTGAATTACTGCAACGCCTTGCCATTGAATGGGGCGTTACCCCTGACCAGATTATGCTCGGCCGTGGCAGCGATGAAGGCATTGATGTGCTTATTCGTCTGCTGTGCAATGCGCGCGAAGACAGCATCATCATCTGCCCGCCAACTTTTGCGATGTATAACCACTCCGCTTTATTGCAAGGCGCGGGCGTTGTGAAAGTTCCGCTCAACGATAAATGGCAACTGGATGTGGCTGGCATTACCAAAGCACTCACGCCAAAAACCAAACTGGTATTCTTCCCATCGCCCCACGCGCCGATGGGTCATTTGATGAACCGCGCGGATGTGTTGGCGGTCATTAAAGCCTGCCATGAAAAAGCATTGGTGGTGGTTGATGAAGCTTATGCTGCCTACAGCAGCGAGCCCGAAGGCCTTATCCCTGAATTGAAAAATTACACCAATTTGGTGGTGCTGCGCACGCTTTCAAAAGCCTACGCGCTGGCTGGTGAACGCATTGGCGGCGTGATTGCGCATCCTGAAATCATCGCGCGTCTGCGGGCCATTCTTGCGCCTTATCCCTTGCCGCAAAGTTCCGTGCGCGCCGCGCTTGATGCACTGAGCCCCAATGGCCTGGTCGATGGCGCACAACACCGCGCGATTTTGATATCCGAGCGCAAACGATTAGCGCAGCTTTTGCTTAAATCACCTTTCGTGGAATCCATCTTCCCAAGTGATGCAAACTTTTTGCTGGTAAAGGTCAAAGACCCCAAGCAGGTTCTGGAAACGCTCAAACGGGCGGGCATTCTGGCGCGTAACCGCAGCTCAGCCATTCCAAATACCATCCGTTTTTCCATCAGCACACCTGATGAAAACGATTTGGTATTACGCGCCATGGGCGTTGAACTAACCGCTGCAAATAAAGGCACTATGCCGCGTTTATATTCATCATCGCGCGGTACCAAAGAAACACAAATCAATGTCACGGTGAATTTGGATAAGCCGGATTTCTTGGATATCTCCACCGGCATTGGCTTTTTCGATCACATGCTGTCCCAGCTCGCAAGCCATGGCGGCTTTGGTCTCGCCCTGCATTGCAATGGCGATTTGCACATCGACCAGCATCACACGATTGAAGATTGCGCATTGGCGCTTGGCGAAGCACTCAAGCAGGCCTTGGGTGATAAGCGCGGCATTGCCCGCTTTGGCTTTACAGCACCGCTGGATGAGGCCTTGGCGCAAGCCACCATTGATTTATCGGGCCGTCCGTTCGCTGCATTCAACGGTAAATTTCCTGCCGAACTGATTGGCGGAATGAGCAGCGAAATGGTGCCGCACTTTTTCCATTCATTATCGGTGGCGATGGCGGCGGCCATCCACATTACGGTGACGGGCGATAACGCGCATCACATGGCCGAGGCATCGTTCAAGGCCGTTGGCCGCGCGTTGCGCCAAGCCTTTGCACGTGTCGACAGCACCAGCATCCCGTCAACCAAGGGCGTGCTATAAATGCTGATTACGGTCATTGATTACGGCTCGGGCAATTTACGTTCAGCCACCAAAGCCTTTGAAAAAGCCGCCGAAGGTCGCAGCGATATCAAGGTCATTCTGACTGATAAGGCAGAAGATGTTTTAAAGGCTGACCGCATTGTGCTGCCCGGCCAAGGTGCCTTTGCCGATTGCATGAAGGGCTTATCCTCCGTTCCCGGCATGATTGAAGCCTTGCACGAAACCGTGATTAAAAAAGCCCGCCCGTTTTTTGGTATTTGTGTGGGCATGCAATTGCTGGCCACGCGCGGCTTGGAACACGGCGTGCATCAGGGTCTCAATTGGCTTCCGGGTGAAGTACGCAAACTGGAAATGAATGATAGGAATTTGAAAATTCCGCATATGGGCTGGAATACGGTTTCCACCGGCAAGCCAACACACGGGTTGCTGAGAGATATTCCCGCCAACCCTTACGTCTATTTCGTGCATTCCTATGCGTTGTATTTGGATAATAAGGCAGATGAATTATTATCCTGCAACTACGGCGGCGCTTTCACCGCCGCAGTTGTCAGAAATAATATCGCAGGCACGCAATTCCATCCGGAAAAAAGCCAGAAACTTGGCCTGCAACTGGTACGCAATTTTATCGACTGGTCGCCTTAAGCCGCGTCCAGCTTTGCAACTTGCGCAGCCTTCTTGCTGCCCAGCGTTGTTTCCGGACGGCCATAAGATTCCCATGAAATTTGATCAAAGCCGCGTACAGCTGCTTCAACCAGCAATGACGCATCGCCTTTGAGCTTCACTTTAGGCAATTGTTCGAAGGTGGCTCTCAAAATGGGTTCGGCATGTCCAAACTTTTTGGATGCTGCGCGCAAAGCACCAAGGGAGTTTGTGCGGGTTTCACCATCAACATATTCATTAAGTGCGATATCGCTCAGCGCTTGGAAATAAGCCGCTTGCTGTGCCTGTGGCGCGGTAAAAAAAGCGCTGTTTCTGTCATAAAAGCTTTGCCACAAATTGCTAAGCGCCTCGACCTTGGCGTCACTTGTACTATCGGGATTGGTCAAAACTTGCTTGAAGATGTCTACTGACAAAATGGAGCGGTTGGAGTGTGACGACATAAGTTCTCCTTACGGAATATAAAGGCTACGAAAAACTTTTAAAAAGGCTCATTCTTGGAAAACGTGACTTCTTAAAAAAACTGAAGGCACGAGTAAGCAACGTGGAAATACTTTCAACAAACGAAAAAGATGCTGATTTTCTATGCATTAATCTTTGAAACTCTAATTCTACTCATCGGCGGTATTTTTGTTGGATTACCAAGTAAAACGTGCTTAAAACCTCATCACGTTAACCCCTAACGACAGTTACTCCGATGATTTTGTTCCCTGCGATTGATTTGAAAGACGGCGAATGCGTTCGCTTGGTGCGCGGCGATATGCAACAAGCCGTGGTATTCAATGCCGACCCAGCAGCCCAAGCCAAGGAATTTGAAAGTCTGGGGTTTGAATGGCTGCATCTCGTCGACCTTAACGGCGCGTTTGAAGGCAAGCCCATTAATGCAGCCGCCGTGGAAGCGGTATTAAAAGCTGTGAAAATGCCGGTACAACTTGGCGGCGGCATCCGCAATATGGAAACGATTTCGCTCTGGCTTGAAAAGGGTGTGACCCGCGTGATTTTGGGAACCGCCGCCTTGCAAAATCCGGAATTGGTGAAGGAAGCCTGCAAACAATTCCCCGGCAAAATCGCGGTGGGCATTGATGCGCGCGAAGGATATGTCGCGGTGCAAGGCTGGGCGGAAGCAACACGCGTCAAGGCACTCGACCTTGCGCTCAAATTCGAAGATTGCGGTGTGGCTGCCATTATCTATACCGACATCAACCGCGATGGCGCGTTGCAAGGCGTGAATGTGGAAGGCACTGCAAACCTTGCCCAACACCTGACCACCCCCGTGATTGCATCGGGCGGCGTATCCACCATGCAGGATTTGATTGAGCTGAAGGAAGAAGAAGATACCGGCATTTGCGGCGTGATTGCGGGCCGTGCCATTTACGATGGCCGCATTCAAATTGCCGAAGCATTACAAATGCTCAAAAAGGCCGCCTGATATGGTGCGTGAAATCGGCTTTGAGCACGATGACCGCATTGAAGTTTCCAAACTTACGCTTTTTATGTTTTTGGTTGGCGCCTTATTATTAATGGTGCTGTGTGCACTTGGCGCTAAAGGGGCATACGACATTGCGGTCAACCACATCGCCATCACCAACAAAAACCAAGTCCTGTGGTTTCTTTGCCCGATTGTATTTTGTTTGGCATTATACATATTCATCCTCTCCGCCGATTGCCTGCTGACCAAACCGTATATCATCGTGCTTTCACCCGCCGGTATCGACCTAACCTGGCCAAAAGCGCGCAGCATCGCATGGGGTGATATTCGTGATATCCGCGTGGATATTACCACATCCAAAGGTGTAGACTTTGTGCATCTGGTGATTGACCTGCACACCGATAAAGCCGGCTGGGTTCAACGCTACTTTAAACCCAACCAGATCAAATTGTTTTCGCCATTGATGCAAGGCGGCGCAGACGCTGCTTATGAAAAAGTGGTGGCTGCCTTTGATCGCTACAACCCTTACCGCATCAAGGCATAACGCCGCCTGCGCTACGGGCGCAGCGCTGGCGAAGGATTAAACCGGCGCATGGCATCGGTAATTGCGCCCGCCATTTCATTATTTCCCTGTGATAAATAATATTGCCGCACATCATCTAATGCGGCGCGCGGATTTATTCCCGGCGCAGTCACCAAGCCCATTTGTCTGCCCCGCGCATCCAATTCATACACACTCACACGACCATAGCCACTAAGGATCATGCCTTGCATTTCTTTGAAATTCGGATGATGGCGATTGGGATAAAATGCAATATTGCTAGGCGTGGTCGTGCTGCCATCCGGATCAGTCACGGTTCGACTTTCATCAAATTGATATATAGGCGGATCAGGAGGCGTTTGGTTTAACATCTTACTATCTAAGCGCCCATGCCCGGACCACGTGGCCTTGTTTGCGCAATACGGGTCTGTGTACCATTGGTTTGTGCTGGTGCCTCACTCATCACGCAGTGTTGCGGGCGCTCGGTGATATCTAATACCGCAAGCTCCGCATAGGAGTTGCTCCGCGGGCCGTTGCTTGGTGCGCGCTCATTGCCATATCCCAAACGCTGCGCAGCAGCATCGGCATGCCGCATTAATGCGTTCCTGTCTTGATTGAGCTCTGAAACCAGTCGATTGCCTTCTCTGGCATGTTCAGGAGGCAATCGATCAATAAACGTATCATCAGAACGACCGCCATTTCTCATATCCTGAAGCCATTGATTAAAGACCTCGGGATATTGACCACGCATGCGGACCATATAACAGCCAGCGGCATAGGCACTGGCCTCAGCCCGCTCGACCAGATTACGCGGTAGCTCTGCCTGTATCTCACGGATTTTTTGATTTTCGCTTTCGGGAAGCCCGAATGATCTTAAAACCTCACCCATCACATATCCTGTTGGTTCTTATTGCTTCTATCGGGAAATAGTCTAAATTATGCGTGTTTATACACACTTAAGGTCATTTTTCTTAAACAAAGTCAGATAGTTATGTCCCTCACCACCCGTATCATTCCCTGCCTCGATGTGAAAAATGGCCGCGTGGTCAAGGGCATCAATTTCCTTGATTTAATCGATGCGGGCGATCCGGTGGAACAGGCAAAGGCCTACGACGCGCAAGGCGCGGATGAACTTTGCTTTCTTGATATCACCGCCAGCAGCGATGGTAGAGCGACACTCTATGACGTCGTGCAACGCACCGCAGAACAGGTATTCATGCCGCTGACCGTGGGCGGCGGTGTCCGCAGCGTCGATGACATCCGCAAATTATTATTATGCGGCGCAGATAAAGTATCCATGAATTCCAGCGCAGTGGAACGCCCTGCGCTGATAAAAGAAGGCGCAGAAAAATTCGGCAGCCAATGCATTGTGGTGGCCATTGATGCCAAGCGTCATAGCAACGGCACATGGCATGTGTATGTGAAGGGCGGACGCGAAGATACTGGCCGCGATGCCGTGCAATGGGCCAAAGAAGTAGCGAGCCTAGGCGCGGGTGAAATCCTCCTCACCAGCATGGATAAGGATGGCACCAAATCCGGCTTTGATATTGAATTAACCCGCACCATTGCCGATGCGGTCAGCATTCCGGTCATTGCATCGGGCGGTGTTGGCACGCTCGACCATCTGGTGGACGGCGTCACCAAAGGCCATGCCAGCGCCGTATTAGCCGCCAGCATTTTCCACTTTGGCACCTTTACCATTGCACAAACAAAAGCGCATTTGGCAAAGGCAGGCGTGTGCGTGCGCAGCTAAGGAATGAGAGTTGAGAGTTGAAACGTAAGGGGCTATGGTTAGCCCTATCACTCAACACTTAACATGCATTGCTCTCATGTCTGATTTATCCATTCTCAATACGCTATTTGACACCATCGAAAAACGCCGCAAGGCCGACCCAGAAAAATCCTATACCGCAAAATTATTTGCCAAGGGCCGCGCCAAAATTTCACAAAAGGTTGGTGAAGAAGCAACCGAAGTGGTGATTGAAGCCATGCTGGGCGATAAGAAAAAGCTCGCCGAAGAATCCGCTGATTTACTCTATCACATGCTGGTGATGTGGTCGGATGTGGGCATTGCGCCGCCTGATGTCGCAGCCGTCATCAAAGACCGCATGGGCTATTCCGGCGAAGAAGCCAAGAAGCATAAAAAAGGCGGCGACTAATCCTCGCGATTACGGCTGATTGGCTGGCGGCTTGCTGCGCAGATATCGCACCGCGCGCTTTGCGCCATTATAAACCATCCCGCAAGCGGTGGCACGGAATGCAGCTTTAAGAACCGCAACATTCATTGGCGTATTTAGCTCTTTTGGAAATCCACTCATCGGCAATAATCCGACAGGATGTGAACCGTCGCGCTTCATCAAGATGGACATATGCCAGTCATAGCTTTGCCAGCGCGATGTGATAATCGTCCAATGCTTATTCAAAAACGCTTGCTGTTCTTGAACCATGATGTCGCCCGCGCGGCTGCGATTTAATGAGACCACCGCTTCTGCCAACACCATCGCCAGCATGGCTTTTGGCCCCACCGTCACCAGCGCGGTAACAGGCGCCGCCGTGATGGCAGCAACATTTGCAACCATTACTCTTCCTGCAAACTCTGTCGCGGTGCTGACCTGCACAATGGCTTTTTCCATATCGTGTGGGCTTGGGTTGGTATTTTCATTCATCATCATTTCATCCGGAACTAGCTTTAAATAATGCGCCATCCTAGCAATCCGCATTGAAAGTATTTAGCGGCACGTTGGCACATTTTTTCACGATAAATCAGCTATCGCCGCGCCTTAATCTTCACTAAGATTGCCCATCATTTCTATTGAAGGCTCACCCATGTCCTATGACACCAACAACATCTTCGCCAAGATTTTGCGCGGGGATATTCCATGCAAAAAGATATTTGAAAACGAGTACGCGTTGGCGTTTCACGATATCCATCCCCAAGCCCCCATTCATGCGCTGGTCATCCCCAAAGGCGCGTATATCAGTCATGCGGATTTTGCAGCAAAGGCCAGCGATGCGGAGATTGCGGGCTTTACCCGTGCGGTTGGTCATGTCGCCAAATTGGTTGGCGCTGAAGAAAACGGCTATCGCCTGCTGGCCAATCATGGCGCCAATGCCCATCAGGAAGTGCCCCATTACCACATGCATATTTTAGGTGGCCGTGCGCTTGGCCCGATGCTAAGTAAATAGCCGTAAGCATTACCTCAATATAACTTAGAAAAGAAACATCCATGTCCCGTCCATCTGGCCGCGCCCTTGACCAACTCCGTTCCATCGAACTTATTCCCGGTTTTGCAAAATATGCCGAAGGCAGCTGCCTGATTAAATGCGGCGAAACCCATGTGCTATGCACCGCCACCGTGGAAGAAAAAGTTCCCCCATTCATCAAAGGCACAGGCCTTGGTTGGGTCACCGCCGAATACGGTATGTTGCCACGCGCCACACTGGAACGCACCGACCGCGAAGCCGCCAAAGGAAAACAATCCGGCCGCACACAGGAAATTCAACGCTTGATTGGCCGTTCCTTGCGCGCCATTACCGACCGCGCAGCCTTGGGCGAAATCCAGATTAAACTTGATTGCGATGTATTACAGGCCGATGGCGGCACGCGCACCGCGTCGATTACCGGAAGCTATGTGGCACTTCACCTTGCCTGTCAGGCCTTATTGGCAAAGGGTAAAATCAAATCCCTGCCCTTCACAGACTCTGTCGCAGCCATTTCATGCGGCATCTATAACGGCAAAGCAGTACTGGATTTAGATTACGCCGAAGATTCCACCGCGCAGGCCGATGCCAATTTTGTGCTCACCGGAAAAAGCGGTATTGTGGAAATTCAAGGCACGGCGGAAGAAAAGCCATACAGTCAGGAACAGTTTTTAGAACTGCTCACCCTCGCGCAAAAAGGCATTCGCGAGCTGACGGATTTACAGAAAAAAGTATTGGGCTAAGCAATTACGCCCTTGGCGTAGGTGCACGCATCGAGGCAGTTGGGTCATTCACCTCGGCAACACGTACGCCTGATGCAGCTGGCGCAGCTGCAACGGGAGCTGCCTCTGGCGCAGCAACCGGTGCTACGGCTGCTACTTGTGGTGCTTGCGGGAAGTATGCGCCAACGCCCTGTTCGGTTGCTTCCTTGGTCAAACGGAAGGCCACATCGGCAATCAAACGTGCATTACCAAGTTTGGATACACCGCTGGCATCCACGCTTTCAGCAACGCGTTGATGGGGGGCCGCCCCGTTCACTTCAGTTACTCGTTGTGCAAATCTTGCGAATGTCATTATGCGGCCCTTGCACGTTCAAAGGTTGCCTTGGCAAGGCTCATGCCGCAGGTCGATGCGATTACTTCGCAGCGTTGAAAATCCATAATGCCTTCTTTTTTGCAGCGCTCCAGCGCATAGGCAAAGCCTTTTACAAATTCGATGTACGGGTTTGGCCATTCCGCTTTCAAATGTTCATACGGATTGCGGCCTTGATAAAAATCCATCATCACAATTTCAGCACGCTTAATTTCGGGCAAGCTCAACCGTTCCTTGAGTTCCTCAAGTGCGGTTGGTTTTCTGCGTTTACCCATTCCGAACAACATGTGCCCTGCGGCCTTCCTGTAAAATAAGTCGAAAACTTATCTAAAATTGCATGTAACTGTACCACTGTACTCAATGAGGGTTAGCAGAAACTTAATTCTGCTCGGTCTAAGCATTTAATTTAATTGGTTAATTTCCGTTAAATGCCCAAATCGCTGCAATAACCCGACCAAATGCAGCATTCGTATCAACCCGGCCCTAACAGCCCGGCACATATATATGACTACCCATAAATGATTATGAAGTGAGCGCAGCCGCCGCCGGTGCACATCTAACCGGTGCGGGTTTGGGTGCCTCTTCTGGTTTTTTCTCAGGCGCAGCAGCAGCTGGTGCTGCAGCTGGAGGTGTGGCCGCTGGTGTTGCGGCAGGCGCAGTAGCTGCCGGTGTCGCAGCTGGTGTCGCTGCCGGCGTGCTAGCAGCTGGTGTTGCGGCGGGTGCGCTGGCTGCCGGCGTCGCAGCTGGCGTGCGGCCAGCATTATTACGCGCTTCTTCGGCTGCTTCACTACGCAGACCCGTAGGTGTTGCTGGCGCTGCCGCGTCTTGTCGCGGCGTTGAACCATCATTGGCTGGCGATTGCACGGTTGGCAATACTTGGCGACCATTGCGTTCTACTGCTTCGGCAGAAGTTGCTGGTTGCAATCGACGCTGCAAATCAGCAATCGTAGGTCGTCTGGATAACTGATTAAGATCAGCTCTGGTACGTGGATCTCCAGCCTGTCTATCCCGTTCATTTTGTTGTTGTAGTTGTTGCAATTGTTCAGGCGTACACACTTGCGAAGCATCCGCATCCAGCACGATACGTGGTTGCTCGGTACGTGGCTGCTCGGTGCGCGGTTGCTCTGCTACTGCAGGCGGTACTGGCGCTGCCGCTACAGGCGCAGCCGGTGCTGGTGCGGGTTCTACACGCGGCGGAACCGGGTCAGCTGGCGCTCTAAAGCCTGAATTTAATTCTGCTAATCGTCCCGCAGGAATACGCGATGCTTGTATCGGTGCTCTGGGTTGCATGAAGGATGGTAATCCAGAGCGCGGCGTAACATCCGCACGCTGCGAGAAGTTTTGTTCAGGCACTGCAGGTGCTGCCACAACAGGCGGCGCAACCGGTGCTGGCTCTGCAGGCGGTGGTGGTGGTTCACGCGCAGGTTCTTGTGCAACAACGGGCGGTGGTGGCGGTTCAACAGCAGCAGGCGGCGCGGGTGGTGGTGCAGGCGGCGTTCCATTCCACCAGTTTGACAGACGCTGCATGATACCTGGGCGTTCTGGTGCAGCTTGCGGTGGCGTTGGCTGTGCGGCTTCAGGTGGTCTTGGTTGTGGCTGCGCGCCAGCTTCTTCTCTGCGGCGGGCTTCTTCCATCACACGCTGCTGGGCTTCTGTATCATTTGGTCCTGTGATTGCTTCAGCCGCGCGATAGCTTTGACGTGCAATTTCACGGCGCTGTTCTTCGGTGGTCTGGTTGCCGGTGATTAAATCCGTACCATCCTGCACCAGATTTCTTCCGCGACGCAAAGCACCAGCCAGGAAACCTGTCCATGCGCGGCCCCGCTCACGTTCAGCAGCCCCTCTGACTTGCGGATTGGTAACATCAATTCCATCCAGATTTTGCAAACGGCGGCCAGATGCCGTATCCCCGAACGCCCATAATGCAGCACGATCTGTAATGCCAAGTGGGCTTGGCGGTACTGGCGCTGCTGGCTGCGCAGCAGGCGGCACACCCAGATCAAGCGCATTACCGACTTGTGGCTCTGGCGCAGCTGGTGGAACAACCTGGTCAGGACGCGGCGCTGCCCCCGCTGCAATCAAGCCTTGCTGGCGTTGTGCTTCACGTTGCTGTTCCAATATGCGCTGGTCATTCTGTACTTGCTGACGGATCACCGCGCCTTCAGCCGGCGTTACTGGCACGCCGCTGGCATGCAATCCATTGGGTCGTCCTTGTTCAACTGGCACGCCGCGCGCGGCCGCATCACGGCGCTGCTCATCGGCTTCAACTCTTGGTATAAGACTTTGAATCTGGCGCTGGGTGACGATGCTTGCTTGCGTTGCGCTGCGTACACGAACTGTCCGGTTGCCTTCTTCACGGGTCTGGCTACCATCAGGGAACTCCATGGTTCTACCATCAGGCAGCAATCTGGCGCCCAATGCTTCTGCGCGTTCCTGGCGTGCTTTTAATTCGGCTTCTTGCTGACGTAACTGTTCGGTGGTTTCCACAACGGTGGTGCGGTTACCATCCAGTCTTACGCGGCCAACCCCTGGCACAAGTGTGGTCCGGCTAGCAGGATCATATACCGCGCCATCAAAACGCTGCACCGTCTCCTGAATGGCTGCCCGTTCTGGCTCTGGCACCACAGGTGTATACGGGCGCGTTTCCGGATTTTCCTGCGTCCAGCGTTCAGCTTCCTGATGGTCACGTGGGTACCAGCCCATCGTACTTTTGGCCGGCGTAAAGTCGATGGTCGACATCCGGCTGATGGGTTCATAGAAATAGGAAGGCCCATCACTAACCCCATACGACATATTTCCATTTGCCTTGCCGCTGCTGGCGATTTCATACGAAGCAAGCGATGCCTGAACCTGACGCTCGGCACTGCCTTGCTGTACTTGCTGATCATAGTTGGACCATGCTGGCGCAATCTTGTCGCTACCACCCAGCAATGCAATGGCCAGCGCCATGGCTTGGCCTGACGTTCTGTTTTGTGAACGTAATTGCTGCAATAATTGCTGGAATGCATTGGGGTTACTGCGTGGCTCTTCCATGCGGCGCAATTCTTCGGCAGCGCGGCGCAACACTGCGTCCTGCTGCATCTGTTGCAAGCGCTGCGCTTCTTCCGCATTGCGTGCCAATGCTGCAATATTCGCAGCCTGGGTATTGGCGCGCAGAGCCGCAATAAAATCGGCTCTGGCATCATCGCTCATGCCCATGAGCAATCCTTCCATCACGCCAGCCAGTGCTGGGGAGGCATCTCTGTTTAGTCCATGAAGATTGACAGCAATCGCTTCTTGAATGCGTTGCTTATCCACCTGCGTTAATCCGCGATCGCGGCGCTGGCGATTTGGAGTTTCAATGCTGTGCGGTCCTAACGGTCCTGGCATTCCATCACTTCAAAAAAATTTGCATTTCAAAAAAACAAAAAATCAAAATCTAAAATTTTATCTTGTTGGATATTTTTCAATCCAATCGCCACCGCCAAAAAAATGGCGGATTTCTAAAAACCCTTATAAATAATGCATTAGAATGCTAATCAATTCGTTAATTTTAATCGCGACTTAAGCGGTTTTAACGCTATATTAACCGTGATTGGAGCAGCCACCGACATGTCATCGCTTTTCACGGAACAAAAACTGGTTATTGCCACCCATAATGCGGGTAAGGTTAAAGAATTCGCGCGTCTTATTAACCTTGATGGTCTGCAATTGATGGCAGCGGGTGAATTGAATTTGCCCGAGCCCGAGGAGACCGGAACCACCTTTGCCGAAAACGCGCAGCTTAAATCACGCGCGGCTGCCCTTGCCGCAAACCTTCCTGCGCTGGCGGATGATAGTGGAATCTGTGTGGATGGATTGGACGGTGCGCCCGGGATTTATTCGGCACGTTGGGCAACAAGCGCAGTCGCGGTTGGGCCCAATACTTCTTTGGGCCCAGAGCAGTCGCGCCAACCAAGTTTTATTCCCGCCTTCGACAGAATAAAAAAGGAATTAGAAATAAAAAATATTACGGCCAATGGCGCAGCCGCATCCTTTGTATGCGTTTTATCCCTCACATTACCTGATGGAAAAACCCTTATGGCACAAGGACAAGTGGATGGTCATCTGTGCTTTCCGGCGCGCGGGGAAAAAGGCTTTGGCTATGACCCCATCTTCATCCCGAATGGCGAAACCCGCAGCTATGCGGAGATGAGCCAGGATGAAAAAAACCGCTACAGCCACCGCGCACGAGCGGTTGCAGAACTCAAAAAACAGTTTTAAATGACCGCTCCGCTCGCCCTTTATATTCACTGGCCGTTTTGTTTATCCAAGTGCCCCTATTGTGATTTCAACAGCCATGTAAATGCGCGTATCGATGAAACGCGCATGGTCGATGCGCTGATCTCAGAACTACGTTATTGGCATAGCCGCATCACAGTGCGTCCCCTCACCTCCATTTTTTTTGGCGGCGGCACCCCTTCCCTGCTCGCACCCGCCAATGTTGCGCGGCTTGTAAATGAAGCACAAAAACTATTTGGCTTTGCTGCCAACATCGAAATTACACTGGAAGCCAACCCCACCAGCAGCGAAGCGGAAAAGTTCAAATCCTTCGCTGCCGCAGGCATTAATCGCCTCTCCATCGGCGTGCAATCGCTGGATGATGCATCGCTTAAATCACTGGGGCGTGAACATAGTGTGGCCGAAGCCATCAAGGCGATTGGCATCGCGCAATCGATATTCCCGCGCCATTCGTTTGATTTGATTTATGCACGCAAAAACCAAACCCTGCAGCAATGGGAAGATGAATTAAACGCCGCGCTTAAACTTGCCGCATCGCATCTCTCGCTTTACCAACTCACGATCGAACCCGGCACGGTGTTCGCGCAAAAAACCAATGCAGGGCAAGTGTTCACTGCGAGCGATGAAGTCGCCGACAGCATGTATAATCTCACGCAGGATGTGTGCGCGGCCGCTGGCCTACCCGCCTATGAAGTTTCCAATCACGCAAGGCCCGGTGAAGAGAGCCGTCATAATCTTTCCTATTGGCATTACGATGAATATATCGGCATTGGCCCCGGCGCGCATGGCCGCGTGAGCATTGCAGGCCGCCATGTTGCAACTAACACTTACAAGCCGCCGCAGATGTGGCTGGATAAGGTTGATGCATATACCATCGGCCTTGAAGCGCAGGATGAATTATCCTTATCCGATCAGCAAACCGAGCACTTCATGATGAATATACGCCTGTTCGCGGGCATTGATAAACGCGCATGGCAAAGCCGTTATGGCACATCACTGGATGCGTTTTTAAATAGTGCGAATAAGGATTTTTATATCCAGCAAGGCTTGCTAGTTGAAGATGCAAACGTGCTACGCGCCACCCAAAACGGTATGCGTGTGCTTACGAGTTTGACAGGAAAATTATTGAACTGACTAATGCGGTTGTGGGCCGTCCACATCCCATTGTTTGTTGCGGCGGCTTACGCGTTGCTCGGCGTAACTCTGCTGCATTTCGCGCTGCATATGTGCCACAAACGATGCGGATAGATGCTGCGTCATCACCGGTGTTGGGCCCATCACCACATGCTGGGATACGGCGTGCCGCATTGCGCGATGAGATGGCTGCGTAAAGTTGGGTGCGCCATCGCGTGAATAATCAAATTCCATGGCCGTTGCATGGCGTCCCACCGCGTCCACCAATCCGCCAAATGATTGGCGATTGACCATCATATTTCCGGTGCGTGCACCATGCGCGGTTGGCTGGCGTGCGCCTTTAAATGTAATGCCCGCATTGGTGAAATCGGGGTTGTTGAATTCCGCGCCGGAATAGACATCGCCATTAAATCCGGCCAGATTTAATCTATCAATGCGAGCGCCAGGAATATCAATGCTGGCGCGTTGACGTGATGCGCTGGTCGCGCTGAGGGCAGGGGCCTTTACAACATAATGCCCTGCGATATTTCGTAATTGCACGCCCGTACTGGAGCGGATTTCTTCATTCACACTGTTGTGGCCACCGCGTAGGCGCACCACTCGATTGCTGTTATTCAATACTGTTTGTGTGGATCTAATTTGCTTGGTGGCAAAGCCATGTGTGGCTGCCAAATGCACATGGGTGGGATCTTTCATGTCCAGATCTGCCCATGGCACAACCACCGGCGTTGGTCTGCCTCTGGTCATGGGAACATAAACAAGGCTGGCGGCACCGCGCGGCAGTGCGTCATAGCGCCGACTACTGCGGAACGAACCTAACCCTAACAATTGGAATTGCATGTATTGTTCAGCGGCAAGATCTGCTTGCGGCGCATGGCTGCTGCCGATGTTACGTTGGGTGCGTGTATCTCTAATGAACGCCATCAACCACCTAATAATATGACCGTTGAAAGCATTACTCTGGTTAAGTCCTTCCAGAGTAGGTTTTCTAAGTCATTGAAATAAAATAACTAATTCAAACACTATCGTAAACTTTTTAACCCAGTAACCATATACTAGACCAAAAATGTAGGAATTGCAAAACTTTCATGATGCGGCCGCATCAAAAAAGCTAAAGGATTGATTTGGTTGGGAATTTAAAACGCGCATCATTAACCCGCATAGATTATCGGGCAACGCCGCAGTTAGAAATTTTCGATGGGGTTTTTAGATTGAAGGACCGTGCATGTAGTTTGCACGAAGCTTCATGGCGCGTGCCATATAGCTTGGGGTATCGTTGCTTGGCTTCAATTGGTTCAACTTCAATGCGCCTTGTGCACCGTTCATGGTCACGCCTTGCATTTGGCTGCCACCAAAATTTGCGCCTTCAACCTTTGCACCGGACAAATCGGAATTGGTGAGGTGTGCACCACCCAAATTGGTGCCGCACAATTTGATGTTCTTGGCCTTCAAATCAACAGCTGAGTTTTCACCAATGAAGTTTGCGCCGGAAAGATTTGCACCGGTCATGGTTGAACCATCCAGGCGGCAATCACGCACGGTCACGTTTTGCATATCAGCATTGGTAGCATTGAGTGGGCATGCAATACCCATCAAGGTTGCATCTTTCAACTTTGCACCGGTGAGGTTTACGCTGCCAACACCGCCGGTCAATACCATGCCCGATAAATCCATACCGGATAAATCAGCATTACGTTCTTTGATGTTGATGATTGGGGTGCGGGTAATTTTCAATTCAGCCATTTTGCTTTTTACAGCTTGGATCAAACCCTTGGTGGTGCCGTCTGGGTTTTGTACAAGCAATTCACCGCCACCAGCCAATTGCACTTTTTGCAAACGTTGTGCATTGGTGGTTGGAGCTGGTTTCAAATCATCAAAACGGATGCTGGATTTTTGTGGCTTCAACGCATCGAGTGCGAAATTCATAACAGGCTTAGGAGCAGCCATACCGGCTAGGTCTTGGTAGTTTTTGCGGGTTGCTGAATAAGTCTGTAAGCTCATAGATACAAACGTACCCGAAACGAGTTAACGAGACCTTGAAATTGTCCGGTATCTTATTGATATCATTATATAATTTCGGATTTAGGCTAAATCTATTTCAAATTTTATGCATCATAAAACCCAGCAAAACCCGCAGCTTTATTGGGCAGAGCAAAAGCCCTCCTGCGCCAACATCCCAAGCACACGGTTCAGCACGCATCATGGTAAATGCGCGCTAACCAAACAAAATGAAAAATGGGGGATTAACTGGCCTGATTAAAACTGGGAAGGCGCGGGGTCGGCCACCTTGCTACCCGTTGGCGTGACTTCCAAAATGGCAAGGCCACGTTCGGCAATACCTTGCGCGGTCAGACGGAAAATTCCATCCAATCCGGCAAAGCCATTGCTGTCGGTAAGCGATGCATCATCATACATACGCCCTTGCTTGGCGAGCACGGCAGCCAATGCCGTTGCATCATACGCAAGCGTGGCAAGACGCACCGGTTTGCCGCCATATACTTTTTGATAGCGTCCTACAAAACGTGCACGTGCGGCTGGATCTGGCGCGGCGTAATATCCACCCACCAGAACATTATATTGCTGGACATTTTGTTCATCCCATAATCCCGTTCCGATGATGGGAAGATCATGCGCGGAAAGCGCAACTGCCGTAAGTTCTGCCGCCACATTACCCAATGCCGCGCCGCCATCAGGCAGCAAAATCGCCTGTATTTCGCCGCGTTTTGCCGATATTGCCGCAACAGCTTTTTTGATGCTGGCCTTATCATTGGTGTAACGCTGCGTTTCCACAATTGTGAGGCCAGATGAACTTGCAGCACCTACTGCCATGTCACCATAGGTTGAATGGGGCGCAAGAACAGCGATGCGTTGAACGCCTTTGCTCGATGCATATTGCAATGCGCGCTGCACTTGTTGCGCAGGGCTGAACCCAAGGATATAGGTTCCGCCACCCGCCACATTTGCATCATTGGAAAGCGCAAGCACGGGCACTTTTCCGCCAATCACCTGCTTTACGCCTTTTACATGGTCGGCAAATACTGGCCCGATAATCAGCTGCGCGCCTTCGCTTAGCGCATCATTGGCCGCGCGCGAAATATCATTGGACGTGCTGCCAATATCTTTTGGAATAAGTTCAAAATTATCTGCCGATAAATCATTCACCGCCATTTGCGCCGCATCCTGGAAACTTTTACCAAGCGCAGCATTCTTGCCCGATAACGGTAACAACAATCCAACTTTCACGGCGCTGGCTGGCTTACTGGCTGCAGATGGCGCGGGAGCACCGGCCAGTGGCTCGCTGGTTACGCTGCCGGCGGGCACGGCCTGCGGCGTTTCTTCGCCGCCATTTTGTACGACAATTTGTTCGCCTTGCGTGGATGGTGCATTATTGATGTTGGTGGCCGTACGCGAACCGGCCGTACGACCAGGGCTGCTATCGGTTCTAAACCAGCTACCAACCTCACGGCCCATATTGCTGGCGGTATTACAGCCAGACAGCGTTAACAGAAGTGCAGCAATAACCAGAAGGGGACTTCGCATGGCGGCAAGGCTCGTGTAACGTTGATAGGGCAGGAGAGAGACGTCCCGTGAAAAACCAAGAAAAATATAAAGCCGCGACCGGTAAAAAGCAAGCAACCCAAGCCGCATCGCGGCAAAATACTGCCGGTTCGTTGACTCTTGTCGCAACACCAATCGGTAATGCCAGCGATATTACCCTTCGTGCAATTAAGGCATTTCAAGATGCGGATATCATCTTTTGCGAAGACACACGGCAAACGCAAAAACTCTTGATGATGCATGGCATCACCGGCAAAAAATGCGCCGCCGCCCATGAACATAACGAAAGTCTGGCCGCCCAAAAAATCCTCTTGGAAATTCAGGCTGGTAAAAATGTTGCCTATGCCAGCGATGCGGGCTTGCCGCTCATCTCCGATCCTGGCGAAACCATCATGCAGGTGATGATTGATGAAGGCATCACGGTTACCAGTATTCCCGGCGCAAATGCCGCGCTCACTGCATTACAACTATCGGGTTTGCCGCCATTGCCGTTTTATTTTGCTGGCTTTTTGCCACCCAAAAGCAAAGCACGTAAAGACGCATTGCACGCTCTAGAACAGCTCCCCGCCACACTGGTCTTTTACGAAGCCCCGCATCGTTTGCTCGAAACCTTGGAAGACATGCAACATGTGCTGGGCAATCGCCGCGCATGCTATGCGCGCGAACTCACCAAACTGCACGAAGAAGTCCAACGCGGCGCGTTATCCGAACTGATTGCCCATGCGGGTGATGCACAGCGCATTCGCGGCGAATTAGTGATTGTGGTTGCACCCTATGCGCAGGGCGCTGCACAAACCGGCCATGAAGGCGATACGGATAAGTTATTGCTGGAAGCCCTTAAAACACTCAGCCCGCGCGATGCCGCGTTTGATGTCGCAGCAAAAACCGGCGGACAACGCCGCGCATTGTATCAACGTATTCTGGAGCTCAAAGCACGCGCAGACACAGTTGCCGGGAGTGAACGCAAGTGAACGTAGCGCAGAGTGTTCGCCGTAAAAATGGAAAACATTCCTATGCGTGGGGCTTATGGGCGGAGCAATTGTCGGTTCTGGTGCTGCGCCTCAAAGGCTATCGCATTTTGGGGCAACGTATCAAAACACCCTTTGGTGAAATTGATGTGCTGGCGGCCAAGGCGAAAACCCTGGTGGTGCTGGAGGTAAAAAAACGCGGCGATGAGTTGGCGGCTGCATCTGCCATTTCATCAACCCAGCAATCCCGCCTGATTGCAGCAGGCAGCCATATGCTCCACCAGCACCAAGGCTATGAAACGTTGCGCTTTGATGCGATGTTATTTGCGCCCAAACAGCTTCCAAAACACATTAAAAACGCGTTTTTCTAGCGCGATTAATATATTTTTACACTTCTGCATTAAACTAAACAATAAGACCTGCCCACCAAGCTAATCCTCAACAGCGCCTGAGTAGCTATGCAAGTTGAACAAGACCAAGCATTACGTATTTTGATGTCCGCGGGCGAAGCCGATGACGAACATCTGGATATCGGCGAAGTTGCCCTTGCCCTGGCAGCGCTTGAAGACAACACCTCGGCTCTACCACCTTACCGTTCGTTTCTGGATATGGTGGTGCGTGACATTCAACGCAAAAGTGGCGGCTTCACCGGCAATGGCGACAATGCGCCCAAGCTCACCTTGGATGAACAGATTTTATTATTACGCAACACGCTGGTGTTGAATTTCGGGTTCACAGGCGATCGCGACAGTTACAACAGTCTGGAAAACGCAAACCTGATGCGCGTCATTGACCGGCGCAAAGGCCTTCCCGTGGCACTGGGCATTCTCTATCTGCATATTGCGCGCAAACTGGGCTGGAATATGGTCGGATTGAGCTTTCCCGGGCACTTTCTGTTACGTCTTGAAACCGATGGCGAACGCGCCATTCTCGACCCGTTTGATAATTGCGTGGTACGTCACACGATTGATTTACGCGAACTTTTAAAATCCACACAAGGCAGCGAGGCAGAATTACTGCCCGAACATTATGAACCGGTTACCGATCGTCAGGTACTGCTGCGTCTGCAAAACAATATCAAGATGCGCCGCTTGCAGCATGGCGCGCTGGAAAAGGCCATCGATTGTCTGCAAACCATGGTCTTGTTTGCACCTAACGAAGCGATGCTGTGGCGCGAGCTAGGGTTATTCCATGGCAAGGTTGGCAATATCAAAAGCGCAGTATCCGCGCTTGAGACATTTATGAAACTGGGCGTGCCGGAAAGTTTGAAACATCAAACCGCGCTGATATTGCAAAAACTGCGCAGCGGCCTGCAGTAACAAAACCCCAATAAAACCTACACAATAATGGTAATGCGCAGACCCGGCGCGTTATCGGCAAGGCTAATGGTGCCATTGTGCAATTCCACCGCCGCCTGCACAAAACTCAGGCCCAAGCCGTGCCCCGGCTGGCTGCGTGATTGTTCGCTGCGATAAAACCGTTGAAAGACCTTATCGCGTTCAGTGTCGGCGATACCGCATCCATTATCTGTGATGACCACCGTATTGCGAATACCGTCTGTGGACAGTTGCACGGTTACCGCGCCGCCCGCTGGTGTAAACTTCAACGCATTATCCAGCAAATTGGCAAATACCTGAAACCATAAATCCTTATCGCCCAGTTGCTGACACGCCGTTAAATCATGCGACAGTTCAATCTGCTTTTCATCAAACATCGGCTCATATAATTCAATCACATCCCGCAAGACATCCTGCATCGCAAAGTGGCGAAACGCCTGATGCCGCTTGCCTTTTTCGATATTGGCAATCCGCAGCAACGCATTGAACATATCCAAAATCCGGTCCGCTTCGTGCAGGGCCTGCTCGGCTAATTTTTCATTGGGGTTGGCGCGCAAATCTTCTAAGTGATGGCGCAAACGCGACAGCGGGGTGCGCAAATCATGTGCGATATTATCCGACACATGCCGCACATTTTGCATGGAGGTTTCAATGCGCGACAGGAAATGATTGAGCAACCGCGCAAGATTGGATAAGTCATCCCACCTTGATTGTACATTTATCCGCCCGCTCAAATCGCCGGTATCAATAATATGCCATGCGGTTTCGGCAATGCGGTTGACGCGGCTCACTACAAAAAAGCTGATATAGAAACTAATCAGCACAATCAACACCATTGCCGCCAATGCCACGCCTGCCAGCCATTCAAAGGTAGGGGTGCTCACATCCGGATGCGCCGCCAGCGTATAAATAATAAAGGCAGACACCAACCCCACCAGCAGGAAAAACAGCATGGCAATGATAAAACTAGAACTGGAGAGGTATGATTTAATTTTCATCATGCCCCCGTATCATCAAGCGTATAACCGGTTCCACGCACTGTTTTCAAAAGCGGTTTTTCAAACCCTTTATCAATTTTATTTCTAAGGCGGCTGATATGCACATCAATCACATTGGTCTGCGGATCAAAATGATAATCCCACACCGCCTCCAATAACATTGCGCGCGTCACCACATGGCCCTTATTGCGCGCCAGATATTCCAGTAAACGGAACTCGCGGCTCTGCAATGCAATCACCTGATGTGCACGCGTGACCTTGCGCGCCACCACATCAATCATCAAATCCCCAATAGACAGCGTGGTTTCCGGCACTACTTGCTGCTGGCGACGCACCATAATTTCAAGGCGCGCCATCAACTCATCATAGGAAAATGGCTTGACCAGATAATCATCGCCGCCGCTGCGCAGCCCTTTCACGCGGTCATCCACTTCGCCCAATGCACTTAAGATAATAATCGGCACGCGGTTTCCGGCGCTGCGCAACGCCGCAATCACATCCAGCCCATCCATCTTTGGTAACATGCGGTCAACAATCAGCGCATCGAAGGTCTGCGCCTTGGCCAACTTCAATCCTGATGAGCCATCCTGCGCGCATTGCACGCTGTGCCCGGCGTCTTCCAGTGTTTTGGAAAGCTGCCCCGATAAAATCTTATCATCTTCAATCACAAGTAATCGCATAGGCCCAGTTTCATGTGAACCGCTGATGAATTCAACCTGCAACCAAATAGGATGGAAAATGGCAATAAAAAGGGGGGATTAGTTCAACCGTGGCTTATTGTTATTGCTTGGCTGCGCCCATATCGCCATATGCCTTGAATCAATCCGGTTGGCAGGACGGGCAAAACCGAATATGCCGGCGTCTGTTTTCAATACACGCTCGATCATGCCATTTAATACGCCAGCCACGGTTTCATTTGCGCTGACAAACGCCTTATTGGCAATTTCCTGCACCAGAAAAACCGACGCGTTATGCGTGCCGTATTTTGCATCGATATTCTGCATGGCGGTCATCTGGCGGTTCAAAATGTCCATGGCATAAAACTGGCGAAGCACTCCGTCATCCGTGCTTGGCGCTGTTTCCAACACACGCACTGCAAGGCGTGCAATTTCCGCATGATCCGTCATGTCATGCTTACCGCCCTTGCTTGCCGCGCGCATGACTTCAATCGCTTTATCCAGCGATGGTAAGATCTGGCTTTCATTTCCGGTCAGTTCAGCAACCGCCATATAATATTGCGCGGCCAATAATCCGGTTTTCGATGACAGCACAACACCAGCCGCATTCTTGAACATATCATCAATGATGGTTTGGCTTGGCGCGGCATCATACGCAGCCAGGTAATGCTCGAGCGCACGCTGATGGTCATTATATGAAAAAGCGGTGCGCGCCATATCCAGCTGCGCATTGCCCTCATTGAACAACACGTCTTCATCGCCGATGGGCTGATATAACCTTTTTGTCATGCCGCCAAAGTAATACCAAACAATACTTTCACCAATCTATTTTTGGCCTTTTCTTTTCATGGTTTCCGACTAGGTTCTTGGATGATGAGCACAAATTCCAGGAAAAAACTGCGCGTAGCCCTACAGATGGACCCGTTATCGGGCATTAATATTAATGGCGACAGCACCTTTGTGCTGGGCCTTGGCGCGCAGGAACTTGGCTACACGCTCTATGCCTATCATCCGCGCGATATGTTCTGGCGTGAGGGCGAGATCATGGCACGCGCCGAAGAGGTGCAGCTGCGCCGCGAGGAAGGCAATCATTTTACTGTGCTGAATAAACGTCTCATCAATCTGGATGAAGATGTCGATGTCATTCTGCTGCGTCAGGATCCACCTTTTGATATGGGCTATATCACCAACACGCATTTACTCGACCAGCTTAAATATACCCGCGTCATCAATAATCCATCGGCTGTGCGCAACGCGCCGGAAAAGCTACTCATGCTGCGCTGGCCCGAAGTGTTGCCGCCCACGCTGATTAGTTTTAATGAACGCGATTTAACCGAATTTCTAAAGCAATACGGCCAGGTGGTTGCCAAAAAATTGTATGGTAATGCCGGGCGCGATGTCTATCGCTTCACGCATGATCAGCTTGATGGATTATTGGAACTGGCACAAACCCATGTCCGCGCCAGCGGTGAACCTCTCATGCTGCAACCGTTTTTGCCGGATATTTCCAATGGCGATAAGCGCATCATCCTGTTTGATGGCAAGCCAGCCGGCGTATTAAAACGCATGCCTGCCGCAGGTGATTTCCGCGCCAATTTGGCATTGGGCGGCACGCCGCATCCAACCGAACTCACCATGCGTGATAAGGAAATCTGCGCCATCATCGGCCCCACCTTGCGCGAGATGGGATTATACTTTGCGGGCATTGATGTGATTGGTGACTACCTGATTGAAATCAACGTCACCTCGCCAACCGGCCTGCAAGGCATCAACAAGATGTATAATCTGCAAGGCGATGCGCGCATGGAAATGCTGTTCTGGCAAGGCCTGAATTTTAATTCCTGATTATAGTTTTTTTTCGGCTGCTACTTTTTTTCGGGTACGCGTCGCCGGCAGGACAGGTTGCGGCTCACCCAATAATCTTGCACGTAATTCGGGGGATGCGTATTGCAACTTCCAATCATCGGGATCGATGATGGGCAATGCACCGCCCACATTCAATGCCTGCAATGTCTCTGGCTTGATATCCGCATTGGTGATGCGGCGTTTGCGGCGGGGTAGACGTGAGGAAAGGCGCATCATTATTCCTGAACAGTCATTCTTGATGTTACTTAAAAGTAATGAGTTTAAATATTAAGCTGTTGTAACGCGGGGAATTTATGTGCGCAAGTCCATAAAACCCTTTAATAATGCTGGTAATGCGCGCTATTTTGAATTCTACTTTATGCCTATGTCATCAATCATGGATTGTAAATGCGCCATATTATTCTAGATACCGAAACCACCGGCTTTGACCCGTTGCAAGGTCACCGCATTGTTGAAATCGGCTGCGTGGAATTGGTGGGGCACATCGCCACCGGCAAAACATTTCAGGCCTATTTGAATCCTGAACGCGACATGCCGGAAGCCGCGCGTGCCGTGCATGGCCTCACCGATGAATTTTTAAAAGACAAACCCATCTTCTCCCAAATCGTGGAGGAGTTTTTGGATTTCATCGGCGAAGACCCGCTGGTCATTCATAACGCGCCCTTCGATATGGCATTTTTAAATGCGGAATTACAACGCATTGGTTTTTCGCCGCTACCCAAAACACGTGCCATTGATACGGTGATATTAGCGCGCAAAGCATTCCCCGGCGCACCCGCCAGTTTGGATGCCTTATGCAAACGCTTTAAAGTTGATGCGTCCAGCCGTCAATTGCACGGCGCACTGCTTGATGCACGCTTGCTGGCGGATGTATTTGTGGAATTATCGGGCGGTAAACAAACCGGTCTCAACATCGAATTTGCCCATGAACCAAAGGCACAAACACGCGCAGGCAACGGCGCAAAAGGCAAAGCACGTGAACCGCGTGACTTCCCGCTAAGCGCGCAAGAGCGCGCCGCGCACGAAGCCGCCATTGCGGGCATCAAAGATAATCTTTGGAAAAAACTGGCGGGCTAATCAGCCTAAATTCTTATTCAAGAATGCAAGGCTGCGATCATTGGCCAGCTTGGCTGCGCCCGCATCAAAATGTTCGCCATTGATACGTGCAAAAGCATGTTCCACGCCGTTATACACATAACTTTCAATCACGCTGTTTTTGGCAATCGCTGCACGCACACCCGCCAAGGCATCCCCGCTGAGGTATTTATCAAGCTCGGCAAAATGCATCAGCAACGGGTTTTTAATGCGCGGCACATCACCCAATAATTCTGCAAGCCCAACCCCGTAATAGCTGACATTGCAATCGGCATCGGTGTTGGCTGCCATGAGGTATGCGAGCTTTCCGCCCAAGCAATAGCCAATACTGCCTACCTTGCCATTACTTCCGGCAAGGCTACGCGCCACATTCAGCGTGCTTTGCAAATCCTTCATACCCAGTTCAAGATCAAAGCCGTTGAAATATCCAAAGGCCTGTTCCCATTCGGCGGGGGTTTTATCGGTCAATTCCACACCGGGTTTTTGCCGCCAGAAAATATCGGGGCAAACAGCGTTAAATCCGGCGCTGGCCCAGTTATCGCACATCGCGCGCATACTGGCATTCACGCCAAAAATTTCCTGTATCACCAACAGGGTGGGGGCGTTTGCTGCGCTGGCTTTTGCCACATAGGCGCCAAATGAACCGCCATCATGGCTTTGAACGGTAAGATTAAATGGGGGCATGACGTCTCCTGAAGTAAATTACCCCCATTCATATAAACCTTTTGATTGCCCAGCTCAAGCCAAGCTCATAATCTAAGCCCAGTTTCAACCAGAAAGGCCGCCCGATGAAATTCACTGTAAATATGGAATGCACCCCCGAAGAAGCCCGCGCATTTTTCGGCCTGCCTGATGTGCAACCGATGCAACAAGCGATGATGAAGGAAATTCAGCAACGCATGATGCAAGGCATGCAATCGATGGAACCTGATAAAATGATGCAACAATGGCTGCCCATGGGCATGCAGGCCTTTGACCAATTCCAGAAAATGTTCTGGACATCCATGCAGAATGTCGCGCCCACCGCCGCAGCTAAAAAGTAATATTTCAAGTCATGCCCGCCTATTTCGATAATCACATCTTTTGTTGCACAAATAAACGCGCGAGCGGTTGCGCCTCTTGGCGCAGAGCGAGCCGTAATCAAAAAAGGCTATTTGTGTATGCCTGAACTATATTTCCAAAATCACATCTTTTGTTGCACAAATAGCCGTCCTGAAGGGCATGAACGCGGTTCATGCGCCGCAAAGGGCTCTGAAAAACTGCGCAATTATATGAAGGATAAAGCCAAGGAATTGGGCATTCCATCCACGCGCGTGAATGGCGCTGGCTGTCTTGACCGCTGCGAACACGGCCCGGTGATTGTGATTTATCCCGAAGGCGCATGGTACAAAGCCGAGAGCAAATCCGACATTGATGAAATTCTCATCTCGCATGTTCAAAACGGTAAACCGGTTGAACGCTTGCTGCTGCCCGCCAAATAATCATGTCGACGCACGCATCCTCTGATACGATATACGCTCTCTCTTCCGCGCAAGGCCGCGCAGGCGTTGCCGTGTTTCGTGTCTCCGGCAGCAATGCAAAATTTGCAATCGAACGCATTGCCGGTGTCTCACCAAAGGCACGCGTGGCTACCTTCGCCAAGCTCAAAACCCCATCGGGCGAGGCGATTGATGAAGCGGTTGTGCTATATTTTGCAGGCCCTGCCAGCTTTACCGGCGAAGATGTCGCTGAATTTCAAATCCATGGCGGGCGCGCGGTTATAGCTGCGCTGCAAGAAACCCTCAGTCGTTTGGGTTGCCGCTTGGCCGAGCCCGGTGAATTCACCCGTAGAGCATTTGAAAACGGCAAACTGGATTTAACCCAAGCCGAAGGCGTTGCCGATATCATCGAAGCCGAAACACAAATGCAACGCGTGCAAGCACTCAAACAAATGGGCGGCGCGCTGTCATCGCTTACACAAAGCTGGCGTGAAAAACTCCTGCGCATTCTTGCGCATCTGGAAGCCGATATTGATTTTCCGGATGAAGATTTACCACCGCATATTGTGCAATCGCGCCTTGAAACCTTGCGTCAACTCAACAAGGAAATCGCAGCGCATCTTGCCGATAACCGCCGCGGTGAACGCCTGCGTGATGGGTTTTCAATCGCGGTGCTGGGTGCGCCCAATGCCGGTAAATCAAGCCTTATTAACGCATTAGCGCAGCGCGATGCCGCCATTGTGTCGGCCCGGGCAGGCACCACCCGCGATATCATCGAGGTGCATCTGGATGTTGCCGGCATCCCCGTTATTCTGGCGGATACAGCGGGCCTGCGTGAAACACATGACGAGATTGAAGAGGAGGGGATTAAGCGCGCACTTAAACGTGCGAATGATGCCGACCTCACCATCGTCATGTTCGATGCGACTACCACGCCCGATGGACAAAGCCTTGCACTGCTGAATGATAAAAGCATTGCCGTCGTGAATAAGGTGGATGAGGCAACACCCCCATCATCCACGCAGTTACCAAAGCCGTTTTATATCTCCGCCAAAACCGGAAAAGGCATTGCAGAATTGCTCGATGCCTTGGCCAAACGCCTTAAAAATATCGTTGAAAATCAGGTTGCCGCGCCGCTTACCCGTGCCCGCCACCGCGAAGCGCTCACCCATTGCCAGCAGCATTTACAACGCGCAATTGATGCCTATGACAGCGGCAAAGCCCCTGAACTGGTGGGCGAAGATATCCGCCTTGCCACACGCGCCCTTGCCCGCATTACCGGCGCAGTAGATGTCGATGACATCCTCGATATTATTTTCCGGGAATTTTGTATCGGGAAATAATCAAGCCCGAGCGGTTGTTCCATCGCCAGATGGAACAGAGCGAATGGCTAATTCACATGCAGACGCATCGCACAAAATAACGCGCAAAATAAAAACTACTTCTCCGTCAGCTCTTTCAAATTCGCGAGACCCTTATCGAACATATCGCCGACAATCTTGTCGCAATTGAAAATCACGCCCATGATTTTGGTCACAATGGTCGCTTGCGCGCGCATGGTCCATGTCACTTCCGTGCCTTTATCTACTGGCTTAAACGTGAATTCGGTGGTGTTGGTGGCGGGCATGGGCTTTTCAAAATCCAGCCGCATGGTGATTTTCTCATTCGGCTTGCTATCCGTGATGGTCATGGTACCCACACCCACATCATCTTTTGCACTTTCCCATTTCATGCTGGAATCCTTGCCGGCATTGGGGCCTTTAAAGGTGGCCTTTTGCTCGGGGTCTAATTTGGCCCATGGGCTCCAATTGCTCCAGAAATGCAGATCATTGATTTGCGCAAACACTTTGGCGGCTGGCGCATTAATGACAGCGCTACGCGTCAATACCCACTCATCCGGCTTGGATGCAGCAACCCCCACCAACGCCAGTAAGGCAACCAATACAATTCCAAGAAATGCTTTGACCATCATAAACTCCAAAAGGCTGGATGCGGCAATTTAACCTTGCGATAAGACAACAACCCTTATCCGCCAATGTCAAGCAACGCGCCATTGATGCTGCGAAAAACCCCTTCAAACGGCGCATTAAAGCTGCTAAACACTTGGCCCATGCCCATCAGCTTCTCCCTCCCCAAATGGTATGATTTGCACACGCATATGCGTCAGGGCGCAATGCTCGCCCCGATGATTGAGGAGCATCTGAAGATGGGCTGTGCTGGCATTCTCGCCATGCCCAACACCAAGCCCCCCGTTGCCAAAGTGTTGAAAAGCGATGCAGGCGCCGATTGGTCGATTGAAGAATATCTCTCCCAGCTACGCGCTGCAGGCGGCGATAAATTTTCCGACATCATCGTGCCGCTGTATCTCTCGGCTAACACAACCCCGCAAATGATTGCGCAAGGCGCAGCATCGGGCCTGTTGCGCGCGGCCAAATACTACCCGCCGCACGGCACCACCAATTCGCAAAGCGCAGCAGCATTGTCGCATTTCATCAATAATGGCGTGTTTGCCGCGATGGAGGAACATGGCGTGGTCTTGTGCATTCACGGTGAAATGCATGGACTGGAGGGGGAGGCCTATTACGGCAAATCCACCAATGCCGAGGAATATTTTTATAACGAGAAAATGCATTTATTATGCGCAACCTATCCGCGCCTGCGCATTGTCGCTGAACACATCACCACCAAAGTTGCCGCTGATTTTGTGGCTAGCAAAGGCGATAATGTATCCGCCACCATCACGCCGCAGCACCTCATGTACAATGTCGGCCATATGATGCAGGGGCTCAAATATCACCTGTACTGCATGCCGATTGTGAAGTTTGAAGAAGACCGCGCAGCCTTGCTCGCCGCCGTCACCGACCCGCTCAATGTGAAATTCTTTGCTGGCACGGATAGCGCGCCGCATAGCGTCAAAGCAACACCCTGTGGCTGCGCGGCGGGTTGTTATACCGGCGGCATTGCCCCGCAATTATACGCCGATGCATTCGAGGCAGGCGGGGTGGATTTATCCACGCAGGCCGGCCAGGAAACCTTCATCCATTTCCTGTGCAGCAATGGCGCACGGTTTTATAATCTGCCCGTGCCGACTGAGACCTTCACCCTTTCCAAAACCCCGCAGGAAATCCATGTGGTGAAAACCGAACTGGGCACCATTACACCATTGCCCATCGGCATGTTGTCATCGCCCGCCACCAGCACGACCTTGAATTGGAGCGTGCAATGTTGATGCTGCTCCTGCATCTATTGCCGCCAGAAACCGCCCACGCCGTTACCCTTCTTGCTTTAAAATTCGGCCTTGGCCCGCGCTTACAAAACACGTCCGATTTACGCGTCACATTATTCGGCAAGGAAATTCGCAATCCCATCGGCCTTTCCGGCGGCGCCGATAAAGAAGGCGCATGCTTGGCGGGTTGGTCAAAAATGGGCTTTGGCATGGTGGAGGCGGGCACCGTCACCCTGCATCCACGCAGCGGTAATCCCAAGCCGCGCATGTGGCGTCTTGCCAATTCATCGGTGATTAATTGGCTAGGTTTACCGGGGCGCGGATTAGCTCCCTTCATCAATAATCTGACGGCGTTTAAAAAACATCCCGCACGAAAAGATTTGTGCGTTGGCGCAAGCATCGCATCACCTGATGGCGTGATTGATGAGTTTAAAACCCTCGCCAAGGCTGTCTCACCGCTCGTCGATTACATCACGCTGAATGCATCCTGCCCCAATGTCGCGCATGATGACCACGAAGCCGAAAACACGGTAATGCAGCAAATAACCGCTGCTAAACAAGGGGCGGGGCGTATTCCCGTCCTCGTCAAACTTGGCCCCACCCGTGATAAAACCGCATTGGAACGCATGGTACGCGCCGCACTCAAGGCAGGCGTGGATGGCTTTGTGGCGACCAACACCGTGCCCTTTGCATCGCGCAATCTCATCAACACCAATACCATCACATGGCCCACGCACAATAACAAAGAAGTCGGCGGTTACAGCGGCCCGCAATTACTGGAAACATCCTGTTGGATGGTGCGTGAAATCCGCGCGCTGGTTCCACCCGCCATGCCCGTCATTGGTGTGGGCGGTATCCAAAGCGGAGAAGATGCCGCCAAAATACTCGCCAGCGGCGCAAACGCCGTGCAGCTTTATACTGGCCTCATCTACAAAGGCCCAGCGCTGCTGAACGACATCGCAGCAAAACTGGCGAAGAAATAGCCGCGTTAATTCTTTTTCGCTTTATTTTCAGAAATATCCATTTTACGCTATTTGGAGTGATTTTTTATTCATTCTGAATTGATTGTGAATGCAGCATTTGGATTCCATTACCCGCGATACCAGTTTTGATCATCTGCCACCATCCGCGCAGCCCAAACGCGTTTTGCTGATTGCCACCACCAAACATGAAGCCGAACGCATCAAAACCTATGTCGATGCCTTGCGCATTTATTCCGGCGCGGCGGTGGATGTGGTGCAACCCACACAGCATTTCCTGGACCAGTTTCCAAAAGCAAAAAATGATGCAGGCTATCAATTTGAAAGCCTCATCAAACGTTATGATGGCTTTGTGCTATCGGGTGGCCGCCCCAATGTCACGCCGGAGTTATATGGCGAAAAACCGGAATATGATGACAGCCCGCATGATCTGCCGCGCGATATCCTCAGCCTCGGCATCGTGCAGCAATCCCCGTCATCAAAGGCGATATTGGGCATTTGCCTTGGCATGCAACATATCGCGGTGGCCTTTGGTGCAAAGCTACGCAAGGTGGAAGAGCACGGCCCGCCTGATAAAGACAACGCCTATGGCCCTGCGCATCCGCTCAAGATAAAAGGCGGCACGATATTGCACGCGCTGCAATCAACAGCTGGTGAAATTTTTGGCCGTAATCTGATTGGGGAATTTGCAGCACGCATCGCCAATAAATTCACAGGCAAAGAAAAAGTCACCATCAATTCGGTGCATTGGCGCGCGATTGATGAAGCCTCCATTACCTCCATCAATCCTGCAAAACATGATATTCACGTCATTGCACGCGCACATGATGATACGATTGAAGCCATCCATATCGATGGCACCAATATCATCGGCGTTCAAAACCATCCGGAAAAAGATGTTGCCACCAATGACCATAGCCGCAAATTATTCGCGGCCTTTGGGCTGATGCTGAACCATAAGCTGGATTTACGCGATTGCAGCCAGTTTAAATCCTTCATGACGCGCTATCTCCGCCGCCGTCAAATCGCGCGGCATGCACAGCAACAACACCTGACCGCCTCGCGGGGGTAAAGCCGTCTTACTTCTTGTAATGCAATAAACTATACCGCCACACTGCTAGTAGCATTTCTACAACTAAGCGCTATCCTTATGTCCTTAGGACATAAGGATAGCGCTTAATATGCGAATTGTCAACAGATTTGTTTTTCTGCATATTTTTATTGACTAACTATGTTGTTATCTATATATGTCCTAAGGACATATATAGATAACAACGATATATAAAATGAAAATAAGCACAGCCGCCGCCCTCGAAATTGGCCAACTAAATCGCCCAATCGTCACATCATATCAGGTCGGATTAGTCATATTCTTTCTATATAAAGAAAAAACATATCGCGGCGAAAAGTTAAGTCTCCTGACAAAAGATTTACCACAGAGGAGCGACTACGCTCGTATTATTAGATCTCTTTTAGCTTCTGGATCGCTTCAAAATACGTCAAAAATTTCTCATCGTGATGTTTATGCTGTTCTGTCTCAAAACGACCCTTCTGCAGGTGATGCCGCTTGCTGCGTTGATCCTTTCTGCTATGTCTCACATTTGAGTGCCATGGAGCACCATGGCTTCACCGATCGCCTACCTAAATTGCTTTTCTTGTCTGCACCCAAGCCTGCTGCGTGGACTCGCCTTGCAAATGAAAAAATGCAAAAAGATTTAGGGAAAGCATTGGATGAATACAAAAATGCTGGCATGCCTATACTGCGAAGAATGCGCCTGCCAAGAATAGCTGGAAAAACTGTGAGCATTCAGACAAGCGCTCATTATGATGCTGGCGCCTATGTTGCAACACAAGGAACGGCTCTTAGGGTCTCAAGTATCGGGCGAACATTTCTTGATATGGTTCGCGATCCTGACTTATGCGGCGGGATTTATCACGTCCTGGATGTTTTTGAGCAAAACGCCCCTCGATATCTACGCCTGATTGTTGATGAGGTCGATCAGCATGGGAACGGTATAGACAAAGCAAGGTTCGGATATATTTTGGATGAACGACTTGGATTATCTGATCCACGAATTGATGTGTGGGCGAAAGGTGTGCAGCGTGGAGGGTCAAGAAAACTTGTTGCACAATCTCCTTATGCGCCAGTTTTTTCTGAAAAATGGGCACTGTCACTCAATATCGAAGAAAAAGTGGTGTAATCATGCAAAAGTTCAACATTAGGCGGTGGGTAAATAGCGATCCAGAGTACCTTGCTTTTCGGCAAGCCGTTCATACGGTTCTTGCGGCAGTTTCTGGAACGCCAGATTTACAAACCTCCATGGTCATGAAAGGTGGGCTTCTTCTAGCCCTCGGCTATGAAAGCTCGCGTTATACAAAAGACATCGACTTTTCTACGCCAACACTTCCAGGGGCATTTGACCTTACTAATTTTCAAAGGACGCTGGATAGTGGATTAATAGATGCCGTTGAAAGTCTTAACTACGGACTAGATTGCCGCATACAAAAACTTGAGCAATCACCGCCGCGCGCAGGTGCAACTTTTCCAACCATACGAGCGAATATCGGGTATGCATATAAAGCTAAGCCAAATGCTCACAAGCGTCTATTAGCTGGAAATTCATCAACCTTTGTTGGGTTGGATTACAGTTTAAATGAGCCCGTCGGTAATGTTGACTTTCTTGAACTTGATGAAGGCAATGTTATTCGAACCTATGATCTGGCCGAATTGATTGCCGAAAAATTCCGCGCACTGCTTCAACAGCAAGAGCGTAATAGAATACGACGACAAGATATATATGATCTTCACTATGTGCTTACAACTCATCAGCAGATGAGTGAGCCATTTACTAAGCAGCGCATATTGCAGCGTTTAATAGAAAAGGCTGAGGCAAGAAACTTAGTATTGTCAGCGGATAGCATGGATAATTCGGAAATTATCCGCAGAACTAAAGAGAGATATCAGGAATTAGCCCCAGACATTGAAGGCGATTTATTGCCATTTGATATGGTATATAAAGCGGTACAGATTTTTTATAAATCACTCCCGTGGAAATAGCGAGTTCTGTATTTTTTTAAAAAAAGAAAATTCGCTTTTAGAAACAATTATACAACCTTTGATTGTCTACTAACTTGGTATTACATACTATTGTATGTGTTTCACGTGAAACACTTTGGCTATCTATTTATTTTTGCTATATATTTTTTAAAATGCCTGTTTTTTGCTCTCAAACATCCGGTTTCACGCAGGACTTGTTTCAAACCAGCAAACCATCTATTTTGCGCGCATCATGAAAAGCGAATTGTCATTTGATGTCATCGTTGTGGGGGGCGGGCATGCAGGCTGTGACGCCGCCGCTGCGGCTGCGCGCGCGGGCGCGAAAACCCTGCTGGCCACCCACAAGATTGAGACCATCGGGGAAATGTCCTGCAACCCCGCCATTGGGGGGCTAGGCAAGGGCCATCTGGTTCGTGAGATTGACGCGCTTGATGGCGTGATGGGGAAGGTGGCCGATGCCGCCTCCATCCAGTTCCGTTTGCTCAACCGTTCCAAGGGCCCTGCTGTACGTGGCCCACGCGCGCAGGCTGACCGCAAGCTCTACCGCCAGCATATGCAGGCGGCACTGGCGGGTCAGGAAAACCTGACTATCCTGCCCTATGCGATTGAAGACATGCTGACCGATGATGCGGGGCATATCCGCGCGGTGGTTACCGCCGATGGCACTATCATTAAATGCGGGGCAGTTGTCCTGACCACCGGAACCTTCCTGCGCGGCCTTATCCATCAAGGGGAGACCAAAACCCCTGCCGGCCGTGTGGGCGAAGCGCCATCCATGGGGCTGTCCGACACCCTTGAACGCTTTGGCTTTCCCCTTGGCCGCCTGAAAACCGGAACTCCCGCAAGGCTGGATTCCAAGACCATTGATTGGGCGGGGCTGGAGATGCAACCCGCCGATGACGAGCCCTATTATTTTTCGACCCTGACCACCCAGACCGCCAATCGGCAAATCGCCTGCGGGATTACCTATACCACCCCGGAAGCGCACCAGCATATCCGCGATAATATCCACCGCGCGCCGATGTATTCCGGCCAGATACAGGGAACTGGCCCACGCTATTGCCCATCCATTGAGGATAAGGTGGTGCGCTTTGCCGATAAGGAACGCCACCAGATTTTCCTTGAACCCGAAGGGCTGGATGACGACACCATTTACCCCAACGGTATTTCAACCTCCCTGCCCATCGACGTGCAGGATGCCTTTGTCCGCGCGATTGGCGGCTTAAAGCATGTGCGCTTTATCCGCTATGGCTATGCGATTGAATATGACTTTGTTGACCCGCGTGAACTTAAGCAAACCCTTGAGACCAAGCGGGTGCCCGGGCTGTTCCTTGCGGGGCAAATCAATGGCACCACCGGCTATGAAGAGGCAGCAGCACAGGGTGTGGTCGCAGGGCTAAACGCCGCCATGAAAACCAGCGGCTCCGCCCCCGTTATTCTGGATCGAAGCCAAGCCTATATCGGGGTGATGATTGATGATTTGATTACCCGCGGTACCAATGAACCATACCGGATGTTTACCAGCCGTGCGGAATACCGCCTGAGCCTGCGCGCGGATAATGCCGACCAGCGCCTGACCCCGCTGGGCATGCAAATCGGCTGCATCGGTAATGAACGCGCCGAAGCCTTTGCCAAGAAATCCGCCCAGCTGGAAGAGGCAAGGGAGCTGGCCAAAAGCCTTTCCGCTACCCCGCATGAGCTGGCCAAGATGGGGCTGACCGTCAATCAAGATGGCGTGCGCCGCAATGCCTATGACCTGCTTTCCAGCGGGGTGGAGTTCAGCCAGCTATGCCAGCTTTGGCCCGAACTTTCCAAGCTGACCGCCGAGATTGCCGAGCAGGTAGAGATTGATGGCAAATACGCGGGATACATGGAACGCCAAGACGCAGACATCAAAGCCTTCCTGAGAGATGAAGGAATGCAGCTGCCGGATAATCTGGATTTCGATACGGTGGGAAGCCTGTCAGCCGAAACCCGTCAGAAGCTGAAAGCGGTGAAACCCGCCACCATTGGCGCAGCCGCCCGCATTCCCGGGATTACGCCTGCAGCCATCATCGCGCTACTCAAGCATGTGAAGCGCACCAAGAAAGCCGCATGATACTCAAACGCCGTTGGGCTTCGCTCGCATTAGCTCGCGCAAGGACGGTCGCCATTCTTACAACCTTTGGTTGAATGCACACACCTCTATACATACTATTTGATGTGTTTCACGTGAAACACTTTATCTATGTCATTGATTTATTTACAAAATCAAAAAATCTATCCAAAAATTTGTTTTTATAATTTTTCGTCGTCTACTGCTGCGGGCTAGGCATTTTATAGACGCGGCGTTTTGATTTAGGTGGCTGCGGAGTTTGGATGCGTTTTAAATCGCCAAGCAGTTCCTTGAGGTTTTTTTGCAGATCGAGGTAGCGGTCGATAGCCTCTCCGAATACTTCACTTGTTTCAGGGGTGCGGTTTTTATCCCAGATATCGCCAAGGCGTTGTTTGGTTTCCTTAGCCACACGGATTTCAGCGCGAAGACGAGCAGCCTCGGTTATTAAATCATCTTCGGTCGGCTGTGGCTCGGCATTTAAATCGGCAGATAACAAAATACGCAGCATCTCGTCATGGGTGATGGAAGCATCGGCATCTGTTATCTGGGCTGGCTTGATGTGCTTGGTCATGGTGCCTGCCAGTTAAATATTCAACTGGTAATGTACATGGCGGTGACGCACGCCATTGGCGTCAAGACGCGTTGTGGATTTGGCCATTTCTTCGCGGCGTTTATAACTCATCGGCATGAAATGGCTTTGGGCATCTGTGATGACTTCGGTAATGCCGATATCAATCAGCAATCGTGTGCATGACCCGCAAGGGTCGGTGGTGGTTACCAATACGGCGCAATCATAGCGGCCATCTTTTTTGGCAAGCGCCGAAACACGGCTCAGAAAATCCGCGCGGCGTTCGGGCACACGTTTGAGCGGGATAAATTCACTGTTAGGTACGCCATCAGCGATATCACGCAAATGGCGTTTTGACCAATGCGCGCCTTTGCGCAATAAGCTGTTAGTGCCGATTTTTTCATGCCCGATTACACCGGCAACGGCAGCAGGTTCGGCGCAGATGTTGTAAAGACGACGGTTATCCGCGCCAACCACTTTGTTGCGCAATTTAATGGATGGTTCCATTTCCGAGAGCAGGAAATTGGCGGCCGCATAGCCCAGAAGCTTGTTGTCATGACTGACGTAAACCACCGCAGGACCTTTTTCTGTGTTATGACGCAGTGTTTGCACCACATGGGTAAACCCCAGCCAGAATTGCACCATGCGATTATCATTCTGCCAACCGGCTCCGCCCAAGCTGGAAATTTTTTGCGCGATGTCATCCATTATCGGCGCCATGTCGCGGCGGGCTTTTTCAACTTCATCGATATAGACGTTGAGGGCTTGGGCATAACCTTCGGTTTCACGTGAGGGGACACGTTCGGCAAAAGGCGCGAGGCGGCGCACGATTTCCTCTTTTGCCTGAGGTAGCAATTTAAGGATGAGCTGCTCGGTGGTTTGGGATGAAGCGGGCATCAGGATTTCTCGTTTCGGTTAGCTGGCGCCGAACGCTTTTTGGGCGCTATGCGGCGAGGTTGGGGTGCCTTACGCATGGCAGCCCTGCGATCAAGGACAAGGTCACGCATTTCCAGCGTGAGTTGCCGCAATTCGTCATCGGTGGTGGCCAGCGCATAGCCTTGCTTGAGCATGGCGCGATGATCTCTTTTCAATGCATCAACAAACGCATCACCGTGCACTATGCGCATCAACTGTTCGTTGATGTTGTCGGATGTATCGCCGCGATGAATGCCGGGCGCAAAGAAAATTTTGAATTTTCCGGCCGCGCCGTCTGCATCTGCCAGACGCCATGCTTCGCCATTCACGTCTTCTTCCATCGTGCCATAGCCGCCCCATGCAACGACTTCGATATCGGCATGACGGTACAGGCTGTCGCGGCGCTGGGTGATATCGGGATAAATTTCCCATGCCTGCACGCCCGGCGGTACGCGCCCGCGTGAGGTTTCATTTTGCAATAAATCAAACGTGGATACGCAGGTAATGTGGTGACCCTTGGCCGCTTTATAGCCATTGGCAAAGGCGCCCATGGCGTGTAAATCACCGCCGCCCCAGGCAGCAGCAAAGCCTTGTTTGGCCAGGAATTCGCCATAGGCAAAATTGCTGTCCATGACTTTGCGGTTATCATTCCCCGCAGAGGTGTAAAACGTCACGGTCACATCGCCGGCTGTTGCAGACGATGCCGATAGCGGTGCGCCGCCAATGCGCGGCACTATCTGCGGCTCGGATGGCGAGACAAATGGTTCAAACGAAGCCAGACGGAATTCAAGAATTTGATTAATGGCGGCGCGCTCTTGCGCTGGCGTTAGCGGGCGGCCGGACACCGTGCGGATTACATCGATATAGCTATCGGAAAAATGCACAATGTCGGGGTCGGTGACGATTGCGCTTTTGCCCTGAAACAGCGGACGGTTCAGAAAATTTTTGGTAAAGCCGAGCTGATACAGTTTTGATCCAAAATCCACGAGCGAGGTGAGCGAACCATCATCCACCACTATCATCGGGCGATGCTTGGCGCGCGACCGTGTTTGTCTATCCACCAGCGCAGCAAAATAATGCAGTAAATAAAGGGTTTTTTCAGGCTTTTGATAATCACCGATGCCTTTGAAAATCAACGCGTCGGCTTTTTCAAGCTGGTGCTCGATGTTCAGTTCAGGCGGTGTAATCGCATCTGGCATATGCTGTTCGATGTGGAACCGGCCGATGCGTTTATCGCTTTGACCAAAGGAAATAATTTTAGGAAGCTGGAGAGGTGATACACGGCGAATGAACGTGGTCTTTGCCGAAGCGGTAAATAATTGCGTCACATCAAACTCGGGTGCCGCGCACCCCAGATGCTCGGCTATCTGGCGCACAACTTTGCTGCGCGGACTTCTGGCGACCAGCCATTGCAGATAATCATTGCTTTGCGGGCGCGCAGGCTGCCCTTCGATGGCGATAAAATCTTCGGTTTCCGGAATGGGTGTTTGCGGGAAAGGAACCGGTTGATGCAGGCCGTTAGGAATGAGTGTTTTATAACTGGTTTGACCTTCAATCACCTGTTCGGGCGCACGCGGATCATCGCTGATGCTGGATAAAATAAATGTAACGATGGAGGTAATGCGCGGGGCATCTTGCATACCGCGTCCAAGACGCGCCAGACGCAATTCATCAAACAATACCGGCAAGGTGACGTCCGCCAAAATCGAACTGGTTTCTGCGGCGGGGCCTGCCTGCGTTCCGTTATTGGCGATGCCGGTTAGCAGGCTTTCCGGAACATAGGGCTCGAGACGGTCATGCAACACGCGCCATTCGTCTAAATCGGCAGTGATAGTGGAATCTTCAACGCCCCAATGATATTGCACGTTGCGGTCATCGATGCCAAACACCTTCATCCGGTCACGCAAGACGCGGCGCAACGATGATTTGGGATCGCGCAATTGCTGCGATAGATTTTCGTGATCATCCATTTTCTTGATGGCATTTTTCACGCGGTCATTGGTGTCTTCATCCACCACCACAAAACCTTCCATCACATCCGTTAGATTGATGAAGTGGATAGGCAAATTCAGATAGCGCGCGATGGTTTCATAATGGATGGTTTTGGCAACCGTGGTGGTTTTGACAATCACCACATGACGGATAGGCGCGGGGAAAAATTCCGGCGGGGAAGCGGGCGGTTTAATATCGTTCGTCATGCGGTGCTTTCAGCATCGGTGGCGGATGAATGGTCTTTAAAAAAATATCGTTTTAAATCGGGTGGTTTTTAACATTCGGACCCTGAAACTAAAAGCAGTAACTATCTGGTAATTAATCATTTTAATCTTCGCCAAGGTGGATATAATTGGCGGTTATGGCCCATCACAAACCCTTTACCTCCATCGACTTTCTTAATGTCACCGAAGTCAGCGCAGAAGTGCTGGATAAGTTGCACCATTATCATGCGCGGCTGATCGAGTGGAACCCAAAGATTAATCTGGTATCTGCCTCGACCATTAACGATGCATGGCGCAGGCATTTTCTCGATAGTGCACAGCTCTACCCCATTTACAAACATTCGGGCGAAGACCTAAGCATGGCGGATCTGGGCAGCGGGGCTGGTTTTCCCGGCATGGTACTGGCGATTATGGGCGCACCCAATGTCACGTTGATTGAGCGCGATACGCGCAAGGCCGCCTTTTTGCGCACCATTGCCGCCGAAACCAAGACCCCCATCGAACTTCTTAATTTGAATATCAAGGACATCCAGAATAAGCAATTTGACGTCATTACCAGCAGGGCTATGGCTGACCTGAATGACCTTTTGACCCTGTCGGAACCTTTACGTAAACCATCCACACATTGCTTGTTTTTAAAGGGGAAAAACCTTGACGATGAGCTGGCATTGGCGCAAAAAGAATGGGTTATGGATGTGCGCAAAATGGAAAGCGTCACCGATGACGAAGCCTTCATTTTAAGGCTGACCAATATCAAGCGGGCCTGAGTTATTTTAAAGTATAACGCCTTGTTCTTTATGGATTTATTTAAGGGAGTGCACCTTGGCTGAACCATTTCCAAACTGCCGGATTATCGCGCTCGCCAACCAAAAGGGCGGTGTGGGCAAAACCACGACCGCAGTAAATTTAGCAACTGCACTGGCTGCCGTTGGCAAAAAGGTATTGGTGGTAGATGCCGACCCGCAAGGCAACGCATCGACCGGCTTTGGCATCATGCGTTCCAAGCGTGGCATGGGTACCTATGAATTACTGGCCGCCGAAGCACGGGTGAGCGAAGTTGCCCAAGCGACCATCATCCCCAATTTATCCATCGTGACATCATCCACTGCATTGGCAGGCGCGGAAATCGAACTGGTTTCTGCCGAACACCGCGAATATCGCCTTCGCAATGGGCTGGAAGAAGCGCGTGATACCTATGACTTTGTGCTGATTGATTGCCCGCCATCCTTGAACATGTTGACACTGAACGCATTGGTGGCAGCCGATGATGTGCTGGTGCCCTTGCAATGCGAGTTCTACGCGCTGGAAGGTGTCTCGCAATTGGTGCGTACGATTGAGCGCGTTAAACAAGCATTTAATCCTGAATTGGAAATTGAAGGCGTGGTTCTTACCATGTTTGATAAGCGCAATAGCCTATCCGATACGGTAGCGGCCGATGTGCGCGAATTCTTTGGCGACAAGGTGTTTGAAACGGTTATTCCGCGCAATGTGCGCGTATCCGAAGCGCCATCGCATGGCAAACCCGTGCTGGTTTATGATTTGAAATGCCCCGGCAGCCAGGCCTACATGCACTTGGCGCGTGAAGTATTGCTGCGTGACCGCGCGATGCTCGCGCAAAAGAAGAGCGGCGGCAAATCCGGACATGAACAACGCGTTGCATAATTAAATTACCAAACTGACCAGAGATATATTGATGAACAATCCATTGAGGAACCAGATGAACGCTCCCATCTCGCAGCAGAACAATCCGAATGCCCCAAAGCCCGCACGTTTGGGCAAAGGTCTTTCTGCTATTTTTGCTGATGAAGATCCAAGCGCGCCAGATCAAACCGGTAATCCGCGCACGCTTCCCGTGGGTCAGATCTATCCCAATGCCAAACAGCCGCGTAAGGTTTTTGAAAAAGGCGCGCTGGATGATTTAGCCGCCAGCATCAAGGAAAAGGGCATTTTACAGCCGATTTTGGTGCGCCCGCATCCTGATAAATCCAATGCGTATGAAATTGTTGCAGGTGAACGCCGCTGGCGCGCCTCGCAAATGGCGCAGCTGCATGAAGTGCCCGTCATCATCCGCGATATCAAAGACCGCGATGCATTAGAATTTGCATTGATTGAAAACATGCAGCGCGATGATTTGACCGCCATGGAAGAAGCTGAAACCTTCCAACGCCTCATCAGCGAATTTGGTCATACGCATGAAGAAATCGGAACAGCGCTAGGTAAAAGCCGTACCTACATCGCCAACACGCTGCGTTTATTGCAATTACCCGATGCGGTAAAAGCATTGATGCGTGATCACAAGACGTTGACTGCGGGCCATGCGCGCGCCTTGCTCGCTGCAAAAAATCCGCTGCAACTCGCCAATGAAGTTATTCAAGGCGGGCTATCGGTACGTCAAACTGAAAATCTGGCCAAGACCAGCCATGATGCAGCAACGCCTGCAGGCGACGGCGGCAAGCGCGCGCCATTGGTGCAATTGCCGCGCACCGCGCGCAAGGGCAGCGCCGCGCAACGCAGCGAAGTTGCACGCACCATCACCAGCAATGACAGCGCCGATATCAAGGCGTTGGAACGCGAAGTATCCTCATGGCTGGGATTAAAAGTGGCCCTGACGCAAAAGGGCGATGGCGGCAAATTGTTGATTGAGTATCAAACGCTCGACCAACTGGAAGACGTGCTAAAGCGTCTGTCTATCCCGCCAAAAGAGTAGGTTGTAAGCCGGTGGCTATCGTCCGCCCGGCATGAAGATGGGGCGAATGCCGCTTGCACCTGTACGCGCGTCAAAACTGGACGCGCCATGGGTTACGGTTCTTCCGCCCACGCTCGTATAGCCATTCACATTGAATAACTGCCGAGTAGCAAGATCGGATGCCCAGCCATTTTTGAAATCCAGCTCTGCAACACGCATTGGTTCTGGTTGAGGTTGGTTCGCACGAAAATCCTGTGTTGTTGCAGCACGAATATTTTCGCCAAACGCCTGACTTGGATTAACAGCCATAGGTCACCCATATACGATCTAAAATATGGGCATGATTATTTCGCAATATTCCTTAGCTATAATTAATGATGCTTCAAATTTGAGATAAATTAATCCCAATCGGCGATATGGGTTTGAAAGTAATTTGCATCTATTCGTTAATTCGTGGGGTTTCTATAACTGATGGATTGATAGAAAAGGAATATTGCTCATGGCTAAAGAACCAAAAATCATACCCATTACGCAAACTGCCGATGCAGATCAGATTGCCCGCTTAATGGCCGACCAATTGAAAATTGGTACGCCGACCGAGCCATCACAAGGCGAGCCGTTTGAACCGCATATCACCGCTGCCGCTGAACCACAATTGGGTCGTCGCAGCCGCGAGATTCCAAAACCACGCCCACGACCATTGACTTTTGATTGATCAGGCATCCGCGCTGGGACAAGCGGGCTTGGTGACGGCGAGTGGTGGACGCTTTGGCGCAATCTCTGCGCGCTGCGCTAATTTAGGTAATTGGCGCATGACTTCATCGACAGGATGAAGCAGCGGAATGGCGTGATAACCGTATTCGGATTTCCAGCTGATAATGGTTTGTGCACCAGCCAATCGCACCGATCCATGATGTTCGGGATCATAGGTTTCAATTTTGTAATGGCCAAAATGCGGGTTAAGCGCAACAGGGTGGTGGGATTGAAATACCGGAAAGCCCAATTCGTCGGCTAATCGATTGAGAGTTCGACGTGCAATGACGGGGCGACCATTATAGATGCTGGCGACCGCCTGAAGTTCGACATGACGTTTTACCTCGCTGGGATCAATGATAGTTTCATCAAACGGTTTTAAGGCAACAATCGCGGATAGCTTGACCTGCTTGCCGTTGATAGAAACTGACTGACCCATATGCACCACCCTGAGTTGGTTTATGTAACGTCTGCATAAACTCTAGCCCCATATGCATGAAAGTAAACAGCGCTTTTCTGTTAATGCTGGCGAAGATGAATAACAAAGGCGCCATGACCGCCTAAATGGGTGGGGGCGGGTGAAATCCCCAATATATGGCGGGATAGGGCCGGGCTGGCGCTAAGCCAACGGGGTAGATTTTTATGTAGCACACCCTCGCTGGTTGAGGCGGTGCCCTTGCCGGTAATAATCAAAATGGTTTTGAGATGGCGCGCCAGCGAAGCATTTACAAATGCGATAGCCTTGCGATGGGCTACATCCTGCGTCATGCCGTGCAAATCGATGCGCGCATCAATGCCGCGCTTTTTTGATTTTAACTGGCGAGCAATATCATCCGCAATTGCGGGAAGCTCGTGTGTGGTGATGGATTTTTTACCTGTGGCTGATGCGGGCTGGTGCGGCAAGGCTTCCCATTTTTTCTTGCCCGCCGGTTTGGCAGCGGCTTTGGTGATGGCCTTAACAACAGCTGGTGAAGCACTGTTCTCGTCTTTTTTAAAGTTGCGTTTTCTGCGGTGGATATCGGTTTTTTTGTGTGGCTCGATCAATGCCGAAACACTTTTCCAAAGTGCGCGATCTTCGTCCGAGAGAGGTGATTTTTTCTTGGTCATGCGTTTTGACAGATCATAAGGCGGCATGGACGGGCATAAAAAAACTCCGGCAATCATTGCTGATGCCGGAGTTTATATTACTCGAATTTAATCGTGATGATTAGAAATTATTGCGGAAGCCAACCATCAACACGTGCTTGCCAACATCGGTGGTGGATTTGGTGCCATCGGTAGCGCTCAAGGTTACGCCGGTGTTTTGCAGATAGCGGTAGCCGAAATCAACCATGGTGCTGCTGGACAAGTTGATGCCAAGACCACCCATGGCCTGCCATACAAAACCAACATCATTATCATCCATGGCAACGCCGCCAGCTGAAGTGCCGTAACGGTCAAAGTCAGCATAACCGATACCGATACCACCGCCCACATAAGGAGAGAGGTAACGGTTCAAACGGAAATCAAGGAAGCCGTTTGCCATCAAGTCCAGATTACGTTGGAATCCATAGGCGTTGGGGTCAGTGGTTTTGGTGCCAAGGTTGGTGTGTGAGTCAACCAGTTGTTGGTCATACACCAACTCCAGTTCGGCGCGTGGGGCAACCCAATTATTCCATGCCTTGAATTCATAACCAACGCCGGTGCCAAGTTGCCAGCCCGGTGCATATTCGCTCACCACATCAGAACCTGCGCGGCGGAAGGCGGTGTCTTGTGCAAGGGTCAAACCGGAACGCAGCGAGAAGTACCATGGGCCCACCGAAGGATCGGTTGCGTAGGAAACATTTTCTTCAACCACAGGCGCGGTGTTTTGTGCGGTTTGGTATGGCTGAGCATAGGCCTGGCTGTTTGCATCAGCTGTTTGCTGCACCGTCAACGCAGGGGATGGGGTGTAGATTTGCGTGGTGGTGTAGGTTTGTGGCTGCGTGTTGTACGCATAGGTTTGAACCTGTGGCTGGCCATATGGTTGCGCAGGTTGTTGAGCCTGTGCTTGGTATTGGTAACCTTGGGCCTGATAACCTTGAGATGCATCTTGCTGCGCGTAGCTAGGCTGTGATGCATAGCTTGGTTGGGCGCTGGCTTGCTGCGTGTTCTGATAGGTTGAAAGTGGTTGGTAGGATGACGCGGTTGCTGGCGCATAATCATAGGTTTGTGCAGTGGTGATGCTGCTTTGAACCGCGGTGTTTGCAGGGCTGTAAGCCGATGGTGCTTGCACGGTTACTTGTGGTGCGCTCACGCTAACTTGTGGGGCTGCTGCATATGGATTGCTTGCCACCTGACCGACCTGCTGCGCGGTGCCATAGGCATTGCTTGCGCTTTGTGCGTAAGGTTGTGCAGCTTGACCAACTTGTGCGCCAACTTGTGAACCATATTGCGCGCCGGTTTGTGCGCCGTATTGCGCGGCAGCTTGAGGTGCGTATTGCGGAGCATACTGTGCAACGCTTGGCGCTTGTTGTGGTGCGGCGCCCGCTTGCGGTTGAACCACGTAACCTACGCTGGACGCTTGGGTCGCGTTTGGTTGCTGGCTGGTGTATTGCGCGGCGCGTGTTTCACGAAGGTAGTTCGGAACAACGCCGTATTGCGCGGTGCTGACGGGTTGCGGGGTGGATTGACCAGCATACAAACCGGAGGTTGAACCATATTGCGATGAATAGCGGTTCAACGGAACAAAACCATTGGCAGCCTGCTGCGCCTGATACGATGGCATCACCATCGGTTGCGGGGGAGGAAGCGGAACGTTGCCATAACCATAAGGATCGATGTTGGCAGCAGAATAATTTTGCGCCATTGCGGGAAGCGCGAATAATGCAAGCGCCACGACAGATGCGGTTTTCAGAAGTGAACGTTTCAATGACAAAGTCGACATGATTTCCTCAAGGAGTACGGATGAACGTTTTGTTGGGATACGTAGTATGTTTTAGTTTAAAAAATTGACATCAGAATGTGGCGTTCTATGCACCGTGGGTCAAGCGGAAGATTGCGTTTTGGCACAGAAATTTAGATGACAATTACAAGCGTAATAAGTGTTAAGATTAACGCGTTAATCCGGGAGCAAAGCCCACATCTGGCCTTGTGCATTCATCGCGCCTGCAAGCGCCCCTGCAGCGTCACCTGAACCAAAATAAATATCGCCACGAATAACCCCGCGAATGGCGCTGCCTGTATCCGCGCTGCGCATAAGGCGAATGAAGGGTTTTTGCTTATCCACAGGATGTGGACACGCCACAATTAACGGCAGGCCATACGGCCAGATGGTGTCATCCACCGCCAGGCTTTGTTCAGGTATTAATACTTCGCCGGATGCGCCGATGGGGCCGGCCTCCTTTAACAATTTGAAGAAAATGAAGGATGGATTGCTGCATAGCACCTGTTCCTGTTGGTCTGGATGGGCGCGTAGCCACGCCTTGATGCTGTCCATGGTGATGGGCGGTTGCAGAGCGCCCATGTCCTTAAGCGTCTTGCCAATCGCCACATAAGGATGGCCTGATTTTGCCGCATACCCAATTCGTTGAATGCTACCATCATCCATCTGAATGGCAGCGCTGCCTTGGACGTGGGCAAAAAACAAATCGACCGCATCATCGACATAGAGAAGTTCAAGACGCTGACCATCCAGTGCGCCGCGCATCACATCACCGCGCGTGACATGCGGGACGAGCTGGTTATGTGCATTCACTATTCCATAGGCAAACTGCCCGGGCTGCCCGCTGCCAGAAAAATTTTCACGTACGACCAAATCAGCGGGCGGAGCAAAAACGGGAAATCGATAGCGCGCCGTTTTGGTAAAAGAGCCATGCAGCAATGGTTCGAAATAGCCTGTAAATAGGCCTGTATTTGAACCATCCGCATTGATAACCAGATAGGGCGTCAGGCCTGCTTGGGCAGGATATGGAACATCATCCCATTTGCATTTTTGCAAGAATGAACGGAACGCATCCACGAACGCTTAGCGGATATAGCCGAGTAAAACGCCTGCCAATGTGAGCTGGCATGCAACGCCGGTAATAAACGTCAGGGTGCGCAAGGTTGGAATGCCAAGCAGATACACCACATAATGCGCAGCGCGTGCATAAAAATAAATCTGGCAGGCAAGCGCAGTGATGGAATTACCAAAGCCGGCCAATTGCACGGTGAGCACCAGCGCAGCAAACACAACCAGATTTTCAACCGCATTATAATGCGCACGCTTGGCGCGTTGCGCCCATACCGCGGTGAGCTGCGTATCGGCTGAACGGTCTTTGAGCACTGCAAATACGCCCATTTGAATAATAAGGCGAAGGATATACGGAACCCACATGAACGCTGTCATGGTAGCGGTAAGGGTCAACCAGAATAATTCAGGGGAAAGAATGGGCGTGTTCATGGGCTGCTCCTATTCGGATTTGGTTTCTGCCAATTGCCAGTTGGGATTGGTGGACTTGGTATCGCGTTTGAAGGTCCAGATATCGGTGAGGCGTTCCACCTCGCGGCCGGGATCCTTCATCAAGGTTCCGTTTTTATCATAGACGAACTTGCTTTGATCGCTCACGGTTTGCACGGTGACCAGGGCGGTTGTGCCATCCATGCTGGCGGCGATAATATCCATATCACGCACGGCCAGCGTTTTCATTTCCCAGCGCTCGCCCTGCAATTCACGCTGTGAAATTGCGTTTTCAAACGCAATATATAGCTTGGGCGCGAGCAGGTTCTTTAGCGTGCCGCGTTCGCCCGCTGCAAAGGCGCGTACAATCATTTCAAAAGCAAGGCGCGCGCCTTTCAAGAAGCCGCGTTCGTCAAAATTCGGGTCGGCCTTTTGAATAGCAAAGAGTGCGCCAGCCAGCGATTCCGATGCGGGTTCGGTTGCAAAAGGCTGGTTGGCCTGCGGTGCATCGGATTTTGGCATAGCCAGAGGAAGCGCCAACAACTCGTCCTTATTCAATGGTTTGGAAGGGGTGGCCGATTTATCATTGGCGGGTGGCTTTGGGGCAAAGGGATTGCCCGAACGCCATGACGTGCGGTTTTGTTCGTTTCCGTCGCGTTGGCCAAGAATGGTATACAGCCGATAAATCAGAATGCCGGCGATGACAGCATAAATCAGGGTTTCCAAGGGTGACCTTCATCGTTGAGAGTGGGGCAAACGGTTTTTAGTAAAATAGTCAAAGCAAGGGGGCGGCGCAAGCGGCCAAAGATTTATATTCGGTCTGTCGGGGCGGCGCGCCGGGCGATGGCAAATCACCCACAGAAATCACAGTTCAGCCATAATCGCGGGGTAGTTTGGTCTTGACCGCCGGATTATGACGCATAATGCTGCAAGTCGCATGTTTTTAAAATAACACCCACACCCAACGTTCCACACCCCTAGGAGATCTCAATGAAAATTGCACGACTAGTTACCTCTGCTTTGCTTGCTGTAGCAATGGTTGCACCTATCGCTTCATTTGCTGCGCCAACCGCGCCAGCAACCAGCGCCAAGGAAGCAAGCGCAAGCGTTCACCACGTAGCGACCAAGAAGCACCATGCCAAGAAGCATCACGCCAAAAAGCATCATGCCAAGAAGCATGCAAAGAAAACATCTGCTAAAGCTGCAGCTCCGGTAGAAGCACCAGCGGCAACCGAAGTTGAGGCAGCTCCTGCACCAGAAGGCGCACCAGTAAGCGAATAAGGCCGGCTGACTGTTTGTCAGATCTAAATTTAAGGGGGCGACGCTGGTCGCTCCCTTTTTTATTTTGTGTTTAGAGCTAATTTAGCCGAGATTAGTTGCCTCTCCCATCACTCGAAGTATTTGCAAGCTATGTATTTTGTTCGTCACGGCCAGTCTGAATTCAACGTTGTCTATTCGATTACCTTGCAAGATCCCGGCATTCGCGATGCGCCCATTACCCAGCGCGGACAAACCCAGGCGCTGGGCGCGGGGCATCATCTGCGTGATAAGGGTATTACGCGCATTATCTGCAGCCCGTATACCAGAGCACTGCAAACTGCCAGCATCATTGCCCATGAATTGAAAATCGATACCATGTTGGCCGAGCCATTAGCCGGTGAGCGGCGTTTATTCACCTGCGATATCGGCACGCCGCTATCTGAGCTCAAAGCAAAATGGTCCAAGGTTGATTTTTCCAGAATAGATAATGAAACATGGTGGCCGCACAAGGATGAGAGCGAAGATGATATCGCGCGGCGCGTGAATGCGTTTAGCCAGCTCTATGGTAATCTGCCGGATGAGGCAACCACGCTGGTGGTCAGCCATTGGTATTTCATTTTTACCCTGACCAGCAAAGATACAGAAAATGCGCAGATAGTCCGGCGTGACAAGCGCGGGGTCTATCACCGCGAAGGGCTTTAAACCCTTAATCAGAATGCCTCACGCGATGCGGTGCGAGATACACTTGTCAAAGCGAACTAACCCACTTAAAACCTTATGCATCATACTTTTCCCTCTTATCCATAGATAGTCCCACACATCATGACCCAAGCAAAACCCGGCAGCGAAGCCCCCATCACCTTCAGCATCAATGCACAATACATCAAGGATATGTCCTTTGAAGGTCCGGCGCATCCTGGCGATGTGATCAGCCCCAACCCGCCCAACATCGATGTGCAGGTCAGCGCGGAAACCCGCCCTTTGGAAATGAATGTATTTGAAGTCACCTTGAAAACCAGAGCGCAGGCCACTGTTGAAAACAAGCATGCGTTTTTGGTCGAGCTTGCTTACGCATCCATCGTGAGCGTGCCGCCGGGTCTGGATGATGAATCCCTTCGTTACTTGTTACTGGTGGAAGTTGCGCGTCAGCTTTTCCCGTTTGCACGTAACATCATCGCCAATGCCACACGCGATGGCGGCTTCCCGCCCTTGCTGTTACAGCCGATTGATTTCACCGCACTGTATCGCTCACAGATGCAGGATCCATTGAGCAATGCGGTTACGGCCAAGGCCAATTAATCCATCCATTTATCGCTTTATCAATTCACCGATTAATGCGGTGTGGGGGCTGCCTGCTTATGAGCTGTGCGGCCGTGATGGAGCGCGTAATAGCCGCCCATGGTAAGCGCTTGTCCTGCCAAATATCCCGCCGTTTGATAGATAGTAGTAGAGGGATCAATGCAACCCTTGGCGAGATAATACACAGCGCCCATGCCTTCACGCCCGAAATTCAAAAGCTCGGTGTGGTTGTGCATGAATTTGCCGATTTTATTATCCGGCTCCCTGACCAGAATTCCATAAATGCGCGCAGCATTGGTGACCGCGCCAAAGGCGCCATACGCAACAAACAGCCCCGCCAGCACTGCCGGCGCAATGCCTGCTGAGCCGACGACCATCAAGGTGGTAATTCCGCTCATGGCAATGTTTGCATTGCCGGCCGCAAGCGCCGTCCATGCTGCAGCTTCAAGCGTTTTGTCGACGCGGTTCATGTTTTCTTTGCCGGCCCATTTGAACAAGCGGTTGAGGACGCGCTTGCTCTTTGGCAGCAGACCCGTTTCACGATTTCCATCAATACGACAATACGCAAGCTTTGCAGCGTATAACGCCAGCAACGAAAATTCCGTTGCACCCCAAATAGCGCCTGCATTGCGGATATAGATATCTTGTAATGGAGGCGGGCTGCCGCCTGGATTTTGCGCGGTAAGCGCGGTGACAAAACTTCCTGCACCAGAACAGGCAGCAAAAATTGCGGAATGACGCGAATGAACAAGCACTAAAACATACCGATAAAAAATGGTTATAAACTATAAAATCACGTTGCCGAATGGTTTTATCATTCAGAATTGAAAGTAAAAACAGGCGTAGTAACGCCTTGATATACTATAAAAATGATATGAATAACGCTGCGTGCCTAGAACTGGATGGCGTATTTCAACTTCCATTTCAAGCTGCCATCGGCCGTGGCAGGTGTAGCACCAAAGGTATAGACAAGGTCATAGCCGAGCTTCTGGTTTTTATCGCCGCCGAATAATTCATCAAACCCGAATGAGCCAAACACGCCGGGACCAATGCCAAGGGTTTGATCACGGAATGCATCGCGTTTTTTGGTATCGCCCAATAGCTCAAAACCGGGCTGGAATTCCTTCATCAGGTTATATTTGGTCTGCCAACGATAGACAAAATTGGTGCCGTTGGCGGCGGTGTCGCCAAAATCTTTTTTGATGAAGATATTGGCCGTGTTGGTGGTAAGGCCGATGTCTTTGCGCGCCAGCACGCCAAACGTCACATCATGGCTGCTATCGGAGCGATCGGAAAAACTGACGTCATTATATAACGCGGTATCTGCAAAAAAGCCGCCTTGTGTGCGAGTGAGCTGGAATACATTTTCAAAGCGCGTGCGGCGATAGGTTAAATCCCCCGCGCGGTCTTCATCCACCGTCGCCTCGATCTTGGTTTTCCAGCGTTCGGTCACGCCGTAAGACGCGTTGAATTCCAGCTCCATTTTATCATTCTTGGCGGCGGAGCTGTCGGTTTGATGGCGGCCTTTTTCTTCGAGCTCCAACAATCCCTTTTCCACATTAGGGGATTTGACCGTTTCACCGGCCAATGCAGGAAGCGCCAATAACACGAGAAGAAACGAAAGCAAAAACCGCATGACAGACCTTTTTCGAAAGGATGAGTTGAAGCAACCCAGCATATCGCCAAACAAATGTCAACTTAACTGGTAGGATTTTGAAAATGGCGAATATAAAGGCGCAATTTATCAAAGGTAAACGCGCGGCCAAGTCCGGTATGTATTACGGCATCGGCGCGTTTGCGTTTTAATGCATCGGGATATTGTCGCGCCAAAATTGCAGTGAACTTTTCATGCGTCATACCGGCACGTGATAATACGCGCATGCGTTGGATAAAATGCGGAGCAGTCACAACCATCACCTGATGCACGCGCTTTTCGCCTGATGTCTCGTAAAGTAACGGGATGTCCAATACCACCAAGCGTTTGCGCGATGCTCTGGCGCGTTGCAGAAATTTCTTTTCCTGTTCGCGCACCAGCGGGTGAAGGATGGCTTCCAGCTTGGCCATCAATGCGGCATCATGGAATACGGCCTTGCCCAACACGCTGCGGTCGATGGAGTTGGTTTGTTTATCGTGTGCTGCAGGATAAAGGTTTGCGACACGCGATACTGCTGCGCCACTCGGCCCGAGCAAGTGATGCACGACCTCATCGGCGCAATGCACGGGAATGTGCATCCGGCGCAACATGGCTGCTGCCGTGCTTTTTCCCATTCCTATTGACCCCGTTAGGCCCAAAATGCGCATGTTCATCCTGTAATTAATGCTGAAAGCATTTTAACCGCTTCCCAAGCGTGTAATCAAAGCATATTTGTATGGAATTGCAGTTATAACCATCAGGAATGTAGATGGCCGGACATATTGCCAAAATTATAACGCAGGCTCGATTAGCCAAAGCGCACACGCTCAACAAGATTGAAGATGCGATTAGAGACCTCAGCACGATTTTGCCGGGCGAAGCCATGCGTTGCCCACATGATTATCTGGCAGCGGTAGCCAACATCATCGACATTGATATGCGCGGCGAGCTGGATTTGCATGATGATATCGACACACAAACCAAACAAAAGCGCGCCTATGTGACCGAGTGTTTACGCGAAGCTAAAACACGGCCTGAAAGCTGCGGGGAATTTTTAAGGCATATGTCACGGCTGGCCATTAATGTGCAACTGGTATGGATCGAGATGGCCAAGGAACGCCCGTTGCATCGCTTGTTCACGCTGGCGCGTTCATATCCTGAATTAATCTTGCCGGAAAGTTTTAAAATGCGCGCCTATTTCGCCCGCAATGAAGTGCCGATGGATATTGTCACCATTTTGCGTCATGCCAGCAACTTGCCCGAAATGGAACACCGCATGCCGCGGCGCAGAACCACATCACACCAGCATCGCCTGCATAGCTAGGCCGATATATCCGCTAATAAAAGCTGGCGGACGTCATCATCCACGACCGGCTTGGTTCCAAACCATGCTTCAAATCCCGGCACCGCTTGATGCAATAGCATCCCAAGCCCATCTACGATTGCATGGCTACGGCGTTTGGCCTCCACCAATAAGGGTGTGTGCAGCGGTGTATAAACCAGATCCGTTACCAAGGCATCGTCATTCAGGGCGCGCAAATCAATATCCAGCGGTGGTTGGCCGGTCATGCCTTGGGTGGTGGTATTGACCAGCAAGGCGCAATCACGCATCGCATCGCTTCTATCCGGCCAGCCGAGGATGGTGATATTTTTAAAATGCGCTTTCATCTCATTACCAAGAGCAATCGCGCGGTCATTGGTACGGTTGACGATACGGATATCGCTGCAACCAGCCTCAGCCAGCGCCACAATAATGGCGCGCGCCGCGCCGCCCGCACCCACCACTAAAGCAGGTTTCTTTTTCTGCCATGCTTTTCCAGCGGTCTCTAAATTCTTGGTGAAGCCATACACATCGGTATTGCGGCCAATCAATTTGCCTTTTTCGCCCACCACCACGGTATTAATCGCGCCTACTTTTTTGGCAAGATCATCCACTTCATCCACCAAGGTGATGGCGTTTTCTTTATGCGGGACGGTGATATTGCATCCGGCAAAGCCGAGTTGCGGCAAGCCGCGCAAGGCTTCTTTCAAGCCCACCGGATCAACCGCCAAGGGAACATACACACCATTAATGTTATAACGGCGCAGCCAGAAATTATGCAGGAGCGGGGAGCGCGAATGCGCCACAGGCCAGCCCATGACGCCAGCAAGTTTGGAAGCTCCGGTAATGCGTTGTGTTGGTTCAGTCATACGCCATCATAACAAAGGCGTTAGCCAAGTAAAATATCTTGTTCGCGCAGCGCCGATAAAAACGCAATCAGCGGCAGGCCCAGTATGACGAAATGGTCGCCATCGACCTTATCAAACAGCTGGCTGCCAAGGCCTTCGAGTGCATAACAACCCACGCTGCCCAATAATCGCTCGCCCATTTGCCCGATATAGGCGTTGATAAAGGCGGGGGACAGGGCGCGCATGGATAATTGCGCGGTCTCGGTTTTTTCCCACACCACCTTGCCGTCGCGCACCAAAACAGCGGCGGAAATCAGACGGTGGGTTTTGCCCGATAAGAATTCCAATTGGCTGCGCGCGGTTTTTTCATCGCCCGCCTTATCCAGCCAGCGTGGCTTTCCATCCTCGCTGGTGCATTCCAACATCTGATCGCAGCCCAAAACCAACATGCCCTTGCGTTCAGTGCTGATTTTTTTTGCCTTTGCCAGTGCAAGCGCCTGCGCGGTTGCTTCCACGCTTTGTCCTTCGGCCTTGCAGATTTTTTTGATGCTGTCTTCATCCACATCCGAAGGCTCGGCGATGAAATCGAGGCCGGCATTTTTTAGCATTACCCTGCGTGTGCCGCTGCCCGAGGCGAGCACAAAGAGTTCGCGTTGCCAGACATTGTCTTGTTGTGATTTGGCGCTATGAGGCATTACCGCAGACTCCCTTTAATGGTCTTTAAGGCGCTTTTTATTGAGTAAAATCATGATTTCTGCCGAGGTCTCCTCAATGGAACGGCGTGTAACATCAATAACCGGCCAGCCGCGTTTGGTATAGAGCCTGCGTGCTTGCAGCACCTCTTCTTCCACTGCGTCTTCATTCACATAATTGGTTTCGGAATTTTCATGCAGAAACCGCAGCCGGTTGCGGCGGATATCCACCAGGCTTCCCGGATCACGGGTGAGGCCCACAATCAGCGGCGTTGATAAATCTGCCAAGACATCGGGTGGATCCACATCTTTGACCAATGGAATATTGGCGGCAAAAATTCCGCGATTGGCAAGATATAAACAGGTAGGTGTTTTCGAAGTGCGCGACACACCCAACAAGATGACGTCGGCTTTATGCAATTTATCAAAGCCCTGACCGTCATCACAGGCGAGTGCAAATTCCATTGCTTCAATGCGCGCATAGTAATCGGTATCAAGCGTGTGTTGACGCCCTGGAAGTTTACGTGCCGTTTCACCCAGATACGCAGATAGCGCGCCCAGCGTGGGTTCCAGCACAGGAATGCACGGCAATTGTAGGGAACGGCAATGATCGAGCAATTTGCGGCGCTGGCCTTCATGAACCAGCGTAAACAGCACTACGCCGGGCTTTTGCGTAATGGCCTCGATGACCATATCCATCTGACGTTCGTGACGGATCAGCGACCAGATATGTTGATCGGCTTCGGCATCTTCAAATTGCGCAACACAAGCGCGCGCAACGTGATTGAGTGTTTCACCAGTTGAATCCGATACCAGATGTAAATTGAAATGGTGTTTTTCTTTTTGCATTAACGCGCCGCCATAAACCGTTGGTTAGTACGAATGTACAAGTGCACTTTTTTTCGCCATTTATTTTTTAGATAAATTTTTCTGTTCATCATTTAGTAAGACTCATCTGACATTATTCACCCGTATTCGAATTTTATCGCGCATTGATATCATTCAATAATGTTATTCACAATTTTGCTCACGCCACCTGTGTAGGGATTCCGCGCAAGTAAAAAAGTTCAGAGCAAGTATTGTTTTGGCATCGCTTCTCGTTTTTGCTCCGCCATTCTATTGGTCTCTTGATAAAAACTATAAAGACTTTTCATAGAGCGGGGTTTATTTTTTTTATCGCCGAAATATTGCACTGTTTATCCACGCATGCTGTCTTTCGCTTTCCCCTGATAAAATCGCGTTTTTATTGCAATTTTTGATAGTTATTCACATAGGCCTTTGCGGCGTGTGTGACTGCATATCGAATGCTGGATAAACTGTGCAAAACCCTGTATCACCGTTATTCACAGCCATCTACTATCTACCTCTATAAAAATAAAAAATATGAAGAAGGATAAAAAAAATATTTTATCAGTGCTCAAGCATGAAGCAGCGGATCATACTCCGATCTGGTTGATGCGACAGGCGGGAAGATATCTTCCTGAATATCGTGCCTTGCGGGAACGCGCAGGTTCGTTTATGAAGTTGTGCTTCAATCCTGAATGGGCAAGCGAGGTTACCTTGCAACCGGTTCGTCGCTTCGGGGTTGATGGCGCGATTTTATTCTCCGATATTTTGGTGGTTCCATATGGCCTCGGTTACCAACTCGATTTCATTGAAAACGAAGGACCTAAACTGGAAACAGTTTCAGACCGAGTGGCCGCGTTTGAGGCCGAAAGCTTTTTCAAGCGCACTGCGCCGATTTATGAAACTGTGCGCGCTACCAAAGCCGCCCTCTCAGCTGATGTAGCTACCAAGCATGTAACAATGCTCGGTTTTGCAGGCTCGCCCTTTACGGTTGCGTGCTATATGCTGGGCGGAAAGGGCAAGGATGAGTTTATCTCCGCCCGCTTGAAAGCCCAACAAAATCCGGCATTTTTTCAATCCATACTCGATGAATTGGTGACCGCCACCAGTTTTTATTTAAAAGAGCAAATCAAGGCCGGCGCGGAAGTATTACAACTGTTTGATAGCTGGTCGGGATTGGTTCCAGCGACCGTATTTGATGAATGGGTGATTAACCCCACCAAACAAATCGTAGCCAATGTACGAAAAGAATTTCCCGATGTTCCATTCATTGGATTTCCGCGCATGGCGGGGGCAAAAATTGTCCGCTATGCGGAGATGACCGGCGTGAATGCGCTCTCCCTCGATCAATCCATGGATCTTGGATGGGTACAAAAGAACCTGCCTGAAAAAATAATTCTGCAAGGCAATCTTGACCCCCTTCTCATGCAGGCGCAAACACCTACATTGTTATCGCATGCGAAAACCGTGATGCAGGAAATGAAGCGACCCTTTATCTTTAATCTGGGCCATGGTCTCACCCCGCAAGTGCCGCCGGAAAATGTTGGTGCATTGGTTGAATTTGTACAGAACTACAAAGTAGTATGAAAACAGCAGTAATCCTTTTTAACTTAGGGGGCCCCGATACGCTGGATGCGGTGAGGCCGTTTTTATTCAATTTATTCAAGGATAAGGCTATTTTAAGCGTTCCGGCGTTTATCCGGTATCCGCTGGCCTGGCTTATTTCATCGCGCCGCGAGAGCGAGGCCAAACACATCTATTCACAAATTGGCGGCGGATCACCTTTATTGCCGAATACCAAGGCACAGGCACAGGCGCTTGAACAAAAATTGGGCGACGGATTTAAAGTATTCACCGTGATGCGTTATTGGCATCCGATGGCACCCGAAGTTGCCAAAGAAGTCACCGCGTACAATCCCGATAAAATTATTTATCTGCCGCTCTATCCGCAATTCTCGACGACGACCACAAAATCTTCGTTTGAAGATATGGATGGGTATCTGCCACAGGGATTGAAACATAAAATCTGCTGCTATCCAACTCAAGGCGGATTGATCAAGGCCTATGCCGATTTGATACGTCCGATTTACGAGCGCGTAAAACATGAGGCCGGAAAAGCGCCGCGTATTTTATTCTCCGCGCATGGATTGCCGGAAAAAACCATCAAGGCGGGCGACCCCTATCAATGGCAGGTGGTTGAAACCACCAAGGCAGTGGTTGCCGAGCTGGGCATTGCGAATTTAGACTATAAAAACACGTTCCAAAGCCGCGTGGGGCCGCTCAAATGGATTGAGCCTTATACGGATGCTGAAATTGAAAAAGCGGGCGCAGAGAGCATTCCATTGCTGATTGTGCCCATCGCATTTGTGAGCGAGCATTCCGAAACCTTGTATGAAATCGAACAGCAATACCGCGAACTGGCCAAAGAAAAAGGCGTGCCCGTATTTGCGCGCGTGCCCGCGGTGGCAACGCATCCCGAGTTTATCGCGGGCCTTGCGCAATTGGTGAATGAGACGATGCAGAACGATAAGCGCTGCGCCCCCGATGGCGGCGAAAAAATCTGCCCACCCGAATTCACGCAATGTCCGTGCAAAGCGCGCGCGCATCAACATGGCGCTGGCTGCTGCCATCACTAAATCAATCACCCAAATTAAAAAGTTTTCTAAAGCCACGCGCCAGCTTTTGTGACGCTGTGGGTTGCGGGCGTTCGCGTTGTGGCCATGTGCCGTTGGCAATAAGTGCGGCTGTCGTATCACGCAGAAACGGCGATAAGATTTGGGCTGCTTTTTCAGCGCCAATGCGCGTTAAACCCGCAGAATGCACGTGTTTATTGAGGAAAACGATGCGCATATCCGCTTGTTTAGGCTTGACCATACCGAACAAGGTAAGCGAGACAATGCCCTTTTCAATGCTGGGATGACCATTCAGATGATGCATGTGGCCTGTGTTATCACGCAGTGTAATGCCTGCGCTGTTCAGCCCAAGCTCTTTGGGCTGCAATGTCCACATGGGCAATGCGCCTGTGTCCTTAATGGGTTTTAAGCCAAGCATCGCGCCAATCTCCTGATGGCTTTCGTCAATCGCGGTTTGCACATCCATGAATTCATCATAATCGATGAACAGGCCATAAAAATTACAGCTGGTGGCCTGCGGATTACTGTAATTAGTTACAAAATATTGATGATGCACGCTGGAGAAATCAACCTCGCCGGACATGATGGGGCCTGCGATAAATAATTCATTATCGCCCGGTATTATTTGTGCCCAGAGCATCGGGTCATCTTGCGAAAGCGGATCTTGGGTAAATATCACCCATGATGCACCGAGCACTTTCAAGGATGGATGGTTGCCTTCTTTAATCTCGCTGAGCTTGAGATAACCGTGATCGGCTTTGGATAATACATTGTCCCAAAGGGTTGCGGCAAAGGGCATAAGTGCACGTGCATTGATGTTTTCTTCGCTGCTTGCTTCAAAACATTCAACTGCTTCATCATCATAGGCAACCACATCCGCAAGGTCATAAATTGCGCAGCCGTGGCTATCCTGCTGGCCGGTATCCTTGACCACTGTATAAAAAATCGTGCCCTCAAACTGCGAGTTAATGGCATCCGATTGGTCGTAGAGATAACTTGAGTGTTGCGGGAGATGGATGGTCTCACGCGTGCCATCGGGAAGTTCGGCGCGGTAGCGGATTGGACGTTTGTTGGTCATGGCTTGCGATCCAGTTTTTTAATTCGTCTGCCCTTCATGAGTTTGGGGCGAGACAGGCGCACCAGGGCGCGTGAAATGGGCAAAGGCATGAGGTTGGCCATCTGTTCGGCAACCTCCAGGACTGTATTCGCATGAATAGGCTTATAAACCTCTATCATGCCGCTGAGGGTCATGCGGGCAACCACTTTACCGATATGTGTTTTGATCTCGTGGGTTTCGTCAAAATGCTTGATGTCACTGTAGAGCGTGTAATTAACGAACAGATGTTGCGCGATGCTGAGCTTGGTGCGCAGATTGAATTGCGAAAATCGGGGACCGCCGAATATCTTTTTCAATTCTGTAACCACACCGGCATGCGAGCCGGCATGCGCCAACGCCACATGATAGGCCTGATAGATATCAAGTAAATCAAGGACGCGGCGGTTTTTCTGTGCGGATATGGTGGGCTTGACCTTTACGCGTGAAGTTGCGTGCATGATGCGGATTTTTTCTGCCAGTTGCAGATAGGGGTTTTGTGCCTTCACAAAATCTTGTTGCGGCAGTGGCGGCGCGACATCCGGAACCGCGCCATAAAGACTGAGATGGAGCTCGGTTTTGAATGCAGGATTGGCGATGGACGTCGCGGTAATTTCAATGCGCGGGTAAATACGGGCGCGCAACTGTTCGGAAAGATATTTGCCGTTATTGCGTGCGACGATGGAAAAATTAAACCCGGTATGTTCCAGTGCGTGGCGGAAAAATTTCAGCAAGGAGGGGATGCCTGCAATGCGATATCCCGGATCTTGGGAATAGGTGCGTAAATCCACATCATTTATCGAGCGCTTGAAAATGGGATTGCGGTCAGGAAATGCCGCTAGCGCACTGCCGCGTACCACCACGCCATTGATATTGCACTGGGCCAATAGAAACTGCCCCTGCGGTGTTAGCGCATACGCATTGAGGGCCGCAAAGATGGTTTTAGCAGCTTCCAGATGGCGCGGATCATAAGCGGTTTCAAACGACATGCGCCAGCCTGTTAATCGCCGTTGCCGGGACGAAAGGCTTGTTTCACGCGGCTAATCGCCCAACGGGTCATGCGTTTGGCAAACGCGCGCGGGCCGCTTTCCCATGCGCCGCTGGTGTGCAGGGTATGGGCGATAGCATAAATTTGTTCAGAGTAGTTCTGGCCATTGGCAATAAGTGCGGCTGAGCCAAGCAATATCAATGAGGCGCCTTTTTGCACATCGCCAAAAAAGCCGACGGAGGCATTGGGTGTTTTAATGTCGACCAAACCGAATTGGATGAGGCGTATCATGCCATCATCGCGCATGACTGTGCCGGGAATGATGCGTGATGTACCTTGGCTATCGCGTAGCACCAGCCCCTTATCCTGAAACCCGAGCTCATTGGCTTGGACATGTGCGAGAAGTGGGTGTTTGAGATTTTCAACGTTAAGGCCGCGCTGGCGCGCGACTTCCAGATCGGCTTCTTGAAAGAGAACCTGAATATTATAGGCCCCGCCAAAGCGCGGCGCGTGGTACATGACAGCGTAGGATTTATGTAATTCATCCAGATCGGTAAGGGAGCTGATGGTGCGCCCCGGTAGATAAATCCGGCCATCGCGGCTGGCCATGGCACATAGGGTTGGCTGCAAGAATTCCGGTTCGGGTTTTTTAAAGATAACCCATTGGCCGTAGAGCAATTTTAGTCCCTGTGTCGGTTTATAGTTGTCATCGCCAAGCTCGTTCAGGCGAATGAAGGTGTTTGGATTGGCATCGATAAATTTTTTGTATGCCGCCAGAACAGGATTGTGATGCGCACGCGGCCGTTCATTGGCCATCAGCGCGTCGTAATTATACGCAACCTTTGATGACAAATTAAAAACAGGGCGACCCTCTTCATCGGATTGTCCTGTATCTTCCATTAAGAGATGAAACAGATCGGGGCTGATGCCACGGGTGCCAGCCACCTTGCGCTCATTCCAGATATCTTCGGAATGGGTGGGAACCGGAAAGCGTTCATTATTTACGGTGACGTAGAAAATGGTCATTATCAAATCGCTTTAAAATATAAAAAATATCAGCCTTATTATATTGCGCTTGGCTGATGCTGCGTGCTGGGGCATTCTGCCAGATGAGGCCTCGCCGCCCATAGGCCTTAAATACTTTCCAAGCCCCTTGTTTTATTAAGAAATACCCCCAATCGTGAGCCCCGCCATGGATGAATATTATAACCCTATCAAAGCCTTGCACATTATCGCGCTGATTGCGTGGATGGCCGGCATGCTCTATTTGCCGCGTTTGTTTGTTTACCATTCCACGGCAGCGGCGGGTTCCGAGCTTTCGGAAACCTTGAAAATCATGGAACGCCGGTTGCTCAAATTCATCATCAATCCCGCGATGATTGCGACGTTTATTTTCGGGATTGCGTTGTTGGTTATCCAACCCGTCTATCTGCAAATGGGATGGATGCAGGTGAAGTTCGGTCTTGTGCTCATCTTGAGTGCAGTGCACGGATTTTATGCCGCCAGCGTGCGCCGTTTTGCGAATGACCAGAATAAACGCAGCGCGAAATTCTGGCGCATCATGAATGAAGTGCCGACCCTGTTAATGATTGGCATCGTATTCCTAGTGGTTTTAAAGGCGTTTTAATTAAATAAACAGGACGTATTACTTTCGCAGTTCAGGCGTATGCTTGATTGTGTGGCACGATATTCGGTTGGTATATTTCAGATATTTTTTAAGGAATAGTCATGAGTAATGTTACACGTCTTAGTCATTTTGCGCGCGTACCCGAGAAACAGTGGAAGGCGTTGCAGCCAAGAGTAACCAAGCTCAATATCGGTTATACCGAATTCATTACCTTGATGCGAAGCAAAGAATTACTGGCGGTGGTTGTGCAAGCAACCCATGAGCGTGTCGAGGGCGAGCTTGCTTATGGGGAGGTTACCCATCGCAGCACTGGTGATTATGAATTGATTTATCGTGATGAGCTTACCGGTAAGCTCGAGCGCCGCACCGCTTATGAAATTGAAGCCGTTACAGCGCGCGTGGCACTTGAAAATCGCCTTGATTTACTGAGCGGCAGAGGGCTTTACGTTAATCCGTCACTGATCGGGCAAGTCATCAAGCATGGATCGATTGTATCGATTGCCCCGCATTTCGAAGATGGGGCGCATGCCGATGCGCGCATCAAATTGCCCCATCAACACCAACCATTCTTGCGGATGTTGGAGATGAACGGGTATTCATTCAATGGGCCGCATATCGTGGGCCGTCCGGCGCAGGCACCGCGTCGTCCAACGCAGCAAGAGCAGTATCAGCAAGCGGCCCGCGCCAAGGATGCGCCCAAAGTTGAGTGGTGATTGTTTTAAGCGGGTTGCAGGGATTTTGAAAAGGCGATGCAGCGTGCGCTGGGGAATTCAATGATGCGGTCGGTCGGTTCCGGGTCACGGGGAATAAACCCGGTACTCATCAATGAACGATGCGATTGGGTATTGGTGGCATCGGATACCGCCACCACTTCGCATGCGCCTCTATCCATTAATACGCCTTCGATTTTGGTGAGCATGGAGCGGCCATATTTTTTATCGCGTTCGCCTGCCAGAATAAAACGGCCGATTTCATAACAATGGCTGCGGTCTGCAACCGGTTGCACAATCACAAAGCCGACAGGCACGCCGCGGGCTCTATCCACCGCGAAATAACATTCGCCAACCCCGTAATAGCCTAAAAACTCCTCGCGCTTTTGCGTGGTGCTCAGGAAATCCAGTCGCGCGGTTGCGGCATCCAAGCGTTCATCGGCCAGCCCATAATGGATATGGCTGCGGCGGATGGCGGCGCATAATTCATCCACCAGCGCATCGCCATAAGCGCAATGATCAAACGTATCGGTCTGTGCATCAAACGGCACAAGGGTAATCACGGGCAGGGATGGCATAGCTAAACTCTCAATTCTCTAATCGGAGAATTGAGCCATGGATTTATGAAACTAATCAGCAAAATCGCCCTAATGCGGCGATAAGGCCCAGTGTGGCGGGTCAACCACAACGGCGATGGATGTGCGTTAACACACTATTCAGCTTGACTCTTAACCGGAATTTTAGATATCGTTGCTACAGTTTTAAAGCGTTTGGTTGTTTTTGTGGCCCAACCCGTGGGCTGCAACTCTCAAAAAATACGCAATTTTGGCGTTTAACTCTTCAAAAATCCATCTTCCACTTTGTCTGGCCAATTCCCTTCATTCGGGTCATTTGCCTTAAAAGTCAGGAAAAAAGTAAATGGAGCCTGAGGATGTGTTTAGCCATTCATTCCCTCTCTAGCAAAAGAACCCATGACCGATACCCCTGAAAAACCACCCGTAAAAGAAAAAAAAGAACGCCTGACCGTAAAGCTCGCTGAAAAGCCGGCGCCGGTTGTACAGGCCGAGCCAGAAGCTCCCGCGGCTGCACCTGTTGTTGCGCCCGAACCCGTGCCATTCAACACCGAAGGCGGTGAAGGCCGCCCGATGAACCTTAAGGAACTCAAGGTCAAGAATGCCGGCGAACTATTGAAAATTGCCGAAGAACTGCAAATTGAAAATGCAGGTACGCTGCGTAAGCAAGATATGATGTTCGCGATTTTGAAATCGCTGGCTGAAAAAGATGTGCCCATTGCCGGTGACGGCGTATTGGAAGTATTGCAAGACGGCTTCGGCTTCTTGCGTTCACCTGAATCCAACTATCTGCCAGGCCCGGATGATATTTACGTCAGCCCAAGCCAGGTGCGTAAATTTGGTCTGCGCACCGGTGACACAGTGGAAGGACAAATTCGTTCTCCCAAGGATGGCGAGCGTTATTTCGCACTGTTAAAAGTGAACTCCATCAATTTCGATGATCCTGAAAAAATCCGTCATCGCATTAATTTTGATAACCTCACCCCGCTTTATCCGATGAAGAAAATCAACCTTGAAGTGATCGACTTCAAGGCGAAGGATTTAACAACGCGCATCATTGATCTGGTATCGCCGCTGGGTAAGGGTCAACGCGCATTGATTGTTGCGCCGCCACGTACCGGTAAAACGGTGATGATGCAAAACATCGCGCATGCGATTACCGCCAACCATAAAGAAGTTTATCTGATTGTCTTGCTGATTGATGAACGCCCCGAAGAAGTGACCGACATGTCGCGCAGCGTAAAGGGCGAGGTCATTTCATCGACCTTCGATGAACCGGCATCACGTCACGTACAGGTTACCGAAATGGTGCTGGAAAAGGCCAAGCGTCTGGTGGAAGCCAAGCGCGATGTGGTCATTTTGCTGGATAGCATTACGCGTTTAGCCCGCGCCTATAACACCGTGGTTCCTTCATCAGGTAAGGTATTGACCGGTGGTGTGGATGCCAACGCCTTGCAACGCCCCAAACGCTTCTTTGGTGCGGCACGTAACATTGAAGAAGGCGGTTCGCTGACCATTATCTCAACCGCCCTGATTGATACCGGCAGCCGTATGGACGAAGTGATCTTTGAAGAATTCAAAGGCACGGGTAACAGTGAAATCGTGCTTGATCGCAAATTGGCCGATAAGCGTACCTTCCCTGCGATTGATATTTCCAAATCGGGTACCCGTAAGGAAGAATTGCTGGTGGATAAGGCCACGCTTACCAAGATGTGGGTCCTGCGCCGTATTCTGATGCCGATGGGCGTTGCGGATTCCATTGAATTCCTGCAGGAAAAACTCAAGACGTCGAAGTCGAACCACGACTTCTTTGACTCAATGAATACGTAATAATTGCTCAAATTTGACAAGCGTTATTCGTTTCGTAAACTAAGTACTAAAGGAGTGCTAGTTTATGGTTATTTTTATGCGCGTAAGTGCAAGTAATGATGCACAAAATATGATGCTATCGAAGGGGATCAGCTGCGGCTTATGGGACAACATTTCGTTCGAATATTACGGACAGCAGGGCTGGCTGGGCCGATATGAATACGATGTCGGCAATTATGTAGTTTGTGTTTCAGCCAAGACCCCATATCTGGGGGTAATAAAAAATATTCAAGAAAAACAGAGTGGAAAGCTAAAAGAATATTTTATAAAATCCGTTCAGTAGTCCAAAACCATCTTTTAGTAGCCATAAGTCAGGCGCAGTCGTCACTTCCCCAGCCGTGCCACATTATACATGGCGCGTTCACCAAGACGGTCGGCGGGAAGACCGGATGTTTTGCATTTCATTTCTGCTTCCAGCAATGCGGCCAGCGCATCCATGACTTTTGCTGCGCTCCAGCTGCGCAGTTGTTTTTGCATTTGCGCTTCGCGCTTGAAGAAAATCGGCGGGCGCATGGATTTAACTGCTTCCATTGCGCCCATGTTTTCATCCTGCATTTTGCCAAGGCCTTCGTAAATCTTGGTCAAATGACGCATGGCGGCACGCAAAAACTGGATGGGTTGGATACCTTCGGCATGTAGTTTAGCCAGCATGGCATCAAGCTTGGCAATATCACCACTGGCAGCAGCCCATACCGCGTCATCCACTTCTTCGCCTGCGGCATCGGTGATGCAGTCCTTGATGTGCTCGAGTGTAATTTTCTTATCCGCTTCTTTCCATGCATAGGAAATCAATTTATCGACTTCCATGCGGATACCGCTGCGGTCGGGCGGCAGAACGGCGGATAACGCCATTAACGCATCGCGGTCGATGCTAAACCCTTCAGCTTTTATCATTGTTGCAATGGTATCGGTCAGTGCTGCGCCTTCTTCCGCATAACATGGAATGGCCATCGCCTTGGGGTCATCTTCGATGCGATTGCGAAGCTTGGAGCGCTTATCTAATTCGCCCGCTTCCAATATCGCGATGCTATCGGAGGGCGGGAGGTTGGATAATACATGGTCAATAGCGGCAAATACGCTACCATCGCCTGCATCGCGAAGACGCACCAGACGCCGCCCGCCCATCATGGAGATGGTGGACATTTCATCGTGAAAGCGCGACGAGGCTTCATCAAGCGAGGATGCCGAAAGTTCAGACACCGAGAACGGATCATTGATATCGGGCACGCATTTGGCCGCCAGTTTTTGTGCCCGCTCACGTACCAAGCCCGCATCGGGCCCGTATAATAAAAAAACCCGCACACTGAAATCAGGTTTTTCAATAAACGCAGCGGATTTGTTGGCCGTGAGCTTCATTACTTGAAAATACCTTTGGAGGTCGGCTCCGGCTTTGTAAGCGCATCCAGTTTATCGGTGAAGACCGGCTCGCGCACAGTGGCTTCGGCATCCGACATGGGTGAGGGGGAATATTCCTTTTGGCCGTAATAGACCAATAATTGCGTGACAATCAGATCGGAGAGTTCACGCAGCGCACGTTCGGCCGATGCTTCTTTGGAGACCAGCGCGCCATATTGCGCATCGATTTTATCGTAGCCGACGAAGGTTCTGGAAGTGCCGGAATAAATGCGTTTTTGCGTAGCATTATCGGTGAGAGTGTAATTGGCGACATAGGTTATTTTTTTGCGCAAAGTGGTTGCGTCTTTTTGCAGACCCAAATCATCTTCGGTGGTTCTGATGCCCACCGACAATGTTGCATCGGTTTTATCGGGGCGGCCCGCACCATACATCCGGTCGATTAAAAAGTTACGCAGGATCTGGCCTTTTTCATCGGCGATGTTGGCAATGGCGATGCGGTTGAGGCGGACTTCCTGGGCGGTTGCATCCGCGCCAAAGGGGCGCTCGCCATAAACAGGGCGATAGCAAGAAGAGAGCAGAAACGGCAAAAGCAGAATGATGAAAATACGCATGAAAGCCAAATGGAACCTAATGCACCGATGAGGGGTTTAGGTTAGCCCATTAGGAAGGCTATTCCAACGTAGTTTTGCAGCTTATTTGGCCGCGTTAAACTTTTCGCGCAGGGTTTTTTGTGGCCATCCGGTCAGGCGGGAGAGGTTTTGCTCGTCGTGCATGTCGCGGGTGGTAACGCTTTGCTGGTAAGGGGTGATATCACAAGCGGGCTTGTCATCCAGCGTTGCAGGAAGATGGGTAAAGAAGCGGACATTGAGGGTTTCTCTGGTGCCGTTTTCAATCAGGCCAATATCTTGCGGTAGGCCGGTTGCGTTATAACGGTAGTAAAGACGGGTCAGGAAAGGTTTATCTGCTGCTGCATGCTCACGTTGCAGATGCTTGGGCATCATAGAATTAAGAGGGGCGGCTTTGGGCAACATCATGCCGCCAATCAGATTATTCTGGTCAGGTGCATTGGCAATGGTATGGGCAAGGTCTGCGGGTAAATTACCTGATGGTTTTTCATTTAGCCAATTCACGCCAATGGCGGATAGCACATCTGCGGATAGTGCAGCCTCGCCGGCAAATTCGGTAATAAGTGCGTTGCCTTCGGATTTCACGCGCATATTCAAAATGCGGTTATAAATCGCCGGAAAATCACGTGTGACGTAAGGCGGCATGTCGGTATCCATGCGTGCATTGGCAAGCGGAATGGAGCGCAAGAGCTGCGAGCCGACGCGGCCACCGGCAGACACCACATATAGGGTAAGCGATTGCCCGCCATCGTTGAAAATATCAACCGGGTTTGGTGTTTTTGGATCATTCATATCGGGCGCGGCGTTTAATACGCGCACTTCTTTGACCTTGGGCGCTTCAATGGTTATGGCGGGTGCGTTGATAAGGCCAAGACGAACGGGAAGAACCAGTTTGGGCGCATCATAGGAAATTTGCAGCGGCTTGAGATATTCGGCATCCATGCTGCTGCGTTTGGCTTTGGCCAATACAAAGGCCATACCGCGCTGGGTATAGGGCACAATAATGCGGTCGGTTTTGGGCGGTAATTTATAGCCTTTATCTGCCAGCCATGTGACGAGATTAGCCGCATCTGCTGCGGGCAAGATGGAAATATCGTAATCGGTGTTATCGGCGATGTGTTTGGTGGTGACCGCGTAGGATTTTACCTCCACCCCTGTTTTGGAAAGCGCGCCGCCCGCACCAGTGCACGGGTTGGGATCGGTTTCTTCGCGCAGGCGCGGCGCGGATAATTGATCAATGCTATCGAACAATGACGCGCTGACTTCGCGGATATTTTGCGCCGAAATGCTGGATGGAACAGGAATAAGCATTGCCACATCACGCGCGGTGGAACTGATGCCGGGCAAGATGGTGAGCGTGTGATGCTGATTATGCGTGGCGATAATTACTTTGGTGGATGGAACCGCGATGGGTGTTTCATCATGACCCACGATGAAGCCGGGCATAGCGGATGCAGGCGAAGCAAGCACCAGTAAACCGCAAAGGAAGAGAGGAAGTAGTTTCATACGCATCATCCTTCTTATGGCAAACATGGTTACTTAAGTGTTACGCCACCACATTCACAATCTTGTTGGGCACGATAATAACTTTCTTTGGTTGACACCCGTTTAATGCGCGCTGCACGGAATCTTGTGCCAATGCTGCGGCTTCGGCCTTATCCTTGGCGCAATCCCTAGGTAATTCAATGGTGGCGCGTAATTTACCATTCACCTGCACGGCGATGGTCACCACATTATCCACCAGCAATGCAGGGTCGGCCACGGGCCATGCCTCATCCACCAACAGGGTTTGATGGCCCAGCTTCTCCCACATTTCAGAGGCGATATGCGGCATCATCGGCGAGATAAGACGGGTGATGGCTTCTACGCCTTCGCGGTAGACTGATGCGGTTGCATCCTTATCGGATACAAATTCTTCCAGCGTGTTGGTAAGCTTGCGCACTGCCGCCACTGCCGAGTTGAATGCGAAGCGCTGCAAATGATCGGTAACTTCTGCAATGGTTTTATGGATAGCTTTGCGAACAGCATCGGATTTTGCGTTTGCAGGCGCAGCCGTTTTTGCATTCAATAAATCGGTATAAGGGGCTTCATCAACCAAACGCCAGAGGCGGTTGATATAACGCCATGCGCCATCAATGCCGCTTTCAGTCCATTCAAGGTCTCTCTCAGGCGGGCTGTCGGAGAGCATGAATAAACGGGCGGTATCCGCGCCGTAAGCATCAATGATGCGGCCAGGGTCGACCACGTTTTTCTTGGATTTGCTCATCACCTCGACGCGGCCGACGGTGACGGGCTTGCCGGTTTTTACATTGATTGCTGTGCCATCGGGGCGCTTTTCCATTTCTTCTGGATAAAGCCATTTGCCGTTTTCATCCTTATAGGACTCATGACAAATCATCCCTTGGGTGAAGAGACCGGCAAAGGGTTCTTTGAGACCCACATGCCCAGTTTCCTGCATCGCACGGGTAAAGAAGCGTGAATAGAGCAAATGTAAAATCGCATGTTCCACGCCGCCTACATATTGATCCACCGGCAACCAGTAATCGGTCGCGGATTTGGTAATGGGCGCGGCATCATTATGCGGGGAGCAGAAGCGCGCGTAATACCAGCTGCTATCCACAAAGGTATCGCAGGTATCGGTTTCGTGCTGTGCATCGGCATGGCAGCTTGGGCATTTCACATGTTTCCATGTGGGGTGATTATCCAAAGGATTGCCGCCTTTGGTAAAATCCGCATCTTCGGGAAGAACCACGGGTAATTGGTTTTCCGGCACGGGCACAACGCCGCACGCCTTGCAGTGAATAATGGGAATAGGGCAGCCCCAATAACGCTGGCGGGATACGCCCCAGTCGCGCAGACGGAATTGTGTGACGCCTTCGCCAATGCCCATGGCCTTCAATTTTTCAATGGCAGCTTTCTTTGCTGCCGTCACATCAAGCCCGTTGAGGAAGTCAGAATTTTTAAGCGCGCCATCACCGGTATAGGGCAAGGGTTGGGCTTCACCGTTTTGCGCAATCACCTCAATGATGTTGAGATTATATTTGGTGGCAAAATCAAAATCGCGTTGGTCATGCGCGGGGCAACCAAAAATCGCGCCGGTGCCGTAATCCATCAACACAAAGTTGGCGACATAAACCGGCAATGTTTTGCCGGGGATAAAGGGATGCGCAACCGTGATACCTGTATCAAAGCCCTGCTTTTCAGCGGTTTCGATGGCGGCGGCGGTGGTACCGATTTTGTTGCATTCAATGATGAATGCATCGAGTTTTGCGTCTTTGGCGGCGAGTTCCTTGGCCATTGGATGGCCAGGAGAAATGGCAACAAACGATGCGCCGAATAAGGTGTCTGGTCTTGTCGTAAAAACTTCGATTTTTTGTTGAGATTGCGTGACGGAGAAAAACACCCTCGCGCCTTCGCTTTTACCAATCCAGTTTTCCTGCATCAGGCGGACTTTTTCCGGCCAGCGGTCAAGGGTGGAGAGTGATTGCAATAAATCTTCGGCATAGTGCGTGATTTTGAAAAACCATTGCGAGAGTTCGCGCTTTTCAACCAATGCGCCGCTGCGCCAGCCGCGGCCATCAATCACCTGTTCGTTTGCCAACACCGTTTCATCAATGGGATCCCAATTGACGAAGGATTTGCGGCGATAGGCCAGACCTTTTTTCAAAAAATCCAGAAACAGCTTTTGTTGTTGTTTGTAATACGCCACATCACAGGTTGCGAATTCACGGCTCCAGTCAATCGACAAACCAATCCGTTTCAATTCACCGCGCATCACGCTGATGTTGTCATAGGTCCAGTTCTTGGGGCTGATGCCTCGTTCACGCGCTGCGTTTTCAGCCGGCAGACCAAACGCATCCCAACCCATGGGATGCAGCACATTAAAGCCCTGTGCACGGCGCAAACGCGCCACCACATCACCCAAAGTATAATTGCGTACATGGCCCATATGGATGCGTCCCGATGGATACGGAAACATCGATAGGACGTAATATTTCTTCTTCGATGAATCTTCTTTGGCTTCAAAACTCTTCTTGGAATTCCAAAGATCCTGCCATTTTTTTTCTGTTGCGCCGTGATTGTAATTCATTGTGAAAATGCCGTGAGTTTAAAACTTAAAAAAATTATTCGCGCTTGTTGTCGTCGCCCATTTGTTTGACGCGCATCTGACGAGCGCGTGTCAAAATGGAATCTTCCATTGTGCCTGCGGTGGCAACATTGGTGTTTACATCCACCCATCCGCCAGCCGTATCTTTTTGTTGACGGAACACGGTGACGCGTACGGCGTCAGCGCGAAGTTCGCGCGATAAAATAAATACGTTTAGTTTGATGCGTTCATTGGGTGATGATGGTGGTGCATACCAATCGGTAATAATGGTGCCGCCAAATGGATCAGCTGAAACCAGCGGCATGAATGACAACGTATCGAGCGCGGCGCGCCACAAATATGCATTCACGCCAATGCCGACATTGGAACCTTTTTTCTGGTCTTCACGGCCACCGAATAACGAGATACCACCTTTTTGTGAAGCCACACTGCCATCGGCATAACGGGCATTTCTGTCCCTATCCGTATTATAGGTATCTTCGCGGTCAACACCGCTGCATGCGCCCAAAAGTGCAGAAAAAGCAATTAAAACAATAAGATAATTCATGGATGGCGTTTTCAATGTCATGGGGCGTCTATAAATGAGGACGAGGATGGGGTGGCGTGGCTTCGAGTGAGCTATTAAAGCCTTAGATAATATAAAAGCAAGCCTTTCCGGCGCTTTTGTGACGTTTCGTAGCCGTCCCGTGGATAAGGATTTGGTGCATAAATGCTAAGATTGTTGCCCTAATCGTTAATTTTCGTGTTGTTTGTGCCACACTCACTGGGCAAGGTTCGAAATCGGGTATTTTAAACTTGCTTGGGCAGCCTTATTGAACAACATTGTCCCTCATCGGACGGGTATTCAAGCTCGTCTATTGTCTCTTATCAATATCTACCACCTTTTGGGGGAACAAAACATGCGTAAACTTTTACTCGCTACCACAGCTCTTGCTGGCGCGGCACTTTGCGGCGCAGCTGAAGCGAACATGGAAGTGACGGTTGGCGGTTACAACGATTTCCGTGCCGGCTTCACTGGACAAGATTTATCTGCAGGCGCAGGTATCGCTCGTCGCGTTAACGATTTCCAAAACGAATTCCAATTGGAAGTTGAAGCCAAGAACAAGACCAGCAATGGCTTGGAATATGGCGCAGTTGCTACTCTTTGGAACGGCTCCCAGCTTAATAAAACGCCGATACAACAAGCTAACAACGTGAGCTTTCACCAGACCTATGGTTACGTGAACGGTTCATGGGGTCAAGTACGTGCCGGTGACGAACATGGCGCTTCTGATTTCGAAGTACACGCTCCAATGACCTATGATTTCGGCGCCCAAGTTGATGGCAACTACACCGAATTCTTACGTGGCCAAGACGTATTTGCTATCGCTCCAAGCTTCATCGATGATGATGAAAACTCAACCAAGATCAGCTACCTCACACCAAAACTCGGTATGGGTGCTCATAAGGTTCAGTTGGGCGTAAGCTATGCTCCAAACTTTTATGATCAAGGTGTAAACACCACCTTCACATCAGCTGGTGCAGGTCCTGCATACCGCAACGCTGTGAAAGTTGGCGGCCAATATAACGGCAGCTTCATGGACAAGGTAAACGCATCTTTGGGCTTCGTAGTTCAAACTGCTGAAGGTACCGGTCGCGGCGTTGGTGCAACCACTGCTGCAGTTCGTGACTTCACCTCATGGGATATCGGCGCTCAGTTGGGTTATGCTGGCTTCACCGTTGGTGGTAACTACACCGACGCAGGTCGCTTCGGCACCGCAGCTGGTCAAGACAGCGATCAACATGTTTGGTCAGTTGGCGCTACCTATAAGTTTGACCGCGCTTCAGTTGGCGGTAGCTACCTACAAGGTAAAGGCTACAACAACGCTGGCGTAGTTGCTGGTTCAACCGGTTTTGCTACCGTTGCTCCTGCTGTTGCTACCGACAACTATGTTGATAGCTACACCGTATGGGGTCTTGGTGCAGGTTACTCCCTGTTCGAAGGCATGACCACCAGTGTTGACACCGCGTTCTTCAAGCAAGAACGTCCAGCAGGTGTTGGCAACAGCGAAGGTCACGTTGTTATCCTCTCCAACCGCGTTGCGTTCTAATAGAACCAACTCTGTTAAGAGTTAAAATATTGGGAGGGGCGGTTCGAAAGAACCGCCCTTTCTTTTTGTGCGAATGAATTTCGAATAAGTTGTAAAAATGACCATTGCCCAAACCCTCAGCCAATTGCGTGCATCCATCCCGCCGCAGGTGTCGTTGATTGCAGTCAGCAAGACGGTTGAAGAAGCGCGTTTGCGCGAGGCATTGGCCGCTGGACAGCGCGTCTTTGGCGAGAACTATGTGCAGGAAGCCAAAGGCAAATGGCCAGCGCTGAAGGCTGAATTTCCCGATATCCAGCTGCATCTGATAGGGCATTTGCAAAGCAATAAGGCCGATGATGCGGCGGCGCTGTTTGACCGGATTGATACATTGGACAGGCCCAGCCTGGTGGAGGCACTCGCCAAGGCGATGCGTAAAAAAGGCCGCCAAATCCCATGTCTGATTGAAGTGAATATTGGGGATGAACCGCAAAAAGCAGGTTGTGCGCTGGCTGATTTAGCCGCGCTGGTGGAACTTGCTAAAACGCATCACATAGATGTGCATGGTTTGATGTGCATTCCGCCAGAAGGGAAAGACCCGCAACCTTATTTTAAAAAACTGGTGGAATTGGCCACGCTTTATAAATTGCCCACCATCAGCATGGGTATGAGCGCGGATTACGAAACGGCAATTGCGTGTGGCTCAACCGAAATACGCATCGGCAGTGCGATATTTGGCAAGCGCCAATAGCGCTTATGGCGTAAAGGATGCTGCGCCCTTGGCCATGGGCTTTAAACGATGAATGGTTTTTTCTTTGCCATCATCAGTGGTGGTTTTGAGCGGGTCAAATTCAAACCCATAACGTTGCACCACCTCATAATCCTTATCGAATGAGTTTACGCGTGCGACCTGCGCGATGTGATAGGGCAGCACAACTTCCTTGAAATAATCCGGTGCGCCATCCGGAAAGCCAGCAATAATAGCCCAGTTCAACTCCGCCAGCGCTCTGGAATAATGGCCATTGATGCGCGAGCGTTCCCATATGCCACAATGCTGCAAATCCCTTATCCCGCCCAGAGTAAGACCAAGCCCGCGCAATTGTTCAATTGCATCGCTGGATGAGGTAGGGAAAATGCCTGCTTCGCAGAATACTTTATCAATGCGCGCCTGCATTTCGCGGTCATTCCATAAATAGTTCAGGCGGCGCTGGGCACGCTCATACGGGGTTTCTTCATCGGCATCGCGTTTGGCAGTTTGTGCTGCTCTGGAATGGGCAAGAATGCCTTTGAGAAAATCAGGCGTATCATGATGCGCCACCAACGTCTTGCGCATCAATAAATAGGGCACTTTCAACATGCTTTGCAGGCTATGCACAATTTCTTCACGCAGCATCAGGCCGTTATTGGTGCGCACAGTGAAATTGCCATCCACCTCGCGGTAGAGGTAGAGCGCAATGCGCTGTTCGCGCGATAATTTATGGCCGTTATAGGCGGTTACTTCACCTGCAGCTTCGTGCAGCAAATCGCGTATGTTGGTATCGGCATCAATGAATTGGTTGGCTTGCTTTTTATAATTATCACGCAGCTTGGAAAGGGTCGTTTGGTCGGGATAATGGGCGGTATTGATAAAGACAGGCCGCACGGTGCGCTTGGTGATAGCCTCGCCTTCTTCCAGCAAGCTGTCGAGCAGCGGACGGCGCGCACGTGAGGCAATATCCGGATTACGAAACGCGCGGAACGGCAGTTTTTTCTTTTTGAGTTTTTCCTGCTGCTCCTCGCTGGGTTCTTGCACGGCAAAACCGCCCACGCCGCGCATGAGATGCAGGATATTGTAGGTCACAGCGCTGGTATATTTCAGCGATGGCTGGCGCGGCGCATCAGGGTTGATGGCCACCACTTCGTCCAATAGCGCATGCGCCACTCTTTCGCGGGCATCATGACCTTGCGCTGGAAATTTGCGGGTGATGTTGAGCTTGGGTGTATTCGGCATGAGCTTTAGTTTTCACTAAAACCGCGAAAGTAATCAGCAAAAAGCGTGTTTTGTAAGAAAAAGGGGTTGCACAAGCATGAGGATTAGCCACAAATCAAGCCATGCAGGCCGAATTAACTAACCCCATCACCTTTACCATCGATCTGGAGGACCATCTGGGCGAATACGCGGCTGGCGGCCGCTGGGTGAATAATGCGCAGCGTATTCTTGATTTTTGCACGCAGCATCACATCCGTGCGACGTTTTTCACCGTGGGCAAGGTGGCGGCGCAGCCTGCATTACTCAAACGTATTGTCAATGACGGGCATGAATTGGCGTTGCATTCCTATGACCATATTGCGCTGACCAAGGAAGACCCAAAGACCTATGGCGCGAAGCTCCGTGCGGCCAAACAAACCTTTGAAGATATCAGCGGTAAGGCGGTGGTTGGATTTCGTGCGCCGATTTTCTCCCTCACACCGCAATCATACTGGGTGGTGGATGTGCTGGGCGATCTTGGGTTTGCCTATTCCTCCAGCGTGATTGCAGGTAAGGGCGCAGTGAACGGGTTTCCCGGTGTGCCTAACCAGCCGTTTAAATGGGCTAATGGATTGGTGGAATTGCCTGTGCCGATGCTGGATCTTGGCGTGCTGGCCTTGCCATTTCTGGGCGGGGTGTATTTGCGTTATTTGCCATTGCCGATTGTGCGCATGATGCAGAATGGATTGAATAAAAACGCGGTGCTGTGGACTTATACCCATCCTTATGATGTGGATGAGGATGAAGGCTATGTGCGATTAAACGACGGCACGCCGTTATGGATGAATGTGTTGTTGATGAATAACCGCCGCGGGTTTTTGAATAAACTTCATGCGCTGCTGGGTCATCATGCGGGCGCGCCGCTGCGTGAGCGCGCCGCAGCTCTTGGCGAATTGCCTGTATTTAAAGCGTAGGCGTAAAGCTGCCTTTTTTGAAATCCGGCTGTGCGGTCGCAATGGCGGCTTGTTCGCCTAATGTGCGCAGTGTTGGCGGAAAGGCTTGCGAACGCAGCATGGTGCGCGCTGATTGAATGGCATCAATCCAACGCTGTTCCGGGCTTGCAAGATAGGCTTTGGCGGCATCATAAATTTTAGCGATATCCAGCATATCCAGATTGATTTGACCTGTGCGCGATCCGGTTTCATTTGAGATAACCTCCCATGCATCGCGCATAGCGGGCGGTTTGCCATACGCTGCAATCTCGGATGCATAGGGCGCAAGTTTTCCTGCAATGGTTTGAATAAGCGATGCTGCAGGTTCAAGAAAGGATTCACGGCCGCGTTCACTGAGCAAACAAATGGCACGGGCTTCCATAAACAGCTGTGTGTGCGGTGAAATCGACATATTAAATCCTTTTCAAAAAATCACTTTAGACCAATGTCATTCTACTTAAGCAGCAGCGTGCGCGCATGACAAGGTAGATAAAATTTTATCCAATCATGGTAAATAATGCGCGCCCTGCATGCACACTCGGCCATTGGAAATAAAGGATATTTCATCCCTTGCGCAGTAAAGAAGTAAAAATAATTTCCATTAAACATCCGTCAAGCATTGGGTGATAGGGTTTTGCCTATTCAACGACGGTTTATTTTTTATCCAATATTTTTCAGGAGTATTTTCCGTGAAGCTATCTCTCAAAACACTCGTATGTGCGGCTGCCCTTTCACTGTTTGCGGTGTCGGCTGTTCCAGCACACGCTGAATATATCAGCTATCGTAGTCATGATGCCGGTGTAGAAGCCGCACAGATGCGTCTTAAACAGCTTGGCTATTTTGTTGGCAAGGTTGACGGGATTAACGGCCCGCGTACCAGCGCTGCATTGGCTGCGTTCCAGCGCAATAACGGTTTGATGGCGACGGGTAATTACGACTATTACACGCAGGCCATGTTATTCCCTGTATACAATACAGCGTATAATAACGCCTATATCCGCAGCTATGCTTATGTACAGCAACCAACCGCCTATGCGGTACCGGTAGCGTATACTGTGCCATTGAATGATTATCGCGCTGGCGCGACCTATGCCCAGCCGATTGCCTATGCCGCACAATTGCCAAGTGCCCGCCCGATTGCAACCACCTATGCAATTTCAGAAGCGGTGCGTTACGGTAATTACGAAGTGCCGGTAGGCTCACCGATTACCACGGTTGTTCCGCGCCCTTGGTAAGATAATTTCTACGGATTAGTTTGGTACGAATTAAAACGTGGTGTGTTGTGGCCATTTGCCCAACATGCCACGTTGTTCGTTTAAGACCCCGGGAATGATTTCAAGGCCAAGAAAGCGGCTTTCATCTACCCAGCCCGGCAAGGTGATGCCCAGCATCACATCCCGCACAAAGCCAAAACGATTATAATATGGCGCATCACCCACCAGAATGATGGAGGCGTAATGCATGCCTCTTGCAATCGCGATGGAGTAATTCATCAGCTCCACGCCGATGCCTTCGCTTTGCCGTGCGGGTTCAACCGCGATGGGGCCAAGCAAAAGACTGGGTGTGCCGTCGGGTAATACCACCGGCCAATAGCGGATGGTGCCAACCAGTTTTTGCGTAGCGTTATCTTCCACCACAAAACAAAGCCCTTTGATGGGGGCTACTCCCTCGCGGAAACGATAGGCGGTTTTTTTGAAGCGGTCAGGGCCAAAGCATACATCCAGCAGACGTTCGATGGCCGCGGCATCGCTTTCGCGTTCGTAGCGTACCGTGGTGTTGTCTGTGAGGCGTTGCGGGGCAGTTTGAGGCATTCGTCGGGCGTTGTGCGTATGGGTTATGTCAAGTAGTCATAATGGTTTTTTCTTGCCAACAAAATAACTTATTTAGATGCGTATTATATTTATGGCCTGCGGCCAAGCTGGGTCTTTATTTTTACTTCTAAACGCTCTACATAATTGCCTATGTACACCGCGATCACCAAAGACATTAAAGTTTCCGTGAAGCCCGTTTATCTGGAAGGACAATCCACGCCCGATGAGCGCCATTTTGTATGGGCGTATCAGGTCAAAATTGAAAACCAGAGCGAGGCAACCGTACAGCTGATCAACCGCTATTGGAAAATTACCGATGCGTTGGGGCGTGTGCAGGAAGTGCGTGGTGAAGGCGTGGTGGGAGAACAGCCCGTGTTAAAGCCTGGCCAGAGTTTTGAATATACCAGTGGCACGCCATTGCCGACATCATCGGGCATCATGCTGGGCCGGTATGAAATGGTAAAAGAAACCGGTGAGCGCTTTGAAATTGATGTGCCCGCGTTTTCGCTGGATATTCCCAGCGCCGAGAAACCTAGACTTAACTAACTCAAACGCCACTCGTTAATTATGGGCGGCTTCGCCCGCATAAGCTCGCGGCTGCCGCCGTCGCTGAACTTAAGATATTGAACCATCACAAACTACATGGTTAATTCGCCCGGATTAACCAGGTAACCAATGAAGAAAGTAATTTTGCAACCTGCGTTTGTTTTTCCAGATGGTACTCTGTTGATAAGGGGAAAACGAACATGACTGACAACATCAAGAACGATATCGTGAAAACAGAAGACATGAAATATCCGTCCGTCAGCTTTGTTGAAGAGTTGGGCGCGAATACCGCCGAGGCGATTTGCGCAAGTATGCGCGCAGCCAATGATGATGCACCAAGTTTTGGCCCATGCATTACCCCAATTCCAGGTACAAGCGCTGCTTCAAGCAGTGCCCATTTAGATGCCACGACACTGGCCCATGCGTTGACCAAGTTGCGTGAACATGCGTTGCCTGCGCCATTTTTCAAAGGCAAGTTCATGCAAAATTATCGCGTTATTCTGGGTAAGGAAGATAAGTAATCAAAAGCAGGTTAGCCTTTGATATCTACGCCTGAACCGCGCAGCGTGCCGTTTTGTAAATCATTCTGATATTTCTGCATATTCATCAGCATCATATCCTGAATAAGCTCGGCTGGTATTGCGTTGCCTGACGGGGTCATGGCGTCCATGGTGAGTGGCGCAGATAGACCGGGGGATGGCAGATTGGTAGCCGGCAGCTCGTCATCTGATAATGTGCTGGCGACGGATGCGGCTGGCTTTTGTATGCCCAATAATTCGGATGGATCAGCCTTAGCCATTGGCGCGGATTGCTTACCATAAGCTTTCAGGCGTGGGTCCGGCATATCGCGTGGCGGCATGGTGGCGGGTGAACCCACATGGCGTACGACGCCTGCCAGTGAATACATCTTGTGGCCATCGGCTTCGATGGGGGCGTGGCGAACAGGACCGCTTGCGGGTGCTACGCTGTCGTTTGCGTCATCATTTGATGGTGTTGACTTGGTAGCTGGTTTGGCATCTGCAATATTGGCAACGGGAGCCGGTTGTTCATTGCCCATCACGCCGCCAAAGGGTTGTTTTGTGGCAAGTTTGCGGGCGGATTTGGCAGGTGCGGCAACGGGGGCATCGGCCAGCGCGGTTGCATCGCTATCTGCATCAATGCCGGGTTCTGCTTCAGCCAGCATGGTGGTTGGAGCGTCTTTGATGATTTTGTTGCTTGGTAAATCACGTGCGCCGGAAGTTTCTACGCCAAGCAGGCCAGCAACAATGGTTTCACCCACGCCGCCACCTTTTTCCTGTTCAACAATCGCATCGATGGCTGCGGTGACAATACCCATCGGGCCCCAGAACAGACCGCCGCCAGAAACCTGAGCAACGCCACTGATTTTATCGCCGGTTACATGGCGGTAAATCATATTTACAACCGGAATATGGTGTAGCGGATTGATGGTATCGAGGAAATCTTCAAAGGTATAATCAACCGTGTCCACATCGGGACCAACACTTTTTTTGCTGGCGCCGCTATGGTTGAAATTGTTCATGCGGCTTTTATCAACGCGCTGACTTGGCCATTCATCATCGGAGGCGTTGGTGGTTTGTGGCTGCGCGTTTGCGTGTTGTGCGCTCTTATGTGCGGCACCTTTAGCGCTGCGTGCAGTTGCTTCGGTGGGCAGTGGGCTGCTGGCTTGACCCGTTACCGAGCTAGCGGTTGTGGATGGGGTGGCCGCACGCGAACCGGCATTGGGCGTAAACTTTGCCCAATCTGGTTGATGCAGGGTTATTTGTCCCCGGCCTTTTAATACGTAGTCTGGATTCATAGATCCACTCCCCTGCATTAACCTTTTGCAAGGGGTGTGCCAAGTTAAACTGCATAAAAACTATTTACAAACAATGGGTTAGTAGAATAGAAGTTTAGTTAAGGCAATATTTGCCATAGTCCGTCAGCCCCTTAACCCCCAGCTTTACTCGCCGCATGTCAGGCCCAATCCATATCGTGCAAATCGGAACCGATGCGGCTTTGGCTGCGATTTTGGCCGAGCAATCTAAAGGTAAGTTTGGGTTCGAGTTTACCCAAGCGGCGGATGTGGCATCTGCCCCGCACGCGGCCGATGTATGGATTATGATCGGGCAAACACCGATGCCTGCCAGCGACGATGCACCACTGTGCATTCGTATTCTTGAGGCGGGCGCTGCATTACGTGATGATGAATTGCAGTTCACCAAGCCCATTCGATTGGCGCAGCTGCTTGATACCGCGTTAAGCGTTGCAAAGCTTCGCCGCAAAAAACAGCCGCGCAATTTAAACAGCACATCTGTCTTTCACCCCTTTGCACGCAAAGTCGTTGATACCAAGCATGCAGGCGAGGTTATTCTCACCGAAAAAGAAGCGGGCTTGCTATGTGCCATATTGGATGCCGGCGCGGATGGCCTGCTGCGCAAGGATGCGATGACCGAATTGTGGGGCTATCACCCGGATGTGGACAGCCATGCAGTGGACACCACCTTGTACCGATTGCGGCAAAAGCTGCAGGAATTGGGCAATATTGATGCGGCGCTGGTCAATGAGGGTGGCATCTATAAATGGAAAATGGCGTAAATCAGGCCTAAAATTAGGTTGACGGGGCAGGCGTTATCCTCAAAGCTTTTGTTCCGCAAATCACTTGAGCCAAAGCGAAATTCAAACGCGCTCCTAACCTGCACCAAAGTTTTATATGACACATATTTTTTTCAAGTCACTCATGATTGTCGCGCTTGGCTTGTTGGCAAGCTGCGCACCAAGCCGCGATTTATCCAAGGCACCCTCGGGAGATCAGCGCATTGTCATCTGGCATAGCGGCAGCGGTGAACGTATTGATGTGACCACGCGCAGCAACGGCCAGTATAATCAAGAAGCGTTTGACCAAATCGATAAAATTTTCCGCGATCGCAAAACCGGTGAAGTATACCCCATTGATCCAAAACTGATTGATGCCATTGCGGAGCTGCGTGACAAGTTGATGATGTCACCCAGTGATCCAATTGAATTGCTATCGGGTTATCGTTCATCGCAAAGCAATGCCAAGTTGGCCACCATCAATAAATACGTAGCCAAGAATAGCTATCATATCAAAGGTCAGGCGGCGGATATCCGCATTCCCGAGATGAGCAGCGGTGCATTGGAAGCGGTTGCTAAAACCATGCAAAAAGGCGGCGTGGCCTTGTACCCCGATGGCGGACCGGATTTTGGTCACGTGCATGTGGATACCGGGCCCATTCGCGGATGGTCGGTGGTAAAGGGACGTGAGGCAGGATTTAATGAATCCCGTGCACGCGGACGTACATCATCCGGTTCATCGAGCTCATCCATCACGCCGTTTACTGCGCCGCGTAATCGCCACAACGCGATTGAACCCAAGGTAGGTAAACCCATTCGTGTGAAGCCGCTCAATTCCTATGATGATTTGCCAGAGCCCGACGTCGCGCCGCACACACCGGCCAAGCATTTACCGGAAGTGACCGGTAAGGCACCGGCCAGCAAGCCAGCAGCGCCAAGCAAAACGGCGCCAAAGGCCAAGGCGGCACCTGCTAAATCAGCGCCCGCTAAATCAGCACCGTCCAAATCAGGGCCGGCCAAGGCGGCGCCTTCAGCCAAACCTTCATTGGATAGTGCCAAGAAACAATGGGTTAAAACGCCTTTCCATGGCAAGGTGCCCGAGCATACCGGCAAGGGGGCTACGCCCAAAAAAGCACCTGCTAAACCCAAGAAAGACGAGTAACGCATATTGGTAACGCATCGGTAATACTTCTTGGTTAAACCTAATCTGACTATTTCGGGCTTTTATTTGTGAGGGTCACATGACGATGTTGAATAAGCGTTTAAACGGGCAAGCAGGTTTGACCTTGATTGAAGCCACCATCGTGTTGGCAATCGTATCGGTGATTATTGCGGCCGTATGGACCGTATCATCGGTGGTGTATGAAAATGCCCGCCAATATCAGGCCAACCGCCAGATGCAAACCATTGTGCAAAACATTCGTCAGCTTTATGCGCGTGTGAATACCCTCACCAGTTTATCGGACGTGACCGCAACCCTGGATAATCAGGCGGCTTTTCCGGTTGAAATGCGTCTGACGCAAAGCACCGCCAGCGACAAGCTCAATCACCCATGGGCATCGCAATCGGGCGGTAGCGTGCGCGTGTATAACCGCACCAGCCGCACGTTCGGGATTGTGTTTACGAACTTGCCGAAAAAAGCCTGCATTGGTCTTGCCACCAAGTTGACGGGCGGCGAGCTGACCAACCTGTCCAGTGTGATTATCAATGGCGCATCCGTGACACCGCCAGTGACGGTTGTGACTGCTGCGACGCGTTGCACGGCAACGGGCGATACCAATACCATTGAATGGGATTTTGATATCCGCGCCTAAATTCTGATTAGGTTCAGCTGCAAATTGCGTTTTCTGCGCTTCCGGTGCTCACGTACTTAAACGTACGCTGCGCTCCGGTTCTCGAAAGCCACAATTTTCGCTAGAACCTAATCAAAATTGTGATGGAACATTGCGGCGTAATTATCGTGCTTCGCCATAGGTTTTTTTGGTATCAACCGCGCAGGCATTGGATAGCCATTTGGCCTCGACCTGTTCCAAGGTTCCGGTTTGAATGCCGGCACGGATTTCACGCATCAAGCGGTTCATCACCGATACGTTATGCTCGGTCAGAATTTGCATGCCGAGCATTTCTTCCGCCTTAATTAGATGATGCAGATAGCCGCGCGTAAAGTGCGAGGTGTGTTCATGATGATGTTCCGGATCAAGCGGGGTGGTATCATCACGGAAACGCGCATTGCGCAAATTCAAACGCCCGCCAGCTTCCGATGGCATCAGCGCAACGCCGTGACGGCCCAGACGCGTGGGTTGCACGCAATCAAAGGTATCAATGCCGTATTTGATGCCGACAAAAATATCCGCGATATCACCCACGCCCAGTAAATGCACAGGGCGTTCGGGTTTGTGCAGTGGCGCGCACCATTTCACAATGTTGTATAAATCGTCTTTGCTTTTGCCGAATGAACCGCCGACGGCTGTACCGAAATAGGGAAGCTGCGTGACATCCTGCATGGCGCTAATCCGTAAATCCTGATAATGCGCGCCTTGCACAATGCCGTAGAGTGCTTGCTTGCCATCACTGTTTTGTTTGGTGAAGGCTTCGAGTGAACGAATGCCCCAGCGGTTGGAGCGGGCGAGGGCCGCAATCTGATAATCCTTGGAGTGGTGATAGGCGGTGCATTCATCAAATGCCATAATCAAATCCGCACCGAGCTGACGTTGCATATGCATCGAGCTTTCGGCGGTGAGCAGAATTTTGCGGCCATCAATATACGATTGGAAGGTCACGCCTTCTTCGGTGATATCAATCACGGTGTTGGGGCGCGCGGCTTTGTTGCGTCCCTTTACCTCATCCGAGATGCCGCCAAATTGCATGGCGAATACCTGATACCCGCCGCTATCGGTCAGCATCGGGCCTTGCCAGCGCATGAAATCATGCAGGCCGCCCTGGCGTTCAATCACATCCGGGCCTGGCTGCAACATCAGGTGATAGAGGTTGGATAAAATAATATCCGTGCCCGCACGTTTCATCACATCGGGCGCAAGGCCTTTAATCGCTGCCTTGGTGCCGCAGAAGATAAAGTTGGGCGTTTCAATGGTGCCATGCGGCGTGACAAGGCGTCCAAGGCGAGCCTTGGTGGTTGGACAAATCTTTGTGACGGTAAATGAATGGGTCATGAAAAAAGGGCTAGAAACAGGTGCTAGAAAAAAACTAGCAGCTAGTTTCTAGCCCCTTTGAATCTTCAGAAAAATTAAGCGGCTTTCTTATCCTTGCGTGCCTTAGCAGCTACAACGCGGCGCTTTGCCACCAGCAACTTGGCATCCAATTCTGGCTTCTTTGCCTTGAGCAAGAAGGCATCGATACCGCCACGCTTTTCAACAGTGCGGATACCATTTGGGGTCAAACGCAAGGTGATGGAACGGCCCAATAATTCGCTTGGGAATGAGCAGGTCTGCACATTCGCTTCAAAACGGGTGCGGGTTTTGCGGTTTGAGTGGCTTACCTTGTTGCCAAACAAAACTTTTTTACCGGTCACTGCACAAACTCTAGCCATAACAATTATCCTTATTAGTAATTTCGCCCATATGTATGGAAGGCGTTGTTGTAGGGAAAACTATCCACAAGGTCAAGGAAAATGGGTCTTGTTTAACCTTTTAAAACATTCAAGACTGCATTTGTTAACACAGGAACCGATTATGAATGGATGGCAAGAACGGCTAGGCGCGGTAAGGGCCTCGGATTGGCAGGCAGGGGATGGCGATTATCTCAGGCTTATCAAGCCCTTATGCACGCTTTTGCGCGGGCGCACGGCCGTGGATGTGGGCGCCCTGATAGGATTATATGCCAGCCAGATGGCCGAACATGCCGGCCATACCCTGTGTTATGAGCCATTGCCCGATGCGCGGGCAGTTTTGACCCAAAACATGGCCAATTACGGGGCGCGGGTAACCATTCGCGATTGCGCATTATCCGATAAACGCGGTGAGGCACAATTATCATTTCCCATTTGCGGGCAGACAGCGGTGAAGCAGTGGGCCAGCATTGAAAAAGATTTTTTGAAATTATCGAATGATTATCCGGGCCGTATTGATGGCGTTGCCAGCATGACCGTACCAGTGCGCGTCCTTGATGACGAACTGATTGAATTAAAACTTCCGCAAGTCGGGTATATGAAGATTGATGCCGAAGGTGCGGAGGAAGCCATTTTGCGCGGCGCGCAAAAAACATTACTTCGCGATCGCCCGTTTGTGGTGTGCGAACTGGAAGAACGTCATGTGCCCGGTTGCACGCAGCGCATGCCGGAATTTATGGCGACCTTGAATTACGATGTGTATTTTATTTTAGGATCGCACATCTATCCGATGAGCAGTTTTGATGCCAGCATATTGCAAGTGGGCCCAGCAGTGCCGCAATTTGCGATGCCGGAAGCTGCGTTTTCCAAGCCCTATATCCAGATGTTTATGGCCTTGCCACGTGAAGACAGGGCCATGTTAGATTGCGTGATATCCACCTTACAGAAAAGCCAATGATGTTTAATAACCCAGCCTCCCCGTTTCATTACCGCGATTTTAATTTGCTGTGCTTCTCGCGCCTTTCCGGCACGCTGGGCGTACAGATGTTAAGTGTAGCCATCGGGTGGCAGGTCTATGACATTACGCATGATCCCTTTGCCATTGGCCTGGTGGGACTTGCCCAATTTCTTCCCAGCATTTTATTGGTGTTGTTTGCAGGCCAGCTTGCCGACCAGATGGATCGGCGCATCATCATGGCGATTACGCATTTTATTGCGGCATTCACGGCCGCCGTATTGATGCTTGGTACGCAGTTCAATTTTATTACGCCGAATTTGATTTATATTATGGCGGCCTTGCTGGGGATTGTGCGCATATTTGGCGCGCCTGCGATGCAGGCCTTGCTGCCTAATTCGGTGCCAAGCGAGGTGTTTAGTAAAGCCGTTGCGCTGAATTCCACTATGTTCCAAATCGGCACGATTGTGGGCCCGGCCTTGGCTGGGGCGGTATTTTTTCTAGGCGCAAGCGCAGTGTATTTGTTTGCAACATTGCTATTGGTGATGGCCAGTTTCTTTAACATTCAAATGCGCACGCGAACCACGATTGTGAAACGCCCGCTCACGCTGGAAAATTTATTCGCCGGCATTCTGTTCATCAAACAACGCCCGATTTTGCTGGGTGCGATTACGCTGGATTTATTTGCGGTGTTATTCGCCAGCGTAATTGCATTGCTGCCTGTTTATGCCAAAGACATTCTCGATGTGGGCCCGCAGGGGCTTGGCTTGCTCCGTTGCGCGCCCGCGATTGGCGCGGCGATTATGTCATTGGTGTTGGCCAAGGTAGGACTACGAAACAATGCGGGGCGTAATTTATTCCTGAGCATTGTGGTGTTTGCGGTAGTGACCATCATCTTCGGGATATCGGAAAACTTTTATCTGTCATTCGCGATGCTGGTGTTACTGGGATGCGCGGATATGGTGAGCGTATATGTGCGTACGCATTTAATGCAGATGAACACGCCGGATGATATGCGTGGCCGTGTGGGCGCAGTGAATATGTTGTTTATTACCACATCGAATGAGCTGGGTGATTTTGAATCCGGCGCGATGGCGGCATGGCTGGGCACGGTGCCCGCAGTCGTGGTGGGCGGCGTGTTATCATTGGTGGTGGCAGGATTAATCGCATGGCGCGTGCCGTCTTTACGCAACCTCAAAACCCTTGAAGAAGTGAAGTAGGGCGCTAGCCTTTTTCTGCTTTGAAGAAAGGAAGCTTGCCCAGCAACCGTTGTCCAATGGACTCCCGTTGTGGCTCGGGCGTTTTCAATTCAAGCAAGGTTGCAAGATCTGGCTCAATAGTGGCAAGCGCGGTCAGCATTCGTTCAATAACTTTTTTCGCATCACCTGCGGTCATCTCGCGTGTGCCTTTGACTTGCGCGCCAATACGGCCATGGATATGAACGGGCTTATCTTCGCCGGTAGCTTGCAGCATGGCTGCATAATCTGAAAGGGGGCCAACAAAGAACATCGAGTCATGGCTGAAATGTGCAACATACACCGTGCCTGAACCGCTTCTGAACATTCGCACGCTTTGCATCCAGTCATAGCCCTCGCCATTGCGGTCTTGGATATCGGTATAAATCATGGCGCGCGCACTTGTGGGGTCTTTAAAGATATGTGCTTTTGCGTCTGCATAGGCAGGGCCAGATCCCACCGGTTCTGCGTGGATGGATGTCCAGTCATGCACCTCGAAAAAGGTTCCCATGATTGTCTTGATCATGTTCTTGGCATAATTGTCCGTGCTGTATTTTGTGTTTCCGAAATTAGAAAATTCGGGGTCATAGAAGGATGTTTTCGATAGAAACGGCGCCATGGGAACGTGCTTAGCCGCACAGAACACATCTTTTTTGCTTGGTTTTGCTGGCGCTGCAAAAGTTTCATCCAGCACATCGCAAAGCTTGCTGGATAGAAGGGCTTTGAATCTGCCCGCGCCATGTTTTGCATCGGCGGCTTTGGCAATCGGCACCATGAAGCCCAAAAAATCTTCCGGACGGCTTGATGTGGGAATTTCCAGCATTTTATTGTTGTCAAAATTCGTATAGCACGCGAAGGCTTCAAAAAATTTTGAAAACAATTTTTCAAGATCATCATATCGTCCCTGTTCAATCAGAACAGAAGCAACGCTATGGCAAAAATTGCGAATATTCGATTTTAGTCCTGTGGGATCGGCCTTTACGCGATCCACAAATTTTTGCATGATTTCGTCGAAGCTTCCTTCAAAGGAAAAACCATTTTCGACTTCGGCTGCAGCTGTGCTTTGAAGGCGTGCTAAAAATCCGGACATCAATATTCCCCAAAAAATATGGATTATGTATCCATTATCAATACCATAAAGAGCCTAATCGCTGGCGTGTGGAATTAGTTTCAGCAATGCCTGCGCGGCAACGCACAGAAATTATTACAAGCTTTATTATGGCGTGGTTAATAAAAAATCCCTGCCAGAGGGGGTATCTGGCAGGGTTAGTGAGGGACAACGGTTTCCGGTGACGGAAAATTCTTCAGGCAATCGCAAGATGACTTGGCGTGCCGCCCATGCGGCGTTTGGCGCGTTCCACCATGCTGATATCTTTGCGTTTGATGGATGCGGTAAACAGGGCTGCCGCGTCATCGTTCATTTTTTCAAAGTTGCTATCGGTGAATAAGGATGCCGTGATGCGTTTAACCTCGGCTTCGCCCTTGGTTTCGGCAACGCCAGCCAAGTAAAACTCCTTCATTTTTTCAAGCACCGCTGATGTTTTGGCGAGCACGCGGGATGGATTATCCTCCAGCGCGCGCACCATATCTTTGTTTGCTTTATAAACTTTGGCTTCATCGCGGGAGCGTTTCAGCCATTCAGGCCCTTTGGAAATAATGTTGGCGACTTGCAACTGCGCAAGGGTGAGCCATGCGCCGATATAAGCGGTAGCAGAAGCCAAACCGAATTTTTGCGATGGGCGTTGATCACCCAGGGCTTTTAAATCAGCGCCGGTTTGTGCAGCATCAATCACGGCTTTATCCAATGCGGCGCGGGCTTTGGCCAAATCACCAATCAGATAATCATTATGCGGATTGCCATCGGTGGCCACATGTTTGCCGCCCACGCCGCCATGATTGACCTGTTGGGTGAGTTGGTCGACCTGCGATGACAGATTGGCTTTGGCATCAGCTGCAACAGCCGCCTTGGTTGCCGCGGCATTATGTGCCGCATCCATGCCGGTGAAGCCATGCGCCCAGCTATTCACGTAATCGGGATTGGAGCTGGCGACCTGATAGGCCGCGGCCAGTGCCAGCGCCGAAGCAACAGCAGTATATGCGCCGCGTGTGATGGAATTCTTTGCTGTGCCGATAAGGGATGCGGTGAGCAGTGATGCCGCCGCCATACCGTAAAACAAAGGGCTTTTGGCAATGAGCAGGGTTGCGCCGCCACCAAATACCGCGATATCCACCGCAAAGGCCGAGAGCAGGCCAATGGTGACCAGCGAGGAAGATGAGGCCGAATTAAGCGTATTGAAAAATAACCCGATGCTGCTGCCCGCATGGAGTGTGGTTTCTGCTTTCGCGAGCTCATAGTGTTGCAATAAATATTCGGATGCCAGATTGGCAAATTGTTTGGCATTCATGGTTTCGCCGTTACGGCCTTTATTGCGCAATAATTCTTCGATGTTCATATCGATGATGTTGCTTGCATCCAGTTGGATGGGCGCAGCCGTCTGTTTGATTTTTGGAACAATGGAAGGAGAGCTAATTACAGGCAAAGCAATAGTGTCTTGAGAAGCACGCATGGTCATCCCTCGTCAATTTTTGTGATTTTTAAAATGTATTATTATGCCGAAAACGCCGATTTATCCGGGCGGCCCGCGTTCGGAGTGGGTTTGCATCGACATGCGCAGGCTAAGCGAAAAATGGCGCGATGTGATGCAAGCGCGTTGGGCACGGTGAAGTAATGAGGTTAGGTGGGTGGCTTCATCCGACCCATATGGGCGGGTGTTTTGTGGCTCTAAACCTTGTGACCGTTCCATGTTGATCATGGGTGTCATAACCAAGTGCCCTGCTGTAAAAAGGTTTACTTAAAAGTTACCAACGCAAAAAAATATAAAAACTAACTTCTGTATGTGTCTAATTTGGAACAGGTTCGATGAAGAATGTATTAAGCGAATTTTGTTTCATCGCAATTTACGAAAAATACTTCGCAACTAATGTTTGTAAATCGAAGCAAGTAATTTGCTGCTTGATTAAACGCTATTCGTATTTGGGTTCGGGTCTTTTGCGCCGTTTGTACGTGCGGCGTTGACGCTGAATAATTGGCGCAATGGGGCGCTGTGCGGCAATCGGTGTTGATGGCGTAGATGATGATGCATCAATCAATATCGTATGGGGTGCGGGAAGACGTGGTAGCTCGGTGATCAGATAATCAGCCAACAAGCGTGAACCATCCGTGTCATGAATGTCTGTGAGTTCTTGTGAGCCGGTAATGCCGGAATGTACCGCTTGCAGATAACCGATACCGCCCATAAACGGATGCCCGCCATGATTATTGATAAAGGCTTCGCGTTCCACATCGACCAGCGTTTTACCGCTGGCAGAAATATAGTGCCGCAATGCCTTGCTGAGGGTTAAGGGTTCATCCACCATTTAAATTCCATAAAAAATCCCGCAAAAGAACCAGAGGCAAATCTTATCTGGCATGAAATAGCTGCCGCAAGCAGGGGATTAGTTTCAAAAGCCCATTAGGAAAGATTAAGAGATGAAGGTTGCCAGCGATTGCGCTGGCTTGTTTGGCGGCCTAAATGGCTTTACGGTTGTGTTTCATATGTAACGGGATGACCCATGCGTCATGTTTATAAAATTCTTTTAGCAGCCGGATTGTTGGCTGTGTCTGCGGATAAGGCCGTTGGGCAGGTGGGCGCAAAAGCTGCCACGCCGCCAGCAACGTTTGATGCGATTGCCGGATATTGTGAAGGCAAGGGCGATGTGAGCGCGTGCCGCAGCAGCGAACGATTCCGCCTGATGCGCGTTTTAAATGGCGAAATTTTGAAACAGTGTTTACCGCTTAGCATCCCTATCCCGCAGCAAAATGTGTGCATTGCGCGCCTGCAAAAACAATTTCGGTATGATGCGTCGCGCCGGGAGCTATAATGGTTTGTAGTATTCAAATATAACTCTGGTTGTCGTTAAATAATGGTTGCTCAGAAGCAAAACAGCAGTGAGCAATTATTGATAAAATAGGACGCAGGAGCTGCTTATGACGATTATGTTAAAAGAGATTTTGCCAATACAGAATTTGGTTGATTATAAAATTCACTTTGCAAAATTTAATCAGATCAATGAGCCGCTTGATGTTCTTGTCCGCGATTCTGGGGAATGGAAAGCCTGGCAAGCATATCGACCTACTAAAGATGATTTTAACAGGCCATTTATTTTTTCATTGGCCAATTTTTATCATGAATTAAATACATGGATGTTCGGTGGAGTTTATAAAGTTCTATCACGTGAGCCAGACCGTTATGAGGTTGAGTTAATAGATTTGGGCAAACATTTCATCAATAGATTGAAGCTTCGCTCAACTTATAATGAACGCAACACCAGAGTAAAAATGGAGAACCACTTCGATGCTTTCGAGGTTGTTGAAATACTCAGAGAGCCTTACTCAGGTCGGCCGTTTCCTGGCTATGAGAACATCGACTTGTCTTTTGAGGAGCTTTCTGGGCTCATGGCGCATGATCGAACAGACTGGAAAGTGTCACTAAAAAGCATAAAAGGTGTTTATTTAATTAGGGATGTGTCAACGGGTAGAGGATATGTCGGTTCGGCGTATGGAACCGATGGTGTTTGGGGAAGATGGTGTTCCTACATACAAAACGGGCATGGCGGAAATCTTAAATTACAAGATTTAGTATCCAGTCACGGAATAGATTATTGCAAAAAAAATTATCGATTTGCGTTACTTGAGCAAAGGCCATTTGCTGCTTCGGATAGTTTTATAATTGAGCGAGAAGAGTTCTGGAAAAAACTTTTATCTACGCGCGGTGACCAAGGCCTGAATTGATAATAATTAATTTTCAAATAGAAAATTGTCCCATAAAAAACCCTCGGAAAATTTCTTTTCCGAGGGTTGTTTAGTAGAGCTTTTTGTTTCGCTTTGACTCTCTGCGCTGCGCGCAACCAGTCAAAGCTTGCATGGATTTCTAAGCTACGCTTAGAAATCCATATCGCCCATGCCGCCATGGCCGCCGCCTTGTGGAGCAGCTTCCTTCTTCGGCTTTTCAGCAATCATTGCTTCGGTGGTGATCAAGAGACCGGCAACCGATGCAGCAGATTGCAACGCGGTGCGCACAACCTTAGCAGGATCGATAATACCGGCTTCAATCAGGTCAACATATTCACCGTTTTGAGCATCGTAACCAAAGCTGGTTTTCTTTTGCTCTTGCAGCTTGCCAACCACCAATGCGCCGTCAATACCTGCGTTTTCAGCAATTTGACGGATTGGGGCTTGCACTGCGCGGCGGATGATGTCGATGCCGCGACGTTGATCGTCGTTAGCATACTTCACCTTATCGAGAACGCTGGATGCGTACAGCAATGCGGTACCGCCGCCAGGAAGAATACCTTCCTCGACTGCTGCGCGGGTTGCGTGCATGGCATCGTCAACGCGGTCTTTACGTTCTTTTACTTCTACTTCGGTTGCGCCGCCAACACGGATCACTGCAACACCGCCAGCCAGTTTGGCCAAGCGTTCTTGCAATTTTTCACGGTCGTAATCGGAAGTGGTGTCTTCCATCTGCTGACGGATTTGGCTGCAACGTGCTTCGATATCTTTCTTCTTACCAGAGCCATCCACGATGGTGGTGTTTTCCTTATCGATGCGAACCTTCTTTGCCTTACCCAGCATAGCAAGGGTAACGGTTTCCAGCTTGATGCCCAAATCTTCGGAAATCACCTGACCGCCCGTGAGGGTTGCCATATCTTCCAGCATCGACTTGCGACGATCGCCAAAACCAGGAGCCTTCACCGCAGCAACTTTCAAACCGCCGCGCAGCTTGTTCACCACGAGGGTTGCTAATGCTTCGCCTTCGATTTCTTCAGCGATGATGAGCAATGGACGGCCGGATTGTACAACTGCTTCCAATACTGGCAGCAATGGTTGCAAACCAGACAGCTTCTTTTCATGGAAAAGAATGTATGGCTCTTCAAGTTCGCAGATCATCTTGTCGGCGTTGGTGACAAAGTATGGTGATGCAAAACCACGATCAAATTGCATGCCTTCAACAACATCCAATTCGGTTTCAAGGCTCTTTGCTTCTTCAACGGTGATCACGCCTTCATTGCCGACTTTGGCCATGGCTTGGGCAAGGAACTGACCGATTTCTTTATCGCCATTGGCGGAAATCGTACCAACTTGCTTGATTTCATCATTGGACTTTACCTTGCGGGATTGCTTCTTCAGCTCTTCCACAATGGCTTCAACGGCCATGTCTACGCCGCGCTTCAAATCCATCGGGTTCATACCAGCGGCAACAGCCTTGGTACCTTCTTGAGCGATAGCTTGTGCGAGTACGGTTGCAGTGGTGGTACCATCGCCAGCAAAATCATTGGTCTTGCTTGCAACTTCTTTCACCAATTGTGCGCCCATATTTTCGAGCTTGTCGGAAAGTTCGATTTCCTTGGCAACGGTTACACCGTCCTTGGTGGTACGTGGCGCGCCGAATGATTTTTCAATCACCACGTTGCGGCCCTTTGGACCCAAGGTTACTTTTACGGCATTGGCAAGAATGTTCACGCCGTTTAATAGACGATCACGCGCATCGGCGTGAAAGACAACTTGTTTAGCACCCATAGTTTGATACTCCTGTTTGAATTAAATTAAGCAGCTTTTTTCTTGGATGAAGGCGCGCCTTCAACAACACCCATGATGTCGCTTTCCTTCATGATCAGAAGGTCTTCGCCATCAATCTTTACTTCGGTGCCTGACCATTTACCGAAAATCACACGGTCGCCGGTCTTTACATCCAAAGGAACAATCTTGCCGCTTTCATCGCGTGCGCCTGCGCCCACAGCAACGATTTCGCCTTCTTGTGGCTTTTCTTTTGCGGTGTCTGGGATGATGATGCCGCCAGCTGTCTTGGCTTCGCTTTCAAGGCGACGCACAACAACGCGGTCATGTAGGGGTCTGAACTTCATAAGTAACTCCTATTAAGGTTATTCATAACACATGGTATCAGTGCGACTGCTCTGCGCCTGATGGCGCAACCGCGACTGCACGTTTACCCCGTGTGATGAAGGGGTTTATTTCCGGCGCAAGGGGCTTGTTAGCACTCGTGCGCCGTGAGTGCCAAACATATAGGCGCGCTGCCTTGAAAGCTCAAGAACCGAATTGATTGCAAGTAAAACAAGTATTTACGGGATAAGGCCCAGAAAGCCTTGTTACTCTTCCGGCATGATTTTGGGCGGGGTGTCCTTACCGGACTTTCTGGTGACCTGATTGAGCATAATCAGCAGCTTTTCGGCCAGTATATGCACGCCGCCCCCGACCAGACCGCCAATAATAACCTCCATCCCGCGATAAAAGCCAACCATGATCATCGGGTCATTGGGCGGGGTGGTGAGCAGCAGAATGGGCCCCGTCACCAGCGCGGTGCGGAAATTGGGGCGTTCAAACGCAATGATGGCGCAGATGCCAACCGAAATGGCGGCTTGTAAGCCCAACTCGATATTTAACGGCTCGGCCAGAAGGTTGATGAGTACAGTGATGACCACGCCCAGCAATGTGCCGATGATGCGGCGGATAAGCGTGGTGCGCGTATCGCCCATGGTTTCTTGCGACACGATGATGGCGGAAATGGGCGCCCAAACGGGATAGGGCAGCCCGACAGCTAATGCCAAAGCATAACTGCCCCACACAACAACGAAACAACGAATGGCAAAGACAAAAAGTTTGAGGAGTTTGTTATCGCAAAGAGGTGCGTCAGCAGAAGGAAGAACAGACATGTAACGTTACAATTAAAAAATACGGATGGTTGAAATGGTGGGTGGGCGGGCTTCGCCAGATACCTAGATTTATCATTCGCGCTTGGCAACTGTTCATCGCGGAATATCCCTTTAAAAGCGAAATAAGCGACATAAACACCACAAAATGCATGTTTACGTAATGTTGACCGATACATAGTGGGCGATGCTTTTACGAAATAGTAAGTTTTATTGGGTTTTATAGAGGCTGGCTCATCTGCCGCCCCATTAAATCCTTTAGGAACTATTCTCATGGCCAAGAATTTTACCCGTGATGAAAACGGCACCGTATTCATTAAACCAGATACCAGCATGAAGAAAAAACTGGGCATGGGGAAGTCGCTTAGATCCATCATCAAGGATGATGCGATTGAAAAAGCCGAAGCCGTGATGGCCGACACCATTCCTGAAATCATGAACGAGATTAAAGGCTCGCTGAAAACCATGCAGCGCATGGTGGCTGAATTGAAGGCTGGCGAGGTGTGTTCGCAGCAGTTGATGATGATTATCGAGAAGGCATTTGAAATCAAGGCCAAGTCGGGTTTTTGTGATTATCCGATGGCGTCATCCTTTGCACGGTTCTTATATTTATACTGCGAAGCATTGGTGAACGAGCCGATTACAGCAGCCGATATCAATTTGATTTCCACCAATCTAATTATTCTAACCGTTATCTTCGAGCGCAACTTTGCCGGTGAAGGCGATAATGAAAGCCTTGAAGACTTCTTTGACGACAGCGATGTCAGCCCGTTTGCGGGATTGTAAGTTCCTTAAGCCAGCTATTTAACGCCCTTATCAATATGGGTTAACCCCTGATTTTGCGGGGCTTTTTGCATGCTTGTTGAAAGCATTGCCGCTGCCTATGGTGTGCGCATATTTAACGACATCATAAAGTTTAGGGAATATGCATGGCTAAGAAATTGACCATCGAAGAATTATTGGCAGGCGGCAGCGATGCCGAAAAGCAGCACCGCATCCGCGATCTGGAGCCAGAAGCACGCAGTGCCATTGAACACGCCATTGCATCGGGTAATTCCCAGCTGGCCGTGGACGCGCTTCAGATGATGCTGGACACAGCCTTGTTGGTGCACAGCCTTTCCGATAGCCGGTTGCGTAGAAAATATAATGAAGTATGGAAAGCATTTGAAGCGCTGACGGCGTTTGACCGTGTCCGCGAGACGATGCCAAATCTGGTTAAAGACAATCAGGAAAAAGCATTCCGGTTTCTGTTGGCATTGGGGATGTTGTTGCCGTCTGATTTTGCCTATTCGGCGGCATGGCACATCGTTGCCGAACAGGATGTGGTACGCGATCCGCACCAGATTGCTGCGATTGGCAACCGCCATCTGAGATTTTTTGCCGAAGCAGTAGAGCCGTTCCTGTTCAAGGAAATGTTTGATGCGCGTGATCGCGGGGATCAAAAGACGTTCGAGAATATGAGCATCTTATGGGAAACCAATATGCAGCATATGTTCCTTATCCATCGCTCCACAGCGACATATATTGTAAAGCGTCGCCTGCGCGTCGAGGCTGAAAAAGCCAATCCCGATGTGCAAAAGCAAACCATGCTAGAGCGCATGAACGTTGCATTTAATTCGATTGATAAACTCGAACGTGAGCGCCGTTTGCGTTTGGCACAAGAGCAAGGCAGTGACCCGACCAAGTTGATGTTTGGTGAAGCCGCCAGAGAAGTATCCGCGACTGTACGGCCAGAGCAAAACACGCAAATTATTTCCGGAACACCGGCATCCCAGGAATTGAAACGCCCGGGCCAGGCCATGAAAATGCTGACCAAGTTCAAGCCGCCCGAGGGCAGCAAACCGAACTAAATAGTATCACGCATAAAAAAACCCCGCGATTTCCACACTGGAAAAGGCGGGGTTTTTCTTTGGGAATGGTTAGGCTATTAGAACGCTAGCTTATAGCGTGCCATAGCAATTGCTTCGCTTTCGCCTTCCACATGACCGGCATTGTTGCGGAAGAGCAAGCCAGCTGCAAAGTTGCTTTCTTGGGATACGCTGGTGGTATAGAAGGCTTGCATATCCAGTTCATGTGCGCTTGCGCTGATGTCTGCGGTGGAGGACACATAGTTGATGCTGCCATCTGCATTTTGCGAGTTAGCAACATTGAGGCTTGCGGTTGCAGAATTGACGCGCATCGGTTCGCTTACCACGAAGCCGAAGGTATCGGATTTACCTACTACGCCAGTTTTGGTGATGCCAGCGCGGAAGGATTGTGATTGGATATCCGACATATTTTCCACGATGGAGTTATGTGCGCTTTGTACCTTGGACCAGCCCATTTCGAAGCCGCCGAATGCATTCAAACCGCCGCCTAAATCAAACTTCGCGCTCACACCTGCAAAGGTGGTGTTGGTGCTATCGGCCAGCTTGCTGATGCCTGTGGAGATTGAACCCAGCATCGCATTTTGTTCATTTACGAAACCAGCGGTGAAGGCGATGCCGGATTTCTTGGTGCCAAGCTTGCTGCCGATTTCAGCCACGCCACCGAATACTTTGCCAAGGCCAGTGGAATAATTAGGGTCTTGGGAAAGGGTTACAGGGGTGTTTGGATCGGTGGCTTGTTCACCAAAGAAGCTGCCGCCTTTTACCCATACATCATCGGTCAGCTTCACTTTGCTGGCAACGGTGATCGGATTTTTGGCAAGGGACAGGTATGGGTTGTTCATCGCTTCGCCATCTACCAGACGCGCACCAAAGGTCAGCTCGCTTGGTGCTAAACCGAAGATGTGGCTTGGGTTAATGTTGAAGGCAGCGGTGGTCACGGTGTTGCCGACCGGTGTTTCGATGAACATGCGTGCGCCATCAAATTGGGCACCAGCAAGTGTGGTTTTGGTATCTGAAGCGGCAAAGCCGTAAGTGGTTTCACCAATCTTGGTCAGTTCCATGCCGTTACCAAAATCGCGCAGCGCGCTGACGCTATCAAAAGTTGGCATGGCGTTTTCAAAGAAGCTTGCGCCGTTGATATAGAAATCGCGGTTGAATTCATCAAAGGTAATCAGGGTTAAGGCTTCGGTGCTCTTGGTGCCTGAGTAACCTGCAAAGCTGCGACCAAAGATACCAAAGCCGCGGCTAAAGCGTGTGCGTGGTTTGGTCACCGGCGTATTATTGGTTGGGGTGGTTGGGCTGGTGCTTGGTTTGCCAGGATTGGTTGGGGTGGTTGTTGTGCCAACGGGTTTGGTTGCGGCGGCTAAATCAAGCAAGCCTTGACCGTAAATAGCGGTGTTAGCATATACGCCGGTCTTTTTTGCGGTCTTGAACAAGATGGCTTTGATTTGTGCATTGGTCAGGTTTGGCCATTGTTGCTTTAATACAGCTGCTGCACCAGCAATCACGGGAGCAGCAAAGGATGTACCGCTACCTGTACCGTAAGAGGTGTTTGAATTGCGCATGGTAGATACGATGGCGCTACCAGGGGCAGCCATACACCACGCAGCGGTATCACCACAACGGTTGCTATAGCTGGCGATGTTGCCGGTACCATCAATCGCAACTGCGGAAATCCAGCCAGCGGTTAATTCAGCGTAGAGTTTTGGCAAAGCAGCATAGAAACCAGGTTGGGCCTTACCATCGTTACCAGCGGCGAACACGATGATGCGGTTTGCTGCAACGGCTTCGCGGTAGGCTTGCAAGCTTTGACCCATGAAGCCATCAAGACCAGCTTTGGTTACCTGGCTGATGTTGGTGGAGGTGTTCCATGAATTATTCATCACGCTGGCGCCGTGGCTGGTGGCATAACGGATACCGGCAGCAAGGTTGGCATCAGGAAGATTAACCGAACCATCTGCATTCACGATGCGGATGGCCATTAACTTGGAATTGTAAGCAACGCCTTCCATACCTTGGCTGTTGCTGGCAGCGCCAATGATACCGGAAACGAAGGTACCATGACCGTTCACGTCGGAGGTCACGCTACCGCCGGTAATCGCGTCATAGCTGTAGGCTGAAAGGTTTGGAGCAAGATCCACATGGGTGCGGTTAATACCGCTATCGAATACGGCTACGGTTTGGCCTGCGCCGGTATAACCGCGGGCATAAGCTTCGGCTGCACCAATATTGTTTAATTGCCAGCCACGGTTGTATTCGATGGTCTTAAAATCTGCGGCGGTAGCGGCAAGTGCATCAGTGGCAGCAAAGGAAGCGAGGGCAAACAGGCCGGAAAGGATGGTATGACGGAGGCTTTTTCCTGTAACTTTTTTAGGGCTCTTGGTCATGTTAACAACCTTAAAAATGGGTTCGTTTCTATGACTTCAGAATAAGGTTAAAATCGTCACCGAAACATTAATGTCACGGTGGATAACTCTTTGTTTTATCTACAAAATTTGCCAAGAAAATGATTAAAATTTTTGAGAAAATATCTCTCAAATTTGAGCTATTTTTGATCCATTAACCATGTCCAAAAACTTTATTCAGAGTTCTTAATGGCAAGCCAAAAAATACGGCGTGCAATCGTAACCAGTTTGGCGGCTTGGAAACCATGTTGGGGAGAATTTGGATTGTATTTGAAGCACTTTGTTTCGAAGATTTTTCAAGGTGCGTGAAAATTTTTTAAGCACGTCGCACCAAAAAATATCGAAACGACAAAGATCTGTCGTTTTGCATCATTACTTTCGATTCTTTGCTGTAAATTAGAATGAAGTTAGTCGCAGTGCATTGTTTATTAAGCTTATTTTTTAAGAATTGGAAAAGGCAGCATGACACATCCATCCGTTGATCTTCATGAAGTTGCAGAAAACATTGCGTATGTCATTCCGCATGTCAGTTCCAGCGGTGGCTACCAATCGATGATTATGCTACTTGAAAGCGATGGCGATCGAGGTCTGCGTTATGTTGAATGCACAAAGCCAGTTGCAGATGTCGCCAAAAAATATGGGCTGACTTATCTTGCCGGTAATACGGCCATCAATTTGAATACCGCGTCGGAAATTGAACACACAGGCGCCAATGCTGAAGCGACCAATTTTATGGCGCATTGGGTTTTTGGAAATCGCCGTTTTAGTCTTCCTGTGCGCGCCAACCCGGAGCAAGTGCCCGATTTGTTGGTCGGCCAATTACGCGGCGCAGCAGCAAGCAGACTGACCAATCGTGCTGCCAAGAGCGGTGCAACCGCGAAGTTGGCCAGCTAATCGTTTTATTACGCGCCCTTGTCTTTCCATGGGGGCGGGCTAAATAGAGTGCATCTCTCATTTAGCCGGAGTTTTCCCCTATGTCCCTATCTATGTATCAAGCATCGGTGCCTGCGATTGTTCATGCGCTGGGCAATCTCGTTGAAATTTTGAAAAAAGGCGAAGCCTTTGCGGCCGCCAAGAAAATTGACCCATCGGTATTGGTCAATGCGCGCCTTGCGCCCGATATGTTCCCGCTATCCCGCCAAATCCAGATTGCCACCGATGTGACTAAGGGCGGTGTGGCACGCTTGGCCGGCGCGGAAATCCCCAGCTATGCGGATACTGAAAGCAGCTTTGCGGAACTTTACGAGCGCATCAATAAAACCATCGCGTTTATCAAAGGCTTCAAGCCAGAGCAAATTGATGGCAGCGAAGATAAGACCATCACCTTAAAGGTTGGCGGTCAGGATATGCAGTTTAAGGGCCAGCAATACCTTGTTCATTTTGTATTGCCTAACCTCTATTTCCACGTCACCACCGCCTATGCCATTTTGCGTCATAATGGCGTGGATGTTGGCAAAAAAGACTATTTGGGCTCTTTGTAAGCTTCGGTTGCCGCCACTTTTAACCAATTATTATCCGTCATTCCCATAAAGTAGGGGTATGGCAGATGGTGGCGGCATCATTACTCCAGATCATGATTTTAAGCGGCAGCTTGAACATTACAGGCTGACCACCGCAGAAATTCTTTACCGCATTCCAGGCCACCCCCAATTATTGCAAAGTTTCATCTGGCAGGATCTGGATTTGCTTCCCAAATTTCCGGTGTTGCGCAAATTCCTGAACTTCTGGGAAACCTCGCTGGAAGGCAAACTGTATCAGGTACGTATTGCCGTACTGGATAAGGTTAGCAGCCGTGATTATCAAATCATCGAACGCGAACTGACGATTAATTAGTGAAGATTATTCACCATTTTTCTGTTGGCGTAATTCCATTTCACCCATCCAGTAACACAGCAGCGTTGCAGGTATACGGATTACTGATGTTTTTCCTTTGAAATCTTTCATTCTCCCAAAATCATCAAGTGATTTTGTTACAATATATGCTCTATCTGTGTTTTTCATTTCACAAAATTCTATCAATCCCTTTATATCATTTCCACTGACATTGGCAGATCTGTATTTCACCTCGAATGGAATGGTCTGGCCAGAAATTTCAGCAATTAGATCCACTTCACGGTCCTTTTTACCGCGCCAATAAGTAAATCTTGCCTGATTTTGATAGTACCTCGCAAACAAGTGTTTAAGTACACACGATTCAGCCGCAACGCCCAATGCAGACGGATCATCTAAGAATGTCTTTCCCTTCATCATTACTGCAGGCGCAATTGCAGCATCAGCTAGGTATATTTTGTGCCGTCCACGAAGTACTTCCTTGCCATATCCATACGGCTGTAAACGATAAATAAGATGGGTTGCTTCAAGCAGATCGATAAAATGATTTACTGTCGGGCGCGGCTTAGACAGACTGCTACTTAATGTTCCAACATCAAGTATGCCGCCATCGTGGCGACAAAGATAAAGAAATGTCTGTTCTAGCTCTAAAACATGTCTGACACCAAAAAATACGGTCATATCGCGCTTGATTGCCTTGTCAATGATATCTTCGCGCAATAATTTCTGTGCCTGAGTCACGGTTTCGACATTAACGGTTTGTGGAAAGCCGCCACGTAGTAAATAGTCATGAAAATGTGCGATGTAAGCTGATGCCTGCTCGCTTACTTTCAATAATTGATGGTCTGGCCATTCGCCAATTTCACGCAACGAGTTGATGGTAGGCAGCGCAGGAAGAGATATTTTTTTTAATTGTAAATATTCATAGAAAGATAGCGTAGTAAGACGAATTGTATGCCAGCGACCCACACCAGACTCTTGATCTGCTTGTATGAGTGGCATGGCGGATCCAGTAAAAACCAGTCTGCGTTGCTTATTAAAGTCGACTTGGTGTTTTACCCACGTTCCCCAGTCGCGCACAAACTGTGCTTCATCAATAAACAAATACTCTATCCCGTCTTGTTTTGGTTCTCGTTCTCTCCAAGCATCTAAAACGGCATCAATACCAGCTAGTTTAAGAATTGGGTGATCAAATGTTGCGTAGAGAATATTTCCCGGTGCGACCCCTGATTTTAAAAGTGATGATATGGCTTGCAATAGCAGCGTTGTCTTACCAACTTGACGGGCACCAGAGAGTAGAACTGCTCGTGCAGCTGGGGGGGTTACTATCCATTCTTTTAGTTCGCCGAAAGCTGCTCTTTGCCAATGTGGCAGGTCTTCGATGGCGTCTCCTCTCCACCAAGGATTAAACTGGCCTAAAACCGCAATTAGCTCTTCTTTTTGAATTTTCATGTTCATAGATGATTTTTTACACTAAAATTATACTATAAGTAAAGTATATAATGCTTAAAATAATAAAATAATGATTAATTAACCAATTTTCCTTCAATCGCGGTCTGTAGTTTCTGCATCATTTCATCGCGTGGTAAGCCCGCAGGAATAGCAGGATGAATGGTCACGCGTACGCAGCCGGGCAAATGAATGGGTAAAAATCCGAATAGTTTTTTGCGGCCCCAGAATTCACCGGAATTGAGCGCGATGGGAACCACCGGAACTTTCAGATGGTCGTATAATACACCCACACCGCGTTGATAGGGTTTGGTTTCCCCCAGTTTGACGCGCGTGCCTTGCGGGAAAATTACAATCGCACGTTTTTGTGCCACAAAGTTTTCACCCGAGGTCAGCATGCGGCGGATATCGCTGCCCTTTTTCGCGCGTTGCACAGGGATAGCGCCATATAAATCCATGCACGGACCCCAAAGCGGTACATCGAGTAATTCCTGCTTTAAGACAATCGCGGCATTGGGAAACCAGATGGGCACCTGCATGGCTTCCCATGCGGCTTGGTGTTGCACGGCGGCGATGAAGGGCGCGGGTGGTAAATGTTCCAGACCAATTTTTTCATGATGCAGATTTAAAAAGACGCGTTCACCCCAATCAATCACCCCTACCCATAACGCAATCCATTTTAAAAACAGCGCGCGGTCTTTGGATATTTTGGACACAATTAATGCTGCAAGGCTTCCCAAAGGCGCCCACGTATAAAAGAACAAGGCAAACGCAATGGAGCGCAAAATAATCAGCGGTGTAATTCTGGGTTCAGGGATAAGCGGTGTGGTCATCGGATGTCAGGCCATTAAGGTATGCAAGGCTGCCTTCACAATGGCGAGCAGCAATTTATTATATTCTTCCATCATCAAGCTGGCGGTACCGGAATAATCCCACCATTGGTCGATATGCGCCTGGGGCGGGTTGACCGCGTAATAATACAGCTCGGTTTTGGGCAGGGCCTGATGGAATTCCAATAAGGCGCGGCGCATATGATAGTTGGATGTAATCACAATCAGGCTTTTAAGGCTGTATTTTTTAACCCAGCCTGCGGCTTCCTTCGCATTGCCATGCGTATCTTCGGCAAATACGCCCAGTGAAATGCAACATTCCTTTTTCGATTTGGCAGGATGATCCTGAATAAGGCTGTCGATGGTCGCTCTGGGGTCAACACCGGAAATCAGCAAGCGTTTTGCAAAACCGCTTTGCAATAAATCCAATCCTGCGGGCACGCGTTCGGTGCCGCCGGTGAGCACCACGATACCATCGGCTTTTAAATTGGGATTGAGGCCTGCCTTTTGCAGACCCATCACATCTTGTGAATAGACAATCAGCCCGCCGAGCCAAATCAGCAGAACAAAAAAGAGGCCATTAAAAATTGGCGGAAGAAAAGTCTGTTTCAGGTTCACTGGTATTCCAACGTTGTGGAGGCGAGTGTAGGCAAGCTGTGGCTTGGCTGCAAGCTGAAGCAACTGACGCGATTATTATTGGGTTTTTTACGCATGCATGCTGCTACCGTTTGTCACACCATGCGGATGTAGTTCAAACGTTAGCGCGGCGTTTACGTTTGGAAAAATATCCTGATGTTCACATGTGCGGATTCTATGCCGTGTATTATCAATGTGAATGTGAGGAAACCATAAATGTCCAGACCCAGTTTGCAGCTGACAGGCGTTGAACGGAAGTTTAGCGATCATGAATTGATTGTCAGTAAGACCGATAGTCGCGGGATTATCACCTATGCCAATCGGTTATTTCTGGATTTAGCCGGATATAAGCTGGAAGAGGTTATGGGGCAGCCGCACAATATGGTGCGTCATCCGCATATGCCCCGCTGTGTATTCAAATTATTGTGGGACCGCATTAGTGCCGGAAAGGAAATTTTCGCCTATGTGGTCAATTGTTCCAATAATGGCGATCATTATTGGGTGTTTGCCCATGTGACCCCCAGTATGGACGAAAAAGGCGCGATTGTTGGTTACCATTCCAACCGCCGCACCGCGCGCCGTGATGCATTGCAGATTATCGAGCCGCTGTATAAGCAGCTCGCCCTCAAGGAATCCCAAAGTACCAGCGCCAAAGAAGGCCTGATGGCGGGTGAAGCCATGCTGACAGATATTATTGCGTCGAAAGGAACCGATTATGACCGGCTTATTCTCTCACTCTAATCCGCGCTTATGGCTATGGTTTAGCGCGTTGGGCATCATTGCCGCCGGCGCGGGTCATGTGATGGCATCATGGGGGGTGATGTGGGGCGGGCTCGTACTGGCGGGTATTGCCATACCCTTGGCCATGATTGCCACATCGGAATTATCTCGCACATTGGCCGTTATGCAAGAAGGCGGTAATAGCGTGGCCGCACAGGCCGAGCACTATCAACATGCTTTGCAATCCATCAATGCAATGAGCACAACATGCAAGGCCATTGCCGCAGGTGATTTTGAAGCCCGCATCAATCTGGCGGGGGAGAAAAACCCACAGCTGGTTGCGCTGGGTGAACATATCAACGCGATTGTTGATATTTCTGATGCCTATGTGCGTGAATCGATGGCGATGTTCCAGCACGCGGCGGAGGAAAAATTCTACCGCAAAATTATTCTGACCGGTTTGCCGGGTTATTTTTATCGCGGCGCGAAGGTGCTGAATGGTGCATTGGATACCGTGCGCGAAAATATCGTGAAGCGCATGAATGCCACCGCCAATGATTTTGAACGGCAGGTGGGTAGTGTGGTTGCCACCGTGTCTTCGGCAGCGGTGGAGCTGCGTTCCAGCGCGGATAGCCTTGTGAACATTGCTTCGCAAACGACAGACCGTGCGACTGCCGTAGCCGCAGCATCGGAACAGGTGACCGCCAGCATCACGACGGTGAGTTCATCTTCCGGTCAATTATTAGCCTCGATTAATGAAATTGCATCCCGTTCGGATAAGACGGCAGTGTATACGCGCGATGCCGTGACCAAGGTGGCATCGGCGCAGACCACCATGGAAATTCTGGCATCAGGCTCCAAGAAAATCGATAATGTCGTGAAGCTCATTCAGGATATTGCATGGCAGACCAATTTGCTGGCGCTCAATGCCACCATTGAATCCGCGCACGCGGGCGATGCCGGTAAAGGGTTTGCTGTGGTAGCGGCAGAAGTAAAAACATTGGCCGACCAGACATCCAAGGCTACGGTGGAAATCTCCGAACAAATCCATTCCATGCAGACCAGCACGCAGACCGCGGTAGAAGCGATTAAGGAAATTGCCGGTATCATCACGGAAATCACCCATATGGTGGGCTCGGTGGCCGCAGCGGTTGAAGAGCAATCTGCCGCGACCAAGGAAATCACCCACAGCATGAGCGAAGCATCCGGCGGGACAACCGAAGTATCGCGCAACATTTCATCGGTTAGTATGAATGCCGAAGAATCCAAGGATGCAGCGGGTGAAATCCTGAAGGCATCGGAAGAGCTCAGTCGCCGCGCGGTGCAAATGCAAACGCTGGTGGATGGCTTTATTCAACAAATCCGTAAAGGATAGTTAGAGCAGGCGGCGCAGCGCGCGAAGCACGGTAAAGCGCGCTGCCAGCAGGCAAAACAGCAAGGCAGCACAAAACAGAATGCCCCATTCAAGGATGAGGGCAACCCAATCGAGAAAGCCGATATCGAAATTGGGAAACAAGGAAAAGTCGAGGCCCGATGCACTTTTGATGATGAGAATGAGAGTGATGAATAAAAACACCAGCGCGACGGAGCAGGATACCAGCATGAGGCGCAGAATGCTCATGCCGGTGTGTTGCGCAATCGCGTTATCTTCCGCACCGATGAGATGCAAAATCTCAATCATATCGCGGTTCATGTAGAAGGTCGCTTGCGCAGCAAAATAGGCACTGAGCACCAAGGCAGCAACACTGAGCAAAATCACCGAGAGCGAGATGTTGCGCATGCTTTGGCCAAAGGCAACCAATTGCCCCATGAAGCGGCCGTGATCATCAAGGATGGTACCGGGCACATCGGCGATGATTTTATTGAGCGCATTTTTGTCGATGGTGGCGCGGGGATCTAGTTGTACATCCAGCAATAACGGAATAGGCAGGCCATCCAGCGTAATTTTTTCACCCAGCCATGGTTTGAGCAAATCGCGCATATGTGCAAGCGGCACTGCATCGGCCTTGATGACGCCGGGGACTTTGCGCATACGCTCTTGCACGGTTTTTAAACGTTCTTCGGCGCTTTTCCAGTCGGTTTGATCCGAAGACGGGCTGAGAATTTCAACCGTCATCGAGGAGCGAATGCCGGTATCCATTCCATCGGCGGCGTGACCCAGCACAAAATGCACCAACAGCGCCAGCGCGCAGACATATAATAAGGTCGCAAGGAGCGCAGCGAGCGCCACCGACATTTTGCGGTCATTGGTGGGCAGTTGCACGGCCATGGGCTTACGTAAAATACCGCCCACACTCTGTTGCATATCAGCGATTTTTTGCTGCCATCCCAGAAACCAGCTGCCCCACACCGATTGCGGGGTGTGGTCGGTAACTTCGACGACGGATGTAACGGGTTCTCTGGTGAGCATGGCGGGATTTTCATCCGCGATGCAGCAATGGTCAAGCACCAAGTTAATCAGGGCTGAACCCGACTATGGCAACCAGGTGTTACGGATTTGGTCGCGCATCATTGGATGAGCCTTTGACCCGTGATATCACACTGCGAGCCGCGTCTATGATGCGTCCCAGACGCTCATAACGGCGCGGTGCTTTGGTTTGTGGCGGCGCAGGGATGGGTTTGACCGATTTAATCAATGCATGAGCCACAATCGATCTGGTGTGTTCATCCCATGTGCCAAAAGGATTTTGTTCGGCGACATCAATCAGGCGGCGTTCTTCCAATTGGGCGGCTTGAGGCGCTGTAATAATCCCGTGGTTGATGGCATTGCCAAGAATAAGTTTGAATCCTTCGGCGTCATCATAACGATAACCCGATGCCGGTTTCATCAATGCCATCATGTGATAATCACGGTAGCTGGCAACGCTGTAGAGTTCGTTATCCAGTAATTGGTCTTCCACAGCGATGTTATGTTCTTTCGCTTTGGTTTTAATACGATTGCGCATGATGCGTGTATGCAAATGGAATTCCGCATTAAATTTGGATTCAGGATAGGTGTAGTGCAGCATGGATAGTGCCGGATGACGCGCTAATGAAAAACTGCCTACGCCGCGTTGCACGGCTTCTTCGGTCAGCTTTTCCATGGCGCTGTTATCCATGATGCGTTCATGAAACGGCTTATAGGCCGCCAAGTAGCCAAGATAGTAGGCGGGCGTATAAAGAATTGCCTGGAATGCATCGTCATCAATGGCGAGCCCAAAGGGCTGTGCGGCTTTATCGGCTTTGTTCAACACGTCGCGGATATGGCTTGCGAAATGGGTGTCGTAGAGGGCTTGCGGGTATGCATTGGCCAGCGTGCGAATGGAAGGGACGGTTTCACTCCAGATATCGACGGTTTCGCGTTCACGCGCAGTGATATGCGCGGTGATGCGCTTTAGTAGCTGGGCTTGTGCGGCTTCCATCTGCGGGCCGATTGCTTCCAGCACCTCAGCCTTTAGCCATGGTATAAAACTTTTGAAATCTTTTGGAACTGTGTCCGGATTATGCTTACGCATGGCTTTAAGCAATAATTCCATGGTCAGGTATTGTTTGCCAAAATCACCATCGCCGGTTTCATAAGCAAAATCTGCAGGCAGATATCCTTTGGAAATAAAATGGGCATGGAGGGCTTTGCCACCTTCAAGTTTGGTTGTGATGATGTCGCGCTCCAATTTCGTGCGCATGAATCTTTGTGTATTGTTCCATTCGCCATCAAAGGCAAAGCGACCTTTGAGAGTGCCAGTGACGCCATATGCGCTGGCAGCATTTTTTTCTGCTTGGTCAAATAAGGGGCGTTCCGCCAAGAACCAGTGCTGCACAAAATCGGGCAGGGTGTCGGAGGAGATGTAATCGTCAGCGTAGATAATTGCAGTCATGGATTAGCCCTTACATGCGATGTAACTAGCGCCCATTATAGCAAATATATTTGAAACTAAAGCGCGTGAGGGGATATGGTTAATGGCAAAACTTAATGCATCATCAGTTCGCCATGCTGCAAATGCAGGCAGGGTTTTTCCATCTTTTCAATCAATTGGCGGTTATGCGTGGCAATCACTACGGTGGTGCCCAGTTTGTTAAGTTCCATGAACAGATGCATCAGACGATAACCGGTATCATCATCCACATTGCCGGTGGGTTCATCGGCCAGCAGCAGGCGCGGGCGATTAATCACGGCACGCGCAATCGCGATACGTTGTTGTTGCCCGCCGGATAATTCCGATGGTTTTGACATGATGTGGTCACCCAAACCAACCCAGCGCAAGAGCTCACCCACATAGCTGCGGATTTCGCTTTCGCCGATTTTATTTTCACCCGCACCGCCTGCAATCCGCAAAGGTAGGGCGACGTTATCAAGCGCGGAGAGATGTTCGAGTAAATGGAAATCCTGGAACACGACACCAATGCGGCGACGCAGCGCGGGTAATTCATCGCGGCGAAGTTCATCGACCTTTTTATCGAATAGCACCACATGCCCGCGCGATGGTTTTGCCCCCAGATACATCAGGCGCAGCAAGCTGGATTTGCCCGCACCAGAGGCGCCGGTGAGGAAATAGAACGAGCCCGCGTTCAATTCGAACGAAATATCCCGCAGGACTTCGGGGCCGGAATCGTAATGCAGACTGACGTTTTCGAAGCGAATCACTTGCAGCGGCTCGTGGTCATTAAAAGGGGATAGGGTGTGGATAGTTTTAGGGTGTTCTACGGCTTTGGCAACCTTGGTGGCACTCTATCCAATTCTTGTCTTTATATGAATAGAAATTTATTATCCAAGGCATGTGCCGCGTCGCTTTTCTGTTCCAAGGCTAGTTGTGATCCTTTCCTGCCCATCTTGTGCTGCCCAATTTAATGTGAACCCCAACGCACTTGGGGCAACGGGGCGAACCGTGCGTTGCGGGAAATGTAAACATCAGTGGCATGCCACGCCGCCTTTGATTACCTTGCCGGCGGATGATTTGACATTTAATGCGCGCAGCGACAAACCCGATGATGCATCAGATGTGACGATGACCGCCGGGATTGCGCAGAACAGTATTGCGGGTTCCACCAGCGAACCGCCCAAATCCAGTTTTACGAAAACCACTTTTGATGAAGAAGATGCCATGTCGGCATTGCCTGCCTTTGGCAGTGATGTGGCACCGATTGCCAAGCGCAATGCCATCATTGCCGCTGTCTTGCTGGCGAGCTTGTTGAGCATTCCCATTTTCATGATTAATCAAGGTGGCAGTGATCGCCCCCCCGAGCATGCCGCGCCCGAACAGCACACCAATCCGCAAGAGCAGCATGGCGAACATGTCAAAACCGAATTGAAGAAAGAAGAACGGGAAATCGTTCTGGATGGCACGCCAACCACCCTTTTAAAGGAAGAGGTGGGTCGTACGATTTTAAGTATTGAAGGCGCACTGATTAACAAGACCAATAAAACCCTGCCCGTGCCTGTATTGCAGGCTCAAGCCTTAAATGCCAAAGGCAAGGTTGTTAAGGAATGGATTATTCCCATCGGGACAAAGGAAATGGACCCAGGCCAGCGCCAACCCTTTAGTTATTCTATGCCTTTTTCGGAGCAAGGTGTTGTCGACATTGCCTTTCATTTCCTTTAAACCAGATTTAATAAATTCCCTGCTAGTTAAACGTCATGACTGAAGCCAATAAAAACGGATATCGCATTCTGGTTGCCGAAGATAACCCCGCTGTTCGCGAGTTTATCCAGCGCGCGCTGGCCAGCGCTGACCATGACGTGACGGTAACCGCCGATGGCCAGCAGGCACTGGATCAATTATCCAAAGAAAGTTATCAGGTATTGGTCACCGACATTGTGATGCCGAATGTGGACGGCATTGCGCTCGCGCTTAAAGCGACCTCCCTGCATCCGGATTTGCGTATCGTGATGATTTCCGGTTATGCGCAGGAACGGATGCGCGCCCATAATATTGACGCACTTGTGCACCGTATTATTGCCAAGCCATTCTCCATTCAGGAGATTTGCGACGCGGTTAAAGACGCGATGAACTAAACGATTCTTTTCAGGAAGCCCTCAAATGCAAAAAGTCCGTAAAGCTGTGTTCCCGGTTGCCGGTTTAGGCACGCGGTTCCTTCCCGCAACCAAAGCGATGCCCAAGGAAATGCTGACATTGGTGGATAAGCCGCTGATCCAGTATGCCGTGGAAGAAGCGCGCGCCGCAGGTATTGAAGAATTTATTTTTGTTACCAGCAAAGGCAAAGACCCGCTGGAAGACCATTTTGATATGCACAGCGATTTGTACCGCACGCTGGAAGCGCGCGGTAAGGCAGCCGAATTGGAAGCTTTAAAGAAAACCGAAATTCCTTCAGGCCAGTTATTCTTTACCCGTCAACGTGAACCGCTGGGTCTTGGCCACGCCATCTGGTGCGCGCGTGCCGCATTAGGCAATGAGCCCTTTGCAGTATTGCTGCCTGACGTGGTGGTGCTTTCCAAGGCGCCATGTCTGGAACAGATGATGGATGCCTATAAGCAGGTGGGCGGTAATTTATTGGCGGTGGAAGATGTGCCGCGCGAAGACACCAGCAAATACGGTATTCTGGATGTGGCCAAAGAAGACGGCCGTTTGGCGGTGGTGAAGGGATTGGTTGAAAAACCAAAACCGGAAGCTGCGCCATCAACTTTGTCGATCATCGGACGATATATTTTGCAGCCTGAAGTATTGGGATTGCTGGATACTAATGTGCAAAAAAATGCACGCGGCGCAGGCGGTGAAATCCAGCTAACCGATGCGATGATCGGCTTGATTGGCAAGCAGCCATTCCATGGCTTCCGCTTTGAAGGCAAGACCTATGATTGCGGCGATAAGGTTGGCTTTATTGAAGCCAATGTGGCGTTTGCCCTTTCGCGCCCCGATATGCGCGATGCCGTGCATAAGGCCGTCAAGAAGCTGGTTTAGTTATTCCAATTATCCCGGCATGCGTGCTGGTAATGCGGCTTGCGCTGTCGTTGGTTCACTGCGCTCTGGCCGGTGGGCAGACATCACTTGCCGCGTGCCTTTAATAAGCGTTGGCAATGCCCATGATGCAACAGCGCCAACCACCAGCGGGATAGGCGCGCCAAGCGCAACAGCAGCTAATCCAATCGTACCAGCGGCCAATCCTTCGACAATGACAGCGCCCCTTGCATTATCAATCTTCGATGGATTGACGGTTGCTTCGGCAGCAGCAGGGCGGAATAGCCAGTTGGGAAGTTTATTGGCAATGGATGTTGTGCTGGCAAATGTTGCAACGCCCACAGCAACGGCCAAGATACCACTGAATAATGCGGCCACTTCATGACCGCCTGCCATGGATGACAAAGCATGGGATAATGCGTCATCAACTTTAAAGGCAGTTTTTGCGGCAAGAAGTGTAAGTAGTGGTGCGGTGGCACTGGTGCCGTAGACCACCAAAGTTTCCATCAGTGATTTGGTCGTGGACTGATTTTCTGTGGCTGTGGCCGCTGGCGATACGGCGATTAGTGATGTGGTTGGCGATGTGGTTGCAGGTGACACGATGGCAGATGCGGACATAGCGGATTTGCCGAGGCGGCGTTCCCAGTATTGTGCGCTGGATTTTTCGGCAAATGGCGCAATGACATGGGCGAGTTTATCGACAACATTATCATCCTGTGCGATGTGGATGGCGCGGCCTTTCACATAAGTGACACCACGGCCCATCAGCGGGATGCGTTCAAGGACTGATATAACAGCGTTGCCTGCTCGGGCAGTGGCTTGGCGCGTAGCAGCAGCCATGGATTGCCAGCGCTGCGATTTGGCGATGGGCGAGAGAATAAAAGTGTGCGCGGTTTTTGCAGCAGCATAGGCTGCAACAGGAACCCATATAAAACTTGGCGCGGTAAGGGCGGTTGCCAATACGCTGAGGCCAAGGAGGGTATGCCCCGTCCATGGTTTGACGATATGATTGTTAGCGAATGACATATCTTTCTTTACGTCATGAACCACATCCAGTTTATGAGTGTGATTGAGCCATGCGGCGAGTTGTTTGCCGCCAAATGGCGATTTGCTGGCCTGATTGGCGCAGGCTGCAAAAACGGCGGGCAGTAATAATTTGGCTTTCGGGAAGAAAGTTGCGCAAACATTGGTAACCACAAATCCGGTCAGTAGCACGGGCAGCTTCACTGCCTCGAAGGCGACCATTTTTACTGTCGCGATGGATGGTAATAGGGATGCAAGGGTTGGTAGTGGCGCAGCCAGAAGATTTGCACCAAAGCTTTGTGCGCTTGCCAGAAGGCCTGGCAGTGCGGTTTGAAGGGCGCCCACACCGCTGGTCAATGCAGCGCTAAGGGTTGGAAGTGGTGCGGCCCACAGGGCTTGCCCGAAATGATATGTGCCAAGCGCCGCGCTTTTCAGAAGGGGCAATGCGGCATGTGCGCCAGCAGCAAGCCAATCCGGCATGAACCACGGGAATGAATATCCATGCAACAGAATCCCTGCCGCCGGAGAGAGCGGCGCAAAAATACCAAAGCACACAACCAATGCCAGCAAAGCATAATTGGGTGAAAGACTATTGCCCCATTTAAAGACACCTTCCATGCGGGCATCAAAAAAATCATGAATGAAATGCTCGAGGCTTTTGACATTCATGTGCTTCTTGGCCGTTTGCCAGCCGGTATAAACACGCGTGCTTTGCCAGTAAGTTTTGAATGATTTGTATTTATCATCCAAATTTTGCATCAACTGATTGATGGCATCTCCGCGTTTAGGGAGCACGGCGCGCGCTGCCATCAGAGCGGGTTTGATAGCAATGTAATAAGGCAAGCGGCCAAACAGGTTATACAAAACATATGTCGGTAATTGAAAGCCAACCGCCACCGTAAGGTTGCCAAACCCGCGCGCCAGCGCAAGACCCGGGCGTGCAACAACCTCCATCCCGATGCGGTAAATGGTATCCGCTGCAATGCGAACCAGTGGCCATGCCAGATTGAATGCAGTTTTTCCAACGCCATATCCAACAACCGTGCTGGCGCGTGAGAGCGGCAAGGCTGTATTGGAGCGCGGCGCTGGTTCAATGGGTTGTTCTGGCATTATCAATTCTCTTAAAAATATGCCTTAAAGTTTAACAACAGGTTTTAGTTTCAGCTAAACGAAATGGTTGCTCACAAGAATTATGTAAGGAGTTGTCTATCGCTGCTTAAGCCAGAAAACGGCTTTTGAATGCGGACAGGAACAGCGGTGCTTTGACGCCGTCATCTGCGCCGTTCAAACTATCGGCGATGCTGTCAATCACCGATACTGTGGCGCTGACGCTGTCGTGTTCCACATCATCTTCCATCGCATCGTAGAGCGGGATGAGGTCATCGTAATCGGTGAACTCGTCCGCCATGTTATCTGCCAGTTCATCGTTCAGGTCAGGGCGTGTGGCAATAAAATTCAGCGCGGTGGTCAGAAGATGGCTTAAGGGATGCGGCGCGGTGGGCGGCTGTTCATTAAATGCGTCTAAGGATGGTTCGTGCGCCGTACCGCCGACCGCCTGTTCATCATCAAATACGAAAATGTTTCTGGCGGTTTGCTCGGTGCGTTTCATTACGCCACCTTCGCCGCAGGGCGGATGGTGGTGGGTGTTCCGCGCCCGTGTTTGCGATGCCATTCATGGGCATGGGCAAAGGCTTTGAGTTCGGCGGGTATAACAAAAATCATGCCGGTATAGGTGGTGATGTAGACGCCGCCTTCGTTATTGGTGCCGCCATAGGACATGATGTCAGACGGGTTAAGCAATACGGTTTCACCTTGATGCACGCTGTCCATGCTTTGGAATTCCAAAAACATCGGGCGGTCGGTCATTATGAAGCGGTCTTTGATGTATTGTTCAGGCGACAGTACAATGCAGTCACGCATGAATACGGTGCGAATTTCTTCGAAGGATTGTGGGGCGGTGTGGCGTTCGATGGGGGCGCGAAGTTTGGTGCGCTTATGAATAATCTCCGTCTCGCGGCCTTTGGAGCGAACAGCACTTACGAGTTCATACATAAAAAATATCGTATCCATCATGTGCCCTAAACTAGCGGTCTTTTATAAATTTAAAAACCATTATTCTTGTGATTTAAGTGTAGCTTAAAACCACGAAAGTAAATAAGATGGCGGATGTTAACCACTTAAGACACAGCATATGTTATATAACGCCGCGCGCGTTGTGATGTAACTGCGTGGTAACCCACACGCGATGTGGACATTAACCAAACCGAGAAGAAAACTACCAAGGTATAATATGCGTATCGTCATGCTTGGAACAGGATATGTGGGACTGGTTTCCGGTGCCTGCTTTGCCGAATTCGGAATGGATGTCGTATGCGTGGATCAAGATGCAGCAAAAATTGCGCGTCTGCAAAACGGTGAAATTCCCATTTATGAACCGGGTCTTGAAGAGCTGGTGCAGAAAAATTCCAAACGCCAGACATTATCATTCACCACTGATTTAAAAGCCGCGATGCAAGGCGCGCATGCAGTGTTTATTGCGGTGGGTACACCATCGCGCAGAGGTGATGGCCATGCGGATTTAAGTTATGTGTATCAAGCTGCCAAGGATATTGCGCAGCACATCACCAGCTATACGGTGGTGGTGACCAAATCCACAGTGCCAGTAGGCACAGGCCGCGAAGTGGAAGAAATCATCGGGAAAATTGTGCCGCACGAGTTGTTTGATGTGGCATCCAACCCGGAATTTTTACGCGAAGGTTCCGCGATTGCCGATTTCATGCGCCCCGACCGTGTGGTGATTGGCACGCATAGCAAACGCGCCGAAGATTTATTGAAGAGCATTTACCGCCCGTTATATCTGATTGAAACGCCGGTGGTGATTTCTGAATTGGAAACGGCTGAACTTGCCAAATACGCCGCCAATGCATTTTTGGCGATGAAGATTACCTTCATCAACGAGATTGCGGATTTGTGCGAGAAGGTTGGCGCGGATGTGCAGGGCGTGGCGCGCGCGATTGGTCTTGATGGCCGTATTGGCCGCAAATTTTTGCATGCAGGCCCTGGTTATGGCGGTTCATGCTTTCCAAAAGATACGCTGGCGTTAACCCGCACAGGGCAAGAACATGATGCGCCCATTCGCCTTGTTGAAACGGTGGTGGATATTAATGCCAAACGCAAAAAGCAAATGGCCAGCCGCGTGATTGCCGCATGCGATGGCAGCGTGGCGGGTAAAACGATTGCCGTACTTGGTGTAACATTCAAACCCAATACCGATGATATGCGCGATGCCCCTGCATTGGATATTTTGCCGATTTTGCAAGAAGCAGGTGCGCGCCTGCGTGCGTTTGATCCCGCAGGGATGCAGGAAGCAGAAAAAATGTTGCCCAACATTACGTGGTGCAAGGATGCATGGGATGCCATGACGGGCAGTGATGCCTGCGTACTCATTACCGAATGGAATGAATTCCGCGCATTGCAACCCGCCAAAATTGCCGCCGTATTAAAAGACAAGGTGATGGTGGATTTACGCAATGTGTATAAGCCTGCCGATATGCAGGCGGCGGGCTTAACCTATGTCTCCATCGGGCGCGGTGTAGATGCACGAGCCATTAGTGCGGATGATGCGCTTGCGACTATTCTGGATGAGCTGAAGGCCGATGATGCCCCGCAGGATAATCCGGCTAAAAGTGCTTAAAGCCCCTGTGTTGGAGGCTGAAATAACAAGCACATAAATACGAAAGTAATTTTGCCCAGCAGCGCAGGCGTTTTGTTGGCTATATAGACCATTCGAAATCAATATTTTAAGTATTTAATAAAATGAATAAGCATTGGTCGAACATACGTAGATTGCAAAGTGGCACGCATACCATCAAAGCGCCACCACCAGATCTTGAAAAATCTCTGGTGCTGTCGTCCTTTGGTATAAGTATAAGTATAACGCCATTGATTCAGCGATTAAGACCAACGCCATCTAATCCGCTGCCAGTATATAGCATTGATGAGTCTGATAGTGATCAGTTGTTGCAAGCCCACGAAAGGATGTTGGCAAAAGAGGGATTGGATTTAACCAGACGAGTTGAAGAAATCACACCATCTCATATTGCACTTTATTATCAGCAGTTGAATAAAGCAGTCTGGCCATCTCCGAAGCTTGCTCTGGAGATTCAAAATCTCGCAGGCATCTCGGTTAGTTATTTATTTGAAGCGTGTCATGGTAGCACAAATAATTATCGACCATTGACGAACGCTGAGTGTCGGGGTCGTTCAATCGCTGACATAGAGGCAATAAAAGTTCATGTTTTTACACAACCAAAAGGTGACACTGGTATCGATGTGTTTCCGAATACATGGACATACTATCCAGCGATAGCTGAACAGCATGATCTCGGTGGCGATAAGCCAAGGGATTATGTGAGCGTTACTGGCTTAGAAAAGCAAAATATTTCTATGAAATTTGCAGGTAAAGAGAGGCCTGTAGCGGAGTTGTTTGCGAAAGTTAAAAAGTTTGCCCCTTCAATACAGGCCGAGCCGCCTCTATATACCATTAGCGCAAATGAAGAATGCAATCGCAGAAGTATTGGTGAGGTAGGGATACTGCGGATATTGGTTATACTTCATGCGCTTCAGCGTAGTCCAGAATGGGTGATGCAGGATGACATCTTAGCGGATGTTGCTGGCACTAACCGTCTTCGTCGCGGTCTTGGCAAATCACAACTGAGCCCAATTCACACCATCAAAGTGAATGCCGATACTTTGCGGCGCATCGAAAAACAATTGCCGATAGATATTCAGCATGCTTTGGAGGATAGGGGGGCATACCACATCGAGGGGCTGGTGCTTGTTCGTGCATTTGAAAAGCGAAATGGTACAAAAGTAAAAGCGTATGCACGCTGTGCTGATGAAACGGTTCGCACATTAGCAACAGAAATTTTACAGACAGAGCCAGTCAATTATCAAGACCTTGCCGAACTTGTTCGCGCTTGGGGTAATCGCAGTACAGCTGCAAGATGGATGCAATCTACTATCACACAAGTAAAGGTCGTGCGTCCTTCAGCTTTGCGAAAAGCTACAACCTCTTCTGAAAAACCTGAACCTTAACGCTAACTGGCTGCTATCGCGAGCCACGCATCGGCATGTGCGTTCCAATTATAAGCTGTATTCACAAAATCAATCTGGCGACGAAGATGGGCTTCGACATCGGCTGCGCTTTGGGATTGCTGCGCTTTGATGATGTGCTGGGTCAGCACGGTGAAGGCCGCCACATCCAGCGCGTCTTTTTCATAGTTCACACTGTTTGTATGTTCGACAGGGAGTTGCACGCCAAAGCCATGTGCTGTTTCGGGCAAGGCCGCCCGCGCCGTGATGATGGGCGTGCAGCCCGCCGCCATGGCTTCAGCCAGACAAATGCAAAACGTTTCCGGATAGGTGTTGGGGCTGATGAAATAACTCGCGCGTTTTAAACGATGGGGTAATTCAGCTTGCGAAACTGCGCCCACATGCGTCACGCCGACAATGGATTGCAGCTGCGTTTTAAACGCGGCCTGCGCGGCGTCATCATTATCAATGTTACAATCGGAATAGATTTCAAAACTCAGTTGCGGGAGTTGGGCTTTGAGTTGCGGTAATATTTTCGGCAAATGCAATAGCCCGCGTTTGCTGCTGCCCATATAGACAAGGATGGGTTGTTTATCTGCCAGAATGGACGTGCCATTAAACAGCGTATGAAAGGCGGGCGCGATGCCATTGGGTATCACATGCGCCTTGGCATGCTGCGGGATAAGCTGGGCATTGGTTTGATGTTGCCAGTTGCTGACGAACACAAAGCCATCAAATACAGGTAATGGCAAAATCCACGGATCATTGAACGCCGCTTCATGCATCCAGCCAAAGATTTTGGCTTGTGTCTTACCTCGAAGCGTCTCCACCAACTTTTTAGTCCAGCGGCCATTCATCACCAGCACATCGACATCGGATAGCGCCTGGGCATCATCGAGCTTTTCGGGCGGCAGGCTGTGAATCCCCGCAAAGATACCGGCTTCGCGGTTTTGATTAATGAGGGTGACTTTTGCCCCTTTTTTCAGCAACGCGGCCGCGAGATGGCAAACGGCAGCCTGTGTTCCACCCAAGGCCTCGGTTTGCGGGCTGGCACCAGTGTAATTGGCAGCAATATCGACAAAAGCAAAATGGGGCATGAAGCGCCTTCAGGAGGGGTCTAACCCTATTTACTAACGACATTTTTTGCCTGTTGCCAGCGGGTTTTCAGCATGCTAAATCCACCCCGCCTAAATATCCCTCCTTTTGCCTAATTCTCTTAAGGGTTCTAGTTACGTGACCAATTCTTCGTTCGCCGGAAAGCCACTGCCTGTTGTTGCTACGCGCTATGCCAATGCGCTGTTTTTGCTTGCCGATGAGCGCGGTCAATTACCTATGGTTGAAAAGGAACTCCTGAGCTTTCAAGCTTTGCTGGCATCCAGCGCCGAGCTCACCAGTTTTATTACAAGCCCGCTGCTTCGCCGCGATGTAATTGTGAAAGGGCTTGATGCGCTATTTGCCAAGGCCAGCATTTCCGGCCTTGCCCAACAATTTTTCCATGTCGTGGTCAAGAATGGCCGCGCAGCTGCAATCCCTACCATTATTCAAGGCTTCCTTACGCTGCTGGCTGAAACGCGCGGCGAAGTGGTGGCCGAAGTGACCGCAGCACATCCGCTGACCGATGCGCAAAAAGACATGATTGCCAGTGCGCTTCAACAATCCCTGAGCGCCAAGGGCGTTAAGAAGATTGTGATTGCACCCAAGGTTGATGAAAGCGTGCTTGGCGGCATGATGGTGCAAATCGGCTCAAGCCTTTATGACGGCACCATCAAGGGCAAGTTGCAGAAACTATCACAGGTATTAAAGGCCAACCGCGCCGCATAAGTATTATTAGACACATTGGTTACTAACGAAGGAAGAGTATTGAAGATGGAACTGAACGCAGCAGAAATTTCAAACGTATTGAAAAACCAGATTGCCGCAGAAGCACAAAGCACCGATTGGTCCGAAGTTGGCCAAGTGTTATCGGTGGGTGACGGTGTGGCCCGCGTATACGGTCTGGCTAATGTGCGTTCCGGCGAAATGGTAGAATTCATCAGCGCAGCAGGCGGCGGCATTAAGGGCATGGCGCTTAATCTTGAAGCTGACAACGTCGGTGTGGTTATTTTCGGTTCCGACCGCGACATTAAAGAAGGCGATAAAGTAAAGCGTACCGGCGCGATTGTGGAAGTTCCTGCGGGTCGTGGTTTGCTTGGCCGCGTTGTGGACGCATTGGGTAACCCGATTGACGGTAAGGGCCCACTTAAAGATGTGAAGATGACCCGCGTGGAAGTAAAAGCCCCCGGCATCATGCCACGTAAGTCAGTTCACGAACCGATGCAAACCGGTTTGAAGGCAATTGATACGCTGGTTCCGGTTGGTCGCGGTCAACGCGAATTGATCATTGGCGATCGTCAAACCGGTAAAACGGCTGTGGCGATTGATACCATTCTCAACCAAAAGACTGTGAATGCCGGCAGCGATGAATCCAAGAAGCTATACTGCGTATATGTGGCGATTGGTCAAAAGCGCTCCACCATCGCGCAAATCGTAAAGACCTTGGAAGATGCAGGCGCATTGCAATACACGATTATTGTGGCGGCTTCCGCATCTGACCCAGCACCGATGCAGTTCCTTGCGCCATATACCGGTTGCGCAGCAGGCGAATATTTCCGCGATAACGGTATGCATGGTTTGATGATTTATGACGATTTGTCCAAGCAAGCTGTGGCGTACCGCCAAATGTCCTTGCTGCTGCGTCGTCCTCCCGGCCGTGAAGCATATCCCGGCGACGTGTTCTATCTACACTCCCGCTTGCTGGAACGTGCTGCAAAGTTGAACGATAAGAATGGTGCAGGTTCATTGACCGCATTGCCGATTATTGAAACCCAAGCCGGCGACGTTTCCGCCTACATTCCTACCAACGTGATTTCGATTACCGATGGTCAGATTTTCTTGGAAACCGGCCTGTTCTATAAGGGTATCCGCCCCGCGATTAACGTGGGTATTTCGGTATCCCGCGTGGGTTCGGCTGCACAAACCAAAGCAATGAAGAAGGTTGCAGGTTCGATTAAACTTGAACTTGCGCAATACCGCGAAATGGCGGCGTTTGCACAGTTCTCATCCGATTTGGATGCCACCACCCAGCGTTTGTTGAACCGCGGCGCACGTTTGACCGAATTGCTCAAGCAGGCGCAATACTCCCCACTGCCATTTGAAGAGCAGGTTGTGGTGATTTACGCAGGTGTGAAGGGCTATACCGATAAGGTCGCGGTAAACGATATCGTGCGCTATGAAGGCGCATTGCTTCGCGAAGCACGTGGCCGTGGCGCAGACATTCTGACAGCTATTCGCAGCGATGCGGATATCAAGCCGGAAACCGAAACCAAGCTCAAAGCGTTCTTGGAAGATTTCAATAAGTCGTTTGCTTAATCAAATAAGCAAAAACGTTATTGTAGAAAGCCCCGCTAGAAATAGCGGGGCTTTTTTCATATCTGAATTTAAGGACGCAGGGCAGAAAAGGCGCGCGCAAACATATCGGCGATGCGTTGTTGGCCATCGGTATCACTGATTAAATCCTGACGGATTTCGATGGCGATGTGCGGGATGGCCTTTCCGAAATGTTTGCGCATGGTGTAGCTGGCCTCGGAAAAGGCGGTATAGGGTTCGTTATCACCAATCATATAATCGGTATTGGCTTCCAGCCAGGATTTCAGTTGCTTGGCGGTGGCTTCATCATCGCGCCATAACAACCCGATATGCCAAGGACGTGGCTCTGTTGCACAGCTTAGGCATGGCGTGAAGCTGTGAATGAGGATGCCCAGCGCGCGCTGTTGCTGATGGGAGAGGTGGGTTTGAATAACCTCATGTAAGGCTAGATGGTATGGCAGATGGTAACGCATGAGGCGCAGTGTGCGCTGCGCATCCGATAGATTGTGATTAAAGGGCAGAATGCTGCCATCGGATGTTTCAGGAATGACATCATGGCAATCCACATCACGGTTTAAATCAACCACAAGCCGCGAGACATTGGCCAGAAATGCATGGGCGGGCAATGCATGCGCCAAGCGTTTTGTTACCTCCGCGGCCCCAATATCATGGCTGATGTGGCGCGTGGCATCCTGCGCGCTAATTGCATTCGTACCAAATTCGTCCGGCATGACGGCACTGGCGTGATCGCAGACCAGTAAAAACGGCGTCGCCTTGGATGATTCAATAAAGGTATGGGTCTGCATGGCTCAAAAATAACTATATAAAAAAAAGTAACGCCTTGCTGTGTCAACATTTTGGCAAGGCGTTATAACGACTTACAATCCGCCGCTTGATGGCCCATTGGCAGTAGGTAATGCTTTGCGGATATGGCGGGTGCGGGCATCGCCAGGATAAAACGCCGCTAGCCCTTGTAGGGTGCGGCCATTTTCCAATGTGCGTACAGGCTCGCTTGCGGCATAACCAAATACCAGACCTGTTTGTCTGACATGTGGATTGCACAGGAAATGCTGCAATTTTTTGGCATCTTCATAAGCAAAGAATAATCCGCTTGGATGCGCAAGGGCAGGTACATCCACCAGTTCCTTGCGGGTTTCACCCCATTCAACTTTTACGGTTTTGGTGGCTGGCCATACAATGGTAACGGGTGCCCAGTCTTTTGGCAGTGGTTGCGGCGCATAAGGATAGGATGAACCCGGATTGCGCGCGATTAGTGGATGATGGGTGTAATAACGTGTGGGCGATGTGCCCGCGCCATCGGTTTCATTGGTAACGTGTTCCAGTGCTTCGTGTTGGATGGCAACAAGTTTGGTTTCTTCAGCTGTTAAACTGGCTTTTGATAAATCAAGTACACGTAATTTTTGTAAATCGATAACTGCAACCAGAGTTTGAATATGATGAAACAATTCGCCGCGGGTTTGCTCATCAGCGGTGATGCCGGCCTCAGCGCAGAGTAGTTTGCCGATTTGTTCATCAACCTTATCAAACTGCAAGTCATGACGGTTTGCGGCCAATTCCAGTAAGCGTGCTACTTGCTTTGCAGGAACCGTTTTATAGGCTTCGACGATGAGCGGGGCGTGCGCATATTCTTGGTTGCCAATCAGCATTTTAATCTCCTTAAAAAATCACTGGAATGAGCAAACTCGATAGGAGGGGTGCTGTCAATTCCACTATACTTTCATGTTTATTCACGTGCGGATTTACGGGGGTGGATTTAGGTCGCTGATCGCCCTATTATACTGGCATCATTAAATTTTCAGGAGTTCGCACATGTCCGGTCTTGCAGCGCCCACCGTTTTAGAAAAACGCCTTAGTGTTAATCTGGATGCGCAGGCACTCGCGCAGAGCTTATCGGGTAAGCATTATATCAATGGCCAATTGGTGGGCAGTGCATCGGGCAAAACCTTTGATGTTGTATCACCCGCCACACGCCAAGTAGTGGGCAAAGCCGCTTATGGTGAAAAAGCCGATGTGGATGCCGCCGTGAAGTCAGCCAAGGCCGCACAAAAGGAATGGGCAAAATTAACGCCGCGTGAACGTGGCCGTTTGGTGGCTGAATGCGGACGCTTGCTTGAACAACACGCTGAAGAACTTGCGCGGCTGGTTTGCCTTGAAACCGGAAAGGCGCTGCGCACTGAATGCCGGCCTGAGAGCAAGGTATTGACCGATGCATTTGAAATGTTCGGCGGATTGGGCAGCGAGATTAAAGGCGAAACCGTACCGCATAAAACCGATATGCTGGTGATGACGCTGCGTGAACCGGTGGGCATTATCGGCGCAATCATTCCATGGAATGTGCCGATGATGTTGTTGTCATTAAAGGTGTGCCCGGGCTTGGTGGCAGGCAATGCGGTAGTGGTGAAGTCAGCTGAAGAAGCGCCGCTTGCCGTGTTGCGTATTGCACAATTATGCGGACAGATTTTACCGCCGGGTATTTTCAATATGCTGTCAGGGTTGGGCCCTGAATGCGGCGCGCCGCTCGCCCAGCACAAAGATGTCGCCAAGGTCAGCTTTACGGGTTCGGTTGAAACCGGAAAAATTGTTTATAAATATGCAGCCGAACGCATGGCTACCGCTACCATGGAATTGGGCGGTAAAAGCCCGATGATTATTATGCAGGATGCCGATTTAGACCGCGCGGTAGATGGCGCGGCGAACGGTATGCGCTTTACCCGCTGCGGCCAAAGCTGCACCGCCGCTAGCCGTATTTTTGTGCATGAAAGCCTGCATGATGCCTTTGTTGAAAAATTAAAGGCCAAGGTGGATGCGATGAAAATGGGCGACCCGTTTGATGAAGCAACCGATATCGGCACGATTATTTCACAAGGCCAGTTTGAAAAGGTGAAGGGTTACATTGCAACCGGTGAAGCTACATCCGGCGCGAAGGCGGTGCGGTGTTCTGCCTTGCCAAGTGATGCGAAGTTGAAAGACGGGTTCTATGTGCAACCGGTGTTGTTTGTCGGGCTGGATAACAATAGCAAGCTGGCGCGCGAAGAAATTTTTGGCCCCGTGACCTGTGTCATTAAATTCAAAAATTATGAGGATGTGTTGGCGGCAGCCAATGACAGCGAATACGGCCTTGCCGCGACTATCTGGACCAGGGATTTGAAAACCGCGATGAATGCTGCGCATAGACTGGAAGCAGGCTTTGTGCAGGTAAACCAAAATGTGGTGGTGCAGCCCGGCCTTTCCTATGGCGGGTTCAAGCAAAGCGGTATTGGTAAGGAAGCAACATTAGAAGCAATGCTGGAGCATTTTACCAAGAAGAAAACCGTACTGATTAACCTGAACTAGTTCAGGTTTTTCTTCAGCGGTTTTTTCGCAATATTGCTATTGGCGGCGGCCTTGGTGCTTGGGCGTGCACTTGCGCTCAGACGCCTGGCTGGTTTTTCAGGCGGCGTAATGTCTTTGGGCTCGGCCTCACCTAAAATATAAACTTCACCATGCTTGGCAACTTCCATCAGATCTTCGCTGGAGGATACGGTGCCGGCAACGGGTTGCTTTAAAATCTGCTGCGCATCTTTATCGCCATCATGGGCGGCATCAACCACTTCGCGTAAATCGCCGACAAAGGGCAGGTCATGTAAGGATGGCATTTCAACTGCTTCCAATTCGGCCAGCCGCTGGGCTTTATCGCTGCTACGGATGGCAGGCGCCATAATGCCTTTTTGAATGTCATGGTTGCCGCAGCGGTCGCACATCAATTTCTTGGCTTTTGATAGGCGTTCAAAGGCATCGCTATTGTCAAATAGGCTGTCGAATTCGTGGCCATTGCCACAACGCAAGCGGAACTTAATCATCGGTGCATCCTGCTATAAAACTCAATATCCATCGCTAAAAAATATGCTTTAGGTTTACTTCACCAACTTCGTTTGTAAAGTGTTAATCTGTTAACAGTTAAATGGTTGCCACTCCTACCATTTGTCTCTCTAACCATCTATATGCGTGGTGCGACATGAAGAAACCGACACTCATATATAGTGTGCTGGGCTTGGTCCTTCTGCTTCCTTTTGTGGCAGGTGCCATTTTCTTTCTTTTGCCACTGCCGCCCCATAGCGGCAGCGACAAAGTTGCGGGGTTGTCATCGGATGCGCGTGTGCTGCGGGATAAGCATGGTGTGCCGCATATTTTTGCCAATACATTTAATGATGCCTATGCCGCGCTGGGGTATGTGCATGCCAGCGACCGTTTGTTCCAGATGGAGATGATGCGCAGAGCAGGCGCCGGACGATTATCGGAAATTCTTGGACGTGATTTGATTAATTATGATCGCAAGATGCGTGCGCTGGGGTTTGCTACGCGTATTGAAGCTTATTACAAGAGCTTGTCACAAGATGCACGCGACGCTTTGGATGCGTATGCGCGCGGCGTAAATGCGGTTCTGGAAAAAAAGAATTATCCGGCCGAGTTTGCATTATTGAAGATGACGCCCGCGCCATGGCAACCATGGGATGGATTGATATGGGCCAAGATGATGGCGTGGCAACTGAGCGGCAATTGGGAAGACGAAGTACTGCGCGAGCAATTATTGCATACCCAAGAACTGAGCAAAGAACAAATCGGTGCGATCTATCCGCCGATGGATCATAACGTGCCATCCGTCATCAAGCCGTTGCAATGGATTAAACAGAATAAAACGCAAGCCAATCAAGACGTGCTAAAGGAACCATCGATTGCTGCGCAGCTTTCCGCATGGAAAGCTTATCAGCCATCAGGTGCAACGCCGTTTGATCATTTGCCGCGCACCGCATCCAATGCGTATGTGATATCTGGTGCGCACACCAGCAACCGCAAGCCAATCTTGGCCAATGACCCGCACCTGCAATTGCAATCGCCGATTTTATGGTATTTGGCCCGTATTGTGACCTCGCAAGGTAGCATTAAAGGGGCAACCGCGCCGGGTTTGCCGTTCTTCCCGCTGGGTCAGAACAGCCACGTTGCATGGGGATTTACAACGTCCAATATTGATGTGGCCGATATCACGTTTATTCCTGAAGCGGCAAAAAACTTTACGGTGCGCCATGAAATCATCCACGTCAAAGACGATAATGACGTGAGTTTGATGGTGGAAGAAAATGACCAAGGAGTAGTGCTGACCCATCATGTGGACAGCATCTCGGCGATTACACCGCGCGGTAAAAAAGCATTGCTGCAGTTTACCGGTTTTAGCAAGACCGATAAAACGGCGCAGGCCCTTTTCGATATCAATAATGCGACAAGTGCAGCCGGAATTGAATCAGCGCTTAAAAATTACAGTGTGCCGCCACAAAACTTATTGTATGCCGATGATGAAAACCATATCGGGTATGCTGCTGTTGGCGTTGTACCCAAACGCAGCAATGACGGATTTTATGCCGGCGAGAATAAAGTATGGCAAGGCATGATGACGCAAAACCCGCGTCTGAAAGACCCGGAGGCGGGTATTATCCTGTCGGCTAATCAGGCCATTATGGATGACGCGTCATGCCGTGCCTTTAGCTGTGCGTTTGCGCGTGATTGGGCCGAGCCCTATCGCGCCATGCGATTGGAGTCATGGTTTGATAACGAATTATCACAGCGCATACCATTTGATGTCCAGCGGGCAAGTATGCCGATGCTGGATATCACATCGGTTGCTGCACAGCGGTTTTTACCGACCATGCTGGGAAGCGTGAGCGCCAAGACTGATGAGAGCAAAGAAATTTTAGAAGCACTGAGCCGGTGGGATGGCCGCATGGAGCGCGGCGCGGCTGAACCGCTCATTTATCATGCGTGGCTGGATGCGTTGATGCGTATGCAGCTTCGTGATGCCTATACCGCTGATGTGACGTGGCCGCGTATGTGGGCGTTGGAGCACATGGCGATTGCTAATATCACCATGAATATGGCGTTTGATAAAGCATTAAAGGATTTGCATGAACGTCATGGCCCCGCATGGAAACAATGGCGTTGGGGTGATGAACATGTTGCGCCGCTAACCCATCCGGTATGGTCACGTGTCCCGCTTATCAAGGATTGGACATCGCTGGCCATTGCAAGCGATGGCGATGGCCATACACTTCGCCGCGCAGCGCCAGGTGATTATAACAAGCCATTTGAGGTGGAGCATGGCGCGGGGTATCGCGGGGTATATGATTTGGGTGATCCGGCACAATCGTTATTTGTGATTGCAGGCGGACAATCAGGGCAAATTTTCTCTCCCGATTATGGAAGTTTGCGTGATGCATGGAATGATGGAAAATTCATTCACCTGCGCGGTAACGAACATGAATTGAAAAGCGCAGGCGTGCGTGTGCTGACCCTTACGCCGTGATGCCGCCTAAATCGTGATAATGCCGGCGGAAATAGAGTAGTGGCTTGGCGTGTTTATTCACGACACTGACAGCATCAACCTTGCCGATGATAATGACATGATCGCCGCTTTTGTGTTGCTTGCTTACCGTGCAGGCAAGCGTGGCAATCGAGTGGCTTAATGCACGGATGCCAAGTTTGTTTTCTTCAAAAGCAATTCCGTTCCAGGATTTTTTTCCAGCTGCCGCAAAATGTTGCGCGAGATGTTTTTGCTCATCGCTGAGAATATTAACCGCAAAGGATTTGCGCGGCGAAAAAGCTGCTTTGCTTTTTGATTTTAAATCCAGACAAAATAAAATCAGCGGCGGTGTCAGCGAGAGCGAGGTGAACGAGCTGACGGTAATTCCAATGGCTTCATCGCTGTCGCGTGCGGTCACCACACATACGCCAGCCGCCAGACTTCCCAAGGCTTCGCGGAAATGGTGAGAATCGATACTCATGAGATAGGCGGGTCCTTTGAGGCCTGTGGATAACTTTGTAAACATTAATACCGAATCAAATTGCCCTATAAAACCAATGCTGACCAGCACTTTTACAATTGTTACGGATGCCTAATAAAAAGGCCTTGCCATTATCACGCCATAAAAATAAATTGAGCCGCCCGTAATAGGTTCGGCCCCTCACAGGTCCGAGTGGTGACTATTTTATAACCAAAATTTTTTCAAAGGCATTGACGATGCGTAAATCGATCCTAGCTCTGTTACTCACCCTCGTATTTTTGTGCATGCCGCAGTTTGCGCAGGCAGCGACCTGTACGCTTGATGAAGCGACAGTGGGTGGCACCGATGCCACGTGCCCGATTTCTGGCGGCAATAACTTCTTGCCTTCACGCGGATTTAATTCAGCGCGCTTACAGCCAACCAATATTCTCAGCGGCACTCCTATTAACATCAACAATGTGTGCCGCTTTATCGATGCACGCGGTATTGATGCATCCATTTTCGTACCATTCAACACATCTGCCGAATGGTCTGCATTCCTGAATAACCGTCCTGCAAACACCAATGCAGCCCAATGCTGTATTGCCCGTGATTTGCGCGTATCCGATGTGCCACGCCCAACTGATACCTGTAATGCAGGTAACTGGAATCTTCAGGGGCTTGTAGCATCCACCGCTTCAACAAGCTATTTGGCGCGCCCGACTGGCCAAACGCCAAACTCCATTATCAATCTGGTGCGTTCACAAATTGAAGATCCGGATTATCCAATTGATACCCTTCCTTATGAACGCGATGATATCGGTTCGACCATTCCATCGGGTGTTCATGCAACCGAAACCTATATCGCACGCTGGATGTGCGTAGGTCGCCAAACCGTTGGCCACACCACCGAAGAAGTGGGCGGCAGAACCACCGATATCGTTGGTGGCACAGTGGGCGTGATCAACGGTGAAATCGGCGATATCACCTTTACAACTTTCCGCATGCAATGCCGTAACGCCAACTGGACCACGATTGATCCAGATACCTGCGTTGAAACCATTACTTCTGCGACCCAGACTTGCGTTCAAAACGATCATCCAGCCAACTGGACCGGCGCAGTTTATGTGCTGCAACGTAAGAACTGCCCATCCGGCAACATCACCACCACCAAGATTTTTGATAGCTGCCGTGCACCTGTAACCTGCACCCCATCAACGGTGAATACCACCGTGCCATGTGGCACCGGATACACCGGCAACATCATCCGCACTACCGAACATGTGTGCGATGGCGGTGCTGGCCGCGATGTGGTCACCGATGACCGCAGCCAATGCGTGGCGACCTGTGTGCCGGGCAATGAAGGTGCACAATTCACCGAAAGCTGCGGTGACAACTTCACCGGTCTTGCGACATATCAGAATGTACGCAGCTGCCCAACGGGTAACCCAACCGGTATCCTGACCAAGACGTTGGTATCCAACACCTGTGTATGCCCAGCATCCACCGATTTGGGTAACGTAAATAAAACATGCCCAACCGGACAAAGCGGTAACCAAGTTGTGCATCAGGTTAAGACCTGCGTTCAGGCACAGCCATCTGGTAACGTGATTGCGCCATGGGGTATTTGCTCATGCTCGATTACCGAGACACCAGTATCATCCACCTGCACCACCGATTGTGTACCGGGATTGTTTGGCGACAACTTCACCGAAGCTTGCCCATCTGGCCAAACCGGATTGATCACCAAGCGTAAATCACGTGCATGCCCATCCGGCACAGTGACCGATGAAATCATCAGCAACACCTGCACCAGCACCTGTGTGCCTGGATTGTTTGGTGACCCGATTACCGATGCATGCCCACAAGGCCAAAGCGGTATCATCACCAAGCGTCAGAACCGTACCTGCCCATCGGGTGCTATCAACATTCTGGTCATCAGCAACACCTGCACCAATTCGTGCGTACCTGGTCAAGTGGGCGGCAACTATACCGTGCCTTGCCCAACCAACCAGACAGGTACACATGTAAAACGCAATGTGCGGTTGTGCCCATCAGGCAATATTGTTGAAGAAACTGTCAGCAATACCTGCACCCCGGCACCGGTATGTGTGCCTGGTGAAATCAGCCGTTCGGCGGTTGATTGCGGAAATCTGCCTGGCATGATTGTGACCATCCAAACCCGCGTATGCGACGGTTCAAATGGTGGCGCAGGCCGTATCGTAACCACCACCGATAACCAATGTGGCGTTGTGACCGGATGCGTTCCATCCCGCACCGTTACCTATGAAGCTTGCCCGACAGGTCAGCAGGGGTACATCAAGGTTATCAATAAGCATGTCTGCCACAGCCGCCGCGGTTGGAATGGTTGGGAAGATTGCGATGATGAATACAACGCAACCAGCACCAGCAACCGTCACTTCTGGCGTTGGTTGGATGGCGGTGAACGCGATATCACCATTCGCGAAAACCATTGCCGTCCTGCGACGACCTGCACACCTTCGGATACAACTGCAAGCCGTGCATGCCCATCAGGCTATAGCGGCCAGATTACAGTACGTACCCAGCATATCTGCGATGGCAGCAATAATGGTGCAGGCCGTGACCAAGTCACCGAAACCAACCAATGTGTGCAACAATGTGTGGCAGGCCCTGTATGCAACCCATACACCGCGCCTTGCCCATCAGGACAAACAGGTGTGATTACCCGTCAGAATTTCCGTGTATGCCCATCGGGTAATATTGAAATTCGCGAGCTCAGCAATACCTGTGCATCCAGTTGCGTCCCAACCAGCAACACGGTTGAAACGGCATGCCCATCGGGTCAAACCGGTGTCATTCGTACCACCACCGCACATGTATGCGATGGCAGCAATAATGGTGCGGGCCGCGATGTGGTGACCACGGATAATCAATGCCGTACCACTACATGCACTCCGTCACGCCGCGTGATGACAACCATGTGCCCACAAGGCCAAACCGGACAAATTGATACCATCGTTCGTCATATCTGCGATGGCAGCAATAATGGCGCAGGCCGTGATGTAACCCGTGTGGAAAATCATTGCCGCGCTGCATGCGTGCCAAATGTTTCCATGCTCATTGAAGATTGCGCGCCCGGCTATACGGGTGGTCGCACCATTCGCACCGAACATGTATGCGATGGTTCCAATGGTGGCGCAGGCCGTGATGTTGTGACCACAACGGGTGAAGCGTGCCATGCTGTGTGTACCCCAAGCAGCCGTACCGTTGATAGCCAATGCCCATCAGGTCAAACCGGTGTGATTCACACCACCACCGCACATGTGTGCGATGGCAGCAATGGTGGTGCAGGCCGTGATGTAGTGACGGTTGATAACCAGTGCCGCGTGCAATGCACGCCAAGCAGCAACACGGTGGATAGCCAATGCCCGTCAGGTCAAACCGGTGTCATTCACACCACGACCGCACATATTTGTGATGGTTCAAATGGTGGCGCTGGCCGTGATACTGTAACGGTTGATAATCAATGCCGCGTGCAATGCACGCCAAGCAGCAACACGGTGGATAGCCAATGCCCATCAGGTCAGGTTGGTATTATCCATACCACCACGGCGCATGTATGCGATGGCAGCAATAATGGTGCTGGCCGCGATGTTGTAACCACTGATAACCAATGCCGTCCTGCTTGTGTGCCTGGCGCGACCTGTGCACCTTACACACGTGCATGCCCTCCGGGCCAACTGGGGTTGATTACCTTGCATCGTGTTCGTCAATGCCCATCGGGTAACGAAGTGGAAGAAGTGATTAGCAACACCTGCTATACCCCTGTGACATGTATTCCAACATCCAACACCACTGCATCATCATGCCCATCGGGTTATGTCGGTGCAATTTATACCACCCGCGCCCATCTATGTGATGGTTCCAATGGTGGCGCAGGCCGTGACACAGTGACCACCAACAATCAATGCAGCCCCATCGTAATTGGTGGTTTCGGCGGTGATGGCGGTGGCGATGGTGGCGGCGACGGCGGTGGTGACGGTGGCGGCGATGGTGGTGGAGATGGTGGCGGCGACGGCGGCGGCTAACTTCTACCCAGCCTAATCAGTTTAAAAACCCCGCAGAATATGCGGGGTTTTTTATTGGCTCGAACAATTATCATTATATATCAAGGCGGCGCTTTAACGCTTGTTTCACATGGCCGCGGTAAAATAGCTCACGAAACCACCGATATTATTAATTTATTTTAACCATAAGGAACGAATTCATGACACGTCGCAGATTCCGAAATGATCCACCACGAGGCGCAGTACGAAGTGGCGAAACCGTTGACGTGGATAGCTCCAGAGAATGCGAAGGCGGCCCAGCCGTTATCACCGGCGGTAGCAACCATGTGCTTGACCCGCATGCAACCAGCGACACCGCTCGCCTCAATGGTGGTAGCAACCGCCAAGTTCATTGCGTTGATAAGCCACGCCCACGCGGACCAAGTATCCCGATGAGCTGATTGGCTCTTTGTCGTATTCTAAAAACCCCGCCCTAACCGGCGGGGTTTTTTATTGCCCGCTATCATTAATCTCTTTGTTAACGGACAGACGTTGAAAATAAAACAGCTTGAAAAACCAGTGTGATAACCGCAACGCGGTACACAGAATCAAATAAAATACAGGGTGAAAGTATAAACGTAGTTGTTGAATAAATTCGTATTCGATATAACCTTGCACACAGCAATTAGCTGACATTTTTTAGGAGATAACAATGGTATCATTTAAAAGCCGCGCAGTCGTAAGAACAATTACTCGCACTGCTCTTCTTGGTTCGCTTGCTGCTGCTGGCGCACAAATTGCAGCAACACCTGCAAATGCCCAAGGTCGCCCAGATGCAACCTCTTATTCATACCGTTACGCACCAGCTGGTAGCATTGGTCGTCACGAAGTACGCACCATTCAAACAGATTTAGGCACCATGTCCTGCAATGGTGGTGGTGATAGACAATATACCGGTCGTGGTTATCAGCCCAATGATGGCGTAGGCCGCAATTTCTACCGCGTTCCTGGTAACGATCAACCAACCGGTGGCGCACGTAGCTGCCGTTGGACATCACAGGCCCGTCCACAATTGCCAGCTCCTGTTTACCGTCAGCCAGCTCCAGAACGTCGTCCATTGCAACCACGTCCGGTTAATCCATGCCAATGCCGTCCAAACGGCGGCTAATTCAATTTAGCTTTTGGATAGAAGATATAAAAACCCCGCTGAAAAGCGGGGTTTTTTTTAGTTGAAACCATTGTTGTGATTGCAGGAGAAGAGAAAGTTTCCTAGAACATTGGCAGTATTTTTTGCATATAACTTTAGGGGTAATCGTATGGAATTTGGAAGAGTCGTTAGAGTGGGCGCTGCCTTAGCAGCATTGGCACCAGCAACAGCTGGCGTTGCCCAAGCACAGAATGCCGGTCGCCCAAGCGCAACCAGCTATTCGTATAATTTTGCGCCAGCAGGTGATATTCGCGAAGGCGAACGCCGTGTGATCAGCACACCTCAGGGCACCATGGTTTGCTATGGCGGTAACAATCGCCCATATCGCGGTACCGGAATGCCACGTGGCAACAGTTCACGCAGCTGTGTTTGGACAAATTCGCGGTAGACCTTGTGTGATTCATGAAAAACCCCGCAGCGATGCGGGGTTTTTTTATGCCTGAATCATGGGGCCGGTTATACGTCGGCTTCGTGATATAAGTGGGTGGAGTTGAAGTTTCTGGAATTGAACAATGCCAGCACTTCACGTGATTTCAAATCAAACACCGATACGTCGCGGTAGGTGCCGCATACGGCAATGCAGGTGGTGCCGGGAATTTCGGCAACGCCGCGAATGCCTTCCAGCTTGAGCTGGGCATTGGTAAGAATTTCGGCATCTTTGTTGGGCGCATGCAAAATCAGATTATCGGAATGGTAGTAAAGGCCAATGGCTGTATCCATTGCCGTATTATAGGCCACCGATTGCGAGCGCATGTGGTGCTTGGGGCCCATATAAATAACCTGACGTTCACCGGTTTGCGTATTCACGCGCAAGAAGGGCAGGCCCACGGCAAGGTGGCGTTCTTCAAAGGCCAGCTTGGGTGTTTCATAATCCCATTTCTGTTTGAAGATGCGTTCCATATCGGCTAGTGCAACTTTTTCCTGCGTTTCGCCTTCCTTCAATTCGCTCTTGTCGACAAAGGTGATGTATTGGGTCATCACGATATAGGCCCAGCCATCTTTGGAGACGCGCATATGCGTCGACATGGCATTGAATTCATTTTGGTCGTAGTGACGAAGTGGTTTGAAGGTTTTGCTGTCTAGAATCGTCAGCTTGGTATCAATGACGTTGAATTCCAGCGGCTTCTTGCGGTCGGCAATGTCGCCGTAATGGGTAACGGCAAGTTCATTGGCGTTGGTTGGAATTTTATGAATTTCGTGGGGCTGAATACCGCCGCTATCCACCATGTCGATTTTTTTCAAGGTGGTCAGGTCGTAGACTTCAAAGCGTCCGGTATCATTTTTGCTGTGTGGTTTGGCCGAGCGCATAGGCAGAATGAACAGGTTGCGTTCAGGGAAGACCAAGCCATGGCCGCCATACAGATAGCCTTCTTCGGCTTTGAAAGTCGCCAGAACCTTGTGGTCTTTATCAACCATCATGCTGAGTGGTTTGTGATGCGATACGCATAAAATACGGCCATCGCCTGCGCCCATCGCTGCGTGGCCTTCGCCCATATCCAACGATGTTTGCTTCATCGCGCGTGATTCAAGATCAAAGCTGGTCAGGATGCTGGTGGTGCTTTTGGGTTTGGTTTCATTGCCAGGGAATTTTGAACCGCCCAGACCAAAAGCATAAAGTTTTCCCTTCAGGCTCGGCGCGGCAACCGCAGGCGCAGCATCGGCAGCTGATAGCGGATTGCTTCCAAGGAGCATGGCGCTTCCCATTAAGCCTGCACCAATCATAAAATCGCGCCGTGTCGTTTTCATTGTAAGCTGCTCCTGGATAGTTTTAGTCTGTTTCTTAGTTTGAAAATTTGTCGGAAATAAGCTGTATCGGGTCAATTAAAGTAAGCAATAAATATAGTGTCTTTAAATGAAAAAGAGGTTACTAGCTGCTGCAATCCTTAAATTCCGTTAATACTTATGGCCTTTAACCGAATTATTGCTTTATGCGGCTATAGTTCAGGGATTAACCCGCAAGGATCATTGATCAATGGTTACAAGACCGCCACGCCGGCGTCAGGATCAGCCCAATTCCGATGGAACGGTGATTACACCGCCCGAAACCTTGTCGCCGCATCCGGTTTTGGGGCGACACCAGCATATTGTTTATAATTTACAGACCCACCGTGCGGAGGCCGGATATTTAACCGACCAGCAAGGACATTTATCATCCAACACCAAAATTGCAGCATTGGCATTTATCGCGCGGCTCCGCGGCGCAGAATATATTCAACAAAACCGTGTGGCCTTACAGCGCATGATGAGCTTGTCGCATAATGATGCGACCATTGTGCAAGTGGCGCGGGCCATGAACCACCCCGATGCGGCGCGGTTTCAAAACGCATTCCGGAATTTAGTGGTTGATCGCCAAGGCCAGATCAGACGTGAAAATGAAAATCTGGTGGCAAATCGATATCCGGATCAAACGCGCGAATTTTTTGATGCTTACCGCGCGGCGTTAATGCGCGAGCAGCGTACGTTGGGAATTCAAGGGGCTCGTATCGGTGATACATCAGGGCGCGCTGAACCGGGATTACATCATGGCACATCGCAGGCATCGCCCCAGCACGTTGCGCAAATGGTGGATTATTTATACAGGTTGGATAATGGACGCACCTTATCGATGCTTGGCAATCCTGCGAATGGTCCGCATACCACCGCATCGTATTTACGTGGACGTGATCAACCCGGAAACGGTCAGGTATTTTTTGCAAAAACCGGAACATTGGCCCGCGAAGAATACGATAAACTTCCGCAAGGTAGTGGCAGTGTGCGCCAACAAAATCCCAATGGTGTGTATGTGTTGACCGTAGGATATATGGAAGACGGTGTTCCCAAAGTTGCATTCATGCGCACCAATAGTGAAACGCAACGCAGACAACTTGCTAATCAGTTTTTAGATCATGTTGCTGGCGTGCAGCCGCAAGTTGCACAAGCCCGCACACGCCAACCACGCCCGACCAGTTCGGCATAATTTTTCACACGAAAAAACAGCGTTATCAGGCTGAATAAAAAAATCCCCGGAAATTAAAATCCGGGGATTTTTTTTGCCTTATTTCATTTTTTTCCAAGCAACGTTAACCTTTTAACCAAGCTAGCAAAAAAAACGTAGTCGTTTTCAACGCGTTAACCAGTTAACGAAAAATGAAAGTAAATTTTTGACTCGCCGCACCCTTAAAAAGTGGTAAAAAACGATTGATAAAACTTTATGTATTTGAAGGCGAAACGAACATTTTTTTAAAGGGTCTTATGATTATGCGCAACGTTGTACTTTCATTGATTGTATCAATCATGTTGTTGGCAAATTCTGCATTTGCAGAAGTGGCAACGCAATGTTCCATCGATAAAGCAGTTACCGATGGCAGCACCTCTTATGTCCAGTGCCCTGTGCGCGATGGCAACAACGAATTAATCGAGATTGATGATTTCACTGGCGTTCGCCTTCAGCCAGATGTGACCATCAGCAAGACCCCGATTTATGTTCATGGCCAATGCCGCTACGTTGATGCAGTTGGTACCACCAGCCCATTGTTCATCCCATTCAATACCTCTGAAGAATGGGTTGCTTTCTTGACCAATAAGCCTGCTAACGTTCACGTTGCCAACTGCTGTATGGCACGTAACCTTGTTGCAAGCGACGTGAAGATGCCAACCCAAACCTGCTCGGCAGGTTCATGGCGTTTGCAAGGTCTTGTGAACACCAATGACGTGAACCAAACCTTTGCAACCTACACCACCAGCTCAAGCACCAGCACGACCTATTACTTCTATTATTATTCGTCGAGCTCTTCATCCAGCTCGTCTTCGAGCTCATCTTCTTCCAGCTCTTCATCCAGCTCATCTTCGGGCAGCACCTCGGGTAGCACCACGTCGACCACTTTTGGTCGCCAGCCAACCGAAGCTGTGCTCAGAGCTGTATCGATGCCTATTTCACGTGACGACGTCGGTGCATTGCAACCGATGGATGGCACCAACCCAGGTTCTTACACTGCACGTTGGGTGTGCGGCGATAACAGCGGCAATGGCACCGTGCCAACCACCCCGCCAGCTGCTAACGCAACCGTTGGTGCAGGCACCGTGGTATTCGTTCAATTCCGCATGACCTGCCAAGATGGCGAATGGAAGACCGTAAATGGTTGTGTGGACAGAACCACCCAGAAGACATTGACCTGCCAAGAAAACGGCCACCCTGCTGGCTGGACCGGCAGCGTGACTGCGATTGTTCGCGAAATCTGTGAAGGTGATGACGCTATCCGCGTACAAACCGATGTACTCAGCGATACTTGCCGTGCACCAGAAACCTCTGATTGCGTACCTGGCCAAGTTGGTGAAACCTTCACCCAGGCTTGCCCAGATGCAGACATGGAAGGCGCAATTACCAAGAAGCGTGTACGTGTTTGCCCAAGTGGTACCGTGAACGAACTTCAGGTTTCCAACACCTGTGTGTGCGTTCCAACCAAGGATTTGGGTAACACCACCAAGGCATGCCCAACCGGCCAAACCGGTAGCATCACCGTACATAAGGTGCGCACCTGTATCGATAGCAGCGTGAAGGCAACCTATGGCCGTATCCCTGTGGGCCGCAAGACCACCGAGAGCCAAAGCATCCCGACCGAAACCAGCCCTGTGCGCGACACCTGCAACTGCACCGTTGCAGAAACCGAAGTGTCCAACACCTGTAAGCCGGTTACCTGCACCCCAAGTGATGTGACCTCGACCAAGGCTTGCCCTTCGGGTCAACAAGGCCAGATCGTTGTACACACCAAGCATATCTGCGATGGCAGCAATGGTGGTACCGGCCGCGATGAAGTGACCGAAGACAACCAATGCCACCCTGTACAATGTGTTCCAAGCGAACGCTTTGTAGACAGTGCATGCCCAGCTGGTCAGGATGGCTACATCCGCACCATCACCAAGCATGTATGCGATGCATGTGTATGTGGTGACCCAGGCCGTGACATTGTAACGGTTGAAAACCACTGCCGCGTGACCTGCACCCCATCGGAAAGCACCACCTGTGCTCCATGCCCAGCTGGTCAGGAAGGCACCATCACCACGACCCGCCGCCATATTTGCGACGGTTCAAATGGTGGCGCTGGCCGCGATGATGTTCAGGTGAACAATCAGTGCCGCGCAACTTGCACCCCATCTACCAGCACCACCTGTGGCCCATGCCCAGCTGGTCAGGAAGGTAGCATCACCACCACCCGTAGCCATATTTGCGATGGTAGCAACAATGGCGCAGGTCGTGACGATGTACAGGTAAACAATCAGTGCCGCGTAATTTGCACCCCATCCAGCCGTGTAAGCACACGTTCATGCCCAGCAGGTTATACTGGCCAGATCGTTGTGACCTCTGCACATATCTGTGATGGTTCAAACGGTGGCGCAGGCCGTGACACAGTAACCGAAAGCAGCCAATGCACCCCTATCTATGTAGGTGATGGTGGCGGCGACGGCGGCGGTGACGGTGGTGGCGATGGTGGCGGCGACGGCGGCGGTGACGG
>JAYRWY010000006.1:0-245620 GCA_041917755.1 Alphaproteobacteria bacterium
GTCTGTGACCAGTAATTCGAGCATGGTGATGCTTTGCCCCATGCCAAAGAAATTTTGCGAGGTATCCATGGGCATGAATACAAAGTTATTATCAAATTCATACATGCCAACATCGTAAATAGCGGCGATGGGGAATGCCTGAATACGCGGGACGGTACCAAAGGCTGTTTGCATGCCGCGCGGGCTGACCAAGGTTATCTTTCCGCCAACTTTAAGGCCCAAACGCTGTGCCATACGTACACCTATGGCAACACCATCACCTTTAAACTCATCAAGAGTACCACTGACCACCTTTTTCGAGAGGACAGGCTTTACACGCAAATCTTCTGGCTTGATGCCACGCACGACGGCGCCGGATGCTGCATCACGTCCGGAAATCAATACCTGCCCCTCTACCAATGGGGTCACGCCTTTGACATTTTCAATTTTGGCCAAGGCGGCATTAAACGGTTCATCATTAATAATGAAACCACGTTGGGCATAAATATTGAGATGACCATTAAGACCCAAAATGCGGGAAAATAATTCAGCGCGAAAGCCATTCATCACCGACATCACGATAATCAGCGTTGCAACGCCAAGCGCAATACCCAGTAACGAGAACCAGCTGATGACGGAGATAAACCCTTCACGCCGGCGGGTGCGCAGATAACGCCAAGCAACGGTGCGTTCAAACGTACTAAACATTCGGCTTACCACAGACGCGTTTTAGTGCATCTTCGATGCTGACTTCGGCACGTTCGCCCGTCTTGCGGTTTTTAAGTTCCACAAAGCCTTTATCTAGGCCACGGCCGCCAATAATTTGCCATGGCAGACCGATTAAATCGCAATCGGCAAATTTGGTGCCTGCGCGTTCATCGCGGTCATCATAGAGCACTTCCACGCCCGCTTGTTGCAGGCTGGCGTAAATAGCATCGCATGCCTTAGTAGCGGCGGCATCATTCGCCTTCAGGTTCAATAAGCCAACCTTGTATGGCGCAACCGCTTCCGGCCAGATAATACCCGCATCATCATGGCAGGCCTCGATAATCGCACCTACAAGGCGCGACACACCAATACCGTAAGAACCCATTTCCAATGTAATCAAATCACCATTGGGGCCGGTGACCTTTGCGCCCATGGGTTCGGAATATTTCGTGCCGAAATAGAAAATGTGCCCCACTTCAATACCACGTGCCTGCAACAACTGTTCATCGGGGATGCCAGCCGCGCCGGGTTTATGCTTTTCATCCGTAGCGGCATAGAGGTTAGTGTATTTATCAAAGAACGGATTGAGGTCATCATTATAACCAACTGGCTCTTTCAATGGGTCGGTCTTGAGCCAGTCAGGATGACAGAACACGCCGCTTTCACCTGTTTCGGCCAGAATAATAAATTCATGGCTTAAATCACCGCCAATGGGGCCGGTATCGGCCTGCATGGGAATGGCCTGCAAGCCCATGCGCGCAAAAATACGCAAATAGGACAGGAACATTTTTTGATAGGAGATTTTTGCGCCGGCCTTATCTAGGTCGAAAGAATAAGCATCCTTCATCAGGAATTCGCGGCCACGCATCACGCCAAAACGCGGGCGAACCTCATCACGGAATTTCCATTGCATATGATAGAGATTTTTTGGCACATCACGGTAAGTCTTCACGGAGTTTTTGAAAATGTCCGTAATCATTTCTTCGTTGGTTGGGCCATAGAGCATTTCACGATCATGGCGATCTTTGATGCGCAGCATTTCTTTGCCATAGGCTTCATAGCGGCCTGATTGCTGCCAAAGCTCTGCTGACTGGATGGTTGGCATCAACACTTCCTGTGCGCCAGCTTCGTCTTGGCCTTCGCGTACAATCTGTTCAATCTTGCGCAGTACGCGATAGCCCATGGGCAACCATGCATAAATCCCCGCGCTAGTCTGACGGACAAGGCCCGCGCGTAACATCAAACGATGCGAGACAATCTGTGCCTCAGTTGGATTTTCTTTAAGGGTTGGCAAAAAATATTGGGATAAACGCATGGGGAGTGGTTCTTTTTTAAAGATGAGGAAATTGAAGCCATGAAGCTAATCAAAAACCAGCCAAATGTCACCCGATATGTCGTTAGCGGCAGCTTATTCGGGCTTTTGTGATTTGCACAAAATGGCCAATTGACGCTCACCTTCGGCATCCAAGGGGCGATTATTCAAATAGGGCTTGCCGTTCTTGAGCACGATATACCCAAACACCATATCGGAAGTTACCGCTGGTACATTCGGGTTGACGCCGCCGCGTGTGGCCAGTTGCGGAACCTTGATACCAAAAGCCCTCACGGCATCTGCAGTTAGACGCAGATTGAACGAATCCTTAAGTCCATAATCTTCTGGCGGGGTGATGTCGGCAGGGACAACTTGTTTACCGTGCACATCCACGCCAGCACGGTAGGTTACATCGCCATCCGGAATGTGTATGGTGACATAACGGCATGCGCCATGCTCCACACGAATATGAACGTCGTTGCTTTCTGCCATAGCAGGAGCTGCCAATGTAAGCAGCGCAATTAGAACAAACCTCATCATGTGTATTTAAAGCCTTTCTTTTGCGCTACTAGCCACGGCAGATCATAATCTTTTTTCAAGCGTTTATAAACGGGGCATTCCGGCGCGTGGGAGCCAGGCAAATATCCAATGCTCATTAAAAACTCACCCACAATTTCACCGCCCACAAATTTGAAATGCTTTTTGAACAGCTTTACCCACTCTTTTTTGGTCAGCGGATGATGCTGCGCCAAAAAACCCGCCAGACCATCATGCGTCTTGCGCATGGCAACAATACGGCGGGCATTTTCGATAATGGCTTCAACCTTTAGACGGTTGCGAATAATGCCTTCATCCGCCAATAGACGCTTGATATCCGCCGCCTTATACGCAGCAACCTTGTTCACGTTAAATTTGTGAAATGCGCGCACCATAAAGGGACGTTTTTTAAGAACAATTTCCCATGATAGGCCTGCTTGAAAAATTTCCAGACACAAGCGTTCAAATAACTCGCGTTCATCATCCATGGGTTTGCCGTATTCATGTTCGTGATACGGGGCATGGATGGGAAGATGCGGAGCTTTGCCGCAATACGCGTTCATTATTGATCCTTATAATTTATCTTCGGCGGCAAACTGCTTGGCCATATCCGCAAATGAAATCAGGTCGGATTCAACCAGTGCATAGATAATCAGCCACAGCACAATCGTCAGTAATGTGGTGCGGATAACAACTTTTTTCATATCAGGCTGCATCGGTGTGCCGGGCATTATGCCTTTTTCCTGAACTTCGGGCTGTTTGGCGGCAAAAGGCAGTACTGCAAAAATGGCGACCCACCATGTAATAAAAAAGACAACAAGGCCGCTGGAAAAATTCATCGCTATACCCGCATCACGTGGACTTCGGTCACTGGTTTTTTACCATAACGTTCATTCATAGCGCGGCGCACGGCATTTTTTACCGCGTGGCCGACGGCCACATCATCAATACGCTGCGACTTCGCCATGGTTTCAAAGGCTTCAATCACGGCGCTGCGTGCAATATTTCTATCTTGCTCCGCGCGCGCACTTTCATCAACGCCAAAGCCCTTAATCGTGACCTGCGGGTCAACGACCAAATGGCCCTTTTCATCCACAACGAGCGTGACAACAGCCATGCCGTTCCACATCATTTTAGTGCGGTCTTTAAAGGCACTATCACTTATCGGGCGAACCTTGGTGCCATCCAGCACCCAACGGCCGGATTGTACCTCCCCTACTTTTTCTGGTGCATCAGCAGCAGACAAGCGAATGATTTGGCCGTTGGCAGGAATAAGGGTATGTGGCACCTGGCATAATTTTGCGATGCGGGCGTTCTCCATCTGGTGGCGCATTTCGCCGTGTACGGGCAATGCGATTTGCGGGCGCACCCACTGATACATCTGCGTCAGTTCATCTTGGCATGGATGCCCGGAAACATGGATGGGAATATCCTTATCCGTGACAACCTGAATACCTTGCTTGACCAGTGCATTTTGTACTTTGGCAATAGCTTTTTCATTACCCGGAATTTCTCTGGAGGAATAAAGCACCACATCACCTTCTTCCAATACCAAATCCGGATGATTATCGGTTGCAAGTTTGGTGAGCGCCGCGCGGAATTCGCCTTGGCTACCGGTGCATATATAAACCACTTTATCACGCGGGACGTAACCTGCCTCATCCTCACTCAGGAAATGCACATCTGGCGGGATATAGCCCGTATCACGTGCCGCTTGTTCCATGCGCCATAAAGAACGCCCAACCAATGCGGTTTCGCGGCCATTTTCACGTGCAGCGTAGAAAATGGACAGTAACCGCGCGACGTTGCTGGAAAAGCATGTAACGATAATGCGGTTATCGTAGTTTTTGAAAATTTTGCGGAATTGTTCGCGAACATCTTTTTCAGAACCGGAATGCCCCGGCACCATGGCATTGGTGGAATCCATAACGATGGCCAGGGTATTTTTGGTGCCTAGTTCCTGCAACGTCTTGGTATCCGTTGCTTCACCCAACATTGGCGTGGGATCAAATTTCCAATCACCCGTATGTAATACGTTACCGTGTTTGGTTTTGATGATGATGCAATTAGATTCAGGAATGGAGTGAGTGATGTTCACCCATTGCATTTCAAACGGGCCAAGCTTCACACTGCCCGATAAAGGCACTTCGACAATGCGGATTTTATGTTGTAAATCGCGTTCTTTTAATTTGGCGCGTAACAATGCCGCAGTGAATGGCGTTGCGTATACAGGACATTCAAGTTGTGGCCACAAATATTCAATCGCGCCAAGATGGTCTTCATGGCCGTGGGTAAGCACCAAGCCAACCAAGTCATGCTTACGTTCAGCGATAAAAGTGGGGTCTGGCATAATCACATCAATGCCGGGCATGGTTTCATCGGCAAAGGTTACGCCCAAATCTACCATCAGCCATTTGCCCTGTGTGCCGTATAGGCTGAGATTCATGCCGATTTCCCCAGCACCGCCTAATGGCAAAAAATACAGGGCGTCATCGCCGGGACGATAAAGGTCTTTGGTGTTCTTACTCATTTTTTATTCTTTTCAAAAATCAGGCGCAGGCCTGTTAGCGTGAGATCCATATCCACTTTCTGGATGATGCTTGTTCCGGTCTGGAACAACGGTGAAAGCCCGCCTGTGGCAATCACAGTCATAGATTTGTTGGTGGTGGCTTCGTATTCGGCGCGGATGCGTGTGATGAGCCCTTCAATCAAACTGATATAGCCCCAATAGACGCCAGATTGCATCGCTTCGATGGTGGTGGTGCCGATAACTTTTTCCGGGCGATCCACATTCACACGCGGGAGCTTTGCCGCCGCCATATGCAAGGCCTGTAATGACAAATTAATGCCCGGCGCAATCACACCGCCGCGATAGCCTTGCTCATCTACCACGTCAAAGGTAGTGGCCGTACCAAAATCAATTACAATCAACGGTGGGCCATAAATATGGCTGGCAGCCACGGCGTTTACCAAACGGTCTGCGCCAACTTCGTGCGGGCGTGGCAGCAACGCCTTGATGCCTAAATCCATTTGCGTTTGGCCGACAATCAATGGCTCGCATTTAAAAAATTGGCGGCATAACGTTTTGAGCGTGAAATCCAAATCAGGAACAACGGATGCAATGATGGCATGTTTAATATCGGTTGGCGCGATACCCGCCACAGATAACCAATGGCTGAGAAAGGCGTGATATTCATCCTTGGTGCGCTTGGGGTCGGTTGCACTGCGCCACGCGCCTTTTAATGCCGCCCCTTCATAGACGGCGAACACAACATTGGTATTTCCTGCATCAATACAAAGCAACATACGTAAATCGTTTATCCCTTACGGTTTATCCGGAAAAAAGACATCGCCATGCGTGATACGATGCACGAGACCGTCTTGTTCCTTCAGCAGCAATGCGCCACTTTCTTCATCCACATCCACGAAGATACCGGTGATTTTGCCGCCATCAGGCAAAAAATCGGATACGCGGATGGTGATGCTTTCGCCAAGGTTTTTAGCAAGATTTAGCCATGCAGGGCGAATGTTTTTAAGGCCCATGGCCTGCCAATTTTGATAAAGGGGTTCAAATTGCTGTAAAATAAGGGCTAAGACGGCTTCGGGCGTGGCCTGCACCTGCCCTATTCCTTCGGCGACAAGATGGGTGGCGGGAAAAAGTGCCTCAGCCGGATGGTGGCGGCAGTTCACGCCAAAACCAACCATAATGTATTTATCGCCGGATTTGGTTTGGGTTGTTTCCAATAAAATTCCCGAGATTTTGCGTGAATTGACCAAGACATCATTGGGCCACTTCACCTGCACCAATGATTTATTACTAAGGATGCTTTTCAAACCTTCGGCAATCGCCAGCGACAAGACGAAACATAAGTGCGGCCATTCAATTTGCGGGCGGTCGGGCTTTAATAACAGCGTGGCGTATAAATTTCCTTCTGGTGAAATCCATGTGCGGTTACCGCGCCCGCGCCCTGCGCCTTGTTCCTTGGCGGTGATAACCGTGCGGTGACCCGCGGCGCCTTCATCAAGAAAGCGCACGGCCTCTTCGTTGGTGGAGCCAACTTTATCAAGCGCAATATGCGTATAACCGCTGGGAAGTTCCATTACCCGATAAGAGCTTGTGCCGCATCATGCGTCAAGGTGAGAGCCCATTCCGGCTTGATAGCAAGCGCAAGCGTGAATAGCACGGTCACGGCAAGCAAGGTCGCAACGCCCCAACCGGATACGCGGTCAAACGGTTCCATTTGCTTGTCAAAATACATGATTTTGATAATCCGCAGATAGTAATATGCACCCACTACGCTAAGGCATACACCCAACACGGCAAGCCATGCATAACCCGCATCAACGGCAGCAAGGAAGACATAGAACTTGCTGAAGAAGCCAGCCAGCGGGGGAATACCCATCATGGAGAACATGAACACAGTCATGATAATGGCAAGCGCCGGACGGGTTTTAGATAGCCCCGCCAGATCACTGATTTGCTCCAAGTATACATTATCACGGCGAAGCGAGAGGATGATACCGAATGCACCAAGCGTCATGGGCAAATAGATAAGCAGATAAAGAAGCGTTGATTGCACGCCTTCAATGCCACCTGTACCGCCGGCAACCAAACCAACCAATGCGAAACCAACATGGCCGATGGAGCTGTAGGCCATCATGCGCTTGATGTTGCTCTGGGCGATGGCCGCAAAGGAACCAACCGCCATGGATGCAACCGACAACACCAGAATGATAGGCGTTGATTGCGGCAATAACGCAGCAAATGGGCCATAGAGCAACTTAATCAACAAGGCGATACCCGCCAGCTTTGGTGCGGCCGCAAAGAATGCGGTCACAGGCGTTGGCGCACCTTCATACACGTCGGGGGTCCACATATGGAATGGAACGGCCGAAATTTTGAATGACATGGCAGCAAGGATAAATACAAAGCCAAGTACCAGTTCAACGGGAACCTTGCCCGCCACCAATGTATGACGCAAATCAGCAAACAGGATCGAACCAGCGCCGCCATAGACCAGCGAAATACCATAGAGCAACAAGCCTGATGCCAACGCACCCAACACAAAGTACTTCAAGCCTGCTTCGGATGATTTGGCGTTATCACGGCGGAATGCAGCCAGTACATAGAGTGTAAGGCTTTGTAGCTCGAGGCCCATATAAAGCCCAAGCAGGCTTTCGGCAGAGACCATCAACATCATTCCAACGGTCGCAAATAAAATCAGGATGGGATATTCCGGACGGCTGAGTTTGGATGTTTTAAGAAAATGCTGCGAGAGAACAAGCGCACCCACACCGCATAACAACAACAAGACTTTGACAAACAAGACATAGGTATTGGTGCCAACATGCCCGCCCAGCACGATGGCCGATGCGCCTTCATGATGAACAGCCGTAAAGATAGCCAGAACAAAGGCCAGGCCCGTTGCGATGGTTACGCCGCCAGTGGATTTATCACCCGCAATCGCGCCCCACAGGAGCAACACCATGCCCGCGATACATAGGAACAACTCGGCTGAAATTGGATATAGATCGGTCATTTGCATGATTATTCTTTACCCTTTTTGGCGGGTTTCTTAGTGGGAAGTTCGGTGGTTGCATCCGGCAACGCGCTTGATTCAATTGCCTGCGCAGTTACTGGTGCAGCCTGTTGATAGGAATCGACAATCGCCTTGAGGGTTGGCGCGGTGATGTCTTTGAATGCGGCGGGTTGAATGCCCATCCACAGTGTCAGTACAGCCAATGGAATGAAAATGGAATATTCTTTCCAAGTTAAATCCTTCATATCGGCAACATCAGGTTTGGTCAGCGGACCAAAGAACACCCGGCGATAGAGCCATAGCATATATGCCGCACCCAAAATAACCCCAAGACCAGCTACAGCCGCCATCCATGTATTAACAAGGAAGGCACCCTGCATCGCGAGCAATTCACCCACGAAACCACTAGTGGCCGGAAAACCGATGGATGCCATGGTGAACAACATGGCAAATAACGCAAAGTGCGGCATGTTGTTGACAACGCCGCCATAGCGGGCGATTTCGCGTGTGTGAAGGCGGTCATACAATACGCCAACGCAAAGGAATAATGCCGATGACACGATGGTGTGAGACAGCATAACCATCACCGCGCCTTCCATGCCTTGCTGCGTGCCTGTAAACGCGCCCATGGTCACATAGCCCATATGCGCGACGGATGAATAGGCAATCAGCTTCTTCAAATCGCCCTGTACCAAGGCAACCAACGATGTATAGACAATCGCCATACCGGAGAGGATGAACATCAGCGTTGTAAATTCATGGCTGGCGGCAGGCAGCATTTGCATGGAAATACGGATAAAGCCATAGCCGCCCATCTTTAGCAAAATACCCGCCAGAATGACCGAACCCACGGTCGGTGCTTCCACGTGTGCGTATGGCAACCATGTATGTACCGGCCACATTGGCGTTTTAACAGCAAAGGATGCAAAGAACGCAAACCATAACCATGTCTGCCATTCTTTGGGGAAATCGGCATTGAACATCACGGTCATGTCAGTGGTATGCATGTGAAGGCACATGGCCATCACGGCAACCAACATCAACACAGAGCCAAGCAAGGTATAGATAAAGAACTTATAGGCAGCATGCACACGGCCCGAGCCACCCCACACGCCCACAATCAGGAACATCGGCAGCAATACGCCTTCGAAGAAGACATAAAACAGGATGAAATCAAGCGCGGTGAACATACCAATCATCATCGCTTCAAGCACCAGAAGCGCGATCATAAATTCACGCACGCGTTCTTTCACGCTATCCCATGCAGCAAGGAAGCAAAGCGGCATCAAGAATGCGCTGGCCACGACAAACCACACCGACAAGCCATCAATACCTTTTTTATAAAGGACTTTAACGGAGCCCAAGGTCATCCAATCGGCTTGTTCCACGAACTGGAAGCCAGATTTGCTACCATCAAAATGGAACAGGATGAACAGGCTGGCTGCAAATGTTACGATGCTTGTCCAGAAGGCAATGTGCTTGGCACCAGTATCCGTGCCCTTGCCTTGTCCGGTCAGCAGCATGATCAGCACAACGCCGAGCAGCGGCAGAAAATTTACAATCGTCAATAACGGCATTGATAACATCAACTGTTCCATAATTTAAACCCTCCCCATCCAGATAAGGAAGGCAACAAGGCCAATCACCACTGCAAAGGCATAATGATAGATATAACCGGTCTGCAGCTTGCTAACCTGCGCAGCGGCAGTTTTGGAAAGCGCGGCAATGCCATCGGGGCCAAGGCCATCAATCACTTTGTTATCACCAAACTGGAAGAAGAAGCGGCCAAACACCTGCGCGCCCTTTACAAAGATGAAGTTATAAATTTCATCGAAGTAGTATTTGTTGAAGACCAACTTGTAAATCGGGCCAAGCGCACGGGCGATTGCACCAGGAACGCCCTTCCATACGCCGTAGAACAAGACAGCAAAAATGATACCACTGAAGGCAGCAGCCAGAGGCGCAAGCTTCACCCATTCCGGCACATGATGGATGTTTTCCATTGCATCGTGACCCTTTAATACCAAGATGGCACCATTCCAGAAATGCTCCATCGCTTCTTTTTCAACAAAGCTGTCAAAGAACAAGATACCGGACACCAGCGCACCTGCCGCCAATACGAATAAAGGCAGTAGCATAACAGGAGGGCTTTCATGCGCGTGATCAAGCACATGATGGTCGCCTTGGTGCTTGCCATGGAAGGTCATCATAATTAAACGCCATGAATAGAATGCGGTCATGAATGCGGCAGCAATACCCATCCAGTAAGCAAACTCCCCTACGCCGCTATGCGCAGCAAAGGCAGCTTCCAAAATCGCGTCTTTGGAATAGAACCCAGCAAATCCATAAAGCCCCGGCACACCGATACCTGCCAGTGCCAGAGAGCCAATCCACATCAACACATAGGTGGTTGGAATGACCTTCCAGATGCCGCCCATCTTGCGCATATCCTGTTCGCCCGACAATGCGTGGATAACAGAACCCGCGCCAAGAAACAGTAATGCCTTGAAGAATGCGTGGGTCATTAAATGGAAAATGGAAACCGAATAAGCCGATACGCCAGCAGCAAAGAACATATAGCCAAGCTGCGACATGGTGGAATATGCAATCACCCGTTTGATATCGAACTGCGTAAGGCCGATGGTTGCCGCGACGATGGAAGTGAGCGCACCGATAATGGTAATCACCATCAGTGCCACTGGTGCATATTCAAATAATGGCGACAAGCGCGCGGTCATGAACACACCGGCGGTGACCATGGTGGCCGCATGAATAAGGGCGGATACAGGCGTTGGGCCTTCCATCGCGTCAGGTAGCCATGTGTGCAGCAAGAGCTGTGCGGATTTACCCATTGCGCCAACAAACAGCAGCAAGCAGACCGTATCAAGCGCCGATAGGGTCATTCCCAAAAAGTGGATGTCCTTGCCGGCGAAGTTTTTGGCTTGCTCGAAAATCGGCGCAAATTCAACCGAACCGAACAGATAGAAACAGCCAAAGATACCCAGCGCAAAGCCGAAGTCTCCAACGCGGTTGACCAGGAATGCTTTGATGGAGGCATTATTCGCGCTGTCTTTTTCAAACCAGAAATTGATCAGCAGGTAGGATGCAAGGCCCACACCTTCCCAGCCAAAGAACATCTGGATAAGGTTATCACCCGTCACCAACATCAACATGAAGAAGGTAAACAGGCTGAGATAGGTCATAAAACGTGGCTGGCATTTATCATGGCTCATATAGCCAACCGAATAAATGTGCACGCAGGTGGATACGATAGACACCACGCCAACCATAATGGCGGTCAGGGTATCCCACATCACGCTCCAATTGGCTTTGAGTTCACCGGATTGGATCCATGTGGCAAGCACATAGCTGCTGGTGTGGCCGTCAATGGCAACGTTCTTGAATTGCATGATCGCCACAACGGTCAACGCGAGCATGAAACCGCAAGTAATGACTTGAGACAAACGGTCACCCAATTTGCGGCCAAAGAAGCCGGTAATCAGCGCACCAAACAACGGAAAAAACAGGGCAAGTACTTCGATTGGCATAAGATTAGCCCTTCATCATATTGATATCATCAACCGCGATGGTGTTACGGTTGCGGAAATAGACCACCAGAATGGCAAGACCAATCGCAGCTTCAGCGGCTGCAACGGTCAAAACAAACAAGGTGAAAATCTGGCCCGTCAAATCACCCAGCTGCGCGCCAAACGCAACAAAGTTGATATTGACCGAGAGCAAAATCAGTTCAATCGACATCAAGATGACGATGATATTTTTGCGGTTAAGGAAAATGCCGAACACGCCAATCGTGAAGAGGATGGCCGCCACAGCCAAATAGTGATGAATGGTGATGGGCATCATATGCCTGTTCCCTTCTGGACTTTACGGATTTCAAGCACATCACTGCGCTTACGGGTGATTTGGTTGCCAATGTTCTGGCGCAAAACGCCGCCACGATCACGAAGGGTGAGCACAATCGCGCCAATCATGGCCACCAGCAAAATCAGGCCGGCAATCTGGAAGGGGTAGACATAATCGGTGTACAAAATCTGGCCGATGGCCTGGGTGTTGGTTTTGGCTGCATTGGCCGCCGCAGGCGACAGGATTACGCCGCCTGCCGTTTGCAGGCTATGCCAGTTAATGGCTGTCATCACCAATTGCGATGCCAACACCGCACCTACTAACAAGCCAACCGGCAATGAATTCCAAACGCCTTTGCGCAATTGTTCAAAGTCGATATCCAGCATCATTACCACAAAGAGGAACAACACCGCCACTGCGCCGACATAGACAATGACCAGAATGAATGCCGCGAATTCCGCGCCGAGCAATAAGAACAATCCCGCCGCATTAAAGAATGCAAGAATAAGGAAAAGAACCGAATGCACCGGATTGCGCGAGGCAACCACCATTACCGCACTGAGAACCAGCACGGTTGCAAACATGTAAAACAGAATATCTGGGACAGCAGCAATCATAGGATGGCCTTAGCGGTATGGGGCTTCTTTAGCGAGGTTAGCGGCAATTTCTGGCTCCCAGCGATCGCCGTTGGCCAGTAATTTTTCTTTGTTGTAGTACAATTCTTCACGCGTCAGGGTTGCATATTCAAAATTTGGCCCTTCCACAATGGCATCAACCGGGCATGCTTCCTGACACAACCCGCAATAGATGCACTTAATCATATCGATGTCATAGCGTGTGGTGCGGCGTGAACCATCTTCGCGTGGCTCAGCCTCAATCGTAATAGCTTGCGCAGGGCAAATTGCTTCGCACAGTTTGCAGGCGATGCAGCGTTCTTCACCGTTGGGATAACGGCGCAGTGCATGTTCACCGCGAAAGCGCGGGCCAATCGGGCCTTTTTCAAACGGGTAGTTAATGGTCACGCGGCGACGGAACATATAGGAGAAGGTCAAGGCCAATCCCTTGATGATGTCCCAGAGCAAAAAGCGTTTTACAGAGTTAAACATTGTCATACTAAACCCCAATCTTCGGGAAGGAATTGGTGGCGACCATATATCCGGCAACACCAACCACATAAAGCAGCGAGAACGGCAGGAACACCTTCCAGCCCAAACGCATCAATTGGTCATAGCGGTAACGCGGCAAGGTGGCGCGCACCCACAAGAACATGAACAACATGAAGCAGATTTTCAGGGTGAACCACAAAATGCCCCATAATGGCGCAAGGAATTCAATCGGACATTGCCAGTTAAATGGTGCAAGCCAGCCCCCAAGGAAGAGGATAACCGTCATCGCGCTCATCAAAATCATGTTCGCGTATTCACCAAGGAAGAACAGCGCGAATGACATGGATGAGTATTCAACGTTGAAGCCGCCCACGAGTTCAGACTCCCCTTCCGGCAAATCGAACGGAGCGCGGTTGGTTTCGGCAAGGCCTGAAATGAAGAACACGATGAACATCGGGAATAGCGGAATGGCGTACCACATATTGGTTTGACCACGCACGATATCAGACAGGTTTAATGAACCTGCCAGCAACAATACGTTAATGATCACCAAGCCAATGGATACTTCATAGGACACCATTTGCGCGGCCGAGCGCAAACCGCCAAGGAATGCGTATTTGGAGTTGGATGCCCAACCCGCCATGATGATGCCGTAGACGGCAAGCGATGACACGGCAAATAAATACAAAATGCCCACATTCACATCTGCCAATACCAGTTTATCGCTGAACGGAATAACCGCCCATGACACAAGGGAGAGGAAGAAGGTCAGCATTGGCGCGGCAATGAAGATGAACCGGTTCGCGCCAGTCGGGATGATGGTTTCCTTACCCATCAACTTAAGTGCGTCAGCAAAGGGTTGGAATAAACCAAACGGCCCAACCACATTGGGGCCCATGCGCAATTGCATCGCTGCCAATACTTTACGTTCGGCATAAATCAAGTACGCAACGCCGAGTAATACGGGAACCATGATGGCGAAGATACGTACAATCAGCCAAATGATTGCGCCGATGGGCGTCTGCACGAATGCGTTAAAGGCGGTTAGAAGCTCGCTCATTCTGCAGCCTCCGCAACTGGGCTAAGGAATGCTTCAACGCACTGCGCCATGGTTGGCGATGCGCGGCTGATCACATCGGTTTGATAGAAATTGGTAATGCCGGATGAAAGCGGCGCTGCTTCCACCACACCGTCACGGGCAAAGTTGTTCCATGGCGCTGGTTCCACATGGTCAAGACGCGCGAATAATGCGTGCGCCTGTACCATTTTCTGGCGGATTTGCGACAAGGTATCGTATGGCAAGGCTTGACCCAATACTTCGGAAAGCGCGCGGATGATTTGCCAATCTTCCTTTGCTTGCCCCGGCGGGAATGTCGCACGGCGGGTCGATTGCAGGCGGCCTTCGGTATTCATATAAAGCGCGGTCTTTTCGGTATAGGCCGAACCCGGCAGAATAACATCTGCACGGCTTGCGCCCTTATCACCATGGTGGCCTTGATAGACCACAAAGGTGTTGCCCAATTTGCTGGTATCGATTTCATCTGCGCCAAGCAAATACAATAGGCCAATCTTGCCCTGCCCTGCGGCGGCAATGATTTCATTGGTGGATTTACCACCGGCAGCAGGCACAAAGCCCATATCAAGACCAGCCACACGTGATGCAGCGGTTTGCAATACGTTAAAGCCGTTCCAGCCATCACGCACCATATTGAAAACTTCCGCAATCTTGCGGGCACGGTATTGGATGAAGGTGCCGTCTTTGCGGGCAAGTGCGGATGCACCCACAATCACCATCGGGTTCTTGGCGTTCTTTAAAATATCGCAGAATGCATGACGGCCTTGTAAAATTTCATCAAGCACTAAGGGGTTCGCGCCGAGATATTTAGCCGGATAAGTTAAATCGATTTGTTCGCCTACCACGCCAACCTTTAAACCACCACGCAGCCAACGTTTACGAATGCGCGCGTTAATCAAGGACGCTTCAAGGCGCGGATTGGTGCCAATTAATAAAATGGCATCGGCTTTTTCAATACCGGAAATCGTGGTGTTGAAGGTGTAACCTGCGCGTTGCGATACATCATACTGCGCGCCATCTTGGCGGCAATCCATATTCGGGGATTTGAGTTGTTGGAGTAATTGCTTCAGCGCGAACATGCTTTCGGCATCGGCCAAATCACCGGCAATGGCGGCGATGCCGTCACCTGGCATGTTTTTAATTTGACGTGCAATCGCCGCAAATGCCTCGCCCCAATTGGCAGGTTTTAATTTGCCATCTGTACCGCGCACATACGGTGTATCAAGGCGTTGACGTTTCAGCCCATCGCAGGCATAGCGGGTTTTATCGTTAATCCATTCTTCGTTCACATCTTCATGAAGGCGCGGCAAAATTCGCATCACTTCCTGTCCGCGTGTATCGATACGGATGTTGGAGCCCACGGCATCCAATACGTCGATGCTTTCGGTTTTTGAAAGTTCCCATGGGCGGGCTTCGAACGCGTATGGTTTGTTGGTCAGCGCGCCAACGGGGCACACATCAACCAAGTTACCAGACAATTCACTATTCACGGCCTTTTCAATATAGGTGCCGATTTCCAGATGTTCGCTGCGGCCAAACCCACCAAGGACAGGCGTTCCGGCGATTTCATCGGAGAAACGAACGCAGCGCGTGCAGTGAATGCAGCGGGTCATCACGGTTTTAACAAGCGGGCCAAGTTCTTTATCTTTCACCGCGCGCTTGGCTTCGGTGTAGCGACCGCGGTCAAACCCATAGGCAACAGCTTGATCTTGCAAATCGCACTCCCCGCCTTGATCGCAAATCGGGCAATCAAGCGGATGGTTGATCAGCAGCATTTCCATCACGTTTTTACGCGCACGCATCACGACGGGCGTATTGGTTTTTACCACCATGCCTTCACCGCATGGCAATGCGCAGCTGGCTTGGGGTTTTGGTGTTTTTTCAACTTCGACCAAGCACATGCGGCAATTCGCAGGCACGGAAAGCTTATCATGGTAGCAAAAACGCGGCACTTCGATGCCAAGTTGTTCGCAGGCCTGAAGCACGGAGGTGCCGGGGGCTACTTCAAGTTCAATGTCATTAATTTTGAGTTTGGGCATGAGTTATGCTGCCTGTTTTCTGTAATCAAGAATGCGTTGCTCCACCAGCGGGCGGAAATGACGGATGAGCCCTTGGATTGGCCAACCCGCAGCATCGCCGTGTGCGCAAATGGTGTGGCCTTCGATTTCCTTCGTGACATCAATCAACATGTCGATTTCTTCGAGCTTGGCGTTGCCCTTCACCATGCGTTGCATGACGCGGTACATCCAACCCGTGCCTTCGCGGCATGGCGTGCATTGGCCGCAGCTTTCATGCATATAAAAGCGCGATAGACGCGCGATGGCATAAATAATGTCGGTTGACTTATCCATGACGATTAAACCCGCCGTACCCAAACCAGATTGCACAGCTTTCAAGCTGTCAAAATCCATCAGCACGGTTTCGCAGATTTCTTTTGGCAATAAGGGGGTGGATGAACCGCCGGGAATAACCGCCAGCAAATTATCCCAACCGCCGCGTACACCGCCGGCATACTTATCAATCAGCTCGCGCATGGGAATGCTCATGGCTTCTTCCACATTGCATGGCTGGTTCACGTGACCTGAAATGCAATACACCTTGTTGCCGGAATTTTTTTCACGACCCATGGATGCAAACCATGCAGCACCGCGGCGCAGAATTTCAGGAACCACCGCAATGGTTTCTACATTGTTTACAGTGGTCGGCGATGCATACAAACCTGCATTGGCCGGGAATGGCGGCTTATTGCGTGGTTGGCCTTTTTTACCTTCAAGGCTTTCCAGCAATGCGCTTTCTTCACCACAGATATACGCCCCTGCCCCGCGATGCAGATAAATATCGATATCCCATCCGCTACCGCAGGCATTTTTACCAATCAGGCCAGCGGCGTAGGCTTCATCAATCGCGATTTGTAAATTCTTTGCTTCGTTTACAAATTCACCGCGAATGTAGATGTAGGATGCGTGGGCATTGATAGCAAATGCGCCGCATACGATGCCTTCGAGTAAACGATGCGGATCAAAACGGATGATGTCGCGGTCTTTGCATGTGCCGGGCTCAGATTCATCGGCATTGACCACAAGGTAATGCGGACGATTGGATGGCTTTGGCATAAAGCTCCACTTCATACCCGTGGAGAAACCTGCGCCGCCACGACCACGCAGGCCAGAATTTTTGACCTCATCAATAATTTTGGCTTGGCCAAGCGCCAGTAATTCCTTGGTGTTGGACCAAACACCACGCTTGCGCGCGCCTTCCAGCTTCCAGTCTTCAAAGCCGTAGAGGTTGGTAAAAACTTTGTCTTTTTCTGCGAGCATTCTATTTTTCCTGACTTACGACGTCTGATGTTTTAAATGCACGCTGAGTTCCTACATAAGACTGGGTTGCAGTAGATGTCCCTGCATCCAAAATTTTGCCTATGAATTCATTAAACGGACACAATTCAATCACTTCAGCTTCGATATCTCGAACAAAACCTTCCAAATCGACCCTGACTTTAACTCTTCTGCCAACAATAAGTTCAATAGTCATATCAACCAGCCTTCTTTGGATGGCTGCCTTGGCGGCCGGTTTGCGAACCAATGGTTGGCTTCTTTCCAGCGGCCAAGTCATCACACAATTTGGTGAAGTTTTCGGCGTTTAAATCTTCGTAGTAATCGTCATTTACCTGCACCATCGGCGCATTCACGCATGCGCCAAGGCATTCGACTTCCATCATGGTGAACATGCCATCGGCAGAAGTCTGGCCATCGGTGATGCCAAGTTTGTTTTTGCACACATGCTTGATGTCATCGCTGCCACGCAGCCAGCATGGCGTGGTCGTGCACACCTGCAATAAATACTTACCCACCGGTGCGCGGTTGAACATGGTATAAAAGCTTGCCACTTCGTATACACGCACAGGCGGCATTTCGAGCATGTCAGCAACAACATCCATCGCTGCAACAGGCAGCCAGTTATCATGCTGGGCTTGCGCAAGTTGCAAGAGCGGGATAACCGCGCTTGCTTCACGGTTCTTGGGATATTTAGCAATGACCTTCTTTGCTTTTTCCAGATTTTCTGGCGTGAAGGCAAAGGTTTTAGGTTGCTTGATTTGTTGAAGCGGCGAACTCATCGATCAATTTCTCCAAACACGATATCCATACTACCGATAATTGCCACCGCATCGGCCAACATGTGGCCTTTGCACATGAAGTCAGAGCCTTGCAAATGCGCAAAACCCGGCGCACGGATTTTGCAGCGATACGGCTTATTGGTGCCATCGGAAACGAGATACACAGCAAATTCACCCTTGGGTGCTTCGACCGCAGTATAGGTTTCACCGGCTGGCACGTGATAGCCTTCGGTATAAAGTTTGAAATGATGGATCAGTGCTTCCATCGATGATTTCATTTCGGCGCGCGGCGGCGGCGCAATCTTGCGGTCATCCACTTTAATCGGGCCTTGCGGCATTTGCTTGAGGCATTGGCGGATAATTTTGTTGGATTCCAGCATTTCAGCCATGCGCACCAAGTAACGCGCATAGCAATCACCAGTTAAACCAACGGGCACATCAAATTCCATCTTATCGTAGACATCATAGGGCTGCGACTTACGCAAATCCCATGCAACGTTGGATGCGCGGAGCATTGGGCCGGTAAAGCCCCATGCCATCGCCTGTTCCTTTGAAACAATGCCGATGTCCACGGTGCGCTGTTTGAAAATCGGATTTTCGGATAACAGATTTTCGATATCGCTGAGGAATTTTGGGAAACTTTCGGTATAGGCCCAGATATCTTCGGTCAAGCCTTGTGGTAAATCCTGATGAACGCCGCCGGGACGGAAGTAGTTAGCGTGCATACGTGCGCCAGAAACGCGTTCGTAGAATTCCATCAACTTTTCACGTTCTTCAAACGCCCATAGTGACGGCGTAATGGCGCCCACGTCGATGGCGAAGGTGGTGATGTTGAGCAAGTGATTTAAAATGCGGGTGATTTCCGAGAACATCACGCGGATATATTGCGCGCGGATGGGCGGTGTGATTTTCAATAATTTTTCAACGGCCAGAGCAAAGGCATGCTCCTGGTTCATGGGGCTTACGTAATCCAGACGGTCGAAATACGGGATCGCCTGCAGATACGATTTATGCTCAATCAGCTTTTCAGTGCCACGATGCAGCAAGCCAATATGCGGGTCAGCGCGTTCAACAATTTCGCCATCCATTTCCAAAATCAGGCGCAACACACCGTGCGCGGCTGGATGCTGGGGTCCAAAGTTGATGGTAAAGGGTTTGATTTGAACTTCTGCGGACATGTTATGCCTTCTTCATCAGCTTAACTGGGTTGGCTGCCTTTTCATCACCCGGCAATTGCACGGATGTCATGCCTTCCCATGGGCTGAGGTTGTCGAAATTACGGAAATCCTGATTGAGCTTTACGGGTTCATAAATGACGCGCTGTTGCTCTGCGTCATAACGCACTTCCACATAACCGGTAAGCGGAAAATCTTTGCGCAGCGGATGACCTTCAAAACCATAATCGGTCATGATGCGGCGCAAATCCGGATGGCCAGAAAATAGCACGCCGTATAAATCGTATACTTCACGCTCAAACCAGTTTGATGCGGGGTAAACCAATACCACTGATGGCACTGCTTTTTGTTCATCGGTGTTCAACTTTACACGCAGACGAAGATTTTTGGTCATGCTGAGTAGATTATAAACCACCTCAAACCGTTCGGGACGTTCCGGGTAATCCACCGCCGTAATGTCCATGATGGTCTCAAAGCCAGCCCTATCGCGCAGCGACATCAATACCGATACAATTGCATCACGAGGAACGGTAACGACCAATTCACCATTGATGAATGCCGATGCCGTTTGGCGTTCGCCCAGCAAATCACCCAATGACGATTGCAATGCTGTTAATGCTTCAATGCTCATGATGCCCTGCTAATCACGCGGTTACCTTGGCGGATTTTTCTATGTAATTGCATAATGCCGTATAGCAATGCTTCGGCGGTTGGCGGGCAACCGGGCACAAACACATCAACAGGAACGATGCGGTCACATCCACGCACAACGGAATAGGAATAATGGTAATAGCCGCCGCCATTGGCGCAGCTGCCCATGGAAATTACCCAGCGTGGCTCAGCCATTTGGTCGTATACCTTGCGCAGGGCTGGCGCCATTTTGTTGGTGAGCGTTCCCGCCACAATCATCACGTCAGATTGGCGCGGTGATGGGCGCGGCATCATGCCGAAGCGATCCAAGTCATAACGGCTCATGTAAGCATGGATCATTTCCACGCCGCAGCAAGCGAGACCAAAGGTCATCGGCCACATGGAACCGGTGCGTGCCCAATTGAGCAAATCATCCAGCTTGGTGAGCAAAAAGCCCTTTTCCTGAACCACATTGTTGATGCCTGCAGTCAACTGCTCGGGCGTATTCATAATGATATTGCTCATTCCCACTCCAGCGCACCCTTGCGCCATTCATAGATAAACCCGACGGTTAAAACGCCCAAAAACACCATCATCGACCAGAAGCCAAACAGGCCAATCGAACCCAGTGAGACAGCCCATGGGAATAAAAACGCAATTTCCAAGTCGAAGATGATGAATAAAATGGATACCAGATAAAAACGCACATCAAATTTATGGCGCGCATCGCTGAACGGGTCGAAACCGCATTCATAAGGGGAAAGCTTTTCTGCATCTGGCTTTTGCTTTGCAAGCAAAAAGGACAAGCCGACCATCACCCCTGCCATACCAATGGCGAGAAGCAAAAATACAAAAACCGGAAAATAGGTTTGAACGAGTTCTGAGGACATAGGTGATTACAACATTGGTGAGTGAAACACGTGTTGGATAACGGTGTGGCAAGGCCGTAGATATGTGGGGGAAACTACAGCGAAGCCAACGCAGATTACAGCATTATCTGCGGATAATATTCCGATTCCACATGTTTTAAAGGGGGTGGTGCATTTTTGAATCTGTACAGTTTTGGTACGGGAATACCTGCATGCTCAGGCCCGCAGCCTCACGTCACAATGAGGCATATCCCTACCCGCATGGTAAGGGATAAAAACCATCTTCTATGCGAAGAATGGCGCGAGTGACCGGACTTGAACCGGCGACCTCCTGCGTGACAGGCAGGCGCTCTAACCAGCTGAGCTACACCCGCTTTAATCAAAAGCGAGGCGTTTTTTAGGCGGTTCTTTGCCCTATGTCAAACTAAATACTAGAGATATTTGCAGGTTGATTTATTTAATCATTTTAGGCCTGTTTTGCCTGTTGTTTTTTTAAAAGTTTCGGATTATGGTGCGGCCTTCTTATTCATGTAGGTCATGATTAGGGGCGATTAGCTCAGCGGTAGAGCATCTCGTTTACACCGAGAGGGTCGGCAGTTCGAAACTGTCATCGCCTACCATTTTTCTTAGCAATCCAAGTATTGCATACCAAAATCCATAAAATTTGATCCAAATCCCGTACATAATTAAAACGTTGTTCGGCAGGAACAGATATCCTTAGACGTTGAGGATAAGATGGCCAGCAATCCGCCCGTCACACCGAGCCGCCCAGCCTATCAACCCATGTTTAGAGGGTTTGATACGCCGCGTGATACAACTCCGCTAGAAAATCCTGGCGTGGAGCGTTCTGTGCCTCGATATAACTTGCATAATACGCGCGGCGTGCAGGCGATTATTGAAGTCACTGGAAATTATAATCCGCAGATGCACCCCAATAAGGGCGGCGGCGATGAAGCCATAACAAGGCTCCGATTGAATTATCCGGATGGATCAAGAGTTGAATTTACAAGGCAACATACTGACGGCCCCATTCAGCTGCACGCCACACGCCGTGACGGAGTGGATGTATCACAAAATCCGTCATCCATTCGCACAATTCTAAACCACACCCAACAAATCTTGCAGGACAATACGTTTCGTACGCATACCCGCCCGCAATTTCCAAGTGGTGATGGTGCACACGCAACCGATGCGTTCTTAAACCAGTTGCAACGGCAATATCCGGAGCATTTCCAAGCGCCAAGTGCGCCAAAGCAAAGAGCCAGCATTGCTAGCCCTGTAAGCGCCCCTGCTTAATCAGGCTTATTTTTTAGAAACGATACCGTTTACTTCATCCTTCAATGCCTTACCGGCTTTGAAGCGTGGGAGTTTGCTGGCTTTGATTTTGATGGTTTCGCCGGTGCGTGGGTTGCGGCCTTCGGATGCATCGCGGCTGCGTACTTCGAATGTGCCAAAACCGACCAGACGCACTTCGCCACCAGTCTTCAACTGATTGCTGACCGTATTGATAAAGGCATCAACCGCGCGTTCGGCATCGGCCTTGGATAGGTTGGCGGATTCTGCGACGGCGGCAACAAATTCACTTTTATTCATTTTAGAAAATCCTTTTTCTTTTGAAACAGCTCATCACTTCGAATGGGTCAGTTGAATCGTTGGTGGAACGTTATGGAGTGGACACTTTAAGGACAGCTTGACCACGCATTCAAGGGATTCGAGCGCATAGCAGCATGCACTGATATTGATTGTATTTACCGGGAAACAAGTGCCATCGGCTGAGTAATATTGTTTAAAATACTACCCAGCCGCATGGCGGATTGGTTTAGCCATTAATGGCGCATCACTTCGTCATCTTCGCCGCCGCCCACGGGGGTGGCTTTGATGGCTTGCTCTTCCTCTTTCCATTCAATTGGAACAAGGGCCGAGGCAAGTGCGTGATGCAGCACTTCATCCGCTGTGGTTACAGGAATGATGGTCATACCTTTTTTCACGTTATCGGGGATTTCAGGCAAATCCTTCTCGTTTTCTTTGGGGATGAGCACGGTTTTGATGCCGGTGCGCAATGCCGCAAGAAGTTTCTCCTTTAATCCGCCAATGGGCAATACACGGCCACGCAAGGTGATTTCACCAGTCATCGCCACGTCTTTGCGCACAGGAATACCCGTGAGCACCGACACGATGGAGGTTACCATGCCCACACCGGCCGATGGGCCGTCCTTGGGCGTTGCGCCTTCGGGAACGTGAACGTGGATATCCTTGCTTTGGAAGACATTGGGCTTGATGCCGAATGAAAGTGCACGGGATTTTACAAAGCTTTCAGCAGCTTGGACGGATTCCTTCATCACATCTCCGAGCTTACCTGTAGTTTGTACCCTGCCCTTACCCGGCAATAGCAATGCTTCGATCATCAACATCTCGCCGCCGACTTCCGTCCAGGCCAGACCGTTGGTTACACCAACCATGTCTTCTTTTTCGTTTTCGCCGTAGATATAGCGCTTTACGCCTGCGTATTTTTCAAGGTTACGACGGCTAATGTGCACCTTATCGACATTCTTCATCAAAATGTCTTTAACGGCTTTGCGACATAGATTGGCCAATTCGCGTTCCAGATTACGCACACCAGCTTCCCGCGTGTAGTTGCGGATAAGATCGCGCAATGCATCTTCAGAAATCGCAAATTCGGTTTTCTTCAAACCGTTGGCTTTAATCTGACGGTCAATCAAATGGTCTTTGCAGATAACCACTTTTTCATCTTCGGTATAGCCCGACAAACGAATGACTTCCAAACGGTCAAGCAGCGGTTGTGGCATGCGCATGCTGTTGGCAGTGCATACGAACATGACATCCGACAAATCATAATCCACTTCCAGATAATGATCATTGAAATTGCTGTTCTGTTCGGGATCAAGCACCTCGAGCAAAGCGGAGGATGGATCACCACGATAATCCGAGCCCAGTTTGTCGATTTCATCGAGCAGGAATAGCGGATTGGATGATTTGGCTTTCTTCATCGCCTGGATAATCTTACCCGGCATCGAACCAATATAGGTACGACGGTGACCACGGATTTCGGCTTCATCACGCACACCGCCCAGCGAAATGCGTACAAAGTTACGGCCGGTGGCCTTGGCAATCGATTTACCCAACGAGGTTTTACCAACACCTGGGGGGCCGACGAGGCAAAGAATTGGCCCCTTGAGTTTGGAGGAGCGTTGCTGCACCGCCAAGTATTCAAGAATGCGCTCCTTGACCTTTTCAAGGCTGTAGTGATCTTCGTTGAGCACCTTCTCGGCAAGCTTGATGTCTTTTTTGACCTTGGTGCGTTTGTTCCACGGAATGTTGGTAACCCAATCAAGGTAGTTACGAACCACTGTGGCTTCGGCCGACATTGGCGACATGGTGCGCAGTTTCTTCACTTCGCCAAGGGCTTTCTCTTCTGCCTCTTTCGACATTTTCAAGGCTTTGATTTTTTCTTCAAGCTCGGTTGCTTCGTCTTTGCCATCCTCGCCTTCGCCAAGTTCTTTTTGAATGGCCTTCATTTGCTCGTTCAAATAATACTCGCGCTGCGTTTTTTCCATTTGGCGCTTCACGCGGGTGCGGATGCGCTTTTCAACTTGCAGAACGCCAATCTCGCCTTCCATGTAGCCAAAGATTTTTTCAAGGCGGTCATTGACGCTATCCAGCTCCAATAGAGCCTGTTTTTCAGGAATTTTTAGCGCAAGGTGCGAAGCGATGGTATCTGCCAATTTACCGCTATCATCAATCTGGCCAACCGACACCAATACTTCGGGCGGAATTTTTTTGTTCAGTTTGATGTATTGCTCAAACTGCGTGACCACCGCGCGCATCAATGCTTCGATTTCGGTTTTGTCAGATGGCTTTTCATTCATCGGGCGAGCAAAGGCCTGGAAGAAATCAACGCGGTCAACATACTTGGTCACATTGGCGCGGAAGTTTCCTTCCACCAATACCTTCACGGTGCCATCGGGCAATTTCAATAATTGCAGAACGGTGCCCACCGTACCCATGGTGTATAAATCTTCAACGCCTGGCTCATCCTGCGAGGCGTTCTTTTGTGTGAGCAGCATAATCTGCTTGTCATCTTGCATTACATCTTCGAGTGCGCGCACCGATTTCTCGCGGCCGACAAACAGCGGCACGATCATGTGTGGAAACACAACGATATCACGTAGTGGTAGCACCGGATAAAGTTGGTCTGGCGCATTACGTGGAGGAACTTGCATGAATAAAAACCCTTTCAATATTACCGGTAGCCTTTGCGGCCACCCCTTAAAGAGACCCTGAAATCTTGGTGATTATGGGGCACCCTGTACCTGTAGAATGCCCATAAATTCCAGAATCCTTTATTAATTATATGGTTATGAAGGCTAACAGCTTCAATCCCCCCCACTCAACCCTGTTTGTCCAATAAAAACAGGTGATTTGCCGCATATATAGGCATCGTTGCGGTTAAGTCACGTGATAACCCCGCCACAATCATGGCGGCTATACCACGCGCATTGAATAGACTGGAATTAAGCTGGGGATAATTTCAAGGCCAGATTAAGCGCGACATCCGCCCTGTTCTTCAGACCTTCGCGCCCGCCGAGCTGCTGGTCATTATCACCGCGAAGCGAGATATTGAAAAAATCATATCGTGGATAGTTATCAAACATCGTTTGCGGAGATACGCGGCGAATAACAACCTTGGCAGCTCCATCTGTCTTCATATCTGATGCAACCAGATCAGAGATAACACCCGCAAAGTCATTTGAATAAAGCTTGGGATTATTTTCATTGCCATTGATGGTGATTGCCACCTGACCATTGGTGGTGCGGGCAATAATGACGGTTTCAGCGGTTTCGATTTCTGAGCGAATTGCGAGTGCGGATGCAGGGGAAGCCATGGCAAAATCTCCGTTAGAAAATGTCTAAAAAAGATAGGCTATGCAAAGCAGTTTGGCTTGAAAAGTAGAAAAGCGTCGCAGACATGCAAAGCACGCACGTTTAACCAAAATTAAGCTGAGGTTTTAGGCAGAAGCAGAAAGCCAAGTCTTATGCAGACTTGGGCTCTTTTTCTTTCTTGCCTTCGGACAAGCTGTAAATCGGCTTGGTGGCGTTTTCAACGTTATCTTTGTTGACCAGCACCTTGTCGACGGTACCCATGCCTGGCAATTCGTACATTGGCTCAAGCAAAATGGTTTCCATGATGGAGCGCAGACCACGAGCACCCGTTTTGCGGGTAATCGCCTTCTTGGCGATGGCATGCAGGGCTTCGTCGTTGAATTCCAGTTTCACATCTTCCATTTCGAATAGACGTTGGTACTGTTTGACCAATGCGTTCTTCGGCTTGGAGAGAATTTCAACCAGCGTGTCTTCATCCAGATCTTGCAAGGTTGCAATCACTGGCAAACGACCTACGAATTCGGGGATAAGACCAAATTTCAGCAAATCATCTGGTTCAACGGTGTGAAGAATTTCACCGGTACGACGTTCATCAGGGCCGCGCACATCTGCGCCAAAGCCGATGGACGTGCCGCGACCGCGACCGGAAATAATCTTTTCAAGACCTGCGAATGCACCACCGCAAATAAACAGAATGTTGGTGGTATCCACTTGCAGGAATTCCTGTTGCGGATGCTTACGGCCACCTTGGGGTGGAACCGATGCCATCGTACCTTCCATGATTTTCAACAGTGCCTGTTGAACGCCTTCGCCCGATACGTCACGGGTGATGGATGGATTATCCGACTTGCGGCTGATTTTATCGATTTCATCGATGTACACGATGCCGCGTTGGGCACGCTCAACGTTGTAATCGGAAGCCTGGAGCAATTTCAAAATGATGTTTTCAACGTCTTCACCCACATAACCTGCTTCGGTCAGTGTGGTTGCATCCGACATGGTGAATGGTACGTCAAGAATGCGGGCAAGAGTTTGTGCCAGCAACGTCTTACCCGAACCGGTTGGACCGATGAGCAAGATGTTGGATTTGGCAAGCTCGATTTCGTTCGCGCCCTTGGTGCCGTGCGATAGACGTTTATAGTGGTTGTGAACCGCAACCGACAGAATGCGCTTGGCGTGATCTTGGCCAATAACATAGTCATCAAGAACGCCGCGGATATCTTTTGGTGTTGGAACACCATCGCGGGTTTTGGCGATGCTGGTCTTCGTTTCTTCACGGATGATGTCCATGCACAGCTCAACGCATTCATCGCAGATGAATACAGTTGGGCCCGCAATAAGCTTGCGCACTTCATGCTGGCTCTTGCCGCAGAATGAGCAATAAAGCGTATTTTTGGTATCGCTACCCGCTTTAGACATGAAAACTCCTCAAAACAAAAACATCGAACTACAAAACCACACTTTAAGATTAGAACGCTAGTCCTTAAGGCTTTCTAAACAAAATCTGCGGCCACTATTGCACTGCGGTAAGCCCTTACGCCGCCTTCTTTTCGTTAGCGGAAGGTGTTGGGCGTTCCAGGATTACTTCATCAATCAGACCAAATTTCTTGGCTTCTTCTGGTGACATGAAGTTGTCGCGTTCAACGGCAGCTTCAATAGCCTCCAAAGGTTGGCCGGTATGCTTCACATAAATTTCGTTGAGGCGTTTACGCAGCGTAAGAATTTCGCGTGCTTGAATTTCGATATCCGTTGCCTGACCACGTGCACCGCCTGATGGCTGATGGATCATCACGCGGCTGTTGGGAAGGCTGAAGCGCTTGCCTTTTTGGCCGCCGGCAAGCAGCAATGAACCCATGGAGCATGCCTGACCCATCACGATAGTGGATACAGGGGATTTGATGTATTGCATGGTGTCATAAATGGACATGCCAGAAGTCACCACACCGCCGGGTGAATTGATGTAGAAGCTGATTTCCTTGGTTGGATTTTCCGACTCGAGGAACAGCAACTGCGCGCAAATGAGACTGGATACATGGTCGTTTACTTCGCCGACCAAGAAGATGATGCGTTCTTTGAGGAGGCGCGAATAAATATCGAATGAACGTTCACCACGTGCTGTTTGTTCAATAACCATCGGCACGAGGTTATTCATGCGGGGAGCCAGTTCGTTGGGATCAAATTCGGACATGGTGCTTAGCGCTCCTGAAAGGTTGGATTAGAATCAAACAGCGAATTCATAAACATAAACATAGCATTCTTTTTTTAATTGTCATGCCCCTTAGCTCATGTAATGAATTATTTGTTCTATTCTCAGGATTAGGCGGAAAACATGAAAAATTCGTTGCTAATAAATGCCTTTTTTTCAGTCACATTATCCGCCCTTCTGGTGGCATCAAACGCCCTGCCCGCGCATGCCACCAACGCCGCACAAGCAGTTGGACAAACGATTGGCCAAGCGGTTGGACAAGCCATCGCCCAGCCGCAAACGCAGGCCTTGCCGCAAGCCAGCATCACCCTTGTTTCACCTGCCGGTAACGAGACATATATAAGTGGCAATCGCTATCCCATCTCGTGGCATGCAAATATTCCACAAATCAACACGCCCTATCACCTGATTGGCGAGATACGTTTACTTGACCAGAATGGCGCGAACAAAAAAGATTTGCGCATCGCCAGATTGACCGCACAAGACCTTGCCAAAGGCACATATGAGTTCCGCGCCGGTGCGCAAACCGATTTGCAGCATGACCATGTGGCCATCGCCCAAGGCCAATACAAAATATGGATTTTCATCACCGGCTACACCGATTGCGTAACCCAAGGCACTTGCGCACCGCTATTCGAAGCAACCGCCCTCAGCAATGGTATCGTGACGCTGAAATAGCCGACACTACCAACAACCCCAAAAAGGATATTTATGAAACAGAACTTTGTTGCGGCAGCGTTGATGCTGTTGATGACGGCATGCACCACCACCGGTAACGGGGCACATTCCAATCAGACACCGGCGGGAACATACGGCAATGACTTGGGCCAGAGTTGCAGGGTATCGGGCGAAAGCAGAAGAATGTACGAAGTCACACCCACCATCGTTTCTGTTGGCTCCATCAATGATGATGACCTTGCAAAGTTAGATGCAAAGCGCCTTGATGGCTGCGCCAGCATAGAATTTCAAATTAATGGCGATGGCCGCCCCGTCAATATACGCCTGTTAAAGGAAAATCCGAAAGGATATGGAATTGGGACAAACACCATTGCGCAAATCAAAGCCACCCACTTTGAGGAACCCAAAACCCGTGGCGAATGGTATTTCAAAAACCGGGTCATTATCACCAGCGACCGCTAGGCTTTAGGCAAAAAAATGCGCCAGTAACTTCAACAGCTACTGGCGCATGATTTTTTATACCAACTGATTACTCAGCTGCCTTTTGCAATTCGTCACGGCTTACTTTTTTATCCGTGGTTTTTGCTTGGGAAAGAATAAGATCAACCACCTTTTCTTCCAGCATTGGCGCGGTTAGCTGTTCGCGTGCGCTGGCGTCCTTGGTGTAATAATCAACGACCTTCTTTTCTTGGCCGGGATAACGCATTGCTTCCTGGATAATCGCTTTGCGTACATCTTCACGGTTGATTTCAAGCTTGTTCTTGCGGGCAACTTCCGACAGCAACAGGCCCAAACGCACACGGCGGTTGGCAATGTTCTGGTAATCGGTCTTTAATTGCTCATCAGACTTGTTCTTGTCTTCATCATCCAGTTGGCCAGCTTGCTTGGCTTGGGATACTTGTGCCCAGAGCTGTTCGAATTCGCGAGCAACCAAGGTTGGCGGCACTTCAAACTTGTGACCATCTGCCAATGCATCCATCAATTTGCGTTTGATGATGGCGCGGCTGACCTGACCAAAGTTTTGTGAAATTTGTTCGCCCAGATGCTTCTTAAGCGCATCAAGGTTTTCAAAGCCTGCGGACTTTGCCAATTCATCATCCACGGCTGGAGCTTGCAATTGGCTGACTTCGGTGACTTCCACTGCGAATACAGCTTCTGCGCCGGCTAAATCAGTTGCGTGGTAATCCTTGGGGAAGGTTACCTTTACATCGCGTTTGTCGCCCTTCTTGGCGCCTACGAGTTGTTCTTCAAAACCAGGAATGAAACGGCCAGAGCCCAATTCCAACGGGAAATCATCGCCCTTCATGCCGTCGCGTTTAACGCCATTCACCGAACCATCAAAGTTGATGGTGGTTACATCGCCCAACTTGGCAGCATAGCCAGCTGGTGCCGGTTCTTGCTTGCGGTTGCCTTTGGCAATGCGTTCCAGTGCTTCGTTGATATCGCTGTCGCTGGCTTCCACTACCATTTTTTCAAATGACAGTTTTGCAAAATCCATTGGTTCAATTGCTGGAATGATTTCAACTTCCATCTTGAATACCAAGTCCTTGGTCGCAGGAAGTTCGGATGGCATGCCAACAAATTCAACCTTTGGTTCGGTTGCGGGGCGCAGACCCTTTTCCGATACAGCTTTCATCGCGGCGGTGTTCACGGTTTCTTCAACCACTTCACCCAGCACAGATGTACCATAGCGTTTTTCAACCACAGCCAAGGGAACCTTACCGGGGCGGAAACCGGGCATTTGCACAGTGGCCAACATGCCCTTCAGGCGCGTTTCAATTTGGCGCTGGATATCAGCTGCCGGTACGGTCACTTCGTAATTGTGCACAAGACCTTCGGTCTTCAACGCATTAACCTGCATAGTCGTTTCCTTTTAAAACCAATTTTCAAATTCATATATTAAGTGGTACGGGCGGAGGGACTTGAACCCCCACGAGTCTCCCCACTGGAACCTAAATCCAGCGCGTCTACCAATTCCGCCACGCCCGCAGCGAAACACGTTTTTATGCGTAAGACCGCGCTTTGTCCATACGCATCTTTGGGTGCGATAAATATAGGAAATATGGGGCCGTTTAAGCGATTAACGCTTAAGGATTGCTGCTGGGGTCTTCTGAACCGGGCTTGGGCGTAATCGGACGCAAAGGTACAACCTTATTATCCAATTCCTCGAAACCACGGGCCAAGGCTTCATCCCCATCCTTACCGGGAATAAGAGGCGCAACGGAATCATCCTGCGGGTGCATTGGCGCATCCGTTGCCTGATGAAGCTTGAAGGTGACATGCGGTTCACGTACGCGGTTGAAAATGCTTATCACATTCGTTTCTTTAAGTTCCGGGTATTGGGTTGCTTGAAGATGCTCGTGCACTTTCTTGGATAGTTTTTTGAATACATCCAGATTATCAACATCCGGGCGCAGGCCCTTAATCGCCAAGGCAAAAAACTTTAAACGGTCAGCTTCAATACCATCTTCGGTTTCAGGCGCCAAGTTGCGTTCCACCATACGAACGGCTGCACGGTAGAATAGCTGGCGGGCGAAGGCTTCACTCACCTGCTCTACACCTTCGCGCTGATAACGCAGCATGTTGAGCAATTGCGGCAATTCCTGATCGGGAAAGCCGTATTCAACCTTGGCCAGAATTTCTTCGAAGCTTTCATACCCTTGAATATGCGCCACGGTGTTATTGGCCAATACTAAAGCCAAGGTCTTTGGTTCTTGAACCTGCGTGACTTGATGCGAAGCTGCTTGCGCGATTGCCGAAGCAGAGTTTAGCTTAGCGCGGTCTTCATATAATTCTTCCAATGCACCAGCAGCTTGAACAGCTTCAATGTTACCGGATTGAGCACCAGCATTATCTTGCGCATAGATTTCGGAAAGATTGATATTAAATTTTGGTTCAAGGCTTCTATCAACTACGCCAATTTTTGAATCAAGTGCGAGCGACAAATCATCAAATAGTTTATCGGTCTGCTGAATAAGACCTTGCACGGCTTCTGCAATGCGGGCACCTGCACGTTTAACAGGACCAAACGTGATCACATCCCAAACTTTTTCGCGGCGTTTTTCGTAGCCAGGGCCATATAATTCTAAATCACGGGCGCGTTGTGCATGAAGTTTTGCACGGAACTCCCGCCAATGGGCGCGAATTTCTTCATCAGTAGCCATAATCAATTACCCGCATAATGAGTTTAAATGTGCAGGCAATTTAACACAGGCAATGGCCCTGTTTTTTGGCAATATTACTTTCGATAAAACAAAAAAGCGGAATTAACCAAACTTCTTAAGGTTTTTTCTGTTCACCCAAACCAAGCGGCGGGATGAGATTGATCAACCCGTCTTTGGTGATTTCGCATGCTGTTGTGGGGTCACGGCCATCACCTTGCAGATTATAAATCGGTGCAAGGCTTTGCGGGTCTGCATATTTGAACGTGCTGCTGGACCACATGACCTTTGTCGCGCCACCTTCGGCATGCGCATATGACAATGTTAGACCTGCAGGTGACGGAAATTGTTCAGGTGGCCATGTAATCTGGAACGATAACGGGAAGCCTCCTTCGCGGCGTTCTACATCCGGCAATTTCTGGTTAGGGCCATAGCCATAGCCGCCAAACACCTTCAAATCGGATAAGCGCACTGCAAACTGGCGCAACGCCTTGCGGCTTGCATCTTCAATATCCACGCTGGTTTTCGATGGCATTTGCTTCTGGTCAAGCCACCAGATTTCTATGCGGTCATTATTGGCCCAATCATCGGTTGTATTAAACGTGCGCCCCGGATCACGAATTTCGACCAGTAATTTATCATCATTAATGCGCAGATATTTGACTTCCACATCCTTGCCATCATCCTCACCATAGATCACATAACCTTGATGCGGACCGGGCAACGAGGTGAGCGTGGATGCGCAGCTGCCCAGTTTTTTGATATCAGCCAGTTTGATGCCAAGGAAGGACGAGATTTGTTTGCTATCAATCGCTTTATATTTTGGTTTGGCAGCATTTAAATCGTCTTTATTGCAATCGATAAAACTGGATTGACCATCACCTTCTTCTTGCGGTGAATATCCGCTGGTGAAGGCACCGGTTTCATAATTGAGCAATTGGATATGACCGCCTGCTGTATTGGTGCGGTAATCACAAAGGGTGGTGGACGCGTGTGACAGTGATGGCAACGCATAGCTGCGCGCCCACACCCATCGCTCATTACTGCCGCCGAGTTGGCGATAGGTAATGTGCTGTTTATCAATTGTAAAACTATCTTCGCCGATTTTGCCTGAGCCATAACCGTCATTGCATAGTTCAAAAAGCTTTTTGTGTTCGGGCAATAATCCGCCAAAAGTCGATAGCCAGATTTCCTGACGCACATCATCAAGAAATTCGCCAAAGCGTTTATCTTGCGGGCGGCGGCATTTTTCCCGTTCGTGTTTAGCCTCGAACGGCAGCACAATCTCACTCACCAAATAACGCTTGTTATTGATCACACCGGCATCTTCCGACCACAACGCTTTGCAGCCTGCCCTACCCTTACATAAATCATCAGGGTTTACTTTGGGGGTGGCGTCCACTTTTGACGGTTCAACTTTTACAGGCTCGGCTTTTGCTACTGCACCTTTAGGGGGCGCGGCGTTTGGCGCGGCTGCTTTTGCGGCTTCAGTTTTTTTTGGCTGCTCTGCTGCGATAACAGGGGATGCAAGCAACGCCAGCAGCACAATCCATATGAATTTCATCAGTATCTCTTTTTAAATTATCTTTTTGCAGTGACGGCTTGATTTTGCGGCTCGGCTTTTGGTTTTAAAATATTATGCAGTCCGGCAATCAAATCTTCTGCAATCAAACATGGTCCAAATTCTGATGCAATAGCGGCGTGTAACCACACGCCAATACAGCCCGCGGGGAATGCTTCGACGCCCTGCGCCATCAGCCCGGCGATAAAGCCAGCCAGCACATCACCCGAACCAGCAGTTGCAAGGGTTGCAGGTGCATTGGTGCTGATGACGGCAAGACCTTCGGGGGATGCCACCACCGTATCTGCGCCTTTGAGTACCACCGGACAACCAAGGAATACCGCCGCCGCCTTCGCGCGGGTAATTTTATCTTGGCGCGGATCTATCACACGGTCGAATAGACGGCTGAATTCCCCTTCATGCGGGGTGATGATGCATTGCGAATTGACAAGACGCTTCAAACTTTCAGCATCACCGGCAAACACATTCAACGCATCCGCATCGAGCACGCATTGCTTGCCAGCCGACAGCGATAGTTGCACCGCTTGGCGGGTTTGTTCGTTTTCACCTGCCCCCGGGCCCAGCAACATGATGTTGATACGACGGTCTTCCAGAATACGTTGGAAGGAATGGGTAAAGCCATCACCGTCATTCACGGGCTTGACCATGATACTGGTCATGGCGGTAGCGTAGATGGCGTGTACAGATTGCGGGGCAGCAATGGTCACTAACCCTGTGCCAATGCGCTGGGCGGCCTGCGCCGATAAACGCGCCGCACCCGTCATCTCGGCGCCACCCAATACCACCACATGGCCGCGGTCGAATTTATTATGGCTGAGTTGCGGTTGCGGGTAATAGCCAATCCATAGGTCTGGATGATTTTCGCATATTTGTAATGGCAGCCCCTGCAAGCTTTGCTCAGGAATGCCGATATCAATCAGAAGAATTTCACCGCAAAGCATGCGCCCCGGCATCAACACATGCGCCAGTTTTTTGCGGAAGAAACAAATTGTCAGATCGGCAACCGCAGATTGGCCAAACACCTGACCGGTATCCGCATTTAATCCACTTGGAATATCCACCGACACAATAGGCAAGCGCGAACGATTAATGATTTGTAATATCGCAGCCGCTTCCCCCACAATCGGGCGGCGAAGGCCAATGCCATATAAGGCATCGATAATCAGTTGTGCGCCTTTTTGAATGGCGTTTTCCATCACAGAAACACTGGCGGTAATTACCGCCCCGCGCCAACGCGAAGCAGCGACCTTTGCCTCTGGCGTAAGTTCTTCGAGCTTGCCATAGAGTAAAATGCGTACTGGCCAGCCCTTTGCCGCCAAGTGCCGTGCCGCCACAAAGCCGTCGCCGCCATTGTTGCCGGGGCCACATAAAATAATGGTTGGGCGTTTGGAATACCGCGCCATAACTTGTTCAGCAACCGCAAGCCCTGCGCGCTCCATCAGCACAATCAGAGGCGTGCCCGCCTGCACCGCCATTTGTTCGGCCGCGCGCATTTGCTGGGCATTTAAAACTGAAAACACACTGGGAGGAATTGTCGGCACCGTATCAATTGGCGCAGAAGATAGTTCCGGATTGGAATATGCCTGCGGCTCTGCTGTGACAGCTGGCGCGACATTGGACGATGTTGCAGCGGGATTATTTTTTACGACGTTTGGTTCTTTATCGGGCATAAGATTTCATAGCACTTTTTTTTCCAAGAAACATCATTTCAGTTTTTTGTAACGCCTTGATAGTGCTGTTGATGAATCTGAAATCACAACCCATCAGCTGTCGAAGCTACAAAATTCGTTGCATAGCAAGAATGACCGATTGGGGGATAGGTTTGGAAAAAAAGAATGGGGCGATCGACGGGACTTGAACCCGCGACAACTCGGACCACAACCGAGGGCTCTACCAGCTGAGCTACGACCGCCATACCATTTCTTATGTCAGCTATTCTGGCGAATAGCTGCCTCTTTCAAGCAGGTCTTGGGCGCCACGTAAACCTTAAAAAGTTAAGGGGCCAACCTGTGGAAGGGCATGAACATTATTGCCAAAGTTATTGAAAATCAACAGAAACGTTTTCTTGTGCGACCGCACAAAAAGTGCCATAAAAGTCGTCCATCAAGCACTGTTTAGCCAAAAATCTTTGGACACCTGCTTTTTGGGCCCCCCTCAAAATGTATGTTCAAGCTGGAGATTAAGTCTAATCCACGCGGTTTTTATTATTCTAGTTATGCAACTCTAGGGAGCAATATATGTCAAAAAGCTACGATAAGGCGGTTTCACTCATCAAAGAACGTGACGTGAAATACGTCAATTTCCGCTTCACCGATACCCGCGGTAAAATGCAACAAGTCACCCAGCACATCTCCACCGTGGACAGTGCCATGTGGGAAAAAGGCTTGCAGTTTGACGGCTCCTCCATCGCTGGCTGGAAAGTTATCAATGAATCCGACATGACCCTTCTGCCTGATCCAGAAACAGCAGTGATGGATCCCTTTACCGCACAACCCACCATCAACGTATTCTGCGATGTGCTTGACCCAGATAGCAACGTTGCTTACTCACGCGATCCACGTTCCGTGGCCAAGCGCGGTGAAGCATTTGTAAAGAGCTCTGGCATCGGCGATACCGTGTTCTTTGGTCCAGAAGCTGAATTCTTCATTTTTGACGATGTTCGCTTTGGTACCGGCATGAACGAAGCCTATTACCATCTGGACAGCAATGAAAGCCCAGCAAACACTGGCCGTGCATACCCAGAAGGTAACCTTGGCCACCGCCCACCGGTAAAAGGTGGTTACTTCCCTGTTCCGCCGTTGGATAGCTGCGTAGACATCCGCTCGGAAATGGTCAGCACCATTGCTGAAATGGGTGTAGAAGTTGAAAAGCATCACCATGAAGTTGCACCTTCACAGCATGAGCTTGGCATCAAGTTCTCCACGCTGACCAAGTGCGCCGACAACATGCAGATCTACAAGTATGTTGTTCACAATGTTGCCCAAGCATACGGCAAAACCGCAACCTTCATGCCGAAGCCAGTGTATGGCGATAACGGTTCGGGTATGCATTGCCACCAATCCATCTGGAAAGATGGCAAGCCATTATTTGCTGGTGACAAGTATGCCGGTCTTTCTGAACTCGCCTTGTTCTACATTGGCGGTATCATTAAGCACGCACGCGCCATCAACGCATTCACCAACCCAACCACCAACAGCTATAAGCGTTTGGTGCCAGGTTATGAAGCGCCTGTGTTGCTGGCTTACTCCTCACGCAACCGTTCTGCATCATGCCGTATTCCATACGTGGAAGGCCCGAAGGCAAAGCGCGTTGAAATCCGCTTTCCTGATCCTGCTGCTAACCCATACCTTGCCTATACAGCGATGTTGATGGCCGGTTTGGATGGTATCAAGAACAAGATCCACCCAGGCGAAGCAATGGATAAGAACCTCTATGAACTTCCAGAAGATGAATTGGCAAAAATCCCAACCGTTTGCCATTCATTGGGTCAGGCATTGAACTGCCTTGAACAGGATCACAAATTCCTGCTTGAAGGCGGCGTATTCACCAAGGACTTGATTGATGGCTACATTGCCCTCAAGAGCGAAGAAGTCTTGGCTTACGAAACCTCACCACACCCAATCGAATTCAAGATGTACTATTCCGTTTAATAGTAACACATTGAAAAGATTACAGAAAACGCCGGGCAGCCCCCGGCGTTTTTTTGTACCTGCACGATGCCTGCTGCGCTGCGAAATCGATGAAACTATATCTGGCTTAGTTTTTTATGTACAAATCTAGTCCGCTCGACATATGGGCATCACTAAAAATTTTTTAGGAGATTTGAATGGTTGGCAACGCATCATTTGCACATGGTTCGAGAAACTTTGGTTTGAATCCTGCCCAGCTAACAGATCCCCAACTCATTGCCGAAGCTGTCCGCGTTGCGGCAGCCACCGACCAAGGCAATCGTGCGCTTGCAGATGACAAGACCCCAGCCCTTGGCGGGTATACCTTTGCAACTGAATTCAATCTGGATGCTTTGATTGCAGATGTACGCCGCCGCGCAGGTAATAATAATTCATTAGCCGTAATCAAAAAACTGGGTGCTGCCCTGACGTCGGATGTCAACGACCCCGCTGGCATCGTGTTAAAAGTTATCCATGAAACTGCAAAACCCAACGATATTGCACGGCCGATTGTTTCCGGATCAGGCGCAACAGGTTATGGCATCTCGCCCGCCCAGTTAAACGACGAACAATTAATCGATGAGTTGGGTCGTGTAGCCGTGGCAACCGATCAGGCAAACCGTGCGATGGCCAATGACAGAACCCCTGCCCTTGGCGGATACACCTTTGCTACCAATTTCAATCTACAGCCGCTGATTGATAATTTAGCCGAACGCGTCAACGCTGCAGGCCCAGCCCGCCCCGATGATAAAATTGCATCGACCCTTGCAAAATTAAATGCGGCAATCGCCGGCAGCCATGATACGGCTTCTGCAATTTTGACGGTTATCCGCAGTGAATTTCAGATAGCCAAAGCAGCGGCACACCTGCACGCCTAAGCATCACAAGCCCAACACGAGGATTTGCATGAGCACTAACGACAATAAAATTATGGGTATCAAGTGCGATTTTAGAAAACCATCCGAATTAACGGATGTGCAATTGGCGGGGGAACTACTTAATGTTGCTTTTGTTGAGGTGCGACTTGCCTTCACTGCGGCCAATGATCTACCTGGCGATTACCGACTAAACTTCAGCAAAGACGTACCCGAGCTGTTCACTACGCCGAATTTGAACGCGCTGATTAGCGAGTTAAATGAACGTGTAGCTGGCCCTGCCCGCCCAGGCAACAACCATCGCGCACTGCTGACGACACTGCACAGCAAACTTGCGACAGTCCCCACTAATGCAGATGTTTATTATAAAGCCGAAGCGCTGCGCACCTTGGTCGATGGCCCAGATGCTGCCGCAAAAATCGAGGAAGACCAGTTGTTTGGTGTATGGGTTGATGATGTTCAAAAGCAGATTTTAAAAATCGCCAAGCCACCTACTGCGGCAATTAACTAGTCAATAGATATGCTTCTGGATCTTTACCGACAAGCCGCCAAAACATTCAAGTGGGGTCACCCCGCCGCTAAAGCGTTTGGGCATGTGCTCGCAAATAGCAGCCTATTTCCGCTTGAACACTGTTTTCAGGTTACCGAAAGCAGTGCGATTAAAACCTCTCTGGTTACGCCAGACCAAGCCGGGATTTTATTAGTTATCAACGATCTGTTTTATCGGCACGCAGCATTATTTGGTGATGCCGCAAACAGACAAGCGATTATCAATGATATCCAGTCCCATATACGCGATGGCCACACCAAAAGCGACTTTATGGAGCGTGTAGCAGAGACATTCAACAAACGATGCCCGGATGCATTGCGCGACAAAGAAATCGTGCTGGTGGGCATGGATGACCCCAAATATCTCACTAAATATATGCAACCGGATTGGGCGGTATTCTCCCCTGGGACTAAAAAATTATTGCATCTGTTCAAGTCTGTTCATGATTTTAATCCTGCGCGCAAAGACCCTAACCTGCACTGGGATAATATCATCAGTAAAAATCGCGGTGAGTTTGGCGGAAAAGAAACCAGATCATTGTTTGCAAAATCACCCGTTGATTACGTAGTCTTTGCCAATGTGACCAATGATCCGAGCATTATTCATACGCAAGGACTATTTCCGGATGCATCGGCCATTCTAAAACGGGGCGGCTCGACCATTGCCCTGCTCGGCTATAGCTCCGACAATCAAGGGCAGTACGTGAGTAATTATTATATGCAGCTTGTTTGCGGCCAAACCTCAGTTGCACAGTATAATCCCGGTGGAAATGGATATCACTTTGTGATGTTCGATCAAACATCCCCCAGCCAAGTAGATGCCGAGTGCTATGACCGCTTTCACGAGTTAGGTTATGTTGTATGGCGCAGATACGAAGGGGAAGATATTGTTGTGGTACAAGACCCGTTATCTCGCATGGATACCCCACAAGCCGAACAATTGGTCAAAGACACCATTATGGGTACGTTAGTGCCAACCACCCGTCCAGCACGCAAAGCCGCTGCCGCGGCTGCAGCAAAGCGTGATATCGCGTAACAACGCCTAAACGCACTTCACTAACCTCTTGTTAATAAAAGCTGCCGCATAATTTTCCTATGAGCGCCCTTATCTTTATTGTCCTGTTATTGCTTGCCCCGCTTCCGGCCTTTGCCGGAATGGCGGAAGCCAAGGATTTGGCTAAATCGCTCAACTGCACCGTCAAAAACATTGTGGTAGCAAGCAAAAGCTCAGGTGAAAACTCAGACACAACCTATAAGGTCGACTGCGATATCCCCGCCTCTGCCAGCGCTGAAGAAAAAAAGGCCAATGGCACGTTGCTGATCAAGTGCGAAGCCGCACTTTGCACGCTGTTTAAAAAAGGCGAATAGATTTTAGTGTTGAAAACGCAGGAAGTGCAGGAGTTCCAATTTCTTTTCAGAAATGGCCACTGCTTCACGTAATGCTTCCTTTGCATCGCCTTCGGCAACAGCCAAGCGTTCAGTGAGCTTGGTATGTTCAACGCCAAGGGATTCAACCGAAACCTCTTCAAGCGGCGTGGCTTCTTCGGCCAGTACGGTGCAGCTTTCCGGATTTACCTCAACGATACCACCCGTAACCAACATGCGGCGTGAAACAGTATTATCTGTTTCATACACATCGATAATGCCCACGCGCATCGTTGAAATAAACGGAGCGTGGCCAGGCAAAACGCCAAAGTCACCTTCTGTGCCCGGCAAGGTCACCATGGTGACGGGGGCAGAGAAAAGCTTCTTTTCAGGGGATACAAGGTCGAATTGGATGCTGTTTGTCATAGCGACTTTTTAGCAATTTTTCGGGCTATTGCAAGCCGATTTTAGCCCCAATAATGCTGCGTAAACGCTCAAAAGAGGGCCGAAAACGGCTCACTGCTGATGCTGGCTGGGCGGCTCGCCCCTTAAAACGGGGCCTAAAAAAGAAATCAGGCATATTGAATAATTGATTGGCGGAAAGCGTTGAATCCTTGGTCTTCAGGATTGAGACGTCATTGTTTTTTGCATTCAGCCCTTCATACGTAATTATCGCATCATGACGGTGAATGGTGGTGGCACCTGTTAGGCCACCTACATCGCCGTGCCTGATAAAGAAAAGCGTATGAAGTATCTGACGGGATGGAAGCATATCGAGGCGCGCCCATACTTGGTCACGTTCGGCAAAAACGTGCGAGCCTTTCAAATGAAGATGCAAGCGTGAATATTCGCGCAAGACAAACGCATCTATATTATCCGGATCTGAAAAATTGATTTTGGAAAGCTTATTGGCGGCAAACAGATGGTCAATCTGTTCCAGATATCCATCTTTGTATATGGCAACGCTGGCGTTCATGTTATCCCAAAAAGACGTTCTTTCGTCCCTTCAGGATAATGAATTAGGCAAAGTGCCCGCAATCAGCTTATTAGTTTCAATGCATTTATACTGCTATGGGCGACGGCTGAAATAGCTTAAGGCGCGGCGCAAAGCCATTAAAGCCCGCGAGCCGGTTGAACCATCCGTTTGGCTGCCCGGCCTGACAGGCGCAGATAGGTCGATGGAATTGCCGGATGCGGCTGGCACGCTGGATGATAGCTTTGATGCAAGACGTGCATCTGGCATGTTCAATAATTCACGAATGGTCGTGGGAATGGATGCTGAATGGATCGTTGCATCCTCCATATCCCCGCCTTCATCAGGAATAAAGGTCGCCTGCATATTCACAAGGTATGTTGTAGGTGTAATGTCCACATCATGAGGGATCATGAAAATTGAATGGAACATCTGCCCTGCCGCATCTTGTTCCACGCGTATCCACACATGATCTTTTGGATGTATCGTTGCAGGCTCATCCGGATCAATAAAATTAAGACGCTCCAGATATTCAATAAAATCTGCATATGACTTTGGGCTGTCAATTTTCTTGAACCCAAAAGGCAAAAGCTTGGCATGAATATCGCTCAATAACCCGCTAGGCGGGGCAGCAGTTAAATCTGGCATTCAAATCACCTAAAAAATTATGGCTTATCATAAATGGTAGGCGCAAATAGCATCAACCCCGCCTTTACTTTCGCCAACATCGTTAGCGGGTAAAGAGCGGGGTTGATAAAGATAGATAAGCTTTAATGAATTAAGCGGCTTGTTCGGCCATCTTCTTGGCTTTGGCTACGGCTTCTTCAATGTTGCTGACCATGTAGAACGCTGCTTCTGGCAGATGGTCGTATTCGCCGTTCACAATAGCCTTAAAGCCCTTGATGGTGTCAGCCAGTGAAACCAGCGCACCAGGTGAACCCGTAAATACTTCAGCCACGTGGAAGGGTTGTGACAGGAAGCGTTGGATTTTACGTGCGCGAGCAACGGCCAATTTGTCTTCTTCAGACAATTCATCCATACCCAAAATCGCAATAATATCTTGCAAGGATTTATAGGTTTGCAGAATTTTTTGTACCGAACGTGCCACGTCGTAGTGTTCTTTACCAACAACGCGTGGGTCAAGAATACGGCTGGTTGAATCGAGCGGATCCACGGCAGGATAAATACCAAGTTCAGCAATTTGACGTGACAACACGGTGGTTGCATCCAAATGCGAGAAGGTCGTTGCTGGCGCAGGGTCAGTCAAGTCGTCGGCAGGAACGTACACAGCTTGAACGGAGGTAATAGACCCCTTCTTCGTCGTGGTAATACGTTCTTGCATTGCGCCCATATCGGTTGCCAAGGTTGGTTGGTAACCCACAGCAGAAGGAATACGGCCAAGCAATGCGGACACTTCAGAACCTGCTTGGGTAAAGCGGAAGATGTTATCCACGAAGAACAACACGTCTTGGCCTTGTTCATCACGGAAGTATTCAGCTTGGGTCAAACCGGTAAGCGCAACACGTGCACGTGCGCCGGGTGGTTCATTCATCTGGCCATATACAAGCGCAGCCTTGGAACCTGGGCCTTCTGGCTTGATAACGCCTGACTCAACCATTTCGTGATAAAGGTCGTTACCTTCGCGGGTACGTTCACCTACACCGGCAAACACGGAGAAACCACCGTGTGCTTTTGCAATGTTGTTAATCAACTCCATAATCAAAACGGTCTTACCCACGCCTGCACCGCCGAATAGACCAATTTTACCACCCTTTGCGTATGGGGTGAGCAAGTCGATAACCTTAATACCGGTTACCAATACCTGTGCTTCGGTTGATTGTTCGGTAAGGGGTGGTGCTTCACGGTGAATAGGAAGCTTCTTGGTGAATTGTACTGGGCCGCGGTCATCCACGGGTTCGCCAATCACGTTCAAGATGCGGCCAAGGGTGTGTTCGCCAACAGGAACGGAAATCGGTGCACCGGTATCAATTACCTTTGCGCCACGTTGAAGACCATCGGTGGTGTCCATCGCAACGGCGCGAACAGTGTTTTCGCCAAGATGCTGGGCGACTTCCATCACCAGACGCTTGCCTTCGTTTTCCACTTCAATGGCGTTCAAAATAGCAGGCAGTGTGCCATCAAATTGCACGTCTACTACCGCGCCTAGAACCTGGGTTACTTTACCAACTGAAGTCGTCGTCATTGTTAGTCCTCTTGTTACACTATAAAAAAATTGGGGTTATACGGTTGCTGCACCAGTTACAATTTCAATCATTTCCTTGGTGATGTAGGCTTGACGTGCACGGTTATATTGCAGCGACAACTTGCCGATCATGTCACCGGCGTTGCGCGTTGCGTTATCCATGGCGTTCATACGTGCGCCCTGCTCGCCTGCTGCGCTTTCAAGCAGTGCACGATACAACATCACCGACACGTTCTTTGGTAACAGGTCGGTGAGGATGGCGGTTTCATCTGGCTCGAATTCATAAAGGGCAGATGGCGATCCATCTTTAGCCTTAGCTGCATCGGTTTGCGCGCCTGCAGCTGGTTGAGGCACAGGAATAATCTGTTCCAGTGTTACAACCTGCGTGATCACGTTTTTAAAGCGGTTATACAACAGATGTACGGTATCAAACGCACCTTCTTCGTATAAATCCTGTACTTTTTTCGAAATATGGTCCGCATCGCTGAATGAAAGTTTGCGGCGGCCAATATCTTCGTAATGGGCAACAATTAAATCAGAGTATTCGCGGCGCAATTGGTCGCGACCCTTACGGCCAATGCAAATCAACTTCACTTGCTTGCCTTCGGATTTTAGTTTGCGAATTTGGCGGCGCGCTTCACGCACGATGGACGAATTGAACCCGCCGCATAGACCGCGGTCAGAGGTTACCACCACCAAACCCACAATCTCATTCTTGCCTGTACCGCTTAGCAGTTTTGGCGATGAGCTATCCACCACCAGATTGGCGGTGAGCGACGTCATGATACGGGTCATGGCATCTGCGTATGGACGCGCAGCTTCGGCCTGTTCTTGGGCGCGGCGCAACTTGCTTGCCGCCACCATTTTCATGGCAGAGGTAATTTTGCGCGTGGACTTCACGCTCTCGATGCGGACTTTAAGGTCTTTTAAACTGGGCATACTTTAGGAAACTTCTTTAAGATGCTGGAATCGTTGAAAGGCGCACCTTTTTCCTGTTTCCGGCCCTTGAAGTCAAGCGGAAAGCATAGCGGCCAACCCCACCCTAAAAACCCATGATTTACGGGGGTTTTCCAACTGCCGCTTATTTAGGCTTTCCGGCCAATTTGACGGTTAGGCCGTTATATTCCTCGCGCATAATAATCTGGCAGCCAAGGCGGGATGTTTTGGTGAGCCCGACAGCTAAATCCAGCATGTCTTGTTCGTCGGCTTCGGGTTCCGGCAATACATCGTACCAACCGGTATCGACAATCACGTGACAGGTGGCGCAAGCCAATGAATGGTCGCACGCGCCTTCAAGATCAATTTTGTGCATGTGTGCGATGCTAAGCAGTGTTGCACCAACTGGCGCTTCTACTTCGCGTTCACGGCCATCGCGTTCAATGAATATTACTTTAGGCATAAATGTTCACTCGTTTGTTTTGTTCAGCTTAATGGCTGGCTCGCGTTTAGAAAATAAGCCCGATGGTCGCAGCAACATAATGAGTACCATGCCACCGCCAAAGGCTATCATCCGGTAATCTTGCAATTGGCGGAAGATTTCGGGCAAACCTACTAAAAAAACTGCGGCGCCTGCAAGCCCCAGCGGATGCCCCATCCCGCCCAAGACCACCACCGCCAAAACCAGTGCAGATTCCATAAAGGTAAAGCTTTCAGGGCTGATAAAGCCTTGGCGGGTGGCAAAAAACGCCCCTGCCGCCCCGCCAATCATCGCGGCGATGACATAGGCCGCCAGTTTGGTACGCGTAAGGTTGATGCCCACGGCTTCGCTGGCGCGTTCATCTTCTCGCACGGCTTCAAAGGCACGCCCCAGCGGCAATTGACGAAGGCGCGATGCAAATACATGCACCAATACAACTAAAGCCAGCACCAGGTAGTAAAGGAACAACACACGCGTGCCGGATGAAAACTCTAATCCAAAAAAATCATGAAAGGATGTAAGGCCTTGCGGCGGGGTACGTTCAAACGATAAACCAAACAAGGTAGGGCGTGGCACACCATTGATACCGTTGGGCCCACCTGTGAGTGAAACCCAGTTGAGCAAGACAATCCGCAAAATTTCGGCAAAGCCCAACGTGACCACCGCAAAATAATCCCCGCGCAATCGAAGCACCGTTACGCCAATTAAACATGCCGCGCATCCGGCAATGATGGCCGCCACCGGTAACGCCACCCAGAAGTTGAGCCCGACATTAAGGGCAAGCAGTGCAAAGGCATATGCACCAAGCGCATAAAACGCGGCAAAGCCAAGGTCTAATAGCCCCGTCAGCCCCACCACCAGATTAAGCCCATAGGCCAATACCATATAGGTCAGGATAAGCGTGACCACATCCAACACATAGCGCGTGGTGAATGGCGCAAGCGGCAAAAGCAGCACGACAATAAATAATCCCAACAATATCTTATTATAAAATGCGTGATTGGTCGGCAGCGCGAATAATGGTTTTTTAGCCGCAGTTTGATCACTTTGGAATGCGCCCAACACGCCGGCCACAAACCGCGCCGCAAAGACGCTGGCGACGGCGATGAAAAAATTATTCCATTCCGGCGCGATGGCTAAGCCTTGCGCGTTATCTACGGTACGCAGACCAATAAAATGCAGAAACAACACAGCAGCCAGCAATGCCGCGACAAAGGATTGCATACCAATATCCAGCCATTTGATGGAACGCGTGCTCATCATCACACCTTATCGATTTCGGGTTTGCCAAGCAGGCCCGATGGGCGCAACAGCAACACAAGAATGAGGATAAGAAAACTGGCGACGTCTTTATATTCGGCACTGATATAGGCAGACCAGAACGCCTCAATAAGCCCAATTAAAATGCCGCCAATCATTGCGCCGGGAAGTGAGCCAATACCGCCCAAAACAGCGGCTGTAAACGCCTTCATACCCGCTAAAAAGCCGATATAAAAATCAACCACACCGTAATACAGCACAACCATCACCCCTGCCACCGCCGCCAAACCTGCGCCCAATATAAAGGTAATGGAGATGATGCGTTCAACGGGGATACCCAGTAGCGCGGCCATTTTCATATCCTGTTCGCATGCACGCTGCGCACGGCCAAGACGCGTTTTGTGAATGAGCAATGTCAGGCCAATCATCAACACTACCGCCAAGACCACAATCACGATTTGTAGATAGGAAAGTGAAACCACAAATCCATCCGCGCGTTCCATTAGTGTGATGCGACCATCCACCATCGGCTGTAATGGCTTTACCCGTGCGCCCTGCGCCATGCGCACAAAGTTTTGTAGCAATACCGAAACACCAATGGCTGAAATCAGCGGCGCGATGCGCGGCGCGTTGCGTAATGGCCGGTAGGCCAGCTTCTCCATCACAAATCCATAGGTGGAGGTTACAATAATACTGAACATAAACGCTGCAAGAATGACCAGCGGCACAGCCACCACACCAATTGTATTCATGGCAACAACGGTCACCACCGCTACAAACGCGCCAATCATGTACAATTCGCCATGGGCAAAATTAATCATGCCCATGATGCCATAGACCATGGTGTAACCAATGGCGATAAGGGCGTAGATGCTGCCGAGGGTTAAACCGTTGATAAGCTGTTGCAGGAAATATTCCATATCAGAATTCCATGTCAGGCAGCCCGTGGAGCCCTATTGGCAGAGCGGTTTCTTGGTTTGGCGCGCGTCATTGGGCGTGCGCACATAATTCAGTACCTGTTCATTCGACCATGCCGCCACCGCAGGCACCCAATTTGCATAGTTGATGCAGAACTGACGCGGGCTGATGTTGCTGGCCTCGTGACTTTTCTGGTTAGCAAGCGAGGTACGGAAATTATCAATGACCTCGTTACGGCTGCCGCCGCTGCTGGCGTAAATGCGTGCAATGGTATTTTCCCATTTGCGGATTTGCGTGGTATATTTTTTCAAAAATACTGCATAGCTGTCCTTGAGTGGGCGGCGATAGCCATCATATTTGCAGGTCAGCATAATCACTTCGAGGTCGGTGTGCAGACGTAGCCCCTGCTCTGCTTCAAATTCATCGGGCGTGTAGCACTCCCCCGCCTGCACGATGGCTGGCATAACCAATAGGGCGCAAAAAATTGCTGCGCAAATGGGCATAAAACGGGTCTGCTTCATATTGTTATCGTCCTTTGGGGATTCCCGCTTGCGCGGGTGGTGATGGTTCGTAAGACTAGCATGAACCCATCAGAACGCTACAGAAAACAGCTCAGGACACGTCATGCAGAAATTCTCCCCTAATGAAGCCATTCTGGAGATTATCCACCGCGCGACCGCCGATAAAAGCAATCCGGCCAAGACCATTAACAGCATCCTTTATATGGTGGCCTCATGGCGGGCAAACGCATTGGCGCAGGAACGCCTTGAAATTGCGCAAGGCCGCGTAATGAGCGGCCCGTTCCAAGGCATGAATTTTTATTTCAACGACACCTTGGGGTGCTATGCCCCCAAATTGATTGGCGTATATGAAATGGAAATGCACGGCTTTATCCGTGAAGCCATCGCCAAACAATATGACGCGGTAATCAACATTGGCTGCGCGGAGGGGTATTACGCGGTTGGCTTTGCCACCACCATGCCACACAGCATTATCCACGCCCATGATATTGATGAAAAATTGCAGGCCGTAACATCGCGCGTGGCGCAAAAAAATAATGTGCAAGACCGCGTGAAAATCGGCGGGTTGTTTGATGGCTCCCGCTTTGCGGAATTTAAGGGCAAGCGCACCTTGGTATTCTGCGATATTGAAGGCGCGGAACGTGAATTGATTGACCCCGTCGCCTACCCCGAATTGTTGAATATGGATGTGCTATTGGAATGCCATGAATGTTTTATTCCGGGTTTGCGGGAGATTATGACCAAACGGTTTGAAGCAACCCACACCATCACATGGGCGGAGCCACAATTACGCTGGGGCAAATTCAATCTTGATTTGCCGGGTCTGGATGATCTTGATTTATGCTTGCTGTCTTATGAAAACCGCGCAGGCGCAACCCCATGGGCGTATTTCAAGAAGAAGTGATATTCACGAATTTTGGCTAGGCTCTGGCGAAAATTGTGGCTTTCGAGAACCGGAGCGCAGCGTACATTTAAGTACGTGAGCACCGGAAGCGCAGAAAACGCAATTTGCAGACAAGCCTAGACGAAATTATTCCCACTCAATGGTGCCGGGCGGCTTGCTGGTAATATCGTACACCACGCGGTTGATGCCCTTTACTTCATTGATGAGGCGGGTTGCAACGGCAGCCAAGAATTTATGCTCGAATGGATAGGCTTCTGCCGTCATGCCATCCACCGATGTTACAGCGCGCAAGCCAAGCACATAGTCATACGAACGGCCATCACCCATCACGCCGACGGTGCGCACGGGTAGCAACACAGCAAAGGCCTGCCAGATTTCGTTGTAGAGACCAGCCTTGCGAATAGCATCAAGATAGACGCTGTCGGCTTTACGCAGGATTTCCAGTTTTTCAAACGTAATGTCACCCGGAATGCGGATAGCCAGACCAGGCCCGGGGAATGGATGACGACCCACAAATTGTTCAGGCAGACCCAGCTCGCGGCCAAGGGCGCGCACTTCGTCTTTGAACAATTCACGCAGTGGTTCAACCAGCTTCATGTTCATGCGTTCTGGCAAACCGCCCACATTGTGGTGCGATTTGATGGTGACCGATGGGCCGCCGGTAAATGACACGCTTTCAATCACGTCAGGATATAATGTGCCCTGCGCGAGAAATTGCGCGCCGCCAATGGCTTTGGCTTCGTGTTCAAATACTTCGATGAACAGCCCGCCGATGATTTTGCGTTTCTTTTCGGGGTCAGTCACGCCGCTAAGTGCGCTTAGGAATTTATCCTGCGCCTTCGCCATAATCAGTGGAATATTGTAGTGATGACGGAAAAGTTTTTCGACCTCGTCCGCTTCACCCGCACGCATCAAACCCGTATCCACAAAAATGCAGGTAAGTTGCGAGCCAATAGCTTCGTGAATAAGCACAGCAGCCACGGTTGAATCCACACCGCCCGACAAACCGCAAATGACTTTGGCATTCCCAACCTGCGCACGTATTGCATCAATCTGGCTTTGGCGGAATGCCGCCATGGTCCAATCACTTTGGCAACCCGCAACTTTTTTCACAAAATTACCGAGCAATGTTTTACCTTCAGGCGTATGAACTACTTCGGGGTGGAATTGCACGCCGTAAAAACGACGCGCTTCATCAGCCACCATCGCAAACGGTGCGCCAGTGCTGCGGCCAACGACCTTAAAGCCTTTTGGCAATTCGGCAACATGGTCGCCATGGCTCATCCAAACTTGTTGTTTATTGCCCTTGGCCCATGGGCCGTCGAATAATACGTTCGCATCAATTACTTCAACTTCGGCCTTGCCGAATTCACGGGTGTGGCCTTGTTCTACCTTACCACCCAGCTGCAAGCACATGGCCTGCTGGCCATAGCAAATGCCCAACACGGGCACGCCCAATTGCCAAACAATTTCTGGTGCGCGCGGAGAATTTTCTTCCAACACCGATGCAGGGCCGCCGGATAAAATAATACCTTTCGCGCCATAGGATTTGATGCGCTGCGCATCCGCACTGAATGGCCAGATTTCGCAATACACACCTGCCTCGCGTACACGCCGCGCGATGAGCTGGGTCACCTGACTTCCAAAATCCAAAATCAGGATACGGTCATGATGCACTTCAGTCGCTGGTTTCGGCATGGCTTGGGGGGTCACGTACTATCCTTTTCATCAGTAGATGGTGCGGGCAGCCGGAGTTGAACCGGCACGGGATTGCTCCCGAGGGATTTTAAGTCCCTTGCGTCTACCAGTTCCGCCATGCCCGCATTACTGTGTTCGCGTAGTTTTATAGTCATCCCTTGCCGCACAAGCCAAGTAATTTTTATTAATGCCGCCCGAATGCTCACTGGGCCTAATAAAACGCACAAAAACAGGCCCATTAACCATGTTGTGTCGTTGACTTTAACAGGCGGGATGGAGCTTTATTGGCGGATAAAGATATTGAGGATAAAATTATGTCTTATGATAAAGATTATCACGATGCATTGTCAGGAGGCATGCCAGACAATCCCCTTAGCCTAGGGGCGTATGATGGCGCAAAGGCACGAATTGACGCCGGGTTGCCATCAAATCCTTATGTTCCTAGCGTGACCGACATATCGTCAGATAGTAGCTCTGGTTCCAAGGGAGTCTACGTCCCAGAATCGGAAGGCACCGGAATTATTATAGCCGTAGGGGCGGTATTTGTAGCGATTGGGATGAGTTTTGCATCCAGCTTTTATAATAGCACAATGAACTATATCAACAATGCCAACTATACGATTAAAGATCAGCAGTCTATTGGTAAATATCATGAAATTGTCGGTCGGCGCTATAATGACCTAAGACATGAGATGATAGAAAAACCTCTTATTGAATATGGATTTCAATGCGCGTGGAGAGAATGTACAGGCCGCGGATATAGAATTACATTCTTGCACACCTCTCCAGCCTATCAACCCGAGATGACTCATGAGTTGAGTATTATTTCTACACAATATCCTGAGCGCCAACTAAACATAAAGTTAAGAGTTAGTTTTTTTCATACTCCTAATTATGATACTCGTGGTTATAATATCAACGAGCGAACATGCTTTTCTGTCCATCGAATGTTTAACACAAGGGCATTACCTCGCAATCGCATGAATGCGGGATATTTAAAGGACGATTTATTAGTTGAGGAGTTTAGAGGCCTCACAGAAATTCTTGCCCGATCAGTCACAACTCGAACATCAACTGAGCCATGTGGGGATTATAGATTTGATGGAATTCTCAATATACCAACAAATGGTATTAGATCGGTTGCTGTTCGTCCTGCTATGGATAATGGTCGTCCCGTAACGTCGAATGACTGGATGTTTCCCTATTCGCTTGTTTTCGGTAAGTAGCCCATTATCAAAGCGTTTTCTCGGGCATTTTAGCCCGATAAACAGCGGTTTTAAAAAAATTCAAAGTCCCGCTTGGCAGGCACAAGTTTTCTTTGTATAAGGTCTGCCTTCACACCCTGTTCCTCGATAGCTCAGTGGTAGAGCAAGCGACTGTTAATCGCTTGGTCGTAGGTTCGAATCCTACTCGAGGAGCCATTCTCCGCCAAGGCTACGAATGGCAAGCCATATCTTCCCCCATACCCCGTCACCCCACTATCACTCATGACCCGTGATGACGTTGAACTTCTGGAGCGCGAGACCTTATTTCAAGGTTGGCTGCGTCTGGAACGCCATCGTTTGCGTCATGCATTATTTCAAGGCGGGGTCAGCCGTGTCTTCACGCGCGAGATTTTTATCCGCCATGCGGCGGTCGCCCTCCTCCCCTATGATCCTGTGACCGACCGCATTTGTTTAATCGAACAATTCCGCTGTGGGTTATTGGCGGCGGGTGAAACCCCATGGTCCATTGAGATGGTGGCGGGCCTCATGGATAAAACCGAGAGCACCGAAGATGTGGCACGGCGCGAAGCGGTGGAAGAAGCAGGCGTGATTGTAAAACGCGCGCGCGCCATACCCGGCGGGTTCACCATGCCCGGCAGCTGTGATGAATTTTTTCACTTCTTTATCGGGGAAGTTGATTTGCCCGATACCCAATCCAAAATCTTTGGCTTGGTGGAGGAAGACGAGAATATCAAAACCCATATCATCACCCGCACGCAGGCCATTGAATGGATGGATAGCGGTAAAATCCGCAACCTGCCCACGCTATATGTGCTGAGCTGGTTTGCGCGGTTTGGTGAAAGCTTGCGGGCGGAATGGCTAAAAGCCGGATAATTCTGCGCTTTTAATCATCCACATCTATCACAGGCTGTGGATAAGTTTGTTACTGCAAACAGCTGCGCAAGAAACTACCCTCTCCCCTTTCGTAGAATCCATTTAGGATATGAGTATGGCTCAAACCAGTAACGAACTTGTTGTATTGCGCCCAAACGCACAGTCCGGTGTGGCTACTGCGCCGCGTCTGCCACCGCATAATCTGGATGCGGAACAGGCCCTGCTGGCTGCAATTCTGGGTAATAATCTGGCCTATGAAAAAGTCAGCGAGTTTTTGCGCCCCGAGCATTTTTACAATCCCGTATTCGGTAAAATGTACCAAGCCGCCATCACGTTGATTGAGCGTGGCCAGAAAGCCGATGCAATTACGCTGAAACATTTCTTCGCCAGCGACCCTGAAATCCATCAATTAGGCGGTGATGATTATTTAGCGCAGCTAACGGGTAGCTATGTCAGCATCATCAACGCAGCCGATTACGGACAGACCATTCATGATTTGCATCTGCGCCGTCAGCTCATCAATATTGGTACCGACATCGTGACCGATGCGTTTGATGGCGCGGTTGAAACACAAGCCATCGAACAGGTTGAAGAAGCCGAACAAAAACTTTTCCAATTAGCCACCACCGGCGATACACGCGGCGGCTTTGTTAGCCTTGGCGCCAGTTTGCAAAAAGCCCAAGCCACCTATGAAGCGGCCTATAAGAGCGATAGCCATATTACCGGCGTGAGTACGGGCCTGCGTGATCTGGATAACAAGCTGGGCGGATTGCAACGTTCCGATTTAATTATTCTGGCGGGTCGTCCATCGATGGGTAAAACCGCATTGGCCACCAACATTGCATTTAATGCCGCCAAACTATTTGCCGAAACCGGCGGGAAGATGGGCGCGGTAACGGGGTTCTTCTCCCTTGAAATGTCCGCCGAGCAGCTCTCCACCCGTTTGGTGAGTGAATATGCACGCATCCCGTCCAATGATATTCGCCGCGGTCAAATTAAACGTGAAGAATACACCAAGATTGTTGAAAGCATCAAAGAACTGGAACGCATTCCATTATATATCGATGATACGCCTGGTCTTTCGATTGCGGCGCTTCGCACACGTGCACGCCGTATGAAGCGTTCGGCACATGGCCTTGGCATGATTGTCATCGATTACTTGCAGTTGATGCAGGGCTCCAGCGCCAAAAGCGCGGAAAACCGCGTAAACGAAGTATCGGAAATTACCCGCGGATTAAAAGCGATTGCCAAGGAACTGGACGTTCCCGTACTTGCCCTATCCCAGCTATCACGCGCGGTTGAAATGCGCGAAGATAAACGCCCGCAGCTGGCCGATTTGCGTGAGTCAGGCGCGATTGAACAAGATGCCGACGTAGTGATGTTTGTATTCCGCGAAGAATATTACCACGCCCGCGCCCAGCCCGCGCGCCGCGAAAACGAAAACGATGACAAATTCAACCAACGCTATGCCGATTGGCAGGAACGCGGCGAAAAAATTCACAACATCGCCGAAGCCATCTTGGCCAAGCAACGTCATGGCCCGATTGGAACGGTTGAGCTTCACTTTGAAGGTGCCTTCACGCGCTTTTCTGATTTGCAACAAATCGGTTCGGATCATCACGAGTGAAGTCAGGCGCCATTGCTACCATTGATTGCCAGGCAGTTGCGGATAATTTCCGCACACTGCAATCCATGTGCGGCCATAGTGAAGTGGCCGCCACCATTAAGGCTGATGCCTATGGCCTTGGCGCGACACAAATTGCCCACACCTTGGCACAGGCCGGATGCACAACATTTTATGTTGCCCATTATAGCGAAGCATTAAACCTGCGCACGCAACACCCCAATGCCACCATTTTTGTGCTGCATGGCATTCCGGTTGGCGCGGAAGTTGATGCACACCACCACGGTATTACGCCGATCATCACTGATTTGGGCGCGCTTGAACGGATGCGCAGTGCCGCCCACATTGTTGGCAAGCCCATTTCGGTCAATCTGCATTTGGATACCGGCATGAACAGAATTGGCTTTTCAGATGCTGAATGGTTTACACTATGCAGCACACCGTCACTTCTGGATGGCATCCATGCCGATTGGGTAATGAGCCATTTTGCGTGCTCCGATGAACCAGACCACCCCATGAACGAGCATCAGCGGCACAAATTCATTAAGGCTACAAAACAATTTGCGACATCAAAAACTACCCACTCCAAACTGACTCTGGCAAATTCACATGGCATTTTTTTAGGCAAGCACACCCATTTTGACCAAGTGCGCCCGGGCCGTGCACTGAGTGGAACGAATGGTCTAGCCGGCCTGAAAAATGCGCTATCGCTGCATGCGCCTATTATTCAATTGCGTTCAATTGACAGTGACGGAACCGTTGGCTACGGTGCAACCCATCATGTTCAACAAGGCATGCGGCTTGCTGCTCTGGCATATGGTTATGCCGATGGTCTGCATCGTGCTTTTAGCAATCATGACCATGCGCAAACGCGTCACGTTTATCTTCACGGTATCCCCGTGCCCATCATGGGCCGCATATCGATGGATTTAGTGATGGTAGATGTAAGCCTTGTTCCGGAACATCTGGTACATCTTGGCGCGATGGTTGAAATTGCTGGAACACATCAGAGTATAGACGATTTTGCCGCGCAAATTGGCACCATCGGTTATGAATTGATGACTGGGTTAGGACAGCGTATTGAACGACGTTATTTAAATTGTGACATAAAATAAGTGTGGTGAAGCAACAGATGAGCCCTGAACAACAACACGAACAGCTGATTGAAATCCGTGATTTATTGAAATCCAAACTGCTTAATCTGTGCCAGTTACTGGGCGCTTCCTTATTGGGCTTCCTGCAATCAACCGGCGCTTTTGCGCTGTTCACTATCCGCTCGGTTGTGCATTGTGTGCGCCCGCCATTTTATCTTTCCCAGTTCATTCGCCAGTTTATTGATATCGGTTATTACTGCTTGCCAGTGGTGGGGCTGACCGCACTGTTCAGCGGTATGGTGCTAGCGCTGCAAAGCTATTCGGGCTTTTCACGTTTTTCAGCTGAAGGTGCGATTGCCACTGTGGTGGTGTTATCGATGACACGTGAACTTGGCCCGGTCATGGCCGGCCTTATGGTGGCGGGCCGTATTGGCGCATCTATCGCCGCTGAACTTGGAACCATGCGCGTCACCGAACAGATCGACGCACTTACCACCCTTTCCACCAACCCCATCAAATATCTGGTGGTACCCCGCATTGTTGCGGGCACTGTGATGCTCCCTGCCCTCGTGCTCCTTGCTGACATCATCGGTGTATTCGGCGGATTTTTGGTAAGCGTGTACCGTCTTGATTTCAACGCCGCCAACTACATTGATCAGACATGGCGTTACCTGGAAAACATGGACGTGATTTCCGGCCTTGTAAAAGCATCGGTGTTCGGATTTATCGTGACATTAATGGGTAGCTATTTCGGATTTAATTCCAAAGGCGGCGCACAAGGTGTGGGCGCGGCAACTACCAACGCGGTTGTATCATCCTCCATTCTCATCCTGATCAGCAACTACTTGCTGACGGGCATCTTCTTTGCGAAATAATGCCATGACTGAAAACAGCACAGCAAAAATCGAACTTAAAAATGTCCGTAAAGCCTTCGGCCCAAAAAAGGTTTTAAATGGCGTCGATATCTCGGTTGAAAAAGGCCAATCGCTGGTAGTGATTGGCGGTTCAGGAACGGGTAAATCCGTGATGCTGAAATCCATTCTTGGGATTATCGAAGCGGATAGTGGCTCCATCAAAATTGATGGCAATGAAACTCGCGGCCTGACAGGCCGCAAGCGCGATGTATTGCTGGATGAATTCGGCATGTTGTTCCAAGGCTCCGCCCTGTTTGACAGTTTGCCAGTATGGAAGAACGTCGCCTTCAAATTGATGCACGCGCACAAAATGGATGCCAAAAAGGCCAAAGAGATTGCCATTGATAAATTATCGCAGGTTGGCCTGTCAGCAGATGTGGCAGAATTATTCCCGGCTGAATTATCAGGCGGTATGCAAAAACGCGTGTCACTTGCCCGTGCGATTGCCGCAGATCCAAAAATCATTTTCTTTGATGAACCCACCACCGGCCTTGACCCTATTATGGCCGACGTCATTAACGATCTGATTTTAAAGTGCGTGCACAAACTTGGCGCGACTGCCATTTCGATTACGCATGACATGGCCAGCGCGCGCAAAATTGCCGACAAGATTGCCATGATTTATCAGGGCCAGATTATCTGGCACGGCAAAAAGGAAGACATTGATCATTCGGGCAATCCGTATGTTGATCAATTCATCCATGGCCGCGCGGAAGGCCCCATTCAAATGCAGATTTTGAAGGCTTAAGGCGCTGGCGCAGGTGTTGGCTTGGTCACGTAATCCGTGATACGGCGCAATGTACCCATCAATCTATCCAATTGTTCGCGGGCGATGGTTTCGTTGGGCTGATGCGCGTCTTTGATATTTCCCGGGCCAAGCACCACGGTATTTTTAAATCCTGCATCCCAGAACCGCGCCGCTTCGCATACATAGGGTACGGTGATGGTGTTCATATTATCTGCAAACTCGCAGGCTAATTTGATGGCGGCATCATCGGTGCATTTGAAGCCGGGATTCATTAATTCCACGCGAATATCAATGCTTGCCTTGGCAGTTCTATCATCTGCGCGAAATGCGTCTAATACCTCTTGCGCTTTGCCATCCATATAGGCTTTGAGGTGCTGCGGGTTAGTGCCGGGCTTGCCTCGAAAATCATAATGCTTAAGTGATGCAGCGGGCAAAACATTATTGGTTAGTGCTTCTTGCACGCCGGTGGATGACAAGCTGGCTTTACCCAATACGTCATCACCAAATACCGCACCAATATCATGGCGGGCCTCGATAATTTTTGCATGAAACAAGGTTGCGATATCGCTGGCGCTGGTTACATCGGCTTGCTGATAGGTTGCGGCATGGCCGCCGGTTGCACTTGCCTCCACCCATGCTCTGGCGCGGGCATTATGCGCAACTGCCACCTGCATTTCGGTTGGTTCACCCACAATGCATAAGTCGGGGTTGATGTTGCGCGCGTTTAAATCCGCAATGGCAGAAATAACACCCTTGCAGCCGATTTCTTCATCATAGGAAAACACCATGTAGATCGGCTTGGTTAGCTTGCCCTGCTGTGCCATCTGCGACCATAACTTGGCCTGCGATAACACACAGGCAACAAACCCCTTCATGTCGGTTGCACCGCGCCCGCGTAATTTGCCATCCGCCAATTCCGTGAGTTCAAACGGATTGCCATCCCATTCTTGTCCATCCACCGGTACCACATCGGTATGCCCGGAAAATAAAATACCGCCCGGCGCATCGTTGCCAATTTGCGCAATCAGATTTGCTTTATCTTCGATTGGGTCACGCACAAGCCATGTTTTAATGCCATGGCATGTTTCCAATTTTGCCTGAATGTAATCATTGATGGGGCGATTGGAATTCCGGCTGGTGGTATCAAACGCAACAAGGTCACGTAAAATTTCAATCGGGTCAAAGGCACGGTTATCGTTTGCTCGAACGGCGGTCATACTTATCTCTGGCTAAATGGCTTTGAATATCAGATGGGCAATATCAGGTACGATGGTATTGACCACCACATAACTGGGCAATGCCGCATTTACTTTCGGCCAAACATGGCTTGAAAACTGGGGAAAACTGCTTATTTCCGTTGAAATAGCATGGCGGGTTGTTACTCTACCCTCCATTATTCCTTTAGTTCTCGAGACACCCGATCATGACCGATATCAAAACCAAATGCGTTGAACAGCTGCAAGATGTGCTTTCCTCTGTTGAAAAAGCGATGAAGGACATTCAGGCCGGAAATTACGATGATGCGGCACGCGTTCTGGAAGAGCTGAAATCAGGTTATCAAGAAGCCAAGCAAGAACAGCAAAAAGCGTCGTAGGCCGCTTATAAATCCGCTTGCAAATCGCCCCTAGATAGACTAGAACATAAAGTGAACATCCTGTCCGGAGCGTAACTTTATGGCCAAAAACTCCAATATCTATGTCTGCCAAAGCTGCGGCGGGGTATCGCCCAAATGGGCAGGCAAATGTGATGCATGCGGCGGGTGGAATACCTTGGTGGAAGAAACCGCCAGTGTCGGCCCCAGCAAAAGTTTAGCCGGCAAAAATTCCAGCGGTAAAAAATCAAAAGGCGTGGATTTTGTAAGTTTGCAGGGCACCTCTGCCCCGCTGCCCCGCCGCGTGAGCGAGATTGGCGAATTTGACCGTGTGTGTGGCGGCGGGTTAGTTCCGGGCTCGGCCGTTCTTGTGGGTGGCGATCCTGGAATTGGAAAATCCACCCTGCTTCTTCAAGCGCTTTCCAAACTTTCACAAAAATATAATTGCGCATATGTGTCCGGAGAAGAGTCGATTGACCAAATTCGCCTGCGTGCGTCACGCCTTGGCCTTGGCGATGCCAAGCTTCACCTTGCGGCCAGTAATCATGTGCGCGATATCGTGGCCACATTAAACGCGCATGATGCGCCCGATGTAATTGTGATTGATTCCATTCAAACCATGTTCACCGATGTATTGGACAGCGCACCTGGCACGGTGGCGCAGGTACGCCTATCCTCCCAAGAGCTGATAAATGCAGCAAAAAAGCATGGTAGCGTGCTGTTACTGGTGGGGCATGTGACGAAGGAAGGCACGCTGGCGGGGCCACGCGTGTTGGAACACATGGTGGATACTGTGTTGTATTTTGAAGGGGAACGCACCCATCAATTCCGCATTTTGCGCGCGGTGAAAAACCGCTTTGGTGCAACCGATGAAATCGGCGTCTTTGAAATGAGCCATCTGGGATTACAGGAAGTCGTCAACCCATCTGCCCTATTCCTCGCCAACCGTTCGATGGAGGCAACTGGAACAGCCGTGTTTGCCGGAATGGAAGGCACACGCCCGATGTTGATTGAAATTCAGGCCCTCGTTGCACCATCGGCCCTTGGTACGCCGCGCCGCGCCAGTGTGGGATGGGATAATGCCCGTCTTGCCATGCTGTTGGCCGTATTGGAAACGCGCGCCGGCGTGGGCATTGGCCCGAACGATGTGTATTTGAATGTGGCGGGTGGCATGCGCGTTACAGAACCAGCCGCCGATTTGGCCGTGGCAGCAGCGTTGATGTCGTCTCTTTCCGATGAACCGGTACCAGAAGATGCCGTGATGTTCGGGGAGGTTGGCCTATCGGGTGAGATCCGCCCCGTTGCCATGATTGAACAGCGGCTTAAGGAAGCCGCCAAACTGGGCTTTAAACGGGCCATCATCCCCACCCTGCAGGAAGGCAAACATATGCCATCCCATGGGTTAAGGCTTACCCACATTCGTCATGTAAGCGAATTGAGGGCTCTTTTCGGCCAAATGCCGCAACGTCTGGCCAGTGATAAAAAACGCGCTGCTGGTTAGTATTTTTGAAGAAAAAAACCTTATCCCGCACTATATAGTTTCAAGCCCTTGCGCTATCATGCGCCGCTCAGTAAGAAGTACCCATCCCTGAGTAGTGTTAACGCCATTCTTGTGCTGAAAGAGTTTCGTGGCCATGCCAAATACCGCTGTCGATATTATCGTCATCATCGTTATTCTCCTTTCCGCAGTTTTGGCATTTGTGCGCGGATTTACCCGCGAATTTTTATCCCTTGTCACTTGGACGCTCGCTGCATTTCTTGGCTTTAAAGAATATCCTGTGGTTGCGCCTTATCTGGAAGAATACATCAAGCAACCGCCGCTTCGTGATTTTGCAGCAGGGCTTGTCGTATTTGCAGCCGTATTGCTTATCCTCATTCCTCTCAGCATCTATATCCGCAGCTTCATCAAGGGTGAACACATCACTTCAGTTGATCGTTCCTTTGGGTTTATCTATGGCGCGGCACGTGGCTACGCCTTGATTTCCATCGTCTATCTGATTGTGTCGTGGTTATTGCCCGAAGAAAAACAACCTGTATGGCTGAAAGAAGCCAATACAAAGCCTGCGCTTGCCTATGGCGCGGAACTGGTCAAGGAAGTAATCCCGCAAGAACAGCGCGATTTAATGGAAAAGAAGGCCAAAGCCACCGACGAATCAGGAGAGCCTGTGACGGTACCTTTGAGCGATCCATCGGCTGAAAGCGAAGCAGCCCCCAGCGGTGAAAAACGTCCTGATATTTTACAGCACATTCTTGATGGCGTGAAAGGCACACCGAAAAAATGACCACCTGTCCTCACACAGCCATGTTGAACACCTCGCCATTTGATGATGACCGTTTGCATGAATACTGCGGCGTGTTTGCTGTGTACAACCACAAAGACGCATCGGCGCTAACCGCACTTGGCCTTCACGCTCTGCAACATCGTGGCCAAGAAGCCGCCGGTATCGTGACCTATGACGGCGAACATTTTCATGCGCATCATGCATTGGGCCATGTTGGCAAAAACTTTAATAAGGAAGGCGTCATTCGCCGACTGATGGGCCACATGGCAATCGGCCATAACCGTTATGCCACCACGGGTGAAACGGCATTGCGCAATGTACAACCCTTCTTTGCTGATTTCGAATTCGGCGGCTTTGCGCTTGCACATAACGGTAACCTCACCAACGCCTACTCACTGCGCAAGGATTTAATTAAACGCGGTAGCTTGTTCCACTCGACGACCGATACCGAAGTTGTCATTCATTTGATGGCGCAATCGGCGCAGCAAACACCGGTTGATCGTCTGATTGATGCGGTCAAACATATCGAAGGTGCCTACTCGCTTGTGTGTCTTTCCCCTGACAGCATTATGGGCGTGCGTGATCCGCTGGGTCTTCGCCCGCTCGTGCTTGGTAAATTGGGCGACACCCATGTCCTGGCCAGCGAAACCTGTGCACTGGACATTATTGGCGCAGATTTCATTCGCGATATTGAAGCCGGCGAACTGGTTATCATCAATGAACAGGGTGTAACTAGCTATCATCCGTTCGAGAAAAAAGGATCGCGCTTCTGCGTATTCGAATACATCTATTTCGCCCGCCCCGACAGCTTCATGCAGGGCCATTCGGTTTACGAGGTACGTAAACGCATTGGTATGGAATTGGCGCGTGAATGCGCCGCCGACGCTGATCTGGTTGTACCCGTTCCCGATAGCGGTGTACCCGCCGCCATTGGTTATGCCGCACAAAGCGGTTTGCCATTTGAATTGGGCATCATCCGCAACCACTATGTGGGCCGCACCTTCATTGAACCAACCGACCATATCCGCCATTTGGGCGTACGCCTGAAACACAATGCCAACCGTGCGATGTTGGATGGTAAGCGCGTGATTTTGATTGATGACTCGATTGTACGTGGCACCACCTCCACCAAGATTGTGGAAATGGTACGCCAAGCGGGTGCAAAGGAAGTGCATATGCGCATTTCATCTCCGCCAACCAAATTCAGTTGTTTCTATGGCATCGATACGCCGGAAAAAGAAAAATTGATGGCACATAAATACAGCGTGGATGAAATGGCCAAGCTGATTGGCGCAGACAGCCTTGCATTCATTTCACTGGATGGCCTGTACCGTGCTGTCGGCGAGAAAAAGCGCGACAACGACAAGCCAAGCTATTGCGACGCATGTTTCAGTGGTGAATATCCGACCGTACTGACGGATTTAAACAGCCGTTTGGACGAACAACAACTGTCGTTCCTTAATTCAGCTGCCGCTGAATAGAACTTGTTGCCCATTGCGCATTTTCATTAAATGAAAACGTGGCTACGACCGCATCTTTTTGATGTTCGGGCGATTGCGGGATACAAAAGAACTCGGTTGCCGGTTTTTCCATAACCCCGTCTTTTTGCAATTGCTGAATAACCATGGGCACTACGCCAATTCCGAATTTGCGGGCAATTCCCTCAATGTTATCACCTTCGGCCAAATCAAATGATACGTTGACCTGATGGTTGTCGGTCCCCTTTTCATGAATGACATATACCTTGGCATTAATCAGGCCAAGCTCAGCTAGGGATTTAGCCACCACAGGATTTTGCGAGATACAGCTGCGCACAGCTTGTGCGAAATGCAGGCTGGATTGTGTGGATGTTGAAGCAGTCATAGGGGGTTGCCTCCTTCTCACTAATAAAATAAGAATAGGCCAAGATTGAGCGATGAAACCTAATTATTTATGAAATCGCAGCGCAGCAAAATTTTGTAAAAACATATCCACATCTTCATGAATGATGAACCAAAAAAAACTGTACTGATTACTGGGGCTTCACGGGGTCTTGGATTTTTTTTGGCACTGCAACATGCTAAGCGCGGTGATCACGTTATTGCACTTGCGAAGACGCAAGGCGGCCTGATGGCTCTCGATGATTCAATCAAACAAGCAACCGGCAGCAACGCGACACTCATTCCCTTCAATCTATCATCACCTGATACATCGTTTGCGATCCTTGGCCAGACTTTGTTTGACCGTTTTGGAAAAATTGACCGATTGATTTTAAATGCCGCCACCATCGGCCCATCCAGCCCTATTGCACATACAACCGAAAAAGACTGGCAGAATGTGATGGATGTGAATGTCACGGCCAATATACGCTTGTTGCGTCACCTAGATCCGTTATTACGCAGTGCCGGCACACCGCATATTACATTTGTGACCTGCGCCAGTCTGGGTGATGCCTATTGGGGCGCCTATAGCGCAAGCAAGCTCGCGCTCAATCAAATTGCCGCAAGCTATAAGGCCGAGACCCAGCAGGCCGGATTTAAGGTGGATGTATTTGACCCCGGCGTGATGGCCACGCAATTGCGCCGCAATGCATACCCCGGCGAGGACCAGAGCACCCTCAGAAAACCGATGGATATTGCTGAGCATTATTTGTCGGCCTAATCATTGTGCTACTAATCATCCACGTATGGATTATCGCTCTTCTTTGTATAGAGGCGCAAAGGCACCCCGCCCATTTCAAACGTACGGCGAAAATCATTCGCTAAATATCGCAGATACGTCTCCGGCAGATTGGTTGGCTTATTCACCCAGATATTGAATGTGGGTGGGCGCGTTTTAATCTGCGTCATATAACGGATTTTGATTGGACGACCCGCCGTCAACGGGGGTGGATGGTGGTCAAGGAGTGGTTGCAGCCAGCGGTTAAGTTCACTGGTAGAAATCCGGCGATTCCATTTTTCATACATCTCAAATACAGCTGCCATCAACTTATCAAGCTTCTGGCCTTTAATGGCTGTGGTCATCACGATGGGAATATCCGGTAATTGCGCGATGTTTTTATCAAGGAACGCACGCAATGCTGCGGTCACTTCTTCCTTATTCGGCACCAAATCCCATTTATTGATGGCAATGACCAAACCACGGCCTTCGCGTTCCACCATTTGCGCTAGGTGCAAATCCTGATGTTCGAACATTTCAGTTGCATCCACCACCAACACCACAATGTGCGCAAGACGCACTGCGCGTTCGGTTTCGGCAACTGACATTTCTTCTACTTTTTCATGCACCTTGGTATTACGGCGCAGACCAGCGGTATCAACCAAACGAATGGGGCGGTTATCATACTCCCATGCAATATGCACCGCATCGCGTGTCAGGCCAGCTTCAGGCCCTGTGAGCATCCGGTCATACCCGACCAATGCATTGACCAAGGTTGATTTACCGGCATTGGGGCGGCCAATAATGGCCATGTGCAATGGCTTATTCGCGTCTTCTTCTTCGGGCGTTAGTTCAATTTCTTCAACTGGTTCTTCATCCACTTCTACGAAAGGTTTTAATACCTCATACAAGTCACGCATGCCCATATTGTGTTCAGCAGAAATGGCGACCGGTTCCCCCAGCCCCAATGCGTGTAATTCATCAAAACCATCAGGCAGATTATTATCACACTTATTGGCAATCAGAATAATCGGCTTGCTGCTTTTACGCAGAATGGCGGCAACATCACGGTCAGTTGAGGTAAGCCCCGCGCGCGCATCCACCACAAATAATGCGACATCCGATTGTTCAAGCGCGGATTTGGTGGTGGCGGTCATACGGCCAGCAAGACTTTCTTTATCCGCCTCTTCTACTCCTGCGGTATCGATTACCGTGAAATCCAAATCAAACAGCGAGCCCTGGGCTTCGCGCCAATCACGCGTCACGCCCGGCTGGTCATGCACCAGTGCAAGTTTTTTGCCCGCCAAGCGGTTAAACAATGTGGACTTCCCCACATTAGGGCGGCCAATGACAGAAACTTTCAACATGCGACTTACCGTAATGCGGTTAAACGCCCGTCATCGGTCAACACAAACATTGTGCGATTAGCAACGATGGGCGGCAAATAAACAGGCGATGAGAATGAACGCGTGGCAATCAATTTGCCATTTTGTGGATTATAACTATTGAACTCGCCCAATGAATTACCGAGCCATAATTTACCGCCAGCCAAAACAGGGCCAACCCATGCTATTTGTTCGGTGCGATTTTCCGGATCGATGTAGCGCGGCAAATCAACCGTCCAACGCACATGGCCATCATCAGCTGAAAGTGCCGCAAGCTGGTTTTCCGTGGTGACCAGATAAATCATATCGCCCGCAAACCACGGGGTTTGAATGCTTCCTGCATCGCTTTCCCAAACGCGTTTACCGCTGCGCATATCCAAGGCAACAAAGCGTCCGGAATGGCTTATGACATGCACCCGGCCATTATAAATAACCGGCTGGCCTTGAATGTCGGCCATCGCAGGTAATGTGCCCACACGTTTGGTGGATGCCAGATTTTCCTGCCACGCCATGCGGCCATTGATGCGGCGCAGACCAAATATTTCACCTGAGCTATAGGGTACAATCACCAAATCATCGGTTACCGTTGGGCTTGCCGCGCCAAGGAAGGATGCGGATTCTTGAATACCTGCATGGTTCCATCCCAATGACCCATCCGCAAAGGATAATTGTTGCACGGTGTTGTTCATGCTGGTGACATAGATTTTGCCATCGGCAATGATCGGCGCACTGCGGATGGGACTTTGCAAATTGCGTTGCCAGATTTGCTTACCGGTTGATGCATCAAGCTCCACAACAAATCCATAGCTGGTGGTGACTACCAATTTGCCTTGGTCATAGGCAAGGCCTGCGCCTGCAATCATCGCGTCTTCTGGGCGCTGGCTGGGTACAGATACTTCCCACACCCTATCGCCATTTTGCAGCGAGAACGCCGAAACGCGTGCACTCGCATCCACCGTATAAATTTTGCCATTCGCGATAATAGGCGTTGCGGTTAATGCACCATCCCCGCTGGAGCCACTACCAATCGAGGTTGACCATACATCATTGGGCGATGAACCGAGTGCAATATTGCCATGCACACGGGTTAGCGAGCCGCCGGGTTGTACCCAATCTTTTACATCTTCTGCTGGTGGCACCGTGATGGGGTTTGCCGCGATGCTTGCATCCGGCTTCAAGGTACGATCAGTTGAAAACACATCTTCACGCTTCCCGGGCAAGGCACCGCGTTGGCCGGATTCCTTGCCGAACAGACCTTCACAGCCGGTGAGTAATACAACCGATGCCAGTAATACGAGCGCTAATCTAAGCATGGGATTTGCTGTGTTTGATGTGAATAGTAGGCGTTAGTTCTTGTACACGCGGCCAAGCAGCTTGGCGCGTTCAACCACCGCAGACGAGGCATCCGGATCAATCAATAGCTTATTGAGCTGTTCCACGGCCTTATCCTTTTGACCAAGTTTGGCGTATAGCACAGCGGATAATTCCGTTGCGCTGATGTGCCATGGATTCTTGGCATCCAATAATGGCGTTAATTCGGCCAGTAATTTCTGGGCATCATCCTTATCAGCTCGGGCGCGGATTTCCAGCAACTTGCCAAAGTCACGATAGAGCGGCTTGACCGACGTATCGGCAGCCAAAGCCTGCAAAGCTTTTATGCCTTCGTCAGTATTCTTTTCCTTAAAGTAGCTTCCCGCCTGCCCCAAATATGCAGCAATACGGTGACCTTCGCCGCTGCCTTCTTTTGCCATTTTTCCTAAATCAAGAATGGTAGCCTTGATTTCGTCAGCGCCGGTTTTATCCAGATCCTTATCGAGTAAGGAGATAAGCGCTTCGGAATCTTTTTCTTGCTGCTGCGCTTTCATGCTGGACATGGTACTGCCCACTGCCGTGGCGACAATTAACGCGATAATGCATCCAAGAATAATATTGCCATAACGGGTCAGGAAGTTTTTGACCTGTTCGGCTTTCACCTCGGCATCGACTTCCTCGATGAGGGCTTGGGCTTCGGAATCCAGTGGGGCATCTTTGGTCGCGGAATTTTTGGGGAGCGTGTTCGTTTTAGCCATTGATTATCCTGTTAATTAGGCTGCAAGATATACCCTGACTTTGGTTTGGTTTCAAACATAAGAAATAAGATGAGTTTTAAAGCGTTTAGCGCCGATGCCATCGTTACGGATGGCCACATAATCACCGATCAGGCCCTATTGGTTGAAAACGGGCTGGTTAAAGGCTTTTGCCCCTCTAATGACGTTCCTGCCACTGCCGAGCGGGTAAGCCTGTTGGGCCTGACCCTTGCCACGGGGTTAGTTGATGCGCAGGTTAATGGTGGCGGCGGCATCTTGTTCAATGACCAGATTTCAGAAAAAGGCATTAGCGGCATCATGGCCGCGCACCGCGCTGCGGGGACAACCTCCCTCCTTCCTACCCTGATTTCAGATAGCACAGAAAAAACCACTGCGGCCATAACCGCCATCCGTGAATTCAGACAAAAACATGACGCGTCTGGCGTGGTAGGCCTCCATCTTGAAGGGCCATTTTTGAATCCTGAGCGCAGCGGCATTCATGAAAAAGAAATCATCGCAAAAGCCGATACCGCATTCTTGAAATCACAAAGCTTTGATGGGCTTGGCGTATGCCTAATCACCGTTGCACCGGAAGTATTTGAAAAAGGCGCATTAGCCAAGCTCACCCAAAAAGGCGTTATTCTTGCCGCTGGTCACAGCGCGGCAAATAAGGAGCAATTGGCACAAGCCAAATCCGAAGGTTTGACAGGAATTACCCACCTATTCAACGCCATGGGCGGTATGAGTGCACGTGAAACAGGATTAAGCGGCGCGGCATTAAATGATGATAGCCTGTGGTGCGGTATAATTGCCGATGGCGCACATGTGGCGCCCGATATGCTCCGTTTGGCCGATAAAGCCAAGCCGGATGGAAAACTGTTTTTAGTTAGCGATGCGATGCCGCCATCGGGCCAACACCCGCAACAACCCTTTACGCTGCAAGGTAAACGCATCACCGCCAAAGATGGCCGGTGTGTGGACGAACATGGCCATCTGGCCGGCAGTTGTTTTACATTATTTGAATGCGTGCGCTATGCCGTGCAACAAGCTGGCTTTAAATTGGAACATGCCTTGGCCATGGCCAGCCAATATCCGGCACAGTTTTTAAAATTGGATAAGAGCATTGGCAGCCTTAGCGTAGGCAAGCGTGCAGATATGATTGCATTTGATGACGGAATGCATTTGCAACGCGTCTATGTTGGCGGGAAAGCCGTTTAGGCAACCAAGCCGATTGGCTTTGCACCGCGCTTCTTCAATTCAGTTACAAAATCGTCCCGTGATACGTTTTTGGGTGATACGCTTTGCGGTTCTGCATATCCGCGTTCATCACGCGTCAACACATTGGCCATCAATTCAATCACCTTGGGGTAATTACCTTCCGCAAACGGGTCTTGCTCCGGCGTTAAGCCGAGCATCTCACCAGGATTATGGCTCAGACCGCCATTGCCATGGCCAAATAACACAAAGCCAGCCGATACTTTTGGTGCATAGTTCATCAAATCATGGCCTGCGCCCGATGCCATATCGACATGCGATACACCAATTTCATCAGCAGTCTTACGCAAAATATTCTGCGCATCACCATCCAATGATACGGGCGCAGTGCGTTTCATCTTATCGTGATTGGCGTTCACCTCGTAGCCAAGCGTGCGCACATTTTGTATGGCTGCTTCTACGATTGCTTCAAACTGCTTCAATGTTTCTGGGCTAGTGGAACGTGCCTCGACAGCTGAATAGGCATTTTCAGGAATGGAGGTGCGGTCATCATCCGTTTTAAAATGGAACGTATAAACAAGATCATGGCCTGCACTGCGCAATGCTTCGGCTTCACGTTTCACCTGCGCGCGGAATTCAATGAACGCATCACCCGCATCAAGCCTGTCCGGCATTTCGGTTGCGCCGGTATGGTCAGCGCGGCCTTTAAAATGCACTGTTCCCGCATATCGCACATTACCGCGAAAACCGCTGACAATCCCAAGGCTGACGTCGGAGCTGGCTAGTTTTTTGCCTTGTTCAATATGCACTTCCCATTGCTTGCCTAATAATTCAAACGGGATCAGGTCTTCACGATTTTGCAATTTTTGACGCAGCGCATCGACATCAATCCCTTGCGCACGCGCATTATCTTCATAAGTTTTTTGATTACTTGTGCTGCGCAGATTCAAAACATCTGGGCCAAATTTTCCTGCATTAATGCCGGATGAAATACCAAACTGGTTGTATTCCACGCTTTCTTCGCCGCGGTCAGCCAGCACGACAATAGTGCGCTTTGGCTTTATGCCAGTTTCCAAATAGCGTTGATGAATGGTTGCCACGGCAGCCAAGCCCGCCACAATACCCGCAGGGCCATCATATCGACCGCCTTTGCGCACAGAATCTATATGTGAGCCGATGATATCGGGGGGCAGAGACGGATCTGTACCCTGATAGATAAATAAACGGCTGCCGCTGAGCAGTTCGTAGCCCTGCATATCCAATGCTTCAGCTTCGTTTTTGATGATATCAAGGCCTTCGGTTTCACGATCCGTCATCGTGGGGCGGTTCATGCCAAGCTCGTCGCCATCCCAATGCATATCCAACTTAGCAAAGGTTCTGCGTGCACAATTTATGCCCGCAGCCAGAAAAAATTGCAGTTGGATATTGGATGATGGAACAGGATTCAACATATGCATATTCAAAAAAAATTAAAAAATAAAACTCAAACTATAGCCAAGCCGCGCCACGCAGCCCACTATCATCGCCAAATTTTGCTTTAACAATCTTGGTTTTAACAACAGGTGACAAAGTGTACCGAGGCAATAATGCAGGGACAAGGCGGTAAATAATTTCAAGGTTGCTAACGCCTCCGCCTAGCACAATCACATCAGGATCAACCACGGTAATCAGCATGGCCAATGCCTTGGCAAGGCGCGCGGCATAACGTTCAACCACCGCCATGATTGCTGGATTATTGCTATTAATCCCCTCATTAAGTTCATGAGTATTAACCTCATGCCCCAGTTTTTCAGCAAGCTGGCGATGCAGTGCGGGGCCGGATAAGTAACTTTCGATATCCCCCACTCGACCGCAACCGCATTTTGCAGGCACGTCATCTGCATCCGGAAACGGGAATGCCACATGGCCCCATTCATTGGCGCGGTGCGGCCCCGATGGCATTTTTTGATCAACAACCAATGCCCCGCCAACACCCGTGCCCAATATCACACCGTAAACGATGCGCGCGCCTGCGGCAGCGCCATCCATACTTTCAGACAACGTGAAACACGCCGCATCGTTTGCAAGATGCACGGGTATGTGCAACGCCGCAGATAAATCATCACGAAATGGTTTATCCTTTAACGCAGCCACATTTGGCGAGAACGTAATCACGCCTTTTGCATAATCAATCACGCCGGGGGTGCAGATGCCGATTTGCGGAATGCGTTCACCTTGAGGGTTCAACTTTGCGACCAATTCAGCGCAGGCCTTGATAATATCCGGATAGCTGTGCGGCGTCGGCACGCGGTGATGTTCCAAAACCGCGCCATGCTGCGAGAGTGCGATACCCGCAATTTTTGTTCCACCAAGATCAAGGCCGATGCGTATCATGCGGCAGGCAAAATAACGGTTTTGGCCCAATATTTCATGGCAGTTGCGATATCCTCGCAGAATTCATCAAGATCGATGGATTTTTGAATAAAGCCTGCACCATTCAAACGGTAGCATTCCTGCATTTCCTGAACGCGGATACTGTTGGTTAGCACCACTACCGGAATATCCACCAATGTAGGGTTTTTCTTTATCAGCTTCAACAATTCCATACCGCTGATTTTAGGCAGATTTAAATCCAGCACAATCACATCCGGACGTGGGCGACCATATTTACTGTCGTGGTTTTGCAAAAAATCCATCACGCGGTCGGGTTGCTGCATGGAATAAATATCTGCAGGAATACCGCACTGCTCCACCGCATTTTTAAACAGGATTTCATCACTTGAATTATCTTCAATAAGCAAAACCTGCAAGGGGCGCTTGCGCTCTCTGCTGATGACATCGGAGGCCTGTGCTGGCGCTGCCAATTCTTGTGTTGGCGCCCCATCGTAAAAATAGTTGGGCTGCACATTAAGAATTTGCGCGATATGCATCAAACGGCCAAGGGTCAATGTGGTTGCCCCGCTCTCGTATTTTTGTACCTGTTGGTAGGAAATACCCAAGAGATTGGCCAATTCCGTCTGGTTCAGCTTTAATAGCTTGCGACGCTCACGGATTTTATTGCCGACATATTGTTCAATAGATGGTTGCTGTGTCATGGAATTACTTTATGGTTATCATAGGAAAAACGCAATAAAGCACGTAGATAGAGCCAACGCGAATGAATCGCATCCGTGACGCCACTTTTATAATGATATCGGTTTTGGCCGTTGTTTTCCTATTGGGCGGCTATTTTCTGCTGGAAGATAAAAACCGACTGGTTGAGGCAACCCAAAAAGAATTGAAAGGCGTTGAGCTGGAACGGGCCATGTTTGGTCTGATGTTAAACCTGCTGGATCACAGGCCAGACGCCCGCCATGATGCTGATAAATACATACGCACCATCGATGAGCTCACTTCATCCAGCGGCAGTTTATTGCCACCCGATGACTGGAAAGCTTTTAAATCTTCCACACAAGGCGACTATGACATCAACCAACTTACAAGCATGATGCGCGATGTTGGCGACAACTCCGCGCTTATTCTTGATCCCGAAATGGCGAGCTATTACCTCGTTGATATTATCGTGAACGCCATACCCGCAACCATTGCAAATATTGCAAAGGCACGCGAAGCTGCTTCACCAGATTTCATGCGCGCACACCGCACTGAAATTGCCCCATTGATTGAAAGCCTAAAACGCTCTGCACGCATAGTGCAGGAGCATAAACACTCTAAGGGGATTTATGGCCCGAATGAGCGAGACATCGAAACCATCGGCACATTTTATGATGTGCTGCTAAACACCATCATCTACAAGCCCAACACCCTATCAAAAGACCAGTGGTCGGAGCGTTTTTCTAATATCATCACCTCGTTTACAGGCACATATAACGCATCGGCAGATTTATTGGCCGCCATCCTTAAAGAACGCATCAAGCAAACAAAGGACGGGCGAATTTATACCATCTTCTTCCTGTTTTTTATTTACTGCCTGGTTATCATCATCGGCTATATGGCACTGAATAATTATGTACAAAAGCAAGAGGTATTAGCTGCACGCGAGATGACCCGCATGATGGCGCAGCTTGAAAAAACCAATAATGAACTTGAGCACTTTGCCTATGTCGCCTCCCACGATTTAAAGGAACCCTTGCGCACCATCGGCAGCTTCGCAAAATTACTGCAACAAAAATACGGCGCTGCACTTGATGGTACCGGCCGGGAATATCTGACCATTTTGATGACGGCATCTATGCGCATGCAGCAGATGATATCGGACTTGCTGAGTTATGCCCGTGCGGATTACGAATTATCCAAAGCCGAGACGTTTGATTGCGCCGCCGAATTGCAACGCGTGTTAGAAATTTTAAAGCAGCCAATCGAACAATCCGGCGCACATATTACTTATGACCCGCTCCCCACGATTACCCATCATGGTGCACAGTTTGCGCGTTTACTGCAAAATTTAATCAGTAATGCCATTAAATACCGCCGCCAAGGCATTGCGCCGCAGATTCACATCGGCTGTTCCGACCAGCAAACCGCATGGCAATTTTATGTTCGCGACAATGGAATTGGTATTGATAGCGCCTATTTCAAAAAAATATTCGAACCATTCAAACGCCTGCATACCCAACAGCAATTTGAAGGCACGGGGATTGGCCTTGCCATCTGTAAAAAAATGGTGGAACGCATGGGCGGTAATTTATGGCTGACATCCACGCCCAACGAAGGCAGCACGTTTTACTTCACGTTGATTAAGCAGGTTTAATACCCTGCACCGCATTCCATAAAACTTCCAAATCACTTTCCCGCGACAGGCGATGCTCCCCGTCTTCAATATAGGTTATGCGCACATCCTTGCTCTGCAGACGCGCAGCACATTTTTCAGCTACCTGCCATGGCACATCTTTATCTTGCTTGCCTTGGATAAGGTGAACAGGACAAGTAATGGGTATGGGCCCACGCAGCAATAAATGCTTGCGCCCCTCCTCCACCAATTTCAGGGTATAGGGCAATGGGTCACCGTAATCAGACGGCTCATAAATGGCGCCATTGGTTTGCATTTCCTGCTTTTGTGCAGGGGTCAACATATCCCATACCAAATCTTGCGTAAAATCGGGGGCAGCCGCTATGCCTACTAACCCTGCTACTCGTTCAGGTCTGGCCAGCGCCAGCAGCAACATAATCCAGCCGCCCATGCTGGAGCCCACCACAATCAGCTTCCCGGTGGTTAGACTGTCAACCACTGCAATCGTGTCATTGAGCCAGTCGCCAATGCAGCCATCGGCAAATTTGCCAGATGACTGGCCATGGCCGGAATAGTCAAAACGGGTCAGACGGCGGCCACTGGCAATGCAGCGCGCCGCTAAAAAGCTTGCTTTTGAGCCCGTCATATCGGAAAAGAATCCAGGCAGAAATAACAGGTTTGGCTGATCTGGATTCGTGGATGAACCTATGGGTTCATCATGACGATAGGCGATACGATGTCCGTTCAGCTGGGCAGTTTGGAATTCAAATTGGTCTGTCATGTTTTTTTTAATAGCGGGTTGTTTGTAAAACTATGGTGGCAAAACCAAATACTGTCCAGCCGAAGATAAAAAATGACGCGGAGCGCAAAGCCCCCGCTCCAGAAAAAGCCACGCCTGAAAAAAATGCACCTGATAAAGCTCCGCTTGAAAAAGCCGCCTCCGCTGCAAAAGCCCCTATCGGTTCTGCGTCAAACACATCTGCATCGTCTGGTTTAAATGCCCGCATCCTTATCCTCAGCCCGGATTTGAACAATGCCATGCTTGGCCGCCAAGCGGTGGATCTGGCCTTACGCGTTCGCGCAGAAGGTGGCCATCCCTTTATTGCTTCGCCTGGCGGATTGTTAAAGCTGGAACTGCAACGCCAAAAAATTCCGCATAAAATGTTGCCGGATATGCGCGCCAGTGCGCTGGGCCATATGGTGGCCGTATTCCAATTAGTACGCTGGGCACGTGAACAGCATATTCATTTTATTCATGTACTGGATTTCTCGCTATCCCGCTTTGCTTACGAGGTCATGCTCAAGACCGGTATGCACACGGCCATTTCACTAAATCAACCCATCATCAGCGTACTTGCCGGAAAGAACGCAGAAATTCTGCGCAGCTTTTCACGCATTATTGTGCCATCCAGCTATGCGCGCGAGCAGTTATTGCAACAACTAAGCCTGCCTGAAAGCGTCGTGCGCACCATCATTCCCGGTATCAATTTGGGCGTTGTGCATTTCGACCGCATATCCCCTCAAAAAATCCAGACTCTAGAAAAAAACTGGCAATTGCCGGATGATTGCCCGGTCGTTGTGGTTCCTGATTGCCCGCTTGACCCCGTTATTTTTGATACGATGGCCACGGCGCTGAAGGAATTGAAGGCGCGCAATATTACCACCATTTTATTTGTGCCCGAACAAGACCGCGCCTTCATCATTCGCCGTGTGGCCGCTTTCGGTTTGCTTAGCCACGTGATTGTGACCAGCGATGTTCAAGACCGTATCCCTGCCCTGTGGCTGGCGCATTCGGTACTGGTTACCGGTTTCCAAGGACAAGAATCCATTCGAGCCTTAATCGAAGCACAGGCCATGGGCCGTCCAATTGTGGCATTTGATCGCAATGGTCTGGGTGAAATTTTGTTGCGCGATCCTGCAACTGTTTTATTGCCCGCCGATCAGGTCAACCGCCTTACCGCTGCCCTTGCGCGCAGCCTGAAATTGACAACCGAACAACGCCAAGCCTTTGCGGTGCGCGCACGGGCCTTCGTGGAAAGCAATTTTGACCGCAAGCAGATGATTGAAGACATCATCGAAACTTACCGCGAACTGCGCGAAATCCAGAATTGAAGGCCGCATAATCACCTTCAACTCTCACAAAAAGCAGCCTCCCTTGCACCTTTTTCCATAGCCTGATACGTTAAAACAATGACCCAAACCGCAGAAAAACAACAAAAACTTATGAATATTACGCTCCCCGATGGCAATGTGCGCCAGCTCCCTGAAGGTTCATCCGCGCTTGATCTTGCCAACAATATTTCCAAAAGCCTTGCCAAGGTTGCCGTTGCCGCCCGCATTGATGGCGAGCTACGTGACCTGACCCTGCCGCTGCATGATGGCGCGAAGGTTGCGATTATCACCCGTGATATGCCCGAAGCACTGGAAATCATCCGTCATGACTGCGCACACATCATGGCCGAAGCGGTACAGGCCCTATATCCCGGCACGCAAGTCACCATTGGCCCATCGATTGAGCATGGCTTCTATTACGACTTTGCTAGAGATACGCCATTCACGCCGGAAGATTTGGAAAAGATTGAAGCCAAGATGCGGCAGATTATTGCCGCCGACAAACCCTTCACACGCGAAGTCTGGGAACGTAATAAAGCCATCCAGCATTTCGAAAGCATTGGCGAAAAATATAAAGCCATCATCATTCAGGATTTGCCGGGCACGGAAACCATCACCATTTACCGCCAAGGCGAATGGTATGATTTATGTCGCGGTCCGCATTTGCCATCCACCGGAAAAATCGGCAATGGCTTTAAGCTGATGCGTGTTGCTGGTGCCTATTGGCGCGGCGATGCCAAGAACGCGCAGCTGCAGCGTATTTATGGCACTGCATGGCGCAATGAAACCGAACTAAAGGCGCATTTAACCCAGCTTGAAGAAGCAGAAAAGCGCGACCATCGCCGCCTGGGCAAAGAAATGGAGCTGTTTCATCTGCAAGATGACGCGGCAGGTTCTATCTTCTGGCATCCGCATGGCTGGACGCTGTATCGCACGCTTGAAAATTATATTCGTGCCCGCATCCAACAAGACGGTTATGTGGAAGTAAAAACTCCGCAACTGGTAAATAGCAGCTTATTCAAAGCATCCGGCCACTGGGATATGTATGGCGATAAGATGTTCCGCGTGCCGATGGATGAAGACACCATGTTCGGCATCAAGCCAATGAACTGCCCATGCCATGTGCAGGTGTATAACCAAGGCATGAAGAGCTACCGCGATTTACCCATCCGCATGGCGGAATTTGGCGCGTGCCACCGCAATGAAACATCCGGCTCTCTGCACGGCATCATGCGCGTGCGCGGCTTTGTGCAGGATGATGCGCATATCTTCTGCCGTGAAGATCAGGTAATGGAAGAATCCCTTAAATACTGCTCCATGCAGATGAAGGTCTATGAAGACCTTGGCTTCCCGCCACAAAACGTAACTGTGAAATTAGCCCTGCGCCCTGATGTGCGCGGCGGCACTGATGAAATCTGGGATAAGGCCGAAGATGGTTTGCGCAAAGCATTGGTTGGCGCAGGCATGACCTTTGAAGAAATTCCAAACGAAGGCGCATTTTATGGCCCCAAGATTGAATTCCATCTAACCGATGCGATTGGCCGCGTGTGGCAATGCGGCACGTTACAACTTGATTTCGTGCTCCCCGAACGCCTTGATGCCAATTACATCGGCGAAGATGGCAACAAACACCGCCCCGTTATGCTTCACCGCGCCATGCTTGGATCAATGGAACGCTTTATCGGCATTCTGATTGAACATTATTCGGGCAAGTTCCCGTTGTGGCTTGCGCCATTACAAGTGGTCGTGGCCGGTATCACCAATGATATGGATGATTACACGCGTGAAGTATTGGCCGCCGTAAAGGCAGCAGGCCTGCGCGCCGACATCGACATTCGTAATGAAAAAATCAACTACAAAATCCGCGAGCACAGCTTGAAGAAAGTGCCACTGATGTTGGTGGTTGGCAAAAAAGAAGCCGAGAATAAGTCTGTGGCACTACGTCGCTTAGGCGGAGAAAGCCAGGAAGTGCTAAGCTTGGCCGATGCGATTGTAAAATTAAAAGCCGAGGCAAAATCACCTCTCGAGACATAACACAGGTATAGAAAAATCAAATGGGCCATAGAGCGAAACAACAACCAAGCGCGAAAAAGCCACTGCATTTTGATACCTTTGGCACATTGCATCATGTGCTGGACGCCATTGACCATATGGTGCCAATTATTTTTAAGGGCGAAGATTTATCCTTCATCCCTACCCTCAAGCAGACCATCAAGCTGCATGCGTTCCAACATAAGTGGGATACGATTGTCATCAGTCTGAGCAAGGGCATGGCGCGGCAAGAGCTAGACATACTGCTCAACCACTTGCCCGAGCATGAAGGCCCGTTGGTGATTGATGCCACAGCCAGCACGCCAGAACATGACGTGGTGTATAATGAAAATCTGCTGATGTCGCGCAAAGAACGTATCATGCGCCTCAACAATGAAACCGGCGATGTATTGTTGGTGCTGTATGGTATTGATGGCCTTGATGCACCGATGGAACGTAAATTACTGATGCGTCGCATGCACTATATGGGCATGACATTGGATATGCTGTTGGAGCGCAACGACGATATCGACGCAGGCGCCACCGAAGAAGCCTTTACAGGGGCATTGCAACGCGCCCTTGCCCATATCCGCAGCATCTATAATCAGGATAAGTCGGAAGAGTCTATCCCGCAGCCGGAGCGTTCATCTGGCTCGGCGTTCATGGCGCTGTCCTCCCTCGTTCTAGCCTATCAGTTTACGCAGGCCGATTACCTCAAAGAGCGACTTAAAATTATTATCAATGAATTCAAAGAATTGCCGGAGAACTTTAAGGGATTGGATTTAAGCTACGAGCCTTATGTGAAGGCTGCTAACGAGCTACGCAATATTCCGCAAGAGAACCTCAACTTGCAAAATAAGCAAGAACAGCGTCTCACCCCGGAACGCAAGCCAGAGCAACCCATCAACCGCCCCGAAGTTGCCGATTTATTGGAAAACAACCCAAGCTCCATCGATGCGCTTCAAAATAACCCCACCGCATTAAATGAAGTGCTCAACAACTCCAACGCTATGGCTAATTTAGCCAATACACCTAACTCGCAGGTTCTGGCGAATAGCCCGGTGATCAAAGAAAAAATCGAGCTGGAGCTTCGGCAAAGACAACATCACTACGACCAACTCGGCCCGAAGATGGAGCCAAGCTAAATCACGGATACCAGCGTTCGTGTTGCCAATGGCCCTTGGTATCTTTTGTAAAAATTACGCGGTCATGAAGACGATATGGCATGTCCTGCCAGAACTCGATCATCTCTGGTACCACGCGGTAGCCTGACCAATGCGGCGGGCGCGGCACGGGCACGCCGCTGAATTTATCTTCAAATTCCTTTACGCGTTTTTCCAATGTATGGCGATTGTCCAGATGCGTGGATTGCAGCGATGCCCATGCACCAATCTGACTACCGCGTGGGCGTGAGTTGAAATAATCATCTGCTTCCTGTTCGCTCACCCGCTCTACCTTACCTTCGATGCGAACTTGGCGACGAATGGATTTCCAATGAAAGCACAATGCAGCCAAGGGCGATTTATCCAGCTGCCCGCCTTTACGCGAGTGGGTGTTGGTGAAAAAACAGAAGCCCTTGGTGTCATAGCCCTTTAGCAATACGATTCGAAGGCTTGGCAAGCCGCCATCCCCGATGGTTGCCAATGACATGGCGTTGGGGTCATTCAATTCGTGGCGCTCGGCTTCGGCGAACCAATCAGCGAATAGTTTAAAGGGGTTATCCCCAAAAATGGGGGGTCGCGCCGGATTTGTATGTTCCATATTCATACCTTCTACTTGTTTTCGCCAAAGTCTCGCCCTATTCAGTATATAATTAAAGCATGTCGGGCCGGAATTAAAGAACCTCGCACAACCTATATTGTCGCAGGCCAATAATACCGGTCCCGGTGCACTAACTGCTAACCCTTTTAGAAGGTCTTGAAATGAAACGCACCCTCTCCAAAGCATCTGTTGCACTTTTGATGCTGGCTTCCTTATCCCTTGGCGCATGTCAGACCGACAGCTGGGGCAGCAAACAAACTGGCGGCACACTTTTGGGTGCTGGCGGCGGCGCATTGCTCGGTAATCAATTTGGTAAGGGTACTGGTAATGTGGTCATGACCGCCCTTGGCGCAGTAGCCGGTGCATGGCTTGGTAACGAAATCGGTTCTTCATTGGATAACGCCGATAGAGCCGCATTGCAGCAAGCACAATACAGAGCCTATGACGCGCCTGTTGGCAAAACCATTACCTGGAATAATCCGGAAAACGGTAATTACGGTTCATTCACCCCTGTTCGTGATGGCCGTGCCAGCGACGGCAGCTATTGCCGTGAATTCAACCAAAAGGTCAACATTGGTGGCAAACAACAAGATGCCTTTGGCACCGCTTGCCGCCAACCCGATGGTTCATGGCAGATTCAGCAATAATATAATAATACCAATTATTGAAAGACCGTTGCCGTTTGTTTAGAATAACCCTAATTCAATAAGGGTATTCAAACTCAGCAACGGTCTTTTTTTTGGACGGTCTTATTTATTATGCGTGATCCCTACGATGTCCTTGGCGTCAGCCGCACTGCTTCGGATGATGAAATAAAAGCCGCTTATCGTGCGCTAGCCAAAAAATATCACCCTGACTTAAATCCGGGCAAAAAAGATATTGAAACCAAATTCAAAGAAGTAAACGGCGCCTATGATATTTTAGGCGATACCGAAAAACGTAAAAAATATGATCGCGGTGAAATGGATGCCGGCGGCAATGCAAGAGCAAGCGCATCACAAAATTACTACCGCGCTAAAAATTCACGCGCGGCTGAAGATCCAATGGCAGATTTCACCTCGGAAGATATTTTTGCCGATTTATTTGGCGGGATGAAGGCCAAGTCTACCCGCTTCCACGGTAATTGGGGTGCGGGTACAGACCCGTTTGCCAGTGCCCGTGAAAAAGCCAAAGGCTCCGATATCAATGAAACACTAAGGGTCAGCTTTGCCGAAGCCGCGCTGGGCACCAAAAAACGCATTACCCTTGGCACCGGCAAAACCATAGAAATCAACGTGCCCGCTGGCAGTGAAAGCGGCAACAAGCTTCGTTTAAAACAACAAGGCTACGCCGGTTTTCAAGAAGGTCGCGCGGGTGATGCGATTATTGAAATTATGGTTGACCCGCACCCCACCTTCACGCGCAAAGGTATGGATGTGAATTGCGAAATTCCCATCACTCTGTACGAAGCGGTATTGGGCGCAACCATCACGGTGCCAACCCTGGATGGAAGTGTTGAACTCAAAATTCCAAAAGGTTCGAATACCGGAACCAGCCTTCGTCTGCGCGGCAAAGGTATTGCTGACCCGCAAGGCGTGCGCGGCGACCAGTATATCAAAATGAAAGTTGTATTGCCGGATGCACCCGACGAGCAATTAACGAAATTTGCCGAGAAATGGGGACAAAACCACCCCTACGATCCACGCAAGAAGGCCGGGATTAATTAATTCCTCAAGCGCTTGATTACTGCAATTGGCGCAATGCCTAAACATTGTGTTTATTCAAGCATTTGCAATAGCTTGCACTTTGTTCTAACCTCCATTTTCAAGTTTCGAATCTTTTCAAGTGATGGAGTTTTGCGTTCATGAGTGATGTTAATGAACCCGTTAAAGGTACGCTGATGAAGGGTAAGCGCGGGCTTATCCTGGGTGTTGCCAATGATCGATCGATTGCCTATGGCATCGCACAGGTCGCCGCAGCCCAAGGCGCAGAACTTGCCGTAAACTACCAGATTGATGCATTGGCCAAGCGCGTTGTGCCGCTGGCCGAACAACTGGGCGCAAAGATTATTGAAAAGGCCGATGTGCAGGATGATGAAAGCCTCGACCGTTTGTTCAAAACCATTGAACAAAAATGGGGCGGATTAGACTTTATCGTCCATTGCGTTGCGTTTTCCGACAAAAACGAATTAGACGGCAAATATGCCGATACCACCCGCGCGAACTTCCTCAATACGATGGATATTTCGTGCTTCTCCTTCACCAATATATGCAAGAAGGCTGCGCCGCTGATGAAAAATGGCGGCAGCATGTTGACCCTGAGCTATCTTGGCGCAGAACGCGTAATGCCACACTATAACGTAATGGGTGTTGCCAAAGCCGCATTGGAAGCCAGTGTGCGCTACCTTGCGGTTGATTTGGGCGGCCAAGGCATTCGCGTGAATGCCATTTCGGCCGGGCCCATCAAAACCCTTGCGGCAAGCGGTATTGGTGATTTCCGTCACATTCTTCGCTGGAATGAGATCAACGCGCCACTAAAGAAAAACGTGACCCAAGTTGAAGTCGGTAATATGGCGCTGTTCCTCTTATCCGATATGGGCACAGGCGTAACCGGTGAAGTGGTACATGTCGATGCCGGTTATCATGCGGTTGGCATGGTGGCAGTAGATGAAACCGTGGCACTAGGCGAGATGCTGAATAACATGAACGCAATAAAGGCGGCGAATGCGTAATCTCGTATTCGTCTTCTTATGTATTGTTTTGGCAGTTGGCAGTTGGCAATTCGCATCGGCGCAAACCTTTAAGTATGAAATGAATCCCTATTCTTCCGTCGGCAAAGTGACCGGTGGCAAATGTCTGGTTCATGAAGATTGCGTGTATGGCTATTTGCCCAAGGATAAAAAGTTTGCCCTGCTATGCCTTACCAAAAAACAGGCATCCGGAAAACGCGTGGGAGAAAATCATATTCCATCCCGTGGATTAATGTGCGGGTGCTTGCCCGATGTTAAGCTATGTGGCTTTGCACTTCCGCAGGAGATGTACCAATGAAGCAAGTCCTTATCCTGTTACTGTTCATCGTGGCGGCAGCCTTACCGCAGCCATCGTATGCGAACGAACAAGGTTTTGGCGTGCCGCGCATCACCGCATATCCGACTGTACGCCCGGTATCACGTGAAGGAAAAGTAACCGGTGACAGCTGCCGCACCGATAATGATTGCATCGTTGGCTGCACCGCTGGTCAGCCCGATGACATGAAATGCCTCACCCCTGCCGAGGCCAGCAATGAATGCGTATCCCCCGATAAGGCACCAAGCAGTGATTATCCATGCGCATGCCTTCCTGATGTGATGCGCTGCGGGTTCACCTTTGCCAAGCCAAAAGTGGTTGAAGAACCCGCCCCTGTGGTTACCCAACCCGCACCGCAAAAATCACATGCCAACAGCACCAAAAAATCGCACGTGAAAAAATCAAGCCACAAAAAAACCAAACCCAAAACGCCAAAGAAAAAAGCTGCGGTAAAGGCTGCCCCTGCTGCTGCGCCCACCCCAATTACGGAGCCAACACATGACAGCGGGCAATAGCTTCGGCACGCTTTTTCGTTTTACCACATGGGGTGAAAGCCATGGCCCCGCCATCGGCGTGGTAGTGGATGGTTGCCCATCCCTTATTCCGCTGGCAGAAAGCGATATCCAGTCTTTCCTTGATAAACGCCGCCCGGGGCAATCGCGTCATACCACCCAGCGCCAGGAACCCGATGCAGTAAAAATTCTTTCCGGTGTATTTGAAGGCAAAACCACGGGAACACCCATCAGCCTGATAATTGAAAACGTTGATCAACGTTCAAAAGATTATGGCGATATCAAAGACAAATATCGCCCCGGCCATGCTGACTACACCTATCAAATGAAATACGGTATCCGCGATTACCGTGGCGGTGGCCGTCAATCGGCACGCGAAACTGCATGCCGCGTAGCCGCAGGCGCCATTGCGCGTAAAATTCTTGGCACAGGCATTTCGGTGCGCGGTGCATTGGTTCAAATCGGTAAGCATAAAATCAACCGCGCCAATTGGGATTGGAATGAAGTTGATAAAAACGATTTCTTCTGCCCAGACAAAGCTGCGGCAGCCACATGGGAAACCTATCTGGATGAAATCCGTAAAAAGGGATCTTCGGTAGGTGCGATTATCGAGGTGGTGGCCAGCGGCGTACCAGTTGGATTAGGCGAGCCCATTTATGATAAACTCGACAGCGATTTGGCGCGCGCGATTATGTCAATCAATGCTGTGAAGGCCGTTGAAATCGGCGATGGTTTTGCTACCGCAGAAATGACCGGTGAAGAAAACAGCGACGATATGCGTAGCCAAAATGGCGGCGTAAATTTTGCATCCAACCATGCAGGTGGCATTTTGGGCGGCATTTCATCCGGGCAGGATATTGTGCTGCGCTTTGCGGTAAAACCAACCAGTTCGATTTTAACGCCTCGTAACACCATTAACCAAGATGGGCAAAATACCGAAATACTTACTAAGGGTCGACATGATCCCTGCGTAGGCATTCGGGCAGTCCCTATCGGCGAAGCCATGGTCGCATGCGTGCTGGCTGATCACCTCTTGCGCTTGCGCAGCAGCAAATGCTAAAATGGTAAATTAGTTAATTTGTTAACGTGGATACAGGTAGTTACCCATGAGTGGTACTGGCCAAAAATCGACCTATGACATCTGGCAAGGCTGGGCGAAAGCCCTGGAACGCCAGCTGAAGCGCTGCGTCGATGTGTATAAAGAACACCATGAAGATGCCAGTAAGGCCCAAGGCTTTCTGGATCGTCTGGAGCTGTTTATTGATCCGGTTAGCCATGCCCAAGAACTGGCGCAAAAGAATTATGATGTGAAGGGCGGCGTGCAAAAGCTGTATTTGCTATCCCTGACCGTATTGCAAAAGATTTTCCGCGACGTGCTTAAGGTACTGCCCGCTATATCCGAGGATATGCAACGCCTACTCAATTCCTCCTGCTTTGGGAACGTGTCAGGCCGCCAAGCCATGGATATTTTCAAAGGTCCACATCGCACCGTGAACGAAGGCATTGGCCCCGGCCAATCTGACGAATATGGCACATTGCCATGGATGCTCGCCAAATTGCTGGATGATGCCGAAGTTGGCGGCGAAGATTATTTCAAACAAGGCCTCACGACGGAAACGGGTGCGACGCAAGTTGCACACAGTGATGGCGTGCAGCCACTGGAACGTCAGGATTCATCGTATAAGCCGCGTAAAAAAGAAACTCTGACAGGCATTAGCTGATTTAGGTTCCATCGATGCCAGAAAAGTATAATGAACGCGCGCCTTTTAATGACTGGTGGTACTGGTCTGAATGCTTGGTTAAACGCTTCCGCACGATTGAAGATATCTACCGCGAAAATGGCGAGCATGACCGTGCCGGCCAAATCGGCGAACTGGCTAAAAAACTCAAAGATACCTGCATGGTTCCCGTGGAAGCCATTCGCAAAGGCGTAAAAACCGATGAAGAAAAAGCCAAAGTCAAAGAATTGGAAGAAGCGGCCATTTACGTCTGCGCAGAAATGTTCCGCGACATCCTGCATAACTTCCCATTTATGTCGAGCACCATCCAGAACTTCCTTGGCGTAAGCTGGGATGAATTAAGCTGGGATGAACCTACCGCAGAGCTGGATGAATTCGGCAATCCCGTTAAAAAGAAAAAACGCGGTAGTGGCGATGCGCGCATTCTGGAACTGTTCTGGGGCCCCAAAGCCCGTCAGGATGAAGGCATCCGCAGCGGCAAAGTAGCCGATGGCGGCCTTCCCGGTATTTTGTTCAACTTGATGATGGCTGAAAAATCATCCAGCAACCGCGCGCCAACCCAATTTGGCCAATTCATGCAATCAGCGGCTAACCAGCAATTCGTGAACGTGACCAAGAATGAAAAAGCCGGTCAGGTCATGAACTTCAAGCCACCAGGTGGCTTCTAACATGAAAAACCAGAGCTAATTTCTCAGCTCTGGCGCATATTCATAAAATTCAGTTCAGGATTTTTAGCTTTTTACGCAGGCAAAATGCTGCAGGTTTGAACCTGTGCCATGGGTATTTGGCACGTGTCCGATAAAACTATAACCCTTGGGGCATTGAGCCACGCCATTCGCATCAGTTGCCATTTCAATCACGTAACCGCTACCCGAGATAGCAGGTTTACCGCAGGTCACTGCATTGGCTGCTTTATCATAGACATGCACGCCAGTTTGGCAGCTTGCTACATACGCAATTTCTTTTGCTTGTGGCTGTGCGTCGGCACTGTGAACGCCCACCAATAATGTCAAGGCGGCCAATAAAATAACTTTTTTCATAATCGTCCCCGTATATATAAACGCAATATGTAGTCAGCAAAATCGTGTTGAGGATTTCAATTTATCAAAACGTGCTTAAACCGTGCTTAATGATGTTCAGCAATCAAAATGAATTTAGTTCAAATTTTATCGACATAAATTTATCCCCGTCTTGACGCATTAACTATACTTTTTATCCTTAAGTTAAACCCGCATTCATAGAATGGCGCATCAACAATCCGAGGTTTTATATGACGGGCAATTCTCCTCCGCGGCGCGGAACCAGTGGCCAAATTGGCAGAGCCATGTATCAAGGATATTACGGTTCACCGCCTGAACGCGGTACGCCAGAGCCGGCACAACCACCTGCAGCGTCACCGGCGGATCCGGCAATGCCTACCGCAGAACTACCGCCAACCATCGTAACAGCCGAAGCACCACGGGCACTACAACGTCAACGACAAGCCCCGAGACAGCGCCAACAACCCACAGAACGATGGGACGAAAACCGTGTTTATGAAACGGCGGCACGCAATATTCGTGAAGGCACTGTGCAGGTGGCCGGGGTTGGCGAAACCGTGGGCCTTGGCCGCGATACGACTGTGCAAGGGCAACGGAACCACCGCGCCCCACACCGCACACCAACCGTTTAAGTATCAAGCTCGGGCGATTATATCCGTAATAAACGTCTTGAGATTACCGCCCTTAAACAAGTGGCCGATAATGCCTGCTGCCTTGGCAGCTCCCATATCGCTTTGCTTATCGCCAATCAAATGGCTATGCGTCAAATCAATCGCATGGCTTTTCGTGAAACTTAATATCATGCCGGGTTCGGGCTTGCGGCAATCGCAATCGACCTTATACGTGCCATGCCCTTCGCTGGGGTGATGCGGACAAAACGCAAAACCATGGATTACAGCGCCTCTAGATAAACACTCTTGTTCCATCCATGCGTGAAGATGTTTGACATCCTGTTCGGTATACATGCCGCGCGCTACGCCGGATTGGTTGGTAACCACAAACACCAGATAGCCGTGTTCATTGGCGTATTTAATTGCATCAATGGCGCCATCGACCCACGTAATATGTTCCGGCAAATAGGCATAACCGATATCTGAATTTAAAACGCCGTCGCGATCAAAAAAGATTGCGGGTTGCGGCTTCATTAGGCGAGATACGCTTCGTCGATGATTTCACAAATCATATGCCCCACGGCAATGTGCATTTCCTGAATGCGTGGGGTATGGTCAGATGGCACAGTGATGCAAACATCACAAAGCTCCTTGAGCTTGCCGCCCTTGCTGCCCGTCAGGCCAATGGTTTTTACGCCCATCGCTTTTGCGGCCTGCACGGCCAGCACCACATTTTTGCTATTACCGCTGGTGGAGATGGCAAACAGGAAATCTCCCGCCTTGGCCAAACCTTCAAGCTGGCGGGAGAAAATAACATCATAGCCATAATCATTACCGACCGCCGTTAGCGTGGAGGTATTGCAAGATAAGGCTGTCGCCGCCAGCGCTTTGCGTTCTTTTAAAAAACGCCCAACGAGTTCAGCGGCAATATGCTGCGCATCCGCAGCCGATCCGCCATTCCCGCAAAAAAACAAATGCCCGCCTTTTTTCAAGGCGTCGGCGGATTGAATGGCTACATCCGCCACTGTGCCTGCCAATGCCTGTAGCTTAAGGAAATTTGCCGCGCTATCTGCAAAAGCAGAAGCGGCCAATTCGGTCATTTTGTTCATCATGCGCTGCGCTCGGCTAATTTGGATTGCTTGCTTGCCTGATTGCGTTGTGCCTTGAGGAATTCAGCAAACAAGAATGCAAGTTCAATACCCTGGCTGGCGTTCAAACGTGGATCGCAATGCGTATCGTATCTGTCACCCAGATTGCTTTCGCTGATGGCAACTGAACCGCCCAAGCATTCGGTTACATCACGGCCTGTGAGTTCCAAATGCACGCCGCCGGGATGCACGCCTTCAGCCTGACATACGGTGAAGAAGCTCTTGGCTTCCGACATGATACGATCGAAGGGACGGGTTTTGATGCCCGATGCCGTTTTAACGGTGTTGCCATGCATGGGGTCACTCGCCCATACCACGGTCTTGCCTTCCTTCTTCACGGCACGCAGCAGCGCAGGAAGTTTTTCAGCAACCTTATCCGAGCCCATACGCACAATCAGCGTTAAGCGACCAGCCTCATTGGTTGGGTTGAGGGTATCAATCAGCTTCAGCAAATCATCAATCTGCATCGATGGGCCACATTTCAGACCCAGCGGGTTTTTAACGCCGCGCAGAAATTCCACATGCGCGCCTGCTGGGTCGCGTGTTCTATCGCCAATCCACAACATATGCGCAGATACATCGTACCAATCGCCTGTCGTACTATCCACGCGGGTAAGCGCCTGTTCATACGGCAACAACAATGCCTCATGCGATGTGAAGAACTCCGTCTCACGAAGTTGTGGCACGCTTTCCGATGTCAGACCGCATGCGCCCATGAATGCCAATGCTTCATCAAGGCGGCCTGCCAAATCGCGGTAGCGTTCACCCACCGGGCTCTTATCAACAAAATTAAGCGTCCATTGGTGTACCTTATGAAGGTCAGCATAACCACCTTGCGCGAATGCACGCAGCAAGTTGAGCGTAGCCGCAGATTGGTTATATGCCTGCACCATGCGTTCGGGGTCTGGGGCACGGCCCTTGGCATCAAAATCGATGTTGTTGATGATGTCGCCCTTATAGCTGGGCAAGGTTACATCGCCCTGCTTTTCAATAGGCTCGCTGCGGGGCTTGGCAAATTGGCCTGCCATGCGGCCAACTTTAACAACAGGTGTCACGCCGCCAAAGGTCAAAATCACGGCCATCTGCAACATCACGCGGAAGGTATCGCGGATATTATTGGGGTGGAATTCGGCAAAACTTTCGGCGCAATCCCCGCCTTGCAGCAGGAATGCTTCCCCCGCTGCAACCTTGGCAAGGCTGGCTTTCAGGCGGCGCGCCTCACCCGCAAATACCAAGGGGGGGTAATTGCGCAGGCGCTCTACGGTTGAATCCAACGCTTTTTCATCCGGGTAAACGGTGCGTTGCGGATCGGGCTTTGATTTCCAGCTATCTGGGGTCCATTTAGTATTTTGGGTCATCACTAGAATATAGTGCACCAAAATCGAAAAGATAAGGGAAAAAATCCTATAAATTATGCCCTAAACCACAGCAAAACTGAGTGTGGCGGCTTAGCCAGCCGCCAAGATGCGTCTGTTGTGTTTGATAGGAGTTGCAGGAGCTATGCCACGCACCGGACCCAGAGAAGCATGACGCATCCCATTAAATGGATGATCTGGTTCAGACTTGTTCAATTGTTCCTGAACAATCCGATAGCCCGCAATCAACGTCTCACCTTTGAGCTTAAGCGATGAATTGAATGCAACAAAAACGGTTTGATGCGCTTCATCGACGCGGCAGGTCACGGGCCAAGCGTCAAGCTCATCCTGAATTTTAGTATGCCAATCGATGCGTGGATTATTCTGGCTCATATCATCACCTTTTTTTGCTGGGACAACTATCAGGCAGTGGGCTTATGATGTATAGACTAAATAATACTTTCTACACTCGGGCAAGCGAGAAAATGTCATGATATGGCTTATCACCAAATACTTATTAACGGCTGGGGTGGTTGTGCTTGTTTCCGAAGCCGCCAAGCGAAGCGATAAACTGGGCGGGCTCATTGCGGCTTTGCCACTGGTTACCGTGCTTACGCTTATCTGGCTTTATATTGAAAAGCAGCCGTCAGAAAAAATCGCCAATCACGCTTATTATACGTTCTGGTATGTTGTACCGACCTTGCCGATGTTTTTGGCCTTCCCGCCGCTGTTAGAACGGTTTGGGTTCTGGCCTGCCCTTGGTCTATGCGCACTCATCACAATGATATGCTTTGGAATGTTCAGCCTCATACTGAAACAGTTTGGAATTAATCTGCTTTGATTATTCCACAGTCACGCTTTTCGCAAGGTTGCGTGGCTGATCAATATCGGTGCCCTTGGCCATGGCCGTATAATAAGCCAGAAGTTGCATCGGTACAGCATAAAGCAACGGCGAGACAAAGCTATCAACATCCGGCAATGCCATGCTCCAATACGGTTTGGGATTCATGGTTTTGAGACCATCGGCATAGGATAGTAAAATCACCTTACCGCCACGTGCCATCACTTCCTGAATATTGGATGCGGTTTTTTCAAATAACGCATCGCGCGGCGCAAGCACCACCACCGGCATCACCTCATCAATCAGTGCGATTGGGCCGTGCTTGAGTTCGCCCGCTGCATAGGCTTCCGCGTGGATATAGGAAATTTCCTTGAGCTTGAGTGCGCCTTCGAGCGCAATCGGGTAATTGAGGCCACGACCCAGATAAATCACATCACGTGCTTCAGCGAGTGACTGCGAAAGTTCACGGATTTGCTCGTGCTGTTGCACCAAATCATTGATGTGGCTTGGCACTTCACGCAACGCCTGAATGTGTTTTTTCATTTCATCGCGTGTAATCGCGCCGCGTTTTACTGCGCAATCGAGGGCTAAAATCGCCAATACCACTAATTGCGTAGTGAATGCTTTGGTGGATGCAACACCAATTTCCGGCCCCGCCAAGGTTGGCACCACCACATCGGCTTGGCGTGCCATACTGCTGCCCAGCACATTAACCACCGAGACAATCTTTTGCCCCTGTGTCTTGGCATATTGAATAGCGGCAAGTGTATCTGCTGTTTCACCACTTTGCGATACCACAATCATCACGCCGCCCTTGGGCATGGGGCCCGCACGGTAACGGAATTCCGATGCAATATCGGTTTCAACCGATAAACGTGCAATTTGTTCAAACCAGTATTTTGCCACCACGCCTGCATAATGCGCCGTACCGCAACCAATGATGGTGATACGGCTCAAATCGTTCCAGTCGAATGGAAGGCTTGGCAATTGAATATCACCGCTCGCGGGGTCAACCAGACTATTCAGCGTATCGCCAATCACGCCTGCTTGTTCAAAAATTTCTTTCAACATGAAATGGCGGTAACCAGCCTTACCAATCATCGCGCCAGATAGAGATGTTTGTTGAATGGGGCGTTTGACTACCGCATCATTGGCATCATGCACCACCACGCTGTCACGCGTAATCACTGCCCAATCGCCTTCATCCAGATACGTAATGCGGTTAGTCAGCGGCGCAAGCGCGAGCGCATCGGACCCCAGATACATCTCCCCTTCCCCATAACCAATGGCCAGCGGGCTGCCGCGGCGCGCACCAATCAGCAGGCCTTCATCACCTGCAAATAACAATGCCAATGCAAATGCGCCATCTAATTGCTTAAGTGCCTTTGCAGTTGCCTGCGCGGGCGCAAGACCTTCTTCCAGATATACAGTCAAAAGATGCGCGATGGTTTCTGTATCTGTATCGCTTTGGAAGACGCAGCCTTTCTTTTCCAGCTCGGCGCGTAGTTCTTTATAATTTTCGATAATACCGTTATGCACCACCGCCACACGGTGCGTTGCATGCGGATGCGCGTTAATTTCGTTTGGCTTGCCATGCGTTGCCCACCGCGTATGACCAATGCCGATATGTCCGGGCAATGGCTCCTGCTGCAATTTCAAATCCAGATTACTGATTTTTCCTTGCGCTCTGCGGCGTTCAATCTTTCCGGCATTCAGCGTGGCAATCCCCGCACTGTCATATCCGCGATATTCAAGACGCTTTAATCCATCAAGCACAATTGATGCAACGGGACGGTTTGCAATAACACCAACAATTCCACACATAAGGTTTGAGACCGCGACTAAAGAGTTGAAAGGAAGCCTAAGCTAGTTGCAAAACATGGTTAAAGCGAGAAACAACGCATGCAAAACAACATTGGCTAACAAAACATTTCAATCTGATTTTATTGGGTCGTATGTGCGATTTAACCAATTAACTATTGATGAAAGTAATAAATGGCCTGCGGCGTGTTATTTTAATTTCACGGGTAGCTAAATAAGGGAACGCAGATTCTCTAAATCAAACGGAGGCAGCAAATGACGACACAGCCAGAACAAACCAGACCAAACCATATGCCGGGCCACCGCTTTGTTGCCCCTGCTGCAAGACCTCCTCATGCTGCAGCGCCTGCGCCAGTACATACCGCGCCTGTGCGTGCCCCTGCTCCAGCACCTGCTCCAGTTCATACTGCCCCGATCCGTGCGGCTGCTCCTGCGCCAGCACCTGTTCAACATCACGTTGCAGCACCCCGCCCTGCTGTACAACCACGACCAACTTATCAAGCACAACCTGTGGCACAATATCGTGCACCCGTTGCTCAGCAAAGACCCGTTGTTGTCACCAATAACTATTATTCAGCCGCGCAACCACGCCGCGATTACCATCATCAACAATACCCACATCGTCATCAATCCCAGCCAAGTTCTGGAAACTTCCTGACCGGATTATTGGCTGGCGGAATTTTCGGTAACATGCTTGGTCGTGGCATGTTTGGCAGTGGTGTTCGTCAGGCTCCTTATTCATCATCGTATGCGCCTGGGTTCCCTGATAACCAACGCGCAGCTGCTGCGCAACCTATGCATCCTGCCAAGTTTGAAAGCATGATGGATGCAGCCGTAGAAGGTCGCCCATTTACCCGCATCAGAGGCAACAATGGTGAGGAAGTTCCTACCACCCCGGAAGATCGCCAGATGTTTAAACAAGTGATGTTCAACATGTTGCGCCGTGCAGGACAACCGGTTGATGAAAACGCCATGTTCATCCCCGGCATTATGTATGGACCAAACCGCATGCACCCTAGCGAACGCGGCACCCACATTTCTCATTTCAGTGATGATTTCAGAAACCCATCTTTGGGTAATATGGTTGACCGTAACTATGATATGCTGCGCGACCAATACGCATCCGAATATCGCCAGTTCCAGGATTATCAACGCAGCCAAGGCGCGTCCTATCGTCAGCCATCTGGTTATCAACAACAGCCTTATTATCAATCTAGCTATCAGCCACGCACAACGATTGCCAATATTCGCCTATTCTAGGCAAGTATTAACAGGCTTGCCTGACATAGCCCACAGTTCTAGGTTGAATGGATATTCAACATTCATTCAATTTAGAACATGCATAAACCGGTTGATATTATCAGCGAACTGGACCCCAGTTTTCTTGCACAACAATTAGAAGCAACCGACGCCTTTGCGACAGAAAATGTACGCAAAGGCTATGGCGGCCCGTTTGGTGCAGCACTCCACATCATTGATCTGGATACAGGCAAAGCCATTCAAATTGGTTCGCTTGCTGCCAACGCCGTTTTAAAAACCGGCATCGCCAGCCAGCATGCCGAAGCCGAAGTACTATCTCCTGATAATCAACGCGCGCTTCGCGAACAACTCACCACTTTGCGTTCACAAAACCGCACCAACTTGGCGGTGATCTGCACCTCCAGCGGGCAAAGCTGCCCTGCTTGCCAAGCCAAGCAAGAAATCGTTGCACGTGACTTGGCCATCGATGGCTTGTTGGAAAAAGGCCGCTTTGTGGTGACCTATGGCGCAACGTTTGAAGATACTGCGCAAATTGCCGGATTTAATGATGCGCCTTATGTGCTGGATAATCTTTTGCGCCTATTGGGCACTAATGAAAAAACAATGGTGAAGGTACAACACCGCCATGTCGATGATTTACCAAGTGATATAAAAAAACGTTTTATCATTGCGCAAGCCGATGGTCGCAAGATTGCCTTCTTGGACGGTGCAAATGTTGCAGTCACGGGTAAAGACAACCGCGGACATGATTTGTTTGCAACCGCAAGTGTCGAGGCCATCCGCAATGCATGCCGCGCACAAACCAAACTCGTCAACGATAACAAACCGCTTGAGCAGCCATGGCTGCTGGGCAATCGCCCTGAACATCCAGCAAAAGAAGCTGTGTTATATACCATTCAAAAAAATGTCGGGCCATTATTGCTGGCCGAGGCGCAATGGGCGGGCGTTGCTAGAATAGTTTGTGTTGAAGGTATTCCCCATGATTTGGATGCTGACCGTGAAACGCCGGATGTATCGAATAACGCATTCACCCATGCCTGCTGGTCTGGCTATAACCGCGATGAAAGCTATCTGACCGTGCTGCGTTTGGTTCCATTTGAAAATAACGCGCAGTTTGCATGGCGTGAAAAACTGATGCGGGAAGGCAGCGCCATTTTATATAACGGCCTTGCGGGCAGCGATAACTTGCTAAAAATGGCAGGTGAAATGCGCAAACGGTTTGAAGGCATCCTTATGCATGGGGACAGACCCGCCTTGCAACGGGATACAACTGCCAAGCCAGTCGCCAAGCTATAACTACTTACCGCCCTTTTTATCGCGGAAGCGTTTAGCCCAACCATCCTTGTTCATCTGCTTGGTGCGGGCAATGGCCAGACTATCCTCAGGAACACTTTCGGTAATCGTGCTGCCTGCCGCAATGGTCGAGCGATCCCCAATTTTGATGGGTGCCACCAATGCCGTATCCGACCCCACAAAGACGTCCGCGCCAATATCGGTGTGATGTTTATGAAAGCCATCATAATTGCAGGTAATGGTGCCCGCGCCAATATTGGTACGTGCACCCACACGGGCATCTCCCACATAGCTGAGGTGATTGATTTTTGCGCCATTCTCAATCATCGATTTTTTGATTTCGACAAAGTTACCGATATGCGCACCTTCGCCCACTACCGTTCCAGGACGCAAGCGTGCATAAGGACCAATACGTGAACCTTTTTTAACGCGCACCCCTTCCAGATGACTGAAAGATAAAATATCAACGCCGTCATCCACCACCACGGCGGGGCCAAACACAACGAAGGGATGTATGGTTACATCCGATGCGATACGTGTATCAGCACATAAATGCACGGTTTCAGGATTAAGCAAGGTAACGCCCTGCTCCATTAATGCGGTGCGCAAGCGTTTTTGCATGATGTGTTCAGCCGTTGCCAATTCCACGCGGCTATTAATGCCAAGCACTTCTTGGGCATCACCTTTGACATAACCACACGCAATGCCACGTGCACGGGCGATGGCAACTGCATCGGTTAAATAAAACTCGCCTTTGGCATTATGCGGCTTAATCTCTGCCAATATTTCCCAAAGCACCTTGCTATCAAACGCCATCACACCGGCATTGCATAAGCGATTGGCGCGCTGCGCCTCATTCGCATCGCTATATTCAATGATGCTATCCACCAAACCTTCATTACTTAAAAAAACGCGGCCGTACTGTGCGGGGTTTTCCGGCTCGAATGTTAGAACACTAACCGGAGATTTTTGCCCCACCAACGCACTCAACGTTTCGGCGCGCAATAATGGCGTATCACCATACACAATCAATACGCGGCCTTGAAACCCACGCAATTCATCTTTGGCAGCCAATACGGCGTGCGCGGTTCCTTTACGTTCTTTTTGTACCGTTGAAGCATGTGGCGCAATCGCCTCGCCAACTTCGGGGGCATCAGGGCCAATCACGCCAACAATCTTATGCGGCACCAATGCCTCACAGGCACGGCGTACATGGGTAATCATGGGAAAGCCCGCAACCTCATGCAGCACTTTGGGCTTGGATGAACGCATGCGCGTGCCCTGTCCGGCGGCTAAAATAATGCAAGCTAGTGATGGAATAGAATTTGGCATATGGGTATAATGGCGTTGATTGGTTTATTCACTCCTTTGGTTTTACCACATGCCCCATCGCTTTAAAGCCATTCTTTTTGATCTGGATGGCACTATCATCGACAGTGCCGCCGATTTACAGGCGACCATGAACACGGTTTTGACACAAGAAAACCGCCGCGCCATAAGCCTTGATGAGATGAAAGCCTGCACGGGCGACGGGTTGCAGGTCATGCTGGAAAAGGCCATGCGACTCACAGGGCAGCCCGTTGATGCAGCCCAGATTAGCGCTCTGATGCCACGATTCTTGTCTATTTATGAAGGTATCGTGGCCAAGCCAGACTGCATCTATCCCGGCATGCTGGAATTTATACATGATGAATATACCGGCGGCACCAAGCTGGCCATCGTGACCAATAAGCACGAGGCCGCAACGCGCCGCATACTCAAGCAACTGCAACTGGATAAATATTTCGACCTAGTTATTGGCGGCGATACGCTGGAACAACGCAAGCCTCACCCGCTTCCGGTGTTGCATACGCTGCGCACCCTATCCGTGGCTCAAGATGACGCCGTGATGATTGGCGACAGCCCTAATGATGCGTATTCGGCAACGGGAGCCGGCATCCCATCCATTATCCTGCGTTATGGTTATAATCATGATTGGCCAGATGATCTAAAACCCACTGCATATGCAAATCATGTGCAAGAATGCCGTGTTGCACTGCAGCTAATTTAGTAATCAAACAAAAATATATTTTTTATACTAAATAATTTTCTTGCGATTAGCGTGAATATGAAATGTGTGCAACAATGCCGATGTTACTTTGGCTAACGCTCGTTAATCATACCCAGCTTAATTAAATTCTTGTTCACGATAATCACCTAAAAATTAAACTACGGCATAATGATCAAGCGATTCAGCCTGAATATGATGACATATAGCCGGGGATAATCCATGGAAGCTCGCAGAGAACGCATTACAGAAATGGTCAAAATGCTTTTACCATGCGTGGAAGAAAGCAGACGCAAGGAGCGCATCGCAAAGAATACACTTCTAATTTGTTGCCTGTTGTTTGCAATTTCCGGTGGTTACATAGTGCATGAAAATACCCGCACAATAGATACCAATGAATACACTATTCTTAGCAGCGTCATTTACTTGTGTGCCGCAGAACAAAACACGTCACCCCATGATATAACCCAGAAGCTGGTCAAAGACTTCAACATCCATGACTTACAGGATTTAAAAGCCAAACACTGGAATAATGCCCTGCGCTATCTGGCAGCAAGACATAAACCGTGATTATGGTCCGGTACGTTTGATAAAACGGCTATAGCTGATGATATTGCTGGCGGCTTGCTGCATTTTTTCTGCACCGGCTTTTTCTTCATGACGCATCATGTCATACAGCACGGCGATCATTTCCGCGCGGTGCTTGCTGTCAATTTTGGTTTTGTGTTGTTCAAGCGTGTGTTCAACCGCCACCACCACATCACGTAATAATTCTGCATCAATGCTGCCTTCTTGTGCGGCAGATTTCTTATGGGTGGGTTGCCCCTCCCCTGTGAGCAGCCATTGCACCGAGGTACTAAGCGCGGTTGCCAGTTCCGGTAAAAAGCGCGGGCGCGCCACTTTGCCATTTTCCAGCTGGTCTACCGATTGTTGTTTTACGCCGGGCAATTGCGCAGCCAACTCATTCTGGCTCCAGCCGCGTTCCTCACGAAGCTGGCGCACGCGCGCACCCAAACCAGATTTTTTGTTATTCGCCATGACTGATGAAATCCGTGAAAGAAGCAGAGCAACAGAGTTAAGCCGATAAATCCTAAGATTCACTATACAAGCTGATTTGTTATTTTCAACAAATTTTTACCAATTTTAACTTGTTTGAAACAAATTATTTTGTTGATTTGGCCTTTTCATCCCTTGTACACCTTTAGGCAATCGTTTTGATCCGATGAATCCGGGTGCTTGCTAAGGCATCACAGCTTCACGGTATCACGCCCCTGCTAAGGGCGCATAACGAAGGGATATGTTTTTTAAATATAACGATAATAAGGGGATAGCCTATGGGAACCATTATTAAAAAGTGCAGTCAAAAAGTAAGAAATATCCTTATTGAATTGGGACAAAGTGAAAATGCCCTCGATACGAAGGAACAGGATAACAAACCGGGTCTTGGAGAATTCCTGACCCAGAAAGGCGCCATGGCTTTGGCCAAACGCCTTGAAGGCTATTGGCATCAGAAGGGGTATGTGGCGGCACGATTTTGGGCAGAACCCATTGGTGAACGCTTTGAAAAAGTTGGGACTTATGAAATCTACCGTGTGACAAGTAATCTTGTTAACGGGATTCCCCCACGTTATGCGCCATCGCCGGTGATGGGCGGGTATGACATGGGCGCGCTACCCGCATACTAATCACTGCTTATTCTGGAATGGTCAACGTTGGGCCTTTTCCGCCTTCTACCTTGGTGAGGTGCACCATGATAGCCCCAAACACCGTGCTTGTTTCGGCACGCACGGGTAATGCGGGCAAATCATCCCGCACTTTGCCAAGGAAGATGTAGACAGGCGGGCGGCTCGATTTGCCCCAACGTCCAAGATTATTATTATCTGTGCCGTCCTGCCAGAACTGGCTGCCTTCGCGGTCTTTACGCGAACCGGCCAGCATTTTGAAGTCAACGATGCAACGCTCGGCCGTGCCGGTGAATACCGAATAGTCCTCACCGTCCAGTTCTTCTGTCCCACTATTATTCAAGGTCAGGTCAAAACGGCGATGGCCATCATATATTGGAACGGTCTGGGTGCATTCATCGTTAGCGGTAATATTGGCAATGATTTGTAACACACCGCTTAAGGGATCAATCGCGCCACGCTTCATTTCTGGCGGCACGGGTTCATTCTTGCTATCGCCTTCGGGCGGGTCAAAAACAGCACTGATGGTATTCTTATTGAATTTGAAGATCACGCTGTTGGGCTTTTCCTTCCAGTAGGTCAGCACCTTACTTCCGGTTGGACGCAGCATTGCCTGACGAATATGGCCATTGGAAGCAACGACAGCATCCCATGGCGCAATTTTGCGCAACAATCCCTTTGTGCCTGTTTTCAAGTCAATTTTGTAAATCCCGCCCGAACGGGTAAATCCCACCTGCCCGTCCATGGCATGCAAGCCCCCAAGATAGACGCTGTAGCTTAAACGCAGGTTTTTAACGTTTGGAATGGTGTCGGCATGCAATTCAGACAAAAAGCAAAAAAATAGAACTACAAAGAGCCCTAACATTCGTTGCATATCATTTGCTTTCTAGACTGAGGTTAAGGTTATGGACCATCCTGCAGGCCACCTTTTAATAACTTAATACCTATACGTATTAATGCAGGATTTTTTAACAGCGAAGAAGTATTAAGTTGCCCTCCAAGACCTTTCTCTAAAGAATCAATATCTGGAGCAAGCGCAGCTAGACTGTCAGTAATATCCACTAGCCGTGCCATCAAATCTGGTTTATGCGCAAGATTTCTGACTTGGGTAGCGTTCAACCCAGCTTCGGTTAGAAGTCTTTGGGCAACTATAAATTCATCTGTAATATTTTTTGGGATATTATTTTCTGTTTTTATATCAGAATCAGCGAACGCCTTACGTGCCAACTCCACCCGACTAACGACTCCCGGGGTGTCTGAAGATACACCAACAGTCATACCTAAATGATACCCGTAACCAGCCAGCACTTCTTTTATCTCATTAAGGGGTTTTCTACCCAAATGAGGTATTAGCAAAATTTCAGATTCTGTTTTTTTTATTATATCAAAAAAGTACTTGCATCCTGCATTTTTGAGCGCATTTGCAGTTCTTACTGAAAGATGGAGTTCATCTATAGTCAATAGCAAAGTGCGGTTTTCTAGTATTGCGTCTAATTGTGCCGACATAATTGAGTCCTTAATCCTAAAAATATGCATGTACTATTTGTAAAGTATTGTCATATTAGCCAACTACTGCGAAAGTAAAACCTTACAACTGTTAAAGAAACACGTAAAATTATGGCTGATTTATTCGGAAATGCGGCAAAGGCTGCGCAATATACGGCAGATGATATTGAAGTATTAGAAGGGCTTGAACCAGTACGTCGCCGCCCCGGTATGTATATTGGCGGCACCGATGAAAAGGCGTTGCACCATTTGGTTGCCGAAGTGCTTGATAACTCCATGGACGAAGCCGTGGCCGGTTTTGCCAACCGCATTGAAATGAATTTGGATGCAGATGGCACCATGAGCATTTCGGATAATGGCCGTGGTATCCCCATTGATAAGCACCCCAAATATCCAACCAAATCCGCGCTCGAAGTTATTCTGACCATGCTGCATTCGGGCGGTAAGTTTACGCAAAAAGCCTATCAGACATCCGGCGGTTTGCACGGTGTGGGTATATCGGTTGTGAACGCGTTATCAGAACATCTTGAGGTGGAGGTCGCGCGCGATAAAATTCTGTGGCGTCAGACCTACAGCCGCGGCGTACCCAAAAGCAAACTTGAAAAAGTTGGAGCTGCGCCCAATAAACGTGGAACTACCGTGCGTTTTCGCCCTGATACCGAAATTTTTGGCGCCAAGGCACGCTTTAAGCCTGCTCTACTTTATCGTTTGGCACGCTCGAAAGCCTATCTGTTCCGCGGTGTTGAAATCCGCTGGAGCTGTGATGAAAGCCTGCTTGAAGGACAGAAGGATATTCCCGCAACCGCCACTTTCCACTTCCCCGGCGGGCTGGAAGATTATTTGACGACATCTATCGAAGGGCGCAGCACCGTTACGCTCAAACCATTTAGCGGTCTTGCCGAACTGCCGGTAAAAGGCGGTAAGGTTGAATGGGCGGTTGCGTGGCCAGATGATGGCGAAGACGGTTTTTCGCATTCCTATTGCAACACCATTCCCACCCCGCAAGGCGGTACGCATGAAAGCGGTTTGCGTACTGCATTGCTGCGCGGGCTGCGCGCCTATGGTGATATGACGGGTAAGAAAAAAGTATCACAGGTAACCAGCGATGATTTGCTGGATGGCGCGGTGATGCTGCTTTCTGCCTTTATCCCTGACCCGCAATTCCAAGGCCAGACCAAAGAAAAACTGGCCACCGCCGAAGCTGCACGTTGGGTTGACCAAGTCATCAAAGACCATTTCGATCATTGGCTAGTGGGCAATCCTGCGGAAAGCTCGAAGTTGATTGATGCGATGATTGAAAAGTCGGATGAGCGTTTAAAACGCGCATTGGCAAAAGAACAATCACGCAAAACACCGACGCGCAAATTACGCCTGCCCGGTAAATTGGCCGATTGCAGCCGCACCGAACCCGAAGGCACTGAATTATTCCTCGTCGAAGGCGATAGCGCAGGCGGCTCCGCCAAGCAGGCACGTAGCCGCGAAACACAAGCTATTCTTCCGCTGCGTGGTAAAATTCTCAACGTGGCCAGTGCCACTGCCGAGAAGATGCGCAATAACCAAGAACTCAGCGATTTGATTTTGGCGATGGGTTGCCCGCTGGGTAAGGATTTCTCATCTGATAAAATGCGCTATGAACGCATCATCATCATGACCGACGCAGACGTGGATGGCGCGCATATTGCAGCCCTGCTCATGACCTTCTTCTACCGCGAAGTTCCGCAGCTCATCGCAAACGGACATTTATTCTTGGCGCAACCACCACTCTATCGTCTCGTACATGGCACCAAGATGTTCTACGCCCGCAATGACGCACACAAAGAAGAATTGCTGAAAAAAGAATTCGCCAAATCAGCAAAAGTGGAAGTCAGCCGCTTTAAAGGTCTGGGCGAAATGCAACCTGCGCAATTGCGCGACACCACCATGGATCCTTCCAAACGCACCCTGCTGCGCGTGATGTTGCCCAATCCGCATGACCCAGATGACCGTGACAACGTCAAAGTTACCGAAGATTTGGTAGAAGCATTGATGGGTAAAAAGCCGGAGAGCCGCTTTAAATTCATTCAGGAAAATGCCCATTTCGCCAAGGAATTAGACGTTTAGGCAGCAACCTGTTTGTTTCCAAACATAAACTGGCGCAGTTGTTCCACGGGCTTATCCAGCCAGCTATCGAAATCGAATTTTTCCAGATCACGTACTTGGGTTTGCTTGGCTAGATCATAGCCGCGCTTGAATACCAGCCAATGTCGGCGCCCGCGGAAGCGATATTGGCGTGGATAAAAATTGCAGCTGATAAATTTAAATAGCCATAAATGGAATGCGTTCATGCGGCTATCGCAACCCATGGTGAACCCAATCACAAAGGCTTCACCGGGCAAACGCATATTCGCCTTCAATACACAGTGCACATAATCATGTTGCTTGAGGCTAATGGAGCCGGGCATGCGCAGCGGCGATTCCGGATTTTCCATAAGCCATACGATGAAGGGAACCTTTGCGGCAAAGGTGCCGTTCTTGGTCATCTTTTGCTTGGCTTGGCGCAGGGTCAGGCTCATATTTTGAGTCTACCGCAAAAAAGTTTACGAAGCGTAAGCGCCCGTTTTTATTGGGTTATTTCAACAAATGGCGGCATCTTCGACGACCAATTGCACATCGGTGCGCATCGCATAGGTATTCAGGCGGATATACCCCGCCACATGTATTCGTGACCCTTTTTTAAGGTTCACGAGTGCGGGCCCCATCTCGCTTTCCATCGCGCGGAAGGCAATCGCATTGAGGCTTCCGCCCATCTCGCTATTCAATATGAGCCGCAGATGTTTTTCACCCACAATATCGGCGCGCAATAATTTTACATCCATCAATGCAAAGCGCGGTTCGGGATTACCTGCACCAAAGGGCGATAGTGTCTGAAGTTTTTCAGCAAGTTCTACACTCACCCCGCCAACCGCGAGCATACCATCCAGCATCAAGGTTGGCTCAAGCGGTGTTTCTGCCAAAAATTTGGCAAGCCGCGTTTCAACAAATTGCTTAAATGCCGGATAAGCCGATTTGGCGATGGTATAACCCGCCGCCATCGCATGACCACCACCATTTATCAGTAAACCTTCTTGGCGTGCGGCAATAATGAGTGCGCCGATATCAATCCCCCTGATGGAACGGCAACTGCCCTTTCCAATATCGCTGTCAAAGGCAGTGGCAAAGGCCGGTAAATTATATCTATCCTTCACACGTGATGCGACAAGGCCAATCACGCCCGGATGCCATCCATCGCCATCCACAAAGGCGGCATGGGTTTGTGTTTCAGGCAGCATGCTAAGAGCGGCATTGAGTGTTTCGGCTTCAATCTCGCGTCGCTCGACATTTAATTGTTCAAGCTGCACGGCAATGGCGTGCGCTTCATCTTCATCTTGGGTACTAAGCAGCCGCGTTCCCAAATCCGATTTACCCACGCGCCCGCCTGCATTCACACGCGGGCCCAAAACAAAGCCCGCGGTATAGGTATCTGCCGCGCCTTTGTGGCGCGCTACATTCAACAACGCATTAATTCCGATATTTTTACTATTGCTCATCACGCGCAAACCTTGGCGGGTGAAGGCACGGTTCACGCCGGTAAGCGATACGACATCACACACCGTACCCAATGCGACAATATCCAGCTCGCTCATTAAATCCGGGGCTTTTTTACCTTCGTAAAATCCTTGCTCGCGCAATTTATTATTCAATGCCACCAGGAATAAAAACGTCACGCCAACCGCCGCAATATGGCGATGCTTGGATGTTTCATCAATGCGGTTGGGGTTTACCACCGCAGCAGCAGGCGGCAATTGCGGCTCCCCTGCATGGTGATCAAGCACAATCACATCAATTCCGGCATCACGTGCTGCTTTTAATGGTTCATGTGCGGTTATCCCGCAATCGACCGTGATGACAACCTTCACGCCATCTTTGGCAAGTTGCAGCATCGCAGCGCTATTGGGGCCATAACCTTCCTTCAACCGATCGGGAATGTAATAGGAAATATTTGTACCAATGGCGCGACAAAAACGAATAAGCAATGCGGATGATGTTGCACCATCCACATCATAGTCACCAAAAACACAGATTTTTTCGCCTGATTTTATGGCCGCAATCATACGCGTGACGGCAGCATCCATATCTTTTAAATGAAATGGATCCGGCAATAATGCGCGCAAAGTTGGCTCAAGAAAATCAGCCGCATCATCAAGGCCAATACCGCGAATGGCCATCACCCGCGCCACCACATCGGGCACGCCGTGGCGTTGCTGCAGCGTCAGCGCCAAGCGGTCATCGCTTGGCTGCACTATCCATTTACGGCCAGAGAGTGAGCTGTTTACGACCAAGGCTTGGTTCTGAAGTTATGATGGGCTTCCATATAACGTACGGTACCCGTTTTGGAACGCATGACCACCGAATGGGTATATGCACCGCCGGGGAAACGACGCACGCCGCGCAACATGGGGCCCGTGGTTACGCCGGTTGCGGCGAACATCACGTCGCCCTTAGCCAGATCCATCAGGTTATATTTGCGGTTTAAATCGGTTACGCCCCAACGCTTAGCTCTCGCCTTTTCTTCATCATTGCGGAACAGCAAACGGCCTTGCATCTGGCCGCCAATGGAGCGAAGTGCAGCAGCAGCCAACACGCCTTCTGGCGCGCCGCCCGTGCCCATATATACGTCTACGCCAGTTTCAGGGCTGGTGGTGGCAATCACAGCACTCACATCGCCATCGCCAATCAACATAATGCGTGCACCGGTTTCACGAACCTTGGCAATCAACTCCTGATGACGTGGACGATCAAGAATACATACCAGAATTTCTGATAAATCGGCATTGCGTGCCTTGGCCACGTTTTTAAGGTTTTGTTGAACGGAATTATCCAGATCAACCGTGCCTTCTGGGTAATTCGGGCCAATTGCAATTTTTTCCATATATACGTCTGGCGCGTTTAAGAAGCCGCCGGATTCAGCCATGGCAATTACCGCCAATGCGTTTGGGCCGCCAGTTGCGGTAATGGTTGTACCTTCAAGTGGATCAAGCGCGATATCCAATGCCGCACCGCCCTTGCCTACTTTCTCACCGATATACAGCATGGGCGCTTCATCGCGTTCGCCTTCACCAATCACCACGGTGCCATCAATCGGCAACACGTTCAGCGCTTTGCGCATGGCGTCAACCGCAGCTTGGTCAGCTTTCTTTTCATCGCCGTGCCCAACCAGTAATGACGCGGACAAGGCTGCCGCTTCGGTCACGCGAACCAATTCGATGGCAAGGTTGCGATCCATTACTTTGGGTGACGTTTCTTGAGTCATTGTGCTTTCCGTTTTACGTGCTGTTTGCATAGGGTTTCTCTCTTAATGGGGTAGAATTCGTATCACGCAAGGCGGCTCAAGAACAGATGGCATTTTTGAAAGTTTGCTAAGTGCCTGTGCCATCGCACTTTCGTTGCTATCATGGGTAATGAATACAACGGGAACAGGCCCCGCTTCATTGCGGCCTTTTTGTAAAAGCGACTGAATGGAAATACGCGCATCGCGCAATATGGCGGCCATATCGGCCAACACGCCGGGTTCATCCGCAACCATTAAACGTACATAAAATGCGCCCATGCTATCCGCATCCGGCAATGCCTTGAGCGGTTTGAGATTTGCCACTGCAACGCCAAAGGCTGGCGGCGCGCCGCCATTTGCAACGTCAATAATATCACCCAGCACCGAGGATGCCGTTGGCCCTGCGCCCGCGCCGCGCCCAATCAATGTGAGTGGGCCTACCGCACTGCCTTCGATGAAGACGGCATTTAATGCATCTTCCACATGCGCGAGTTGTGCGGATAATGGCACCATATAAGGTGATACCCGTTGCATCAGGCCCTTATCCGTCAGGCGTGCAACACCAAGCAGTTTAATGCGATAGCCCAATTCATCGGCAAAGCTGATATCCGCAAGGCTGATATTGCGTATGCCGTTCACCGCCATACTGGATAAATTCACCGGAGATGAAAACGCAAGCGATGAAAGGATGGCCAGCTTATGTGCGCTATCCATTCCATCAATGTCAAAGGTCGGGTCGGCTTCGGCATAACCAAGTTTCTGTGCATCGCTGAGTACCGCACTGAACGCCTTGCCGGTTTCACGCATGGTGGTGAGGATGTAATTGCACGTGCCGTTTAAAATTCCGTAGATTTCTTTGATGACATTTCCGGCCAAGGATTCACGCAAGGTTTTGATAACCGGAATACCACCCGCCACCGCAGCTTCGCAATAAAGTGGCGCCTTATGTTGTTCGGATAACGTCGCAAGCTCGACACCATGATGTGCCAGCAATGCTTTATTTGCCGTGATAAATGGCTTGCCTGCTTTTAGCGCTGCATTAGCTAGCTCACGGGCAACGCCTTCGCTGCCGCCAATTAATTCAACCACCACGTCCACGTCTTTATGTGCAGCAAGTTCTACCGGATTAGCCACCCATGCCGCGCCGTTTAATGCGCAGCTGCGTTTTTTGTTTTTGTCGCGTGCGCATACGGCAGTAATTTTTACATCGCGTCCTGCACGCAGCGCGAGTTGCGCCGCCTGCGTTTCAATAATGCGCGCAACCTCGCTGCCTACAGTACCAAGGCCGGCAATTCCAAGACGTAGCGGAGATTTATTTGACATGGGGTGGTGCTTTCTTCTTATGCTTTTTCTTCAATGGTTTTTTAGCGGCCTTATGAACGTCTTTCTTTGGTGTAACTTTCTTGGGCGTTAGTTTTACAACAGGCTGGTGACCTTGTTGATAGGCCTCAATCTCTTTTAGCCCCTCGGCGTTCTTCTCTTTCATTTCGGAAACGAGAACATCTTTTTCCGTTTCCGGCAAAATAATCTTGGGGCGTTCCGGAACATCCGCCAAATTGGGCCAAGTTTTGCCTTCTGTGCTGGGGTTTGGCATCTCAATCGGGCCTTTATAGGCATCCAACTGTTCTTTGGTTGGCTCACCACTGATCCATTGAGGCCATTCGGTATCGGCGCATGCAGGCAACAGGAGCAACATCACGCTCAGTAAAATGGGAAGAAAGTTACGCATCTCGTTGTTTTTCCAGAAGAAGGCCTATACAGTGCCCATCAGTAAAGTGCCTATGCTAACGCGATGTTGCAAGCCCCATTTAAGCAATCATGACCGATAAAAAATCAAAACCTTCCCCTTCTACCGCCAAAGAGGACGTTAAGGTCCCCGACCCTGTGGAACTGGCCAAAGCCATGGTCAGAATTGGGGAACACAGCCAAAAGCTGATGCGGGAGTTTCTGGAGCGGCAAAACGAGAATAAAACCCACGCCGCGCAGGTGGAATTGAGCAATATCAGCGCCGCATTCTTAGACCTCACCCAGGCCATGATGCAAAACCCCGATAAGCTGATCGAGGCCAGCATTAATCTGTGGCAAGACTACATGAAATTATGGAGTGCCACCGCCATTCGCTTTATGGGCGGCGAACATGTGGAGCCGGTGATAACCCCGGCGCAGAACGACCGCCGCTTCCAGGGCACCGCATGGAGCCAAAGCACCGTATTTGATTTCATCAAACAATCCTATTTGCTGTCATCACGCTGGTTGCAACAAACCGTAAAAGAAACCAAAGGGCTGGATGATAAAACCGCCATGAAAGTGGATTTTTATACGCGCCAGTTTGTCGATGCGATTTCACCCAGCAATTTTTTAATGACCAACCCCGAAGTGTTGCAGCGCACCGTTGAAACCGGTGGGGAAAATCTAATCAAAGGATTTGAAAATCTTTTGAATGATCTGGAACGCGGCAAAGGCGAGCTTAAAATTGCCATGACCGATGAAAAGGCATTTGAAGTTGGAAAAAACCTTGCCACTACCAAGGGCAAAGTGATTTTCCAGAACGATATGATGCAACTTATTCAATATGCGCCACTCACCGAAAACGTATATGCCACGCCGCTTCTTATCATCCCGCCATGGATTAATAAGTTTTATATTCTGGATCTGGGGGAAAAAAAATCCTACGTCAAATACCTGCTGGAACAAGGCCACAGCGTGTTCATGATTTCATGGGTCAACCCCGATGAACATCTCGCCAATAAATCGTTCGAAGATTACATGGTGGAAGGCCCGATGGCCGCGATGAAGGAAATTGCCAAGATCACGGGCGAGGCCAACATCAATATTGTAGGCTATTGCTTGGGTGGCACCTTGCTGGCGTGCATGCTGGCTTATCTTACCCAGCATCCTGATGAAAAAGCCGCATTGCCCACTGTTGCTTGCGCAACCTATCTGGTTACCATGCTCGATTTCACCGATGCGGGTGAATTATCCATTTTCATCGATGATGAGCAATTAGGCGCGATGGAAGAACGCATGCAGGCGCAGGGTTATCTGGATGCCAATGCCATGGCCACCACCTTTAATATGCTGCGCGCCAACGACCTTATATGGTCGTTTGTCGTGAATAATTATTTGATGGGCAAAGAGCCCTTCCCGTTTGACTTACTATACTGGAATTCGGATTCCACGCGCATGCCGGCATCCATGCACAGCTTTTATTTGCGTGAGATGTATCAGCAGAACAAACTGATAAAAGGTCAGATGAAGCTAAAAGATACCATCATTGATTTAACCCAGATTGAAACTCCGGCCTTTTTCCTTTCCACGCGCGACGACCACATCTCCCCGTGGAAATCCACCTATGCGGGCGCGCTGCGCATGAAGGGCCCTGTGCGTTTTACCCTATCCGCATCAGGGCATATTGCCGGCGTGGTGAACCCACAAGCTGCACGTAAATATAATTATTGGACGAACCCGCGTCTGCCCAAAAGCCCCGATACATGGATGGGTGCAACCGTTCGCCACGAAGGATCATGGTGGGCGGAATGGGTATCATGGCTCAATCATTATGCGGGTGCGCAAATTCCTGCGCGCCAATTACCAGAGCATGCGATTGAAGATGCACCCGGAAGTTATGTGCGCGTAAAGGCGATGTAGGATAAATATTCCGCCGCGATGTTCATGTAATGTTTGGGGCGGTGTTTAATTTCGGCGATTTCATCATCTTTTAAATCACGCCAGTATTTGGCGGGGTTACCAACCCATAATTGCTTGCTGGGCACTACTTTGTTTTGCGTCACCAACGCGCCCGCACCCACCATCGCCAAACTTTCCACCCGTGCCTTATCAATTACCACCGCCTTCATGCCGATGAAGCATTGGTTTTCAAGCGTACAATCATGCAGCAGCGCCATATGCCCGATGGTCACATCATCGCCAATATGCGTGCCTTGCCCGCCATGGGTCACATGCACAATCGTGCCGTCCTGAATATTGGTGCGTGCGCCAACCCGTATCACATTCACATCACCGCGCAATACGCAGCCAAACCACACGGAGCTATGCGCTCCAATATGCACATCGCCCACCACCACTGCGCCCGGCGCAATATAGGCTGTGGGGTCAATGGTGGGCATAACGCCCTTATAAGGAAGGATAATGGGTGACATTTTGTAACACCTGTGAGGGGAGTTTCTTAACTGGTTACTAATATAATTGGACTGTACTATTTTACTAGTGCCCATAACGTCGCCTTAGGTGCCCCCCCATGTCCACATCCCTGTTTGTCGGTTACGACCCCCGCGAAGACGAAGCCTATCAGGTATGCGTGCATTCGGTTAAAAAACGCGCCAGCATCCCTGTCGATATTTTTGCATTGAAGTTACCGGAGTTACGTGCGCAAAAACTTTATACCCGTCTCTATTCCAAACGGAACGGGCAGATGTTCGATTTAATTTCCGATGCGCCGATGAGCACGGAATTTGCTATCTCCCGCTTTCTGACACCCATTCTTTCCAAGACCCTCACCCCGAATAATCAGTGGGCCATTTTCTGTGATTGTGATTTTTTATGGCTGGATGATATCGCCAATCTGCTCAAACTCGCCGACCCCAAATACGCCGTAATGTGCGTGCAGCATAAGCACGAACCAACTGAAACAGTGAAGATGGATGCGCAGATGCAGGTGCGCTATGCGCGCAAAAACTGGTCATCCTTGATGATGTTTAATTGCCAACATCCATCCAATAATGCCTTAACGGTGGAGTTGATTAACAAAGTACCGGGACGCGATTTGCACCGTTTTTGCTGGCTAAAAGACGAAGAAATCGGCGCGCTGCCGACCCGTTGGAACTGGCTGGAAGGCCACAACACCAAGGAAGCAACGCCGCCATCCATCGTGCATTACACACGTGGCGGCCCATGGTTTGACCACATGAAACACTGCGATTACGCGCAGGAATATATCGACGAATTAGCTGATATGCGCAAAAGCGCGTAAGCGTTACCGCTCCGCGTATGCGCCCTTCTTCCAGATATACATAACATAGGCTGGCGCAAGCACATCGCCTTTGGCATCAAAACCCAATTCGCCCAGCACGGTTTTAAATTTATCCTTATGCATCGCTGCTGTTACCTTGGCGGCATCATTCGCGCCGGCTTGCTTCATCGCATCGGCAAATACCTGCACTGAGGCATAGGAATAAAGCGTGTAACCTTCAGGTTCGTATCCAGCCTTGCGTAATTGCTCCACCACTGGCTTTGCATCGGCATTTTTACGCGGGTCTGGGCCAAAGGTCATCAATACACCCTCGCCCGCATTACCGGTAATCGACCAGAATTCATTGGTGACCAACGCATCACCGCCAATCACCTGCGCCTTCGATCCAGCTTCACGCAACTGGCGGGTAATCAGGCCGCTTTCGGTGTGATAACCGCCAATAAACACCACATCAATGTTCGATTGCTTCAAGCTGGCGACAATGGCCGAATAATCTTTCTCTCCTGCGGCAAAGGATTCAAAGGCAGTTTCGGTAATGCCCGCCTTGTTCAACTCCCGCTTTACCTCATCGGCGAGGCCGCGCCCATAGGCGGATTTATCGTTCAGCAGCGCGATTTTTTTGCCTTTAAATTCCTTCACAATAGTTTCGGCAATCACCCCGCCCTGCTTATCATCACGGCCACACACGCGAAAAATGGTATCGCTGCCTTCATCGGTATATTTGGGATTGGTTGCGCCCGGTGAAATCAGCAACACTTTTTCTTCAATAAAAACTTTAGATGCAGGAATGGCTGAACCAGAGCAATAATGCCCCACCACATACTTAATGCCCTTACTGGCCATCTGGTTGGCGGCAGCAACTGCTTGCTTGGGATCGCACGCGTCATCCGCGCTTTCTAACTTCAATTGTTGGCCAAGTACGCCGCCCGCTTCGTTGATGTTTTTAACGGCATGCTCCGCGCCTTTCTTTATCTGTTCACCGAACACAGCATATTGACCCGATAGCGGTGCGATAAGACCAATCGAAATATCTGCATGTGCAAATACCGGAAACAATAACGCGGCAGCGGTGAGAAATAGTTTTTTCATGCAGACTTCCTTTCGTGATGTCCTTCAAGGTATGCGGCTCTCACCGCAGGATGGGTAAGTAATTCCTGGCCACTACCGCTTAGTGTAACGCGCCCACCTACTAATACATGGCCTTTATGTGCCAATTTAAGGGCGGCGTTGGCGTTTTGCTCCACCAGAAAAATGGTCAGTTTTTCTTGTTCATTGAGGCGTTTCAGGCTGGCGAAGATATCTTTGACAATCAGCGGCGCAAGACCCAGCGATGGCTCATCCAGTATCAAAAGCTTTGGCCGTGACATCATTGCACGCCCCAGCGCCAGCATTTGCTGTTCCCCCCCGGACAACGTGCCTGCGATTTGCTTGATGCGTTCCTGCAGACGCGGGAATAGCACGAAGACCTTTTCCAAATCTGCCGCGTTATGTGCCGCGCTTTCAAAATATCCGCCGAGTTGCAGGTTTTCTAAAACAGTCATGCGCGGGAAAATATGGCGGCCTTCCGGCACATGCGCGATGCCCATACGCATGATTTCATCAGTGGGCAGATGGGTTATCTCACGTCCCTCGAACACAATGCGTCCGGTCTTGGCGCGCGGGTTACCGCACAGCGTCATCAATAATGTGGTTTTGCCTGCGCCATTCGCCCCAATCAGGGTTACGATTTCACCTGCCTGCACATCAAGACTAACGTCATGCAGGACATCGACCGGGCCATAGGATGATGAAACATTCTGGAATTGCAACATGACGCCATTATCAATGGTTTCATGCGGACTGACCAGAGATTCAATAGCTACAGATTCAACATAATCCCGCGCAATTTACCCAATCCACCGGATATTTTGCCAACCGCGCCGCTTTTTTCCGGACGGTCTGGCTGGGTTTCATCGGGGTCTACACGCAAGGCGCGGTTATGGGTCATGCGTACAAACCGCGCGGCATCATCATTCCACATATGGGTATCGAGGGTGCGGATTTCCTTGTGCACCAAGCGTACCTTCACATCAGGAATGACATCATCTTTGCCAAGCAAAATTTTTTGTCCGTTTTCGATACTGACCAATAACCGCTCATGCGCCTGCGTGGTAATTTTTTTCTCACCCGCCAAAGTTTGCAGATAAACACGCATGCTTTCACGGTCACCTACCGTCTCCATTTCTTTTAATGGAGCGTTTAGTTTGCTGGCAGTGTAATTTGCGACAAAGTTGCGCGTGAGCTCCAAACGATGCAAGCCTGTTAATGCCTCCACGGCTAATTCATTGGCTTCACCGTTGATGTATTTAAGCTCCGCGCCTTCCATGTCAAACAGACTCATCGCATAGTCACGCATGCGGTTATCACCATCACGCTTTATCGCATCCACTCCATAACGAATGCTGCGCGACAAGGTATGCATGACCTGTTGACCAATCGTCATGGTGGGAATGGCAGGCTGATCATGTCTGCAAATACCGTTTTTCACGCACCCACAACGGCCATGCGTCGTGATGATGATTTCTTTTGCGCCGCTTTCCATCGCATGGGTAAAGGCATAAAGCGATGTATCATTCATCACCATGGGGTCATTGGAATCTTCGATTAATCCGCCCACGGTGCGGTCAATAAACACGCGGCCAATACCCGGCACGTCCATGGTGGTTTGCCCATCCACACGGGAGTCATGGCACAAGAACATCACGGCTTTGGGTTTTTGGCTATCCTGCAATTTTTCAGGCTCATTGGCATCTTGATATTGATGCGCACGCGCCCGCAGCGTGTGGTATGCAGCAAGCGTCACTTCCTTGGCGACTAATGCCGTTCCCATCACCAGATAACGCGGAGAGATGCTGAATGAATAGTCATGGCCGAACCATTTGCGTGTGACACGCGTACCGGCATCCATATCGCGGCGCATGATTTCGATAAACTTGTCGCGGAAGGAGAATTTTTCATAATTCAACCAGCCGCCATGCACCAATAACACGGCCGTGTCATGATATTCGGCGGGAAACTGGCGTAGCACCTCGCCAATGGCTTTGATTTTTCCACGGTTCAAGATGGATCGTGAGATGAAACGGTGCGGTATTTTGCGCGCTGCTGCGGCATCCAGTTCATAAACGCGTTTTTCCGGTAGCTGCGTTGGCAGCAATAACCGTTCATCACCAGCAACACGGGAAATACTGTCTTTCCAGATTTCATAGGCCATTTTGCGCATTAAGACAGGGCTACGGCCAAAGGTTTCCTGAACTGCATTCGCCCATTCATCAGGCTCCATATATCCTGGATTATAATCTTCCAATGCCTTTGCAAATACGGTTTCAGGACGTTCACTTGGTGGCCATGCTTCCCCGGCGCGAGGTTGCACAAAACCTTCCCCAAAACGGGGTTGGCGCGTTGTCATATTCATCTCTCTTGTTGCATGTACGCATGAGACATTCTCATACGGTTCGATACAGCGATCCCATGATGGTAAGACTTGTATCGGTGGTGTGGGCGGCGATCCCGTTTTTTGTTGTTATGTCGCCTTGTATGTCTTCCTAAAAAACTTGTTTTTATTGTTCTCGGGGGGATGTGTAGGCCTCTTGTTTTACTTGCGGAACTGCCATTGTGTCGCAGTGCGCAAAAAACATTTGGAGTGTGCTAATTGCCTGAAAAACAGTGAATAATCAGTCTGTTTCAACGCCCAGATAGGCCTTAATCACTTCCGGGTTTTCGCGCACTTCTGCGGCACGGCCTTGCGCAATCTTTGCCCCGTGGTCGAGCACGATGACATGATCGGAAATACCCATCACCACGCTCATATCATGTTCAATCAGTAACACCGATAATTGATGCGTATCACGCAGGCCCACTAAAAATTCCGCCAGCGCGTTGGACTCCTTGGGGTTTAATCCGGCGGCGGGTTCATCAAGGCATAATAGTTTTGGATTCATGCACAGCGCGCGCGCAATTTCCAAACGGCGCTGCGCGCCATAGGGCAAACTTCCCGCCTCCGCATCTGCCAAATCAATCAGGCCGAGTTGTTCAAGCCAATAACTCGCCTTTTCCACCGCCTTGCGTTCCGCCGCGCGGTAAGATGGCAAATTGAGTAATCCCGCAATGCTGAAGCGTGATGCGGCCATCAATGCCACATGTTGCCCCGCCAATGCGTTTTCCAATACCGATAGGCGTTTGAACAAACGAATGTTCTGGAATGTGCGGGCAAGGCCAGCCTTCACGCCGATTTCATGCGTGGGCAATTTGCCCAAATCAAATGCACCACCCCCCGCGCCCGTATACGCCGTGAGCATGCCCGATGTGGGGCGATAAAAACCAGTCAGGCAATTGAATACGGTTGTTTTCCCCGCGCCATTGGGGCCGATGATGGCGGTTATTGCCCGCGCACCAATATCAAAGCTGACATTATCCACCGCCAACAATCCGCCGAAACGTTTGGTCAATCCATCGGCGCGCACTAATGGCTGCGTGGTGGGTTCTGGTTTCTGCGCGGCGTTCGTGCTCATAACAATCCCTTCGTGCGCTCTTCCCATAATGGCCAATAACGCTGGCTGAGGTGCACATCATCGCTGGAAAATTCGGGAATGGTGTTCAGCTTATCATCCACCAATTTATCAATCAGTGAAATCACCTCAACCCCGCGCGCGCGGCATAGTTCGCGCAAGATTCCGGTAAACTGAATGCTGATCCAGTTCCGCTCCACGGTTGTGCCAATGGTATAGTATTGATGCATATCGGCTGGGCGCGGCGTGGAGGCAACGGGGCCATACACAAACGGGCGAAAGCCGTTTAACTTCAATTCCATAATGAAGGATATGTAACGCAGCGCCGATATTTGCGCAGATTCCATCCAGCCGTTTAAGGTGTCATTGCCCGCTGCGCGTGCGCGTTCACGGATGCTAAACCGGCAATCCATTTCACCAAATACCAATACAATCGGCGGGTTGCCGCATGCGCGTACTTCGGGCAAGGCCTTGGCAACTTTTTCGCGTGATAAATTACGGCCATTTTTTTTGGCCAGCGATGTCGCAAGCCCCGAGCCCAGATGATACACCCGCACGCCTTCATGCACGCGTTTGATTTCGGCATGGGTATCAAGGATTTTTTCTGCACCTGCAAAAAACAAACTATGGCTATCGCCCATCACGAAATAGCGCGGCGGGTTATCCAGATCACCCGTGCGCTGAAACACCTTGGCGTAATAGTCTTGGTCGCTATCACCGGAATACTCGCCAGAATGCGGTGCAGATGGGTCGGCTTGGGTCGGGTCGGTCATTGCGGCGGGCTATGGGCTCAGCAGATGGGTTAATAGACGTACGTAATCGGGCATGACAGGCAGGCGTTTTTGCCATTTAACCCTTATATTATGGGGGATATTCGGGGCATGGCAAAAGACTTACCGCCCACCACTCTAAACTGCTTGATTTATATGCCAAGAGCGATTATTTAAGGCTCTCTTTTAAAGAAGCCTTTCAGCCGACCCCTTCGTCTAGAGGCCTAGGACATTACCCTTTCACGGTAGTAACACGGGTTCGAATCCCGTAGGGGTCGCCATTAAATAAAGGCTTTTTGCAAGTCTCTATAAAATTTTGGGTAACTTTTGGGTAATAAGCAGTTTTAAACGCGCTTGTTCACATGACAGCTTTTAAATAATACGATTGCTTGTTACCTCCCCGTTTTTCCCTTATTTTCTCACAAACTAATCCCTATCGAAGGCAACTCTGTGCAAACAGATATAATGACCATTCGTGAATTAGCTGCCTATCTGAAGATGGCAGAGAAGACACTTTACCGTTTGGCAGCGGATAACGGTATTCCCGGCTTTAAAGTCGGTGGCTCTTGGCGCTTTCGTAAAAGCGAGATTGATAAATGGATTATCAAGCAGGAGAAACAGGCATGAAAATCCTCGATAATATAAACAACCTGCTGGGCGAAGACTTAAAGACATCTCTAGAGGCATCTTCAAAACTCAAGATCGCAGCATCATGCTTTTCGATATATGCATATGAAGCCCTACAGTCAAAATTTTCCAAGATTGATTCCTTAGAATTTATTTTCACGGCTCCAACATTCATTCCCAATGAAGTTACGGACAAAATTCGTAAAGAAAGAAGAGAGTTCTTTATCCCAAAAGCAAGCCGAGAAAGTGCGCTTTATGGATCAGATTTTGAAATTCATCTTAGAAACAAACTTACCCAAAGAGCCGTTGCGCGTGAATGTGCCGCATGGGTGCGTAAAAAGGCCAAATTCAAGTCAAACAAACTTAAAGTTCAGATGCAACAGTTCATCTGTATTGAGGGCAAAGAGAATAATATTGCCTATGCGCCCTTGCATGGCTTTACTGCCGTTGATTTAGGCTATCAACAAGGTGATGCGGTATCTAATTTTGTTAACCGTCTTGATGACCAAGCCTATACAGGCCAGTACTTACAGCTGTTTGAACAAATCTGGAATGACCCAGCTAAGTTGGAAGATGTTACAGAGGCAATTTGCGAGCATATAGAATCCGTCTATCAAGAAAATTCACCTGAGCGAATTTATTTCCAAATTCTCTACAATATATTCAATGAATTTCTAGCAGAGATAGACGAAGACGACTTGCCCAATGATCGCACAGGCTATCAGGATAGCCTTGTCTGGCAAAAATTGTTCAATTTTCAGCGTGACGCTGCCGTAGGTATCATCAATAAGCTGGAAACCTATAATGGATGCATTCTTGCCGATAGTGTTGGCCTTGGGAAAACCTTCACAGCTTTGGCTGTGATTAAGTACTATGAGCTAAGAAACAAGTCTGTGTTGGTTCTCTGCCCGAAGAAGCTGGCTGATAACTGGCTTAACTATAACAAAAACCTTAAGACTAATATCTTCTCTAAGGATCGCTTCGGCTACGATGTTTTGTGTCATACCGATTTATCCCGCACCTCAGGGGATTCCTTTGGCATTGCCCTGAATAGGATCAACTGGGGCAATTATGATCTGGTCGTCATTGATGAATCCCATAACTTCCGTAACAACGAGGCCTTCAAGGAAAAGGAGACGCGTTACCAAAAGCTAATGAACAAGGTTATCCGCGAAGGTGTAAAAACCAAGGTTCTGATGCTTTCTGCTACGCCCGTAAACAATCGCTTCAGCGATTTAAGAAATCAGCTGGCCTTGGCTTATGAAGGTGACTCTGAGAGCCTGAATAAAAAGCTTAAGACAAAGCGCAGTATTGAAGAGATATTCCGCAGAGCACAGGCGGCGTTTAACAACTGGACAAGGCTTCCGCCTGAAGAGAGAACAGCCCGCGCAATACTTGAGAACTTAGACTTTGATTTCTTTGAATTGCTAGATAGCGTCACGATTGCACGCTCACGCAAGCATATCGAAACATTTTATGATACAAAAGACATAGGCAATTTTCCCGAGCGCCGCAAACCACTATCCTTCCATTGCCCCCTGACACACCGAGACGATGTGATGGGCTTTAACGAGATTTTTGGCCAGCTTTCGCTTCTAAAATTGGCTGTCTATGCACCTATCAGCTATATCCTGCCAAGCCGTATTCGTATGTACGAAGAGATGTACGATACGGAAGTTGAAGGCGGAAGAAGCCGCTTCCGGCAGGTTGACCGTGAACGCAGCTTGCAGGCGTTGATGACAACCAATCTGCTCAAGCGTCTTGAAAGCTCTGTTGAGGCTTTCAGGCTTACTTTGGGCGCACTTCGAAAGAACATTACCAATACTCTTGAAACGATTGAACGCTTCCAGAAGAACGGCCAAGCAATTCAGGTTACGGATTTCACTGACGGCCTAGAAAATTTGGAAGCAGAAGAAGATGATTTTTCTGATTTAGGTGAATCTGTAGGCGGCAAAGTTCAGATCAGCCTCAGCGATATGGATGTAGATTCATGGAAGAATGATCTAGGTGGAGATCTTGCGCTCATTGAAGCGCTGCTGACATCGATGGTTAAGATAACGCCAGAAGATGATGCTAAGTTGCAGCATTTGCGCGGTCATGTTTTCAGCAAGCTTGATAACCTGATAAATACGGGTAACAAGAAAATACTTATTTTTACAGCCTACGCCGATACCGCGAATTACCTATATGAGAACCTGTCTAAAACTATTTTAGAACACCGAAAACTGCATACCGCCAAGGTAACAGGCAAAGACACGCCGAAATCTACTCTTGGCAAAGGCTATGATTTCCAGTCAATCCTGACTCTCTTCTCTCCGCGTTCCAAGGAAAAGGCCTTAGTTATGCCAGAAGAGAAAGGCGAGATAGACATTCTTATTGGCACGGATTGCATCTCCGAGGGTCAAAATCTTCAGGATTGCGATTACCTAATTAACTATGACATTCACTGGAATCCCGTGCGGATTATCCAACGCTTCGGGCGTGTGGATCGCATCGGCTCCCCCAATTCTTGCATCCAACTTGTGAACTACTGGCCAGATATTACGCTGGATGAATATATCAATCTGAAAGAGCGCGTTGAAAACCGCATGATGATTGCGGACGTAACCGCCACGGGCGATGACAACGTGCTGACCGCCAAGAGCAGCGAAGTTTCTTATCGTAAAGAGCAGCTCCGCCGCCTTCAGGATGAAGTAATTGAGTTGGAAGATGTCAAAGCAGGTGTATCCATCACTGACCTCGGCCTGAATGATTTCCGCATGGACTTGCTGAACTACGTCAAAGAGCATGGCGATATAGCGGATGCACCTAAGGGAATGCACGCTGTTGTTCCCGCGCAGTCGGAATTAGGCTTGAAGCCGGGCGCTATCTTTGCCCTGCGAAATCGTAATGATGGCGTGAATATCAACCAACAAAACCGCCTGCATCCCTATTACCTGATTTATATCGCCAAGGATGGCACGGTCATTGCTAACCATACCGAAGCGAAAAAGCTGCTCGATTTGGTGCGTACAAGCTGCAAAGGCCACCATGAGCCGATTGCCGCGCTCTGCCGCCTTTTTAATGAAGATACGGACGATGGCCGCAACATGGCCGCGCAATCCGAATTGCTGAGCAAAGCCATACGTTCAATGATCGACGTGAAAGAGGAAAAGGATATTGATAGCCTCTTCTCCGGCGGGAAAACCACCGCCCTGATGAACACTATATCGGGGCTGGATGATTTTGAGCTGATTGCCTTCCTTGTCGTGCAGGAGGACAAAGCCTGATGCTGTTTGATTACCCTGCCAAATCTGCTTTTGGTCGTGTCCTGCCCAAAACCAAGATTTACGAACACGCCAGCCCGACTTCGGGGCTGAAAGAGCTGTTCGTGCGGCAGGTGGATCAGATTATCTGGAAGTATAAACTCGCACCGGAAACCATCAACCTGCCAAGCACCAAGGCTGTGCAGGAAATTCAGGTCTTTCATGTCACGTTGAAGAACGGGGAGATGAAGGAAGATGTCCTGCGCTGCATTGATAAGGCTATCCCGTTCCCGATACTGTTTGAGCTGTATTATGAGGGCAAGCGCAAGCCTATCGCCTGTTACAAGCGCCCGAACGAAGCCGATAGCGCGAAATGGGTGGTGAGCGATTATTTTGAAACAGGATGGCTGGCCGATACCGCCAAGCGGGAAAAGCTGCCCGTGGTGCTGGATTTAGGGGTTCTGTATGAGTACCTGCTATCGCCACTGATGCCATATCCCGCCATAGGCAAAGAAACCATGCCGGAACACATAGCGCGGATCGAGAAAATCCGCGCCAAAGAGCGGGAGCTGGAAAAGTCAGAAGCCCGCCTGAACAATGAAAAGCAATTCAACCGCAAAGTCGAAATCAATGCCGAAATCCGTGCTATAAAGCAGGAGATTGAGGGCATGACGACGAAGGCAGGATAAGAAAGTAAGGAAGCACACAATGGAAAAACTAAAAATGCACACGCCAGACCTAACGCAGGATCACATCAATCGTATCCGCGAACTCTTCCCGAATTGCGTAACAGAAGTGCGGGATGAAAGCGGCAAACTGAAACTGGCCGTGGATTTTGATCAGCTTAAACAAGAGCTGAGCGATACCATCGTAGAAGGAGTGCAGGAGCGTTATCATCTTAATTGGCCGGGCAAGCGCGAAGCCTTACTCACCGCCAATGCGCCGATTGCCAAAACCCTGCGTCCTTGCCGCGAGGAGAGCGTGGATTTTGATACAACCAAAAACCTGTTTATCGAGGGCGATAACCTTGAAGCACTGAAGCTGCTTCAGGAAACCTATCTCGGTAAGATCAAGATGATCTATATCGACCCGCCATATAATACAAAAAGCGATTTTGTTTATAATGATGATTTTGTAAAGGACGCCGTTGAATACTTAAAAATATCAAATCAGATGGATGACCAGGGGGCAAGGCTTGTAGCCAATCCAGAGTCCAATGGTCGTAAGCACTCTGATTGGCTTAGTATGTTATATACAAGACTTAAACTGGCTAGGAATCTTCTTACAGATGATGGTTTAATCGCGATACATATTGATGAAAATGAGTACGCTAATTTGGAGAAGGTGTTGACTGAAATTTATGGGGAAGGAAATAATTTAGGTACGATTGTTTGGGATAAGAGAAATCCCAAAGGAGAGGTAGGTGGGGTTGCTCAGCAGCACGAATTTATATCTTTTTATTGCAAAGACAAAGTTAAGTTTGTAAAGGCAGACTACTTTAGCAAAAAGAAGGAAAATGCCCCTTTAATGCTAAAAAAAGCAGAAGAATTTATAAAAAAGAATAATGGCGTTAATGATAAATCCCGTAAAGATTTCAAAGAATGGATTAAGGAACTTAAAGATAATCTAAGTGGTGGCGAGAAGGCATATTGTTTCATTGATGATGATGGAAATATTTACCAGCCTGTATCTATGGCAGCGCCTGATAAGCCTGAAACTAGATCGCATAGAGCATTAATCCATCCCGAGACAAAAAAGAAATGTCCAGTCCCCGAAAAAGGGTGGCGGTTTCCTGACAAAACGATGGATGAACTGCTTGGGCAAAACAGAATTATTTTTGGTGAAGATGAAACAACTCAACCGCGTCAAAAATATTTACTGAAGGAAAACATGCGTGAGGCGGTCTCTTCTCTATTATATTTTGGGGGAAGTGATGATGCACTTGGACTGCCATTTGACAACCCAAAGCCAATTTTCGTGGCTTCTAAGATCATTGAAGCTGTATCTAGATCAAACGATATAATTCTAGACTTCTTTGCAGGCTCTGCCACCACAGCTCATGCTGCGATGCAATTGAATGCAGAAGATGGTGAGAATCGACAATTTATTATGGTGCAGTTGCCTGAGATATGCGCTGAGAAATCTGAAGCCTTCAAAGCTGGATACAGAACTATTCCTGAAATTTCCAAAGAGCGTATTCGTCGTGCAGGTAGAAAAATTATTGAAACCAAATTTAATGAAAAGTGGAATAAGGACATTGGTTTTCGCGTTCTAAAAATCGACTCATCTAATATGGCTGAAGTGTATTACACGCCAGATGGCGTGAAGCAGGATGACCTGCTGGCTGCCGTGGATAATATCCGACTAGATCGTTCGCCAGAAGACTTGCTCTTCCAAGTGTTGCTGGATTGGGGTGTGGATTTAACCCTGCCGATTGCCAAGAAAAGCGTGCAGGGCAAAACCGTTTTCTTCGTGGATGGCAATGCCCTTGTCGCTTGTTTTGACGCTGGCATTACCGAGGAACTGGTCAAGGAACTAGCCGCCGATAAGCCCCTGCGCGTGGTATTCCGTGATAACGGCTTTGCTTCGGATTCCGTGAAAATCAATGCTGAGCAAATCTTCAAGCAGATGTCCCCCAGCACTGATATGAAGTCGATTTAAGGGGCTGGCGCATGAAACTCAAATTCAAAGTCCAGCCTTACCAGACCAATGCCGTGGAATCCGTGGTGGATTGCTTCGCTGGCCAACCTAACAGCACAGGTACGACTTACCGCATTGATCCGGGCAAGAAGCTACAAGCCAAGCTGGATGAAACAGGTTTCAAGAATGCTGACCTGATGCTGACGGATAGCCAAATTCTGGCCAATATCCATGAAGTGCAAAAGCGCCAGAATTTACCGCTTTCATCTGGCCTTGCCGATTTCACTGTTCTGAATAGCAAGAAGGAAAGCATTGCCGTTCCCGCCACTTATAAGCGCGATGCGCTGGCTGCTTCGCGCATTCATCTGGATATTGAGATGGAAACAGGCACGGGCAAAACCTACTGCTATATCAAAACCATCTTTGAGCTGAATAAGCGCTATGGCTGGAACAAATTCATTATCATGGTTCCGAGCATTGCTATCCGTGAAGGCGTTTATAAATCACTAGAAATTACAGCAGATCACTTTACTGAAAGCTACGGGAAGAAAGCACGTTTCTTCATCTACAATTCTAAACAACTTCATCATCTTGAGAGCTTTTCATCTGATGCTGGTATAAATGTTATGATCATTAACATTCAGGCTTTTGCCGCTAAAGGTGCGGATAATCGCCGGATTTATGACGAGCTGGATGATTTTCAATCCCGTCGACCGATTGACGTGATTAGCAGCAACCGCCCTATCCTTATTCTGGATGAGCCGCAGAAAATGGAAGGTAAGGCTACGCTAGAAGCCCTACCGAAGTTTAAGCCCTTGGCCATTTTTTGCTATTCCGCCACGCACAAGACGCAGCATAACAAAATCCACCGCCTTGATGCGCTCGATGCCTACAACCAAAAGCTGGTCAAGAAAATCGCCGTGCGCGGCATATCCATGAAGGGGCTGGCTGGCAGTAGCGCATATCTCTATCTGGAATCCATCGAAATTTCCAAACAAGCGCCCGTGGCGCGGATCGAGATGGAAATCAAGCAGACTGGCGGGGAAATCAAGCGCAAGGTTATGCGCCTTTCCAAAGGCCAGAACCTTTATGACCTGTCTAATAAGCTGGATCAGTATCAAGGCTTTGTTATCTCCCAGATTGATGCCAATCAGGACACGGTAGAATTCACTAATGGCCATGTTCTTGCGGCTGGTGAAGCCACGGGCGATGTGACTGAGGCTACAATCCGCCGTATCCAGATCAGGGAAACGATTAAGGCGCATTTGGAGAAAGAGCAAAAGCTGTTCTCTCAGGGGATTAAGGTTCTATCCCTGTTCTTTATTGATGAGGTCGTTAAATACCGCGATTACAGCAGCCCCGATGAACAAGGTGAATATGCCCGTATCTTTGAAGAAGAATACGAAACGCTGAAAGCGGAATATCTGGGGACGCTTGATCTGGAAGGCAATGAAGCCTACCGCAAGCATCTTGCGGGTATAAACACCAAGCAAACCCATGAAGGGTATTTCTCAATAGATAAAAGAACAAAGAAATTAATAAACCCCGAAGATGCAAATACGGGGGAATCAAAAGATGTTGATGCGTATGACCTGATTTTGAAGAATAAAGAACGGCTTTTGTCCTTCGCTGAGCCTGTGCGGTTTATCTTCTCGCATTCTGCTTTGCGCGAAGGCTGGGATAACCCGAACGTCTTCGTTATGTGTATGCTGAAACACAGTGACAACACTATCTCCCGCCGCCAAGAGGTTGGTCGTGGGTTGCGCCTATCCGTCAACCAGAACGGCGACCGGATGGATCATCCCGCCACCGTCCATGAAATCAACATCCTGACCGTGGTTGCCAGCGAGAGCTATAAAAACTTTGTGGCTAACCTTCAGGAAGAAATCAGTGAAGCCTTGTCTGCCCGTCCGCGCAAGGCGGATGAAGCCTATTTCACGGGCAAGATTATCAAGACTGAAACAGGCACGTTGCAGGTGACACCCGCGATGGCCAAGCAGATATATAAATACCTGCTGAAAAACGACTACACGGATGAATCTGACCAGATTGCTGAGGCCTATCATGCCGCCAAGAAAGATCAAAAGCTGGCGGCACTGCCGGAAGAGCTTGCCTCTCATGCTGAGCAGGTCTTCCTGTTGATTGATAGCGTTTTCAGTGTAGGCCAACTGCCGCAAATTGGAGATGACCGTAAACCAAAAACCAACCCCCTGAATTCTAACTTTGAGAAGAAGGAATTTCAGGAACTTTGGGGCAGAATCAATCGCAAAGCGGTTTATCGCGTAGAATTCGATTCAGCTGAATTGATTAAGAACTGTATCAAGACCCTGAATAAGGAGCTGCGCGTCTCTCCCTTGCAATACACCATCCAGACAGGCATTCAGGAGGATCAAATTACCGATAGCCAGCTTAAAGCAGGCGAAAGCTTCCAAGTGCAAAACACCGTGACGGAAGCCCATAACGCGTCAATTCATTCCTCCGTCAAATATGATCTGCTGGGAAAAATTGCCGAAAACGTGCAGCTCACGCGCAAGACCGTAGCTGAAATTTTCAAAGGCATGGAAGTGGCTATCTTCGGGCAATTCAAACAGAACCCTGAGCATTTCATTGCGGAAACTTCACGCCTTATTAAGGAACAAAAGGCCACGATCATCATTGAGCGCCTGAGTTATGACGAAGTAGCCGGAAGCCATGATGTAAGTATCTTTACGGCTGGCCAGAGCAAGCAAGACTTCACTAAAGCCACGGACAAGCTCAAAAATCACATTTACGACTATGTGATTACAGACTCGAAGGTTGAGCGCGATTTTGTGAAAGAGCTGGATACCAGTGCGGAAGTCACAGTCTATGCCAAGTTGCCCAGAGGGTTCCTGATACCTACCCCCGTAGGCGATTATAACCCTGACTGGGCTATTTCCTTCAAGGAAGGGAGCGTGAAGTACATATACTTCGTGGCGGAGACAAAGGGCAGCATGTCCTCAATGGAGCTGCGCGAGATTGAAAAAACAAAGATCGAATGCGCCCGGAAGTTTGTCGACAAAATCAACCAGCGTATTACTGCCGATAAGGTGAAATACGATGTGATTGATAGCTATGGGCGCTTGATGGATGTTGTTGGGGTGAAGGCGGCTTCTAGTGCGCGTACTGGTCTGAAAATCTCTTGCTCTCAATAAGCATGCCATTGATTTGACTCGGTTTTGGGTATTGTAGAAATAACCCCATACGTGCTCCATCAATGTCGTGGTTATAAACAGTTTCAAAATTTCTATCGCTAGGAACCCCTCGTGGTGGTGCTTTACCCGCGTTTATAAAACTCTAGGAAGTACCTTTGATACGGGGGGGGCTTCCCCCTCCGCAACTCTTGCAAGAATTAACGAACCACTATCAAGAGCATTAAACAGATAACTCTGAACAGTCTCACCTATATAGTAACTATAAGTGTATCAACTGGTGATACCGTAAGACTTCAAAAATACCCCCCCACGGTATTAATGGCTGATCCCGATGCGTTCCCACAACGTATCAAGATGCACTCAGTCTTTGGTCACGGTATCAATGGGTAAGGTGATAATTGATCTCGTGAACATGGCTTCTAACTACTTTTTTAAAAGGTATTTCGTTGGCACAGTCATGGGTTCATAAATTTGAAATAAAAGAAGGCACATGGGTGTTTGTCCCTGACGAACAAGCGCGAGTTAAAGGTGGCTTAATAAAAAAAGAAATAGAAAAAAAATGGAATCCTCCATCTTATTACGCTCATTTGAATGTTGGAGGACACGTATTAGCTCTAATAAATCATAAAAAAACAGTCTGTTTATCTGAGCAGATATAAAAAAGTTTTTTAGTTCTATTCATCGCAATCGCATTACGAGAGTATTGTCATCACTGTTTAATTCAAACTCATATGCGCTTAGCATAGCTCAGGAAAGCACAGTAGTTGATCCCTGCATTCAGCAACGAACTCATGTGTTGCCTTTTGGTTTCATCCAATCACCTATTATTGCGTCTATATGCCTTTATAAAAGTGCTTTAGGACAATATTTAGACGGCCTAACCCGTAACGACTTCACCGTATCTGTGTATATGGATGATATTATTATTTCTTCAAACCATACCTCGGAAAATATGAATACGGTTTTTGATATTTTGAAACAAAAAGCAGATAGATCCCGCCTGTTGCTAAATCCTGATAAAACATTCGCTCCCTCACCTACAATTGAAGCCTTCAATATTGAATTGCAGCACGAAAAAATGAAAATAACAAATGAGAAACTATCTGCCTTTATAAATACAATTTGTACAACTTCGGATATTAAAAAAATTGATGGCATACTGGGTTATATTAAATCCGTAAACCAAGAACAGTACAATAACTGTAGCTCCACTGCCAATATTGGCTAAAACTTGCCTTTCTTTTAGCATCAATTACTAAGAAATGCGCTATATCATCATCCGTTTTTTTTCTTATTTAAAATAGATCGTCTTTATCCTACCCAGATATGGAATCTCGATTGCCCCCACCCTAAACGGCGTGCATGCTTGATAAATGGCACAACCATCCCAACAAACCAACAAACATACTGGCGATGCATATGACGCGATGCCGTATGCCAGCTATCCATATCCCGAAACCAACCCGTTGCGGTTGCAGGGTGTGGCGGCGTTGTATGGGTTGATGCCTGCCTCGCCTGCCAAAGCACGCATACTTGAAATCGGCTGCGCGGAGGGGGTGAACATTATCGGCATCGCCGCGTTATTCCCGCATGCGGAATGCGTGGGCATTGATATGTCCGCCCGCCAGATTGAAACGGCACGGCGGCACGCCGCCACGCTCGGCCTTTCCAACGTCAAGCTGGAGGCGATTTCACTTTGCGATATTCCCGATAACTGGGGGCAGTTTGATTACATCATCGCGCATGGCGTGTTGTCATGGGTGGCACCGCCCATTCAAGAAAAGTTGATGGAGATGTGCAGCGCGCGGCTTTCGCCGCATGGTGTTGCCTATATCAGTTTTAATGCACTCCCGGGCTGGCATATGGTGCGTATGCTGCGTGATATGATGTTGTTTCATACCCAAGGCGCACAAACCCCGCAGGCCAAAGCCAGCGATGCGCGAGATATATTACGTAAAATTGCGGCCATTACCGCGCCGCGCGGCACGCCCTACTCCGCCTTTTTACAAGCCGAGCAAGACGAAATAAAGAACAAGCCGGATGCGTATTTGCTGCATGACCATCTGGAAGAAAACAACCATGCGTTCTATCTGCATGAATTTGTTAAGCTGGCGAATGAACACGGCCTTGCCTATATCGCCGATACGGATTTGACGACACAGGGCAAGGTCAACCCGCCGCAAGAAATCCTGCCCATACTGGCCACCACGCAAGACCGCGTGCGCCAAGAACAATATATGGATTTTATTCTCTCCCGCCGTTTCCGCAGTGCGTTGGTGTGCCGCAAGGATGCGCCGCTGCGCACGGATATTCCGCCGGCTATCCTGCGTTCCATGCATGCGCTATCCCATTTCATTGTAGATACTGCGCCGGACGGCAGCAAAACCTACCGCGTGCCGGGTAAGCTGGCGATGAATGCCAGCGATGTGGATGTTGCGCGGCTCATTGAACAGCTCGATAAAAAAGGCGGGCAATCCATGCCGCTTGCGCCGTTTATTGACGCATTGCCAACCGCGGGGCAGCAAGCGTTCATGGAAAAATTATTGCTGCTGGTGTTTGCGGGTGGCTTCACCCTGTTGCAGGAACCGATGCAGCATTGCACCACCCTATCCGCGCGTCCTGTGGCCTTCCCGCTCGCGCGCTATCAGGCATCGATGCAGGAATGGGCGATGACGCAGCGGATGGAAGTCCGCCCGCTGAACATGATGGAACGCGTGGCCCTGTGTCATATGGATGGCTATCACGACCATGCGCAGATTATGGAAGCGGTAAAATCCCATGTGTTGGATACAGGTAGTGCCGATATAACCGCGCAGCTCTCAGGTGTTATGCAAAAACTTGTAAACGATGGCCTAATAGCAGCTTAACGACAGCAGGCGTTACTGATACCCCGCCTTAAATGTGCGATCACGCGGTGCGCGCAACACCTGGCCACGTGTTGCCTGGCGGTTATTGATATCCGCTTCAATGTCATTGAACACTGTATCAATCACGATATTGGATACCAGCCCCTTTACGCCCAAACGCTGAATGAACGCATCACGTGCAAATCCTTCGTTGTGGTTCATCAGGTATGGAACGATGGTATTGACCATCATGCGGATACCATATTGATAGTTGGTTTCGCCGAATTCAAATGTTTCGCTTGGCCTTGGGTTATGAATGGCGCGCATTTGCACACGGGTCAGCTTGTCCATATGAATGAGCATGTCACGAACATAGGCAAGGTGACTTTCAACTTCTTTTTGCTTCGCCAGTGCTTTTAGATCGCTCAATCCAACCTTATTACCCTTTTCATCAAGCACATAATACATGCGGGTATTATCGACGAATGGGTGTTCGGATATCTGTCTCAAATGAATGCTGACAACCGTGGAAACAGCGCTAGCTGCAGAAGATTTTGCATGCGCAAGTCCGTATACGCCACGTTCTATCCATGCTTTTGTATCAATCGCAAGATCTGGTGAACCCATCTCGCGTAGCTTGGCGTTGCCTTCTTCATTATGTGCTATGAGTGCTTCAACAGACGGAAACGGGATTTTTTGCAAATCATCGTACACGTCCTGCATCATGCGCAGCACGCTTGGCTGTGCCAAGCCTCTGGCCAGCTTATCGCCCGCCTTAACGGTTAAACGCTTAGCCAATGCAAATGCAGACGCAGTCAAATGTTTGATGGGCATGTGTGTTCCTTTAAAAATCTGGCGCCCACAGTATATAAAAAAACACCCTACATTTTCGGGCAACATTACTTTCGATACTTACAAATCTGAATTAACCATATTCGTTAAAACTCCCAGATATCAGGCACGCGTTGAAACGCGGCATGGCCGGTGAATTGTTTGGCTTCACTGCCGCGCATGCCAAAACCAATGGTATTACGGCCATATTTGGCATTGATGCTATCTACTACATGATTAATCGATGATGCGGGTGTTTGTGTGCGGCCAATCACGCGGGGGGGCGGCGCGAATAAATCCGGCTGATGCTGGGTAATGGGAACAAGACCGTGCAGCACCACGCCCACTTTAATGGGCTTCAGGCGTTTAAAGCGCGGATGCTCCACCTCCAGCCACAGCTCGTTCAATCGTGCCAATAAATAATCGGTATCCTGCGTTTCGGGAAAGCTCGTCTCGCTTCCCCACCCCGCCCAATTACCCCAGTTATTTCTTTCCTCATCCTTATTCTCGCTTACAAACGCAAGCTGCAAAGATAGATGACTGCAATAATACTCATTACGTCGAAGCCGTTCGGCGGCTTTGGCCAGCAGGTGATGCGAGAAATCTGCTGCCCCTGCAATGGTGCGAAGGCGCGGCTCCAACACATGCTGGTGGCTCATGCTCTTGGTATGCGAGGAACCAGAGGCATATTGCAAATCCGCGCCATGCAGCATTTCATAGAATAATGCGCCCTGTATCCCGCCCCAAATGGCCCGCAGTTGCGCACGCGGCGCGGCCATTAAATCCTTCACGCTCCAAATACCCGCGCGGTTCAAACGCGCTTCCATCCGCCGCCCAATGCCGCATATTTCCATCAATTTCAGGCCATGCAGCTTATGCGGCAAATCCTTCTTGGTGATGACCACAAGCCCATCGGGCTTTTGCATATCGGTGGCAAGCTTTGCTAAAAACATATTCGGCGCAAGCCCCACTGAACAGGTGAGACACTCACCCACTTGCTGATAAATCGTGCGTTTGATTTTGTGGGCAAGGGCGCGGCCTGTGTCTACATCGCGCTCGTGGCGTTCCAACCGGCATGCCATTTCATCAACTGATAATACTTTGGTCACCGGAATACAGGATTCAACCGCCGCAATAATCCGGTGATGATATTCGATATAAATTTTATGCCGCGCTTTCACCAACACCAAATCAGGGCAACGTTGTTTGGCTTCGCGTATGCCCGTGCCGGTTTTAATGCCGAATTTTTTGGCTTCCTTACTCGCCGCAATCGCGCAGGTGCTGTCATTCAGCATCGGCACAATGGCAATTGGTTTGCCACGCAGATGCGGCTGTTCCTGCTGTTCACACGAGGCAAAAAAGGAATTGAGATCCAGCAACAGCCATGCGATTTGCGAGGAAGGAGGCGATTCTTTGTTCATGATACGTTCTAATATACCATATCCCTCTTTCTTTTAAAGTTCTTTATTATCAATGATATTGACATTACCTAATTTAATAGTAATAATCATTCGCAATTGAACAATCATTGAAACCAAGTGCAGAATACTGAAAACCCAAAGGCCGATGCAGCCATGCAAACTACCCCGACCCATCACCGCATAACCAGCAAAGCGTTGTTTAACAAACTGCGTGAACTGGTAATCGAGCATGAAGGGCATGAGTATAAATTGCGCATCACGGCCAATAACAAACTTATCCTGACCAAATAGGTCGGATTATCGCCATCCAGCCCGCCTTTGCATAAGGCCAGCCAGACAGCAAGCAACCCCAACATTATCACTCGGCAATGTTTTGCTGATGATGGAGCTTTGTCATGGCCGTCCCGGCTTTATCACGTTCTGCATTATCACTACCACAGGAAGAAGACCTCCTCCCTCCCCGCTTTACGGCGGATGGTCGTCCGGAAAATGTGGCGCTGGAGGCACGGCGTAAACTTGCAACCATCATCGATGAATTAAGCGATGAGGACATAGACGCGATTGCATTAAATGCCGAAGCCCATCGGCAATCCGGCCAACGCATTTATCTGGAAGTATCCTATGGTGAAGTAGCCGGAACCACCGATGCCGTATTGCAGTTTAAAAAATCGCAAGCGCATATCACCGCCGCCTATACGTTCTATAAAGATGAGGAAGAAGGCCAAAATAAGCGGTTATTACGCGAATTGGGGCGCATGGAATACCTCGAAAAGGTGGTAATGCGCCAATTGGAAACAACGGATCGTGCTAATTCCATTGGCGTTGTGCAAGGCATGCTGCGTGCAAGCAGCGCCTTCGTGAAAGGCCTGCAAAGCGTATTCAAACAAGTCGAAGCACTTTCAAAAAATATTGAAGCCGGATTACAAAATAAAACGGCGATGCCAACGGCCGACCAAAAAACGGCAGCTATTCAGGCTATTCAAACTGCACTAGCAAAACTACAACCCAGCGCACCGAACCATCTTGCCATCAAGAATATGGTACAGCAGCAAGTTGATGTACTATTGAAGAATATCGCCATGCCTGTTGCGGCCATGCGCGCTGATGTGAAAGCATCGGCAACACCGCTTGCTACAGTCACGGCAAGAAATGCAGCAAGCACTTCTGCGGTTGTAACGCCAAAAACAGCTGCGCCATTATCAGTACAGCCTACCATTCCGCAACCTGCGCAGACGCTTGTGCGCCCTGGGGCACAAGCAGCACAGCAAGCTGCGGTAAAAGCAGCGATACAACCGATATTACGGGCAACCACCCCCATCACTGCACAACCCCGTTCATTAGAAGCCGTGCGGACTGCGCCCTCTATCCCATCTGCGCGTTTTTCAGTACTCGCCACGCCCGTTCTAGCCGAACGCATTCACACGCAAATCTCCACTCAACCAATTGCAACACGCGTTGTGGCGGCGGCTGTTTCAAAACCAACCTCACCCACTATTCCACAAAGCATTGTTCAACAGGTTCAAACCCGCGCACCTATTACTATTGCTCCTGTGATTAATACACAGCCTGCATTGCATGTTGTTGCACACAACCCGCAACTTCAACGCACCGCACCAACAGCACGTAGCACTTTTACGGTTATTGAAAGCAAGGCCGGACAACAGGTATTAAGCACTTTAGCCCGCACCGTAGCAGCGGATACATCCACTTCCACCCCGACACACATTGCAGCAAATATCCATGTTACAAAAGCTGATGCAGCATTACCTGCTTCAGTTGGCAATGCCGCGCCCTTGCATGCAACGCAAATAGCAACTCCGCCACAAGTAACTCTGCCACAAACAATTTTGCCACAAGCATCCTTGCCACTGGCGGTACAGCAAACCGTCATTCAACCAGCAATATCTACGCCAGCAGTAACAACCAGCCCTATCGCACAACCTTCTACCGTACAGCCGATTGTTATACAGCCCGCCACAGTACAGCCAACCATGGCACAGCCCGCCGCTATACAACCAACTGCCGCCGTATCTGTTGCTCAACCAGCTACACAACAAGCCCAAACGTCAACTGCCGCATCGCAGACACAGCCGCGCATGAATGATGTATCGTCCACCGCGACTGCCCCGCAAAGACCAATAGGCAAACAGGAAACACTGCGCAGTGATGAGCCAACAAAGATAGACGGCATAAAAAGTCTGCTGGGCAAAACCGAACCCGAAAAAGACGATAAAAAAAGCGCCTTCAAAGCCAATGCCAAATCCGCATGCGAAGCATGCACCACCAGGGACTGCGCCAATTGCGGCGTGAAAACATCCACCTTATTTGGTCTTAAAACCAACACCATTCCCATCTTACGCCATGTGCCAGAAGCCATGATTGATAAGGCAAAGAAAATGTTCGGTATCAATGCCGGAAAATGCGCAGGCTGTGCTGGCGGCAATTGCGCCAGCTGCGGCGCTGCGCGCGTAACGGCCGACACCGCCAAGGTCAGTAGCCGTTTTGCCAATTTGAATAAAACCGCCCCACAACCCACCCCGAAATAGGAGTTTGATATGTGCCAAAGTAAAAACACCGATGCGTGTACAGGTGACTGCAATAACTGCGCAGGCCCCGCCCTTCATGCGCCAGACGCACATAAGCGATTTGAAAACCTCACCCGCACCATTTCCAATCCAGAGCAGGAAATGACACGCGAACCCATTTGCTCACCCCACTAATTTAAAAGGATTATTTTTTATGTTCGGATTTGGAAAAAAAGCTGATGTTGCTACCGGCTGCGGAACCTGCAGCGTTAAAAGCGAGGGCAATTGCACATCGCACTTAACCGGCGCCATTTCAATCATCGCGCAGGGCTTCATTGATGCCAAAGTTGCCTTTAACCCTGCCAACAGTGAACACATGCAAATCGTCTCTGGCATTCTGGCTGAAGATATCCGTGATGATAAAGGCCGCCATGTCGTCTATGACGTGCCAAGCGAACCCAAATTACGCGACTGGTTTATTGGCAATATCCAGCAACGCGTAAAGGCAGCGGGCATCCAAAACGGCTGAATACCAGATGCAGAAGTGTGTTCATGCTCCGTTCCATAACATGAACTGCCCTGCGCGCAAAAAATCCTAGAGCTTGAAGGTGCGCTATGCCAATCTCGCCGCAGATATCGCGGATGGGTAATAAATGCGCATACTTCATATTATGGCAGGCAATGGCAATGGCGGGGCGGAGGTTTATTCGACCGACGTTATGTTGGCCCTGCACGAAAAAGGCATCGATCAATGCGTGGTCATGCGCGCAACCGCGCCGCGTTTTCAGGAATTGAAACAAGCCGGTATCCGCATGGCGCCAGAAGTGCTCCACAGCCCATTCCGCTTCTGGCAACGCCACAAAATGAAACAAGTGATTGCACAGGAGAAGCCCGACATCATCCATTGCTGGATGCGCCGCGCAGCAAGCCTTGTTCCGGCATCTGCCGCTAAAACCGGCCCACTCATTGGCTGGTTTGGAAATTACGAAGTCATCAAGCACTACGCACATTGCAGCGATTATGTAGGCGTGACCAAAGATATTATTGCGCATACGATTAAAGAAGGCGTTGCGCCAGAGCGCGCCACCTACATCCCCACCTTCCCATCCATTATTGATGCGCCTGCGATTGACCGCGCGACATTAGATACGCCTAAGGATGCAAAGGTTATTCTTACCTTATCGCGGCTACATCCAAAAAAAGGTCTCGATATTTTGATGCAAGCCGTCAAAGATTTCAAAGATTGCTATATCTGGATGGCCGGTGACGGCCCAATGGAGCAGGAATTACGCGCCCTATCCGTTAAGCTGGGCCTGCAAGACCGCGTGCGTTTCCTTGGTTGGCGTACCGATCGTGGCGCATTACTCAAAGCCGCAGATATCTGCGCAATGCCATCAAATTATGAACCATTTGGTACCGTGATATTGGAAGCATGGCAAGCCAAAGTGCCCTTTGTTGCATGCAACAGTGCAGGCCCCGCCGCCCATATCATCAATGAAGAAAACGGCATGCTGGTTCCCATTAATGATGTCGCGGCGTTGGGCAAGGCTATTCGCAAAACACTGGATGATAAAACATTGCAGGAAAAGATGGTCGCGCGTGGCTATGCCGAATATATGCAAAGTTTTACCAAGGAAGCGATTACGCAGCGCTGGCTAGCTCATTACGAACATCTGCTGCAACGCTTTCGTGCCAATAATTATTCAGGCAAAAGCGTCGCATGAATAACCCTGCCCGCCTTTTTTCAAACCTTGCCGTGCTGATTTACTGTGTGGCCGTCACGGTTGGCGCGTTCATCGGTGGCATCTGGGCCAGCCTTGGTATTGGCGGCGGGTTGATTTTATTCCTTGGCATCTGGGCGTGTGAGCGTGGTCATGCGCCGCTGCATAAAAACATTATCGTCAGCGTATTAACCGTTCTGTGTATTTTGGCCTTACTGAACACACAAGCTCGCACGCAAGACGTGGCATGGCATATGCTACTACAAATGGCCACTATAATGCTGCCGCTGGCACTGTTATTCAGCCCGCGTGTGGTTGCGCATATTGATACGCCATATTTTTTTCCAACCGTTACGGGTGCAGCAGCCATTGGCGCGCTGGCCTATGGTGGGGAATTCATATCCGGTTTTCCTTTATTACATGGCATAAAAGGCGAATTAGCCAGCATCACCGAATATAATCGCGGGGCATCCTACCTTGCGGTGTTTGCATTTCCGTTGATGGGATATTTATGGATTAAAGGCAAACGATGGAAGGCGATTGCATTTGCCGCCATCATGCTTATTCCCGTGATGCTAACGGAATCCCGTGCCACGCGCCTCGCCTTTATGCTTGGTGGCACGGTAACAATCCTTGCGCATATTTTGCCCAATCTTACCCGCCGCAGTTTAACGGGATTGTTTATATTACTGCTTGCAATGCCGTTTATCGTCACCGCCGCCTTCACCCAGCACCCGCAATGGATAGATGCCCTGCCGCCATCTTGGCATCATCGGTTTGAAATATGGGACTACATGTCCTACCGCATCTTTGAACGGCCATGGTTTGGCTGGGGCCTTGGCAGCAGCCATTTATTATCCTATGCGCAACCGCACGGCATGACCTATGAATATGTTCGTGCAGCAGCCAGCCACCCGCATAACGCCATTATTCAGCTATGGGTGGAGTTAGGCATTACGGGGTTGATACTTGGCGCAAGCGCCGCCATTGCGTTACTGCAAAAAGCATCTCGTTTTTCATCGCCCATCATTCCTTTTGCATTGGGCGCATGGGCGGCATCACTATGCATCAGCTCGGTTGCCTACAGCTTCTGGGATGATAGCCTATTTGCATTATTTGCCATGACCATGGTGGCCTTTATTGTACTGGCACACCAAACCAAACAGCATTCGGAAACACCAAGTGGAACCTAAACCCGTCAATATGCTTACCGCCATCACGCGCGGCATTTGCAACCGTTGCCCCAAATGCGGTGAAGGAAAATTGTTGGCAACCTTCATCAAGCCGGTTGCACGATGTGCGGTATGTCAGGAACAGTTGGGCGATATCCGCGCCGATGATGGACCGCCATGGCTGACTATTTTAATAGTAGGACACATCATGTTGCCCCTCATCTTCAGTTATGGACCCAGCAACGATTGGCCACAATGGATAGCGATGAGCGTATGCATCGCCATGGCAGTGGCACTAATGGTACTAATCCTGCCGCGTGCAAAGGGCTTTTTTATTGGCGTTATTTGGAAGAACCGCCAGATGAACCATCCGTCGAACCTTGCGTAAACCATCCGCCAAACATGCGTTTGGCTTTTTGTTTTACTTCATGATCACTGACCAGCGCATCGCGTTTGGCAAGCTCCAAATCCGCCAGCGCCATTTCCTTGACCAGTTCCTGGAATGAAATCTGCGGCTGCCAACCGAGTTTTTGTTTGGCCTTGCTTGCATCGCCAATCAGGGAGTCAACTTCAGCAGGACGGAAATAACGGTTGGATATGGCCACCACGCAGCGGCCTTTTTCATCATAGCCTTTTTCGTCCGCGCCTTTGCCTTCCCAACGGATACTCATATCCAATACCCTGGCGGTTGCTTCAATAAATTCGCGCACGCTGTGCTGTTCGCCGGTGGCCACTACATAATCATCGGGTTTGTCCTGCTGCAAAATCATCCATTGCATGCGCACATAATCCTTGGCATGCCCCCAATCGCGCTTGGCATCAAGGTTGCCAAGGAACAGGCAGGATTGCAGACCCAGCTTGATACGCGCCAAGGCGCGGGTAATTTTGCGCGTCACAAATGTTTCACCGCGTGTGGGGGATTCATGATTGAACAAAATGCCATTGCAGGCATACATGCCATAGGCTTCGCGGTAATTTACGGTTATCCAATGCGCATAAAGCTTTGCCACACCATAGGGGGAACGCGGATGAAACGGCGTGGTTTCCTTTTGCGGCGTTTCGTGCACCTTGCCGAATAATTCGGAAGTTGATGCCTGATAAAAACGTGTTTTATCGGTCAGTCCCATGGTGCGAATGGCCTCTAATAACCGCAATGGTCCCAATGCATCGGCGTTAGCTGTATATTCCGGTTCTTCAAATGACACAGCCACATGAGACTGTGCGGCAAGATTATAAATTTCATCCGGCTGCACCATTTGCACAATACGCATCAGGCTCATGGACTCCGTCATATCACCGTAATGCAAAAACAGTTGGGCGCCTGGCAGTAATGGGTCTTGATATAAATGGTCAATACGGTCGGTATTAAACAGCGACACGGGGCGTTTGATACCGTGGACCTCATAATCTTTTTGTAAAAGAAATTCCGCAAGGTATGCACCGTCTTGTCCGGTAATACCTGTAATAAGTGCGACTTTCTTCTTGGCCATGATGGATGACTTTCAATTTGAAAAAGGAATAAATACCTTATTCAAAAGCAGGCGCACTGGCAAATGAAACGCCCGCTGCATCGCGCGGCGATACCTTGGGCTCACCCGATAATGGCCAGCGGATGTTCAATTGCGGGTCATTCCATGCCACACAATGCTCATCTTCCGGCGCGTAATAATCCGTCGTTTTATAGAGGAAATCAGTCGAATCACTCAGCGTTAAAAAGCCATGGGCAAAGCCGGGCGGCACCCAGATTTGTGTGTGATTATCCTCGGTCAATTCCGTACCCACATGCTGACCAAAGGTGGGGGATGATTTACGCATATCCACGACCACATCATACACCGCGCCGCACACCACACGTACCAATTTGCCTTGCGGCTTCTTCAATTGGTAATGCATGCCACGCAAAATGCCTTTTGATGAGCGGCTATGATTGTCCTGCACAAAAACGGGGGATAGTCCGCACGCTGCATGAAAATCACGCGCATTAAAACTTTCAAAGAAAAAACCACGCGGATCACCATGCACTTTTGGCTTGATGATGAGCACATCGGGAATAGCTGTCTTAATTACCTGCATGGCTTATTTGCGTTCTTTCAAAAGATTGAGCAGATATTGCCCATAGGCGCTTTTGGCAAGTGGCTGTGCCAGTTTTTCCAGCTGCGCGGCATTGATATAGCCCTGCGCAAAGGCAGTTTCTTCCGGGCACGCCACCTTCAAGCCTTGGCGATGTTCGATGGTTTCAATAAAATTACTGGCTTCAATCAGGCTTTCATGCGTGCCGGTATCTAGCCATGCATAACCTCGCCCCATGGTTTGAACAGTCAATTGCCCGCGTTCCATATAAATACGATTAACATCGGATATTTCCAATTCACCTCTGGCCGATGGCTTAAGACTGGCCGCAATATCAATCACCTGATTGTCATAGAAATAAAGCCCCGTCACCGCGTAATTGCTTTTTGGCTTGGCGGGCTTTTCTTCCAATGAATTGGGTTTGCCATTGGCATCAAAACCCAGCACGCCATAACGCTGCGGTTCATTTACGTGATAGGCAAAAATGGTTGCGCCATTTTGGTTGGCATTGGCGGCATTCAACTTATCAGACAAATCATTACCGTAAAAAATATTATCGCCCAATACCAAGGCCGACGGACTGTTGCCGATAAAGGACTTACCGATGATGAAGGCTTGCGCCAGACCATCGGGGCTTGGTTGCACCGCATAGCTGAGGTTAATACCCCACTCGCGGCCATTACCTAATAATTGTTCAAAGCGCGGCAAGTCCTGCGGAGTGGAAATAATCAAAATATCACGAATACCCGCCTGCATTAGCGTGGTGAGCGGATAATAAATCATCGGCTTGTCATAAACAGGCAAAAGTTGTTTGGAGACAACCTTAGTCACCGGATAAAGCCGTGTGCCCGAACCACCTGCCAAGATTATGCCTTTACGCTGGGTCATAGTTGCTTCTCATAATATTGTTTAAGCATTGCGATTACACCGTTTTGCCATTGCGGCAATCGAATGCCAAATGTTTCTTGAAACTTGCTGGTATCAAGGCGTGAATTAAGTGGCCGCTTGGCTGGCGTCGGGTAATCCTTACTCGGAATGGGCCGTATAGCGGCCGGATGCAGCTTCAGCGCCGCGCCAAAGCTACGCGCAGTATCCACAATCAATAATGCAAATTCATACCATGATGCCTGACCCGATGCGGTGAGGTGGTAAAGACCACTCGCCCATGATTTATCGATAAGGATCTGCTTGGTACAATCCGCCAGTAATGCCGCGCCCGTTGGCGCGCCCATCTGGTCATCGACCACATTCAATGTCTCGCGCGAGCCGGCAAGTTCAATAATGGTTTTCACAAAATTACGGCCTGCCGCGCCATACACCCATGATGTTCGCAAAATAATATGCTCGCAGCCAGAGGATAAAATTGCATCCTCCCCTGCTTTCTTGCTCATGCCATAGACGTTGATGGGATGCGCGGCATCGGTTTCTTTGTATGGCGCGCTACCTGCGCCATCAAATACATAATCGGTTGAATAATGGATAAGCCGTGCACCAAACCGTTTGGCTTCAAGGGCCATCACTTCCGGCGCTTTGGCATTTATCAACGATGCTAATTCAGGTTCGCTTTCGGCCTTATCAACTGCCGTATAGGCCGCGGCATTGATAATCACATCCGGTTTAACAGCGGCAATGCTACGGGCAATGCCATCCAGATTGGACAAATCCCCGCAATAATCGGTACTGGCTCTATTCAACGCGGTTAAGTCGACATGCGGGGTCAATGCGCATTGCAGCTCACTCCCCAACTGGCCGTTTTTGCCGAATAATAAAACCTTCATGCGTAATGCTTCTTTATCCATTCTCGGTAAGAACCAGATTGCACATTGGCAATCCATGTGGGGTTAGCCAGAACCCATTCCACCGTTTTACGCAGCCCCGTTTCAAATGTTTCGGCGGGCTTCCATCCTAATTCACGCTCAATCTTGGCGGCATTAATGGCATAGCGGCGGTCATGGCCAGGGCGATCAGTTACGTGGGTAATCAGTTCCGCATAGCTTTTGCCGTCTTTGCGTGGGCGCTGCGCATCAAGCAAACTACAGATCTTTTTTACAATATCGATATTGGCGCATTCATTATTGCCGCCCACATTATAAACTTCGCCTACCCGTCCTGCTTCAAGCACACGGCGTATAGCCGCGCAGTGATCAGTGACATACAACCAGTCACGAATTTGCAGACCATCGCCATAAACCGGCAAAGGCTTCCCTGCCAAGGCATTCACAATCATCAGCGGGATAAGTTTTTCAGGGAAATGGTAAGGGCCATAATTGTTGGAGCAATTGGTGGTCAATACCGGCAAGCCATAGGTATGGTGATAGGCTCGCACCAAATGGTCCGCCCCCGCCTTGCTGGCCGAATATGGGCTATTGGGTTGGTGGGGGTGGGTTTCGGTAAAAGGGGCATCATGTGGGCCTAACGAGCCATAGACCTCATCCGTTGAAATATGAACAAAGCGAAAAGCCGCCTTGGCCGCCTCCGGCAGGGTTTTCCAATAGGCCAGCGTGGCATCCAGCAGGCGGAATGTGCCCATGACATTCGTCTGGATAAAGGCTTCCGGCCCATGGATGGAGCGGTCAACATGCGATTCAGCTGCAAAGTGAATAATGGCACGCGGCTTATGTTGGGCCAGCAATTTGCTAACCAACGCCGTATCGCCAATATCCCCCACAACCAATTGGTGGCGCTTATCCCCCTGCAGCGATGCCAAGGTTTCGGCATTGCCCGCATAGGTCAGCTTATCAAGATTGACCACGCCTTCATCGCTGGTCTTCAACCAATCGAGGACAAAATTTGCGCCAATAAACCCCGCGCCGCCTGTTACCAAAATCATACCGGATATCCTTTATAAACAGGCACTGACTATAACGCTGGCAATGCCTGTTACGCAAGGCTGCAACCAGCGTGGGAATGAGGTCAGCATGGCACAGAAAAGCCCGATTTGATTGATTATTTTCTTGTGAAATCAGTTCTTGCAGCATAAAACGCACTAAGGATTTGCGCATTTGATAAGAGTCTTGGTGACATGGCTGACCCCAACAACCAGCATGATAAAACAGGCAACACTCATTCTGTCTTAACAGATGAGTTTTTGTTGCGCGTGTTTGATGCGCTCGACGCAAAAAATGCCGAATTATTATTGGCGCTACTTGACCCTTTGGGCGCAGAAGACTTTGCAGACCTTGTGCATTTTTGTTCTGCCGAGCAACGCGAATTATTATTCGATTTAACTAAAACAAAACTCAATCCTGACGTTCTTCCGCTACTCGATGAAACAGTGCGCGAAGACGTCGTGGAACAAATGGCCCCCGGTCAATTGGCCGAAGCCATCACCAATCTTGAAACCGATGACGCGGTGGAGGTGATTGAAAACCTTGACCGTCAAACACAGCGCGAAGTTCTATCCGCACTACCCGCCGAAGACCGCGATGCATTGCGCACCGCCCTGTCCTACCCCGAGGATAGCGCAGGCCGTTTGATGCAACGCGAATTATTGGCCGTGCCTGATGATTGGAACAGCCAGCAATGCGTCGATTATATCCGCAGCCGCAGCGAATTGCCTGAGGCATTTTACGACGTCTTCGTGGTGGATAGCGAAGGTCACACACTGGGCTCTGTGCCGTTGCATCGGCTGTTGACAGCCAAATCGGTAACGCCCATCAAAGAAATCATGGATGAACAAAGCCAACGCATGGCTGTCACCATGGACCAAAAGGAAGTCGCCTATTTATTCCAACGTTACGGCCTTGTTTCCGCGCCGGTAGAAGATGAACAGCACCGTCTTGTGGGTATGATTACCATCGATGACGTCATCGACATCATTGAAGAACGCGCAACCGAAGAACTGGTTCACTTAAGCGGTGTGAGCGAGCCCGACTTTTATCGTGACATCGTGACCACCACACGGTCACGCTTTACATGGCTGTTTGTAAACCTACTTACCGCCATTCTCGCCTCGTGGGTCATTTCATTCTTCGAAGGCACGCTGCAATCCATCGTGGCGCTTGCGGTACTTATGCCTATCGTGGCATCCCAAGGCGGTAATGCAGGCACGCAAACGCTGGCGGTTGCGGTGCGCGGGCTTGCGCTACGCGAATTAACCAGCGTGAATGCGCTTGGCTTCCTTGCTAAAGAGGCATCCGTGGGTGCATTCAACGGATTATTATTTGCCGGCATCATTAGTATCTGCGCAGGGCTATGGTACCATAACTGGATTATTGCATTGGTTATTGCCCTTGCCATGATCATCAATATGGTTGCAGCTGGCCTTGCGGGCGCGTTTATTCCGCTTGTTCTGAACAAGTTTAAAATTGACCCTGCCATTTCATCCAGCGCGCTTGTGACAACCGTGACGGATGTATGCGGCTATCTGGCATTCTTAGGCTTGGCGACACTATTTCTTATCAAATAGCGTTTACTGAATTAGCTCGGCTAATTTTTTCTCAACGGCTTCCACGCTGATATCCGCGATTATATCTTCCTTGAGCCATCCGCATTTTGGTCCCACAGGGCCGGAACGCACCGGGTCGGTATGATGCGACATGAGGGTTAGCGTCGGCACGCCCACCATCGCGGCTAAAAATGTCGGGCCGGTATCGTTACCCACTACCGCAACTGCGCTATGATACAGATTAGCCAGCTGGGCAAAGCTGGTCTTGCCCGATACATCAATAATAAACTCTGCATTAGCCTTAATCGCGGCGATAGATTCCGCATCTGCCTTGGTTCCCACCACCACCACACCGCATCCCATTTCAGCGCAATGCTTGGCAAGCTGTGCATAGGCCAATGGAGGCCAGCGTTTGTGCAACAAGTGTGGTGAGCATCCCGGCACAAATACAATATAGCGCGCCGGTAAGTTCAGATTGCCAATGGGCGCAGAAAGCCAGCTGACATCCAACGGCCCACTATCGCCAATGCCCATCTGGCGCAATTGAACCAATAATTCTTCCTGACGATGCATTTTATGAGGGAATACCGTTTTTGGAAATGTGGAATTCCCGGTGCTGCTCGACCACGCCGTGCCGCGTTTGAAAAAGATGCGCTGGTAAAACCGCGTGCGCGGCTTGTTCTGCAAATCAATCACACAATCAAATGGTTCGGCTGTAATGGCATTATACAGCTTTTTCCAACCACCCCATTGCCACCAATCAGGGCGTGTATCTTCAATAATCTCGTCAAACCATGGCATTTGCCGGGCCAAACCCGCAAAAGCCGGCATGGTCAGCAAGGTGATGTTGGCGTCTTTATGCGCGGCGCGAATATCCTGAAACGGCTTCATGCACAACAGCATATCGCCCAGTGCGCCAAGACGGATAACCAGAATGTTCTTAAAATGGTTCACTGGCCTACAACCTCGTCATAGACGTTTAGGGTCGCATCACACATTTGCTTCAATTCAAACTTGCTGCGCACAAAGCTCTTGGCACGCTGCGACATGATAATCCGTTCTTCAAGTGACATGTTCAGGCATTTAATAATCGCGCGGGTGATATCAGCGGCACTACCCAGTGGTACAAGCCAACCGGTTTCACCATCCAGTACGGTTTCACTGGTTGCGCCCAATGCGGTGGCAATCACGGGCACGCCCATTGCCTGCGCTTCTACGGGCACTCGGCCAAATCCTTCAGCAACCTGGCTTGGGCACAACACCAACTGCGCAAGCGCATAGGCCGCAGGCACATCACCGCCGTCCATCCATCTGACTTTATCGGCCAAGCCATAATCATCGACCTGTTTGCGCAGCTCCTGACTGTATTTGCTGCGACCCTGATCCGGCCCGATAAACACACAGATAAATGACTTATCTTTAATGGCTGCTAACGCCTCGATTACCAGTTCATGTCCCTTAATCGGCGACAAACGCCCGGGCATGATAATGACCGGTGCATGAGTTGTATTGTTCCAAAGGGTTTTGAGTTTTTGTTTGCGCTCGTCTGAAATTGCATCGGCATCATACACACTCATATCGATGCCACGCGGAATAACCTTGATGCGTGACGGGCTGACATCATAATTACGTTTAATGTGATGTCCGATAAATTCGGATATGGCAATAATACGATCTGACTTTGCCATGACGCTGTTATACATTTTCTTGAAAAATCCGGTACCTTTATAAGCCGCGTGGAATGTCGTGACAAATGGGATACCGGTCAGGCTGGATGCGATATACGCACTCCATGCCGGCGCGCGGCTACGGGCATGAATGACATGCACCTTTTCGCGATGTATCAAAGATGCAAGCCAGAATGCGTTGATAATAATGTCTACCGGATTTTTACTGGCCACGTTGCGTTTGACAAATTCAGCGCGTTTTGCACGCAATTCCGCCTCATGATAGCCGCCCTCACTAACCACAATCGCGCGGTGTCCTGCGCCAACAATTGCAGCAGACACATCAACCGCGGCACGCTCCGCCCCGCCTGCTTCCAGACTGGGAATAACCTGTACAATTGTCAATCTACGGGAGCTTGACATTGGCAACCTCGCATACAACCCGTGCAGCTTTTTCTGATGGCGCCATATCGTGGTTCAGCAGCATTTTGCGCACCTGATCAAATGCTTTGCGCTGTGTATTACGGGCATTTTCATCACTCCATAATTCAAACAGAGCTTTTGACATATTCTCGGCTGTGCAGAAATGCTGAAGGTATTCCGGCACAATCGCTTTATTGAGCAATAGATTGGTAAGGTTTGCAAACTTCACCTTAATCATCCACCGATAGAGCAATACCGTAATTGGATTCAGCTTATAAGCGATAATGTGAGGCGTTCCCGCCAACGCCAATTCCAATGCCACCGTACCAGATGCCGCTAATGCCACATGGCTTGCTGCAAACACATCGTATTTTCGCTGGTCGCCCAATAACACCACTGGCTTAATTGGCCAATCTTTGAGATACGGCATCAAAAAATCGTGAATTTGCGGAATGGTAGGCACCACAACCCTGAACCCTTCTGTCATGGGTTGCAGCTGCTTTAATGTTTCGGCAAATACGGGAGCAAGCCGTTTAACTTCACTGCGACGGCTTCCGGGAAGCACTGTGATGATTTTTGTTCCCTCGGGAATTTTTTGCTCGCTATAAAAACGCGCGGCATCACCCTTATCCGCGCCCTGCTCCATCACGCTGTGCCCCACAAAGGTGCATGCCAAGCCTTCTTTTTCAAAATAAGGCGGCTCGAATGGTAATATCGCCAACAAATGGTTATATAGTTTGGCAATTTTCTTGGCGCGGCCCGGGCGCCATGCCCACACCGTTGGCGCAACATAGTGAATAAGCGGGATATTATCGCCCTTTAGTTTTTTGGCCAGACGAAACGAAAAATCCGGTCCATCTATCGTGATGACAGCCGTTGGTTTGATGTATTTAACAGCTGCAGCTGTTTCATTCAGACGCTTTAATACATGCGGGATTTTTGGCAACAACTCGACAAAGCCAAATAACGCAAGTTCGGATTGCTGAAACAGCGTATTCAAGCCTTCAGCCTGCATGCGCTCGCCGCCCACGCCCTCAAACCGCACATTGCCATTGGTGATTTTCCGTAGCGCACTCATCAACCGGGCGCCGAGTAAATCGCCCGATGGTTCACACGCAACAAGAAAAAAACATGGCACGTTCATCGCCGTCATAGCTTTAATCCAATGATGAAAAGTCCGGATGCGTCGGCAAATTTAATCACCTCATCACGGTCTACCAGAATGGAACTGCCCGCTTCCGCTGCTATGCCGCACAGCCCGGCACCCACTGCTTCACGCAATGTGGTAATACCCAATGCCGGCAAATCAAAACGTGCATCCTGTTGCGGTTTTTTAAGCTTCACCAGTACCGGCGGAACGCCATCACGCTTCAGCATGCCCGCACGGCCAATCAGCGCATCGGTGCCTTCTATGGCTTCTAATCCCAATACAATGCCCTGCTGCACCACCACCGATTGCCCGACATCCAGCGCGCCAAGCGCCTTTGCAATTTCAATGCCGCGTGCAATATCGGCCTTGGCGGCATCATTGGGGGCATGTTTACCCAATTGCCCTTCGGGCAACAATAAATCAGCAAAAACTTCCTGCGGGGCAAGCACGCGAAATCCCTCTGCTTCAAACTCTTTGGCAATCGCTTTGAGCAAGCCATCATCGCCCAGCGCATTCAAACCAATACGGGCCAGCTTTTGTACCATCAACCAGTCAGGTTTTAATTCGGTAATGGATGGTCTGCGCACACGGCCAAGCATTACCACATCCGTAACGCCCTTTTCTTTGGCCAATGCCAATGCCGCTGCCGCCGCGCCAAGCGGCAACCATGTCACCGGCACATCATCATTTCCGATGTCGGTATCGGTTTGGCCTTCCAATGCCAATACATGAAATGGGCGGTTCATACGCTGGCATGCTGCAATCAGACGCTTTGGCGCATCACCGCCACCTGCAATGATACCCAACATGTTTTTCATGGGCATCGCTGTCATGATACTTAAGCTGCTTGGTCGCTACGCGGCTGACAAATCGGCCGCGAGGATTTGTTGCGAATGAAGCTGACAATATCTTTAACAACTTCAGATGCAGAATAATTATCTGCCACGCCTTCCAAGCGTTCAGAGAATGTGCCTTCTGGCGCAAACAGCATACGATAGGCATTGCGCAATTCGTTGATTTGTTCTTTTTTGAACCCGCGGCGCTCCAGTCCAACCAGATTTAGTCCGGCAAGACGTGCGCGTTCACCCATTACAGTGCCATAAGGGATAACGTCGTTTTCAACGCCAGACATCCCGCCAATCATGGCGTGGGAACCAATACGAACAAACTGATGTACCGCGGAATTCCCGCCAATTATCGCGTGATCGCCCACATGCACATGGCCTGCCAAAGTTGCGTTATTGACCAAAATCACGTTATTGCCAATCTGGCAATCATGCGCAATGTGCGCGCCAATCATAATCAGGCAATCATCGCCTATCTTGGTAAGCAAGCCGCCGCCTTCGGTGCCTGGGTTAATCGTCACATGTTCGCGTATGGAATTGCGCTTGCCAATTTCAAGGCGTGAATGCTCGCCCTTGAACTTTTTATCCTGCGGTGCGGTGCCCACGGATGCGAATGGAAAAATTTCGCTGCCTTCGCCAATGGTCGTATTACCATCAATTACGACATGGCTATGTAGTTTTACATTCGCGCCCAATTTAACCTGCGGGCCAATAATGCTATATGGCCCAACGCTTACGCCATCCGCCAAGCTCGCGGCGGGGTCAATAATAGCAGTTGGGTGAATGGTATTGGCCACGGCAATTCCTGTTTTCAAATTTACTTATCTTGGCCCAACATCTGGTCGCGCTTGGTATCCACCAACATCGCGCTATAGGTTGCCTCGGCAACTTTATCCGCGCCAACATAGGCTTCGCCTTTAAACTTCCATACATTGCCGCGCTGGCGCTCTTTCTTTACTTTGATGTGCAACGTATCACCTGGGAATACAGGGCGGCGGAAACGCGCCTCATCAATCGTCATAAAATAGACCATGTGACGACCGGGTTCGACCTCGTCCAGCATATCAACCACCAAAACGGCCGATGTCTGCGCCATGGCTTCTACAATCAATACGCCAGGCATAATCGGGTGACCCGGGAAATGGCCCTGAAAGAATGGCTCATTCACGGTTACATTTTTAACACCTGTGGCGCTCTCGCCCATCACAACGTCAATGACACGGTCAATCATCAACATAGGATAGCGATGCGGAATGCGATCCATAATGCCTTGAATATCGATCGTCGTCTTATGGGCGTTGGGCTTTGAGTCTGTCATGAGAAATCCGGATGGTGGCTTCTGGCAATGGGTCGCACTACCAATCAAACAAGAGCGATATCAATGCCTTATTTCATTCATGAAATCAAGATGCCAGAGCCACACAGCAGGCCAAATTGTTTACTTTGGCGGTGCTTTTTTTGCCTCTGGGGCATCAATATTGACTGCAATATCCGGCAATTGCGCATTTAAACGGGCACTGACTTCACTGGTGATATCGCTGCCTTCAATGCTCCATAACACCGCAACATTGCTGCCCTGCTTGGCCAACACGGCTTGGGCGTTACGCTTTTTGGCGATATCGGCAACAATTTCGAGCATCACATCATGAACCTTGCCCAAGGATTGGCTGGTCGCTTTTTCCAATGCCTGACGGCGTTCTTGAACATATTTTTCTACATCGCGGAACTTCTGACGCAGTTGTGTCTCTTTTTCGGCATAGGCCTTTTCATCCAGCTTGCCACGCTGTTGCAATAATTCCTGCTCGGCATCGCGGATATGCTTTTCTTGAGATGATATTTCATCTTGAAATGCGCTGCGCTGCACCTCGATTTTTTTCTGGGCACTTATTGCTGCTTTGGAATCATCCAACACGCTTTTTACATTCACAATCAAGATGGGCTTGGCCTGCGCCGGCTCCTTGCCAGCAGGCTCGGATGCCTGTGCCAGCGAAGCCGTGAGCGCCATGATGATGAGCAGTAAGCGTACCATTAGAAGCGTGTCCCGAAGCTGAAGCGGAAGAATTCCGTCACGTCATAATCTTCTTTAAGAATGGGCTTTGCCAAATCCACCCCGATAGGACCGAATGGCGATTGCCATGTTAACCCAATGCCCGCACTCATCCGAAGCTTGGAATCAGCACGGAAATTCTCACCGGGCAACGGGCTGGCATCAACCTGATCCAGAATACCGGCATCGTTGAACACACGTCCGCGCACACCAAATTCTTCTGGCAGACCCGTCGGGAAGCTGACTTCCACACGGCTGCGGGCAAACCGGTTACCGCCAAGACTGTCATTTACACCGCCAGTTAAATCGCGTGGCCCTACCCCGGCAAACTTGAACCCGCGAAGGTTTTCACCGCCCAGATAGAAACGGTCATTGATGCGCACATTCTGGCCAAGACCAAAGATATAGCCGACTTCACCACCCAGATTAAGGGTCCACTTATCAAACAATGGCGTGTAATACGCGCCGCCCACTTTGGTACGCAGATATTGCACGTCCCCGCCAAGCCCGGCGAGATCATTATTCATCCTGATATAGAAGCCTTCCGATGGGTTCAGCTTGCTATTGCGTTTGTCGTACATCAACTCATGGCCAATGGATGAGGTAATGCTGGTGCCTGCCTGTTCACGCACAAAGCGTGATGCCGTAGTTGGTACATTGGTAATCTTGGTTTGGGTCAAACCGTAATTCCATTTTTCATTCAACACATCGGATAACGGATAGCCCGCACGTAAATTGAACCCGTTGCGTTCTTCGTTGAACGAACTTTCGCTTTGGTTATCACGTGTGGTGCGGAACAAATCACCACCCACGGCCAAATCCTTTTCCATGAAATATGGCTCGGTGAAGCTGATGTCATATTGTTGCGTTCTGGCAGATGCCTGTATCCCGAAGCGGAGATTTTGGCCCTTACCCAGCAAATTACGTTCATTGATACTGAAGTCACCCAAAGGGCCGTCGGTGGACGAGAACCCCGCACCAATCGAGAAGTCACCGGTTGATTTTTCTTTTACTTCTACCGCAATAACCGATTGGTCTGGCTGTCCGCCTTCACTTGGCGTGACCTTCACATCTTCAAAGAAGCCCAGATCGCGGATGTTCTGTTCCGATTTTTTCAGCTTGTTGAGCAAGAACGGGTCGCCTTCGGATAATTTAATCTGGCGGCGAATAACACGGTCAAGCGTACGGGTATTCCCGCTGATGTCGATGCGCTGCACGAATACACGCGGGCCTTCGCTCACAGCATAGGTAATGTCGACAATACGTTTTTCTTTATTGGGGTTTAGCTTGGGCTGCACCTGCGCAAAGCCATACTGCAAATCACCAATTGCGGCAGTTAACTGGGCTACACTTTTTTCAACTCTTTCCGCGCTATACCCATCGCCCTTAAAGGTCACAATTTTTTCACGCAAAGCGGCAAGATTAATACGTTTGAGCGTTGTGTCTAAATCGACCTTGCCAAACTTGTAATGTTCACCTTCTTCAATGGTGAAGGTAATGAGGAAGTCTTTTCGGTCAGGGGTTAGCTCGGCGTGCGATGACAACACACGGAAATCCACATAACCATGGTTTAAATAGAACCGGCGCAGCAATTCCTTATCGTAGTTCAAGCGATCAGGATCATAGAAATCGGAGTTACTGAAGAAACGCCACCATTCGGTCTCGCGGGTGTTCACCGCATCGCGTAACTCATCATCGCCAAACACCTTATTGCCGATGAAGTTGATGCGCTTCACGCCGGTACGTTCGCCTTCGGTGATTTCAAACACCAAATCCACGCGGTTCTGCTCCAGCTTGATAACCTTGGGCTCTACCAATACGGCAAAGCGGCCAGAACGGCGATACACATCAAGAATGCGCTGCGTATCACTCTTCACGCGGCTCTTGGTATAAACTTGGCGCGCTTTAAGCTGGATTTCCTTTTCCAGATCTTTTTGTTCAATGGCATGGTTGCCTTCAAACACCACGCGATTAATCACGGGATTTTCCTGCACGGTTACTACCAACACATTGCCCTCGGCCAGTGCCACATGCACATCGCTGAAAAATCCGGTGGCAAATAATGATTTGACGCACTCATTCAACTTGGCAGGTGTGGCGGCATCCCCTTTGGTCAGCGAAAGGTATGAACGCACCGTATCTGATTCAATACGTTGCACGCCATCTACGCGCACATCACTCACAATTGGCGCTGCTTCTGCAACGGGCGCTGGTGCTTCTGGTGCAGGCGGAGCAGCGGGCGCTTCGCTGGCATCAAACTCCTGTACCTGCGGTGCCAATGGCTGAAATGCATGGGCAGCCGCCGGGGCAAGCAGCAACACAAACATAAGGATGAGATGACGAATAAACAGATTCATATAAAACGCTTGATGGGGTTATTTTAGGAGAACAGACCTTTAACATAACTGACGATTTGCAGTTGATTAATGTCGTTCCACGTGAAGAACAGCATCATGCTGATGATAAAGAAGAAGCCAACCTTGGACGTAAATTCCATAATGCTTTCGTGAACCGGGCCACCTTTAATGGCTTCCACTGCATAAAAGAATAAATGGCCACCATCGAGCAACGGAATGGGGAATAAGTTAAACAACCCGAGGCTGAGGGAAATCACCGCCATAAACCAAATCAATGGCACAATGCCTTCTTTGCCAATTTTTCCTGACATTTCAGCAATGCGTAATGGCCCGCCCAATTCCTCAGTGCCTCTGGTGCCCACAATAATCTGGCCGATAGCTTTCAAGGTGGTTGATACCATGCTGCCCATTTCGGTCACGGCCGCACCAACAGCAGGCGCGAATTCCAGTTTACGGTAAATCATTTTGCCGCTTTCGGCACGCACGCCGATTTGTCCCACCTGATGGACAGCACCAAAGCGGTCTTTGATTTCAGCCATCTTGGGAATGATGGTCTTTTCCATTTTTGATCCACCACGCTCCAACACAACCTGCATCGGTTCACCGCGGCTGGTAGAAATTTCACGGCGGATATCTTCAAAACGGCTGATGTCCACCGCGCCAATTTTTATAAAGGTATCGCCAGGTTGAATGCCGGCAATCGCCGCTGGGCTTTCGGCTACCACTTCGCCAATGCGCGGCGGGGTAAAAGGTTGACCTTCGATCGTGAACAGGCCCACAAACACCACAAAGGTGAACAAGAAGTTGATGAATGGCCCTGCCGCAACAATCGCTGCGCGCTGCCCTACCGATTTATGAAAGAAGGCCTGCTTTTTTTCCGCATCGGTCATGGAGTAAACCTTGTCATCCGGACGACTGGATGGATCCGCATCGCCGAACATTTTTACATAACCACCCAGCGGCAACAGGCTGAAACGCCAACGCGTGCCTGATTTGTCGTTAAAGCCGATGATTTCCGGACCAAATCCAAGCGAGAAGGATTCAATCTTCACGCCACACAGCTTGGCAACAATGTAATGTCCCCATTCATGGACAAACACAACAATGCCCAACACCAATAAAAAGGATGGCAGGGTATGAAGGAGAATATCTTGCATTCAAATTCCTACTGGTTTGGCCTACTTGGCGCAGGCATTAGTTTTTTCAAGCGCAATGCGGCGGGCTGCTGCATCGCTGGTATTCACAACATCAAGGCTATCGATGGGCGCAATGTTACTTGCGCTCAAAGTCTCTTCTACAATTTTGGCAATATCAAGGAAGCCAATCCGGCCATTTAAAAACGCATCAACAGCGATTTCATTGGCCGCATTGAGTACGGTCGGGGCTGTACCGCCGCGCTTTAACGCCTCACGGGTCAGAATGAGCGAACGGAAACGGCTGGTATCCGGTTCTTCAAAGGTCAATGCGCCAATCTGCGCAAGGTTCAAGCGCGCCGCCGGCGTTGTCATACGTTTGGGGTATGCCAAGGCATAGGCGATTGGCGTACGCATATCGGGGCTACCCAGTTGAGCAAGAACCGAACCATCTTTGTATTCCACCATGCTGTGAATGACCGATTGCGGGTGAACAATGACACCAATTTTTTCTTCGGGCATGTCGAACAGGAACGCCGCCTCAATAATCTCGAGGCCCTTGTTCATCATTGTCGCGCTATCGATTGAAATCTTTGAACCCATCGACCAAACCGGATGCTTAACTGCTTCCTGCGGGGTGACGCGCGCCATATCCTCAAGACTGGTATGACGGAACGGCCCACCCGACGCGGTAAGAATTAAACGGTCAATACCATCGCGGCCTTCATCATCAAATACCTGATAGATGGCATTGTGTTCGCTATCCACCGGCAATAATTGTGCGCCATGTTCCTTCACTGCGCGCATCATCAATGGCCCTGCGCACACCAGACATTCCTTATTGGCAAAGGCCACGGTTGCACCGCGCTTTACGGCGGCCAAAGTTGGCGGCAAGCCTGCTGCACCCACAATCGCAGCCATCACCCAATCGGATGCTCGCTCTGCGGCATGGGTTACGGCGGCAGCCCCAGCCGCCACTTCAATATTTTTGCCCGAAAGGCCATCTTTCAGGGCTTTGTACTTGGTTTCATCGCCAATCACTACGATTTGGGGGCGAAGCGCCAAGGCTTGCTTAATCAGCAAATCAACATTCTGGTTCGCCGTCAGGGCAACCACATTAAATTGCTCGGGGTTGGCTTCAATCAACTCAAGGGTCTGGGTTCCCACCGAACCTGTCGAGCCAAGGACCGTTACCGTGCGCGGTGCAGACTGCGCCAGCGGACCGGAACTATTTGCATTATATTCAACTGCTTGCTTCAAAGCCTTCACGTTATTACTCATCTAAAATTCATACGGCCCTAGCGCCACCACGAAAGATCATACCCAAAAACCCATAAGGTCACGCAGCTTAACAAAGCCGCCATAATTAATCCATCCACCCGGTCCAAAATACCGCCATGACCCGGAATAATGACCCCGCTGTCCTTAACGCCAGCTTGGCGTTTGACCCAGGATTCGAACAGGTCACCACAATGCGCGGCTAATGACAACCCAAGACCCACTCCTACCACAATCAGGGGTTTTTGTGCAGCAAATAGCACAGAACAAACATAGGCCATCAGGCCGGCGCTGACTAACCCGCCAATAAAGCCGGTCCATGTCTTACTGGGGCTAATATCAGGGGCTAATTTCGCCCCGCGGAGCATTTTTCCTGTAAAAAACGCTCCCGTATCGGTTAGCCAGACAATGGCGCATAAACTGGCCGCAAGGCTAAATCCGCCATGTTCACGAATAAACAAAATAGCCAGCATGGCAGAGCCCAAATAGGACACCCCCATGGACAACAACACCGGTTTTTCAATGTTGGCCAGACGAAACCCTGCCATTAGAACCAGCGAAATCACCAGACACAATACAAACGCGGTGGTGATATCCGCATTCACTGAAATCCCCCATGTCAGCGCAAGGGAAAACAGCACCGATATCCAAACACGTTTTTGCTGCTTGGGGTTCAGCATGGCCAGCCATTCATAACCCGCCCACAAGCATCCCAGTAACATCAAACTCTGGAATGGCAAATCCCCCAGCCATAAGAGCGCAAGAAATGATGGCACTAGAATAAGTGCACTCACCAACCGGATGATCAGATTGCGGGAAACATGGAATAAGCTCATGCCACTACCATCATGCCCTGCCCATCATGCTCTTGCGCCATAACGACGCTCACGCTTGTTGAACTCATCCAATGCGCGGTTCATGTCTTCGGCTGTAAAATCGGGCCATAACGTGTCAAGAAATACAAATTCAGCATAAGCCGACTGCCACAGCAGGAAATTGCTAATGCGTTTTTCACCGCTGGTGCGAATGATTAAATCCGGATCGGGGATATCTTTGGTGTACAGCTCGTTTGATACGGTTGCTTCACTGATGGATGCCACCTCCATCGTCCCTGCCCGTGCCTGCTCGGCAATTAATTGCACCGCACGTACCATTTCCTGACGGCCACCATAGCTCAGCGCAACGGTCAGATTTAAACGGGTATTGTGCGCCGTCAGTTGTTCGGCTTTTTCAATCAGTGCGATGATATCTTTTTCAAACCGGCTACGATCGCCAATAATGCGCAAACGCACCTGTTCCTTATGCAATTGGGCAAGCTCGCCTTGCAGATACAGGCGCAAAAGACCCATCAAATCTTGCACCTCGTCATTGGGGCGCTTCCAGTTTTCTGATGAAAAACCGTACAGCGTTAAATAAGGAACGCCCGCTTCAATGGCAGATTGTAATGAACGACGCACGGCTTCGATGCCGGCCTTATGCCCCATCACACGCGGAAGAGCGCGCGCAGCCGCCCACCTTCCATTGCCATCCATAATAATCGCTACATGTCTTGGCGTAGTGATGGTGGGAGTAGTTGTCATAGCCGCACTATTCCCCGTCGTCCTTAAACGACCATGATATCTTTTTCTTTGTGCGCAAGCGCTTCATCAATTTTCTTGATGGTCTCGTCAGTCAGCTTCTGGATTTTTTCAGATAAGCTTTTGTGTTCGTCTTCAGCAATTTTCTTTTCTTTTTCTTGCTTCTTTAAATCATCCATACCGTCGCGGCGCACATTACGTACGGCTACGCGTGCAGCTTCGGCGTATTTGCCGGCAACTTTGGATAATTCCAGGCGACGTTCCTGCGTTAAATCAGGCACTGGCACGCGGATAAGCTGACCATCACCTTGCGGGTTCAAGCCAAGGCCGGCGTCACGAATAGCTTTTTCAACATTCTTGCCCATGCCCTTGTCCCATACCTGCACGGTCAGCAAACGCGGCTCGGCCACACTGATGGATGCAACCTGATTCAACGGCATCATATTGCCATAGGCTTCCACCATCACAGGGTCCAACATGCCCACATTGGCACGACCTGTACGCAGACCAGCCAGCTCTTTTTTAAAACTATCCAGCGATGAATCCATACGGTGCTTAAGATCGTCGAGCAATGCCATGGGATAATCCTATTTTAATTTTCAGTGATGATGGTGAAATGGCCTTTGCCTTGAACAACTTCGGCAAGTTCACCGTGAGAGAAGATGGAGAATACAATAATCGGAATACGGCTTTGGCGCGCCAATGAAATGGCGGATGTATCCATCACTTCCAGATCCTTGGTCAGTACATCCAGATAGGTCAGACGTTCAAAGCGGGTTGCGTTCTTGTCTTTGCGTGGATCGGCTGAATACACGCCATCCACCTTGGTGGCTTTAATCAATGCATCACAACCCATTTCCGAAGCACGCAATGCCGCAGCCGTATCGGTGGTGAAGAATGGATTGCCAGTGCCAGCTGCGAAAATGACTACGCGGCCTTTTTCCATATGGCGGATAGCACGGCGACGAATATATGGCTCACACACAGCAGCCATCGGAATGGCCGATTGTACGCGGGTTTGCACGCCAACTTTTTCAAGTGCGTTTTGCATCGCCAACGCATTCATCATGGTCGCGAGCATGCCCATATAATCGGCGGTTGCCCGTTCCATACCACTGGCTGCGCCGGATACGCCGCGGAAAATATTTCCGCCACCAATCACAACGCAAACCTGAATACCTTTGGATGCTACGTCTTTGATTTCTTCGGCAACGCGGTCAAGAACGGTTTGGTCAAGACCATAATCCCGCTCCCCCATCAATGCTTCGCCCGAAAGTTTAAGAAGGATACGTTGGTATTTTGCAGGTTTTAGTTCGGAAGAGTTCACAGCATCACCTTTAACATTTTTACGTGCGAGATTATCTGCCATGCGTTTCTCCCCATACGAACGAACCTAAAATACCAACCTTATCCAACTAGCAAAATCGGCTAGCCGTTAGCTCGCCATCTTAGCAACTTCGGCAGCAAAGTCCGTCTGTTCTTTTTCGATTCCTTCACCAAGGTGGTAACGAACGAAAGCAGTCAGCTGAACCGGGGTTCCCAGCTCTTTGCCGGCCTTTTCCACAACAGCCTTAATCTTTGTTTCGCCATCAACCACAAAGGTTTGCTCAAGGAGGCATACTTCGTCGTAGTACTTCTTAACGCGGCCTTCAACCATCTTGGCAACGATTTCGGCTGGCTTGCCTTGGGCGGCGGCCTGTTCGGTGAAAATTGCGCGTTCGCGTTCAACGGCCTTGGCATCCACGCTACCTACATCCAGAAATTCAGGACGTGCAGCGGCAATGTGCATGGCAATTTGCTTGCCCAAGGCTTGAAGCTTTGCGGCGTCCGCCTTTGATTCCAACGCAACCAACACACCGATCTTACCGATATTAGGTGCCAATGCATTGTGAACGTAGCTGCATACCACGCCTTCCTTCACGCTGATTTGTGTCGCGCGGCGGATGTTCATGTTTTCACCAACGGTGGCGATGAGATGGGTAATTTCACCTGCAACGTCACGGCCCGTACCTGGGTAGGCTTGGGTTTTCAGTTTTTCCAAATCGGTGGTGGTGTTGTGTGCAACATCGGCCACGGTACGAACATAGGATTGGAATTGTTCGTTACGGCCAACGAAGTCAGTTTCAGCATTCACTTCAACCGCAGTACCCTTGGTGCCGTTGGCAATCACCGCCACCAGACCTTCAGCAGCCACACGACCAGCCTTCTTGGCAGCAGCCGAAAGGCCCTTTTTACGTAGCCAATCAATCGCCGCTTCCATATCACCAGCCGCTTCGGTCAGTGCCTTTTTGCAGTCCATCATGCCTGCGCCAGTTTTTTCGCGCAGTTCTTTCACTGCGTTTGCAGAAATTTCCGCCATGGTTCCCTCTTATATATAAGTAATGGTTTGGTCGATTAAGCAGACTTGGTTTCAGCAGCTGGCATCAGGATTTCAGCTGGCTTAGCAGCCGCGCCTAAATCAATACCGCTTGCAACCATTTCTTTTTGCAATCCATCAAGAACGGATTGAGCCACCACGTCGCAGTAGAATTCAATGGCGCGCAATGCGTCATCGTTACCTGGAACGGGGTATGCAATACCTGAAGGATCAGAGTTGCTGTCGAGAATAGCAACCACTGGAATACCCAGCTTTTGCGCTTCCTTCACGGCAATGTCTTCCTTGTTGGTATCGATAATGAAGATAATGTCTGGCAAACCGCCCATGTCTTTAATACCGCCCAATGCTTGTTCAAGCTTGGTGCGTTCACGGGTTTTTTCCAGCAATTCTTTCTTGGTCAGCTTGGCTGCTTGATCAACAATTTCGGTTTCCAAATCGCGCAAACGCTTAATGGAGTACGAAATGGTGCGCCAGTTGGTGAGCATACCGCCGAGCCAGCGATGGTTCACAAAGTACTGACCGCATTGGCGGGCTGACGCTGCAATTTTTTCTTGTGCTTGGTGCTTGGTACCTACGAAGAGTACGCGGCCACCTTGGGATACAACGTCACGAATGGCGTTGAGACCGCGGTAAAGCAATGGAACGGTTTGTTCCAAATCGATGATGTGTACGTTATTGCGTACGCCAAACAGGTAAGACGACATCTTCGGGTTCCAACGACGGGTGTTGTGTCCGAAATGTACGCCTGCTTCCATAAGCTGACGCATGCTGAATGATGGCATTGCCATGTGGTAGTTCCTTTCTCCGGTTGTTACGTCGGCGTGTCTGATGTGATTAGAGCAAATCTCTAACACCGGACGGCAGCAGGGCAGTTTTTTTGTCCACCCCAAAGGCCTAAACACGCCTGTGATATGGGCAGGACAATGCCCCGTAAGCAGCCACAAATCAAACGAAAAATAGGCGAAACTAAAATTTTTGTTGTGGCGCCCTCCCCCGTATCTTAATAATTCGACCTCGTTGATTTTATTGGTGTTTACCGGAGTTTTTATGTTTACCCGCAAGCGCGATACCAGCTTTGAAGCTTTTGCACAAACAACCTCAGATACGCATGAGGCGCTCAAGGCATGGAATGAGGCCGCCTATAAGGTCGTAGATAATAGCCACGCCAAGCGCATGCTGGCCTTTGTCGGTACTGCATCCTACGGGTTGTTTCTTGCGCAAATGTGCCGATTTGTGAATCTGAGCCTGATTGCCTATGGCGATAAGACCGCCGTCGTCAGCACCGTATTGGCATCGTTGCCCTTATTGGCTGGTATTGGCACAGTGATCCATCAAAGCCGCGTTGGCGCACGCGGCATGTCTGCCAGTATTCTTCCAGCAGAAAATGATTCTGATGAACAATTTTCCGGTGATATCAAAGCCCAGCATCCAAAGGTTTTTGCCAAAGCCGTTGCATTGAAAAAAACAAAACCAGCCAACCAGATTGGTGCTGCTCACTACCAGATGTAAACGTCACCGTTCTCGCAAGCATAGTTATAGCGCTGTCGTTGCCCATCTACCGCCTGCCCGCGCGTCGGGCTACCGGAAAAATAGATTTCATCATTACGTAAATTTTTCTGATTAATCGCATCCTGCACTTCGGCCTGACACATACTTAAAAAACCGGGGCTTAAAAATCCATAAAAACTCACTGGCGGGGAATACATTGATCCCTCGCCCGGGTTGCGCGGAAATGCATGGCGACGATACTGGCCATTATTCCATTCATGTGGTTTATCATTAGATGGTTTTTGAACTTCTTGTTGCGGCAAGTTTTTATAAACGCTCTGGTTGCCCGTCATGCGTCCGCCTGAATAAAAAAACTCATCGCTAAATCCGCTATAGGGGGCATTGCGCGGCGCAGCTTCTTGTTCTGCTAAAGCAGGCAATGAAACCAGCATCAATCCCGTCATCACTACCGCTCGCAACTGCATGCCATTCTCCATCCCATTTACGGATATTAGGCGCAAATTATGTCAATTTTACTAACAATCGTGGAAGTTAACCTACAGTGCTAATTAGCTTTTTAGTTTCATGCTCAATCAGTAATCTGCACAGATATTACGAATATATTTTGTAAAGGACTGAAGATAATGGATCTGCCATCAAGCATCGACGCAGTGAATTTTAATAGAAAAATTGCTGATCTAAAGAATTTTTCTTTGTGCAGAGTTATTACCCCGCCTACCGGTAATGCGGGAATCTTCATCATGCGTGACTGCGCTGCGCCAATCTATTTTTCTGATGACGAAGTTCCCTACTTGATTGCTGCTATTGCAAAGAACCTACCTGCTGCTAATCAGAAGTTTTTTCTCGATTATTTACCAAGCCTTGATTTTCCGGATAACGGCAATCCAAACAAAGGGCACCTCGAAAATCTAATCTATGACGTGGCTGAAACCTACTTGCGCAATAAAACTGCAGCTGAAAACTTTGAGAATATGATGCAAGCTGTAAATGTTCATGCATCTGACATTCAAAAAGTTGTTTCATCAATTGAAAGCAAGAAGCCTGAATCATTTGGCATGTTTGCTGATGCCGCTGCAGTTCTAGGTGCAGATTGGCAAGCGCTTGCCGATGAAATCGGCAATAAATATAAACGCATCAGTCAGAGAGAAGTTTCAATTCTAATTGATATGATGTACACGGGCATGAAACAATCAAGATATGTTACCTATTCGCGAGATGAACCGCCCGAAATTGTTGTCGATCATCTCAAAGGGCATGAAGCAGTTCGTGGGGCGATTGAAAATCTACGCAAACATGGCGCTAAGGTAATGGTACCGGGTACACCCTGATATACTATAAATCCTGTACTTCCAGAATTCCGGCAAGGGCTTTGATTTCGCTGCGCAGTTCAGGTGGAATGGTATAGCGGCCGGATAATTCAATCTCGGCCTCCTCCTCCCCGTCGATATCAATTTTGATTTGAATACGGCTTTTACCCTTGGGCAATTTGGCGGTAATCACTTGTAACGGCGCGATAGCTTTTTCCATGCCAAGCACAAGGGCAAGGCCCTGGCTTTCACGCGCCGCCACCATCTCCAGCTTTTCAACGCCCTGCACCGTCAGACGATATTCATCGGGCTTACCCTGCACATCTACGCTCAGTAATAACGGCGTGCCAGCCACCAAACTATCGCGGTGCTGGGAAAGTGTTTCAGAGAACAAGGTCGCTTCAAACATTCCTGTATTATCCGATAGCTGCACAAAGGCAAAGCGGTTGCCAGATTTGGCGGTGCGTTCCTGCTTGGAAATAACGATACCGGCAATTTTTTTGCGCGTGGAACCTGTGCTGCCAGCTACTGCTGCCAATCCCGATGCGCGGATTGCGCCCAATCTATCCAATAATGGTCGATAAGCATCAAGTGGATGCGATGACAGGAAAAAGCCCAGAGCTGAAAATTCATTCTGCAGCTTGATCAGTTCATCCCATGGCTTCACATCCTGCATCTGCGGTTTGCTGACTTGTTCATTACCACCAAACAAACTCACTTGGCCGGACTCGCGTTCTTGCGTTGCGGCGCTGGCAAGGCGGGTAAACATTTCCACATGCTCAATCAACTGCGCGCGGTTTTTATGCAGGCTATCGAATGCGCCCGCATTAATCAGATTTTCCATCTGCCGTTTATTCATCACGCGGTTATCAAGGCGTGATGCAAATTCAAACATGTCTTTAAACTTGCCCTTGGCGGTGCGCTCGGTAGCCAGCACTTTCATCGCCGCCTGCCCTACGCCTTTAATCGCAGCCAAGGCATACCGAATGCCTTGTTTGCCATCGGCTAAATCTTCAATCGCGAAGGTATCGTGGCTGTAATTCACATCCGGCGGCAATAGCGGGATGGATTTACGCGTCAGTTCCTGACGGAACAGATTAAGCTTATCGACCGCGCCCATTTCAAATGTCATGGATGCAGCATAAAACGCAACCGGATAATTCGCCTTCATATACGCGGTTTGATAGGCAATCAGCGCATAGGCCGCCGCGTGCGATTTATTGAAACCATAGCCCGCAAATTTATCAACCTGATCAAAAATCATCGAGGCTTGTTCAGCATCCACGCCTTTCTTTGCCGCACCTTCAACAAAAGTTTGGCGCTGCGCGGCCATTTCTTCTTTGATTTTTTTACCCATAGCGCGGCGAAGCAAATCTGCGCCGCCCAACGTATAGCCCGCCAAGATCTGGGCGATTTGCATGACCTGCTCTTGGTAAATTGCAATGCCGTATGTTTCCTTTAATACCGGTTCCAGTAACGGATGCAGATAATCGGCTTCTTCTTCGCCCGCCTTTACCTTGATGTATTTGGGGATGTTATCCATCGGGCCCGGGCGATATAACGCCACCAGCGCGATGATATCTTCAAAGCGGTTTGGCTTCATGCGGCGCAGCGTATCGCGCATACCCGCACTTTCAAGTTGGAACACGCCCAATGTGTCGCCGCGCGCAAACAAATCATACGTCTTGGCATCATCCAGCGGCAGATTGCCTAAATCAACATTTGCCCCCTGCTTATTGGCCATGGTTTCAGCAAGCTGCAACACATCCAGTGTTTTCAAGCCTAGGAAGTCGAACTTGACCAGCCCCGCTTGCTCCACCGTCTTCATATTGAACTGCGTCACCGGTAAGGGTGAACGCGGATCGCGGTACATCGGCACCAATTCTTGCAACGGCCTGTCGCCAATCACCAAACCCGCCGCGTGAGTTGATGCGTGGGCATATAACCCTTCCAGCTTGATGGATGTATCAATCAATTGGGCAACGCTGGCATCCTCATCGCGTAGATTTTTCAATTGCGGCTCTGCCTGTATCGCTTCCTTCAATGTCACAGGATTGGCGGGATTAAACGGCACCAATTTACAAATTTTATCAACGTAGCCCAACGGCATACCCAATACGCGGCCTACATTTCGTAGCACCGCGCGCGCTTGAAGTTTACCAAATGTAATAATCTGCGCGACCTTATCAACGCCGTAGCGTTGCTGAACATAGCCAATCACCTCGTCGCGGCGTTCCTGGCAAAAGTCGATATCGAAGTCGGGCATCGATACACGCTCGGGGTTCAAAAAGCGTTCAAACAGCAAGCCAAACGGAATGGGATCCAAATCCGTAATGGTCAATGCCCACGCAACCAAAGACCCCACGCCTGAACCACGGCCCGGTCCCACCGGAATGTTGTGCGCCTTTGCCCATTTAATAAAGTCAGACACGATTAAAAAGTATCCGGCAAAACCCATATTGGTGATCACATTCAATTCGAATGCGAGGCGCGCGCGGTAGGTATCGTAATCGGTAATCGCAGTATATTTTTTAAATCGTGCTTCCAAACCTTCTTCGGCTTGGCGCTTTAACTCGCCCACTTCATCAAGACCGGATTCCGTTTTAAACGGCGGCAAAATCGGTTTGTGTTTTTTTGGCCAATAGGTGCAGCGCTGCGCGATGATGGCGGTATTGGCGATGGCTTCTGGAAGATCATCGAATAAATCTTCCATCTCCTCAGCAGTTTTAAAATAATGATTGGTGGTCACCCGCGCACGGTCGGTATCGCTGACATAACGTTTATCGGCGATGCATAACAACGCATCATGCGCTTCGCTCATTTCCTCAATCGCGAATTGCACATCATTGGTCGCCACTATCGGCAAATCGTGTTTATAGGCAAGGTCGAGGAAGCTTTCTTCGGTACGTTCTTCCTTATCGCCCACATCACCTTCCTTATGGCGCTGCAACTCAACATATAAGCGCGTCGGGAATGCCTTCTTGAGGCGTTGCAAAACTTCATCCGCAACGCTGCTCTGCCCCGCCAATAATAATTGACCAATCGGGCCATTCACCCCGCCGGTCAATGCAATCAACCCGTCACTGAATTTTTCAAGCTTGGCAAAGGTGATGTGCGGCGCAGTGTCTTCAGCGGTGTCCAAATATGCCGCACTGACCAATTGCGTGAGGTTACGATAGCCAACTTCGTTTTGCGCAATCAGCACCAAGGATGCATCGGCGATTTTTTCATACCCCTTGATGGTTTTATCCATCACCCGCAACTGGCAACCCATAATGGGTTGAATGCCGTTATCGACAGCCTCCAACGCGAATTCCAGCGCGCCAAACATATTGTTGGTATCGGTCACCGCCACCGCAGGCATGTTCTTTGCCTTGGCCAGCTTAACAACATCTTTGACCTTTATCGCCCCTTCAAGAAGCGAATAAGCCGAGTGTGTGCGGAGATGGATGAAGATTGACATAGCTTGAGGATAGCAGTCACCCCAGCCAAATCAAGATGAGGAATACCTAATAGATACGCTCGACATTAACCATATGCGGGGTACTTCCAATTACTTTCGTTTTTGTATGGTAGTCTAAACCAAGGCACATGAGGACAAATACATGAGCAAGCAATTTCCCTTAAGGATAGAATACCACTTCTCGTATAGGGATGGGATAGTTCCAGATCCAAAAGATCCGCTTCATGAACACACGCGCCCGACCAATACAGCCTATATTCGTAGACGCTTCAAAATTAAAGCTGCGACCATTCAAGCGCTTCAACCAAAATCTCTAAATGGATATGTCACTGATTACATATGGAATTTCCGAGATATTCGTGGCCAAAAAAACACCAGCATCGTAAGTGGTGATTGGAAAATAGAAGGCGAACGGCATGAAGTGAGAAAGCTGTTCCGTTGGGAAGCACGACAAATCCCGCGCACGGGAAATGATGATACCCCGCCCCATGTCGATGGTTTTTTTAGAGACATATCACCAACCTGGGAACGCGCCATACGTGGCAGAACAGGCATCAATGAATTTGGCCATCCAGGCGGCCTGCCGGTTACGTTTAGTGCCAAGCCCGGTAAATACGAAGTTATCGAAGCCGAGTTCAATGGCGAAGGCGACAGGACTTACGACTTATACCATATTCGCTTCAAACCAGATGGGTACTTCACTCGTACGAGATACCTGACGGTAACCCGAGAGTTCATCCATAAAATTTTTGAGCCCACGACCTTGCCCGGTCGTCCCGAAGTTAAGACGCCCACACTTAAGGTCATAAAGCCAAAAGATAACAGCCTATAGCTTAGAACGGAATTTCGTCATCCAGTTCAGATGCACCGCCGCCGCCTGAGGCAACGCGTTTTTGCGCAGGCGCAAAGCTCGCGCCGCTATCGTTGCTTGCATCATCAATCGAATAATCGGAACTACCGGCGCTGCTCTTACCATCCAACATGGTCAACTCACCGCGATATTGCTTGAGCACGACAGCCGTGGTGTAGCGTTCCTGACCTTCTTTATCGGTGTATTTACGGGTTTCCAATGCACCTTCGATGTAAACTTTTGCGCCTTTTTTCAGGTACTTTTCAACCACATCCACAATGCGGTCATTGTAAACTTCTACCTTGTGCCATTCGGTTTTGTCTTTGCGTTCACCAGTCGCCTTGTCTTTCCAGCTTTCCGAGGTCGCAACGGAGAAATTGGCCACGCGCCCGCCATTCTGGAATGAGCGTACTTCAGGGTCTTTGCCCAAATTGCCTACTAAAATAACTTTATTAACGCTGCCTGCCATGATGCACCTATTTTAAAAAATGAGAGACCCAGACCTTAAGAGGAAATTTTGTTCACGACAAGTTCTTGTTTTTCTCGGGAAGTAGTTTATCTCTTATGTTTACTCTTTATCTGTGGATAACACATGGCTGACAAGCAAAGCGCATCCAATAAAAACGGGGAACCGCAAATTGTTATTAAAGGTGCGCGCGAACATAACCTGAAAAACATCGATATCGCACTGCCAAAAAACAAGCTGGTGGTGATTACTGGCTTATCGGGTTCGGGTAAATCATCCCTCGCCTTTGATACCATTTATGCCGAAGGCCAACGCCGCTATGTCGAAAGCCTGTCGGCCTATGCACGCCAATTTCTGGAAATGATGCAAAAGCCGGATGTGGATTCCATTGATGGTCTATCACCCGCCATTTCGATTGAACAAAAGACCACCTCCAAAAACCCGCGCTCCACCGTAGGTACGGTGACCGAAATTTATGACTATATGCGTCTGTTATGGGCGCGTGTGGGTGTACCCTATTCGCCTGCCACGGGTTTGCCGATTGAAAGCCAAACCGTCAGCCAAATGGTTGACCGCATTGCGGCGATGAAGGAAGGCACAAAACTATTGCTCCTCGCGCCCATCGTGCGTGGCCGCAAGGGTGAATATAAAAAAGAATTAGTGGAGCTTCACAAAAAAGGATTCCAGCGTTTTAAAATTGACGGAAAACTTTACGAGGCCGATGACCTCCCCAAGCTGGATAAAAAACTCAAACACGATATTGAAGTGGTCGTTGACCGTTTGGTTGTTAAAAAAGAAAACAAAGACAATCGCATCGCAGACTCCATCGAAACAGCACTCAAGATGGGCGAAGGCTTGGTGTATGTGGAAGAAGTGGATAGCGGAAAACGCCATGTCTATTCGGCTAAATTCGCCTGTCCGGTGAGCGGGTTTACCATTGAAGAAATCGAACCGCGCCTATTCTCCTTTAACAATCCGCATGGTGCATGCCCGCATTGCGATGGCCTTGGCGAAAAAATGATTTTCGACCCCAAGCTGGTCATTCCCGATGAATCCCTAAGCCTTGCTGATGGCGCAATTGTGCCATGGAAAAATTCGCAGAGCTTTTTTTACTACATCCAAATTCTTGATGCGATAACCAAGCATTATAAATCCAGCATTAAAAAGCCGTGGAAGGATTTAGACGAGAAAGTCAAAAACATCATCCTCTATGGCTCTGGCGAAGAAAGCATCGCCGTTACATACCAAGATAATTCGCGCACCATGCGCACCAATAAACCGTTCGAAGGCATCATCCCCAATCTCGAACGCCGCTTTAAAGAAACCGAAAGCAATTGGCGCCGCGAAGATATGAGCAAATATCAAACCACCAAGCCATGCGAAGGCTGCCATGGCGCGCGTCTCAAGGCCGAAGCATTGGCCGTTAAAATCAATAAAAAGAATATTGCCGAAATCGGTGATCTCTCCATTTTAAATGCCGCCGCGTGGTTTAATTCATTGCATGAAAGCCTAAAGCCAAAAGAAAAAGAAATCGCCGCGCGCATTTTAAAAGAAATCAATGAACGCCTTGGCTTCCTGGTGAATGTGGGACTAGATTACCTCAGCCTATCGCGTCATTCCGGCACATTATCGGGCGGTGAAAGCCAACGCATTCGCCTTGCCTCACAAATTGGCTCAGGCCTTACCGGCGTGCTTTATGTACTTGATGAACCAAGCATCGGCCTGCATCAACGCGATAATGACCGCTTACTTGATACGCTGCGCCGTTTGCGTGAACTCGGCAATACCGTGATTGTCGTGGAACATGACGAAGATGCCATCCGCGCAGCCGATCATCTGGTGGATATTGGCCCGGGCGCGGGTATCCATGGCGGCAACGTCATTGCGCAAGGTACGCCGGAAGAGGTGATGAAAAATCCCCTTTCCCTCACGGCGCAATATCTATCGGGCAAGCGACAAATTCCGCTGCCTGAAAAACGCCGCGCTGGCCGCAAGGGTGAATTTATTGAAGTCATCGGCGCATCGGGCAATAATTTAAAAAATGTGAGCACCAAAATTCCATTGGGCACCTTCACCTGCGTCACGGGTGTATCAGGTTCTGGTAAATCTACCTTGATTTTGGAAACGCTATTCCGTGGTATTTCACAGGAATTAAACGATAGCCGCGAAGCCCCCGCCCCGCACAAGACCATCAAAGGCTTGCAGCTGATTGATAAGGTGATTGATATCGACCAATCACCCATTGGCCGCACCCCGCGTTCTAACCCCGCCACTTATACCGGCGCATTTGCACCTATTCGTGATTGGTTTGCAGGCCTGCCTGAAGCCAAGGCACGCGGCTATGGCCCGGGGCGTTTTTCATTCAACGTCAAGGGTGGCCGCTGCGAAGCATGTGAAGGCGACGGCGTTATTAAAATCGAAATGCACTTTTTGCCGGATGTATACGTCACCTGCGATGTATGCAATGGCAAGCGCTATAACCGTGAAACATTACAAGTCACATGGAAAGACAAATCCATCAGCGATGTGTTGAACATGAATGTGGAGGAAGGCCTTACCTTCTTCGAAAGCATCCCATCAATCCGCGACAAGATATCGACGCTCAACCAAGTCGGGCTTAGCTATATTGCCATTGGGCAAAACGCCACCACCCTTTCGGGGGGTGAAGCTCAACGCGTAAAGCTGGCCAAGGAACTATCACGCCGCTCCACCGGTAAAACGATTTATATCCTCGATGAACCCACCACAGGCCTTCATTTTGAAGACGTCAAACGTTTGCTTGAAGTGCTGCATACGCTGGTTGACCAAGGCAATACCGTGGTGGTCATTGAACATAATCTGGAGGTTATCAAAACCGCCGACTGGATTATTGATCTAGGCCCCGAAGGCGGCGATCGCGGTGGTGAAATCGTGGTTGAAGGCACGCCCGAAGATGTGGCATCGTGCGAGGCCAGCTATACGGGTAAATATTTAAAACCGTATTTACCAACCATGCTCGCAAAAAAACGTAGCAAGCAATCCGCATAGATTGTCCAAATATAGTGAACCGAAATTCACCATCTTTCGTAGCATAGTTTTAATGCTGCCATGCAACAATTTGCCTGTCGTTCGTCCCGCCGCCACAGGAGCCCAACATGAGCAGCAGCAAAACAATCAGCATAAAAACCCTTTCCATTTTGCCATTAGCTGGCTTGCTATTCATGGCGGGCATTGCACATGCCGAAGAGGCAGCACCGCCCAAAGACGGCGAACATCCCGGCATGATGCGCGGCGAACATGAAGGTATGCGCGAAAAAATGCGCGAGAAATTTATGGCCATGAACCCACAAGAACGCGAAGCATTTAAAAAGGAAATGGAAGAGCGCCACATAGCATTAAAAGAAAAGATGAAGTCCATGTCGCCTGAAGAACAAGCCGCATTCAGGGAGAAAATGGAAGCGCGGCGTGAAGAGCTGCGAGCAAAGTTTGAGGCCATGAGCCCCGAACAGCGTGAGGAATTCAAGAAAAAAATGGCCATGCGACAGGAACATCGCGATGAACTAAAGGAACATCATCTGGATATGCACCAGAATGGCCCCGAAGGTCTTGATAAACCTCCAGGCGGCATGCGCCCAGAAAAACACTAATTGAAAACACTAAATTGAAAACACTAACCGAACAGAGCTAACTACATCTGTGGTTGCTGCATCATGGCTTGTTGATCCTTGATATGACGATAAGGATCAACTTGCTGTTGCTGCTGGTGTGAATGCGCGGGCTTTGTACCTTGTCCTGCTTGCGGTTCTGCTGGTTTAACAGCAGGCTGTGGAAGTTCAAGATAGGCACCAGGTACTAAATCGCGTGGGAACATCGGAATATTCATTTCTATAACTCTGGCAATTAAACTGGCTGCGGCTTCGGCGTACCGTGAATACCCATATAGCGCAGATTGCGCTCTGCGTTTTCCAACGCATAGCGTGCCACACTGGCAATCGCCTCGTTTTGATCTTCGGTTGCCTTACGCAGTTCAGCAATAATCGCTTCACGGCGCTCTGGCTTCGTTTTGCTTTGGTATGAATCAAAGCTGATTTGTTGCAAATGGCGTTGTGCAGCTTCCAATGGTGAATCCACGCGCTGTCTAATCTTGTGCGCGAACGGGCCCTGCACGATGGTTGCGCTTGGCAACTCGGCATAAGCGTTGGGTTCTGGTTTTCTACGTAGGGCAGCGGTACTCATGGTCTACTTCTTTCTTTGATTTTTTTGGTGTTTTAGTGAATTACAGTGCGTATGCCATGTGACGGATTGTTCCACGTGGCTCTGCAGCTACTGTTTCTGGATGCTTTTCAGCAACCAATGACCGCCCCTTATCGAGATAGTGTTGGGCGGCTGCTTTGAAATACGGGTCTTTCAGGTCATCGACCAGAACCTTGATCTCAGCAAGTAGTGCAATTGACACCAATGGATTGTCGTTGGTCGCAGCAAAATTAACGGCCCACTCGGCACCCTTTACGCGTTCAGACATGCTGCTCGCATATTTCATGGTGCTCACAACGCCAAAACGACTTAGATCGATTTCATTCGCTCTATCTTGTCTTGCTGCTGTTTTAGGTCTTACCGGTGCCATCTCTAATTCATCCGTACTGTTTATATTCACAACTTATCCACAATTTGGTGCGGTGCAGCGTTATACACTGCTAAACGCGAAACTAAAGAGGTTTTTTTGTGATTTTTTTGGGAAATCTTGTCGCGGGCGAAGTCACTGTAATTTTTGGCTTTTTCCAGATAATCGTTAATATGCACGTGTTTCTTTGCATGTTCGTAACATTTAACTTGCTCCGGTTACGAACGCCTTGTTAAACAAAGCATCCATTTTTGAAAACGTTTGGCATTTTGACAGTTGCGGCACAGAACACATATGACCCCAATTAGCCAGTACAAATTTTATGATCTCGGCGCGAAATTACACCGCGTGGTATCCAATCGTACTGCCGTGGGCGCAGCCGAAATGTTTGTGCCCTTGATGGAAGCGCAAACCGCACTCGATACCCTGATTAAGGGTGACCCAATTCAACTTGAAGTATCCCGCAGCGAAGCCAACGCCCTGCTCAATAAACTCGGCGCTATCTTCGATAAAAATTTTATTGATTTGAATACACGCCAATTCCGTTTTCCTGGCCGCGAGGAAGTGATTGACGCACATGAGCTGACCCTACTCCGCTCGCTTGTTGAAAAATTTGAAACTGCTTTTGCGTCCGAACTCAGCCGCAAGGCAGTCTTCACTGTGCCCAAACGCGGTTTGTTCGATACTTATGAATTAACCGAGCATGCGGATAACCAGTTCTCCGAAGAAACCCTTCGCATCATGCCCGAACATGTGCGCACCGATATCCGCATGGCGGGCCGTGCACTTGCGTTTGGTCTGAGTGCCGCATGCTGCTTTCATTTGGTACGCGCCGCCGAAGATTTACTGAGCCGCTATAACGAAGCCTTTGGTGGCGGCACTGCCACCAAGCCTAACATTTTGTGGAATGAATCCCTGCCGCGCCTGATTGCGATGAGCAAGGGCAAGGGTGCCAACAGCCCCGATCCGCGCATCCTGAGCATGCTCAGCGATATCGAAAGCCGCGTTCGTCCTGCACTGCGCGCCAATGGCACCCCGGTCAGCATCAATGATGCGACAATTTTATTTGGCACCACCAGCAGCATGATTTCGCTCATGCTGGAAGCATTGGGCAAAATGGGAAAAACCCAAAACCGCATGAAGAGCGCACAAGAAAAACTGGAAGAAGCCCAGAACGTCGCCCAACATGACGATGAAGACGATGCCGATGCTGCACAACGCAGCAAGTCAGCCTAAGCGTTCAAATTATAAAGCCAGCTCCAGCTATAAAGCCCGGTTGCGTGGCCATCATCAAACAAGATGCGCACGGCATAATTTCCCACCGGTTCCACCCCCGTAATACGTACCGCTGGGTTAATGTGCACCACAGGTTTGTTCCCGCCGTGACCTTGCACTTCGGCAGATGGGCTATGTTCACGCAACTGCTTGGCCGTGAATTGCTTCACTACGCCATTATCAAAGGTAATCGTCAGCGTGTTATCGCTTTTCTTCAACTTGATGTCGGTTGGCCATGGCTCGGCCATAGGTGCCTGATTACTCATTCATCTAACCTGCGTGCATCATCAATCAACATAATGGGGATGCCATCGCGAATGGGAAAGGCCAGCTTGGCCGCATCGGATATCAGTTCCTGATTGGCGGCATCATACCGCAAAGATGATTTGGTGATGGGACATACCAATACTTCAAGCAAACGCGGATCAACACGGGTATGGGTATTGGGCAATTCGTCTTTTGGCTGGCTCATCTAACCCTCAATGCTTAATCGTATCACAATCATCATTCTCTTCGCCCAATAATGCCATGTCCATCAGCGTAGTGAGCAATCGGCAACGTTCTTCAATCGTTTTTGCCTCCAGCAATGCCTGCTTTTCCGATGGCTGGAACGGGCAAATCATCGCCAGCGATGTAATCAATTTATTGTCATTGGTTTTTTCAATCAAATCCCAATCACCCGCTACACCCTGCAATTTGAAATAGCATTTCATATGCTGCATCAATTTATCGCGGTCTACACATGCCGGCTTACAGGTTTCGGTCAAATCACCCAGATAATCATCCCATTCGGCCTTCACACTGCGAAAGCCATTGCGGATTTCTGTTTCCTCGCGAATGCGGAAACGGCACACGCCCACCAGACTAATCAACAAGCGACCATCATCCGTTTCATTGAACGAATGGATACGACCGGCACATCCAACTTTAAAAATTTGCGTGCTGCCATCGGCGTTGGTTACCCCTGTTGGCTGCACCATGCCGAATAAGCGCTTATGAGCCAACGCTTCCTCAACCATCGCTAGATAGCGCGGCTCGAAGATGTTCAATGGCAAACGCCCACCAGGCAACAACAACACGCCCGCCAATGGAAAAATCGGCAAAATTTCCGGCAAGTCTTCGGGCCGCGTAATAAACGGCGTGCCCGCTACCTTGGGTCCTAGATTTTTCAATTTGGTTGGATCAACTGACATCTTCAACAACCATCATGCAAAGAGTATGGATGATAATCGCTTACGCGCCGCAATCGTCAATGGGTCCATAGGTCCCAGCGCTTCGAATATCGTCACCAATTCCTTGCGTGCAGCTTCGTCATTCCATTTGCGGTCACGGCGGATGATTTCCAACAACTCATCCATGCCTGCTTCACGGTTGCCTTCGGCATATAATGCCAGCGCATAATCATACCGCGCTTGATGGTTGGCTGGCTCTGCATCTACCTTGGCTTTTAATGCCTGGGTGGCATCCGCGCCCAACGCAGACTTTGCCATTTTTTCCTGCAATTCAAATGCAGTTTGCACAGCCGCCCAATGCTTATCCTGTTTTATCGCATCAGGTGCTTGTTCATAAAGATATTGGGCTTCTTCCTTATTATCACTGGCCAGAAATGCCTTAATCAAACCGGTATAGGCGGCAGCGTTCTCGGCCTCGATTTCCAATACCGCGCTATATAATGCCTGCGCATGGTCCAGCTTGCCTTCGGCCACAAATCCTTCCGCTTGCTTCAGCATGGAGGCGATATTTGCTCCTTCAGGATTATTCGGGCTGACATTAGCCAAGTTCTCAACCAGCTTTTTAATTTGGCTGTCGGGCAATGCGCCCACAAATCCATCAATGGGTTGGCCTTGATAAAACACAAACACAGCCGGAATGGATTGCACCCGCAAGCCCGCCGCCAATTGTTTATTCTCATCCACATTCACCTTCACCAGATGAACCTTGCCCTGCTGTGCCGTCACCGCTTTTTCCAGCGCAGGCACTAATTGTTTGCATGGGCCACACCATGGCGCCCAAAAGTCGACAATCACTGGGCGCTGCTGCGAGGCCTCAATGACGTCCACCATAAAGGATTCGGTTGTGCCGTCCTTGATTATGGCGGCATCCGGGCTGGGCGCGACAGGTTGCGCGGAAGATTGCATCATACTTCTCACTATTAACGGTTTTAGATATTGGAATTTCCCCCATAAGATGGGGCAGATATGGCCAAACGGCAAGTGTTTTAGGGGATTTATTAAAGACACTTGCAAAGTACAAGACATTGCGTATTATCGCGCCACTCAACAGGAAGCGGGCGTAGCTCAGGGGTAGAGCATAACCTTGCCAAGGTTAGGGTCGAGGGTTCGAATCCCTTCGCCCGCTCCAGTTTGAGAAGCAAATCCCCCTACAATATGAAAGTTACATCGCTGCGGCCATTGCTTCGCGCGGTTTTGCTGCGACATGGTTACGCACGCGCAGTGTCGGCTTCAAATCAATCAGCGGAATAGCATTGCTCAGATCCGGCACAGGGGTGCGAAGCAACCCATCCACATCCAGATTATGAATAATATCGCCTTCCAAGAAGTGATGATTGCTAAATCGCAATCTATGGATTGGCGTTGCACTGGTAATGCGCCACTTCCCTTCCATATTTTCACCTGTCCATGCGTGACTGGTGCTTAATCCGTAATAGGCTTTCTCTTCGGTCAATGCCTGGATATTCAAGATAGGCAACATGCTGGTGACCATCGGAAATTTGGTACCTGACGGGCTGGTGATGGTCACCTGGCCGTGCATGCCGACATATTCAACTTCTACCGTGGTCTTGAGCGCATAGCCGCGCGGAAGCTCGATGTCGTAGCAATAATTACCTTTTGCATCTTTTTGATGCGCACCAGCTTCAACCACCAACTCAACGCGTTCTTCCGTTGGCACTGTAATCAAATCAGGGGCATGCTGGCTCATAGCCACCATATGCGCCAGCAAATGATCGGCTTTGTGCGGATTGATTAACCCAAATCCACCTGCACCAGCGTTATAAGTAAGCCCTGCGGCATTGGGCTTATAATCTATGGTATAGGCTTGTGGCGTATGCTTGGAGAACGCCGCAACTTTGGTGACCTTCTCGCAAGTTGCAATCAAGGCATACAATATTTGCTCACGTGTCAAATACGGCCCATAACGCCCATTTAGTGCGGCGAGCACACCGCCCACATAAGGGCATGCCGCGGATGTACCGATAATATCTTCCGGCTCTTTGGATGGCTTCCAGATAATTTTGGCATTATTTGCAACCGGCGCAAGAAATGTCGGCGAACTAATCGAACTATATCCGGCAATCACCATACCATCTTTGGTGTACTCCACCGCACCCACACTAACCGTCAGTGGCGGCGCATGGCTAGACGCACGATGCTTTTGCGTGGGAAAGGCCAAGGTGCCATCAGGGCCATAGCGTCCATTGTTGCCCGCTGAATCAACCACAAATCCGGTTACTTTCCAAAAATGGTCAAACTGCCCCTGCGCCACATGATCAAACGTCAGGCATGCATCGTCCCAGCCTACACATGAAAAAACCACCGGCACGCCTTGATTTTCCAGCAGCCATTCCAGCGGTCTTTTGATGTGCTTGGCATATTCTTCGCGGTAAGCAGGATTAGGGTCAGTTTTGATATAAATAACATCCACGCCGGGCTGTAATTGCTGGCCAACAAATCCAGAAATGGTTGAAATAACCTCGCCATGGTAATTGGGGGCATCATTCAGATTTTTTGATTCCAACGCGATGATGGTTGACACCCCCTTATGTTGCAACGTGGTGGGCGGCAGGTATTGCAATGCGTAATTTTTTGCAAAAACTTCCTGCAAGGTTTGCGTTGGCAAAACGTCTTTTTTAAAATCTAAAGCATAGGGGATGTTATGTTCGGTGCAGAAATCAACAATATGCTGAACCGTTGTGAATTGTGCGCGATTGCTTCGCTCAAGGCGACTTGTCTTAACCGCACTTTCGGCTAATGAAAAAATAAGTACATTGTCAGCAGCTTCGTCCAAGTGTCTTTCCAATTGTCCATGAGCCAAAAACGAACTTTAAGCGTATAATCAAACCGCTCGTTTTGTTGAGTATTTTTTTTGAAAATGGCCCAGAAAATTGTGAATAAACAATTTGATATTACGCGCCATCTGGCGCACACTATGCGCGTTTACTGCTGTGATGATTCAGGCATCACAGGTGCCGCTTGGGGCGCTGCTTGCGGCGATTGATATTCAATCATCTGTTTGCGAACCAATTCCTTTAATGTCTCGATACCCTTGGCGCGCACAGCGGCATTCGCCTTCATCACAGCGCCATAGGTTCTGCAGCTCTTGAGCGCTTTCAGATACAACTCATCGGTAAAATCGATAATCCCGCTTATCCCCGATGTGATTTCATTCCACGATCCATCCGCCTGTTCTTGAAAGCGGCAATTCATGTGAATTTCCGCATTGGGATAATTCCAGTCTTCATTGGTATCCCATGCATGGGTGGCATCTGGATAAATAATGCTGGTTACATTTCCCCCGGCAGCCTTCAACTCATTTTCCAGCTCTATGCACTGGGTAATACCGGTGTAATCGTCTTTTTCACCGAGAAAAAAAGTAATCGGCATCCCGGTTGTTTTATTATTGAAATAATGAATATGGCATGACGGATAGAACGGATAATGCGCTTTGAATGAATAATAGCGGCCAATGTGGTGGTCATTGCGTTTTTCAAGCAATGCCGTTTGCATGGCAATCATCCCGCCCCTAGAAAATCCCATAATTCCTGAACGATTGGTATCCAACCGCGGATCCTTGGTCAGTTGCAACAACGCCGCAAAGGCATCATGCACAAAATCCTTATTGCTGATTAACCGCTGGTTTTCGATGGTTTCGATAATGCCGCGCGGGGTATATGTATCCAGTAAAAATGCGGCAACACCAATGCTGTTCAATTCGCGGGCATAGGCCACCTCGCGCTCTTCCAAAATCCCCCCACTGCCGTGCAAAATGAACATCACGGGCACAGGTGGCTGGCCCTCGACGTAATCGGGCGGCATCAACAGATACCCGCCACCTTCAATGGTTTTTCTTCGCTGGGTCGTTGGAAATTTAATATAGGTGCTACCGGGAATGCTGCCTTGTACTTCATGAATGGCGGCGGCAATCAAATGACTCCACTGATCCTTGGCCATAGCAGACGCCGTGCCCAACCATGTGACTATAACGGCAATGACAGGAATGAGGATATGGCGCAAATTCAATAGAATGATGTCCTTGGCTGCTGCGGGAGCGTTATTCTAAACAAAGTTTGGCCAAAGAAAATGGTGCACCCGAGAGAATTCGAATCTCTAACCTTCTGATCCGTAGTCAGATGCTCTATCCAGTTGAGCTACGGGTGCGCTTTGTCCTTGAAGGACTAAAGAGGCCGCAACCTAATCAAAAAAACCGCCCTTTGCAATAAATATCTTGGTTTAATTTCCCCTTATATTCCACGAAAACAATGGCATTTCGATGGTGTCCTACCTATATATACGCGCATGACGACCAAAAATGCGCCTTTCCAAACCATGACCCAGCAGCTGAGCCGCCCGGGCTTCCCGCTGGCTGCCCTAGACCGCAAGGTATCGGTGGTGATGTCGGTTGCCGATGAAGCGGGAAATATTCTTCCCTTATGTCAGGAATTAGTCGGCGTGCTCGATGCCCTGCCCGCCACCAAGGACAATTACGAAATTATCATTGTCGATGATTACAGCGTCGATAATACCCGCGCGGAAATTCAGGAAGCGATGAACCGTTATCCCCGTGTGCGTCTCATTTGCCATCAAGGCCGATATGGAAAAAGCCAAGGTGTGTGGACGGGGCTGCGTCATGCGCGCGGCGAATGGATTATTACAATGGATGGCGATGGGCAAAACGACCCGGCCGATATTCCGCGCTTGCTTGGCATTGCTCTGGAAGATGGCGGCCAAAAAAGCGTATTGGTCAGCGGTGTGCGCGTCAATCGCGCCACCACCAAAGGCAAACGCCTCGCCAGCCGTTTTGCAAACTGGCTTCGCCGCACGTTGCTCAAAGATAACTGCCCTGATACTGGCTGCGCCTTAAAGGTCTTCCGCCGCGATGCGTATTTGGCACTCCCCTATTTTGATAACATCCACCGTTATGAACCCACGCTGTTCAAACTTTATAATCACGAAGTGATTTTCATTCCGGTGAATGACCGCCAACGGGTTTTCGGTGTATCAAAATATACCAACTTTAAACGCGCCATGGATGGCCTTTTGGACTTGGTTGGCGTGATGTGGCTGCAACGCCGCCTGAAAGCCCGCAAAGAACAAAGCGTTGAAATCACGCGCATCACCGAACCATCAGTGAGCGAAGCTGCCCCGCGCCGCGAACAGGCAAACGGCTAATCAACCGGCGACTAGAATCTAATCTGCGACGCGGTTTTTATTGTTTTCGGCTGCAGGGCTGGCGTGTACCCTTATCTTCCCGATGTAATATCCCGCGGATACGTGAATGACTAACTTCTTGCAAAGTGCGATAGCGCTTCATCAAGCCGGTATGATGGCCGAGGCTGAAAACGCCTATCGCCTTGTGCTGCGCGCAGAGCCAAACAATGCAGACGCGCTGGGATTATTGGGCAGCGTATTATCCGAACGTAAATCGCATGATGAAGCCATCCTGACGATTGAACGCGCAATCGCTATCGACCCGCAAGCAGCACTCTTTTATTTCTATCTTGGCAATGCCTGTGAAAAAGCCGGACGCTTTGTCCAATCCGAAGCTGCATTTTTGCGCGCCACTGCCCTTGCCCCGCAATGGGCGGAAGCATTTTATAATCTTGGCAATGTGCAACGTGTTCTAAAAAAGACTGCAGAAGCCAAGGAAACCTATCTTAAAACACTTCAGCTCAATCCGAACCATATCCTGTGTCACAATAACCTGGCGCATGTGTACAGCACGCTGATGGATTATCCCAGCGCGCGCAAACAGCTCGAAACCGGCATGGCCATTGCGCCAGATAACACCCAGCTATTATTCACGCTGCATGACATTGCGCATGAACATAATGATTTTCTTGGCGCGTTTAATGCCGCCCATCAGGTCGCACGTGTGAAACTGGGCGCGCCCAAAGACACCGACATGATTGAATATCTCAAATCCATGCCGCAGATAAATACCAAGGATGAACAAATCCGCAATTGTCTGTTTGCTCTGGGCGCCAGTTATTTTCTGAATGTCGATCTGGAAAAAGCCAGCTATGTGCTGCGCCTGCTCTTCTCGCTCGAACCGGATTTAGCCGAAGTCCCGACCATTCTTGGCTCGGTGGCCCTCTCCCGCAACAAACCGGATTTGGCTGATGCGTATTATTCGCAAGCCTTCATGCTCAATCCCGCCGAAACCTGTGCGCCATGGAACCGTTCGATGGATTTGTTGGTATCCGGCAATTTATCCGAAGGCTTCCGCCGCTATCGTTGGCGCTGGTCGGCAATGGAAAAATTCAAAGCCATGCGCCTGAAAGCCGATATGTGGGATGGCAGTGACCCCACAGGCAAAACCATTGTGGTGCAGGAAGAACAGGGCTTTGGTGATGCACTGCAAATGCTGCGCTTTGTGCCCATCTTGAAAGAGCGCGGCGCGAATGTCTGGGCTTATGTCCGGCCTGAACTCTATGCCATTCTCGAACATTGGGATGGCGCATCCAAAGTTGTAAAATGGAAAGTGGAAGATAAAACCGTTCCACCCGAAGTTGACTATGCCTGCGGCCTGATGGATTTGCCCGGCAATCTCGGTATCGGCCTCGAAAATATTCCGCGTGATGTTCCCTACATCCCCAATCCCAAAAAGGGTCTGCCGCAATTCAAGCTAAACGGCCAAGGCATGAAGATTGGTCTGGTGTGGTCGGGTAATCCGCAACACAAACGTAACTTCGCGCGTTCATTTCCATTTCAAATGTGGAAGCCACTTTTTGAACTTACCGGCACGACCTTCTACAGCTTGCAATACAAACCCAAACAAGAAGACGTGGATGCGATGCAAGCCTGCGGCGTGATTAATGTTGCGCCAAATATCAAGGATCTTGCTGATGCTGCCGCCACCATCGCCGAGCTGGACTTATTACTAAGCGTTGATTCTGCCCCCGCCCATTTGGCTGGTGCACTGGGTGTTCCGGTATGGACCCTTTTGACCATCGACCCCGACTGGCGCTGGCTTTTGGGACGCGATGACAGCCCGTGGTACCCCTCCATGCGGCTATTCCGCCAACCAAAACAAGGCGATTGGGCGGGTGTAATGCTTAATGTTAAGGCCGCGCTGGGCGATTTTATTGCCAAAAACGGGGCAAAATAAGTTAACAAAAGCCCGCTATTTATTTGACAAGCCCCCACCCAATCCACTACAAAACAGCCCGAACAGCTTTAAACGCCTTGGCAAGCCTTGGACGTAAAGCTGGTTTTTTTATTTTTGGAATTAGGAATTCGACATGTTCGCGATTATTCAAACAGGCGGCAAGCAATACAAAGTGGCACAAGACGATGTGCTGCGCGTTGAAAAGCTCGACGTTGAAGCCGGCAAGACCATCGAACTCAAGGAAGTTCTTCTGGTTGCTGATGCTTCCAAAACCACCGCTGGTAACCCAACGGTAAAAGGCGCAACCGTAAGCGCCGAAGTTGTGCGCCATGAAAAAGGTGACAAGGTCATCGTTTTCAAGAAGAAGCGCCGTCAAAATTATCGCCGTAAGAATGGCCACCGTCAGAACCTCACCGTTCTGCGCATCACTGGCATCAAAAGCGCATAATCAGATTTTATAAAATTCAAGGAGACCTAAGTCATGGCACATAAAAAAGCAGGCGGTAGTTCACGTAACGGTCGCGATTCAGCAGGACGCCGTCTTGGCGTAAAGCGTTTTGGTAGCGAACTCGCACGCGCAGGTAACATCATCTTGCGCCAACGCGGTACCGATGTTCACCCAGCTGACAATGTTGGCATTGGCAAAGACCACACCATCTTCGCATTGATTGATGGCCGTGTAGAATTCCACACCGGTAAGGGTGGCAAGAAATATGTAAGCGTACGCGCTGCTTAATAAGCCGCACGTTTAGCGTAACGTTTGTGACGATACCCCCGCTCTAACAGTCGGGGGTATTGTTTTTTAAAGGCTATCAAATGAAGTTTCTCGATCAGGCAAAAATCTATGTCAAAAGCGGTGATGGCGGCCCCGGCTGCATCAGCTTCCGCCGCGAGAAGTTCATTGAATATGGCGGCCCCGATGGCGGCAACGGCGGCAAAGGCGGAGATGTGATTGTCGAAGCCGCCGATAATCTCAACACCCTGATTGATTTTCGTTATCAGCAACATTTTAAAGCCGGCAATGGCCATCATGGTGAAGGCCGCTTGAAAACCGGCGCAGACGGCAAGGATGTTATTCTACGCGTTCCCGTCGGCACACAAATTTTTGAAGAAGACCCCGAAACCTTTGAAGAAACCATGTTGGTCGACATGCAGGAAGTGGGACAACGCATCACGCTATATCGTGGCGGCGATGGCGGCTTTGGTAACGACTATTATAAAACATCCACCAACCGCGCCCCGCGTAAAAATACACCCGGTTGGAAAGGCGCAGAACACACCATCATCCTGCGCCTCAAGCTGATTGCCGATGCGGGCCTGATTGGTCTTCCTAACGCTGGCAAATCAACTTTTCTTGCATCATGCACAGCTGCTAAACCAAAAATTGCTGACTATCCCTTCACTACCCTCTCACCGGGTTTGGGCGTGGTACGTTTGGGAAGCCCCAGCGATGGAATTGAATTTGTGCTGGCCGATATTCCGGGATTAATCGAAGGCGCACATGAAGGCCTCGGCCTTGGTGACCGTTTCTTAGGTCACGTGGAACGCACCAAAGTGTTACTGCATCTCATTGATGCAACCGCCGATGATGTGGTCGACAGCTATAAAACCATCCGCAAGGAATTAAAGGCCTATGGCAATGGCTTGCTTGAAAAACCGGAAATCATCGCACTGAATAAATGCGATGCATTAACGCCGGAAGACGTAAAAGCCAAAATGACCAAGCTTAAGAAAGCCGCGAAAAAGACCCCCATCTACCCTATCTCCGCCGCCACCCATCAGGGCGTGAAGGATATTTTATGGGAAATTTACAAAGTCGTTAAAAGCGTGCCGGAAGAAGACTAATTCGGTGTTTGACGAAAGTATTACCAACCGTCATCTTCTCCTGACCTTAACTTGGGAGACAGTTAATGAATTTAATTCCGCGCCGATTGAAACAAGCAACAACCGCTGATGTTGCCAGTGCCGCATTGGCTGGCGCTGCTGCTCTGGGCATCGCTTACGCTGCTCTCAAAAGTCCTCCATCAGTTGTTAATGCACAATGCATGCAACAATCTGCCCAGGCGATTGATGATAAAACTGGCGTCGGTATCCATGTTGCAAATTATGTAATGCATACTCCCATGGGCCTTGGCGCTTGCGCGCTTAAAGGTCACGCAGACCAGCTTGCAAAGCCTGCGCCGTAATTGCTCACTTACCAGTTGATACTTATTTTTTAGGAGTTTTTAATGCCACAAGCCATCCGCCAAACTCTCTTTGCTGCAACCGCCGGTTTGACCTTGCTGGCTGCTCCACTTGCACAAATTGTAAAACCTACTCCAGCCCATGCGGCCATTCCGCGTGATTCAAAAACGCCACTCATTAATCCACTGCAAATTTGCAGCGGCGCAGGTGTTTCCGCACGCATCGCAGAAGAAAACGCAAACGATAAAGGCGCGCTACGCGCATGGGACAGCTTTTGCGTTGGCGTATATATGGCGCAATACATGGCGATTATTGAACCTCTCGCGTGGCAAAATGCCGGCGCCATTTTGAAACGCTATGCTGATAAGGGCGAAGCATTGGATTTCACCAAAGATTTGATTTTTCCTTTTAAGTTCACCAGCCAGCAACAATATGACCAGTATTGGAAAGATGTTGACGTGCAAACCCGCAAGGATTTTGCCGAACAACGCGCTGCATTAAAAAAACTGCCGCAATTTGCAACCGTAACCGATGCAGATCTGAACGGACGCATCGCCGTAGCACGCATCACGGTATTGCAACAACTGATTGAAACCATCGATACCGCTTATCGCGGCGAAGGTAAAACCTTCCAACCTTACCATGCATTGCTTATTGCCGAAGAACTGGTCCGCGTGAAATTTGAACCATCCCAATTCAACATCGAACGCTACAATTCTGCCGTCAAAGCGATTGAAGACAAGCTGCCGCAAAAGCGCACCGATGCCACCCCGGCGGAACCAACAACCAGACAATACGGTTCTGCAACGCCGGTCTTACGCCAGCAAGCAGGCTAAGGCAGGCTGTTGCCTTATTTGCATTCTGGGGGCAATATCAAGGCCATAATGAATCATAAGGCCTACCAGCTTGAGTAAATTTCTAGAAACCGCCCAGCGCATTATTATCAAAATCGGCTCCGCCCTCATTGCGGATGCGAATGGACAGGCACGCAAAACCTGGATGCTTGCTCTGGCATCGGATGTTGCTGCATGGCGGGCAAAGGGACGTGAGGTCATCATCGTAACCTCGGGCGCGGGCGCATTGGGCCGCAGCCTTGTCGGATTATCGCGTGATAAAATCAAGCGTGCCTTAAGTATGGAAGAAAAGCAGGCCGCAACTGCCGTGGGCCAACCCATCTTGATGCAAGCATGGGAAGAAGTCTTTAAACCCAGCGGCATTATCACTGCGCAGGTCTTGCTCACGCTGGATGATACCGAAGATCGCCAACGTCACCTCACCTGCCGCGGCGCGATTGAAAAAATTCTAAAACTTGGCGCACTTCCTATCATTAATGAAAACGATACCGTCAGTACGGCTGAAATACGTATTGGTGATAATGACCGTCTCGGTGCACGCGTAGCTCAGATGATGAGCGCGGATACACTTATTTTATTATCCGATATCGATGGTCTATATACCGCTGACCCCAAAACCAATCCCGATGCGGTATTCATTCCCGAGGTGAAGGAAATCACCCCCGATATCGAAGCCATGGCCGGCGACCCACAACCGGGGGTGAGCAGTGGCGGCATGAAAACCAAAATCATGGCTGCAAAAATTGCTGTTACATCGGGTTGCCGCATGGTCATTTTAAAAGGCACCGAAGAAAATCCATTGCGCAAACTGGATGATGGCACATTGCGCAGCACATGGTTCACACCATCCACCACACCCCTTGCCGCGCGCAAACGTTGGATTGCCGCGCATATGAGCATGAAGGGTGCCATCATCATTGATGACGGCGCAGCCAAGGCATTGCATGACGGCAAAAGCTTGCTTCCCGCTGGCGTTAAAAGCTGCGAAGGCGTATTTGCATCAGGCGATGTGGTTTCCATCAAAACCCTTTCGGGCCAAACCATTGGCTGTGGTTTAATCGCCTTTGATCGATCCGAGGCCGATAAAATATGCGGAAAACGCAGTGATGATATTGAACGGCTTCTGGGCTATGCTGGTCAGGAAGAAATGATTCACCGCGACAACATGGTTATCAATAAGTAACGGAGTGCCTCATGGATGCAAACACACAGCAAGTTCTTCAAGACCTGAAACCGGGTTCTGAAGCGCAGTTTTTTACCGATGCAATGGCGATGCAAGTTTCCAAAACCGGGCTGATGATTGCTACGGCTCTTTGCGGCATAACCTTCATCTATAACGTCCTGTGCTCACTAGGTGTATTTGGCCATGCCAAGCGCTCACTCTTTGCCATTGTTCTGGTTGCGGTCTCGGGTGTTGGTGGCTATCTGCTTAATGAAAAAGCCCAAGCCATGAAGGTGATTGATGATAGCCGCCCTGTTATTGCCATCACAGGCTACAAACTGGATTACGATGTTCGACGCTCTGGCTGGAGCGTCCCGTGGAATAGCATCAACGCCATTGAACTGAAAACCACCAAAACCTTTGTTAAAAATTCCGTTGAACAGATTTCGTATGAAATTCAGGTTAAAGTAAAACAAGGCGCACATGTTGAATGGAAATACGAACCCACCATCCAAAACGATATGGCGACCGTAAAAAGCCTTCTGGAAAAGCGTGGCTACCTTGTAATTGACCCCGAACCCTTGGGAATTAGCCCGCCAGCACTGCAAATGGCGCTGGAAAAATACCGCGCGGGTCTGTAAAATCGCTGCATGCAAGCAGCACAACAATCATCATCAACCTGGGTTAAGGAACTCGAAGCGATTGGCATGGCCGCAAAGGCTGCCCTTCCTGCACTGGCTACTGCCAGCGCAGATGTGCGCACGCGCGCCCTCACTCTTTGCGCACAAAAACTACGCGGCAACAAAGATACAATTTTAAAAGCCAACGCGCTCGATGTCGCTAAGGGTCAGAACACCTTAAGCAAAGCGATGATTGACCGCCTCACCCTCACTGCTGAACGGATTGATGCAATTGCCAAAGGTCTGGAAGATGTCGCCAAACAAGCCGACCCCATCGGCCATGTTCAGGAAGAATGGACCCGCCCGAATGGTTTGACAATTCGCCGCGTCACCGTGCCCCTTGGCGTGATTGGTATGATTTACGAAAGCCGCCCGAATGTTACAGCCGAAGCCGCATCGATTGCGCTGCGTGGTGGTAATGCCATTATCTTGCGTTGTGGCTCCGATTGTTTTGAAAGCTCCAAGGCGATTGCCACAGCCATGCAGGACGGCTTGGCCGAAGCTGGCCTTCCTAAAACTGCCATTCAACTGGTCCCCACCACTGACCGTAACGCCGTTGGCGCACTCCTCAGCATGACACGTTATGTGGATGTGATTGTTCCCCGTGGTGGCCGTGAACTCATCGAACGCGTCGAACGCGAAAGCAAAATTCCGCTGCTGCGCCAGTACGAAGGCGTAAACCACATTTACATTGATGCGAAAGCCAATGTAGAAATCGCCAAAACCGTCATTCAAAATTCAAAAATGCGCCGTACATCTATTTGCGGCGCGGCTGAATGCCTGTTGTTTGAAGCCAGCACCGTTAAAACCATTGCCGCTGCTGCCATTAAAAACCTGTTGGATGCAGGCTGTGAAGTACGCGGCGATGACGCGATTGCCGCGCTAGATGCCCGCGTTAAAAAAGCCGAAGCCGCCGATTGGGGCAAAGAATTCCTTGAACCCATTATCGCTGCACGCGTAGTGGGCAACATGAAGGATGCGATTGAACACATTGCTACCTATTCATCCAATCACACTGATTGCATCATTACCGATGACAAAGTCGCCGCAGATACATTCTGCGCACAGGTCGACAGCGCGATTGTAATGGTCAACGCTTCCACCCAATTTGCTGATGGCGGTGAATTTGGTTTTGGCGGCGAAGTCGGCATTGCCACGGGTCGCTTCCATGCACGCGGCCCCATTGGCGCAGCACAACTTACCAGTTACAAATACATCGTCTTGGGCAACGGTCAGACGCGGCCTTAAAGGAATTGGTTTTGCTCAAACAATCTCCCACACTTCTTTGCGGCCCATCTTACCGCGGTATGCGTATTGGCTTGCTGGGTGGTTCATTCAATCCCGCACATGATGGCCATCTGCATATCAGCCATCTGGCGCTTAAAAACATGGGGCTTGATGCGGTGTGGTGGCTGGTTTCCCCACAAAACCCGCTTAAAAGTGATAAAGGCATGGCCAGTTTTGAAACCCGCTTTCAAAGCGCCCTGGATGTGACGCGCAATGCGCCGAACATCATCGTCAGCAATCTGGAACAGCAGCTGGGCACCCGCTTTACCGCCGACACGCTGCGCCGTCTTACCTCTTATTTCCCGCATACCCGCTTTGTATGGATGATGGGCGCTGATAACCTCATTCAAATTCCCCGCTGGCAGCGTTGGCAGGAGATTTTTAACCTGTGCGATGTTGCTGTTTACCGCCGTCCGCCTTATGCTGTGGGGGTATTGCGTGGTAAGGCAGCGCAGCGGTTTCAAACCCATCGCATCGCGCCCACCAAAGCAAAACAGATGGCAACATCACCTGACAAAAAATGGATATTATTTAGCAACCAATTGAATTCGGAATCCGCAACACAAATTCGCGCCCAACAAACATTAAAGCAAAAAACCAAACTATAACCTAACAACGAGGACATCCGTGGCCAAAGCACCAACCAAAAAACCAGCTGCTAAAAAAGCTGCATCAAAACCTGCCGCAAAAAAAGCCGCCCCTAAGAAAGCAGCTGCACCAGCAAAAAAACCTGCAATGAAGGTAGTCAGCCGCAATACCGCGCCCATCAAACCTGCCAAAAAATCGGCTAAGCCCGCAGGTAAAGAAGCCAAAGTAAGAGACCTGCAGGAATTCATGCGCGATAAGGTGCTGCAAGCACTGGATGACGGCAAAGCTGAAGATACCATGTGCATTGACGTGCGCGGCCAAAGCCCTATCTGCGATTTTCTGGTGATTACCACGGGGCGTTCAACTCGCGCCGTTAACGCATTATCCGAGGCGGTTGAAAAAGCCCTTATCCAATCCGGTGCAAAAAATGTCCGTAACGAAGGTAAGTCTGCCGGCGATTGGTCAGTGGTGGATGGCGGCGATGTGATTGTGCATGTCTTCCGTCCGGAAGTCCGCGCATTCTACCGCCTTGAAGAAGTCTGGGGTCTGGAACCACCTCTGCAACAAACCTTCAAAGACCTATAAGGTGCCCAATATCCTCATCCTCGCGATTGGTAAAATGAAGCAAGGCCCGATGGCTGCTGCGCTTGCGGAATATGAAAAACGCCTGCGCTGGAAAATGACCATCAAGGAATTTGATTTCAAAGACACCAATCCCAACAAGCTGCGCGATAAAGAATCCCAAGCCTTGCTGGCTGCCATCCCTGATGGTTACCGCGTGATTGCGCTGGATGAGCGCGGCAAGGAAACCAGCAGCATGGATTTTGCCCACAAAATCGAACATTGGCAGGATAACGAATCGCACAACCTTGCTTTCCTCATTGGCGGGGCGAATGGACATAGCGATTATGTAAGAAAAAAAGCTGACTTTTTGCTCAGTTTTGGCAGAATGACATGGCCGCATATGATGGCGCGTGTCATGTTGGTGGAACAGCTTTACCGCGCCCAGCAAATCATGGCTGGTCATCCTTATCACCGCGAATAACGTTTAAGTCTCATAGGTTGTTTTGAATATGTCGAATGCTCCTCGCCCTGTTGTCCTTTGCGTGTTTGATGGCTTTGGTCATCGCCCCGATGCGCCCGATAATGCCGTCACGCTGGCCAACACGCCTAACATCGACAGGTATTTTGCCACCTGCCCACATGCCTTGCTGGATGCAAGTGAGGAACATGTTGGCCTGCCGCATGGCCAAATGGGTAATTCCGAAGTCGGCCACATGAATTTGGGCGCAGGACAGGTGATTTTCCAAGATCTGCCGATGATTGATCGCGCGATTAAAAATGATGAATTGAAATCACAGCCTGCCTTGCTTGACCTTATTAAAAAACTTCAAGCCTCCAAGGGCACATGCCACGTGATGGGGCTTGCTTCGCCCGGCGGTGTGCATTCCCACCAAGACCATCTGGTGGCCCTGGCCAAAATCCTCAGCGCGAATAATGTGCCGGTTGCCATCCATGCTTTCCTTGATGGCCGCGATATGCCACCCCAAAGCGCAAATGCCCAAATCGGCAAGCTGAATAAGGATATCGCTGGTGTTAAAGGCGTAACGCTTGCAACGCTGTGTGGCCGCTATTACGCGATGGACCGTGACAACCGCTGGGAACGCGTTGAAAAGGCTCACCGCCTCATTGCCAATGCCGAAGGTAAGAAGAGCAATGATGCAGTCACCGCAATCGAACAAAGCTACGCTGAAAAAGTATATGATGAATTCGTATTACCGATTGTGCTGAATGATTATGCTGGCATGAAAGATGGCGATGGCATTTTGTTCATCAACTTCCGTGCCGACCGTGCCCGCGAAATTTTGCAAACCTTTGTTGATCCATCCTTCACTGGCTTTACCCGCCCACGCAATATTCAATTCGCTGCGGTTGCTGGCATGGTGGAATATTCCGATAAACTTAACAAGTTCATGACCGCCCTTTTCCCACCCAAGGTAATTGAAAACACACTGGGCGAAATTGTATCCAAGGCTGGCAAGAAACAATTACGCATCGCGGAAACCGAAAAATACCCGCACGTCACTTTCTTCTTCAATGGCGGGCGCGAAGAACCTTATGCTGGCGAAGAACGTATTTTGGTGCCCTCACCAAAGGTTGCCACTTATGATTTAAAGCCGGAAATGTCCGCACCCGAAGTCACTGATAAGTTGGTAGATGCCATTAATTCCGCGCAGTTTGACCTGATTGTGGTGAACTACGCCAATGGCGACATGGTGGGGCACACCGGTGATTTAAATGCGGCAATTAAAGCCGTTGAAGCACTCGATACCTGCATTGGCCGCGTGGAAGCTGCTGTAAAAAAACAAGGCGGCGTTATTCTGCTTACCGCCGATCATGGCAATTGCGAACGCATGCATGATGATGAAACCCACGGGCCCCATACCGCGCATACACTCAACCTTGTTCCGGTCATCCTCATCAATGCCCCTGCGGACATCAAAACGATTCACGATGGGAAGCTGGCAGATGTTGCGCCCACCCTGTTACATTTCTTGCAACTACCGCAACCATCCACCATGAATGGAAAAAGTATCCTTTAGCGAATGAAAACCATCGCACTCATCTTGTTCTTCTGTTTGGCTGGCCTGTGCACCCCTTCGCATGCCACCACGCCGCCTCAAACAGAAGAAGATCTTGCAAAAATCCAGGATGCGCTAACCGCCAAACGCCAAAAAGATAACGAGCTTAAAAAGCAGCTGGATATTACCGAAAGCGAGCTTTCTGACCTGCGCGCCAAACTGGTCAGTGCCGCCCGCGAACAGGAAAACAGTGAAGACACCCTGCTGAATTACCATCAAAAACTGCAAACCTTACAAAGGCTGGAAGCGCAACAACGCGCCGAAATGAACCAGCAGAAAAAACACATGGAGCAGGTTCTGGCCGCCTTGCTGCGTATGGCGCGCACTCCATCGGAATTGATGATTATCCGGCCTGAAAAACCCGCCGATAATATCCGTAGTGCCATTTTGCTGCGCGAAGCACTCCCTCACTATGCTGAAGAAGCCCAACGCCTTGGCACCCAAATTGATAAGCTGCAACTCACGCGCGAAGATATCCTTGATAAAGAAGCCGCCATCAAAGAGGCCCAGAAAACATTCGCGGTCAAACAGGAAGAGCTGAATAAATTATTAGCCCAACGCCAAGCTTGGCTGAATGCAACGCAAAGCCAACGCAGCGATTTGCAGCAACAGATTTCCGCGCTTTCACAGCAAGCACAAAATGTCCAAGACCTGATGCAAAAGGTGGCCACCGCCAGTATTGCCCTGCCCCAAAAACTTCGCAAAGGCGGGCGCATCGCCTTTTCAGCCCCAGCCAAGGGCAAGATTCTCTACGGCTTTGGCGATGCTGATGATGTGGGAAGCGCCAGCCGCGGGCTAACCATGCGGGTTCGTGGCGGGGATATGATTGTTGCGCCTGCGGATGGGCAAGTGGTTTTCGCTGGCCCCTTCAAGGGCTACGGCAATATCTTGATTATCCGCCACGGGGATGACTATCATTCCTTTCTTGCTGGCTTTGGCCGGCTTGATTCTGCCGTTGGGCAGGTTGTTAACGCAGGAGAACCTTTGGGGCGCAGCTCAATGGAGCAAGGCACCAATGCCCAGCTTTATTTCGAGCTGAGGTACAGAGGAGCTCCCGTTAATCCTGCACAATATATTCGCGTGACTAATGTTGCTACCAATCCATAACGTCTTCCAGTTGCCATCACATGAACACTCAAGGAAATCGCCTGATGCCAAATCGCTTTAAAAAATCACTCTTCGTTTCACTGGTGGCATTACTATTCGCCTCAGGTCTCGGATTTGGTGTTCCGGCCATCCTGCATGCTGAAGACAGCCCGAAAAAGCCAAAGGAAGAAGAATCCCCTGATGCACGCGACACCTTCAAATATCTGAGCCTGTTCAGTGATGTGATGGAACGCGTTCGCGCCGATTACGTTGACAGCGTCACCGATGAAAAACTCGTGGAATCCAGCCTGAATGGCATGCTCATGTCACTCGATCCACATTCCGGTTACATGACTAAAAAGAACTTCTCCGAGATGCAAACCCAAACCCGCGGCGAATTCGGCGGCTTGGGCATCGAAGTCACAATGGAAGATAACATCGTAAAAGTCGTATCCCCGATTGATGACACGCCGGCCGCCAAAGCAGGCCTGCAAGCAGGTGATTTAATCACCCATATTGATGACCATCCGGTTACCGAACTCACCCTCTCCGAAGCCGTTGATAAAATGCGCGGCGCCCCCGGCAGCAAAATCAAACTCACCATCCGTCGTGGCGGCTTATCCGGCACGCCGTTTGACGTGGCGATTGTCCGCGCGGTGATCAAGGTGAAGTCTGTAAAGTATGAACTCAAAGACAATTCCATCGGTTATATCCGCATCACCACCTTTAATGAACAAACCCAAATCGGTCTTGATGCCGCCCTTGCTGATTTCGAAAAGCAAGCCGGTGATAAGATTATCGGCTACGTTCTCGATTTACGTAACAACCCAGGTGGCTTGCTCGAACAGGCCATCACCGTATCCAGCACCTTCCTGCCCGCTGGTGTGCCCGTCGTTTCCACCAAGGGTCGCCATAACGAAGATAATCAGGCCTTCCTGTCACGCGGCGGCGACAGAACCTCGGGCAAGCCCATCGTATTGATGGTGAATGGTGGCTCGGCTTCTGCATCCGAAATTGTGGCCGGAGCACTGCAAGACCATCGCCGCAGCATCGTGATTGGTACCAAATCCTTTGGTAAGGGCTCGGTTCAAACCATTATCCCGTTGCAAAATGGCGGGGCCATGCGTTTGACCACGGCGCGTTACTACACCCCATCGGGTCGCTCCATTCAGGCCGAAGGTATCAAGCCAGATATCGAAGTTCTTCCTGCCAAGGTTGAAGAAATCAAACCGAAGAAGGGTTTGACCGAAGCCGATCTTAAAGGCGCGTTAGTTAACGACCAGAAGAAGAAGGATGAAAAGGCCGCTAACGACAACACCGCCAAGAAGGAAGAAGAAAAGAAGGACGAGGCAAAAGAAAAGAAAGCCAGCACTGATGACATTGTGCAAAGCGAACAAGAAGATGCAGGCGAACCAGGTAAAGATGGCAAAGACGCTAAGAAGCCCTTTGACTATCAATTGGCTCGTGCCCTTGACTTGCTGCGCGGTATTTCACTCTATGAAAAACGCAATGCACCCGCAGCGGCAGAACCTGCAAAAGCAGCAACCCCTTAATCTCTGAGCAAAAAGGATTGGCGTTTGGATATTAAACTCCCCGAACTTTCCGATGCCTTTAAACCGTTGCCGAGGCTGAAAAGCCTCGTCATCACGGAGCTGGAGAATATCGGCCGCAAAGCGCCCATCGACCGCAAGGTGTTTGGCATAGCGTTTTTGGGTGTGTTTACCTTCTTGGTCATATTGGCCTTTGCCGTTCCCCACTTCATCAAACCTGCCCAGGTGCAACCGCATACACCGGTTGTTGAGGCCCCCGCACCGCCTCCGCTGACCGATGTGCAGAAAAAAGCCATCGAAACAAATGATGGCAATTGGAATGCGTCTCTTCCGCCTGCGCCGGATAAAGCCCTGCTTGATGAGGCCACCGGAACGCCAATTATTTCCATGGATGGTCGTCAATCATGGGTAACCTATGCCCGCCCCTATGACCGCAATGATGAACGCCCGCGCATTGTGATAGTGGTCGCTGAACTGGGCCAGAACCGCCAAGTCAGCCAGTCAGCCATTGCTGATTTACCCGGCCCCATCAGCCTTGCCTTTTCTAACCTGAGCGCCGAACCCGATGCATGGATTGAACGTGCCCGCCAATCCGGTCATGAGGTACTGATGGGCGTTCCCATGGAACCGCTCGAATATCCGTCCACTGATCCAGGTCCAAATACGCTGTTGACCCATAACACGATTGAAGAAAATAAGGCGTTATTGCTCAAGCATATGGCAAATGGCAAAGGCTATGTCGGCTTAACCAGCCTTTCTGGCTCACGCATGAACACCACACCAGAAAAACTCAAACCTGTTCTACAAGAATTAAAATCACGCGGCCTGATGTGGCTGGATGCAAACCTCTCCCCGCTTTCTTCTGGCGATGCATTGGCCGAGGAATTAAAACTTCCCTTCACCAAAGCCGATTTGCAAATTGATGCCGACATGAGTGCACGTGTAATTACTTCTATATTAGATACAGCCGAACAAAATGCTGCCAAAGCAGGCCATAGCGTTGTGCTGGTACAACCGACTCCTTTGGCAATATCCGTTCTACGCAACTGGGCCATGGGATTGCCGCAAAAGCATCTATCCCTTGCGCCATTATCATCCCTCGCAAAATAACTGGCAAAACAATACGCATGCAGACTGCAACCCTACCTTATCGTTCCTGTGTTGGCATCATGCTTATCAATCATGATGGCCGCGTGTTTTGTGGTGAACGCCGCGATACGCCCGGCGCGTGGCAAATGCCGCAAGGCGGCATCCAAAAAGGCGAAGAACCCCGCGCGGCAGCCCTGCGTGAACTGCATGAAGAAATCGGTGTGAGTAAAGCAGAAATCATCGGTCAAACGGCGGGTACCTACCGCTACGACTTTCCGGATTTTTTGCAACACCGCTCTGTCTACAAAGGCAAATATCGCGGGCAAGAACAACATTGGTTTGCTTTGCGTTTTTTAGGCACCAATGACGATATTGATTTGGTGGCCCATAACGATGAAGAAGGCCCTGAATTCATTGCATGGAAATGGGTGCCCTTGGCAGAAGTCTCCGGCCTTATCGTGCCGTTCAAACGCGCTGTCTATGACGGGGTGGTGGCCGAGTTCAAGCCGCTCATTGATGCGATGATTAAATCAGCTTGATTAAAATACGCGGGATACAGCGCGCAGGATTTTGGCTGTCTCACTATCCAAATCACCCGTAACACGGTGCTGCACGAACCGACGCTGGAATGCCTTGATGGCAGCATGTAATCCTTGTTCATCAATCCCGCAATCATAGCCGATTTTACTCAACAATGTTTCGGCATCTACCATGCTCAACGGGTGGCTATCCTGTTCGATACATTCCGGCCATACGCCAATCCCGTGTGATGCCAGCATTTTCCAGTTAAACAACTCGCCCGGGTCTTCCTTGCGCATCGGCGCGATGTCGGAATGGCCTAAAAATGCAGTGGCGGGCAATTTATATCGTGCCTTTATTTCCGTGCATAACGTTACCACCGCGCGCATTTGCGCGTCTGGAAATGCACGGTAACCAAACTCATGCCCCGGGTTTACAATTTCAATACCGATGGAATGGGAATTGATATCTACTATCCCGCGCCAAAAACTTTTTCCGGCATGCCATGCGCGCAGACTTTCTTCGACCAATGAATAAACCGTGCCATCTTCTTCAATGACATAATGCGCACTGACTTTGGATTGTGGATCGCACAGCCGTGCAATCGCCGATGCGCCATCACGCATACCAGTATAATGCAGGATAACCAAATCCGGCGCAGAACATCCCTTACGGGGTTCAAAATTGGGTGACCGCATGGCGTTTACGCTCCGGCTGCTTTTTTGATTTTGGTGTACGCGTCGTTAATCAGAACTGTTTTTTCCTGTGCACGCTGCAACGCAAAGGTGTTTCGGCCTTGCCAGCGATCCGGGTGAAATTCCTGTACCAATCGCTTATAGGCCTTTGCCGCCGCATCCAATGATGCACCCGTGGGCAATCCCAATATCTGATACGGGTCATATAACGCATCCGGCAAATAACCTTTAATCGTGGCCAATGCCGCAAAATCATCGGCACTGTAATTCAATTTTACGGCAATCTGCTCCATGGTCGTCATGGTCGCCCGGTCAAGCGTGTGGTGCCCTGCCTGGGTACTGTCTACCGCCAAATCCAGCAGACATGCGAGCATATCATGCAATTTTTCAGGCTTGCCTGCACCTTCAATGCGCAACTGGGTAAGTGCATAATCCACTTCCGACGTCGCGGCTGCATCTGCGGCAACAATTCGCCCGATGTAACGCAAGGTGGATGCATTCAGCACATAGAAATTTTTTAATATTGCTATTGCCTTGGTGGGCTTGGCTAGCGCCGGAAACGCATACGCCTTAGCCAGCATCACTAATGCCACCACCGTGGGTGCATCATGTGTCTTGGGCGTTGGCGTTTGCGCTGCTTTCATGTGTTGATGATGTCCAACCGACAAAAAGTGCTCCCATTCATCATAGGCTAACCCTGCCAGCATACCAAGAATTGCGCCCCAAACACCATAGGCAACAAAGCCCAATGCCGCGCCAATCAACTTACCCTTATGTTCATCAAACGGATTTTTCTTTAGCAGTAGTGCTTTCACAAACCTGTCTCGCCAGTTTACATGTGAAAATGGACGCAGCGAGTCACACCCCTCTGCGTCAAAACCTTATACTTCTTTGTTGTAATAGGTTCCGTTCGCAGAATCGAACAGACCACCATACACCTGATTAAGCAACTGGTTCAGGCTGGCACCACTTTGCGAATATGCCGAAGCATATGTCGTGCGCGGTGCCGGGGTTTCGGTGGTGTCATAATCGCTTTCGTAATACTTGGTCGTTGAAATCTGTATCGCATAGTTGGGGGTTACAGTGTTCAGCGTACCGGTTTCACGCGTTACCTTGATAAAATAGGTACCTTTGGTGATATCAAGATTTTGCGCGCCAGCCTTCTGGAAGTTTTCATACTTCTCGCCAAACTTGGCTTCGCTGTCACCAATCACGCGGCCTTTGGCATCAAGAATTTGAACGCGCACGCCTTTATCTGTCGTAACGGCAATTCCCAGTTTTTCATCGGTTGTCGCGGTGAATTTGAAAAAATCTACGCCATCGTTTTTGGTCAACGCACTAATCACGTTCAGGCGCGTTTTACCTTCGGTCAGGTTACCGATGTCACGTGCAGTTAATGTGCTGTCACCGGTGACATCACTCGAACCTTGCTTATAACCGCGAATATTTTTTGGGGGATCTTTATCGTACAGTGGGTTGACAGGCTTGCTCGATTTTTTATCCGTCTCAATATTCAATGCCGCCTTCTGCAAATAATATTTTGCAAGAATGGTATCGACACTTTTTTTGATTTCGGCTGCGGTGGCCATCTCAAACCCCAATAAGTTCCTGAAGGTTATTCTGGCCTTAAAACCTTAATAACGTTTTAAGGGAAAAAGCTGCCTAGTGAACAATATCAATGGATTAGCACACCATAAAGCATCTTGCCGGCAATAAATAACAGAAAGGCACCGAATATCCGGCGCAGCACTTCACGGCTCAGGAAATGGGCGACTTTTGCTCCCACTGGTGCCAGTAAGGCGGTCGTGGGCAACAACACCGCCAACCCCATCAAATTGACAAAGCCAAGCGAGTATGGCGGCAATCCTTCATGCCCCCATCCGCTGAGGATGTAACCGGCTGCGCCCGGCAATGCGATGATAACCCCGAATGCAGATGATGTTCCAACCGCACGCTGCATGGGCACATTATACGCGGCCAAGGTTGGTACACTCAATGCACCACCGCCCACACCAACCAAAGATGAGAACGTGCCGATGAAGGCTGCAATGGCGCGTTGAATATTTGCTATCGGCAAACTGTCGCGGATAACTTTGCCATGCTTGCCCATCAGCATATAAAACGAAATCAGAATTAGGAATGACCCGAATACCAATCGTAACGTATCACCCGACATTTGCGCAGCGAGCAACGCGCCAAGCACAGAACCGCCCCCAATAAACGGCCCCCATATTTTCAAAATATCCTGATCGACCGAACCGCGTTTTTCATGCGCCCGTGATGATGATAGCGATGTCGCGATGATGGTCGCCAGCGAGGTAGCAATCGATACATGCATCGCCACATCCTGCGAAATGCCCATATGGGTAAACCAGTAATACAGAACCGGCACGGTCACGGTGCCACCGCCCACCCCGAATAATCCGGCAATAAATCCGGCAACGGTTCCCGCCGCGACCAGCATCGCTAAATCCGGCAGATATTGGGCTAACTCATTCATTTTTTATTATTTCGAAAAAGAATTGAACGCCCGTTCAAGATGGGTGGCATAACGCTATATGACAAGCCGCAAACGCCGACTCAATCACTATTTCGAGGTGTGTGTGACGAATTAGACTCGCTGTGAGGCCAACCAGCGATGCTGACTAGGTAATAATCGCGTTGGCCACATCATCAATCAGCCAACCTTGGTATTGGCGCACGCCAAGCTTCTGGCCAAGGTTCAATGCTTCTTCATGGTCGCAATGGCTGAAAATCAATTTTTCAGGTGGCAGGCTTTGCAATGCTTCCATGACTTCGGGGCTGGTCATGCCTGCCCATTTTTCACGCGTCACATTGATTTTAAAATAATCGACATTCATGCCACTAAATTTGATGTATGGCAGCACTGATGCGGTGATGCCATCAATTCCGACATTAAATCCCTCTTCCTTCAATACGCCCAACGCATTGCAGGTGGTGGTATAATTTAAAAACAGCTCCGAGCGGTGAATTTCAAAATTCACATTGCGCCGCGACGTTTTGGGTAACACATGGCAGAACTGCGCAAACGCGGATGACAACACGGTCTCCACCGACAGGTTAAGGCCGATATGCTTGTTTTCCCATTGCTCGGTGTGGCTTGCAAATTCCAACAGCAATTTGCGATCCAGCGAATAGCATAGCTCGAGGAACAAACGTTGCGGTGTTTCCAGAATAAGCCGCGGGAAGCGCTCCCGCTTTAAATCCGTGACGCTGACAAAAAAGTCGATGGATTTTTTTTCCCAAATTCCCCTATCACCCTGCATATAAATAGGCTGGGTGCGGATATACCGTTTGATATCGATATTCTCGAGCAGCGCCTCAACCTGACTAAGGCTCCACGCGGTAAGCGGGCCAAAGACATGTTCGTCTTGCAGAGCCCGGGTTGCACTCTGCATCGCGCCAATATGTTCGGCCGCATTGGAAAGTTCAACATAGGCGTTGGCCCGCTCACGCAAGCCGGAATACTGCTTGGGCAATTCATAAGCGATAACAGACTTATCGGTATCAGCATGCGGCCGGTCAGGAAACATCATGACAAATAATTCGTGCTTCAACTGTTCCAATGTCTGGGCAGGCAGTGCAGCAAACACCAAAAACAAATCGCCATTGCCCATGGCAAAGGCTTCGCCGCGATGTTTTTTAATGACCTGACGCATGGCGGTCTCTACCGCATCGCTATCCTCGGGGCTGTAATCTTCTAATTCACGGATGACATTAATCACCGTTTGCGGCGAATTGAGCCGATTGAAACGACGAATAGCGAGGATGAAATCTTGTTCAGCAATCATAGCCATAGATTAAAAGATGATGCATCACACAGCAAAGCAAATCACACATGCCTACTGTGCAACGATTCATTTAACAATTCATCAAGTGGTAAGGCTAATGCTAGCTAACCAAAAAAATCGCTTCTACTTCAACGGGTGCGTTTGATGGTAATGCGGCAACGCCCACGGCACTGCGGCTGTGTTTACCGGCATCCCCCAACACATCAATCAGCAATTGGGAGGTACCATTAATCACCGCAGGTTGCTGGTTGAAATCGGGCATCGAGGCGACGAATCCCGTCAGTTTGACGCATTGTTTAATCTTATCCAGCCCCACGGCGGCTTGAACCTGCGCCAAAATATGCAGCCCGCATAGGCGCGCACAGGCCTGCGCTTGCTCCAAATTCACATCACGACCCACAATCCCCGGGTGAAGCACTTCGCCATTTTGCCGTGGTAGTTGCCCTGAGACAAAAAGCAGGTCGCCTGCCCGCTGCGTCGCAACATAGGCTGCCACTGGGTTTGCAGGCGTTGGCAGGGTAATACCGAGCGCTAAAAGGCGTTCTGAAGGTTGTGTGGGCATGATTTGTTCACCTGTGGGTTGGTATTGGGAAGGTTATATACAGAAAAGAGCTTCAGCATAGCCAAAAGACTTGAGATTTCCTACTACTGTTGTCATCTTTCATTCCACATTAAGTTTTAGGACTAACCCCTTTTCTGAAAAAGGTTTTTCATCGTGACCGCAGCCCGCTCAAAAGCAAAAAAAACCAAATCGGCTCCGCAAATCAAAGAGACAAAATCACACTCGTCCGGCAAGTCTTCCAACTCCGGCCAGCTATCCAAAAATGCCAATGAAGTGAAAAAAGTTCTCTCCACCCACATCCCGGCACGGGACAGAACCCAATTCCACGATCAAGACCTTTCCGCCATCGCTGACAGCTTCACCGCCTTTGTCCATGAACGCAAACGTGGCACCGCCAAGCTTCGTGTCCTTAACCCCTCTATCAAGAAAGACGGCTATGTCAGCCGCCACACCGTTATCATGGTGGCAAATGACGACATGCCCTTTTTGGTGGATTCAACCACTGGCGAATTGAACCGCATGGGTCTGGGCATCCATTTGGTGGTACACCCGGTTGTGCATGTGGTTCGTAATGACCGCAACCAGTTCCTGAACTTTGCGAACAAAACAACTGACCAAAATGAGTTATTGGTTGAATCCTGGATGTATATCGAAATCGATGAAACCCATGACTCCGCCAAACTGCAGGAAATTGCCAATAATCTGGAACGTGTGCTTGCCAATGTACGCGTGGCAGTTCGTGACTGGTCGGCGATGCGCACCAAGATCATGGAAACCATCACCGATTTACCTCGCAATGAATCCGTTGGCTTACCCGTGGGTGAACGCGAAGAAACCGCCAACTTCCTTGCATGGTTGGAAGCGGATAACTTCACCTTCCTTGGCGCACGTGATTATCACGTAACCGGCACCGGTAAAAACATGCATCTGGTGACTACCCCTGGCACCGGCCTTGGTATTTTAAGTGAACCGGTATCGGTCATGTTCTTTGGCGATGAAGGCGAAGGTAGCCAGCCATCCGACATCCATCACTTCCTTGAACGCAAACAACTCGCGCTTATTACCAAAACCTATAAACATTCCGTGGTTCACCGCACCACGCCGATGGATGCAGTTCTCATCAAGCGCTACAACAACGAAGGTAAATTGGTTGGCGAACGTTTATTCGTCGGCCTGTTCACCTCCTCTTCCTATAATCGCCTGGCCAAAGACGTTCCACTCATCCGCGAAAAAATCAGCTACGCGCTGGAACATGCGGGCCTCGATCCACGCAGCTATAACGGCAAGGTTTTTACGCATATTCTCAATTCCTATCCGCGCGATGAACTGTTCCAGATTTCATCCAAGGAATTGCTGGAAACCGCGCTTGGCATTCTTGATTTACAAGAACGCCAACGTCTTGCGTTATTTGTACGCCATGACGCATTTGAACGCTTTGTAAACTGCCTCATTTACGTGCCACGTGATTTATACATCACCAAGCTGCGCAAAGAATTCCAACGCATCTTGATGACCACCTTCAAAGGTGTGCATGCCGACTATAATGTCAAAATTACCAATGAATCCTTGGCACAGATTTTTATCGTGGTGCGCACTGACAAAGGTCACATCCCCAAATACGACAAAGCCAAGCTTGAACACGAACTGGAAGACGCAAGCCGTGGCTGGTCAGGCCGTCTGCGCGGCGAACTCATCGCCGCCTTTGGTGAAAACCAAGGCCTCAAGCATGCCGAAAAATATGCCGAAGCTTTCCCCGATGCATATTGCGATACCGTGAATGCCAATGAATCCCTAAAAGATTTGGCCTTCATCGAAGATGTGCTCAAACACAATTCGCTGGAACTCAATCTCTATCGTCCTGTTGGCGCAAGCCCAGAGCGCATTCATCTGAAATGGTTCTCCCCATCCCAGCCGCTATCCCTCTCCCTCATTCTGCCGATGATGCAGGATATGGGTCTGAAAACTAATGCGGTGCTTGGCCCTTATGAAATCAAACCACAGGGCGAGCCCAAAACCGTGTGGATCCAGGATTGCCAAGCCGAGGTAAAATCCGGCATTGAGATTAATCTGGAACAGGTAAAATCCAAATTTGAAGAATGCCTCATCAAAGTATGGAACAACGAAGTCGAAGCCGATGCCTACAACCAGCTTATCCTGCTGGCGGATTTGACATGGCGCGAAGTCATTATCCTGCGCGCGATTGGTAAGTATCTTCGTCAGGCCCGCCTGCCCTATTCCGAGCAAGCGATTATCCGCACACTATCCCAACACCCCAAGGCCGCACGCTTATTGGCGCAATTGTTCATTGCCCGTCATAACCCGGAATTGGGCAAAGATGGCGCAAAGCAATCCGCCAAAATCGAAAAGGACATCGCCGAATATTTGCGCGATGTCAGCCTGCTGGAAGAAGACCGCATTTTACGCCGCGCCTTGAATGTCATTCAAAATACACTACGCACCAACTACTTCCAAAAGGACGAAAACGGTCAGCCCAAATCCTATCTCTCATTTAAACTCGACAGCAAAAAGCTGGATGGTCTGCCACTGCCACGCCCTCACGTTGAAATTTTTGTCTACAGCCCACGCACCGAAGCCATCCATCTTCGTGGCGGTAAGGTTGCACGCGGCGGTATCCGCTGGTCAGATAGACGCGAAGATTTCCGTACCGAAGTCTTGGGCCTTATGAAGGCACAACAGGTCAAAAACACCGTGATTGTGCCCGTTGGTTCCAAGGGCGGCTTTGTGGTGAAAAACCCGAAACCAGCCGATATGGGTAAAGAAGGCATCGCTTGCTATCAAATCATGATGCGTGGCTTGCTTGATATCACAGATAACCGCGTAGGCGAAAAAATTGTTCCGCCCAAAAACGTGGTTCGCCATGACGAGGATGATCCATATCTGGTTGTTGCCGCCGATAAGGGCACCGCGAAATTCTCCGATATCGCCAATGCACTTTCCATCGAATACGGCTTCTGGCTGGGCGATGCGTTTGCATCGGGCGGCTCGGCGGGCTACGACCATAAGGGCATGGGCATCACCGCACGTGGCGCATGGGAAGGCATCAAACGCCACTTCCGCGAAATGGGCAAAGACATCCAGAAGGAAGACTTCACGGTGGTTGGCGTGGGCGATATGTCCGGCGACGTATTCGGTAACGGCATGCTGCTCTCCGAACATATCCGTTTGGTCGGCGCATTTAACCACAAGCACATCTTCATCGACCCCAATCCGGATTCAGCCAAGTCATTCAAGGAACGCCAACGTCTGTTCGATTTACCGGGCAGCCAATGGAGCGACTATGACAAGAAGCTGATTTCCAAGGGCGGCGGCATCTTCAACCGCGATGCGAAAACCATCACCTTATCCAAGGAAGCGCGCGATGCCTTCGGCATCAAACATGAAAGCATCACCCCTGATGCGTTGATGCAGGCCATGCTGCAAACTCCTGTCGAGCTTTTGTATTTCGGCGGCATCGGTACCTATGTGAAGGCCGAAGATGAAAACGACGCCGATGTGGGCGATCGAACCAATGATGCATGCCGCGTAAACGCCGAAAGCCTCGGCGCGAAAGTCATTGGCGAAGGCGCCAACCTTGGCATGACGCAAAAGGCGCGTATTGCCTATGCGCTCAAAGGTGGCCGTCTCAATACCGACGCGATTGATAATTCCGCCGGTGTGGATACCTCCGACCATGAAGTGAATATCAAAATCTTGCTCGCCCCTGTAGTGGCAAGCGGGAAGCTCTCCACCAAATCCCGCAACGTGTTATTGGCCAAGATGACCGATGATGTGGCGGGCCTTGTGCTGCGTGATAACCATCTGCAAACCCTCGCCCTCACGGTAACCGAGGCACGCGCAGCGGAATTGCTCCCCATCCATGCACGTCTTATCCAAACCTTGGAACGCAAGGGTCTGTTGAACCGCAAGGTTGAATATCTACCCAATGACGAAGCCATTCAGGAACGCGCACGTCTGGGCAAAGGTCTCACCCGCCCAGAACTCGCTGTGCTCATGGCCTACGCAAAGATTGATTTGTACGATGAAATCTTGGCCAGCCAATTGCCGGATAACCCCGCACTGGAAAGCGATTTGTTCCTCTATTTCCCCAAAGCGCTGCAAACGGAATATGCCAATGCCATCCGCAACCACCGCCTGCGCCGTGAAATCATCGCCACCTTTACCACCAACAGCTTTGTAAACCGTGGCGGCACGCATCTTATCCAGATGATGCAGGAAAAAACCGGCAAATCCCCCGCCGAAATCGCGGGTGCATATGCGGTGCTGCGCACCGTGTATGGTCTGCGTACCACATGGAATGAAATCGAAAAGCTGGAAGGCCGCATCGATAGCAAAACCTCAACCGAGCTATACACGCGCCTTGCCAAGATGATTGAACGCGCAACGCCATGGTATGTTGCCCATTCCACCATCGCCAACAGCGAAACCATCATCCAGAAGCATTCGCAGGCTGTGGTCACCATCCGCAAATGGATGAGCGTCCGCGCCGATGAATTCATCAACCGTGATGAAAACTCGCAGCGCGCCGCTGATTTCCGCAAGGCCGGTGTCCCATCCAAGATTGTCGATGATGTATTGGGCTTGCCCGTTCTGGCGCATATCCCCGAAATTGTGGGCCTGTCTGAAAAAACCGGCCGCAGCCTTGAAAACGTCGCAGAATTGTACTTCGCATTGGAAGACAAACTCCGTCTCTTCTGGCTACGCACGCAGGCACGCAACCTGTCATCCGACAATGTGTGGCAGCGTGAAGCATCGACCAATCTGATTGATGATTTATATGATATGCAATCCACCCTGACCAATCAGGTATTGCAGCAGATCAGCAAAACATCCGGCAAGGGCAAGAATGCAACGCCGTCCAAGCAAAAACCAAATGAATTGCCAAATCAATTGGTAGATGCATGGGTTGCCAAGCAATCCGACGTTATGCGTCAATACACCACTATGCTTGGTGAAATTGCCGCCACCCGTCACGCCGATTTCGCGATGTTGAACTTGGCGCTGCGTTACCTGCAACAACTGGCATATAAAGGCTAACCCCGCCCGTGAAGCGCCGTGAACTCTTTGCACCGATTGAGCCCTACCAGACAGGGCAGCTGAAGGTCAGTGAGCTTCACACATTGTATTGGGAGGCCAGCGGCAATCCCAAAGGCACTCCCGTGGTGTTCCTGCATGGCGGGCCGGGCGCGGGCACACAAAGCGTGCATCGCCGTTTCTTTGACCCCAAGCATTGGCACATCATTTTGTTTGACCAGCGCGGCTCGGGTAAATCCACCCCGCATGGCGAAGTTGCCGAAAACACCACCGAACACTTGGTGGCGGATATGGAGCAATTGCGCCGCAGCTTGGGCATTGAACGCTGGCATGTTTTTGGCGGCTCATGGGGCTCAACCCTTGCCCTCGCCTATGCGCAAACGCACCCCACCCGCGTCTTGGGGCTTATCCTGCGCGGTATTTGTTTGCTCGAAAAATGGGAAATCGACTGGTTCTTATACGGTATCGGCACTGTGTTTCCCGATGCGTGGGAAGCCTTTGCAAGTCTCGTCCCCGCATCAGAACACAATAATTTATTAGATGCCTATCTGAAGTTGATGAACGACCCCAACCCGAATATCCGCGTGCGCGCCTATGCGGCGTGGAGCCAGTATGAAAGCACCTGCTCCACCCTGCTCCCAAATCCGGATGTACAAGCCAACCATGATGATGGCAAACGCGCCGCGAGCATCTCGCGCCTCGAAGCGCACTATTTCAAAAACAACATGTTCAAACCGGAAACACAGTTGATTGATAATGTCTCGCGCATCCGTCATATCCCCGGTGTCATCGTGCATGGCCGCTATGACATGGTGTGCCCGGTTGCCAATGCCTTCAAACTGCATAAAGCATGGCCGGAAGCCGACTTCATCGTTGTTCCCAATGCAGGACACTCCGCACTCGAACCCGGCATCCGCAGCGCTCTGATTGAAGCAACCGAGCGGTTTAAGGATATTGTGGGGTAGCTAAGCCTTTTTATTTATTATATTTTCCGGCTGTTGAATTGGCTATCCCCACCAGCCACAACATCACGGGCACTTCCACCAACACGCCCACCACAGTGGCGAGAGCAGCGCCCGAATTTAAGCCGAATAAACTAATGGCCACCGCCACCGCCAATTCAAAGAAGTTTGATGCGCTTATTAATGCGGCGGGCGCGGCGATGTTATGCACCACACGCGCCTTGAACATCCACCCATAAGTCAACGTGAACATCAACACGCTTTGCAGCAATATCGGCACACCAATCAACGCAATCACCAATGGCTTATCAAGCAGTGTTTGCGCCTGAAACCCGAATAACAACACCACCGTCGCCAATAATCCAAGCACCGAATAAGGTTTTAAGTGCGATAGAAACGCCTGCAGATGTTGTTCGCCCCGCGTCAACAACATTTTCCGTGTGATATATCCCGCGATAATCGGAATGATAACGTATAACCCAACCGATAATATCAACGTTGCCCATGGCACAGTAATGTTGGTAATACCCAACAGCAAAGATACCAATGGCGCGTAGGCAACCATCAAAATTACATTATTCACGGCCACCTGCACCAATGTGTAATTGGGGCTGCCGCCCACTAACCTACTCCAGACAAACACCATTGCCGTACATGGCGCTGCGCCAAGTAAAATAAGACCCGCAATATAGTTCTGCGCATCTTGCGCCGGAATTAAGCCTGCAAACAAATACTGTAAAAACAATATGCCAAGCCCCGCCATGCTGAACGGCATCACCAACCATGTGACGATGAAGCTGATGATGAATGCCTTCGGGCTTTTGGTGGCTTCCTTCAGATTTGAAAAATCCACATTCACCATCATCGGGTAAATCATCACCCAAATCAGAACCGCCACGACTAAATTAACGCTGGCCACTTCACATTGCGCAATGGCTTGAAACAGCGATGGCATGATTGACCCAAGGCCGACACCAGCCGCAATACACAGCCCCACCCATATGGACAGATAGCGTTCAAAAAATCCCAACGGTGAGGTGCTCATAACTTGCCTATGTCATTTAATGTTTGTGCCAATACGGCTTTATCCAGATGTTCTGGCAATGCGACCAAGGCACGGATGCGTGTGCGCAATTGGTCAAATACCGCATTAAATACGGCTTGTTTTTCGCCGTCGCTGCCCTGCGCATGCGCGGGATCTGGCACGCCCCAATGGGCTTTTAATGGTGCACTAAAAAATACGGGGCACACCTCACCGGCGGCGTTATCACACACGGTAATGACGATATCAAATGTTTGGCCATCCAACTCATCCCATGATTTGCTGCGATAACCTTCGGCATTCATGCCATGCGCCTTTAACGTCGCAAGGCTGGCCGGATGCACAAATCCGGATGGCTTGCTACCCGCGCTATAGGCTTTAAATTTCCCTGCGCCCATATGGTTTAACAAACCTTCCGCCATAATACTGCGGCATGAATTACCCGTGCATAAAAACAAAACATGTTTCATTCTTTAAATATGCCTTCCTTATGAAGATTTTTTCTTGTGTTTGGTCTGTTTTGCCTTGATGTGCTTGGGCGGCGGGCAACATTCCTGCGCCTTGCCACGCACACAACAATTCTCGACCAAAAATTCCAGCAGGCTTTCAATGCGGGCGCTTTGCGCAATATAGATAATGGAACGCCCATCCCGCTTTGATTTCACAAGCCCCGCATGGCTAAGATGTGTCAAATGAAACGACATTGTATTATGCGGGATACCCAATTGCTTGCTCAGCTTGCCCGCAGGCACACCACTTGGCCCATATTCAATGAGCATTTTAAACACTTGCAACCGCGTTTCCTGCGATAACGCCGAGAGTGAGATGACCGCATTATTTATATCCATATGTCCAGATATATAGACATATAATCCTCGACGCAAGTGTTCTTTTTTATAAATTGCTCATTTTGTCCAAACGCGAAAATTTCTAAAACCAAATTTGCATTTGCAGAAAACAAAAACGCGCAGACTCCTGATGAACAACGTCAAGGTTTGCTTTGCTAAACCACTCTTTTCAACTAATCGAAGTGTTTCACGTGAAACACTTTTGAAAAATCTGCGTGAAACAATCACTTAGGCAAAATCGCCTTTTTGGCCAACGCGTTTCAATTTTCACGCATAAAAAAACGCCGCCCGATGAAGGCGGCGTTTTAATTTAGCTATTCAGAAATCGCTTATTGAACGAATACGATTTCTGCGCGGCGGTTCTTGGCTTCGCGAACATTGTTGCTGGTTGGAACCATCAACTCGCGTTCACCTGCACCGCGTGTAACAATTTCATTAGCCGGAATACCAAGGCTAACCATGTAACCTTGCACCATCTTGGCGCGGCGGTCTGACAGGCGTTGGTTGTAACGGCTGCTACCACGGGTATCGGTGTGGCCGGTTACTTGAACACGGGCAACACCACCGCGGCGGTATGCTTCAGCTGCGCGTTGGATGGTTTCCTTTGCTTCGCTGGTCAGGTACGACTTATCGAAGTCAAAGAATACGATATAGGTTTCTGGAACCACTGGTGGTGGGGGTGGCACTTGCTGCTGCACCATCACGGGCTGTGGCATCATCATGACAGGCTGTGCTGGCACAACTTGCACTTGGCGTGGTTGGGCGTGCATCGCAACTGGCACTGGAACTTCACGTTCTACGCCGAACACATAACGCAGACCAAGCAAGAAGGTGTGGTTGCGGTATTCAGCTTCGTTGGTTGATACGCCTGCAACCGTCTTATAGGTTGGATCAAGTGTAGCAAAGTAACGGTAATCGGCGGTCAAATCCCAACGTTCGCTAAGTTCGTATGACAAACCAGCAATACCTTGGTACGCAAATTCAAAAGGCTGGTTATCAAGCGTGGTACCAAATACCACACCGGCATTATCAGCACCTAACAACGCACCACCGGCACCAAGACCCAAATATGGGGTCAGGCCGCTATTGGTTTGGAAGTCATAGAACAAGTTACCCATGAACGCGACGGAGTTCATGTTACCGTTGGCAACGCCTGCACCAGTGCCCGATGTTTTATCAACGGTGTTGCGGCGATACGCAATTTCGAATTCAGGGCGAAGTTGGTTTTCAAAACCAAAACCGATAGAACCATCCAGCATGAAGCCAGGATCTGATTCAATGCGGTTGGTGGTTGCACCAATCTTGACATCATTGTCCTGCAGGAAGTTTGCGCCTGCGCCAACGCCAAGGTACCAACCTTGTTTTGGATAAGCCTGTGCAGCGCCGGGCAATGTAAGCCCAACTACCAATGCAACTGCGGCGAATGTGCCGATGATGTGTTTCATGTTCATGTCTGACCCTCAATATACTCGTTGGAAATCTATCCAATGGGTTAGCACTTTTAACGATTAGCCCCTAGGCTAAAGTGCAAATTGTCAAAGTTAATCAATGAGTCAGGCAATTCTTGTTGCAATTATGCAACTATTCTTTTTAACCAATTTTGCTGTATGTTATCCACATCACCAGATGGCTGGATGGCCGCCTTTCATGCAAATGGGGGGAGGAAAGTCCGGGCTCCATAAGATTATGGTGCTGGCTAACGGCCAGCGGGGGTGACCCTAGGGAAAGTGCAACAGAAAGATACCGCCTGCCCGCTTCTAAGACGGAGGGGCCGGTAAGGGTGAAATGGTGCGGTAAGAGCGCACCGCGCTTTTAGTAATAAAAGTGGCACGGCAAACCCCACCAGGAGCAAGACCAAATAGGGATGGTTGGCTGATCTTACCATTAACCATCCGGGTAGGTTGCGCGAAGTGCGGAGTAATCCGTACTCCAGATGAATGGCCGTCTTAACGTAGCACCTTTAGGGGTATGCGCGCGATGACAAAACCCGGCTTACAGGCCATCTGGTGATATTTTAACGATAATGAATATTATACTTTCGTATTTCCATGTTAGATTTGTGAATGAATTTTAAATTCTTATAATAGGATTTTGAATGTCGACCGGACCTTCCGCCGCCCCTGCTTCACCTGCTGCCTCAAGCATAAGCCCAGGAACACCCGCCGAGATTTTGGCCGATGCCAAACGCGAACTTGCAACCGCATTAAAGGCTGAACAAGACAATGCAGATTTCATATCTGCAAATGAAGCTAATATCTCAGGGCTTGAGGGTGATGTTGCTGCAGCACAAGCTATCATTGCATCAAAGGCGCCGGTTGCCAATAAGCGTGCAGAGCTTGCACGACTTGCTAGAGAAGCCGCTGATAAAAAAGCCAGAGCAACCGATGCAGCACAACTTGCTGATGCAGAAGCAGTTCGTAAGGATTTTATTGCCAAACGTCAAGCACACCGTAATGACCCGACCGAGCAAGCAGATGCCGTAGCATTACTTCAAGCACTGAGAAAAAAATCTGCCGCTGAAGCAAAACTGAGAGCCATCCGTGATGCACAAACCCAGGCAGCGGATTTACAAAGACACGTATTAGAAAAACTCGCCCAAGTGCAGCAACTTTCGGGACAAGCACCTGTTAATGTCACCCCTGTTACGGATGGGTTTGGCGCACGTGGTAATTTCACCAAAGATGAACAAGCCGCGATCATCAAAATTTTTGAAAAAAATTTGAAGACCACCGAAGCATGGGGCAGTGATTTTACCTATAGCAACCCAGCACCCACTGCGCAGCAAATCATCTTCCATAACGGCAAAACCGGCAGCGATTTACAGAGTGTCACGGTGAACCCCACGCTAATCAGCATTGATGGCAAGATGGATGATAAAGCCATTCAAGCAGCATTACTGGCCGCAGATTTATTGTGGAAGGACAGAGGCGGTATCCAAATCAAAACCAGATTCATGGAACGTAAGTTGAAGCGCCGCATCATTGCGAATGCCGAATTTTTAAAGCAACGCGGATTAATCAAAAGCTACAAGGCCAACACACTGTTTGGTATCATTGGCGAGGGCTTTGATAACGCCAAGAAAGAAGTGGCTGCACCGATAGTTGCACCAAGTAAGAGCTGGATCTTTGGAAAAAACCCGTTTGCAGTACACAAACATGCAGCAGAGTGCATTGCCAATGGTTTGGATAGCCGCATGACACGCAGACAACGCAGAGATAAGCTTAATGACCGGAAGATGTCGTTGCGACAAGCGACACCGGCAGCAGCAACGCCATAACCCATTCTATTGTGATTTTAGAGATTGAACGCCGCCAATGTTTTGGTGGCGTTTCTTTTTGACTGAAAACGAGAACAAACTAAGAACATAAAATCCTTTAGAATCAGTTGTTTATTTGGTTAAAACAGCAAAATACCTGTTGATAACCCATCAAATTCCATGCTATACCATAAAGACCCAGAAACGATCCAACTTATCCACAGAGTTATTCGGTTCTACTGCATAATAATTAAGCAAAATTTAAACGCAACCGCTCTGATATGTCCCTATTCCTGTCAACCACTACGAATAAAGTCGATAAGAAGGGCCGCGTATCGGTTCCATCGTCTTTTCGTGCGGCGCTAGGTGACGATGTTCATCAGGGAATTGTGGTATTTCGTTCCTTGCAGGTAGATGCCCTTGATGCGTGCTCCCTGAAACATCTGGATATTCTGTCCCAGTCGCTTGAACGCCTGTCCCTTACCCCTGAAATGTATGAACTGATTGAAACGACGATTTTCGGCGGTTCAGTGCAATTACCGATTGATGCAGATGGCCGCATTATTCTGCCTGAACATTTCATGCAGGCTGTTGGCATTGAAGAAGAAGCCGCCTTTGTTGGCCGCCGCCGTACCTTCCAAATTTGGAACCCAGCCACATTCAAGGCCTATGAAACACGCGCCCGCGATGCCGTGCGTTCCCACAACATTTCGCTGAGCAAGATTATTGCCGATGCGTCAGCTCTCCACGGAGAAGGCCAATGAGTTTTAGCCATATCCCCGTGATGCTGAAGGAAGTATTGCAATGGTTGAAGCCAAAAGCAGGCGGCGTGTATGTGGATGGCACATTTGGCCGCGGTGGATATACCAAGGGTATTTTAGAAACCGCAGGCACCAAGGTGGTTGGCATTGATAGAGATGCCCAAGCGATTGCCGCAGGTCATGAATTGCAAAAAGACTATGCTGGCCGCCTCGACATGGTGCCGGGCCGTTTTGGCGATATGGACAGCCTTTTGGCTGAAAAAGGCATTAAGGGCGTTGACGGTGTGGTACTCGATATCGGTGTGTCCTCCCCCCAATTTGATGATGCGGAACGTGGTTTTTCCTTCCGTCATGATGGTCCGCTCGATATGCGCATGGGCCAAGACGGCGAAAGCGCAGCAGATGCGGTTAACAACCTCGCTGAAAAAGATTTAGCCGATATCGTGTTCAATTTTGGTGAAGAACGCTTTGCCCGCCGCGTAGCCAAGGCGATTGTCGAAGCGCGTATGGAAAAGCCGATTACCCGCACCCATCAATTGGCGACCATTATCCGTGCCGTGGTGCCCTATGCCAAGGATGGCATTGACCCCGCCACACGCAGCTTCCAAGCCCTGCGCATCTATGTAAACCAAGAATTAGACCAACTGAGCAGCGGCCTATCGGCAGCCGAGAAGATATTGAACAAAGGCGGCATGTTGGTGGTGGTTTCATTCCATTCCATTGAAGACCGTATTGTTAAAAACTTCATGCGTGAGCGCAGCAGCGGCGCCTTTAACGTATCGCGCCATATGCCGATGCCAGTGAATGAATCAAAGCCTGGCTTGCGCATTATGACCGCCAAGCCGATTAGCCCGAGCATTGAAGAAATTTCCCGCAACCCACGCGCATCATCTGCGCGGCTACGTGCGGCTGAAAAAATTGCTGATGCAGCAAAAACGGAATCACAAAACGGAATCATTTGTGAGGACTCTGAAGCCTCTGAGACAAAGGGAGTATGATTATGATGGTTATACGCGATGCGATAAAGAGAAACGCCAAACCGACCAGCTGCCTTTCGGTGCTGCTCGTGTGGGTGTGCATCATGATCCCTGTCAGCGCGATGCTGTACAGCACCAGTGCCGCGGTACGTGAAAAAGAAAACGAACTTGCTGCCATTCACGCACAAATCTCATCGGAAAAAGACAGCCTTCGCGTGCTGCACGCAGAATGGGCTTATTTAAACCAACCCCAACGTCTGGCCGCACGCGCACAGCGCTATTTGATAGCCAAGAAAGCTGCTGCACCTGTTCAAGTGATGAATGAATATCAAATGTCATCCAAACTTGCTTACCGCCAAATGGCACCAGCCGTACTTGCCACCAATGTACAAATTCAACCATCGCCACGCGATACCACTCCGCGTTTACTTGCTAAGCCAATCGTGTTTGATGACCATGCGCTGGCCGCACTACAAAGCCAGGAAGAAGCCAAGCTTCCTTCAGCTGTAACATGGTCACAAAAAGTGGTTAGTGCATTCGGCTTTGGCAGCGGCACACAAAATAAGACCCGCTCGGCACCATGAGTTGGTTTGGAAGTTTCTTTGGCAACAGCTCGGATTCTTCCAGTTCATCACCCAGACCCTCTTCGCGCGCATCCTCCCCTTCAAGCTATCCCGGTATTGGCGCGGGGTGGAATACTCCCCATGGCCGCAACCTAGCTGCGGCCCTCCCCGCGCTTGAAAAAGCACGTGGCCGATTGGTGATTGTGGGCGGGTTCTTCCTTATTCTTTACCTATATGTTGTGTACGGCCTGTTCGACACGATGATTTTCAATACCGATGTCGACTTAAAAGCCGGACAAGTCGCACAGGTAACCGCAGCGCCCATGCGCGGGGATATTGTAGACCGCAACGGCGAATTATTGGCGACGTCATTGCAGATGGCATCCCTTGTTGCTGACCCCGCACTTGTGATTGATGCGAATGAGCTGATTAAAAAACTGAAAACAGTTTTTCCGGATTTGAATGGTCCTGACATCTTAAAAGACCTCAATAGCAAAAAACGTTTTATCTGGATACGGCGCAACCTTTCCCCAAAACAGCAAGACGCCGTGAATGCATTGGGACTGCCCGGTTTGTCATTCGAGCCGGAAGAACGGCGCATTTACCCGAAAGGTTCACTGACTGCACACATCATCGGGTATAATAGTGTTGACCATACCGGTATTGCCGGGCTTGAAAAAACATTTGATGAAGCGTTGAAGAAAAACTCCAAGCCATTGCAGCTGGCGCTGGATATTCGGTTGCAAGGAATTTTGCGCGATGCACTTGCGGAAGGTATCCGTAATTTCAGCGCGGTGGGTGGTGCGGGCGTTATTATGGATGCGCGCAATGGCGAGATATTATCCATGGTATCGCTGCCCGACTTTGACCCTAATGATATCGGCAAATCCAGCGATAATCAGCGGTTTAACCGCGCCAGCCTTGGCATATATGAAATGGGGTCTACGTTTAAAACCTTTACCCTGGCCCAAGCATTGGATCGCGGTGCCATCAGCATCTCCAGCAGTTTTGATTGCACCCATCCCATTTCGATTGGCCGTTTTAAAATCAACGACTTCCATCCGATGCATCGTTGGTTGAATGTGCCGGAAATTTTCCTGCATTCTTCCAATATTGGCGCGGTACAAATCATCGAAAAAGTTGGAATATCCGCCCAGCGCGAATTCTTGGGCAAGCTTGGCTTGCTTAAACAAGTGCCATTAGAAATTCCCGAAGTGGGCAGACCCATGATCCCCGCTGATTGGCAGGAGATCAGCATGATGACGGTTTCCTATGGTCACGGTATTTCGGTGAATGCCGTGCAATTGGTGAGCGCTGCGGCAAGTGTTCTTAATGGCGGGACGTTAGTGACCCCCACCCTTGTCAAACGCGATCCATCTGTGCAAATGCCGGTGACAAGAGTGATATCGGAGCGTGCATCAGAAGTGATGCGTCAGCTGTTCCGCGTAGTGGTTACCGCCGGCACGGGTAAGTCTGCAAATGTGCCAGGCTATGTAGTTGGCGGAAAAACCGGTACGGCTGATAAGCAATCGGGCAAGGGATATAAGAAGGATGCGCGTCTATCATCGTTTTTATCGGCTTTTCCGATGAATGACCCGAAGTATGTTGTATTTATTATGATTGATGAACCCAAAGGCACCAAGGAAAGCTATGGTTTTGCAACCGGCGGATGGGTGGCGGCACCTACTGTGGGACGAGTCATTGCCCAAATTGCACCCTTGCTAGGGATTGCCCCCGTAGATGATAATGACCCAAGCATCACGGAAAAACTTCGCCTGCCGGTATCGGTAAAGGGCGAGTAATTTTTAAAGTCTTTGGTCATCTGCATATGAAGTGTTCTGAACTTGCATCTCAATCTGGCTGCGTCATTACCGGCGATGACAGGGATATTTCCGGCATTAGCCAGAATTCAAAAGCGATATCGCCGGGCTTTTTATTTGCCGCCTTGAAAGGCGAAAAAGTGGATGGCCGAGATTATATTCAAAGCGCAGTGAATGCTGGCGCAGTTGCTGTGCTTGCACAAACAGGTACAGCCATTCCAAACGGCGTGACCGCCATAACGCATGATGAACCACGCAAAGCCCTTGCCCATATTGCTGCAAAATTTTACCGCGCGCAGCCCAAAACCATTGCCGCCGTAACAGGCACCAGCGGAAAAACATCTACCGTGCAATTTGTGCGGCAGTTATGGCAAATGCTGGGTCACAAAAGCGCGAGCGTGGGTACGCTTGGGATTATCGGTGATGGGATTGAGCGCTATGGCTCCCTCACAACGCCGGATAGCATTACCTTGCATCAAGATTTGGCTATGCTGGCATTGGATAAACGCATTTCGCATTTAGCGATGGAAGCATCCAGCCACGGATTAGAACAATACCGGTTAGACGGCGTAAATGTAACATTGGCAGCGTTTACCAACCTGTCACGTGATCATCTGGATTATCATAAAACGATGGAAGCGTATTTAAACGCCAAGCTGCGCTTATTTAACGACCTTCTACCCGCCACTGGTACGGCGGTTGTGAACGCCGATATGGCGGAGTATGCACAAGTGGCAAGCGCGGTGAATAAGCGCGGCATTAAACTGATGTCATATGGTAGCGCGGCAAGTGATGTGCGTTTAGACAAACGGAGCTTTAATGCGCACGGTCAGGATTTAGAACTAACCGTCATGGGTAAAAAATACACCACGCACATCAATTTGGTTGGCGCGTTTCAAGCTGCGAATGTGCTGTGCGCCCTGTCATTGGTGATTGCGAGTGGTGAAAACCCCGCCAAGGTTGTTGCATGCCTGCCCAACCTTCAACCCGTGCGTGGACGCATGGAATGGGTTGGCGCGTATAAGGGCGGCGCGGTTTATGTTGATTACGCGCACAAGCCCGATGCATTGGAACAAGTATTACAGGCATTACGCCCGCATACACAAAACCGCCTGATTTGTGTTTTTGGATGCGGCGGTAACCGTGATGCAGGCAAGCGCCCTATTATGGGTGGCATTGCCAAAAAATTGGCGGATGTTGTGATTGTGACCGACGATAACCCGCGGGGTGAAGATGCAGGATTGATACGCAAGGCAGTGATGGAAGGCGCGATTGGCGCCACCGAAATTGGTAACCGCGCCGATGCCATCGCACACGCATTAAATATGATGAACGATGGCGATGTGGTGGTGATTGCGGGTAAGGGCCATGAACAAGGCCAGATTATTGGAACACAGACCCTGCCCTTTGATGATGTGGCAGTTGCAAAGAATGTAATGAATGGAATTGCCGCATGAGTTTATGGACCAGCCAAGAAATTGCCGCCGCCACCAAAGGCCAATGCAGCGGGTCATGGAAAGCCGAAGCCGTATCCATTGATAGCCGCACGGTGAAGGCAGGTGATTTTTTTATTGCATTGAAAGGCCCACATTTTGACGGGCATGATTTTGTGGCATCTGCGCTTGCCAGCGGTGCCAGCGGTGCATTGGTAAGCCAAGTTCCCGCAGGCGTTGACGCTAAAAAATGCGTGATTGTACCCGATGTATTTCAAGGCATGCATGATATAGGTATCGCGGGCCGTGCGCGAAGCCATGCAAAAATTATTGCTGTCACAGGTTCGGTTGGAAAGACCGGCCATAAGGAGGCGCTGCGCCAAGTATTATCCGCGCAAGCGCCCAGCTATGCGAATGAAGGCAGTCTTAATAACCATTGGGGCGTGCCGTTGAGCCTTTCGCGCCTGCCGCAAGATTCCAAATACGGTGTATTTGAATTGGGCATGAACCATTTGGGTGAACTTGGCCCACTATCGCGCCAAGTACGGCCGGATATTGCGCTCATTACCAATATCGCGCCGGTGCATATTGCCAATTTCAATTCATTAGATGAGATTGCCACCGCCAAATCAGAAATATTTGAGGGTGTATCTGCGGGCGGACATGCGGTATTGAATGCCGATAGCAACTATATCGATTTTTTAAAACAACGCGCCAAACATTTTGGCATTTCAAATACTGCTACCTTCGGCAAGCACGGGCAAGACGCAAGATTAGAAGGCTTCACATTACATAGTGACACCAGCGATGTGACCGCGACCATTTTGGGCAAAAAACTGAGCTATTCGATTGGTGCGCCCGGTGAACATTGGGTTATGAATTCATTGGCGGTATTACTGACCGCGGGATTGGCTGGCGCGGATGTTGAACGTGCCGCACAAAGCATGAGCCATCTGCAACTCGCCAAGGGGCGCGGCGTTCCGCAAGTGATTTCACTGGAGAATGGCGAGTTTACGTTAATTGACGAAAGCTATAACGCCAGCCCGATTGCGGTTGAAATGGCCATTCAGGTGCTTGCCAAAAAAACTGTGCGCGGCAAACGACTGCTGGCATTAGGCGATATGCGCGAATTGGGCGAGCATTCCAACCGGCTGCATCTGGGTCTGTTGCAGCCCATTCTGGATGCTAAGATCGATAAGGTTTTTTGCTGCGGTGAGCACATGAAGCATTTGTACGATGCCCTACCCGATGCGATTCGTGGCGGCTATGCCTTTACTAGCGTTGATCTTGCCCCAATCGTTGCATCCAAGGTGCAAGTTGGGGATATCATTACCGTCAAGGGCTCGAATAGTGTTGGCATGCGTAAGGTTGTCGATGCGCTGTTAAGTCTTGATCAAACCAAAACCAAAAAAGCCGGATAGTTCATGCTCCATTTGTTACTCAGCCCGCTGGGCAAAGAATTTATTTTCTTTAATTTGTTTCGTTACATTACCTTTCGTACCGGCGCAGCCATTTTAACAACATTGCTGCTTGCCTTCTGGCTTGGACCTAAACTTATTCGTTGGTTGAAAAGCAAACAAGGCGAAGGCCAACCCATCCGTGAGGATGGCCCGCAAACGCATTTGGCCAAAAAAGGCACGCCAACCATGGGCGGTATTATTATTATGGTGCCGTTTTTTATTTCGACGCTGTTGTGGGCGGATTTATCCAATGCGTATGTATGGATTGTATTGTTCGTGACGCTTGGATTTGGATTGGTTGGATTTGCCGATGATTACCTCAAGCTTACTAAACGCAATACCAAAGGGGTATCGGGCCGCACGCGGTTGGCGGTGCAAGGTACGGTTGCGGGTATTGCCGCATACTTTATCAGCATGATGGCTGCGCCGGATTTGGCAAATACTTTGGCCGTGCCGTTCTTTAAAGATGTGCTTATTCAATTGGGACTTATTCTATTCATCGCGTTCTCGGTGCTGGTGATGGTAGGCGCCGCCAATGCCGTGAACCTGACCGATGGCTTGGATGGGCTTGTTACCGTGCCACTTATTTTATCGGCGGGTAGTTTTGGATTGATTGCCTATCTGGTCGGGAATATTGATTTTGCCAAATATTTGCAGCTGCATCACATTGTTGGCGCAGGTGAAATGTTGGTGTTGTGTGGCGGATTAATTGGCGCATGCCTTGGATTTTTGTGGTTTAACGCACCACCCGCACAGGTGTTTATGGGCGATACCGGTTCGCTTGCCCTTGGCGGCGCGATTGGCACGATTGCGGTGATTACCAAACATGAAATCGTCTTGGCGATTGTGGGCGGATTATTTGTGATCGAGACCGTATCGGTGATGTTGCAAGTCGCCAGCTTTAAGCTAACGGGTAAACGGATTTTTAAAATGGCACCGCTGCATCATCACTTTGAAAAATGCGGATGGTCGGAGCCAACGGTGGTCATCCGGTTCTGGATTATTGCATTTATTTTTGCACTGATTGGTCTTGCAACCTTAAAGCTACGATGATTGCACTTAGCGACCTAACCGATAAAACCATTGCTGTTTTTGGACTTGGCAAATCAGGCATGGCGACGCTTGAGGCGTTGCGCCATTCCGGTGCAAGCATATTGGTGGGCGATGATAACGAGGCCAGCTGCAAGAAAGCACAAGATGCAGGTTTCCCTACCACCGATTTGACCAAAGCCGATTGGGGCAAGATTGATAGCCTGATTTTATCGCCGGGCATTCCCCATACCCTTCCCGCGCCGCATCCGGTGGCGGCACTCGCCAAACAACATGGCGTAGAAATCGTTGGCGATGTGGAATATCTGTTCCGCCATGTTCCATCGCCTACCTATATCGGGATTACCGGAACCAATGGTAAGTCGACCACCACCGCCCTCATCTCCCATATATTAAGTACCGCCAAACGCAGCAACGAAGTTGGCGGCAACCTCGGCACGCCGGTTTTATCGTTCATGCCGCTTGATAAGAATGGCATCTACGTAATTGAAATGTCATCCTTTCAGTGTGAGCTGACGCCATCGGCCGCATTCGATGTGGTAGTGTGGCTCAACATCACGCCCGACCATATTGACCGCCACGGTGATATTGCCGGATACGTTGCCGCCAAGAAGATGCTTCTTAGGAATGCCAATAAAAAGCAGGTATTGGTCATTGGTGTGGATGATGAATTTAGCCGCCAGGTAGCCGATGAGGTAGAACGTGCGGGCCATTGGCGCGTAATACGCATTAGCAGCCAAACCATGCTAGAACATGGGATTAGTGGCATTGATGGCAGGCTTTATAATGACGGGAACGAGCTGTTTTCAATCACCAAAGCCGCCACTTTGCCCGGCGCACATAACTGGCAAAACGCAGCCGCCGCCTTGGCAGCCACCAATGCGCTTGGCGTTGATATCGGCAAGATTGATAAGGGCATTCATTCCTATCCGGGGTTGCCGCACCGCCAACAGCTTATCCGCACCATAGATGGCGTCCGCTTTATTAATGACAGCAAGGCCACCAATGCCGATGCCACCAGCAAGGCGTTATCGTGCTATGATTCCATTTACTGGATTGTGGGCGGCAAAGCCAAAGATGGCGGGTTAAACGGGCTTGAGGAATTGATGCCACGTATCAAGCACAGCTTTTTAATTGGCGCATCGGCAGATGAATTCGCAAGCTGGCTAAAAGGTAAAGCCCCCAGCAGCCACAGTAAAACCCTGGACGTTGCAGTGCGCGAGGCCGCCCGTATGGCAGCCAATGCAGGTGATAAAGAAGCAGTTGTGCTTCTCTCCCCTGCATGTGCATCCTATGATCAGTTTAATAACTACGAACATCGCGGCGAGACATTCGCGGCACTTGTTAATTCATTATAAGAACAGAGTAAGCCATGCCCATTTCACGTTCCGACCAATCGATTTTAGGCCGCTGGTGGTGGACGGTTGACCACCTCACCCTTGGCGCCATCGCCATTTTATTGATTGTGGGTGTGTTACTCATTCAAGCAGCCAGCCCGCCCGTTGCCATGCGCATTGGCCAAGATGGGTATTACTTTGTTGAGCGCCATTTATTCCAGTTGTTGCTGGGCGTGATTATGATGATTGGATTATCACTGTTGTCGCCAGCACAAATCCGGCTGGTGGCATTGGTCGTGTTTGTCGTTTCACTGGTGTTGGTGGCGGCGACGCATTTTTGGGGCGTAGAAATCAAAGGCGCGAAGCGCTGGATCCATTTACCGGGATTATCTATTCAGCCATCTGAATTTATGAAACCGTGTTTTATTATTTTATCCGCGCGGCTGTTTTCACGGCGCATAGAAACGCAAAATTTCCCAGGCTTTTGGCTTGGGGCTGGGCTTTATATCCTTACCGCTTCACTGCTATTGATGCAGCCGGATATGGGCATGACCATTTTGATATCGATTGTGTGGGCGACGCAGTTTTTCCTTGCCGGCATGCCGTTCTTTATTGCGCTTGGCTTTATCGGGTTGGGCGCGTCAGGGATATTGGCTGCCTATTTCCTATTCCCGCACTTCTCATCACGTATTGATAGGTTTTTAAACCCCGATGCCGGCGATAATTATCAAATCCAGAAATCATTAGAGGCGTTTCATAATGGTGGCTGGCTTGGCGTGGGGCCCGGTGAAGGCCAAGTAAAAATGGCCATTCCCGATGCGCATGCCGATTTCATCTTCTCCGTTGCCGGGGAAGAATTTGGCCTTGTCAGCTGCGTGATTATTGTTGCCCTGTTCGCCTTCATTATTCTGCGCGGGTTCTGGCGACTGCGCAGCGAAAATAATTTCTTTATATTTCTGGCAGTTGCGGGATTACTCACTGAATTCGGATTGCAGGCGGTTATCAATATGGGGTCGTCACTTCATTTGTTACCCACAAAAGGAATGACTTTGCCGTTTATTTCCTATGGCGGTTCATCGTTACTTGCCTTATCACTTTCTGCAGGTATGCTTTTATCCCTCACGCGCAAACATTACGGCCAACATACATAAGATGAACAAACCCAATTCCGATTTTCCTTTAGTGATGCTCGCAGCTGGTGGTACGGGCGGACATATCTTTCCCGCCGAAGCCTTGGCGCGCGAATTATTAAAGCGGAATGTGAATGTGTGCCTGGTCACCGATAAGCGCGGCGGCCAATTCAGCGCCGACATGCTAGATGTGCCGGTGCTTCGTATTCACGCAGCAGGTCTTGGCAGTAATTTGTTCAGTAAGCTGCGCGGTGTATTGGAAATGAGCTTTGGCGCATTGGAAGCATGGTTTGCTATTCGCAAACACAAGCCCGCGCTGGTTGTAGGTTTTGGCGGATATCCATCTGTGCCAACCGTGTTTGCTGCATCCCGTTGCGGCGTGCCGATTATGCTACATGAACAAAATGCCGTGGTAGGCCGCGCCAATAAAATTCTTAGCCATTTGGCGCAAGCCATTGCCACATCCTTCCCCAGCGTGAAGGGATTGGAGCATACCAAAACGCGCCTCGCCTTGACGGGCAATCCTGTGCGTCCTGCTATTCGTGCATTATATGATGCGCCATACCCGCCAGTCAGCGAGACAGGTTCGCTGACGTTGTTAGTGCTTGGCGGCAGTTTGGGCGCGACCATTTTCAGTGATGTCGTGCCCAAGGCGGTGATGCGTTTACCCGAACCACTGCGCAAGCGTCTTATCATTCATCAACAATGCCGCAAGGATGATTTGGAAAAAGTCCGCGCGGCCTACGGTGAAAATGGTATTCATGTGGAACTGGCCACATTCTTCCACGATGTGCCGGAACGCCTTGCCAATTGTCATCTTGCGATTTGCCGTTCGGGCGCGTCCACCGTTTCTGAACTTGCCGTTGCCGGACGCCCAGCCATTTTGGTGCCCTACCCGCATGCGTTAACGGGTGAGCAAAAAGCCAATGCCGAAGCCTTAGCCGAAACCGGCGGCGCGTGGCTTATCCCCCAATCGGCCTTTACGCCGGAAGCCCTGGCGGTGCGCCTTGAATCCCTGCTGACCCTGCCCGCCACGTTAATAAAGACAGCGGCAGCCACCAAAAACATGGCCAGAGTGGATGCAGCCAGCAAATTGGCGGATTTAGCGTGCGAGATGATTGGCCTCTCGCATGATGGACAAAAAGTGGGCTATAATGGAAGCGGTTCCGATACGACCTTAGCCGCTTAAAAAACGCCATTATTTAGTACCAGAGTTTTTGCCATGAATAATATTTTGCCGCTGCATAATAAGACGCGCATTCCGCTTGCCGTTGGCGCCATCCATTTTGTGGGTATTGGCGGTATTGGCATGAGCGGGATTGCCGAAATTCTTCATCATCTTGGCTATACCGTACAAGGAAGCGATGCGGCAGAAAACGCAAACGTCAAACGTCTGCGTGAACGCGGTATAAAAATCTGGGCATCGCATGATGCGGGCCATTTGGGTGATGCAACAGTAGTTGTGATTTCATCCGCGATTAAAAAAGATAACCCTGAACTGGTTGCTGCGCGCGAAAAACATATTCCGATTGTACGCCGCGCCGAAATGCTTGGTGAACTGATGCGCCTGAAATGGGCTGTGGCCATTGGCGGCACGCATGGCAAGACCACCACCACATCTTTGGTGGGTGCGATGTTGGAAACCGCCAAAATGGACCCCACCGTGATTAATGGCGGCATCATCAATGCCTATGGCACCAATGCCCGTTTAGGTGATGGCGAATGGATGGTAGTTGAAAGTGATGAATCCGATGGCTCATTCACCAAGCTGCCTGCCACCGTTGCGGTTGTGACCAATATCGACCCCGAGCATATGGAACATTACGGCACATTTGATGCGGTGCGTAAGGCATATGACACCTTTGTAAGTAACATTCCGTTCTACGGCTTTGCGGTGTTGTGCACCGACCACCCCGAAGTGCAGGCAATGATCCCCCGCGTGTCTGACCGCCGCATTATTACCTATGGGACCAATGCGCAGGCGGATGTACGCGCAACCAACATTGAAACCGGTGCGTTTGGTGCACGCTTTGATGTAACTTTCACCAATCCCAAAGATGGCACATCACAAACCATCACCGGTATGAATTTGCCGATGTATGGGCAGCATAATATTTTAAACGCGCTGGCATCCATTGCGGTTGCATATACCCTTGGCATTGAAGCGCCAGTAATGCGCGAAGCATTAGCCAACTTTACCGGTGTGAAGCGTCGCTTTAGTAAAATCGGCAGCGTGAATGGCATTACGGTGATTGATGATTATGGTCACCATCCGGTTGAAATTTCTGCGGTGTTGTCGGCAGCGCAAACTGCTCGTGGCGGCACAGGCCGCACCATTGCCGTGGTACAGCCCCACCGCTATACCCGTTTGCAATCCCTGTTCAATGAATTCTGCACCTGCTTTAATGAAGCAGATATTGTGATTGTTGCAGATGTATATGCAGCAGGTGAACACCCCATTGACGGCGTGAACAAGGACACATTGGTGGAGGGTTTGCGTGAACGCGGGCACCGCCATGTACTTGCCCTATCCGCCCCTGAAGCATTGCCCGCATTAATTGGCGAGTTAGCAGCACCAGATGACATGGTGGTGTGCCTTGGTGCTGGTAACATTACCAGCTGGGCGCAGCAATTGCCGCAAGCACTGGAAGCGTATTATCAAACCCAGCAGAAAAAAGCTGCGGCGACGTCATGACATTAGCGTTGCCGGAAGTGCGCGGCGCGATCACGTTTGATGCGCCATTGAAAGATTCCACATGGTTTAAAGTTGGCGGCAATGCGCAAGCATTGTTCAAGCCGGCCGATGAAGCGGACCTTGCACATTTTTTAAAACATCTATCGCCCAACATTCCGGTGACTATTCTTGGTGTTGCCTCCAACGTGATTGTACGTGATGGCGGCATTGATGGCGTGGTGATACGCCTTGGCCCCGAATTCAAAACGATTACAGTGGATGGCACTATCATCACTGCTGGCGCGGCCGCGATTGATTTGATGGTGGCCAAGGCAGCTGAAAAGGCCAGCCTGACCGGATTGGAATTTTTATGCGGGATACCGGGGAGTATTGGCGGCGGGCTGTATATGAATGCAGGTGCCTATGGCCGCGAGTTTAAAGATTGCGTGATTGATGCACGGTTGATGGACCGCAAGGGCAATATCATCACCCTTTCTAACCAGCAGCTTGGGTTTACCTATCGTCATTCCAATACGCCGGATGGGCATATCTTTTTATCCGCGCGGTTTCAGGGCCAACCCGGTGATGCAGCCGCCATCAGCGCCAAAATGGCCGAGATTCAAAATAGCCGCCAAAGCAGCCAGCCTATTCGCAGCTATACCGGCGGGTCGACCTTTGCTAACCCAGATGGGCAAAAGGCCTGGCAGCTCATTGATGCGGCAGGGTGCCGTGGATTAACCATTGGCGGCGCGCAAGTGTCGAATCAGCACTGTAATTTTTTAATAAACACAGGCAATGCGAACGCGCATGATTTAGAATTATTAGGCGAAACGGTTCGGCAGCGCGTGGCAAGCCACAGCGGCGTTGAACTGCGTTGGGAAATTAAACGACTTGGAAACAAGCAATAAGGAAAAGCAGGACATCATGACCATTAGCCCCAAAAAAATTGCTGTGCTACTTGGCGGTTGGTCTGCAGAACGTGAAGTGTCTTTGGTGGGTGGTGCGGCCGTGGCGGAAGCCTTGAAAAGTCTTGGTCACCAAGTAAGCGCGATTGATGTGCAACGCGATTTGTCCGGCTTATTGCAATCCATTATGCAACATCCCATGGGTAAGCCCGATGTAATTTTCAATGCCCTGCATGGACGCGGCGGCGAAGACGGTTGCATTCAGGGCGTGCTAGAATTCCTTGGTATTCCCTATACGCATTCGGGTGTATTGGCTTCAGCCATGTGCATGGATAAGCCAACCGCAAAACGGATTGTGTCGGCTTACGGTGTGCGTTGCCCCGAAGGCAAGGTCATGACCCGCGATGAAATTTTGAAAAACGGTTTTCCGTTTGAAGCACCCTTTGTGATAAAGCCCACCAATGAAGGATCGAGTGTGGGCGTGCATATTGTACGCAAGGGCGAGAATTTTGATGTCGTCAAAGAAGGCTGGGTTTACGGCCATGACGTGCTGATTGAGCGTTATATTCCCGGACGTGAATTGACTGTTGGCCTTATTGGCGGGAAAGCGATGATGGTGACCGAAATTAAATTCACCTCAGACTTTTATGACTACACAGTGAAATATACCGCAGGCCATGCAACCCATGATTGCCCCGCACACATTCCGCAAGCCGTTGCAGCAGAAGCCATGCGCATGGCGGAAGTTGCCTATGTGGCACTTGGATGTTCGGGTGTGGCGCGAATTGATTTGCGTTATGATGAAACGCGCAAGGAAAGCGAAAGCCTTTACTTCCTTGAGATGAACAACCAGCCTGGTTTTACGCCATTATCACTGGTGCCAGAACAGGCCGCAGCACAAGGCATGCCCTTTGCCCAATTATGCCAATGGATCATCGAACATCCGGTTCAACCCACGTAAGGTGTCATGAAACGTAAAGTTGTTATCCGCAGAGCCAAACCGAGACCCGCACCGCGTTCGTCTGAAAGCACGTGGAGCTGGCGTACGACGTTATTCGCGGGCGGCGTGTTTTTGGTACTGGGCCTTTTGGTTAGCGGGATGCTGTTGTGGCGTTCGGGGTGGTTTCAAAAGCAAGCCGATTTGATGGTAGCCAGCGGACTTGAAATGACGCGCAAGGCAGGGTTTTCGGTTGAAAACATTCTGGTGGAAGGCCGCAACCAGACCGATAAGGATCTGATTGTCAGTGTGTTGCAGGGCGGGATTGAAACGCCGATTGTTGGCTCCCCCATTTTAGCATTTAATCCCCATGATGCGCTAAAGCGTCTGGGCGATATTTCATGGGTAAAAAGCGGCGTCGTGGAACGCAGGCTGCCCAGCACAATTTTTATTCGCCTTTACGAGCGCGAACCCATTGCGTTATGGCAAAACAATAAAGTAATCAAGTTGATTGACCGCGAGGGCCATGCGTTACGCGATATTGGCAAGGAAGAAGCACCTAGTCTGCCATTAGTGGTAGGCGAAGGCGCGAACACCCATGCCGCGGATTTAATAGCCCAGCTGTTACAATACCAGTCTATCCTTACCCCGCTGCGCGCGGCGGTACGCGTATCCAATCGCAGGTGGGATTTGCATATGACGAACAACATTGTTGTCAAGCTACCGGAAGAAAATCTTGGCACTGCATTGCAACGTCTGAACAAAGCTATTGCCGAACAGCATATTTTTGACCGTAATATTGTGGCGCTTGATTTACGCCTGCCCGACCGCATGATTGTAGAAACCACCGAGACCATTGAACAACCCAAAGCCCCGAAATCTGACTCCAAAATATAAAGAGTAGCGCAAATGGCCAAAGAACCCGCAAACTCGAATAGTCGCAAACGTGCAAGCAGCAAGGGAGACATCCTTGCAGCGCTGGATATTGGCACCAGCAAGATTTGCTGCTTCATTGCCCGTAATTCGGAAGAGCATGGCACGCGTGTGATTGGCATTGGCCATCATATTTCGCAAGGTGTGCGCAGCGGAAATATTGTAGATGTTGAGGCCGCACAGCACGCCATTAACGCAACACTGGATAATGCCGAAGAAGTGGCGGGCGAAAAAATCAGCCATGTGATTGTCAATTTTTCCGGTGGCAAGCTTGCCTCCCACCACGCGGATATTCACATCAATCTGAATGGCCGCGAAGCCAGCGATTATGATATTGAACGTGCCCTGGCGATGGGACAGCAGGAAAGCCTTGAGGAAGGTTCCGAGCTTATTCACCTTGTCCCTACCGATTTTTCGATTGATGGACAGCACGGTATTCGCGACCCGCGCGGCATGATTGGTGACAATTTAAATGCCAAGCTGCATATGGTGTCGGCGCATTATGCGCCTATTCGCACATTATTATCCGCGCTGCAGCGGTGCCATTTGAATGTTGACCATGTGGTGGTATCCCCCTTTGCCAGCGGCCTTGCGTGTTTGGTGGAAGATGAAATGGAATTGGGTGCGACCGTGATTGATATGGGCGGCGGCACCACTACGCTTGCATTATTCAATGACAAGCAAATGGTGCATGCCGATAGCATCGCGATTGGCGGGATGCATGTAACCAATGATATTGCCAGAGGCCTGACCACGCCGGTTAATCATGCAGAGCGTTTGAAGACATTATTCGGTAATGCACTCGCCAGCTCATCCGATGAGCGGGAAATGATTGACGTGCCACAAGTTGGTGAAGAAGCACCCGAACATGCCAACCATATTCCCAAATCACATCTCATCCGCATTATCGGGCCGCGACTTGAAGAAACATTTGAACATTTGCGCGACCGCTTGAAACTTGCCGAGGGCAGTGTGAATGTGGGACGACGCGTGGTATTGACCGGCGGCGCATGTCAATTGCCCGGTATCCGTGAAATGGCGCAGCGCATATTGGAAAAACAAGTGCGCATTGGCCGCCCCTATCGTTTGCAGGGCTTATCCGATAACGCATCGGGACCTGCCTTTGCAACGATTGCAGGCCTTCTTGCCTACGCAACCAACCCCGAAGCAGGCATGCCGCGTTTCGGGCAGGATTTAAGTGCGGGTCAGGGTTTCTTTGGACGCCTGGCTGGCTGGCTGCGTAACGCGATTTAGGTCAGCACGTTTACGACTGCGCCGCGCTCGGCGTGTTCGCCCTTGGCCTTTAATGCACGTTTAATCTCATCCGCGATTTCTTGTTCTATTTTTTCACGTTCTTTTGGCGGCAGCGCATTTAGTGCGTCTTCGCTGAGATTATGTCGCTTTAAGTATTGGTAACGAATTTTATCCGCCAACGACATATTGGAAAATTTGATCAGCTCCTCGGCAGGATCTGCCTTGCTGGCGGATAGTTTATCCAGCGGGGTATCTTGTCCTGATGCTGCGGTTTTGGTTTTGTGCGTGCCCGTAGCAGCGCCAGTATTGGAGATTCCGGATATTGCACTCGACATAATCAGCCCTCTTGCCTCTTTAAACCCTGACAAGAACGAAGCAGGAAATGTGCCAATTCTGTACACTCCGCACCGCCAGAAACGGCGAAAGTGTTAACGTTTGCAATGAGGCTTTTCCAAGACACAGAATTAAGCATTTCCGCCACTTGTTACGCAAATCAGTTGGATTTGCCTTGCCACGAATCCGCGTCGCGGATTAGCCTTCAGGTCTGTTTCAAACGAAGGATTCAACTAATGATTCAAATTACAGTTCCAGAATTGCAAACCCAACTTCGCCCACGCATCACAGTTTTTGGTGTTGGCGGTGCAGGCGGCAATGCGGTCAACAACATGATCCGCTCCAATCTGGAAGGCGTAGAATTTGTGGTTGCGAACTCCGATGCGCAAGCATTGTCGAGCAATTTATCCGAACGCAAATTACAACTCGGTGTGAACCTAACGCGTGGTCTTGGCGCTGGCGCAAAGCCAGATGTGGGCCGCGCATCTGCTGAAGAACAAATTGATGAAATCAACGCCTATCTTGAAGGCACCAACATGGCCTTTATCACTGCCGGTATGGGCGGCGGCACAGGCACAGGCGCAGCGCCAGTGATTGCACGTGCGGCACGTGAACATGGTATTTTGACTGTTGGCGTAGTGACCAAGCCATTCCACTTTGAAGGTTCGCATCGTATGCGCATGGCCGAAGCCGGCATCGCCGAATTGCAGCAATATGTGGATACGCTGATTATTATTCCAAACCAAAATCTGTTCAGAATTGCCAATGAAAAGACCACCTTTGCAGATGCCTTCCGTCTTGCTGACGAAGTATTGCATTCTGGTGTTCGCGGCGTAACCGATTTGATGGTGATGCCAGGTCTTATCAATCTCGACTTTGCTGATATTCGTTCTGTGATGAGCGAAATGGGCAAGGCGATGATGGGTACAGGTGAAGCCACAGGCGACAAGCGTTCTATCAACGCTGCAGAAGCTGCTATCGCAAATCCATTACTTGATGATGTGTCAATGAAGGGCGCACGCGGCGTTCTTATCAACATCACCGGTGGTTATGACATGACCCTGTTTGAAGTGGATGAAGCCGCAAATCGTATCCGTGAAGAAGTTGACCCAGATGCCAACATCATTTTCGGTTCTACCTTTGAAGAAAAGATGGATGGCCGTATGCGTGTATCGGTTGTGGCAACAGGTATTGATGCTGCAGCTGAAATGCCACGCAGCCAAGCTGTTAGCATGGCAGGTTTGAATGCTTCGAAGTTCCGCGCTGCTGAAGCGCCACAACAAGCTTCATTCAATTCAAGCTTTACCGCGCCAGCCGCAGCACAAAAGAGCCAACAACCTGCGCCGCAGCAACAAGCACAATCATCGTTCTATAATGTGCCAGCTGCGCAGCAACGTCCGGTTGAACAAGCACCAGCGCCTTCGTTCTCCTCGCCATTCACATGGGGCGCACCAAAGCCTGCGGCACAACAACCTGTTGGCTTTGCAAGCACCACATCACAAAGCGCTGCATTGGACCAATTATTGGAACGCGCCAAGCAAGCTGAAAGCATCATGAACCAAGCAACCGCTGCTGAACAACAGCAAGCCGCGCAGATTGCTTCGCAAGCGATGTCGGCGGCAACCCAAACCAACAACACCCCTTCCTACTCTGCTCCGCAATTCCCGCAGGCACAGCAAAGCCAATCAACGCAGCAAGCACAAGCACCCCTTGTGCAAGCAGCGCAGGAAAAGCAAACCAAGCGTAGCTCGTCTCTGTTTGCCCGTATTGCCGAGTTTGGTAATAAGCATTCAGGCCATGGCGCCGAGGCCGCTGCCCCAGCAGCAGCGCCTAATAAGGAACTTGGCGTGAACCCATCGGATCGCCCACGTTTATCAAGCGAAGAAGAAACATTAGAAATTCCAGCATTCCTGCGCCGTCAATCCAACTAAGCCGGCACAGCGGACTATTATTAAACGGGGCAGACCAGTGATGGTTTGCCCCATTTTTTTGTGTGACATTTTTCTTTATTTTCCAGTGACTTATACATATTGCAGCCTTGTAATACGCCGTCATAACGCGTGATTTTGGGTAGCTGCCCGGCTTTGATAATTTCCTTACCAGAACATCTTGGTTTTACGATTCCCCTTTTTGTCAGGATTGAGTGTGCTGGGCGATTTGCAATCACCATCATTAGCGACCTCGCCGGTTTTATCGGCAACACAGAAAACATTGGCGCAGCCTTTGTCCTGTGAAGGCGAAGGCGTGCACAATGGTAAATCGGTGCGCGTGACTATCAATCCCGCTCCTGCCCATCACGGCATCGTGTTTGAACGAACCGATGTAAAAGACAAGAACAACAAAATCCCGGCGCTGTGGGATGGTGTGCGCGTTACTCCGCTATGCACACAAATTTTAAACGCCGACGGTGTGGAAGTTCGTACCATTGAACATTTAATGGCGGCGTTGTTTGCAAGCGGCATTGATAATGCGCATATCACCATCGGCGGTTCGGAAGTACCGATTATGGATGGCAGCAGCCTGCCCTTTTTGCATTTGATTGCCGGCGTGGGCGTGGTGGATTGCGCACCCGCAAGAGACGCAAATAGCAACGCATCAAACAAGCGTCAATTCATCAAAATCATTAAGCCTGTTGAAGCCAAGCATGGTGATGCATATGCGCGCCTTGTGCCTGCATTATCACCGCGTTACAGCGTGACCGTTGCCTACCCGCAGCACAATGTGGGTGAACAACATGCCAGTTTTGATTTTGAAGATGGCCATTTTATCAAAGATGTTGCCAGCGCACGTACCTTTGGATTTAAAACTGATCTTGAATATCTGCATGCCAAGGGCCTTGCCTTGGGCGGCAATTTCAGCAACGCGATTTTAATCAATGAACAGGGTAAAATTATGAACCCTGGCGGGTATCGCTTCCCCAATGAATTGGCACGCCATAAATTATTGGATGCGATTGGTGATATGGCATTAGCCGGAGGCATTATTCTTGGTCATATGGAAAGCAACCGCTCGGGCCATACGCTTAATAATGCATTGCTGCGTGCGTTGTATGCTGACCCCACCTCCTACCGCAAGGTAGAGGCTGACGAATCGCTTCGTTTGCCGCGCAGCGACGTGCAAACAGCTGTGGCGATTTAAGCCATTTTTTGCAGCTTTTTTCGTCCTTTTTCAGCCACACTAATTCGTCTATAACCATGTGATGCTGAACCGTATATCCACTGTCTTAATTGCCGCTGTTCTCCTTGTTCTGACCGCCTGTGAAGGCGCGACAGAGAAGCCCTATGTTGAAAAATCGGTTGATGAACTTTACTCCGCTGCCATTAAGGCAATGGAAGAAAAAGATTTTGCTGAAGCCGCGCGCCAGTTTGACGAAGTTGAGCGCCAGCATCCCTATTCCGAATGGGCATCACGTGCACAAATCATGGCGGCGTTTTCGCATTATCAAAACTATAAATATGATGATGCCTCCAACACACTTGATAGGTTCATACAAATCCACCCGGGGCACCCGCAAATTGCGTATGCATATTATCTGAAGGCGCTGTGCCATTATGAACAAATCAGCGATGTGCGCCGTGACCAAGCCAATACGCAAAAAGCAATGGATGAATTGCGTGAAGTATCGCGCCGTTTCCCAGGTACACCTTATGCCCGTGATGCAGAACTTAAGGTTGATCTTGCCAAAGACCATTTGGCGGGCAAGGAAATGGAAATTGGCCGTTATTATCTGAACCAGAAGCAATACATCGCTGCACTGGGCCGTTTCCGCCGCGTGATTGAAGATTATCAAACCACCAGCCATGTGCCCGAAGCATTACATCGTCTTGTGGAGACCTATTTGCTCATTGGCATCCCCAAAGAAGCGCAAACCGCAGCAGCCGTATTAGGGCATAACTACCCCGGCAGCCCGTGGTATCAAGATAGCTATGAATTATTGAAGGGTAAAAACCTTCAGCCGCAAAAGGATAAATCCAGCTGGCTCGCCAAAACCATTAACGACGCTTTGTAAGGGAAACGCATCGCCCCATGCTCACGCAGCTATCCATCCGCAATGTAGTGCTGATAGAAAAGCTTGAGCTTGATTTTGTGATGGGCTTATCGGTTCTGACCGGTGAAACGGGTGCAGGCAAATCCATTTTACTCGATAGTCTTGGCCTTGGACTTGGGGCGCGCAGCGATGCTGGCGTCATACGTGCAGGCGCCGAGCAAGCCAGCGTTAGCCTGACCTTTCAGCTACCCAAAAAGCACCCTGCCCGCGTATTGCTGAACGAACAGGGATTGCGTGAAGAACAAAGCCTAGAGCCACTTATTCTGCGCCGTGTGATTGGCCGCGATGGCCGCAGCAAAGCGTTTATTGATGACCAGCCGGTTGCCGTGAACCTGCTTAAGAAAATTGGCGAGATGTTGGTTGAAGTGCATGGGCAGTTTGAAACCCATGGCTTACTTAATCGCGAGACGCATATTGGGTTTTTAGATAGCTTTGCCGGAAATAAAAAGGAGCTGGATCTATGCCAGCAGGCTTTTACAGCTTGGCAAGCCGCCGTGAGTGCTTATACCGCGACCAAGGCACAGGTAGATGCCGCGCAAAAACAAGCGGAAGATATCGCTGCGGCTTTAAGCGAGCTCAAGCAACTCAACCCGCAAGTCGGTGAAGCCGATGCCTTGGCCGAAAAACGCACGCGTCTTCAAAGCCATGAAAAGATCATGGAGGCCTTGCAGACCGCGCACCGTGATATATCGCAAGATGATAAGGGCGCGCAGCGTTTAGCGGCCAGTGCACGCCGCGTATTAACGCGGGCAGCAGAAAAAGCCGGTGATTTATTAAACCCCGCACTACAACAACTGGACATTGCAGAAAACGCATTGGCTGAAGTATCTGCGCAATTAGAAAACTTGCTTCATAGCGATGCGTTTGATGCCGCAGCATTGGAAAAAAGCGAAGAACGTTTATTTGCTTTGCGTGCCGCCGCGCGTAAATACCGCATGCAAGTGGATGAATTACCCAAGCTGTATGATGATTTGACCGAGCAAGCCAATTTGCTGGAACATTCAGGTAAGGAACTTGGTAAGTTAGAAAAAGACATGGCACAAAAGCGCACAGCCTTTGAAGCGCAAGCCAAAAAGCTGCATGAAGGCCGTTTGCAAGCCGCCATAGCATTACAAAAGGCCGTGCATAAGGAATTGCCGCCATTAAAATTGGAAAATGCACGGTTTGAAGCGCAGGTGGAGCTTTTGCCGCTGGACGATGCCAACGCCAATGGCATGAGCCGCGTGACCTTTGTTGCCGCTACCAACCCCGGCATGCCTAGCGGCGCATTACACAAAGTAGCATCAGGTGGTGAACTTGCTCGCTTTATGCTCGCGCTGCGCCTATGCCTTGCTGAAGATGCCAGTGCGACGACCTTAGTGTTTGACGAAGTGGATACCGGCATTGGCGGAGCAACCGCCAGCGCCGTGGGCGAACGCCTGGCCAAACTTGGCAAAACCATTCAAACGCTGGTTGTCACCCACAGCCCGCAAGTAGCAGCACGTGGCAACCACCATTGGCGCATTCAAAAACAAACGATTAAGGGCTTGGCACAAACCGCAGCCATCACCTTGGAAGGCACGGAACGCCGCGAAGAAATCGCCCGCATGTTAGCAGGCAGCACCGTGACGCAAGCCGCAAGAGCCGCCGCTGACAGTTTATTGGATAGCAGCGAAGACGCCCCGCCCGCCAAGGCAGGAAAGCGCAAAGCATCATGAGTAAGAAGCAACCCAAAAAAGCCGCCAGCGTGGAGCTGACCCCGCTGGAAGCAAAAGCTGAATTAGAACGCCTTGCCGAAGCCATTCAGCGTCACGATACGCTGTACCACCAGAAAGATGCGCCGGAAATCAGTGATGGCGAATATGATGAATTGCGCAAAACCTATAAAAAGCTGGCGGAAGCCTTTCCCCAATTTGTACCGGCCCATAACCCAGAAAAAACAGTCGGCGCAGCGCCATTAAGCGGATTTAGCAAGGTTAAACACCGCGTGCCGATGTTATCGCTGGGCAATGCGTTTGAAGCCGAAGATGTGGTTGATTTTATCACGCGCATGCAGCGGTTTTTGAATTTGCCGCCCGAACAAAGCATCGAGTGCGTGGCCGAGCCAAAGATTGATGGGCTTTCCGCCAGTCTGATTTATGAGAACGGTGTGTTTGTGCAAGGCGCAACACGCGGCGATGGTGAAGTTGGTGAAGACATCACCCAGAATTTGAATACCATTCCATCTATTCCCAAAAAATTATCCGGCAGTTATCCGCCTATCATCGAAATTCGCGGTGAAGTGTATATGGAGCGCGGTGATTTTTTAAAAATGAACGAAAAGCAGGAACGCGATGGCAAGCAGCCCTTTGCGAACCCGCGCAACGCCGCGGCAGGCAGCCTTCGCCAGCTTGACCCAAGCATTACCGCTACACGGCCGCTCAAATTTTTTGCTTATGCGTTGGGATATAGTGAAAGCCGCGTCATTCATACACAAACCGAACTTAGAAGCACTTTAAAAAGCTGGGGGTTTGACCTTAATGAGCCATCGGCATTGTGCCGAAATGCAGATGAAATGATTGCCTATCACGCCAAGATTGCAGGCATGCGCGATGCACTGCCCTTTGATCTGGATGGCGTTGTATACAAGGTGAATGAGGTTGATTTACAAGAACGCCTTGGATTTGTCTCACGTTCCCCCCGCTGGGCGATTGCGCATAAATTTTCTGCACAAGAAGCAGAGACAACATTGAATGATATTATCATTCAAGTAGGACGTACGGGTGCTCTCACCCCTGTTGCAGAACTCGAACCCGTGAATGTCGGCGGCGTGATGGTATCGCGCGCGACACTACATAATGAGGATGAGATTAACCGCAAAGATATCCGCGTTGGTGACCGTGTGATTATCCGCCGCGCGGGTGATGTTATTCCGCAAATCGTGTCGGTAAAGGCAGAATCCCGCAAAAACGACAGCAAACCCTATGTGTTTCCAACCCATTGCCCGGAATGCGATAGCCTTGCCATTCGCCCCGAAGGAGAAGCGGTGCGGCGTTGCACGGGCGGGTTGATATGCCCCGCGCAAGCGATTGAACGCCTCATTCACTTTGCGAGCCGCGATGCATTCGATATTGAAGGCCTTGGTGAGCGCAGCCTGCGCAGTTTTTGGGATGAAGGATACATAAAAGCACCCGCCGATATTTTCACATTAGAAGCGAGCGATAAGGCAGCCGGAAACAAGCTGGAGCAGCGCGAAGGCTGGGGTAGTAAATCCGTTCAAAAACTGTTTGATGCCATAAATGCCAAACGCACCATTCCATTGGAGCGATTTATCTACGCGCTTGGTATCCGGCAGATCGGTGAAACAACCGCCAGATTATTGGCCAAGAATTTTACATCGTGGAATAATTTGAATGCACAAATGCGGCTAGCTAGCGATCATGAAAGCACCGCCTATCGTGACTTCATTGCGCTGGATGGGATTGGCAAAGCCATGGCGGATGATTTAATCGGCTTTTTTGCCGATGACCATAACCAAGGGATTATCGCTGCCCTCCTCCATGAAATAACCGTTGAGGATTATAAGCAGATTGCCAGTGCAGCAACGCCGCTGAGCGGTAAAACCATTGTATTTACGGGCACATTACAGGCTATGGGCCGCAATGAAGCAAAAGCCAAAGCCGAGAGCATGGGCGCACATGTAGCAGGCAGTGTATCATCCAAAACCGATTTTGTGGTGGTGGGCGAAGATGCAGGCAGCAAGGGTGATAAGGCGCGGCAACTTGGCCTGCGCATTTTATCCGAAGCCGAATGGCTGGAGATGATTAAGGGATAGCGGCCGTGGCCGTTTTTAGCCAAGCTTGCTCAGACGCTGATAAATGCGGCGCGTGGGTTTTATAAACCCTTGTATGATAATCATTCAGCCATGCTTTTTCTGGCGCAGTGAGCAATGCAGCATCCACCAAATTCAAATCCATCGGCGCGAGGGTGAGTGTTTCAAACTCAAACATTGCCTTGCCATCTAAATGCTTGTTGGATTCTTTCACGAAGACCAGATTTTCAATACGAATGCCATAGGCATTGGTAAGGTAATAACCGGGCTCATTCGATATCACCATACCGGGGCGCAGGGGCACGGTGGAACGTGATGAAATGCTTTGTGGCCCTTCGTGTACACCCAAGAATGCGCCAACGCCGTGGCCAGTACCATGGTCATAATCAAGGCCCGCCGCCCATAAATGTTGGCGCGCCAAGATATCCAGCTGGCCGCCATGCGTGCCTTGCGGGAAGACCGCCATGGCAAGGCCAATATGACCCTTTAATACCAAGGTGTAATGCGTTTTCATGGCCGGGGTGGGTGCGCCGATGGCCAGCGTGCGCGTAACATCGGTTGTGCCGTCAAAATACTGCCCACCACTATCAATCAAATAGAGTTCATTGGCATTTAGCGTGCGGTTGCTTTGCGCAGTTGCGCGGTAATGCACAATTGCGCCATGCGGGCCCGCACCAGAAATGGATGGGAAGCTGGGGTATAAAAAGCCCGGAGCAGTTTTGCGGAATTCCAGCAATTTGTCTTCTGCGGCGATTTCATTGACGCTGCCCGCGGGTTGCGCGGCAAGCCAACACAGGAATTTAGTAAGTGCCAAGCCATCGCGCACATGCGCAGCTTTGATGCCCAATAACTCACTATTGTTTTTGCACGCTTTGGGCAAATCACATACATCAACACCTGTATCAATCACCGCGCCGGCATCTTCCAACATATCGAGAACACGTGCGGGCGTGTGCATGATATCCACACGGATTTTGGCCTTTTTACTGCCTAATTGCTTTATCACCGCGCCAAATTCTTCGGGATGATACAGGGTTGCATCGGTTGAAAGCTTAGCTGTTGTATCGGGTTTAAGCTTGGACGGGCTCACAAACCAATCCACCGAAGCATCACTGCGTAGTATCGCGTAGCTGAGTGGTAAGGGTGTATTTTCAACATCACCGCCGCGTACATTTAACAGCCACGCGATGGATGGCGGCGTGGTAATGACCGCCGCATCAAGGCCAAGCAGCACCAATTCCTTTGCCAGGCTCACACGTTTGGATGAACTGCTTTCACCAGCATATTTAATGTCGTGCACAAAAATTTCGGCATTCGGCGCGGCAGGTTTGTTTTGCCATACGCAATCGACCAAGTTCTTATCAACGCAAATGAGCTTGGCTTTGTTTTTGGTGAGCACGGTTTTAATGCGCTCCAACCCCGAGCGGGTATGTAGCCATGGATCATAGGCAATTCGCTCGCCTTCCTTCACATGCAGCGCCAGATATTCATTCATGGGGTTTTTGGTGTAGTGACGCAGCTCATAGACTTGTTCATTGACCTGCTGCGCAGCCTGAATGGTGTAACGACCATCAGTAAAAAATGCGGCTTTATCTTTTAGAATAACGGCAAAGCCGGATGAGCCCGTAAACCCCGTGAGCCATGTAAGGCGCTGCGCGACTTCGGGTACATATTCATTCATATATTCATCGGCAAGCGGCACCAAAAACCCATCAAGCTTTTCATGCGCCAACACGTCGCGCAGTTGCGCGATGCGCTCAAGCTGTTGGGGTTTGGTGGCTGCAAATGTCATTATCTATCCTTGTCTCTTTAATACTAAGATACACCAATTGCCAAAGCGTAAACGGCGTTGCACATGAATACGTTGCGCGGCATAGGCATTGGCTACGCGGCTGACATCCTTATGCAAAAAGCCAGCTAAAATCACGATGCCGCCGGGCTTTAAATGGCGGCGCATTTCGGGTGCAAGTTTAGCAAGTGGCCGTGCAAATATATTGCTCAGGATAACATCATAGGGTTTGCTACGGGCAATGGCCGCATGCGCAAATCCCATCGCCTTGCGGTTTTTGACAAAACGCGCCACGCCATTTTTGCGGCAGTTTTCATCAGCCACAATCACGGAATCTGCATCCATATCGGTTGCAACAACTTGTGTTTTATAAAGTTTAGCCATGGCCATCGCCAGCACGGCAGACCCCGCCCCTAAATCCAGCACACGCGCATGCGGCTTTATATGATGCAGAGTTTGCAAAGCCGTTAGACAACCAAAGGTGGTGGGATGCTCGCCCGTGCCAAAAGCGCAAGACGCTTCCAGCTCGATATTCGCGCGGTAGGACGGGAGCTTATCCCTGTCCTTCTTGCCGTGAATGACAATGCGACCAACGGAAATAGGTGCGAAGCTGTCTTGATTGGCTTGTAGCCAGCCTTGGGCAGGAATTTTTTGCAATTCATGACGATATGGTGCGTGATTATTCCCGCCCGCCAGAATACCCAGTTCCATCAGGCTGTTTTTAATATCGGGCTCGGCCAGATAAAGACTTTCGGCAATCCATAACGGGTTTTCGCTGCGGTCTTCGGCATCCGCTTTAAATGCGGTTTGCCCAACTTCGCCTTCAGGCAATAGCATCAAGGCATCTTCAATCACGCTTTGCGGCACATAAAGGGTAAGTGACCAGACAAATTTAACAGCCATCAGAATTGCCCCGCCATTGCTTCGGGTACTACAAATTCTGCCATGATTTTTTTAACGCCGCCCATATCAAATTCAACTTCCAGCTTCATTCCGTCAACCATCAACACATTGCCATAGCCGAATTTTTGGTGGAATACGCGGTCGCCTTTGCGGAAGGTGTAGGCAGGTTCATCAATATCCACATCAATCACACGTTGCGCCCTGCCCTCAATCAAGTTTGGTTTGGGGCGTGATGGATAATTGGATTTGCCAAAAGACGGGCTTGAAAATTCTGGCACGTAGTCAGATCCGGTGGATGAGCCGCGTGAGTTTCTAAAACCATTACCTGAGAAACTGCCCCTATTCATGGTGCCGAACATGCCTGCCTCGGCGCTGCTTTCGACATGTTCAGGTGGCAATTCGGCAATAAAACGAGATGGAATTGCATTCGTCCATGAGCCATAGACCATGCGGTTGGCAACGGTTGAGATAATGGCATGCTGGCGGGCACGGGTAAGGCCGACATAGGCCAGGCGGCGTTCTTCTTCCAAGCCTTTCATACCATTTTCTTCCAGAGAGCGGCGGGATGGGAAAATTTCTTCCTCCCAGCCGGGTAAAAACACCAAATCAAATTCCAGACCTTTGGCGGCGTGCAGCGTCATAATTGTGACCTGGTCCTGTTCATTATTGCTGGCTTGATCCATCACCAAGCTGACATGCTCCATGAAGCTTTGAATGTTATCAAACTCCGCCATGGCGTTGATGAGTTCTTTCAAGTTTTCAAGCCGGGTTGGTGCATCAGGCGTTTTTTCAGCCTGCCACATGGCAATGTAACCGGATTCCTCTAACACGCGTTCGGTTAAATCGGTATGCGGGATGTTTTGTAGTTGTGCGACCCATAAATCGTAATTGCGAATGAAGGTTTGCAAGGTGGTACGCATTTTCGGCTTAAACGCATCGCCGCCCAACAATTGGCGCACCGCTTCGAGCATACCGATTTTGTTTTCACGTGCATGCACGGTGATTTGTTGCATGGTAGCAGGGCCAAGACCACGTTTAGGCACATTGATAATACGCTCAAACGCCAAATCATCTTCAGGAACCAAGATGATGCGCAGATACGCAATTGCATCACGGATTTCCTGACGTTCATAGAAACGTGGGCCGCCAATGACACGGTATGGCACGCCAATTTTTAAAAAGCGTTCTTCAAATTCACGGGTTTGGAAACCGGCCCGCACCAGCACCGCCATGTTATTAAGGCTCATGCCGCGGCGTTGGAAGGATTCCAGCTCATCACCTACAAAGCGTGCTTCGCTTTCGCCATCCCACAGGGATTGTACGCGAACCTTGTCGCCATTATTGGCAGTTGTCCAAAGGGTTTTGCCAAGCCGGTCACGGTTATGCGCAATGAGTGCAGATGCCGCGCCAAGAATGTGACCCGTGGAGCGATAGTTTTCTTCCAGACGGATGATAGTCGCGCCGGGGAAGTCTTGTTCAAAACGTAAAATATTGCCGATTTCAGCGCCGCGCCAACCATAGATGGATTGGTCTTCATCGCCCACGCAGCAAATATTACGTGCCTTGCCATCCGGTGTAAGCATAAGCAAACGAAGCCATAAATACTGCGCGACGTTGGTATCTTGATACTCATCGACCAAGATGTAGCGGAAGCGATGCTGGTATTCCTGTAATAAATCCGGATGATTTTGCAGTAGCACCAGATTGTATAATAGCAAGTCGCCAAAATCGCAGGCATTCAGCGTGCGAAGGCGTTCTTGATAAATGTGATAAACCTTGAGGTACAACCCGCTTTGGGTAACTTCGTGCGCAGGAACTTTATCAGGGGTGTAGCCCCTATCCTTCCAACGCTCGATTACCGCCAACACAGCGCGGGCGGGGGTGCGTTTGGTATCCACATTTTCTGCTTCTAAAATCTGCTTAATCAGTCGCAGCTGGTCATCGGTATCAAGGATGGTAAAGCTGGGCTTTAGACCAACTCGTTCGGCGTGCTTGCGTAAAATGCGGGTGCAAAGCGAGTGAAATGTACCCAAAAACCAACCTTCGGTTGGGCGACCCACAAGCGCAGAGACCCGTTCTTGTAATTCACGGGCGGCTTTGTTGGTGAAGGTAACAGCCATAATCTGGAACGGACTGGCGAGACCATTTAATAAAATCGTCGCAAGGCGCGTAGTGAGCACTCGGGTCTTACCCGTGCCTGCCCCCGCCAAAACAAGTACGGGACCATTGACCGCTTCGACGGCTGCTCGCTGGGCATCGTTGAGTCCCGCGAGCATATCGTTGGGGGTGTCTGGTTGTGATGGAATAAGGGCGTGTTGCATTCCATAAAGATAGAGCAAACCACCGGAAGTTACAGGTTATTTTTGTGAAAAATGATAGGTATTTGCGCGTTTAATTGGCAGCAACGGTTGGGCCAGCGGGATCCGAATCAAGGTCATCGAAGCGGTTTGCTTCCTTGCCTTTGTTTTCGACCAACTTGGCCATGGTGGCAGCGTCCATATCCTGTACGACCACGCGGTTACGACCAGCAGCTTTGGCAAGGTATAACCCTGCATCCGCACGTTTGAGGAAATGCGAAAGCATTTCGCCCGAATGATATTGTGCAACGCCCACCGATACCGTGACCTGACCGAGGCTGGTGTTATTGTCGCGGCGGATAATTTTCTTTTGGGAAATAGACGTACGCAAGGCATCGGCCACGCGTTGTGCATCCATCAATTTGGTTTGCGGCAGCAAGATAACGAATTCTTCGCCGCCATAACGCGCAACGCAATCCTTACCTTTTAAGTTTTCAACCAGCGTGCGTGATACAAGTTTTAGCACCTGGTCACCTACCAAATGACCGTGGGTATCATTGAATTTCTTGAAGTGGTCGATATCCACCATCAGCAGACTAACCGGTGATTTTTGCTCTTCTGCGTCGATGACCATGCGTTTGAGTTCATTGGCAAGATGCTTGCGATTGCCAACGCCCGTCAAAGAGTCCGTCAGGGTTTCTTTTTGTACGCGCGTCAAATCTTCCTGCATCACTGACATCTGTTCGGATGATTTTTGCAGCTGGTCTTGAAGTTCCTGGTTGCGGGTTGCAATCTTTTTGGTTTCGGCAACCACTTTATCCACTGCGCTATGCAGCTGTTCCACCGATAATGGCTTTTTCAAATTGGTGCTGAAGCCGCTCAACGTTTCGTTGAATTGTTCGGTGCCTTCATTGGCATTCGACACCAATTCCATCACGCGGCTTAATTCATCCGATAATGATTTGACGGTGTTTTGCAGCACTTCTTTTTCTTTATCCGCGCCAAGATATTTGTCGTAAATTTCTTTTGCTTGTTGGGCAGAAAAACCACCGCCACGTACTGCGCCGTCTACGATTTCCTTGATTTGCGGCAAGCGGCCACTGACATAGGCATAGAGCAATTCAAAATTTTGCGGAGTTGGCGCAAGGCCAAGAAATTCCAGACGCAATAATGCGGCTTTGGAATATTCATTAGCTTTTTGAACGGAATCTTCAAACATGACGGGCTTTTGGAATGAATCTGTAAGATGTTAAATTTACAGTCAAAACCCTTAAAAAACATAAAATGTGGCAAAGGGATTTATTAGTCTTTCACAACAGATTTTTACGATTTGGCATGCATTCGTTTTGTAAGGCGAATGTAAATTTTTATTTAAAATACCTTATCCCATGCTGTTTTAAGGGCTTTATCGAGGCTTTCGAAATCTGCATCAATACCTAGCGCGTGCAGCGAGGTGACGCCATAGGCCAAAAGCCCACAAGGAACAATTCCGTTAAAATGCGAGAGATCGGGATTTAAATTTATCGACACGCCGTGATAAGTCACCCATTTGCGGATGCGTACGCCAATCGCTGCAATTTTTTCTTCACGCAACAGACCATCCACATCGCGTTCCACCCACAGACCAATTCGTCCTTCGCGGCGTCCTGCCTCAACACCAAATTCACGCAAAGCAGTAATCACCCATTCTTCCAGATTGTGCACATAGGCGCGGACATCACGACCACGTTCACGCAAATCTATCATTGCATAGGCAACGCGTTGACCTGGACCGTGATAGGTAAACTTCCCGCCACGTCCGGTTTTATAAACCGGAAAACGCTGCGGGGTTAACAACTCCGCCTCATTCGCGCTGGTGCCGCTGGTGTAGAGGGGTGGATGTTCCAGCAGCCATATTTTTTCGTCCGCATTGCCTGCAATCATGGCGTCGACATGCGCCTCCATCGCTTCCAATGCGGCGGGGTAAGTGACCGGTTTATCTGCTGTTTGCCATTGCATAGTTGTTAAATATACGCTTTTTATTCAGATGTCAGTTAGCACTTGCTTTTTATCATAATTCTGCGTTTTATACCCGCCTTCTACCTTTATAGTGCGGTCGTGGCGGAATTGGTAGACGCGCAGCGTTGAGGTCGCTGTAGGGCAACCTGTGAAAGTTCGAGTCTTTTCGACCGCACCATTTTAATCCGACAATATATCTGAATTTGTATTAGGCAGCCTGTGATGGCGTGCCTTCTTGGGCTGGCACGGATGGCACTTCAGCTGTTTGTTCGGCTGTAAGAGCCGCTGCTTCCTGTGCAGCAACCTGCGATGAGGCGTCAGCAACTGCAGCAACAGGGTCTACTGCCTCGCGTTTACGGCCAAGCATGCCAACCATGGATGTGGCCATGCGTTCGAAGCGTTCCTTGATGATGCGCGCTTCTTCATCCACCGAGTTACGGGCTTGTTGGGCAACTTGTTGTTCTTGGCTTTCGGATTCAATGAAATCGGTGACGGGTACATCGTCTGCTGCCTGAGCGGTAAATGGCTTGCCGGTTTGTTCGACATAAGCCAAGCCATCAAGGATGCTGTCGATGTGATCGGCAAGGTTTGAAAGGGTTTCAGCAACCGCAGCGCCAGATGGCAAACGTTGCATAGCGGTTTGTTGGTAATACACAGCATAATCTGCACATTGGCCGTAAATGGATGCAACACGGCGAGCCAAATCAGAACCCAAGAGACCGATTGAGCTGACATGTGCTTGATATACCAGCGCACGAATACGTGGCCAAAGCTGTGACGGACGAAGCTGCGTATCGTCTTCGCCCATATGGCGGCGACGGGTTAATTCGCGGGCACGAGTACGGCAGATATGGCGCGCGGAAGTAAGTTCACCATTGAGCGCCGCAGCCAGAACCTTGCGCTTTTGAATTTCCTGTAAACGGTCACGAATAACCATGGCGCCGCCAAATGCAAATGCGCCAAACACCCAAAGCAGACCGCCTACGATAGCTTGATAACGTTCAAAGAAACCTTCATTTGATGCCTCGACTGTTTTTTCAGTTGCCTTAGGAGCAATGACGGGGGGCTCAGTTTTTGTGGCTTCGGTTTTGACAGGCTCAGATTTAGCAACCACAGGAGCAGGTGAAGATACTGTTACAGTGGATTGGGCGGTTGGCTGAACAATGGATAGAGCCGTGCCAGCCAAAACCAAATCATGCTTTGTGGTATCAGATTTAGTGGGTTCTGCTTTGGGCGTTTCTGCAGCTGATGCCTCAGTTTTAGGCACTTCGGCTTTGCCTGTTTCTTTGGCAGTTGCACCAGCGGGGGCAACCAATGGAACTGTCACGGTATTGGCCGGATTGCTGAGAGGAACCGAATTGACCATCGGCATGGGCGCGAACAAGCCTTTATTCTGGGCTTGCGCCTGTTGTTCTACTTTCTCATAAACTTCGGCGAGTGAATTGTTTTTCAACGCTTTTCTATCGACCATCGCCCAACCTTGGCGCAGCATTTCATATGATAAGTCTGGCGTATCGACGGTGCCACAGAACGCAATAGGGCGACCATCACGGTCCTTATCGGTGACCTTACATAACACAGCGCCCTTGATGATCGAGTCCAGCTTGGCTTTAGCCTGCGGCCCGTAATTGGAGCTGATGCTGGGGGTGACGATACCAAACAGGCGGATTTCCTTAGAACCGATGACCAGACGTTCGCCATCCAATGCCTTGGCGGTGCCTTCAAATTCCTTGGCGTCCTTGAGGTCCTTAGCGTCTTTGAACACCACTTCCTTAACCGGAGCTTCCTTGCCCATTGCCTTGATGGATGGCGGTTTGGCGGTTGCCGGCTTTGGTGGCGGGGTATATTTCTCGGTTGGTTCGTAAAGCGTCAACTGCTGAACAGGTACACGCGGTGCTTTGTGGGGCGCAGGCATGATATCACTTTTTGCAGCCATCGCATGATGTGCAGCAAGCGATAGCAAGAAAGCAAAGGTAACTGCCAAAACGCGCATGAAAAAACGACCCGGGTAAAACTTAAAGAGGCACCCTGCCCCCGACTTCATCCCCCGCACTATAGCAAACCGGGAATAGAAATTAAAAGGGTCTTGAAGATGCCAATTCTGATATTTAGCTGTTTTTTTTCTGCAATTCTTCATCAAGCAGGGTTTTACGCGATAGCTTTCCTATCATGGTTTTGGGAAGGCTTTCACGGAATTCAATCAGTTTCGGCATCTCAATGGGTGAGAGTTTGTCTTGCAAGAATGCCATGAGCTCATCCCGCGTGAGAGTCGTTCCGGGCTTGAGCGCCACATATGCCTTCACAGTTTGGCCGCGATATGGATCAGGCAAACCTGCCACCACGCATTCGGCAACCGATGGGTGCAGATAAATCGCCTCCTCCACATTGCGTGGATAGACATTATATCCGCCGCACAAAATCATATCCTTGATACGGTCGACAATATAAATGTAGCCATCTTCATCGACATACCCCACATCGCCGGTATGCAGACGCATGCCCTTTTCGGTTGGGACAAGTGTTTGGTCAGTTTCTTCTTTATTATTCCAGTAAGCCTTCATTACTTGCGGACCGATGATGCACACCTCGCCGCGTTCGCCCATTGGCAGAACCGTTTTTTTATCTTCGAGACTCACGATTTCAATGCGTGTGCCTGGTAATGGCAGGCCGATTGAACCGGCCTTATTCGTGCCTTCCAGTGGATTGCATGTTGCAACAGGTGAACTTTCGGTCAGGCCATAACCTTCGGCAACCACGCAACCGGTCACAGCTTCGAAGGCGCGTTTAATATCAATCGGCAAACCAGCGCCACCAGAAATACAATACTTCACCGATGAAATATCATAATCACCCAGACGACGGAAATTACTAATTGCAGCGTAGATAGTTGGCACGGCCGGAAACAAGGTTGGCTTCTTGCGGTGAATAAGATGCACGACTTGCTTCAATTCAAAGCGAGGCACAACAATGATGGTTGCGCCAATCAACACGCCCAAATTCATGGCCACGGTCATAGCAAACACGTGGAAGAATGGCAGAACGCCAAGCAACACTTCTTCCCCTTCCTTTGCCATGGTGAACCATAAACGGGATTGGGTTGCATTCACCACAAGATTGGAATGAGTCAGCATCGCTGCCTTCGGTATGCCGGTGGTGCCGCCTGTGTATTGCAAGACTGCAATATCTTCACGTGGATTGATTTCAACATCGGCCGGCTGGCCATCATTGTTGATGACCGCATGATAGGTTACATGTCCGTCATCCCGAGGGATGAAGGATAATTCGCTTTTCTTCAATAACTCGAACAAGAAGCCTTTGACGGGCGGTAATGCGGCGCCAAGCTTGCACACAATCAACCGTTTGAGATTGGTACGGCCAAGCATTTTGCTGATTTTATCGTAGGTAATTTTCAAATCGAGTGTGACGGCCAGTTCCATGCCGCTATCGGCGATCAGATGTTCCAGCTCACGCGCGGCGTAAAGCGGGTTGAGATTTACAACGATGCCGCCTGCCTTCAAAATCGCGTAATAGAAAATGACGGAGTACGGTGTATTGGGCAGCAGCAAACCGACACGGGTTCCTTTTTTTACGCCCAGTTCCTGCAAGCCTTTGGCGGCATGTAATACCAATTTATCAAGTTCGGCATAGGTGGTGACGTGGTCAAAAAAATCAAGCGCAGCGCGGCGGGGAAATTTTGCCGCTGTTCGCGCAAGCATGTCATATGCCGGATATTCGGGTAATGGGGCGTTCCAGTTAATACCGGGTGGATAGTGCATTGGAAACCTTATGCTGCGTCAGGACGTTATCTTAGTCGATATGAATTAAGAGATTACACATAAAGAGACTACATATCCCAAACTTAAGGTGCAATCAGTGAATACAAACAAAAACACCCGCATGGTTTGCGGGTGTGATGTGGATAGTTGCAATGCAACACGTATCTAACAAGTGTTGGGTTACTCTGTCTTGTGACTGTCAGTTCCTGAATCAGCTGGTGGGCGTGCGGACTTCCCCTCTGGTTTAGGAGCTTTAGGAACAATCGATTTGACAGGCGGCGGAGCTCCTACTTCAGTAATGTATTGAGGCAGCTTTGCTTCGGATGCAACTGGAGCAGAAGGAACAACCGGAACCACTGGCTTTGGAGCAGTAACATTTGCTGTTGCCGCATTAATATCACCCACGGGTGCCGGGGGAAGATATTTTTCTGCCGCATTGGCAGAATACGTAGCCATGGCCAGTGAAGCGAATACCGCTATACGCAAAATGATTTTAGGGTGAAGCATCATCCGTTCCTCCAGATTGTTTAGCCAATAATGTGGGGCTAAATTAATTAGCCGCCTACACCATCGCCGCCGCCATTACCACAATAGCCGCAACCACCATCGCCCTGCCCCCAGCCACAGGATGAAAAGGCCAGCGTGCCGTGGTTGGACATAATATTATACCATTCAGCAGCATAGGTGGTGGGAACAAAGGCCGTAGGCCCCACCTGATTGGTTACCACGTAGCAATAACCATGCGCGTTGATGGTTGTAGGTGTAGCATATGGAAGACTGTAATCTGCAATTGCCAAATCGGAATAAAGGGTGAGACCCACAGCAAAATTTGCGGCGAATAACGCGCTTGCCCTCATGATCAGTTTTTTATCTTTTGACATCGCTTTATATCCAATTCCGGGCTATCGATTTATTGATGAGCCGCCTTGTACGCAGTGAATTCATTATGCAACTGTTTTAACTCCTCACGCAATGCTTTCAATTCAGCGTCATGATTACCAACACGAGTGAATAGTTCGGCAATTTTGCTGCTGATGTTATCCAGCATGTTCTTGAGTTCTTTAACGGATTCGATGAGTGGTGCAAAGATCACGTCATAATTCACCGTCTTGTAACCGTTTGGATCTGTTGCAACTGATTCGGGCATGACTTCTTCAATTTCCTGAGCAATTACACCGTCAGACTTTGTGCCATCTTTCTTCCAGGTAAAGCTGACGCCTTTCATCTTCATCACCAGTTCAAGGCCCGGGCTGGGCTTGATGTTATCTTTCAAACGGCGATCGGATACGTGGTAGAAGTTAGCCGCACCGAAGTTACCGTTACTGTAAGCACCCCAAGAGCTGTATGCGAGTAACGTGTAGTAGCCTTCAGCATTTTGGAATTGAGAATATTTGCCAGAGCCAGTTCCCACCAGAATACCATATCCATCAACCGAGCCAGGGCCCCAGTTTACAACCTGCGCCCAGTCACCTGCTGACCCTGTAAGATTAAATCGGCCAGACGTATTCATCCCTCCCGACACGGTCAGGGTGCTGGTAACTTGTTGGGTACCGCATACACGGAATGTATAACCCGCTCCCAAACCGCCGCCGCAATTTACAGCAGATGCAGCGCCGGTATCGTAGCCTGCAGATGCATATAAATATCTGCCGTTATAGGTACGTATCCATGTGGAATCCGACATGTAGAAGCCGCCACCATATGCTTCCCAATAAATACCACCGCCGCCGCTCACGCGGAACCAGTCACTGGTATAGATAGCACTACCGTAGAGACTGCTGGTAAATCTACCCGTACCACTTACGTCAAGTGCATAAGCAGCACCCGTGGTGTTGATACCGATGTTTGTACCGTTTTGATAGATAGAGCTAGTCGTTAACGTAGAAGCACTGCTCCATTTAGGAAGATAATTCGTCGATCCGCCCGTTAGCGCAACCGGTTGCCATGTACCATCCTGACGCAAGAAGTTTGTACCGCCCGGATAGCTGGTAATAGAAGAAAATGGGACGCTACCTGTGTATGTACCGCCAGAAATTGTACCTGAGAACGTTACACCCGAAATAGTACCGCCTGTAATGGCCACTGCGCTGGCGTTTTGGGTCGCCATGGTGCCAAGACCAAGATTGGTGCGTGCCGTGGATGCCGTTGCAGTCAACTCAGACAGATTATTGGCGATGCCCAGCACTGCAAGATTGGTGCGTGCATTGGCTGCTGTCGTCGCGCCCGTACCACCATTGGCCACAGCCAGCGTGCCTGTCAGCGACAGTGCCACGTCGGCGGTACCATCAAATGATACGTTGGATGCGGTTAAACCCGTTGTGCCAGCAATAGAAAAATTACGTGCGGTCTGTAATGCTGTTGCTGTGGCCGCGTTAATGCTCCAGCTGCCACTTGCACCCGTACCGGTCGTACTTGGAACGCCTAGATTGGTGCGCGCATTCGCGGCCGTTGTTGCGCCTGTACCGCCACTGGTAATCGCCAATGGTGTGCCCAGCGTTAAGCCGCCCGTTGCTACGATGTTACCGGTTGTGGCGCTGGCGCTTGGGCCAACCGCCAAAGAGTTTGCAGTCAATGACCCGTCATCATTTACCTTCACTGCGTTGGCAGCGATACCGAACTTCACCTGGCTGGCGGAGTTCACCTGCCAC
>JAYRWY010000007.1:0-332227 GCA_041917755.1 Alphaproteobacteria bacterium
GGCTTCAAGCTTTGGTAACAACACCACTGTTATTACCACACGCCAAGACTTCACGACCAACTTGATCAACAACCTGCAGAATGCGTCAGATAATCTGGTGCTGGCAGATACCAACGAAGAAGGTGCGAACTTGCAGGCCCTCCAAGCCCGCAACTCACTGGGTATTACTTCGCTTGGTATTTCCGGTCAGTTACAACAGGCCATTCTGAAACTGTTCTAAGTCCGGTTTTAGTCCAAATTTCATAGTTCAATGGGTGGAAGGGGCAGCTGAAGAGCTGCCCCTTTTATTATGGGTCGGGTGGGGGGTGGATGATCGCTGACACAAGATAGGCATCAGCGCGCCGTAAATATGCCAATCTTGACCGCCATAATCGCCCAGATTAGATTCATCGGATCGATTTAACCGAAAGGATTGATATGAAACGTCTTATTCGCTGCGTAGCTTTGTTGGCAGTGTTGCTTGTGCCATCGTTTGCGTTGGCAACCACCACCCAGGAAATTCTGGATTTGGTGCTGACCTCGCGTCAGAAGGTTTCCGCGATGATTGGTGTGAAGAACGAAAGCGTGCAAACGATGCTGCTGACCGAAATCGCGAACCTGACACAGGACATCAATACCAAAACCGATGCGATGTTGGCTGACCCCGAAATACCGGATGAAACAAAAAACAAATTGATGGAATTCAAAATGGTATGGGACCAATTGGTGGCCACACGCGACGGCGAGATGATCCCGGCCATCCAAGCGGGAGATAGCGAGCACGCCAAAAGCATCGGGCAGGAAGTTCAAAACGACCGCTTTAAAACGATTGCCGGATTGCTGAAATAATTTAATTCAGAACGTAAAAGCAAAAACGCCAGTCAGGTTATGCCCGACTGGCGTTTTTTTATGAATTAGATGGCTGGATTATTCCACGCCGCCATCGCCGCCACCGCCATAATAAGGCTCTTCATAGCTGGACGTGTCTGTATAAGGCTCCACATAGGGTGCTTCGACATAAGCGGGCTCCACATAGGATGGCTGGTAGGTGTCTACATAGGTGTCGACATAGCTATCCACATAGGTCGGGGAGACGTAGCTGGGCACCGAGTAAGCTGCATAATAGGCTGCTGCATTGCCGTAGCCGACATATCTGCATTGCGGAGATGTCTGGCAGCCATTGTAATCCAGACCGTAATCAACCAGTACGGAATCCGATGCGCATACCGGGATAGTGATATTGGGGCATGCGTTATTGCCGGTGCGTACAACCGGATTCGGGATGGTGCTGCCTTGGGTTGCGGCGACACGTTGTGGGATACCAGTTGGTGTTGATGAGCTGGTATAAGGTGTAGTTGGAGTAGTTGTGGTTGACGTCGTTGGCGTGGTGGTTGGTGCCGTTGGCGTTGGTGTGGTTGGTGTGGTCACCGAGGTGCCGCTTAAGTTTGAACAAACCAGCACACCGTTTTTCTTGGTGAGGAACTGACCATCTTTGCAATCAGGCAAAGCGGCAGTTGGAAATTTTGTACAATAGGTGCTGCCCGAACCGTTCCAAGCGAGAATAGGATTTTCGGCGTTGCACGGACCCGCGGGCGGGAAGAATTGAACCTGATCAGCGGCAAGCGCTGCCTGGCTGAATAAAAATGCGGAAATGGCAATTATCAAAACACGTAACATCTGAACCTCTTGGGTTGGTGTTAAATCGCTGAAGCGCCATATAAAACCATGCCCGTTACGAAAGTAAAACGATGTTATTATTAAGAAAAAAGTTAATCCTCAGCCCATGGGTTATGCCGGTGAGGCTAGCCCATTGATTGGCATATGACGCAGTGCGGGATTACCCAAAATGCTCAGTTCAGCCGAACTTTTTGTGCAACCAGTAATCCACAGACAATTTGCCGGGGCCTTGCAAGATGATCAGGCCAAGGATGAGTGCCCAGATGACATGTACATCAAAATGCATATAGGTGAATTCGATGACCGCAGTCATCGCCAGTAATGCCAATGCAGCCAAGCGACTGCCCAACCCGATGGCCAGTAAAACCGGTGCAACAAGTTCCACGCCGGTGCCAAGGGTGGCGGCAAGCTCGGGCGGGAGCACAGGAACTTTATATTCATCAGCAAAGAGGCCGATGGTGCCTTCCCAATCCAGTAATTTGGTTTGGCCGGATTTGAAAAAAATATCGGCTATCCATAGGCGCATGGCAAAAACCGGAAGAAACGACCAATGGTTTAATGCAGGTAATGCGCGGCGCGAATAGAGGCGGACGATTGTTGAGAAAAGGTTCATGGCAAGCTCGTGTAAAAGGGGTTTAGCCCTTATTCGGAGGCTGCCAGCAATCCGTTACGTATCCACCTTGAAAACCATGAAAAAAGTTTGGCAGGTAGAACATCATCGTTCAGGGCAAAATCGCTTTGGGCTTTTTCAAGTGCCGCGCCGATAGGTAGCCCGTTGAACAAATGTGTGAGTAAATGAAATTCGTGTTGTTCCAGTTCCATACGCCAGACGACATCATCGTGACGGAATACTGCCAGATGACACGGTGATGGAAGCGGCAGTGCCGGATGCTCGTCATTTTTTACAGCGTTGTAATAAGCATTGACCGGATAGCGGAACGCAAATAGCTGCAATGCCTTGCGCGGGTGTAATTGTAATTCCATTAATGCATCCGGCGACAGCCCATCCAGATGAGCAGGCGTTAGCGCAGGCGTTTCGGCGGCGTCATGCAGTTGCGCGATGGCACTTTCGAGTACGCAGAGTTCCTGGGCGAAATCGGTGCGCAGAGGATGGCGCGACAGCACATCCGGCAGATGCGCGGAATAGCGCGCAATATTGAAATGCGTGGAATGCGCTGTATTCACAAAATCGGTAATCAGTTGGTCAAATGCCTGTGCGCCCAGCGCGTGCTTGAGCACCGGGAAATCTTCAATCGTCACATTGTAAAGGCGATAACGATAGCCATTGATGTAGACCCCCAGTTGGTCTTTGGCTGGAAAATCAGCTTTGGATTTAATCCATGCATCAGGTTCATTGGCATCATCATGCCCGCGCAATATAGCATCCTGCATCGTGGTTTGTGCGAGCGATAAACCGGTTTGAATATTTGCACGGTAGGTTGGATGGGTTGCGGCCAAATCAGGTAGCGGCGGATGGGTTGCCGCAGTGGCCGCGGCATCTTTTGCTTTTTGCAGTTCGGCCTGTAGCACAGAAAATTCGGGGATATGGTCATCCCATTCAATCATCGTATTGATGGGGCGCTGTGCCTTGTGCAGGGCATATTGATAGAGCGCCCATACGTCATCCACCACATGATTGTCGTGTGTATCAATTATATGCGTGCCCATATTGCTGTGGCCGGATAAATGGATTTGCACCACATGGTCTAAGGGCAGGGCATCCAGATAGGCTTTGGCATCAAGGCGGTGGTTGTAACAGGTCACATAGACATTGTTGATGTCGAGCAGCAGATGGCAGCCGGAATCCTTGGCCATTTGCGCGATGAATTCTGCTTCACAGATTTCTGATGCCTTAAATTCCAGATAGGTGGATGGATTTTCCAAGGCGATGGGGCATTCCAGAAAATCCTGAACCTCTTTGATGCGCTGCGTGATGTGCGCCAGTGCTTCGTGTGTGTAGGGCACAGGCAATAAATCATGGGAGTTTTTATGCGCGATGCCCGTCCAGCATAGATGATCGGAAATCCAGGCGGGGTTAAGCCATTGCTTGAGTGCTTTGAGCTTGCGCATATATTCGGAATTGAGGGGATCGGCAGTGCCGATTGACATGGCAACACCATGCATGACGATGGGATAATGTTCACGAAATTGCGCCAATTTGCGTTTGGGGCGCCCATCCGTATCCATAAAATTTTCAGAAATAATTTCAAACCAGTCAATATCCGGCTTGGTTTCCAAGATATGCGCGTAATGCGGAATGCGCAGGCCAAGGCCAAAACCAAGATACGGCACAGATGAAGATGGGGTTGTCATGATGTTTTGTAATATAAAAAAGCTAGGGATGATACCATCCCTAGCTTTGATGATGAAAAAGCAGACTTAGTGCTTCTTGCTGCCATCGGTGGCGCAGCCGCCGTGACCTTTACATTCATTTTGACCCTTGCAGGCGTTCTTGTCGGTTTTGCAGCCGCCATTGCCCTTGCACGAATTTTGACCCTTGCAGGCATGCTTTTCGATTTCATGGGTTGGTGATCCATGCTTTTCAGGTGCGGCGGTTTCATGACCGGCGTCGTGGGTGGTTGCAAGTGCAGGAGAGGCTGAAACGCCAGCCGTAAGAAGACCAGCAAGCGCAGCCATAGCAAGTTTGGAATTAAGGGACATAGGTTTTTCTCCGTAAGGTTAAGTTATAGGACATGCCAAAGAAGAGAGAGGTTGTTGGCATGGATATCTATTCGGTCTGATTTGCCCAAAAGTTACAAGAATAATTATGCAGGACATCGTGACCAAAATTTGGTGCTTTGCGATGTAACCGTAATCATTTACGCTCGCGAATAGGGTGAGACATACCCACGAACTCACCCCGCTAACATTTAGGAGATGACATGAAGAAACCAATCGTTGCTGCTGCGGTGCTTGCCGCGTTAATGGGCGCAAGCTTTGCGCATGCTGAACACGGTGCTGCCAAACATGATGCCACCGGAAAAACAGAGCGTGAAAAATGCTTTGGTGTTGCAAAAGAAGGTCGCAATGATTGCGCATCCAAAGATGGCAAGAATGGTTGTGCAGGCAGCTCCAAGCGGAATGCTGACCCCAATGACTGGATTTATTTGCCTGTAGGCGTGTGCGATAAACTCGCGGGCGGCAAAGTAGAAAAATAATCTGCGTTGATAAAAAAACGAAGGGGAGGATTTGTCATCCTCCCCTTTTTTATGTCTGCAGTGTCTTATGTGATAGCAGGCATTACCATTTTAGCAGCCATTTACCGATGAAAGCCCCCAATATCGCAAATAGCAAGGTCGGCATATAATGCCATTGCGTTACATGCATCAGGCTGTCAATGGGTTCGGCAAGGCGCAGGGTTAAACAACCAATGCCTGCTGCAGTAAATACCGCATAACTTCCTGCCATAAAGGGCCGCACACTTGCGCCGCGTTTTAATATCGCAAAGACAAATGCCGATGGAAGCATGGATACGAGCGCAATGCATATGCTGCATTCCATACCGGCAGTATCGCTGAGTTCCGATATGAGTTTTGGCATATCCGGTGATTGCAGCATTTGATAACCCAGAATGCCAATCAGCGCTGCAAACACCACATAAGGGAGTTGCAGCAGGACCGGTTTTTGATACGCATCAGGTGCCATAGCGATGATGCTGGCGATGGATGAGGTCAGGATTAAGAACCATAACGCGACGATTTCTGCTTCGAACCATGCATCGGTCAGACGGTTAATCAGGTCGGGGCGAAGGCCCAGATAAATTTGTGCGCCAAAGGCGTAGATAAGCAGGACCGCCAATAACCAGATGATTTGACGTGCGGGATTGAGCGCAGGTTTCGCGGGCACGGGTTCGGCTGCCAGCTGTGCAATCAGGTCAGAAGTGGGTTTGGAAGGCTGGGTCATGACTCATTTGCTCGGTTGTCAAAGTCTTCGCGTATTTTCTTTATGGCGCGGTGCGCCGCCACCTTTACCGCTGACTCATTCATGTTCAGCTTTTCACCGACCTGTTTTGCTGTAAAGCCTTCGACATGCATCATGGTTAAAATTTGCCTTTGTTTTTCGGGCACGTCTTTTAGCAACTCTTCTATGGTTTCGTTTGAACCACTGCTTTGGGTTACATCGGCCAAAAATTCCTGTACGTCAGCAATATCAGTTGTTTGGTGGCGCATGGATGCGTAATGCTTGCGGAGATAATCAGTGATGCGGAAATGGGTAATGGCGGCGAGCCATGGCATAATCGGGCGTTGGCCATCATAGGTATGGCGGGCTTTATGTACCGAAAGGAGGACTTCCTGAAGGACGTCTTCTACATCAGCTGATGGGACTTTAGAGCCAATCATACGGCGCAAAAGCGGGCTGATATCTGTCAAGAAGCGTGCATAGCTGGTGCTATCCCCGCCAAGGCCAGCGCGAAGCAGTTCGGCAAATTCATGATATGTATCGGGTTGAGTAACCATTTTGCCTAATCATGCGAACCAATTGATAGGCAGGATAACAAACCTATATGGTTATACAAGTAATTAAGGAGCCATGATGAAGTCTTACCGAAAAGACCCCAGCGCCATCGCCAAGCTGGATGACATACAGCGACATGTGACGCAGGCCTGTGGCACCGAGCCGCCCTTTCGTAACGCATTCTGGAACGAAAAGCGCGAAGGAATTTACGTCGATGTGGTATCGGGCGAGCCATTGTTTTCATCAACCGATAAGTTTGATAGCGGCACGGGTTGGCCCAGTTTCACGCGCCCCTTGCATGATGACCATGTGGTTGAAAAGCACGACGCCAGCCATGGCATGGTGCGGGTGGAGGTGCGATCCAGGCACGCCGATTCCCATTTGGGTCATGTGTTTGATGATGGACCCGCCGTGACCGGTTTGCGCTATTGCATTAATTCCGCTTCGCTGCGGTTTATTCCAAAGGCTGATTTACAAAACGAAGGCTACGCAGAATATCTGACATTATTTGGAGATGATGATGACAAGTGAGCGGGCGATTTTAGCGGGCGGTTGCTTTTGGGGAATGGAAGATCTTATCCGCAAATTACCCGGCGTAACCAATACGGATGTTGGATATACCGGCGGCACATTTCCCAACCCCACTTATAAGGATTTACAGACCAAGCAGACGGGGCATGCCGAGGCAATCGAGATTACCTTTGATAGCAGCGTGATAAGTTATCGAAAGATTTTGGAATTCTTTTTCCAGATTCATGACCCGACCACCAAAAACCGCCAAGGCAATGATGTGGGGCCGTCCTATCGCTCCGCTATCTTCTTTTTAAACGAGGACCAACGCAAAACCGCGACCACCTTGATTGGTGAACTGAATGCTTCGCAAAAACTTCCAGGCCTGATTGTAACCGAAGTGGTGCAGGCGCGCGAATTCTATAAGGCAGAAGATTACCATCAGGATTATTTACAGCAACACCCCAACGGGTATACCTGCCATTTTATTCGACCCAACTGGAAAGTGAGTTAGCATGAAGCGCAGGAGTTTTTTTCAGATTGCAACTGGCGGATTACTTGCCGCGAGTTCATTTCCAGTGAACGCCATGGCAAATGCCGGTTCATACGAGATTTCGAAAAGTGATGCAGAGTGGAAAAAAATCCTGACGCCGGAGCAGTATCACATCCTACGTGAGGAAGGCACGGAAAAGCCTTTTACCAGCGCGTTGGTGAACGAACACCGCGAAGGCACGTATATGTGCGCTGGATGCGATTATCCGTTATTTGAATCGTCGGCCAAATTTGATAGCGGCACGGGTTGGCCCAGTTTCTTTTTTGCCATTCAGCGGCATGTTGCCACCAAACGTGACCGTTCCCTGTTTATGGAGCGTACGGAATATCATTGTGCGCGATGTGGCGGGCATCATGGGCATCTGTTTGACGATGGGCCAAAGCCAACGGGCTTGAGGTATTGCAGCAATGGCGCGGCACTTACATTCAGACCCAAGGTGGCATAGATGATCAAGCAGCTTATGCGTGCCGGGATGCTGGTTGCGTTGGTGATGATTGCATGCACAATTGCGCGCGCAGCCACCACCCCGCCTCCTGTTCCATCTGGCAAAACCGACACCATAGTGGTGGCAGGCGGTTGCTTTTGGGGAGTGGAAGCGGTGTTTGACCATTTAAAAGGCGTGAGTGCAGCTGCATCCGGTTATGCCGGGGGCAGTGCGGATACCGCGCATTATGACAGGGTAAGTGACGGCAATACCGGCCATGCGGAAGCGGTGCAAATTACCTATGACCCTGCGCAAATCAATCTGGAGCAACTATTAGATGTGTTTTTCAAAGTTGCCCATGACCCGACCCAGCTTAATCGCCAAGGCCCGGATGTGGGCACGCAGTATCGCTCCGCAATCTTTGTCAAAAATGCCGAGCAAGAACGCGCAGTGAAGGAAAAGATAGCTCAATTAACAACCGCGCATGCTTATTCCAATGCGATTGTGACCAAGGTTGAACCGCTGAATGCGTTTTATGCCGCAGAGGATTATCACCAGAATTACCTCGCGCTAAATCCAACCAATCCCTACATCATCATGCATGATTTGCCCAAGTTGGCGAAGTTGCGGATAACTTATCCATCTTTATACAAAGATTAGGCTGGTGCTGCTCCTTGTGTCCCTGATGATGGGGGTGAAGGTATAATCTTGCCCCGTTGTGGTTCATGACTTTCTAAAAACGCAGCGAGCAATTCATAACTTTGCACGGGTGGTCTCATGTCGGCATTTAGCGGGCGAAGTGTAGCTGCCAGCTGCTTATTTGCATCAATTTGGCGCAGAAAATAACGCGCATTGTCGGGGCTATCGTGAAAATGGTGCGGAATGCGAATGCGTTCAGCTGCTTCGGTTGCCAGTGCGCCGACATCTGTTACTATCACGTGGCCATGAGAGGTAATGGCAGTATTCCCGGGAAGCACATCGTTATAAACAAGGCCATCGCGCGCTACTTCGACCTTCATGCGGGCATTGATCAGGTCGGCTTCAGGGGGTGTGATTACGCCGCTTTCAATCAATGTTTCCAGTGGTATGGCAGGCTGCGTAACCGAAATGTGCGTGCCGTTAAACATAATGCTTTGACCGGCATGAAAACTTTGTGAATTGGGAATGGCGGGTTCGGCATGACGGGTGAGGCGTAATATTTGCCGTTGGCCGTGTTCATTATCGAAGGTAAGAACCAGAGCGCGGTCACCGATATTTTGAAACCCGAATGGCCGCGCTGCGCCAAGACGTTGTTCAAGCGCGGCGAGTTCTTGCGGATGTTGTGACAAGTAATGCGCGATATTGTTCGGGCGACGCTCGTCATGCGGCAGGCCGCGCAAATCCTCCGCCACACCCGTGACGATGTCACGAAAAGTGTGGGATGGCGCAGCAATATATTGTTCGATTAAACGGGGAAGTTCGCGCCGAACCCGCCCGACAATTTCTTCGACATGTGGCAATGGAAACCTGACCGCAATAAATCCGTGTTAGTGGTTAGCTTAATTTAAAGAAATTGCCTGTGGGGAGAATTAATTTTAGATACAATTTGAAATAAGTGTACGGGAGAGAAAACGCGCAAACCTTTTATTTAAGGGGCTTTCCGGCGGAGGCGGCTGCGGGCGGCAATTTTTTTAGGTGCGTGGTGATGGAAATAGATACACTTTCGCCAATGATCCCAGCGTAATCAGTCATGTTGAAGTCTGTGCGATTAAGGGTGGTTTGGGCGGTGAGCGTAAGCTCTCTGGTGTGGCCGGTTTTGAGTGCATGGCGGTCTTCATCAGACAGGGAGATTTCCAGTGCGACGGGTTTAGTCACGCCGTGCATGGTCAGGTGACCACTGATCTGATGTTGCGCGGGGTTGTCATCATCGGGTTTATAATCAAGTGTGGCGGCGCGGTCGCTGATGAAGGTGATAGTCGGGAAGCGTTTGCTATCAAAAAAACTTTCGCCATAAAGCAGGGCGTCTGTACCGGCATCACCGGTTTTGATATCAGCCACATGGATGGTCACGCGCACATCGCTTAATTCAGGTTTGCTTGAATGCAAATGCACATGGCCATGCATGGCATCGGCGCGCGCGGTATCATCGATAAGCCCGCCATAGCTCCAGGTGAATTCCAGCTGTGATTGATGCGGGTCAATGGTGTAGAGGCTGCCAAAGCTGAAGGATGGCAGAAAGGCAAATAACAGCGTGAGAAGGATGTGGTTTATTGCAACAGCTCCGCATAAACGGCCAAGGTTGTAGCACACATGCGTTCCATATTGAAGTTATTGCGCGCATGCAGAATAGATTTTTCGGTCATGGCCAGACGGTTGGAATGTGAAAGCGCCAGCGCATTGCGGATGGCATCAGCCAAGGCATCAACATCGCCTTGTGGCACTAGCCAACCGGTTTCACCATCAAGTACGGTTTCACGCGTAGCGCCCAGATCGGTTGCAATGACCGGCACGCCCATCGCTTGCGCTTCGGCGCAGACGCGACCAAACGCTTCGGGAATCTGGCTGGGGCTGAGCACCATATTGGCGAGCATGTAGGCCGCGGGTAAATCCACATGGTCGAGGAAGGTAACTTTATCTTGTAAAAACAATTTTTGCTTGAGCGATTTAAGATGTTCACGATAGCCCGCATGTTCGTGATCAGGCCCGACGATGAGGCATGAAAACGGCTCGGTGATTTTAGCCAATGCGCGTAGTGCCAGCTCTTGTCCTTTGGCCTTCATCAGGCGGCCGGGGAAAAGAATAAAAGGCTTGTCGCGCGGCAGGAAAATGGACGCCGCGAATTTATCAATGCGTTCCTGGCTGACATTATCGCGGTTATAAGTGTTCAAGTCGATGCCGCGCGGAATAACGGTGATGCGTTGTGGCGGGATATTGTAATTTTTTTCGATGCTTTCGGCCATATTGCGTGAAATGGCAATCACGCGTTCGCCTTTGGTCATGATGGAATTATAAAATTTTTCCCATGGCAAATTGGTTTGATAGCTGCTGTGCATGGTGGTGACCATGGGTACTTTGGATTGGCGCGTCGCCATATAAGCCGACCAAGCCGGGGCACGTGAACGCACATGCACCAGATTGACGCGTTCAATGCTGACGAAATCTTTGAGCAGATTATGGTTTTTCCAGATGATGCGCGGGTCTTTGCTGGCGGCTTCCCAACTGAAATGCACCGCGCCGGATTTTTCCAATTCATCGACCATGCGACCGCCTGCGGAAATAACAAAGGCACGTCCGCCTGCCCGCACAATGGCGGCGGCGACGTCAAGCGTCGAGCGTTCAGGTCCGCCTACATCCAGCGAGGGGACGATTTGCAAGATGGTTTTGCCTTCAAGGGATTTAAGCATGGATGGAATCCTTAAGTGTGTTTTGCCATTCGCTCTGCGCGACGTTGCGCAACCGCTCGGGCAAGGAAGTGCGGTTAAATCTACCGCCATACTTGCCAAGGAATGGTAAACGCGAATAGGCAGAAATAAGTGAATGATTAGAGAGGCTTAGTATCGTCTGCGGGGCGCAGTTTTTTCAAAGCCCTGTATAGGGCGGGGTTGAGTAAAATGGAAACCATGGCACCTGCCAGCATCAAATCGCGACCCTCTTCATTGAGTACGCCCAGCGAAATGCCAAGCCCCGCCAGGATGAACGACAATTCACCAATCTGGCCAAGGCTACCCGCGACAAATAATGCGGTGCTTTTGGTTTGACGGAACAGCACAATCATGATGAAGGCGGCAATGGATTGCCCGAGCATAATCACCCCCACCGTTGCTGCAACAAGCCATGGCTTTTGAATGACCACATCAGGGTTGAACAGCATGCCCATGGAGATAAAAAACAATACTGCAAACGCATCGCGCAATGGCAGGGTTTCTTCGGCGGCGCGGTGACTGAGTTCGGACTCGCTTAATATCATGCCGGCAAAGAATGCGCCGAGCGCGAACGACACGCCGAATAATTTTGCTGCGACAAACGCAACGCTGAGTGCAATGGAAAGCACACATAAACGGAATAGTTCACGCGAGCCGGTTTTATTGACGTAATGCAGAACCAGCGGGATAAGTCTTCGCCCTAATACCAGCATCAGTGCAACAAAGGCAACAACCTTGCCAAGCGTGATGCCAAGCGAGGTAAGAAGGCCATTTAAAGCCTTTGGTGAAAGGCCTTTTTGCAAGGTATCGCTGTCAAGTAATGGTACAATCGCGGGCAAAAGCACCAATGCAAAAATCATCAGGATGTCTTGCACAATGAGCCAGCCGATGGCGATTTTTCCCAAATCGCTATCGAGTAATTTTCGTTCCTTCAGGTTACGCATCAATACGACGGTGGACGCTACCGACAGCGCGAGACCAAAAATAATCCCCGCACCTAATGACCATCCCATCCAATGCGCGAGGGCAAAGCCGAGCAGCGAGGTGAGGATAACCTGTCCGATGGCACCGGGAATGGCGACGGCGCGCACCGACAATAAATCTTTGACCGAGAAATGCAGACCCACGCCAAACATCAGGAGGATGACGCCAAGCTCTGCGAGTTCGAGCGCGATGGTTTGATCGGCAACATAGCCAGGCGTATGCGGGCCGACAAGAATGCCAGCTAATAGATATCCGGCAATGGGCGAAATTTTGAAGCGATAGGCCAGTGTGCCAAAAATACAGGCCAGCGAGAGACCAATCACGAGGATGGAGATGAGCGGTGTTTCGTGAATCATCAATAAACCCTGACTTGGAAAGCTTAATATTTGGTTGGGGATTGCAATGGCTGCGCTAAGCACATCAATATAGGTTAGTTTAGTAAAACGACCACGTCGATATCATGATTCAATATATAGCAATTCAATGAAGCCTGCGCCCAAGCATATCATGACCCTTGGTGAATTGACCGCCGATGTGGCGCGTAAACGCATCAAGCATATTCATCTGCGGATTACGGCGCCCGAGGGTCAGGTGCGGATATCTGCACCGCTGCGTATGTCGTTGGAGCGTATCCGGGCGTTTGCGTTATCCAAGATGGATTGGATTATGAAACACCATACGCGCATGCGCCGTGTGCGGATACTTCCCAAAGTGCCAGCCGCCAATGATCATGAAATCATGTTGTGGGGGAGATTGCATCCGGTGCAGGTCAGTGAGACGACAGGCGTATCACGCGTGCGGCTGCAAGAAGGTGTTGTGCATATATATCTGCGCCCATCATCGCCGCCATATAAACGCCGCGCGTTGATGGATGCATGGCAGCGTCGCATGATGGTGCAAACGGTGCGCAGGCTATTGGATAAATGGGAGCCAATCATGGGCGTGGAAATTGCCCGTGTAACCGTGCAACGGATGCGTAGCCGGTGGGGCAGTTGCACGCCCAGTAAGCGGCGCATACGTTTGAATTTGGAATTACTGTCACGCCCGCCGGAATTGCTGGAATATGTGGTGGTGCATGAGCTGTGTCATTTATTCGAGCGTGGCCATGGCCCACGGTTCAAGGCCGTGATGGACAGGTTTTTACCCAATTGGCGCGAGTTGCGCAGGGTGTTGAATGGATAGCCCAATAACCAGCTTGTATATTCGGATTTGTTTGAATATGGGTATCCCAATCATAGATTGGATAAAAGAAAGTCACACATGAATAGCGCAAATCTCAGTGATGCGGTGTCGAGTAACGGAATGGTACAAGCTGCGGCAAGTTGGCTGGTGCTGCTGGCGATATCAATCGGTATTTCCACGCTATTTGGAGCGCCGCTGCATGATGCGATGTTATATGCGGCCTATATGGCATTATTTGTGATGATGCCTGGCGCGTTGCTGTTATCGCTCGCATCCAGAAGACCAAACGGACCGATTGAATTTGCCATTAAAGCGGTGGTTATCGGACAGTGCTTTGAAATGGCATCGGGTCTTTTGTTTACGATGCTTGGCATTCAGGCGGCGTATCAGATGTTGCCATGTGTGTTTTTAATAGGTGTCATACTGAATAGGCATCGTATCGCGCGATGCATTAGCCAGAGCCAGTTGCAATTATCCAAGACGTTGGTGGCGTGTGTGTTGGCGGCGGTGTTTCTGGTGTTTGCTGCCTCGCTGTCGGATTTCAGCAACATTATTGATCATCACTATACGTGGGTGGCAGCGTTTTCGAATGCCGTGAGCATCAGCTGGCCGCCGATCGAGCCGTTCATTATGGATGTGCCGCTGCATTATCATTATTTATATAATGTGCATGTGGGAATGGCCGCGCACATAACCGGCGTACCTTTAATTCTGGTGGCATCCCGTCTTGCCATTATTGTTCATGGCCTGACCTTGATAGGAATGTTGTACGTGTTTGCCCAGTCGCGCATGGCGGCTGCATGGCTGGGTATTGTGGTGGCGACAGCGTTGCTGCTCACCTTCGGTTATTCGGAATTGATGTGGAAGAGCTTTCATTTTGCAACAGCGCAAATCATGTTCCGCGTGGCGTCCACCATGATTGCGTTCCAGATATTTATCGTGCTGTTGGATGAAGTGCTTGCAGAACGCCAGGAGCGAATTCGCTATTGGTTGCTGGTTGGGTTGGTGTTGGTAGGATGTGGCACGCGCGTCAATATGCTTCCGATGCTGGCATCGGGTGTTGGATGTTTGATGCTAGCCAAGTTTGCAGCACGCGAGCGTTTTAAAGATTACGCCATTCTGTTGGCAACCTTGGCAGGTGGCGTCGTATTCAGTATCGTGTTTTTTCTTGGCTTCGGGTCTACCGTTTCGGATGGAACCAAGTTGGTGGTGTTTAATCCGCTCAATATTCCCGTTGCCGAGTGGGCCGAGCTGCGTTATGCCCCTATCATTGAAAACATGTTGGCAAACGGCGCGCCATCATGGCTGGCTAGTTTAGTGTATGTCGTTACTGCGGTGTGCGGGCGCATGACATTTTTATTGCCGGGCTTGCTGTATGTGCTCATGAAGCCGGTTGTAACCAGAGATATGCTGGTGATGCTGGGCGGGGTGGCGCTTGCGGGAATTGGCCTGTTGGTGTGCATTGAAACAACGGTTCCCCAAGAGGTGTGGGGATTTTACTGGTATGCCGATATTGCCCTTGGGGTGTTAGGTACGGCCGGGTTGTACGCCATGTGGATGTCGCGCCGGCAGGGCGGAATTTGGGTGAATGCAGGGTTGGTTGCGACAGGCATTTTATTGGTTGTGCAAGTTGCAGAATTCAGCACCGGCTTTATTCCCAAACTTTCTGCATCGGATTTGCCCATGTCGATGCCGGCGTTCCATGACCAGAAAAACGATGCGGTGGCGCGTACGCTTATTCATACCATCAAGCCCGGCGATGTGTTGGTGACCGGCGGGGCAATTTCTGAATTTGATGACAGGCCTTTTGCGGCGGCAGTTCCAGGCATTCAGCTCTATGGGTCGCGTTATATTTTGGATGTCTATGCCACCCGAACAATTATTGATCCAAAGGTTGCATCGCGTCTGTGGCTTATCAAGAATGATTTATCAAAACCTGCCGACCGTTCGAAGGTGAAGCGGGATGTTGGTAATACCCGCAATGTATACATGTTATGGCTCGGTACCGGGTCATTCAATACATCGGGCATGACCCGTATTGAAGCATGGGATGATCGATCGCTCTGGCGGATTGAAGAGTGATGGCGCAGGCACGGCCCACGCTTCAAGGCCGTGATGGATAAGTTCTTACCCAATTGGCGGGAGTTGCGGCGTGGGTTGAGTGGGTGAGGGGTTAGAGTTCTTCAAATTCTAATGCCATTCTATCTTTGCATTTAATAGCTCTAAAAATTCTGGTATGCGGATGTTGTTTTTTTGTTTCTTTAACAATTTTATTTTCTACAGACTTACTAGTTTCGCAGCCGATAAATACTTGTGTAATTGCTTTGTCAGGCAATGGTATACGCAATATGCCTAACTCGGTCTCGTTATTTTGAGATACCAGTCGCCACTCATTTTCTGGCATCCAAACTGTATTTTTTGTGCGCATTGTTAAACTAAGAATTTCAAATATTCTTTCTTTGTTTTTTCCATAAGACATTAAATAATCGTCCATAATCTCGTAGCTTATGATCGGCAAATCGTTGCCGTAACACATTTTAGTGAGGGAGTCTCCATCAGAGCTATTATTTTTCTGTCCAGCGTTTAGTCTATGAGCATCGAATTCTATAGCGATGCCGCGATGACCATTGGCATAATGCCCCCACATGTACAAGTTATTCTCTGGCGGATTCTCTTGTGTATGAGCACAAGTAGAAAAAATATAGTAGCCTTTTCTGATAGTTTCTGCGTTGGTTTTAATTGTTTTAAATGCAGCATTGAAGCTATCAGCGGAAATTAGTTGCTTGAACTGATCTATATGAGCTTGATTTTTATTTTCTATTTCCCACGCTAGCATATCATAATAATTATTAAACTGGGTGCGCACCTCTAACCACGGATCAAAAGGATCATTCATTTTCTCTTGATGAATGAAAGTGATTTCTTTGAAAGCAATACATTCAAGCGCGTAATCAACGTTTCCATAAAAACGGACAACTCTATCTGGAATCAAGTTTCCAGAGCTTTTGTATTGATGATCTGAGTTGTCAGAGCTCATGGGATTATTCTAACGAATAATCTTATTTGTGTTTATAAGATAATGGCAGCAGCTTCGAGATTGTGCTCGCTGCGTCCACTTTGTGGACTTGCTGCGCTGCAATTTTCTGGTCGCGTCCGGCGCTTTCGCTTGGCCGCTCCTGAAAATTGTTAACCCCCTGCGGGGGTGCTCATATTTCGCTGGTACTTACCATTAAAAAAGGGCCCCAGATGGGGCCCTTTTTTAATGGTAGCAGCGGAGGGCTTTGAGTTCATAGCCTTACACTTTGAAAACAAACAATAATCTGTCAATGTTTTGATGTCCATACCCCTAAACGTATCCCCAAAAAATATAAAAAATACATCAGGGCTTGTGACTATCACACGGCACCGTAGATCACTTTACGTATCTTATTAATCTGAGGATTATTTCTTCAGCACAAGCGGTTGGGATAAGCCGCGATAATGCATCGGCGTTAAAGCTTCATGCGCGAATTGTCCGGTTCGTCTAAAAATTTCGTTCGATGGGTCTAGGAATGAATAAATAAGACCAAGGTCACTGGTGTTAACGAGGCGTGCGCTTACTTTGCCGAGCAAGGGACGAATTGCATTGGTGTAGGCAATTGGCCCTGTCACGCGAAGAACAGCCCGTTTACCTGTACCATCCAGTGATGCGTCGTAACTGTTGATATTCATTTGAACAGTCCGAATGACGCGTTCAAGAAAGGGATGACGCGGCGCAGCGACAATGTGCCATTGCTGAAATTCACCAGGGTAGGGTGTTTCACGATGTACACCCCATCCCTGAAAAGGTCTTCCAGGCGCATTATCCCAATGCGCCAGTAAATACTGGTCGCTACTTTGCAAGACATTATCTAAGCAGATTGTTGTGGATGACTTTATATCAAGATAAACGCCGCCAAACTGATAGAGTGCCAAATATCGGAATAAATCAGCGCGGGCGGGGCCATAGCGCGGATTGATGGAGAGATAGGTGCGAAGCATCTCCTTATCAAAATGTTTTCGGATAAAGTCACGGCGGTCTGCATCATCATAAAAAGCAATCGTCCAATCTGGATGTAGCTTTCGTATACGATCAAGATTTTCAATAAATGGCTCGGTCAGTGTTTGCCGTGACGATGTGGTTTGGTGGATAATCTGGGGTATCGGCATAGCAGCTTTATCCAAGAAATTAATTGAGCTTTCATGGAATATATGATGCACACGTATTTTTCACAAGCTTGCGCTAATTAGGTGCAATATTAAGGATGAATTTATTCTGCGCGTATGATGAAGAGGAAGTAAGCTTACGCCTACTTCCTTCCTATCCATCAAATTCGCATTGATTAAAAATGAACTTCATATTCGATTTGTGCAATAGCTTGGCCTGCGCTTGCTACTTCGGATAACCCAAAAAGATAACCCAGACGATATTTTAAACCATTGCTTTGGCCGATTAATTTGAATGGTAGCTTACCGTATGCAACAGGCCCCATGTAATAAGCATGGTTTTTAAAGCGGCCTGCCTTTTCCAATTCGCCTAACTCTCCGGTAAATTCCATACCAGGTTCAAACATGGCACTATAACCATAGCGGCTACTCCATATAAATGCGCCTTCGAGGCCTTCTTTGGGGCCAGCACCCACATCTTTTTCAAAATTGATGTTCAGCGTATGGGATGTTTTATCAATATCTTTGGCTAATAATAAACGTGCCTCTAATTTATCTGCGCGGTTGGTTTGCGGTTTATATTCGTAAGCAAAGGATGCGCCCACATCCACCATATTTTCTCCGCGTTCGGTAAACTGGAATATATTTTCCCATTCCCACGCATCAAAGGCTAAGGATTCTCCAGGCTCTTTTTCATATTTTGCATAAAATTCTGTTTTCCAAAAGTCAGTTGCGCCATAACCCAGCGAGAATTGTTGTTTTTGTGCATCGTCCTTGGTTTCGTCACTATCCACGCTGCGTGTGCCAAAATACTCCAGTTCTAGTTCGCCTTGCTCAACATAGGGGTAATAAAGGCGTTCAATGGCTTTTGCAGGATGTGCCGTTAAAGACAGAACAACAGAAAATGCAGCGAAACCAAGTAAATAAGTGTATTTCATGTGATAAACCTCAGGGTGATATAATAAGATTTGCAACTAATAATGAGTTGCAACTGCTGTGTCAACCCAGTTTCTCTGATTGGCTAGATTGGAATATTTTTTTGGCATTTTATATCAGGAAAAATATGCTTTTTGGCAGCTTGCCATTACGGACATAATACTAAGAATAGCATTAGAATGAGTTATGCCGCTTTCACACGATCTTAATGTCAGTGAGCTATCATACTGATTGTTAATATGTATTTTGTATAAACATCGAAAGGGATATCATGAAAACGGTTGATTTTTTAAGTGCCTCAACATCAGGCCCAAAACCAGGAGGTCCAAAAGGACCTTGTCCATGCTAGCAGCAGGATTTTTTTGATTCTGAATTCTGATGTTCTTCTGCATATCTGAAATAAATCAATCTGTGTCTCATACAAATTGTGGAATGAGGCACAGATTGCGTCAATCCGTCAAAATTATAAACCGCAAACATATGGTTTATAGTTGTGTTGTTCAAAAAATGTGCTAGACATATGCTGTGTATAACTCCTGCGTTCAAACTATTTTTAAAATTAAACAAATAGTTGAGTGCTTTCGGTTTGTTCTTCAATGCTCAAAGTTTTTGTCAGTCTCTTGCTTGTCTTGTCATTCTTAATAGCGCCCTGCGTTATTGGAAATGTCTGTGCGGCAAAAGCAGGTAACGAAGTTGTAGTAAACCTACTACCTTCAAATCATAGCGAAAATACACCATGCAAGGATGCATCGGGCGTGGGCCATCATTGTGTGTGCAAGCAAACCACACTCGGCAATCTTCATTACTCGGAAATAAACATGGTTGTGACGCGCCATGTGTTTTTTGTTGCGGATGATGTTATCAAACATTCCTTCATATCTGCGCCTCCGCTAAAACCCCCTTCTGTCTAGTCACTGTTCTTTCTTTTTGCCTTCTTCGCTGTATGCACAACAAAATATTGTGCATGGTTGGTTGGGAGGCAACTCGGTGACTCTTATGATGGATGTAAAATGCTTAAAGGTCGTTTTTATTTACTGCTATGCGGTCTTATTTTAATTCACTCGCTTGCCAGTGCAAATGTTGAAAGTGCAGGCGTTGAAACTGATGATAAAATTACCATTCCACTTGCTGAACGCAGCACCCAAAATAATTCAGATGGCAAAGTAACGCTTGCGGATACGATTTCGATTGCCCTGCGGCAATCGCCGCGACTGCAATCCCATCAAAATGCAATTGCGGCGGCCAAGGGTGAGCAGCAACAATCTTCGGCTTGGATCAACCCTGAAATCAATGTTGGTGCTGAAAATATTGCGGGGAGCGGGCCGTATAAAAACTTTTCTTCTGCTGAAGTGAATTATGGTGTTGCCCAGGAATTAGAAATCGGCGGGCAGGTTGCGGCGCGTGAGCGGATTGCAGAAAATAGTGTAGCAATTGCTTCGTTTGAAAGCCAATCCGCACGTCTTGATCTTATCCGCGATGTAACGATTGCCTACTTTCAACGTGTGGCTGCGGAAGAAAGCGTGAATTTAGCGCAGGAACAAAAACGCCTTGCCGAAGATGTGTTGCGTTCGGTGAATGTGAGGGTTGGCACCGCTGCCGCGCCGCTTTTACAACGTAGCCGTGCGGAGGTTGAGCGATCCGCAGCATCGATTACGTTAGAAAAAGCTATTCAGGAAAAAAATAGTGCTCAAGCGGCGTTTGATGCGCTGCTCGGCGAACCAAAAATTGCGGCTAAGCTAGATTCAGGTACATTTTTTGTGGTTGATAAGCCTTTGCCAGTAACCGAAGCGATGCTTGAGGAATCCCCGATTAAAAAACGCCTTGATGCCACATTGCAACAGGCACGCGCCCGCACGGATTTAGAAAAAGCCAACGCCATTCCAAATCCAAAATTAAACGCGGGCGTGCGCGATTTTCATAGCAGCAATGACCAAGCGTTTGTGGTGGGGCTATCCATGCCCATCCCTGTTTTAAACGGTAATAACGGTAATATTGAAAAAGCCAGCCAAGACGCACTGCGCATCGAGATGGAAGGCCGCCAAGCAATGCTGGATTTGCGCTCGCAACTGCAACAGGTACAAGCGCGTCTTGATAATGCTTACCGCCAAGCGCAGCTTTTAAAAACTGAAATTCTACCTTCGGCCAATCGCGGGTTTCAGCTTGCACGGGAAGGTTATAGTTTGGGCCGGTTTGCGTATCTTGAAGTGTTAGATGCGCAGCGCAGCCTTTCCAGTGCCAAACAACAACACATTGATGCCTTACGTGATTTTCATATTGCCAAGGCGCAGCTTGAACGTCTGGGCGCAGTTCATGCTGTGACACCATCTGCCACTCAACAAAACCAAGAATAGGCTTAGTTATGAAACAGTTTAAAAAATACATCCTGACTTTTGGATTTTGCCTTGCAGTTATTGCAAGCTGTGAATTAGCTCAGGCTGGTGATGAACACGGGCATGAAGTTGATGTTCCACAAAAAGCGCAGATTCAAGATAAGCATGAGGATAGCCATAGTGATAAGCATGATGAACATCAACATGAGGACGAACACGGGCACGGGCGAGAAAAACAACACGATGAAAGCAGCACGATTAGTTCCAGCGCAGCCAAAGCATTAGAGATTGAGGTTTCAAATGCGTCTGAGGCAATCGTTCAGGAACGACTTTCGGTAGCAGGGCGCGTGACGCTCAATCAAAATACAACTGCGCAGGTTAAGGCGCGTTTTCCTGGTATTATTCGCAGCGTTCTTAAACAACCTGGCGAAACGGTTAAAGCTGGCGAAATTCTTGCAACGGTTGAAAGCAATGACAGCTTACAAGTTTATCCCGTCAAGTCACCTGTCGCGGGTACGGTGATTACCCGCCAAGCTAATATCGGGGAGCTTGCATCCGACCAGCCTTTGTTTGCGGTTGCTGATCTGAATATGCTTTGGGGAGAATTATTTGTATTTTCCAAAGATGTTGAGCGGGTTAAAGCTGGAGCCGATGTTACGGTAAAATGTCTAAGTGACCCCATCACGGCGCAAACCACGATCGCGCTTATTTTACCGACGGCAGAATCATCAAGCCAAACAACGATTGTACGCGCCAATATCGACAATACCGACCGTCATTGGCGTTCAGGCATGAGCATTCAGGCCCATATTACAGTATCACAAAAACGTGTACCGATTGCAGTGAAGACCGAAGCATTGCAGCGTATGGAAAATAAGACGGTGGTATTTCTGGCATTGCCCGATGGCAAATACCAAGCACGACCCGTGGTAACGGGGATGAGCGACCCGCAATGGACTGAAATCAAGGAAGGCATAATGGCGGGTCAGGCCTATGTTTCCAAAAATAGCTTCATCGTTAAAGCTGATATTGGCAAGGCTGGCGCAGAGCACGAACACTAAATCGCACACATTATTTGGTAACGCATCATGATTGAACGTATTCTTGGTTTTTCGCTACAGCACCGTTTTCTGGTGGTATTATTTACCCTTTGTATTGCAGTGTTTGGTATTTATTCGCTCAAAGATTTAGCGATTGATGCCGTTCCCGATATTACCAATAAACAAGTACAAATTAATACAACTGCGCCTGCTTTTTCGCCGATGGAGGTAGAAAAACTGGTGACGTATCCGGTTGAAACTGCATTAGCAGGTATTCCGGGACTTGATTATACACGTTCCATTTCACGTAACGGGTTTAGTCAAGTGACGGTAGTGTTTCATGACAAGGTTGATATTTATTTTGCCAGAGCGCAGGTCAATGAGCGATTAGCCGAAGCAAAAGAATCCCTGCCCCAAGGCGTTGATCCCAAATTAGGCACGATTAGCACGGGGCTTGGCGAAATCTATATGTGGACGGTTGAATACGAACATCCGCAGGGTAAGGGCGCGACCACAAATGACGGGCAGGCGGGTTGGCAAAGCGATGGAAGTTACCTAACACCCGAAGGTCAATATCTGCGCACCCCCCATGAGCAGGCCGGATATTTGCGCACCGTGCAAGATTGGATTATTCGCCCACAAATGAAAGGCGTGAAAGGCGTAGCGGGGGTTGATGCGATTGGCGGTTACGTCAAACAATATCATGTACAGCCAAATCCAGATCGTATGGTTGCGCTTGGTATTAGCTTTGCAAATATTACCGAAGTATTGGAACGCAATAATTTAAGCGTTGGTGCGCGTTATATTGAACGTAACGGTGAAGCTTATGTGGTGCGTGCCGATGGCCGTATTGCCGATATGCAGGATATAGGCGATATTGTGGTTGCACATCGCGCTGGGATAACCGTTTATCTAAAAGATGTTGCAACGATTGCGATTGGCAAAGAAATACGCACTGGCTCTGGCTCAGAAAATGGTTCTGAAGTTGTTGTGGGCACGGCGTTGATGTTGATTGGCGAAAATAGCCGCACCGTATCACAAGCGGTGGATGAAAAACTGGTATCCATCAATACATCTCTGCCCCGTGGCATCCATGCCAAGACCGTACTTAATCGCACTAAATTGGTTGACCGTACTATTGAAACGGTGAAGACCAATCTTACTGAAGGCGCACTTTTGGTAATCGTTGTACTGTTTATATTATTGGGCAATTTTCGCGCTGCGTTTATCACTGCGCTTGTTATCCCACTTTCTATGCTGATTACCAGCATGGGCATGATACGCACAAATATCAGTGGTAATTTGATGAGTTTGGGTGCCCTTGATTTCGGGCTTATCGTCGATGGCGCAGTGATTATTACTGAAAACTGCCTGCGCCGTTTGGCTGAACGGCAACATCACGAGGGCCGCCTTTTAACTTTGCAAGAACGCCTTGATGAAGTGATGGCCGCAAGCCGCGAGATGATACAGCCAACTTTGTTTGGTCAGGCGATTATCATCATGGTGTATATCCCCTTGCTTACCTTTACGGGTGTTGAAGGTAAAATGTTCGAGCCGATGGCACTCACGGTCATTCTCGCACTTGTGGCGGCCTTTATTTTATCGCTGACATTTATTCCGGCCATGCTGGCTATTTTTGTAAAGGGCAAAGTTTCTGAAAAAGAAGGAATTGTTATTCAGTCGGGCAAGGCGGGTTATCAAAAACTATTGGCATTTGCAGTACATTCACCGTTTAAAATTCTGGCGGGGGCGATTGCTGCATTTGTGTTGTCGCTGGGTCTATTCACAACGATGGGGCAAGAATTTATTCCCACCCTTGATGAAAAAGACATTGCGATGCACGCCATGCGCATACCTTCCACATCTTTAACGCAGTCGCAAAACCTGCAATTTGCGGTGGAGCGTGCGGTTAAGTCCGTTCCCGAAGTTGATTTTGTTTTTTCAAAAACAGGCACTGCGGAAATGGCCAGCGACCCGATGCCGCCCAATGTCTCTGATACCTTTATTATTTTAAAAGATAAAAAAGAATGGCCGGATCATTCAATTTCTAAAACGGATATTATTAAAAAAATTAGTGATGCGGCTGCGCAAGTTCCGGGGAATAATTATGAATTTACCCAGCCGATTCAGATGCGATTTAACGAGCTTATTTCCGGCGTGCGCTCGGATGTTGCGATAAAACTTTACGGTGATGATTTTGCTCAGCTTGAAACAACTGCGGCACAACTAGTTCAAGCAGTAAAAGGCGTTCAAGGTGCAGCCGATGTTAAAATGGAGCAAACAAGTGGGTTGCCGATGCTGGAAGCCAAGCTGGATAAGCAGGCAATCGCGCGATATGGTCTTAATGTTCATGATGTGCTTGAAGTGCTATCGATTGCGGTAGGTGGCCGCGAGGCAGGTTTAATTTTTCAAGGCGATCGGCGTTTTGAAATTGTGGTGCAATTACCCGAAGCCATACGACAAGAGATTACCCAACTAGAAAACCTGCCAATTTTATTACCATCGGCGGATGACGATATGTCAGACCGTAATGCAGGCCAAGTTCATGCAAGGCCAGCTTTTATCCCGCTTAAGCAGGTTGCGCAGCTTATCATAACGGATGGCCCTAACCAGATTAGCCGTGAAAATGGCAAACGTCGCATTGTGGTTCAGGCTAATGTGCGTGGCCGCGATATTGCTTCCTTTGTCAGCGATGCAAAAGAAGTAATTCAGAAAAACGTGACGGTACCACCAGGCTATTGGCTGGAATGGGGTGGGCAATTTAAAAATCTTGAGGAAGCAAAAGCGAGTTTAAGTATCGTTGTGCCAGCCTGTTTTCTTATGATTTTCATTTTGCTTTTTTCGGCGCTTGGCTGCGTCAAACAAGCCTTATTAGTTTTTTCAGGCGTGCCGTTAGCACTCGCGGGCGGTATCATCACCCTTTGGCTGCGCGATATGCCGTTTTCAATATCGGCGGCGGTTGGGCTGATTGCGCTTTCGGGCGTTGCGGTGTTAAACGGCCTTGTGATGATTACCCGCATTAATCAACTGGTGGGCGAAGGTAAGCCACTTGCGGATGCTGTGGTGGAAGGTGCACTCTCACGCTTTCGGCCTGTCATGATGACAGCATTAGTTGCAAGCCTCGGCTTTGTGCCAATGGCACTCGCGACAGGTGCGGGCGCGGAAGTTCAAAAACCATTAGCAACCGTGGTGATTGGCGGATTGATTACCGCGACCGCGCTCACGCTGCTTGTACTCCCCGCGCTTTATTCACGCTTTGATCTGCGCCACCGCGCTAAATAGTTAGGGTAGATTTGAAATTAAAGTTGGTTTTCTAAATATTGTTATATCGCGTTTTATGGCTTTCACATAAGTACGATGATCACCGACGATTTACCTACTAGTAAATAACATAGTAATTTTTACTTCCAAGGCAGTGGCAATTTGATCAAGCACTACAATGCCCACATTTTTGTAACCATTCTCAATTTCTGAAAGATAGCTGCGGTCAATCCCAGCCTCAAACGCGAGCTCCTCCTGCGACAGCTTTTTGCCATTTCGCAGCTTTCTAACGTTAGCACCTACAACCGAGCATATATTCATGCCTCTAATTGTGGCTTTTAGTCAACAATTAGTCTGTTGGCAATAGCCTACAAAATAGATGTTATTTGTATCGCGGGCAATATAACATGGTTATTTACAAGCTCAGTCACTGGCGTGCGTGCGTTGGTGTTTTACAAACTGGAGGGGACATGAACATCGTAAAAGCAAAACAATGGCTTAAACAGGCCTTGTATTTATTTCTCATTTTTATTCTAAGCCTTGTTGCCCCTCAGATATTTATGATCAAACCAGCAATAGGAAGGGTGTTATTTTTTCTCTTCTTTGGTTTGTTAATCGCCGGATTTATATTCCGCCGTATAGCTTTCATTACAAAGCATTCACGAGTTTTTACGACGATACTCGCTTTAACGCTGGGCTTGTCATTTTACTTTGCTAGAACAACCAACAGTGATTTGCAGAGCCTTCGCGATAAAGACCCGCAAGCATTTCTTCAAAAACTAGAGGCATCGGGTGACCGCGAGAAATGGCTCATAGAACTCCGCACGCTTGATCCCAAACGGTATGAAGTCGAGCATCAGAAAAAAAGCGAAGATGACAAAATAGCCCGTACGACGGGCATACGGACTTCGTTGCAAATGATCAAGGATTTTAAACCGGAAACATATACCGAGAGCCCAGAAAAGCTAAAATTCGGTGTGGTATCTTTATCGGCTTTTGCCAGCATTGCTGAACAAAAAAAGGATGAGGTGTTGGATGAGGTCGTTGCGGCTGATCTCAAAACACTGAGGGAAAAACTTATTCAGCTTCAAAAAAAGACCTTCCCAGTTTTTCGTAAAGCTTATGCAAAGCAGGCCAGCCTGCTGGGATGGGAGGGTAATCTGGAAGCATTTGCTTCTGGCAAAGACAATGAATCTTTGACTTTGGTAGCAGCGACCTTTGCATCAAACGCCAATATCGCAAAAATTCATGACATCTTACGTGATATGGCCACACAGCTACGATTCAAGCGCATTAACTATAAATGGTTTAGCCGTGCAAGCGAGTGGCAGTACATGGATCTAAAAACGCCCAGCGATGATGAGTTAATATTTCAAGGTAGGTAGTGATTGGAGTAGAAATACTGCTTGAAATAGGCTCAGTCCAAGAAAGACTGTAATCGAACTAATCATCTGAATAATAACGAACTTTCTGCCGTTAACCATGCTTTTCAAATTTAAAAATAAATCCAGTTATCTGGCAGTTATAGCGAGTGGAATGAAGCTGCGTATTTTTGAGAAAGCGTGAATTTTTATGTTCTTCCGGCGGCGATATCTTTTTATGTGCCAGCACTGAACCGCTTTGCGTTTTGTATGAAGTGCCACTGTAAAATGTTCGCGTGATAATATTATTCCCGGAAGACATTTGGCCTTTACACGGAAAAATTTACTACAGTATAAGTATACTTATAGGGGTAAGAAAAATCATCTTTTCCTTTTGTGAAAACCAAATGTTTGTATCCATTTGCAGCCATCATTGTGGCAATAAACAACGCCCGTATTTCCGCTTGCATCTATTTTAACTGCCAAGCATTTCTTTTTTCTATTACGAGCTTTTCTTAAGTGGCTACATTGTGGACACTGTGTTTTATGCTGCCCAGACTCGTAAGATTTTAGTCGGACGCCGGATGAGGAAAGCTGTTCGCTTAATGTATAGAAGTAATTCTCTGTCGTATGTCCGTTTAACGCCAGTGTTTTGTGTTCAAGGATCAGCGTATTTATAATGCGTCCTGAATCATTATTAGTTATTTCTAATTGACGCGATTTTTCCGTGTAAAGCGCAAATGCATTCCGGCAACAATCATCATCTATAGCCTGTGGCATATCATAGGCCTCTGCCAATTCTTTTATTACCCAACTAATAGACGGCTTATTATAAAGTTTTTCAAACTCTGGTTTAGCGCGATAGTAGTAATGTTTTATGGCGTCTTGGCCTTTATATCCTTTCTTTGCACACTTCCGAAGATTGCCAATTTCATAACAGGCTCCCATTAGGCTTTTTCTCAGTTTAATCTGTGCAATTTCTACAAGGACATAAACGCCAAAGAGAATCTCTTTATCTGGTCCAGGGCGACCTTTTCTTCTTGGGTCTTCCGGTGTGTAGCAGGGATCGCACGGCCAGTAATTTTTGTCGTATCCATCAATTATTTGACTGTGCTTACGTAATACGATGACATTATTCATGTCATGACTTACTAAATGTGAGATGAATCGAGGTGCTTGTTTCATGAAACACCTACTTTGATTTAGGGAAGCTTTGGATTAGTGCCCGTATATCCTCAACGCGCCATGCTGTGGTTCGTTTTCCGATGTGCACCCCGCGAGGGTAGCGGCCTTCTTTGATGCCCGCCCACCAAGCTGATCTACAGATTGGTAAGATTTTGAGTATCGTGTGTATACGGACAAAACCTGTTTGAGGCAATATCGCGTTGGTTAAAAAGTTGTGTTTCATAATCGTCCTTTCTGGCTGTGATTGGCCTATTTAGGACGATTTTCATATCTGCAACTATGCACGTGCTAGCAGATGCAAATTGTTCACTAAGTCAATTTTAGATTTATCTACTGTTTTTTCCATCGATTTATGTCGAATTTTTTTGGCTTTTTATTATGTTCGTATAGCCATTTTGCAATAGTTTCTACTTCTGCAAAGACAACCGCTTCCGCCATCCTACGCGCTGCATCTTGGACACTTAAGTAATCGCTCTTATTATTCTTATAATGCTCGATAGCAATACTTTTTAATTTTTTATCTCTTATGTGAGATTTGTCTGCTTTCTTTTTAGCATTCATATATAAAGCATTCCGTGCATAAGCCTCCTTAGCTGTTCGATCCATATTGTCCTTTATCTCTAAAATCAGATAATCATTATAAAGCCTTTCCGCATTGCAAATTTCCATAACACACTGTACTAGCCAGTTGATCGTCATACGGTCATTTTTATTATGGCTAACAATTTTGCTGACTAACCACAAAGCAAATGCTGCGGAGCATTCATGTTCTTGCACATCACCAAAAAGTGACCCATTTCGTGAAACGAGCTTTATGTAGTCATCGTTAGAATTATCAAAATAATAATGCTTATTAAAATTAGATTTAGTTTTATTATCATTACAGTACAATTGTACTGTTTTGTTTATTGTATGAATAAGGCTTTTTATTTCTTTATTTGTTCTTTTTTCTAAAATGACCCTCGCTCTATCGGCAAGAACTGGTAAATCTTCAAAAGGCTTTTTTGCTATTTTGGTATTTTTAAAACTAAAGCCTTTAGGCAGCGTCCAAAAGTCTGACATCGGTGTTTTCTTTCGTATGTAGAGAGGCGTTCCGCTGGTGATCCAAATAATCCGCCCATTCTTGCATGAGAACTCTACGTTGGTCGAGATAGGGATCGCGAAAATAAGCACTCATAACCTTGCTTTTTTCGCCGTGCGCGAGGCATTTATCGACAACATCTTTGGGGTGCTTAAGGATGGAGGACAACACATCCACCCCAAGGCTGCGGAAGCCGTGACCAGTCATTTTGCCCTTATAGCCCAAACGGTATAGGCCAGACAGTACCGTGCAATTTGACATGCAGGCATGGGCTTTAGAATTATGCGGGAAAACATAAATATAGTTTCCAGTTCTTGCTCTTTGCTGTTCCAGCAGTTGCAGGGCTTGAGTTGAAAGCGGAACCACAAAAGGTGGACGACCTTTCATCTTCATTCGTTCGCTCGCAACGGTTAGTTCAGCTTTCTCAAAATCCACTTCTTCCCATTTTGTTGCAATCAATTCACTGGTGCGAAGCAGCGTAAGCATAAGCAGTTTTGTGGTAATCAATGTTTGGTCAGTCATTCTGCCGCCATTGTTTTCAATAGTATGAAGGAATGAGGGGATGTCTTTTATATCAATGCGCTGGAAATGACCTTTTTCATAAGGTTTGAGCAAACGCGTAAGACCTTGGGCGGGGTTATACTTTAGACCACTGATCCCGCATCCAATCGCATAGTTGAAAATCTGGCAGCAATATTGGGTAATACGCTTTGCAATATCGCGTGCGCCGCGTGCTTCAATCTTTCTGACCGCTTCAAGAACGGTGGGGTTATCTATTGAAGTAATAGGCAAATGGCCGATTACTGGAAAGATGTCGTTTTCCAGCCGATTGAGAATGTTTTGTGCATGGCGCGGCACCCAGCCATCTTTGTAATTGTTAAACCAGTCACGAGCTACTTTTTCAAAGGTGTTTTTTGCAAGCAGTGAAGCCTGTGATTTTGCTTTATCGGCTTCCAGTGCTGGGTCTTTGCCTTCGCGGATAATGTGGCGGCTTTCCTCACGTTTTGCGCGTGCATGGGGCAAAGTGACGTGTGGGTATGGGCCATATGTGAGAAGGGCTTCACGCCCGTTTGGCTTGCGGTATTTCAATCGCCAGATTTTTGAGCCCGTAGGCATTAAATGGAGAAATAACCCACCACCATCAAACAGCTTATTGCCTGCGCCTTTTTCTGGATTTGGCGTGAATTTGGCGTTTTTGCAATCTTTATCGGTAAGTTGGCGAACGCGTTTGGCCATTTTGATTTGGGGGTATGAACCCCGCGGATTATGATTGGCATACCCCCAAACATACCCCGATAAGGTTCGGATGCTAAAAATCTCTCCCGAACCATTATAGACAAAAATTACCGTTAGTAAATTGATATTACTCGACTTTATGGATGTCGTTGGACATCCTTGGTTTAGAAAATGGTAGCAGCGGAGAGATTTGAACCCCCGACCAAAGGATTATGATTCCTCTGCTCTACCACTGAGCTACGCTGCCATACCACTTGCGATTAACGGGAAAGTGTTAATTTTACCCGTTAAAAAGATGGCGTGTTTTAAGCGTTTTGCGGGGATTGAGTCAAGTCTTTGCTATTGGCGGCAAATGCCAAGGGATTAAGCCCCACAGTGAAACCAATACGGCTACTGAAACCAATACGGCGCTTGGCAGGGGGCGGGGTCACCATTTAAATGTTCGCCCCATGACCAAACATCCCCATCAACCCGCGCCCATTATGTTGACCGGCCCCATGCCGTTTAGCAGGGATCGGCACAGCCTTTTTGATTTTGATTGCGGGCAGAACCGTATCAACGAGCTGGTGCACGAGATCGGCGACTTTGCAGAAATTTATCCCAATAGCAACGAATTGGTGTCGGTGGTTACCCAAGGCGCACCCCGTGATACGGTGCAAGGCGTGGTTGCCTGCGCATCAGGTCAGGTGGTGACGTTTGACCCGATTACAAATGTGCGTTGCGCGCCGCGCATCGACATTGCATTGGTCGCGGTGCATCTTGATTTTCAAAATCTTGGGTTATCAACGACCGTGACACTTGATCTGGTTGAGCGACTGTACCGCGCGGCAAATGCGCGCGATGTGGAATTGCGTATGAAAGAAGTGGTATCGCTTAAATCCATGAAGATGTGGGAACGTGCAGGCTTCCAGCACGCGCCGCGCGGCAAATGCGATTTTCCTGATATGCGGATGAGGCTGAACCCCAGTAGTCTGGCGATGCTTCGCCAGCGTTGGCAGCCGCGCTTGCGCCCGGGCTATGAGTTGTTGCGCGTCCCCACCACGCTGCACTTGGGTTAGGCGGTTGCAAACACGCCGGTTTGCTGTTCTGACAATACGGGATTGGCCATGCGGTGGGTTTTGGCAATCCATCCGCCGCCCATCACGCGCATGCCATCGTACAAAACGCAGGCTTGCCCTGGCGCGACGCCAAATTGCGGATCGCTGAAGGTAATGCGTGCAGTTCCATCATCGTTCACTACCAAGGTTGCCGCAACAGGTTCCATGCTGGAGCGATAGCGTACCATGATTTCACCTGTTGGACATGCGCCAAGCCAATTGGTTTCTTTCAAATCAATGGCGGCCACTGCCAGTGCATGATGATGCCCGACGATGACCTGCTTTTTTGCGGCATTCAGGCCAATGACAAATAATGGTTCGCGGTTTTCGCCGCTGCGTTGTTGCAGGTTAAGGCCTTTGCGCTGGCCAATGGTGTAATGAATAATTCCTTCATGGCGGCCCAGCACCGTACCATCAGCCAAGACAATATCACCGGGTTCAATCGCGCCTGGGCGCATTTTGGCGACCACATCCACATACTTGCCTTGCGGGACAAAACAAATATCCTGACTGTCCGGCTTATCGGCAACGACCAAGCCATATTGCGCGGCAAGCGCGCGGGTGGCGTCTTTGGTGGGCAGATGACCCAAGGGAAAGCGCAGATAATCCAGCTGCTCCTGTGTGGTTGCGAATAGAAAATAACTTTGGTCGCGTGCGGGATCAACCGCGCGGATGAGCTGGCTTTTTCCGTTTACAAGAATGCGCTGCACGTAATGGCCGGTTGCCAGACAATCCGCGCCAAGATTTTGCGCGGCTATCAGCAGGTCACGGAATTTTACTTTTTGATTGCAACGCACGCAGGGAATGGGTGTTTCGCCCTTTAAATAGCTATCGGCGAAATCATCCATCACGCTTTGGCGAAAAGCGGATTCATAATCCAGTACATAATGCGGAATGCCGATTTTGGCCGCGACGGTTTTTGCGTCATAAATATCTGCGCCCGCGCAGCAGGTTTTACTTTTTGTTTGGCGCGCCTGCTCTGGATTATTATTCGCCACTCGCTCTGCGCCGGATGGCGCAACCGCTCGGGCGGAGTCAGCGCTGGGTGTTTCACATACCTGTGTTGCCGCGCCATGATCATAAAGCTGCAGGGTGATGCCCACGACATCATAGCCCTGATCTTTGAGCAATGCGGCCACGACGGATGAATCCACGCCGCCGCTCATCGCGACGACAACGCGTGTATCTTTTGGTTCTTTGTTGAAGCCCAAGCTATTCATGGGGAGCAAAATAGTGCGCTATGCCCCGTGCGTACAGCCCTTAATTTACTTGCCTAAAACGATAACCGGAAGGTAATCACGCCGGCCGCAATCATCGCCGCGCCCATGATACGGAAAAGGTTGGGCTTTTCCTTAAGCAGTGCAAAGCCCACCAGCGCCGAAAAGAAAATAGAACTTTCGCGCAAGGCTGCCACCGTTGCAACCGGAGCCTTGGTCATTGCCCATAATGCCACCGCGTAAGCTGCCGCCGACAAGGTAGCGCCAACCCATGGCCGCCAGTGATTTAGAGGCACCATAACGGATTGTTTTTTGAACGGGCGGAACAAGGCAATACCGATGCCTTGCAATACAAAAATCCACATCGTATAGGCGACCGGCGAGCCTGATAGGCGAACGCCTTGACCATCGATGATGGCGTAATAGGCAATCATCAGGCCGCAGAACACAGCCAGCAATGCCTGCTTTTTAAAGACAGCGAAATTGTTGATGGCGCTGATGCCGATGGTGATAACGCCAAGTGAAATACAGGCAAGCCCGATGAGTTCGGGTAGCGACATGGTTTCGTGCAATACCAGAAAGCCAAACAACGCAACAAATGGCGGTGATAGCCCGCGCATGAGTGGATAGCCGACCGCGTAATCCCCTTTTTTGTAAACTTTGGAGACGATGTACATGTAAAAAAATTGTGTGCATCCCGATGCCAGCATATAGGGCCAGCTGGCCGGGTCGGGTGATGGCACGACCAGTAACACCAGACCGGAGACCACCGCGCAGGCATAGCTTGCGGCAGTTACATTATCCCATGGTTTGCCCTGACTTTTGAGAAGGGCATTCCATGTGGCGTGGCCTAAGGCCGCCGCCAATACAGCAAAAAATACAATGAGTGGCATTCAGGTGTTATAAGGTCGCGATGACTAAATCGCAAGCACGTTACGCAGCTTTTCAACGTGCAAGTACGGCCCTTCGATGGCGACATGGCCGGTATTGATTTCCACGCGGATGCGGTCAGCAAAAATGCCGGCGCGCACGGTAGGAGAGAATAACAGCACTTTTTTAAACTGGTTTTCAGGACGATAGCCCATGCTGTGCAACAGCAATTGAATGCGTGTGGCGATATCAATATTTGGGTCGACGTTGAATTCATAGGAAAGTGACCGCACGAACAGCCCGACGCCAATGCCAAACACCAGACCGCATGCCGCACCAAGCCCGCCCGCCACCATGATGCCGTGGGTGCCTTGTGCCTTCAGGTTCCAAAGAACATAGATGAGTGCACCGAACATCAGCCCGGTGAGTGGAAATACGACGAGGAAAATATCGCTGAACCTGCGTTTCATGATGATCCTTGTTCGCTATGCGTATCGCTTGCGGTAGTGACGGGTATGTTTCCCGCCAACTCAACGCGAATAGAATAAAGCCCAGCGATTAACAGATTCTTAAGCTGCGACGTCGTGCACTATTCAAGTAATTAAAACTGGTCTATCTATACTATTTACCATGTTGCGGGAGTTAACGTGTTGTCGCCTGAATCCATCTTGATTACCTGTCCCGGCGTTGCCGGGGATCACCGCGTGCATGTTTTAAAATGGACCAGCCGGAAACCAAGCCCCACTTTGCCGCCAGTTATCTGTGTGCATGGCCTGACCCGTATGGGCTATGATTTTTTTGATATCGCCCAATATTTATCAGCGGAACGTGATGTATACAGCATCACAATGCCGGGGCGCGGGGAAAGTGAATGGTTATCCGACCCTGTGCACTATAACTATCCAACCTATGTTGCCGATTGCACCTACATCATTCGCACAACGCTTGGCTTATCATCAGTGGATTGGCTTGGCACCAGCATGGGTGGCTTGATTGGCATGTGGGTGGCCGCTTTGGATTCTGCGAGTACGTCTCCTGCAATTACTGCAGCCGCGCCTGCGCTTATCCGCAAGCTTGTATTAAATGATATTGGCCCGTTCTTGCCGCTAAGTGCCATTCAACGCATCGCGTTCTATGCGGGCCGTGCGCAAACCTTTGCCAATATTGATGAAGTGGAACGCCATTGCCGTGCCATTTATGCAGATTTCGGCATTAAAACCGATAAGGACTGGCGGTTTTTTGCCGAGCACACCATCCGGCCATTGGAAAGCGGCGGTTATACGCTTCATTATGATCCGGCGATTGCCAAAAATTTTGGTGATGTAAAGGAAGACGTATCCATCTGGCCGATTTATGAGGCGGTGAAATGCCCGACGTTGTTACTGCGAGGCGTGCGTTCAGATGTGCTGTCAAAAGAAATTGCCGCCGAGATGACGCAGCGCGGACCCAAAGCGACGTTAGTAACATTTGAGAATTGTGGTCACGCCCTTGCATTGATTGATGCAGAGCAGATGAAGGTTGTCAGCGAATTTTTGTCGTAAGCTTTAGCGCAGAATTTGCATGGCTTTGCCGCCGACATCACCGGGGGTGCACGCGCCATCGCCAAACAAGGCTGAGCCGCCGCATGCGCTGCGCCACAATGCAAGGCCATCTTCATTGATATCGGGCAGAAGATACATTTTTTGCATACGGTCAACCTCATCACCATAAATCCGGTGCAGGCTGGCAAAGAAAATTTCATTGCGCTGACGCACGCTGCCTCCTTGCGCATTGAGCGCACAAGCATCGGGTGTGGTTTCGTGGATGGGCAGGGTTGCGCCCGCGCCTGCCAGATAAATAATGCGTTTTGCTGAATAATTCAGACGGATTTCATTGACTGCATTTTTGCGCCCATAGGCAGGTAAATCATCCAGCCCGTAAGGGAAGCTGTTCATCGGGCGGCAGGCTTCGGGGCGGGTGGGCGCAAAGGCATCGCTTTCGATTTTGGCGGTGAGCGGGTCATCACGGTGCGGAACAAGGCGTTGATTGTCCATGTACAGAAAGCGCTGGGTTTGCGCGGCAACAAAACGTACTTCAATCCCTTCATCCATCAATACCGAAGGCGCAATGCCGAGCGCGGCATAGCGTTGTACAAAATCGGCGCCGCCGGATGTGCCGGCAATGACGACTTTTTGCAGTTCGGGAAACAGTTTCGGCCGCGCCAGCGATAGCAGCATGAAATCCATCGCGGTGTAACTACTCACGCCTTTTTTGCTTTGCCATATGCCTTTTTGATCAGGGGTAACGCTATCGCCGCCAATCACCCAGCTGGCATTAACCCAGCGCAGTAATGCCGCGCCCCTATCCGGCCAGCTTGGCGCGTGGGCCGCCACATCTTCGCTGTTTAAAAATTGCGGCGCAAAAATAAAGCTGGCATCGGCGTTCCATTCGGGATGGCGGGCGATGGCTTCTTCTTGTGCGCTGCGTGCATAGGCAAAGGCTTTGGCAGCTTCGCGTGATTGGTCGTGAATCATCACCACCAGGGTTTGAATGTTTTTTTGCACCTTGTTGATTGGCGCGGTGCTGAAGAAAGGTAGCACAGGCGGGGATTCTTCATCTTCGCTGCGGTCAAAGGAATAGATGGGAATAAAGCTTTGGCCGATTTCAATGCCCGGACCGCTCGCCTTTTGTTTTTTCGGCGTGCCGTCAAGCTCGGTGGCGGGTTCAGGTGGTTCGGGGATGGGGTCCTGCATGGCGGGTGGCGGGATATCAATCCGCGGTAATTTTTTATTGCTGATGATATCCAGCAATTTATCAACCAAGGATGGTTCGGCCGCTTTGGCAGCAGGCGGCGCAGGTAACAAGGGTGGCGGTGCAGATTGCGCCAAAGCAGTACCAGGCAGCCCCAACAACAGGGCTAAAACCGCGCCAAACAACGCATAAGGTTTTGAGGGTGGAAAGCGATGCATAAATTGATATTGTCTTTTCTTCACAGCAAAGTCATTAAATATCATGCGTCAAACAAATCAATCGCCCGTCAATGTTCATGTCCTTGTTGATCTGGAATGGTCGCCCAATGCGGGCGGGCATGTCAAATGCTGGGAACGCTTTGCCGAAGCCGCCGTTAAAACGCCTGACATTAATTTAACGGTGCATTTTTCAGGGCAGACCGCGCAGCGTCGCCAATTGTCATCGCATGTGACGTATGAAATTCATGAGCCGGTATTCAGCACGCGGCGCATTCCGTTTATGGGGCATGTGCCCGACCATACCGATATGGGGCAATTCCACCCCGAGCTTGCGCGCAAATTGATGAAGGCGGATGTCATCCACACGACCGATGCGTTTTTCTGTTTTGCCAAAACGGCGGAGCGTATCGCGCAGCAAACCCTGACACCGCTTATTCATTCCGTGCATACCGATAGCGTTGCGTATTCCGAATTATTCACACGCAAAATGCTGGAAGAAAAATTCAACATATTTAAGTTAAACCGCATCTTAATTGATGAATTGCGTATCCCGCAGCGTGTAGGTGCGGGCATGCGCGCGCGGCTTGAAAAGCACCAGAAGCAGTGCGCGCGCGTGCTGACCTCGCGGGATGAAGACCATGCCATGGCGGCGCATCATGTACCGCCAGAAAAACTGGGACATTTGCGTTTGGGTATTGACCGCGCAATTTTCAAACCGCAGCGCGGCAACCGCCAGAAGTTGAACGAAAAATATGCGATACCTTCAGATGCATTGGTGGTGGTGTTTGTGGGGCGCCTTGATGAAGGCAAAAACGTATATGTATTGATTGATGCGGTGGAGCGTGCCATTCGCGAAGGGTCATCGGTATTTCTCATCGCGGCGGGGATTGGCCCTGCGGCAGAAATTATTGAACGGCGTTTGAACGGATATTCGGCCTGCGTTGGATTTTTAGGCGCGAATGAATTGGCGGAAATTTATGCCAGCGCGGATTTCATGGTGCTGCCATCGCATGTGGAAACATGGAGCATGGTGGCGGCTGAAGCTCTGGCATGCGGATTACCAGTGATTGCCGCATCGCAAAGCGGTGTGGGACGGTTTATAGGTGATACGCAAGCGGGCGAATTGGTGTGGGATAATAGTGCGGTTGCCTGGGCGGAAGCATTGCATAACGCATGCGCGCAGCGCGGGGATAAACGCCTTCGTGAAAACGCCGTGTCATTCGCCAACCAACATTTCCCCAGCTGGCAGCAAGCATTGGAAGAAGATTTAATTCCTGTGTGGAAAGCCGTGCGGAAAAAATAATGCCAGATCATATGTACGGAAAGCGCATCCTGATTTTAATACCGCACCCCGATGACGAGGTGGTGGCATGTGCCGCCGCCATCGCGCGGGCACGTGCGCAAGGCGCGCGGGTATATGGCGTAAATTTATCGCATGGGTGTCTTGCCAAGCAAACCATGTGGTGGTGGGAACGCGGCAAGTATGAGGCCGATGTGGAACGCCGTATATCCGAAAGCGTGCGTGTGGCTGAATTTCTTGGCATCAACATGTTGCAGGGGAATGTGACGCGCGCGGCGCGCGAGATTTGGCCGGATTTGCAAACCGTGTATGGCGAGGTAATGCAGGCGATGCAAGCCTGCGCGCCCGATATGCTGTGGGTGCCAGCGTACGAAGGCGGCAACCCCGACCATGACGGGATTAATGCATTGGCCAGCACGATTAAAAATGTGCCGGTCTATGAAATGGCCGAGTATCATTTTGCATCGGGCATCCCGCATTCCAATGCGTTTTTGGCCATCAAAGGCAATGAAACCGTGTTGAATTTAACGGCCGATGAACAGGCGATGAAACGCGCAGCGTTAGCATTGTATGAATCTGAGCAAAAAAATCTGGGCGATATGGATGTGCGCTATGAAAGTTTTCGCCCGCTGGCAGCGTATGATTATTCAAAACGCCCGCATGAAGGCACGTTGTGGTATGAACGCTTCCAATGGGTGCCCTTCCGTCATCCGCGTGTGGATTTTACAAAAGCAGCCAGCGTGAGTAAGGCGATGACGGAGTTTTTGGGGAAGAATTGACGCATGAAAAATAATACCAATAAGAATAAATTGGTTTTGCCAGTATTTCCAACAGAAGGTTCTTTACAATTATTGCTCAGAGCAAGATTAATGATTGCGCATGCAACGGAGCATGCATCATTAAAAACTGATTTTGATAATATGATAGCTGTTCTTGGCTATGATAGTGCTGTTGAATATTTGTTGCGCATTATTGCAACACATCTCGACTTGGAAAGTCTAACTGGAAAGACGTTTGCGAACGTTGATATTGCCTCATTAGCCGGAGAAATTGATTCAGCTCTACGAAATCATGCTGGAGTGCACCTTCCATGTCTTGCTGAAATCAAATTGCTGCGACAAACAAGGAATCTTGTGCAGCATGGTGTAGTGGCGCCAAATGCGGAATTAAAGAGATTTGGCAGTATTGTACAAAAATTTGCCAATAGTGTGCTGACCTCGATTTTTGGACTTCCTTTTGAAGAACTGAGAATTTCGTCAGTTGTTTGCGATCCTGCAGTTAAAGCATTCTTAAAAAAAGCGGAAATCTGCATCGATAATAAGGAGTGGCTAAAGGCAATTGTCGCAACAAGAGATGCTTTTGAAAACGAGTATTTTAATAGAATAAAAATGGCAAGTATTTCAATAGCACTTTATCCCAGTATTGTTCATGCTGAAGAAAAAAACGATATTTCTAGCTACAGCATAATCGCGATCAAAGAAGAATTAGAGCTGAATTACCTGGGAATAAACGATAGCGAATATAGAAGATACAAAGAGTATACGAAACACGTACCTCGTGAATTTAGGCCAAAAGATAGCTGCGGCTATGTTGTAATGCAGAGGCCGTGGCAAAAAGAAGATGCAGAATTTTGCTATAGCTATGTAGCTAGAACAATTCTGAAATGGCAAGCGCTAGAAAGTGAGAAATTATATGTTCCAAAAATAGATAATGAATATAAATTTGAGTATAAAATTGACAGTATAAATTTAGATGCGCCAACAGAACACGGGATGACTTATTTTTATGGCGCTGATTTTTGTGAAGAACTGAAGCTTTTTTATACAAATCAAGAAATTAAAAAGGCTTTAGAAAAAATAGAGAAAAATAAAAAAACAGAAATCGAAACAAAAATTTATATTGATGGCAAGCTTGACAAGAACATCAAAGAAACCATCAGAATTAAGGGCATGAATATCTTTCTAGTTACAAATAATCCAGAAAGATGGGGCGTGGTAGTCTGGTATGAGCTAGTTGATTGACGTTTAAATCAAAAAGGTTAATTACTTACCCAACAACTTCGCCACATCTTTAGCAGCATAAGTCAAAATCGCATCTGCGCCAGAGCGTTTGAAGGACAGCATGGTTTCCATCAAAATGCGGTCGCTATCAATCCACCCGTTTTGTGCGGCGGCTTTCCACATCGCGTATTCACCGCTGACCTGATACACAAAGGTCGGCATATTAAAGGTGGTTTTTACGCGGTGCACGATATCGAGGTATGGCAGGCCCGGTTTGACCATGACCATATCCGCGCCTTCTTCAATATCCATGGCGACTTCGCGCAAGGCTTCATCGCTGTTGGCGGCATCCATCTGATAGGTTTTTTTATCGCCCTTTAAGCTGCCCTTGTTATTCAGCGCGTCACGGAACGGCCCATAAAAGCCCGATGCGTATTTGGCGGCGTAGGATAAAATCAGCTTGTCTTGAAACCCTGCGGCATCCAGCGCTTTACGGATGCTGCCCACGCGGCCATCCATCATATCCGATGGGGCGATGATATCGCAGCCTGCGCGCACCTGCACCAGTGCCTGCTGACATAATACTTCCACCGTTTCATCATTGAGAATTTTTCCATCCACCAATAATCCGTCATGCGCGTGATCGGTAAAGGGATCGAGTGCGACATCGCAGATGATGCCCAAATCCGGCACAGCTTTTTTAACGGCGGCGACAGCACGGCAAATCAGATTATCGGGATTGGTGGCTTCAGACCCTTTGGCATTTTTCAATTTATTGTCGAGGGCCGGAAAAATCGCCATCGCGTTAATGCCAAGGGATTTGACTTCCTGGGCTTCTGCCACCAATTCATCGATGGAGAGGCGGGAAACGGCAGGCATGGATGGAATGGCCTCGCGCACGCCCTTGCCTTCGACCACAAAACCGGTCCAGACCAAATCGTTCACCGATACGGCGTTTTCGGCAACAAGGTTACGCAGCCAAGCTGTTTGGCGGGTGCGGCGAAGGCGGGTATGTGGAAAACTGGGCATATGGCACTATTCTATCTGTGGTTAGGGACTAGTATTTTTAGTGAAAATCTTTATCTTCGGCTAGTCCATAATCTCTTGTTTTTGGCTCTGTTCCATGAATCTTCTTCCTGCCGGTTTTTACGATATTCTGAGCCCTGATGCGCAAAGCGAGGCAGATGCCACGCAAACCCTTCTGGCTGGCTTTGCCGAACATGGCTATGGCCGCGTTGCGCCGCCGATGATGGAATTTGAAGAAACATTATTATCTGGCCCAGGCGCGACATTGAACCGCACTACCTTCCGTGTGATGGACCCAAGCTCGCAGCGCATGCTGGCATGTCGCAGTGACCATACCCTTCAGATTGGTCGTATTGCCGCCACGCGTTTATCACAGGCACCGCGCCCGCTGCGTCTTTCCTATGCGGGGCCGATATTGCGTCTATCCGGTCATGAACAAAATCACGCGCGGCAATTGACGCAAGTTGGCGTGGAATTAATTGGCAGCCTTGATGCTGAATCCGATGCGGAAGTGATGATGTTGGCGGTGCAGAGCCTGACGCAATTGGGTATTCACGATATCAGTATCGATGTGACGCTGCCCACCATGGTGCCAAGTATTTGCCATGCCATGCACATTGACAACGAAGCGCGCCGTAAATTGCACCACGCGCTTGACCGCAAGGATGAGGCGTTGGTGCAGGAATTGGCCGCCACACATAAGGTGGAGGGCCTTGAAAAAGCCAACCTCGAGAAGGTATGCGCATTGGCATTGGCATTGTTGCGTGCCAGCGGAGTTGCCAAGCGTGCGGTGGAATTGTTAAGCGCGATGGATTTGCCGGAAAAAGCCGCCTTGGATCGCACCCGTTTGACACGTGTGTTGGACCTTGTGCCTGCATCCCTGCAAAGCATGATGACAGTGGATTTGGTAGAGTATCGCGGATTTGAATATCAAACCGGATTGAGCTTTGCATTATTTTCCAAAACCATTCGTGCGGAGTTGGGCCGCGGTGGGCGTTACCGCACCGCTACGCAAGAACCCGCGACCGGATTTACATTCTATGCCGAAAGCCTGATGCCGGTATTGCCGCGCGCAAAAAACCGCCCGCGCATTCTGGTGCCATTTGACGTATCGGAAAACATCAGCGTGGCATTGATGAATGAAGGTTATGTAGTGGTGCGCAATCTATCACGTGGCACGGATCTGATGACGGAAGCCAAGCGCCAGCATTGCCATGCGGTATTGGAAAACGGAAAACCCAAACTGGTATAAGGGCTGTTGAGGTCTGACTTATTTAGGTGAGGGGTCTTGCTCTTTGCCATTTGTCAGATAGCCAGCCACGCGTGTAAGAGCCCGTTTGGTGCGTTCGGCCTTTAAATCAAAGAGTTTGGCAGGTTCTGAATCCGGCGCTGCTTGCGGGGCGAGGCGATGAAAACCGCTACGTGGTTTGGATGGCGTGGGGCGGCTTTGCAGACGTTGCTGGCGTTGCTGTTGCTGCGGGTTATCGTCTCGTTCAAGGCTCTCACGGCCCATGCTCATGCCCATATGGAATTGATGGACGTGGTTGACATGAAGCTGCACTTCTTTTTCAAGGTTCAAAGGCAGAATGGATACCAGATCATATTTGCTCATCTGGCTATCGCAATGTGCCAGCATGATATCCATGGGATGTTGCAGCAATGTTGGCGCGATACGGCGTAGTTCATGCAGGGCCACCATGGCGACAGAATAAAATTCAGCCATGGCATGGGTGGTGGTTTCGCCGCGTTCATTCAGCACAGAACTGTAATCAAGATATTCAGCAACCCTGCGTACGGTGTCCATCAATCCATCCAGTTGTTCTTTGATGGGACCGTTAATCACAGTGTCACGCGCAATGGCTGGATCGGCCTGGGTGGCTGCATATTCTTGCGCGCAGCGCAGATAGCGAAGAGCGATGGTGCGGGTGGCCCCTTGAATGCGGCTATAGGGGGTCATACCGGTATGGGTGGCATTGGCAAAGCTGCCCGCAGCGCCATCCCAAGCAGCGGGGGTGAGGCCAAATTCTTGTCTGAGGATGCCCAGATAGGTTTGCCATGCAGCGTCAAATTGCCGGCTACCTGTTTCCATGACATGGTCGGGCGTTTGATGGCGTGCAATCGCAAGCGTGATGCGGGTGATAATTTCTAGTTCATACATAATCGATACGCGCGGCTTATAACGTAAAAAATAATATATAGGCTTTTGTTTTATGATGCGAGCATAGTTGCTCAGCATGAAAGCAAAAAGGCATTTATGCCGGTATAAGTGCTTGTATTTCTGGTGTTATTACAATTTGTTTTGAGGCTGTGCGCGCTGCTTCAGGTCTTGAAAATTTACAACCGAAGCACCTTCTGCTTTGGGAACGGTAATGCCACGGCGTTGTGGCAGCGGGATAACGCCTCTGCTTTTTAACGCTTCTGCTTCGCGGTCATGCGCGGTAGCCAGACGGGGCAAATGATAATGGCGAAGGCATTCTTCAAAATCGACAATGGCGGAATCTATATCTTTATGAAATCCGGCGCTTAAATTGGCGCGCAATTCTTTGAATGTGAATAAAGCAACCGAATAAAAATCACCAAGGGCTTTACGGACATCATCTGTCATGCCGCCTTCGGGTTTATAAGCCAATAGGCTTTCTTTGACATGCAGGGCGATTTTAGTCATCAACACCAGCTTGGGGCCAATGGCGTAGGAATAGCGCTGTTCGAGCGGCATGGAAGATGATTTGAGCTGTTCTTCGGCGCAGGATAATCCGCTGGTGATGTAGCTCATGGCCAGATGATAGGTCGCTGTTTTTACCGATTTGACCGTGAGTAGTTTATTGGGCTCTTGCGTCAGCACCATGGAGGCGCTTGCTTTCCAGATTTTGATATATTCATCCGGTGTCTTTGGCACGCGCATCATGAATATCAGCCATGCGGTATCAAAATCGATGCTTTCGCTCTCGGGCAGACGCGCGGGCGAGTTACCCAGCAGGTACTCACGCGAAACTTTGAAAATATCGTCCAAGCGATGCATATAACAGTCTATATTTGAAACGGGTTTAAATAATTAGTTGAGCCCGCATCTTGGCGTGGCATCCATATCTAATGCGGGTGACTTTAAAACGCAGACATGAAAGCAAAAAGCCCTTTTTACTGGCTTATTTAAGCCTCTTGCCTAATTTCAATTTAAGCGCGGGTTTTGCTTGTTCTTTGCCAAGAGTCTTGGTTTATTAAGGCCTCATTTCAACCGCCCCCAGTTTATTAAGGACATGTCATGCCCAATGTAGCCGTCGTCGGAGCCCAATGGGGCGATGAAGGTAAAGGAAAAGTCGTTGATTGGCTTTCAAGCAGAGCCGATGTGGTGGTGCGTTTTCAAGGCGGACATAATGCCGGTCACACATTGGTGATTGATGGCGTGACGTATAAACTTTCACTGCTGCCTTCAGGTGTGGTGCGCGGCGGAAAATTATCCATCATTGGTAATGGCGTAGTGGTTGATCCGACTGCGTTGCTGAAAGAAATGGATAACATTGCCGGACAAGGCATTAAAATTACCCCGCAAAATTTATTGCTGGCGGAAAACGCCGCATTGATTTTGCCGGTGCATGGCATGCTTGACCGCGCACGCGAAGCATCCAAAGGGAATTCAAAAATTGGCACGACGGGACGTGGCATTGGCCCGGCCTATGAAGACAAGGTAGGACGCAGAGCCATTCGTGTATGCGATTTACAGCACCCCGAACACCTGAAAACGAAGCTGACCGAATTGCTGGAACACCACAATTTACTGCTCAAAGGCTATGGCGCGGAAACGGTCAGCGTTGACCAGTTGTATGGTGAATTGATGCAGATGGCGCCGCGCTTGCTATCGCATGCCGCGCCGGTATGGCGCGTATTGGATGAAGCCAACCGTGCCGGTAAGCGCATTTTGTTTGAAGGCGCGCAGGGCATTATGCTTGATGTAGATTTTGGAACCTATCCATTCGTGACTTCTTCCAACACGGTTGCCGCGCAAGCAGCCACCGGAAGCGGTATTGGTCCCAAGGCGATCGGTATGGTGTTGGGTATTTGCAAAGCCTACACCACGCGTGTGGGTTCTGGCCCATTCCCCACAGAAGAGTTGAGTGAAATTGGCGAATTGATCGGCCAAAAGGGCAGAGAGTTTGGCGTGGTGACCGGACGCAAGCGTCGTTGCGGTTGGTTTGATAGCGTGATGGTACGTCAAGCTGTGAAGTTTGGCGGCATTGATGGCTTGACCCTGACCAAGCTGGACATTCTGGATGGATTTAAAGAACTGAAAATCGGTGTGGGTTACAAGATTGGCAAAGAGCAGTTTGATTACCTGCCTTCCGACCAGTTCGCGCAGGCAAAAATCGAACCCATCTATGAAACGATTGAAGGTTGGCAAGGCACCACCGCAGGTGCGCGCAGCTGGGCACAACTTCCCGCGCAAGCTATTAAATATGTGCGCCGCATTGAAGAACTGACGGGTGCGCCGGTGACCATTCTCTCCACCAGCCCGGAACGGGAAGATACTATCCTGATGAAAGACCCATTCGAGGGTTAAGGGTTGAGGCTTCAGAGTTGAGCGGCTATGGTTATTGTTCGCCAATAACGTTCACTTGTTATATCTTCCCTTTTCATGGCCATTTTCAACGACCGCTACACGATTGATGAAAACCAGCCGCTGCCGGATTTTGACATGCCGACAGCCAAGGCCTATGTCGTTCAAAGCAAACTTAGCAATGCATCGCCATTGATGGCCTATGTCGTGATGGGGCATTTGCCCACGCGTCTTGACATGCTGTCAGGTTTTCATGGCTTGTCGCATCCAGGGCTGTGCATGGTGCATGAAGCGCATGTCATTGATTGGCCGCCCACCGGCCAGCGCCATGTTGCGATTATTTATGACATGCTGAAAGGCAATCGTTTAGCACCGCTGGGTGAAGCAGGCGCGCCGCATGGTCCGTTCCCGCCGATTAAAGAAAGCCTGTTGATTGATAGTTTCATTCGTCCATTGGGCGGCGCGTTGTGCCAGATTGCCAAGATGGGATTATTCCATGGTTCCATCCGCGCCGATAATGTGTTTGTGGGTGATGGCAATGTTGTGAAGCTGGGCGAATGTTTGACGGGGCCTTGCGGGTTGCGTCAGCCCGCCCAATATGAAACGCCGCACCGTGCGATTGCGCCGGATATCGCGCGCGGATCAGGGACGGTGGGCGATGATTTTTATGCCTTTGGCGTCACTGTGCTTAGCGCATTGATCGGTGATTTGCCGCTGCGGGATTTAACGCCTGAAGCGATTGTGCAGCTGAAAATCGAACGCGGTAGCTATGCTGCCTTGGCGGGGGAGCGCCGCTTTAGCCAAGCCACCATCGAATTGTTGCGCGGATTGCTGACCGATGATCCGGCGATGCGATGGAATGTTGAAGATTTTGAACAATGGCTGGCGGGACGCCGGTTGACGCCGCGGCAATCGACGATTGCCAAAAAGGCCAGTCGTCCGTTGCGCTTTGGCGAGGTCGATTATATCCAGTTGCGCCAATTATTGACCGCGATGAGCGATGATACCAAATTGGCGGCGGCGATGATTACCAATCAGGATTTAACGCGCTGGATTGGCCACGGATTTTCCGATGAAAAGGCCATTAAAAATCTGGATTTGGCCATCGCGCATACAAGAGCGCAGCGTTTTGGCCCGGAAGATGAACGGTTGGTCAGTAATGTTCAAATCGCGCTCGATCCGCTCGCGCCCATTCGTTATCGCGGAATAAAAGTCTATCCCACCGGTATTGCACCGCTGCTGGCGCAGATGATATTGACCGAGGCACCTTTGAGTAATTTTGCAGAATTGGTGCTGAACGGGTTGCCAACGCATTGGTATTCACATCAATACGATACCAAGCAAGGCAGTTTAATTGTTGCCGTACAGCAATGCGAAAAAGCGGTTGATATTATTCAGAACAAGGCGTTGGGCTTTGGGCTTGAGCGGTTTTTATATGACATTAACCCGACCTTGCCATGCTTGAACCCGCAAATCCGTGATCGTTATGTGCTTACCCTCAAGCAATTACTGGAAGCAATGGAGCGCCGTGCGCCATTGGGTGGATTGCAATTGATTGACCGTCATATTGCCGGATTTATCATGTCGCGTGATAAAAAAGTTTCGATGATGGTCATGCAAAATATTGATCAGGTGCGCGACATGACCCGTCGCAATATCGGGATTTTGAATTTGTATACGAATTTGCAAGAACAATATGGGCCAGATAATTTGAAAAACCTGGCGGCCGTGTTGCTGCCATTGACCGAAGAAGCTGTGAAGCGGTTCCATAATCGTCCGCGCCAGGAACGGGTGCGCAAAGAACTAAAGTCTGCGGCGGCAACGGGCAGGCTGATTAATCTGCTTAATCTGGTGGATGATACGGATACGGTGATTTTGGATTCACAGGAATTTGTAGCCGCCAAAATGTTGTATCAGGAAACCGAACAGGAAGCTGAACGGCTTGCCAACTATGCCAAGGATAAGAAAATGCTGGCTGAACAGGCCGGGCAGCCTTTGGCGGCAGTGATTGCGGTAGGGATTTCGTTCTTTTCGTTGCTGGTTATTTTGTTGCGATTGTTTCAATAAGGATGCGTCATGTCTAAAGCGCCTGCAAAAGCTGTTGCAAAGCCTGCCGCCAAAGGTGGTAAGGGCGCCAAGGGCGGCGGCGGTAAAAAGAAGAACGGCTTGTTTCCTGCCTTTTTGATTTTGGGCATTGGGTCTTTGTTTGTGCTGCCCGCCAGCATTGTGGCCTTGGCAGGATTAATCCCGACGCTGGCTACCGCAATGACCGATAAAAGCCGTGCGCATAGTGTGACGGTGGCGGTGGGCTCTCTCAATTTGACGGGTGTTATGTATGTGGTTATCCAGATTTTCCAGAAGGGATTGCGTCTGGATTACGCCATGCAATTACTGCAAGACCCGCTGAACTGGTTGATTATGTGGGGCGGCGCCGGGATTGGGCTTGCGTTACTCTCGCTTATTCCGCCGATTGTTGCGCAGGTCTTGACGACGATTTCGGAATTTAAATTGCAAAAACTGAAAGCCAATCAGGCTGAAATCAGAAAAATGTGGGGCGAAGACGTGAAGGGTTGATGCGCGCGGGAATTATTCGCCGCCGCCTTGAAATGTGCCCATCAGATGTTTGCCTGCGCCCATTAATTTCTGCATCCATGCAGGCCCGACATGCGGCGCCGCTGCATTTTGGGTTTGGGCAGGCGATGGCGGGCTGAGGCGTGAGAAGCGTGTGAGCCAGAAGGATGGCTCCACATCGTCTTCATTCAAGCGGGCTTGTAAACGAAGTGTTGCCAGCTGTTGCAGTGCTGCTCTCGCATTCACGCCGACGATACCGGTATACGCGCCAACGCGCCCGCTGACATGGGATAAGGTTGAGGCATCCATATTCGATGAAAAAGCATCGCCCAGCATGCCGATGATTTGCCCCGCCAGCATAATCATTTGCGCAGGCGGGATGGCGGCGCGGTCTGGCAGCAAGACATCCAGTAAACTTTTGCCATCCATCACATATTTATTGCCAGACCCCATGACGAGGCGAAGCTGTGACTTGCTTTGACCGGAACCGAATACGTGCTGCACCGAGAATGGCGCGCTGGACATCGAACAATATAAATTATTGGTTTTGAAATGTTGGGTGAGTTGGGCTTTTTCCTGCGCATTGGTTTTGGGGCTGGCCAAGCGTTGGCATTGCGAGAAAGTGGGCATGCGTGGTTGCGCCTCTTGGGCTGCGGCAGGCCATGCGGTAAGGCATAGGCATATATATAAGAGTACGAAAAACGGGCGCATGACCAAGCCTAACCGGAAATCCTTCAAAACAAGGTTAATAAAGAGTTTAACCCAGCACCTATCGCCTATATTCAGACATTGTTTAGGGTTATGACCGTAGGATAAAGTTGATTAAACGGATAGGCATATGGCTTACGCATCTTTTGCAGCACAACGCGCAGATGAACTTGATGATGGATTGGGATTGACCAGTCGCATCAGGCAGGTTGCTGTTGCCGAGCGCGGGGCAAGAGAATCTCAAGGGGCAACCATTGAAGATCCGATTGCAGCAATTCAATCTTCCCCAACGGCAGAAAACTTTGCAGGCCCGGATATGGCATCGGCGCAGACCATTCCTTCTCCCTCCGGTAGTAGTGATGACGCGCGGCCACGCCCCGATAGCAATCCTAAACTCACACGCTTGATGGCGCCGACGGCTCCTTCAGGCATGGGTTAGTTTAACGCCCATTAACCACATTAATTCAGATTGCATTCAGACCTACCACGTAGGATGGGAGGATCGTTTATTGATTTCTTGAAAACAGGATTTTGTGTTCATGGCATATGTTGCAACACGACGACCAGAACTGGGCCAGCTTGGCACTATGACTGTGGCTGAGCAGCGAGATGAGGTGAGCGGCGCGCAAATCAGCCGTCAATTCCACCAGAATACACCGCAAGTGCAGGTGCAGCGGGCATTGGAGCGACAGGATCTGGCGGCGCTGACTGAGGCATTGAAGAACAATCCGCAATTACTGAATGGTAATCCGACACTGGCCGAGCAATTGCGCAAAAACGAGTTCTTCCAGCAAAACCGCGAGCAGATAGCCTCGTCATTATCTACCCCGGATCCATCGAATAGAGACATGCCGGTGCCGCTAGAAGTTCAGGCATTGGCGGCACGAATTGGCGGTTTGGTTCCACCCGAACAAGGCCGCGCAGGAGTGCCGCGTCAAGACGTTGCCATGCAACAACGGCAGAGTTTCCAAATGCCGAGCGGCATGGGTTAGTTCTCAGATTTAAATTTTAAATTCCGTAACGCTTTCCGGCTTCAGCCAGAAATGCTTCGCTTGGCTGTGAGACCACCAATGCGCCAGCCTCTGCACGTTCGGCTTCGGCCAAGACGGTGGATAGATACCGCTCCGTATAGCTGGGGATAATCACCACAATCAATTTGCCTTTATGTTCCGGCTTTGCGGCAACGCGCAACGCGGCGGCCACGGCTGCGCCGCTGCTGATGCCGACGGGAATGCCGTGCTGTTTAATCAGTGTGCGGGCCATCGCCAAACTATCGGCGCTGTTCACTTGCTCGATGCTATCAATCATCGATTTATCAAGCGTATTGGGGATGAAGCCCGCGCCAATGCCCTGAATTTTATGCGGGTTGGGTTTACCGCCGGAGATGACGGGAGATTCTTCAGGTTCTACCGCGACCATTTTTAATGATGGCTTCTTGGCTTTGAGCGCCTTGCCAATACCCGACAATGTGCCGCCCGTGCCGACGCCGGAAATGATGATGTCCACTTTACCATCAGTATCATCCCAGATTTCCTGCGCGGTGGTTTGCGCGTGAATGGCCGGATTGGCGGGGTTATCAAATTGTTCCATCATGATGGAATTTTTGTCGGCTGCGACCATTTCCATCGCCTTGGCAATCGCGCCGCGCATACCGTTGGCGGCAGGCGTAATCACCACGTTTGCGCCAAGAAGTAATAGTAGCGAGCGGCGTTCCATCGACATGGTTTCCGGCATGACGAGGGTGAGCGGATAGCCCTTTGCGGCAGCAACAAAGGCAAGGCCGATGCCGGTATTACCAGACGTTGGCTCGACAATGCTCATGCCTTTTTTCAAGCGGCCGGATTTTTCGGCATCTTCCAGCATGGCTTTGCCAATACGGTCTTTGACCGAACCCAGCGGATTAAAAAATTCCAATTTCAGCACGATATCAGCATCGCCATTGCCAAGACCCGGCACACGAATGAGCGGGGTGTGGCCAATCGTATCAAGAATGGAGGGGTGAATGTTCATCAAGCACCTATGGGTTGGAACGCTTATTCAGCAGCAGATTGCGCGGTATCGGTGGGCAATGAAATGCGGGCAGGAATGCCAAATGCGGTGGCGCCATTGGGAATGTTTTTGGTGACCACGGAATTCGCGCCGATTTTGGCATCATCGCCAATTGTGATATTGCCAATCAGTTTTGCGCCTGCGCCAACCATAACGCGGTTGCCGATGGTGGGGTGGCGTTTACCAAAACCGCCTTTGCCGCCCAAAGTGACGCCGTGGAAAATCAAACAATCATCACCGATTTCGGCGGTTTCGCCAATGACCACGCCCATGCCATGGTCGATAACCAGATTTTTTCCGATGCGTGCGCCGGGATGAATTTCAATGCCGGTGAAGAGGCGGGAAATTTCGCAGACCAAACGCGGGAAAAACGGAACGCCCCATGTATAGAGCTGATGCGCAAGACGATGCATCAATACCGCCTTCACGCCGGGGTAGAGCAAGGCAACCTCGATCAGGCTGCGGGCGGCGGGGTCATTCTTTTTATAGGCTTCAAGTAGTGACATAGTGTTCCGGTGAGTATTGAAAGCAAGGTAGGTCTAAGACCATACAGTTCAAGGCCGGATATGTTAAGAGCCTAAATATCGCTGGCGGACGGGACAGAACCCGCATGCGGCGCGCTATTTCCCGCAGAAATGGGGGATTTGGACTGGTGTTGCCCATCTGCCAATTGTTCCAGCAATGCGATGCGGTCTTTGATTGGCGGGTGAGTAGCAAATAACCCAAAGATGCTGGCAAAGACGCCGCCATCATTTTCAATGAACATTTGTTTCACTTCAGGCGGGACATGCGCGACGTTGCTTTGCCCGCTGATTTTACGTAGCGCACTGGCCATAGCGGCGGGATTTTTGGTGAGCTCCACGCTGCCGGCGTCGGCATTGAATTCACGTTTGCGTGAAATGGCAAAACGCAAGAGAAGCGCTAGGACATAACCAATAGCAAGTAACACAGTGGCGATAAGCAACAATGGCAGATTGCTGCGGCGTTGGTTTTGGTCATTGCCGTAAGAGACATAGTTATTGCTGTACATCATGTTGCGCCATGCCATTTGCGAGAGGAATGAAATCATCCCTACAAAGACTGTGGTAACCACCAGCAAGCGCACATCGCGGTTGATGATATGGGTTAGTTCGTGGCCAAGCACGCCTTCCATTTCATCGCGGTCAAGGGTTTGCATGAGGCCGCGCGTGACGGTAATGGAAAAGCTTTTCTCGGTAAGGCCGCTGGCATAGGCATTGAGCGCGCTATCTTCAATGACTTCAAGGCGCGGCATGGGCAGGCCGCGCGAGATGCACAGATTTTCAAGAATGTTATAAAGCTCTGGTTCTTCCTGCCGCGTCACGCCGCGCGCACCGGTGGAGGCACTTATCATCCAGCTGTTGAACAGGGTGGCGATGAGCACCCATATGGCGGCTGCTCCCAATATGCCAGGCAAGACTTCCAGCGTGAGGGTGGTGGCGGCTTGCAGCAGTTCAGGCGAAACAAATGGTGCAGGGCCATTGGCGGTGGGTGGCAAGCTGCCATATACAAATATATATGCGCCGATAAAAAACAGCAGTGCCAGCATGAAGGGAAAACAAATCAACAGCAGGGTTGATTTGAAATTATTTGCCCAGATCCATGTCTTTAGGCCAAGGATGCGCTGAACCATGTGTTCCTGCAGATATTAGAATTTAACCTGCGGCGCGTTGGAAAGCTCTGCCCGTTGCGCATCGCCCAAATCGAACATAGGTTCGGGCTTAAAGCCCATGGCCGGGGCAAATAAATTCGCGGGCACTTGTTCAATTGATGCATTGAATTCACCCACTGCATTGTTAAAGAAACGACGCGCAGCAGAAACCTTGTTTTCAATATCGGATAATTCCGCCATCAGACGGGCGTAGTTTTGATCTGCCTTCAGGGCGGGGTAATTTTCCATCACGGCATAGAGACCGCGCATGCCGGAGGTGAGCTGGTTTTCTGCCGTCACGCGGTCTGCAATATTGCCTGCATTGGAAACACCGGCACGTGCCTTGGCGATTTCTTCGAACAGGGCCTTTTCATGGGCGGCATAGCCTTTGACCGTTTCAACCAAATTGGGAATGAGATCAAAGCGCTGCTTGAGGTACACATCCACATCGGCGAATGCGTTTTTGCATTCCTGACGCAAGGTGACCAGACGGTTGTAAACCCCGATGATGAATAAAACCAGAAAGCCTGCAATAACGGCAAAGACCAAGGCTGATGACATGGACATTCCTCATTTGTGAAAGGGCGTAAGTGGTGGCATGATATTAGCTGCCAAGTCCGTGTAATACAATTATCCCAATGTAGCAATTTTATGACTGTTTCTTCATTTATTGGTATTTTGCCCAAAGCACTGCAGCCTTATGCGCGCCTGGCGCGCCTTGATAAGCCTGCAGGGTTTATGTTGCTGCTTTACCCCGCATGGTGGGCGCAGGTATTGGCAACCCCAAATGGCGCATGGCCGGATGTAACACTGTTTGTATTATTTTATGTCGGCGCGGTGGTAATGCGCGGCGCAGGCTGTGCCATCAATGATGTGTTTGATTATAAACTGGATGCGCAAGTGGAGCGCACACGTACGCGCCCGATTGCCAGCGGTGAGATAAAGCCATGGCAGGGAATTGTGTTTGCGCTTTGCTGCTGCATCATCGGCTTGGTGATCGTGTTGCAGATGGGGGAGTTGACTTTCTGGCTTGCTCTATCATCGCTGCCGCTGATTGCGCTGTATCCGCTTATGAAGCGCATCACGTGGTGGCCGCAAATGTTTCTGGGCATTATTTTTAACTGGGGCGCGATGATGGGCTTTGCCGCGCAACAAGGCGAATTGCCCAGTGCGGCATACGCGTTATATGCCGCATGCTTTTTCTGGACGTTGGCGTATGACACCATTTATGCGTTTCAGGATATTCGTGATGATGAAGTAGCGGGCATTAAATCCACCGCGCGGCGGTTGGGTGAACAGGCCAAACCGGTGATTATCGCGTGGGCAGTGTTGGCCATCGCGTTGATATGCGTTGCAGGATGGTTGTGTCAGATGGGCGCGGTGTTTTATGCCGGAATGGTGTGTGCAGCCATACATATGGGCGTTGTACTAAAGAATTGGCGCATGGTAGACAGTGCGAGTAGCGCAGGCGCGTTTAAGGCCAATACCATGTTCGGGGATATTGTGCTGGCCGCCATGATTTTAGGAAAAGTAATTCAATGACCGAGAGTGCCAATAAAATTAAAACCAAGCGCGTGAAGAAGGTGGAGGATTGGCCGACCTATATTAAGGATAACAGCGAATTCATTTTGAACAACACGCAGTTGAAAAATCCGCCGTTGCTGCCGGAAATGAAATTGTATTTAAGCGAAGTGTTCAATGCGTTGTGGCGAGTGACCGAAACGCGTTTTGAAGCCAAGAATATCCCGCCGCCATTTTGGTCGTTTGCGTGGCCGGGCGGGCAGGCGCTGGCGCGTTATGTGCTGGATAACCCAGAGATTGTGCGCGGCAAGCGCGTATTTGATTTTGCATCGGGTTCGGGTCTGTGCGCGATTGCTGCTAAAATGTCAGGTGCGGCCAGCGTAGTCGCCAATGACGTGGACCCGCTTTCCATTGTGGCGGTGGGTATGAATGCGCAGGCTAATGGCGTGGATGTGGACGTGTTGCACGATAATAAAATCAACCGCGATTTGCCGGATATTGATGTGATTTTGGCGGGTGATTTCTGTTATGAATGGCCCATGGCAGGCTATGCCATAGAATGGCTGCGCGCGCAAATCAAGCAGGGAAAAACGGTGCTTTTGGCTGATCCCGGGCGTAATTATCTACCCAAAGAGGGCCTCGAGAAGCTTGCGGAATACGATATCGCCACGCCGCTTGAGGTGGAAGATAGCGAGATCAAGCACACCACGATTTATAAATTGCTGGTAGAAGAAGAATAAAGATAAAAAAAAACCACGCGCAGAGCGCGTGGTTAGGGAACAAAACATCGGTCAATCAGTGAATGAACTTAATTACGCTGACGCAGAACCGGTGGTGTTGGTTTTGCGGCGATAATCCTGCAGGCGCGTTACACGCAATGCGCGTGAACCACCACGTTCGGATAATTTCATCCATGAGCGAATTTCTTCTTCGGACAGCGAATAGCGAGCGCATACTTCTGCCAAGGTGATGTGACCTTTGCGAACTGCGTCTACCACGATTGCTTTACGGCTGATTACCCAGCGCTTGGTATCAGGAGGAGGAAGGTGCGATAAATCCGCAGCGCCTCTTAGTTTAAATTCCTGGCCAGCATTGGCATTGTTCATTGTCATAGCCCGTACCCCTTTTATGTCTTTAAAAATAATTTTTTATCGTTATGGGCTGAGCATACCCCCCTCATATTAAAAAAAACTGAATTAAATCATTGAAATTGTTGGCTTTTTAGATAAATACGGCCTATTTTTTAGGAAAATTGAACCTATTCTTCATGTCTGGTTAAGGCGCAAATAACCTTAATAAAACAGATGGTTAAGCCTGTTTCACCCTTTCTTGGTGTTTTTTGCGTAGAATGAAAAACGGTGCAGAGAGCTAAGAAGTTGTTCGTTTATGAACACTTTATGAAATGATTATGAAACATTTTGCGGCATCAAATCACAATATTCCTGAAGCTGCGCGAAAAATTTTAAGCGCACTGCATTACGTTGACCTGAATTTGGTCACGACATCGGTACTGAATGACGAATCACGCCCAGACAAACGCGGGGCGCCACCTTCGCCACGTTTTTGTACTTATGAATGTAATGACGCGATGATCAGCATTGCATCATCCGCGCGCGATAAGCCGGTTACGGTGACCATTGCCAAAACATTTGAAAATGGAACGAGCGAAGAACTGCTATTTCATTTTGATCCGGTACGCAAAACTTTGCTCACTGCACGGCAAATTGGTGATGATAAGCCGGAGGGCATGTCATGACATTAATGACAGAAGTGAAAATGACCCAATATTCGCCCGCAGGCATTAAACGTGAATGGCACGGCGCCGCCGCATTGAAAAACGCGGGCGCACCCATGCCGGCTGGATTAATCTCTCCTACTACGCGGCAGTTGGCCGATTTGCACCGCGCAGTATTGATAGCGTTACGCGAAGAGTTTTCAGGGCCTACACCGGGTATGTCGCTGCTGTAACCGGTGCGGCGTTTTGTCATATCTATACCCGCCATCATCGTTGCCTAGGCTGGTTGCTGGTCAAAATCAGGGCTGATGTGGAGCTGCGATGAAAAACGTTGACGATAGAACCGCCCGTGTATTCGAGCACATGATCGACCAATTCAAAGATATACGGATTGCCAAGGGCATGTCGCACACGGCTTTGGCCAAAAAAATCGGCATGACGCGGCCTGCCATCAGCCATATTGAGAATGATAAGCGCAGGCCATCTTTGCTGGCGGCGCTGCGGATTGCAGATGGGCTTGGCGCAAACTTATCCGATATTGTTCGCAAGGCCGAGAAAGCGTCTTCAAGAAAATAGCTGCCTACTTTGAGCTTGGCAAATGCATCAGCGGAAGATTGCGCGCGGGTGATTTTGTGGGCAGCGGCGAAGTGGGTTCAGCGGTAAGGGTTGCGACCAGAAAGCTTGCGCTCAGAATTATAACGATGGCACCGCCGCATACACTGAGTACGGCATGGGCCAGCTTCATGCCTTTATCGGTGGTTTTAAAAAAGGTGAGAGCCATATTTTTGGATTTAACGGTAATGATGGCCAATAGACCAGTTGTAAGAGCCGTGCCCACCGCCATGGCAAACGTGGCCAGTATGCCAGCCCACACCGCACCCATGATGCAAGCAAAGAACAACAGCAATACGGCGCCTGTACAAGGACGCATGCCAATGGATGCAATCATAAGGGATAGCGCGCGCATATCATAGGTGGCGGCCAATTGCTTGGCATCAGGAATGTGTTGATGATTGCAGCAACCATCATGATGATCATGGTGATGACTGTGGTGATGTGTGTATGGCTTTACGTTTAAAAATTCCTTCACGCCGCGCCACACCAAGCTGAATCCCAGAACAATCACCAAACCATAGCTGGCGATTTCCAGCATGTTGGTGGTGCGTTCAATCTCGCTACGTGCAAGATTTAGAAGATAGAAAAAACTGACAACCAACGTAATGGCGACGATGGCCTGCATCAGCGAGGACAGCGCCACCACCCATAATCCACGCTTCAAGCTGCTTTCATTTGCGAGCATGTAGCTGGACACAATGACTTTGCCGTGACCAGGGCCAATGGCATGAAAGATGCCATATAGAAAACCAACGCCCATTAATCCAAGTGTGGTGATGAGTGAGCCGGAGGATTTAATCGTTTCCAAATCGTTCACGATGGTATCGTGATAGAGACGCTGGCTGTCCTGAATGAATGTGATGAAATCGGTTATTTGCATGTGATGGTCACTTTCTCGGCGAAGGAGTAGCCTAAATCCTTGGGTGCTTTGGCGTTTTTGTCGAGGGCGGCGGCAGAGGCGATGAGATTAATGTCTACCACTGGATGTGAGATATCAAATTTACAATTTTTCGAATGATTGCCTTCAAAGCCAACGGGTTCTTTTTCATAATGCCCCATATCAATGTAATAGGTGGGATCATAAATGCGATACACCAGATTATGCGCGGTCATATCGAGCGGAGTTGACAGCGGCAGCGTAAAATCAATCGCAATCTGTTCTTTTTCCAAATAGGAATCCATGGAGCTGCGCGGTGCCATTGCAACGGGTTTGCCATCATCCATTTCCATAACCGTGAAGTAATTAAATTCCTTGAGGCCGTTTAAATTTTCGGTGGCAAGCTCCATCAGCTCCTCTTTATCCAGCTTGCCATTTTTATTGGGGTCAAAATCCTGCAGAGCGAAGGCGGTATACATTTTGTCGAATAACCAATGTTCCTTGATGGCGGTAATCTGGCCTTTGTCATTAAAAATCAGCACGGTTTTCATGGATATCCAGGCGTGAGGATGCGCGGATAGCACGCATGGTAGCCCGATCATCAAGAAAACTGAAATGATATATTGTATCAATTTATAAATCATGCTATCACATTGCTCGTAGCGAAACGTTGTGGTCAGTTTAGGCTGTTTACAATGCTTGGCTAGATGATTTGTCAAAGTTATGACGTTGCGTTTAGCTTTATTCGGGATGGTTTATATGCGGATACTTGCCTTCATATGCGGTGGTTTACTCTCGCTCCTATCACTACAGGCGCAAGCCGCACCGTTGCAGGTGGTGGCCAGCTTTTCCATTCTGGGTGATTTAGTCAAACAGATTGGCGGCGAACATGTGGAAGTTAAAACGCTGGTCGGGCCGGATGGCGATGCGCATGTATTTCAACCCACGCCCGCAGATGCCAAAACCATCACGGCATCATCGATTGTGTTTGTAAACGGCCTTGGTTTTGAAGGATGGATGGGGCGGCTTGTATCGTCAGCCAATTTCAAGGGCAAACTGGTGACGGTGAGCGATGGTATTGCCAAGCCACTCATGATGGAAGACGAGCATAGGCATGGTGAAGAAGGGCATGGTGCACATGAAAAAGATGAGCATCATAACGAAGCCAAGCCCGTCACTGATCCGCATGCGTGGCAAAGCCTGACTAATGGGCGGTTATATGTGCAGAATATCGCCAAGGCATTAAGTGCGGCGGACGCGGCCAATGCGACAAGTTACAAGGCCAAGGCCGATGCGTTGGATAAGGAATTGGCTACGCTGGATGTGTGGGTAAAGACCGAAATCGCTAAACTGCCTGCCAGTAAGCGCAAAGTGATTAGTTCGCATGATGCATTTGGATATTTTGCCAGTGCCTATGGTGTAACATTCATGGCGCCCGTGGGCATTAGCACTGAAGCCGAACCAAGTGCCAAGGGCATGAAAAAACTGATTGAACAAATCAAACATGAAGGTGTGAAGGCGATATTCTTTGAAAATATGGCGAGTGCCAAACTGGTCAATCAATTGGCAAGTGAAGCAGGTGCAGCCGTTGGGCAAGCGTTGTATGCGGATGCGTTATCTCCCGCCAATGGCCCTGCGGCGACATACCAAGCCATGTTCAAATACAATGTAACGCATTTGGTCGAAGCGATGAAAACCAACCGCTGAGTTATTGGCAGGAACGGCACAGGCCGTGAATTTCAAGCACATGGCGTGAGGGGGTAAAGCCAGAGGCCTTGGCCTGTTTATCAAGACGGTGGATGGCGGCATCATCATGTAATTCTGCCGTAGTGCCACATGCATTGCATAGCATCAGGACATGCTGGTGTTGTTCGCCAATATGTTGGCACAGCATGAAGCTGTTCCTGCTTTCCAGTTTCACCACAATCCCCAGCGCCACAAAAAAATCGAGACAGCGATAGATGGAGGCGGGCTCCACATCTTTATCGCGCTTGGCATTGATTTTATCACGCAGCTCATACGCGCCAATCGGCGTGGTTTGCGCCAATAGAGCGTTCAGCACATCGCTACGCAGGCCCGTCATGCGCTCACCTTTTGCTTTGGCAAGCTCGGTGGCGACTTCCAGTATATGATGCTGGTGTGCGTGCTTTTTTGTGGTAGATGATTTTGACATACGCCCATTGTAAGGCAAGCCATGCGCGGTGCAAGAGGCGGATTAACGCTGCCGTGCGCGGCGCGCCTGAAACACGGTGTTCAGTTCCTTGATTTTATCGCTGGTGGTATTGGCAAATAATTTGGGGACCAGGCCGTGGATTAGCAGGCACAGACCGAGCAATAATAATTTGCCCGCATACTTTGCTGTAAAACGCAGGTGCTGGGTATAGGTTTCACCCGCCGCGCGCGGATGCTTTAAAAACAATTCTTCAATTGGGTCAATGGACATATCAGATATTTTTCAATTAGGCGCTTTCTAATGCTTGTTCCAAATCCTTGATCTGGTCTTCCAGATTTTCGATCCCCACGGATAAGCGGATAAGGCCATCATCAATGCCGCTTTTTTTGCGGATGTCGGCGGGGATGGTGGCATGGGTCATGATGGCCGGGTGTTCAATCAGGCTTTCAATGCCGCCCAGACTTTCGGCCAGTGTAAATACATGACAATTCGATAGCATGGCGGTGGTAGATTTTAGCCCGCCTTTGATCACGGCCGATATCATCCCGCCAAAGGCCGACATTTGTTGTTTGGCGAGTGCGTGTTGCGGGTGGCTTGTTAAACCGGGATAAATCACGCGTTCGATTTTTGGATGCGCCTCGAGCCAGCGGGCAATTTCCATGGCATTGCCGCAATGACGCCCCATGCGCAGACCCAAGGTTTTCAGGCCGCGATGGGCCAGAAAACTATCGAATGGGCCGGCAATCGCGCCAGTTGCGTTTTGTAAAAAGCCAAGACGTTCGGCATGTTCACTGCCATCACGGACCACGGCGATGCCGCCAATCACATCGGAATGACCGCTGAGATATTTAGTGGCGGAATGCACGACGATATCAAAGCCGTGTTGCAAGGGACGTTGTACCCATGGGCTGGCGAAAGTGTTATCGGCTACGCAAATCAGATTATGCTTTTTAGCAATCGCCGCGACGGCGGATAAATCCACCAGCTTTAATAAAGGATTGGTGGGCGTTTCCGCCCAGATCATGCGCGTATTGGGCTTAATTGCGGCTTCCAGTAATTCCGGCTTGGTCAAATCCACATAGGAAAAATCAAGATGCGCGGATTTTTTACGCACGCGTTCAAACAGGCGGTAGGTACCGCCATATAAATCATCCATGGCAATGATATGCGCGCCGGATTCCAGTAATTCCAACACGGTTGCGGCGGCGGCCATGCCCGATGAAAACGCAAAAGCGTGGCTGCTGCCTTCCAAATTCGCTATTGCGCGTTCATAGGCAAAGCGGGTGGGGTTGTGGCTGCGCCCGTAATCAAAGCCCTTATGCACGCCCGGTGCGGATTGTGCATAGGTGGATGTGGCGTAGATGGGTGTGATGACCGCGCCGGTTGCTTCATCAAATTCCTGTCCGGCATGGATGGCGCGGGTATCAAAACCCCATTTCTTGTTATCGTGCTTTTTACTCATGCGACACCTGTGCGTTTACGAAGATATTGAAGAAGGTCAATCGGCGTGACGAGACCAAGGAATTCGCCCTTATCCATAATAATGGCGACCATGCCGCGTTCAAAAATTGGCAGTAGATCGGCGATGCTTTGTTCAACCGATAGCGTATGCAGATTTTTGGTCATCGCATCAATGACCTTGATGCCAAAGCCTTGCGGGTTACCGGTAATCGCCAATAAAATATCGGTTTCATTGACGATGCCGACCAATTTGCCTTTATCCATAACTGGCAGCTGTGAAACATCATACATGCGCATTTTACGGTAGGCGGCCTGCAATGTATCGCCGGGCATAATCGTAATCGCGTTTTTGCCGGTATGCGGGCGGGTGATGAGATCACGTAAATCATGTGCTTCGTGTTTGGTGACAAGGCCGTGATCATCCAGCCAATATTCATTATAAATTTTGGAGAGGTATTTGTTTCCTGAATCACACACAAACGAGACAACGCGTTTTTTGGTTTTCTGCGCGCGGCAATAGCGTAGAGCAGCCGCAATGAGTGTACCGGAGGATGAGCCACAAATAATTCCTTCGCTGCGCAGCACATCGCGCGCGGTGGCAATGCTTTCAGTATCTGAAATGGTGTAGGCAGCTTTGACAAATTTCAAATCGCAATTGACAGGGATGAAATCCTCACCGATGCCTTCGACAAGCCAGCTGCCTGCTTCGATCATCACGCCGTCATTGACGTAAGGTGCAAGCACGGAGCCTTTAGGATCGGCGAGCACCATTTCCAAATTCGGTTGAACCTTGGAGAAATAACGACCTAGCCCCGTGAGCGTGCCGCCTGAGCCTACGCCACAGACAACTGCATCGACATCCTTATCCATTTGTTCCCAGATTTCAGGGCCGGTGGTGCGTTCATGCGTGACGGGATTGGCAGGATTTTCAAACTGGTTGACGTAAAAACCGCCGCGTTCCTTTGCGATGCGTTCAGCCATGTCGTGATAGTATTCCGGATGACCTTTACCCACATCGGTTCTGGTAATAATCACTTCCGCGCCGAGCGCTTTGAGATGAAAGATTTTTTCCTGACTCATTTTATCAGGAATGATGAGCACCAATTTATAACCCTTTTGGCTGGCGACTAATGCAAGGCCAAGACCCGTATTCCCTGCAGTTGCTTCGACCAGTGTGCCACCGGGTTTGAGTGCGCCAGATTTTTCTGCCGCATCAATCATGGAAAGCGCGATGCGGTCCTTGATTGAGCCGCCGGGATTGTGACTTTCCAGTTTCAAAAACAAATCACATGGCCCGCAATCCAGATGGTTCACTTTAACCAGCGGGGTATTGCCAATTAATTCCAGAACATTGCTATTCGTTGTCACGGGAGGAGCCTCATTGATGGGTATGCCATAACCATGTTTGTGCTGGTCAATCTAAGGTTATAGGACTTATGATTTACTTAAAGAGTTGAAACTAAAGGCAGGAAAAAAATTACAGACATGACCATGGCTAACCCATGGAACCTGCATTTTTTTCAAGTATAACAGGGGTTTTTGTAATTCCTACAAAATAAGTTGACAATAGGGGCTTCCGGCTTTTATAACAGCAAAATAATGGTATAATAACCATACGTCGCGGGATTTGAGGGTCAGCTTGCAACCGCGTTACCAAATGCTAAAGCGCTATGGCTGAAGAGGACAGTGAGCCTCTCATTCTTAAAAAGCTTTCGTGAACGCTTTTTAGCTCGGCTGTAGTCCCTTCAATGTGCAGGTTTGGGTTTCATATGCCCTTGGTTTCATTCGCCCCTGCGGATTGCGAGTTGTGAACTACAGCGCGGGCCGTTGAACTTGTTTCACATGTTCAACGTGTCCCTCGTCTTTTAACTAAGAAAGAGGGGGTTTTTAAATGACACACATTTTTTCATATCTGTTGGTAAGCACATTGCTTTGCTCGTCTTTGGCGTTTGCATTTGTGCATCTTCGCGCGGCAGCTGCAAGCAAGGTATCAACAAAAAAACATTGAACAATTGAAGGATATTGATGGCGGGTGGCGTGCCACCCGCCAGTGCATATTGAGAGTATATAATGACGAAGTTAGTAGCAATTAAAGCAGGGTTTAATCCACTTAACCTACACGCGGTGTGGGGGCATAACCCTGTTGATCCTGATCTGGGTAAATCATTTGGCCCGTTGGTGATTGCCAAGGATGGTGCCATTCCGGTGGTACGCAGTGAATTGATTTCCGGCGAAGTGCGCATTGAAGGAAAAGTAGAAATTGGCGAGCACGCAACCGTGCGCCGTGAAACCACCATTTATGGTAGTAACCAGCATGGCACCAAGCTTGCGGATTATGCATTGGTGATGGATTATTGCCGTATTGAAGATTCAACGCTTGGTCTTGGCGCAGGGTTTGCGCATGGCGGTATCAGCCAATTTGCGAATTGGGGCGATTGGTCATTCGGTAACATTGAACCCGTTGTACAAGGCACAGCAGCAAAGCCCGTGACGATTGAGCCTGGCGCGTATCTCGGCCCGGCATTGAAAGTGCCGGCGGGCGGAACCGTATATACAAATTTATATTATATCGGCAATAATCCCGCCTATATTTTGCCTAACGTGCATCTTGATCCAGAGACGTTCGAGCCAACTGGCAAAAGCGTGAAACAAGGCAATATTCAAAACGAAAGCCGCGCACCTATCCGCCGGCCAATTGCGCTGTCAGATGCGGATTTGGATTTGTCGGATAAGGGTGAATTATCGCGCAGAGATTCATTGCATTTCTGGCGATTGGGCGCGCGCCCGTATAAGCAAGCGCCGTTTGGTGATTATGATATCACGCAATTGGAAACACTGGGTGTTGAGGGTTGGGTGAATGCACAACAACGTAGCAATCTGCATCGTCCCGCGCTGGCCAATTGGTTGTGGTATTATCCGCTTGTACAGCATCTCAAGCAAATCAGCTATTTGCACGAAGATGCCAAGCAGCATGGGGACATCGTGTGGCACAGCGCCATTATGCAATCGGATATTTTGCAGCTGGACCGTGTGCACCGCGCTCTGTCATCTATTCTTGCGCCGGAGCTGGTTAGCTTTGGCGTTGAGCAGCTGATTAAGTCCAAATTGTATTTATTGGGTGCGTATGCGCCAACGAGCGAGCGTGAATTGGCCGCATTGGATGCGGCATTTGCCAGTGCGGTGAATATTCTGAAACGTGCCAGTGATGCATTGGAAAAGCATACCAGCGATATCACCGTGACCACGCAGCGCCGCGCCACCATCGACCATGCGTTGAAAGTTCCTGGCGGCGACCGCATCCATGTACGAATTGGCAAAAAAGAAAATCTTGCCTTGCGCCAATTCCTTTCCGATCTTGCTTTGCGTGATGTGGATGTGTTGCAAAAAATTGCCCTGAACGGGGTGGATGCGCCGCAAGCAGATGAAGCGATCTTGCCGGCTGCCTTGCCGCATTGGTTGCAGGATATTAACCCCAACCGCATAAATTTTGCGACGTTGACTGATGGACCGATTGTGCGCGGTTTTGGCGGGCAAGTGCCGGTGATTGAAGATGATGTGACGCTGGTCGGCAGGGTTGATATCAGCGGCGCAGTGCATATTGGTGCGGGCGCAATACTGGATGAAGGCAGCTATCGATCAGAACAAACAACCGCGCCGGTATTTATTGGCGGTCAAACCTATATCAATAATTCGATTGCGCATTCCGCAACCAAGGAAAAATACCCGGTGCATATTAATGGCGATAAGGGCCCGATTGTGGTGTTGGGCGGGCATTTGCACGGCATTCATATTCTTCCCAATACCTATGCCAAGGATTCATTGTTGTCGGATGAAGGCCATGTAAGCGGCGTGATTGCCGACCACACCTTTAATGCGGGTGAAGGTCAGGCAAGCAAAAACGGTGAAGTTGTATTACTGGGCGGTAGCTTTAGTGTGAATGTGCTGGAACGTTCAACGCCGACCGCGCCGCTGAGTTATCCCAACCGTTTTACTGAATATCAAAGCTGGTGGGCAAAGAGCCCGTTTAAGGACATTGCGCTGAGCGAACAGGGCGTGGATGAAACAGCCGTTAAAGGCCGTATTCACAGCATTTATCAGGAACGTGCTGCCGATGCGGGCATTAAGCTTGCCGAACAAGTGGAAAAATACGGTGAATTGTACCGCGTGTCTGCGCAATTGCAGGCCGCGTTATTGCAAACCCGCCAAGCCGCACAGATTTTAGAAACCCAGAATGAAACCGTATTGGCCCGCCAATTATCGCGCACCGCGCAGGGATTGGAATATGTGCTGGGTATCCGCGATGAATTATCGGCTGAAGCTGCGGCACAACTTGGCCATGGCGGGTCACGTTTGCAGACTGCGGCAGCATTGCTGCAAGATATTGCCGCACGCGGCGAGACCATTTCCATTCCTGATTGGAACAAGAGCCAAGGCCCATACGGGTTTGGTTATGAGGATGGATTGAAGCTGGCCAAGGATGCGCACCGCCCGGTAACCCGCAATGCCCAACGTAATTTTGAAATGGCCAACCGCTTAAGCGAGACCAAGGGTCTTGATCACGTGATCAAGCCAGAGGATGTGTTGAAGGAAGGCTTGCGCGAAACATTGGATATTTACCCCAATGCACTCCGCCAACTAGCCGCCCAATTGACCCGTATCCCCGGCCAGATTGAAGCCTTGCAGGATTTGGTAAAAACCCAGCAAAACAGGCCAAAAGTCCAGGAATACGCCCGTCCGCAACGGGTATTGGCAGCCGGATAATAGTTTGTGGTAGAAGAAATAGAGATTAGACAGGAGAGAGCATATGAGTGCAGCACCATCGCAAGGTAAAGTTTACGTTCTTCACGAAAATGACCAGTGGTTTGATCCAATCCGCAAGGTGCTCGACGAACGCGGCATTGCGCATGAAAGCATCTTTCTAGATGGCGGCGGAATTGACCTTACGCAAAAGCCAGCGCCCGGTGTGTACTTTAATAAAACCAGCGCGTCATCTTATACCCGCAATCATCCGCATGCTTCGGATTTCTCCGCAACCATTTTAGCGTGGTTGGAAGTAAACGGTGCGCGCGTCATCAATCCATCCAATGTCTTGCGCATGGAAATCAGCAAGGCGGAGCAATATATCCGTTTGCAACAAGCCGGCATCACCGTTCCAAAGACCGTGGCATGCTTTGGCAAGGCTGATATTCTTGAAAAATCCAAGGCGTTTAAAGCGCCCTTCATCCTCAAGCCCAATTGCGGCGGTAAAGGCATCGGCATTCAACTTATTCAATCCCATAAGGTGCTGGAAGACTATCTCAAGCATCCGGATTATTCAGGTTCGCAAGATGATATCATGTTGCTGCAAGAATATGTGAAGGCCCCGCAGCCATTCATTCACCGCCTTGAATTCATCGGCAGCAAGTTTGTCTATGCCGTGAAGGTGGATACCAGCCAAGGCTTTGAATTATGCCCAGCCGAGGCATGCCGCATTGATACCCCTGCGCCAGCTGGTGAAGTATGTGCGGTCACGGCTGCTGCCGGTTTATTCCAAATTGAAAAGAATTTCAGTGATCCGATTGTTGGAAAGCTGGAAGCGTTCCTGGCGGAAAACCGCATTAGTGTTGCGGGCGTTGAATTCATTCGTGATGCAGCGGGTAAGGTGTATGTTTATGACATCAACACCAACACCAATTACAACCCGCAGGCCGAAAAAGAAGCCGGTATTTTCGCCATTCAAAAACTGGCGGATTATTTGCAGGCTGAACTGCGTGCCAGCGCCGAGCAATCCCTGCGCTTAGCCTCGTAATTCAAGACGTATCGATTTGTGAAAAACCCCGCGTTTTGCGGGGTTTTTTATGCCTTGACGAAAACGGGTTGTGCGCATATATTTAACCAATTAGTTAATTAACTAAACGGTATAATATGCAAGACCATCTGACCCAGACGTTTGCGGCATTAGCCGACCCTACGCGCCGCGCGATGCTGGCGCGGCTATCATTGGGGGAAGCGAATATCAGTGACCTCGCCAAACCGTTTTTGAAGGATATGAGCCTTCCGGCGGTGACCAAGCATATCAAGGTGCTGGAAAAAGCCGGGCTTGTTACCAAAAGCCGTGATGCCCAATGGCGACCATGCAAGTTGAATGGCAAGCCATTAAAAGATGCCGCCGATTGGATGGAAGAATACCGCGTCTATTGGGAAGCAAGTTTTGATCGGTTGGAAGTGTATTTGAAAAGTGTCACCAAGAAAAAAATTGCGAAAGGAAAACGTCATGACCGCAGCAAATAAGAAGGCATCTGCACAATCTAATGAGCTTAAGTTAGTACGTGTCTACGATGCGCCAGTAAAAGCGGTATGGGATGCATGGGTAGAGCCTGAACAAGTCGCGCAATGGTGGGGGCCGCGTGGCTTTACCATCACCAGCCATAGCAAAGATGTACGCACGGGCGGGCATTGGAATTATACCATGCATGGCCCCGATGGCGTAGATTACCCCAACAAGACAACCTATATCGAAGTCGAACATCACAAAAAAATGGTCTATGACCACGGCGCGAATGACACGCAGCCCGCGTTGTTCCGTGTGACCGTTTTGTTTTCTGAGGCCAAGGGCAAAACCACCATGGATTTTACCATGACCTTTGAGAGCGCAGAAAAAGCCGCCGAGATTGCGGTCTTTATCAAGAAAGCTGGCGGGAATGCGACATGGGACCGTCTGGGCGAATATCTGGATAAACAGCGTGCAGGCAAAGAAGTGTTTGTGATTAACCGCAGTTTTAATGCGCCCATTGAAACCATTTTCGATATGTGGACCGACCCCAAGCATGTGGTGCGCTGGACGCCGCCAACTGGCTTCGAGATGGAGTTTATCCGTGCGGATATCCGCGAAGGAAAAAGTTCATTTTATAAAATGTTTAACAAGCAAGGCGTGACGATGTATGGGCGTGCGATGTATCACACCATTCGCAAGCCGGATTGCCTGATTTATTCGCAGCAATTTTGTGATGCACAGGAAAATATCTCGCGTCACCCCATGGCGCCCACATGGCCAGAAACCATGCATACCACAATCACTTTTGCATCCGAAGGGCCGCAGCAAACCCGCGTGACCATTACGTGGACGCCATGTGAAACCGCAACAGCGGAGGAAATTAGTGTGTTTATTCAAGCCAAGACTGGCATGACCATGGGATGGACGGGATCGTTTGATAAGCTGGAAGCGATTTTATAAACAGGCCGCGTTACCAAACGCGAAGTTCGAGTGGGCGCGCGCCGGGCACATGCAAATAGGTGGTGGGTATACGCGCGCCGCCGAATAAATGAGCCAGTTTATCAGTTGAGCGCAGGCCGCCCGTATCATCTAGCGATTTGGCGGCGTAGGCTTGAAGTTCGGCGTAGCGTTCTTCGGCGGGGCGGGCCAAGCGGCGTTCGACGCGGCGAAGATGCAAATGAATAATATCTGCGGTCATGTATATACTCCTAAAATATAGGATAAAAATGAGCGCACAGCCGAAGCTTGTCAAGTTGGGCTTACTTCAGGCCCCAAAGCGGGTTGTTTGGCGAAGCAAAGCTGTCGGCGCCAACCAGTTCAAAACGTATGGAATTGTTTAATTGGCGTGGCAAGCCAAAGCGCAGGACGCGGTCATTCTTCTTCCATTCAGCAAGGCGGCGGAAGCGGCCCGAGGCAATGTCTTCGGCCAGATTTAAGCTGAAGTCACCGGTATCATAGGTCGCGCTGGGGCGGCCATATTTGCGGATAAGTTCAGAGAGAACCGATTGATAGTCACGCGCCAGCGACGATGGATCTTCGCTATCGGGTTCAAAAATCACGCCGTGTTTGGTCAGCTTGCCATTATCAAAGCGGTAGGCAAGTTGTTGGCGCAGATTGATGCGTGAGAAGGGTTTATCGCTGAGCGTGTAAAGTTCACCGCTTTGGCTGGGCGTGCCAAGATTATTCTCGGTCAGGTTTTCGCGCCATTTGCCCAGCGTGATGCCAAGGGTTGGTTTGAGCAACGTATCATCCGCACCGGAAATGGACGCGGTTTGGGTTGGCGTGGCAGTTTCTTCGCCGCCAAAATCAAAGTTATAGGTATAGGTCACGCCGGTGCGCCATGCATCGGTATAAAGCGCGCCATCGGGGTTACGGTGGAAATAATCACCCGAGACCGAGATGTTGTGTTCATCGACAGTGTAGCTGTAGCGCGCGGTCGCGCTTTGGGTGAAGATGCCGGTGACGGGCAATTTCTGGTCAATCTGGCGTAATTGATAGCTGACGTTTAATGCATGGCCGCCATTGGCTGCGCTCGCCGAGAATTGCGGGCCAATCTGGAAATCACTGCGGGTGTTGTCATAACTTTCGGTTAGCACAAAGCCCGGGCTGAAGGCGCCGTTCCAGTTATCAAAGCTCCAGTTATTATCAAGGCCGAAGCTGTGATCCTGTGCATTGGAAATGTTGCCTGAAATCTGATTGCGGTTTTGCCGCCAGCGAAAGCCGTAACGCGCAGTCCATGATTCATCCAGCGTTTTGGCAAGGCTAAGGCCGGAGACATAGCTGCGGGTGCGGTTGGTTTCCGCTGCATCTTTGGTTTCGGTCATGGTGCCGTCAATGGTGCCTGTCAGGCCGCTGACAAATCCAAAGCCGAATGGGCCTGATAAGCGCGCACTGTAATCATGCTGCCAAAGGGGATTGCTGGTTTCAAAATTGGTTTCAATGCGCGAGTGACGACCCGATAAGCGCAGGCCATCGGCAAAGCGCCAGCCCAGATTGCTTTCAAGGCGGCTTTGATTGGAGGTGACGACTGCGCCTGCGGGAGCATAATGCGCGCCGTTGCGTTCAAATTCGATGCTGTAGGTCAGGGGGATTTTGCTGCTGCCATCAAGGCGCGCGAAGAAGCCGCTATCAAGTTTGTCTTTGCGTGTGGTGGTAGGAGTGCTGCCGGCAAGGTCGCCGACTAATGTGCCAATTTCGGTTTCCGCATTGAGGGTTTGCCCGGCAATATTGAATTCGGTTTCACCGGCAACGGTGGTGACGTTTTGCTGTAAGGCAACAGTGCTGATGGCGGAATCCGGACGCTTGTAGTTATAGACGTTATTCAGAAGCACCGAGCCATAAGCCTCGTTTTCCATCAGCCATGATGCGCCCGCAAAAACGCTTTTATCAAAATTGATCTGGCGATAGATGCCTTGGTCAAAACCGCTGACCAATGCGACCGAATGACGCCAGGCGCCGTTGCTGGTGGGTTGGAGTTCCAGCGCCGCGCCTTTAAGTGGGCTTTGCAAGCTGCGCGGCGAAAAGGATGCGTAGATATCCCCGCCATCAAGGGCAAACGGAATGGCGGCATCGCCTTTTTCATAGTTGAACGAGAATTGTTCAACGGAAGCATTTTTATACTGGCTGCGGTAATCGGAGCGGTTAACCAGACCCGTAAAACGGCCACCCAGACTTTCGTAATTGGAAAGGCTTTTGTTAAAAGTGGAGTTCAGCGTGGAGAACCATTGATTGCCGGTAAAATTATAAGGGCTTCCAGCTAACGCGCCGCTGTACTGGTAATTGGAGTAATCAAGGCTGATATCACCACTGGCACGCCATGGTGTTTCGCCTTCTTCGGCAAAGGCCGAAGACGTGGTGAGTAGCAGAGCAGCAAAGAGGAAAGCGCGTGAGTTCATACCGGATTAAATTGCCTTGGTAACCAGTTCGAACACATATTCACCCGTGCCGCGCAGACGTTGCAGGCCAAGCGTCGGGTCTTGGTAGCGGACATCGGTTTCTACTTCGGCACTGACGATGCTAACTAAATGGTCTTCACGGGTGTGTTGCGACAACACGCGCACGGCACGAATACCGCGAATTTCAAGACGCGCATCCATCGGCACATGTGTGCTGAACGCATTGAGCAGTTGATTGCGATTGGGGAATTTATCCGCCAGATAACGTTCCACATCGCTGGTGCCCCAGCTGTTAAAGAGGCTTTCAATGGCAGAGCGGATAAGCGCATCATCAATTTTAACGGGTTGCGTAACCGGCGCGGAACCTTCTTCACCCTTTTGGAATTGTTCGGTGCTCAATGGCGTTTTAATTTGACGCATTTCGCGGAATTCGCGCGCATCAGCTGACGGCACGGCCATGAGTGCCAGTACAAGTGCAGTAAGAAGCAGGGTGGATTTGTTCATCGCATGCTCTCCTTGGGTTAAAGCCGTGTGAAGTTGGAAATGGTGATGTTGCCGCCGCTAAATGCCAAAGCGCTGCGCGTATCGAGTGTCATGCGGTAGGTCACGCCAGCCTTGCTGACCTGAATAATCGTAAAGGCGGGGATAGCAAAATTTGCTGCTACCGATGACAGGTTCACAGTCCAGCCATTGACGCCGGTAATAGTGGCAGAAACCGATGTGAATGCATTGACGACGAATACGGAATTACCAGAGGTGGTCGGGCCAGCAGTAAGGGAGCATGCGCCGCTACCACTAGGCAGATTAAATACAATTGATGAGTTGAACGTGCCAGCAGTTGGGAATTGCGTGCCATCGGGGCAGGTAATGGTGGATGTCGGTGTGGGTGTTGTAGATGTGGATGTGGCGGGGGTAGTTGTTGCACTTGCAGCGGCCACGCGGCGTTCGGGGTCAATGGTGTCGCGTACATCGCGGATGCTGAAGGGTAGGATGCTGCCTGCGCCAACACCAGCTGTTGGACGCATTTGCAAAAGTTTGATGTCAACCACGCGCATATCGCGCGAACGAATATTGGCAAGCGCAGGATTTTGCACGACGGGCTCGGCATGTTTTTTTGCTGAAATCTCCAGCTCATCGCGGTCGCCCATGGCAAGCGCAGCATGGCCGGTCATCAGGAATGCCATGACCAGCAAGCAGCGCGAAAGAAGATGAAGGCAATTGGCCATGGAAAGGTGCGTAACGGGATGTTTTTGATGCCTGTCATTTTCACAATCAGGCCACATTTTGCAAGCGTTTTATGTGATTTTACAGCCATTCCAGGCCGTTTAATCATGCTCGCGGATTATTTATCACAGCTTTTAAGGTTTATAGGTGTTGCACGTCTGGGTGGTGGCATCGCAACCCGATGTGCAGGGCTGTGTATTTGCAATCACCCCATGGTAGCAGAAGACCGAAGTGTTGGTGTCTTTGCAATAATTGCCGTCAGGTTTGCCAGAGCAACTGAAGGCTGATGGCGAAATAGTGCGAAGTGATGGAGCAGGAGAAGGTGTTGGTGCAGGTGTGGGCGAAGATGCAGCAGACGGAGATGGTACAGGCGGCGTTTCAGTTTGAGGAGATGGCGTTGGTGAAGCAGTGGATGGGGATGGGTTATCTAAAGCGCTGACATCCTTTACGCCAAACGGATTAGTACCGCTAAGCTTTCTTGCTGATAGCAAGGTGATGGATAACACGCGTTTATCAGTGCGCTTTTGTGCTGCTGGTTTTGGCGTAGACGTTGTGGTTTGCACAGTGGGCGGTTTAGTGGTTGGTTGCGTGGCAGTTGGCGGGGGCGTTACACCAGTTATGTTGATATTGCCCGCATCAATGGTGCCGTTATCAAGCAGGAAGGTTGGCGCAGTGCCTGTGATGCTGATGTTGCCCGCATCAATCGTGCCGTTATCAAGCAAGAAGGTTGGCGCAGTGCCTGTGATGTTGATGTTGCCTGCATCAATTGTACCGTTATCAAGCAAGAAGGTTGGCGCAGTGCCTGTGATGTTGATATTGCCCGCATCAATGGTGCCGTTATCAAGCAGGAAGGTTGGCGCAGTGCCTGTGATGTTGATATTGCCCGCATCAATGGTGCCGTTATCAAGCAGGAAGGTTGGCGCTGTGCCTGTGATGTTGATATTGCCCGCATCAATCGTGCCATTATCAAGCAGGAAGAGCGGCGCAGCACCTGTGATGTTGATGTTGCCTGCATGGATTGTGTCAGGTGCATTGGCATGAGCCTGACCCATCAGGCTTGCCCATATCGCAACAATGGCCCATGCAAATTTCATCATCAGATAAATCAGAATTTACCGTATATAACAGGGGTGCTATCTGATGTGACCTGGCCGGGCAAGTATTTGCCGGCGGTGTCAAAGACACCAATCGCGCTTTTGGTATAATAGTGCGTTAGGCATACCCATGACTTCGCTTTAAGTAAGTCCTGCTTGGTGACTATATTTCCGCCGATGCCGCCAATGGTTGTTGGCAATTTGAGTCCAGATATTTCACTTGATTTGCGGCGGGACGGATCGCTGCTAAAATATGTTTTATCTTCCATGGTTGCTCTCGCAAGGGTGTATCCCACCATTGCCATAATTTCACTGTCATTCATCGACTTATAATCATGGCTCGAAACATGGCAAAGGAGTTGGTAGCCATTCACATCTGGATGAATATTCTTGAAGCTGATTTTGCTGATGTTGATGGTGGGGCCAGCAGTATCGGTTGGTGCAAGGGTTTCAGCTGCGGTGACCGGTTGAACGGCAAGAGCAAAAAAACCAAAAACCAATATTTGCAAAAAATGATGAGCGCGCATGCGAAGCCTCCGGCTGGTAGTAGTGCAGATACCAGTAAAACCTAAATACTTGAACCGAGGCTGTCTATGGCTATTACGGTTCACTTAGGGTTTGTAGGCGTTACACGATTTAGTTGTTGCATCACAGCCAGATGGGCAGGGCTGTGTCGTTGCAATGGCATCGTGGTAGCAGAAGACCAGCGTATGGATGTCTTTGCAGTAATTGCCATTGGGTTTGCCAGCACAGCTAAAGCCTGAGGGCGCTTTATCCACCGGCGCGGCGCCCATGCTTCTGCGGATGCCGATATCGGGAGAGCTGCCGGGGGATTTGTTCGGCGTGGGTGGTTCATGCGCGGAAGGTGCAGGGGCGTGGTCAGGCTGTTCCTTGTGGATGGGGGTGTCATCGGCGATGGCGCGCTTATCAGACGGTTCTCCGCCAATCTTGCCCTTCACATCAGCCATGTTAAAGGGATTAACCCCGCCTTGTGGTTTCTGGCTGAGTAGTTTGATGGAGACAAGTTTTTGTCCGCCGCTGGAAGTCACGCGTGCGCCTTTGCGAGCAGGCTTATCGGATTTATCATCAGCCATGCTGATTACCTTTTGCGCCTTTGATGGATCAAGCGGCTTGTTGGCTTGTTTTTTCAAATCATCAGCACTGGCTTTGGCAGAATACGCTTCATGCGAGAGGCTGCAGCATGGTTGGCTGACATAACCACTATCAGTGTATTGGCAACCCGACCATGTGGAGCGGCCAATCGTATCATAACAGGCTTTGCCGCTGGTCTGGGTTTTGCACACGACCTTGAACAGGTCTTCTTTGCCGTCTTTGGTTTTGCCAAACGAGCAGTTGCCATTGGATTCAGCAACGGCCTTGGCGGCTTTTTCCAAATCATCCTTACTGCGTTTGGAAGGATCGTAAGGGTCTTTAGGTGTTTCACAGAACACGGCTTTTTGACAGCATGGCGCAGTGACATAACCGGTGGGGCCGATTTTGCAAACCGTATCCGCCATATTGAACTTGCCGGTTTTGACATAGGCATCTGCGGCAAGGCGGGCCTGACAGGCCTGCACGTCGCAGCACGTGGCAACCAGCGGGTCTTTGCCAAGGGTAGATTTATCGCCAAACTTGGTATAGCCGTTGCCGCCCACGGTGCAGTTATTCGCTTGCTTGCCATTTATCTCATCGACGATGGATTTAATCAGCATTGCGCCACTATTATCGCTGAGTTTATCGGGATCGAATGTGCAGCATACGCTGGTGGCAGTACCAAGCCCGGATTTGGTTGCATTGCTGCAATCCAGATTGCCGGTTTTGTTGAGGCATTTTTTATACGCATCTTCCAGCGTGCAGAAGACATGCAGCGGGTCATCTTTGGCGATTTGACAATAGCCGCCGCTTTCATCAGCGCGTTTTTTGGCAACTTCGATGTTCATTTTATAGGTGCTGTCGCTGGTGCCGCCGCCCACGCAGCATGGAATTTCCTTGCCGCCCAGCCATGCGAATATTTTTTCACCTGCATTGGTGCAGGCTTTAGGAAAATACGACTGGCATTGGGAAAGTGCCGGTCCATCCTGACACTTCAACTCGTTGCGTTCGCCCTTGGCGCATAGGGGTGATAGTTTGCCATATACTTCATTGAAGTAACTATTTTGCGCTTTGAGGCGGTCAACATCCATGCGGTTGCTGGCGCCCATGTTTTTATAAAACGTGGTGAAGTTATCGCAGATTTCGTCAATTTTTTCGCCGCCATAGGCCAGCGAATAATTCGCCGCCTTTGGATACATGGTGTTGAAATAGGTTTTACAATTGGCTTTGGCCACCAGTTTTTTGGCTTCGAACTCGGTCTCACCCAGCATGGATGCTTCCACCGCCATCGGCTTCATATTCTTGTTATAGTAAGGCGTGCGGTCGGCCTGAAATGCCTGCCATTCAATTTTGCCAAGAGATTCGTACACATAGCGGTCACGTAAAATGGTGCAGACTTTTTTGGAATTATTGGCCGATAGATTAGTGGGCTCGAAATAGTCGTAGCATTTTTGATAGAGGGTATTGGCCAGCTCCATAAAACCGTCTTTGGCCAGTTCTGGCGTAAACATTTGTTTGTAATATTGATCAAACGGAATGTGGTCGCCGCCAATCAGCCCTGTCATTTCGGCGAGCGTGCCCGCGCCAGATACGACCCAGCCGATCACCTTGCCAGCCAGTTTGGAGCAAGCGGAATGCGCGATATCACTGACCACCGGAATGCTGCCGACGCCGCTATATTCCTCGCCGATTTTACAGGCGATATCTGGCCCCAGTTTGGTAACCATTTTACCCAAGGCTTCGCCATAGCTGCCTTCCTTTACAGAAGAAATAATAGAGATAGCAATACCCACCGTGTCATTCACCAGTTGTTCGGTTGGAAAATTGCTGTCGAAGGCCGCATCGCATTCGCAATCCCAGTTGGTCAGAATGGGGCCAATATAGGGGATGGCGGCAATCTGTTCGTCAATGGCGGCTTTGCCTTCGTTAATCTGGTTGCTCAGCAAATTGCGGAAGAAATCAGCGGTGCTTTTGCCCAGATAGTCATCGCCCTTTTTATCGATGAATTCATAGGCTCTGCGGATGGGTTGGGTTTGTTTGCAGTTGCCACCATTGATGGGAATGATGTTAGGCAAGCTTTGTAGTTTAGTGACTTTCAAAACACCAATAAAGCCAACCAGTGAATAATCCTGCGCGGCTGTGTAGGAGACAATGGTGGCAGCGCAGCTCGGGTGTTTCACAGCAAAGATGGCGGCTTCCACCTGATCGCCGTTCATGCTCATCAGCGGGGCGATTTTTTTCAGTACATCTTCCCATGAAGGCCAGTCAGCACGGGCAGGAGTTGGATGAAGCGTGAAAAGACATAAAGTAAGCATCGCGCACAGAAAAAGGTGAATGCGTTTCATGTGGCAGGCTCCTTAGATCATTCGTATCATTTTGATATGATGGGCGGGGTGGTTACTGACCATAGCCTAGGCTTATTATCTTCTGGAATAGGGATTTTTATTAAAAAGCCATTTCAGTTGGGGTTATTATTAGATAGTGCTTTTCATATATCGGTGGTCTGGTATATGTGCGCATGCAATTGGCGGGGTCGATGGATACAGCCAAGCATACAACCCTTTTGACCAGCTAACCCCGTGATTATTCCGCAAATTTTTTTTCATTCTTCCTTTGTTCAGCGCCAATGGCCGGTTGGCTTATTGCTTATTTGGGTCGCGTTGTTATTGGCGCTGTCGCCCGAATGGATATTTACGCCTGTCTCCTTTGTGGATCCTGCGGTTTACATCGGATGGTTTCTTCACCCGGCGCACTACCGTGCTATTTTCCCCTTTGCGCATGCGGGGGATTTGTTGCCTTTTATTATGCCTAATGCACTGGCCTATCATCTTGCAGGGCCAGTTATTGGCAATGTGATTATTAAAACGGTCACGTTGTTTTTAAGTGCGCTTTGCATGCTGACCATAGTACGCAAATTATTCAATCTGCAATCAGCGCTAATCTGTGTGATCGCCTTTACCTGTTCGCGTTATGTATTGATGGCGATTGGTGCAGATTATACTGATGGCCGTGTGATGTTATATCTGCTGCTGACTGCGGCATGCGCGGTAAGCGCCGGTGCGCGAGAACAAGACATGGATGCAAGGCAGGGGCGTTATGTGTGTAGCATGTATGCGTTGGCGGGGGTGTGGGCGCTGTGCATGATATCCACGGCGATATTGACGGTGGTGGTATTGCCGTTTCTATTCGGGCTTTGTTTGACAGATAAGCAACCCATGCGTGCCATGATGTGGATGGCGGCGGGATTTATGACCGCTGCTGCATGCTGTGCGGGTTTTGACATAGTAGTGATGAATGGAGACGGATTTTATCTGCGCAATGTGGTGCGCCGAGCTTTGGTCTTTATTAATGAAATCCGCGTGGTAATTGGTGATTGGAAGGCAGTGGGTATGTGGTTGGTGATGCCTGTTATCCTTGTGCCGGCGGGTATTGTTGCCGGTATTGTGCTGATAAAGCGTGAAGCGGGTTTTGCATTAAGTGAATGGCGCGGACGCGCCGTGCTGTGTTTGGTGCTGGGCAGTATCATTGCGTATAGTGCATATGTTGGATTGCAATATTTCAGACATCAAGAAACCCTGAGCAACGGGTTTTATCTCAATTTCATTTCGCCACTTTCATTCATGCTGTTGGGCGCAGTGATGGTTGGCTTGCTGCGTGATGTGCCGGTTCACATACAATGGGTGGTGATAGGATTGTTTGCCTGTTGTTCGTTGCAAATTGTGGCGGGGCTTAATCAGCCGGCGCCTGTCTTGCAGCAATGGGCGCAAAGCCCTACCTATGCAGCGGAAATTGCTGTGGCGGCGTTATGTGTGGTCGTGTTGGTGATAGCGGCAAAATACCCGGTGGGCAGATTGGCGGGTGTGTTGGTTGTTTTATTCTGCGCCAATTATGGATCGGCAACACCCATTTTCCCTAACCAACTGGCCGCTATTGGCCGCGAGGCCAATTTCAAAACGGTACTTGAATGGATGGCGCAGGTGGATGCGCAAGACCCCAGCCGGAAAAGTTATGTCTGGTATGATGTGCATGAGCGTGCTGGCGCGGCCTATATGGAGATGGGGGCTGCGTCCCATATGTGGAGTGAGTGGGGATTGGTATCGGAATATCTGCCCAAGCTCGATCATCATACCTATGAGTTGATACGCCGTGATATTAAGCACACTGATCATGCACGACTTTATCTATTTGCAGAAACGCCAAGCACCATCATGCGTGCGAAAAAAACTTTGATGGAACTGGGGTTGCGCGGCGAAGTCATGGAACAGCGCCAATATCAATCGAATGGTATCGCTTTTGAGGTGATGCAGCTGGATCTTACCAAGCTGCGTTAGCCCAATTGGTTGCCGGCTTTGAATTTGCGGTTAAGGCGTTTGATTTGTGGTTGCAGACGGCGCTTTTGTTCGGCCTGCACAGATGCGGACCATTGGAAAATGCCCCTGTCTGGTGCGCGGAGTAAATCGACAAACTCTTTAGTCAAATGCTGTTTGCCTTCCAGCATAATCGTGAGGCCGGCCGCTTCCCCCGCTTTCATATAGCTGCCGCCAATTTCCGAACGGCTGCCCGGAGCATGATGCAATTTGAGTACGTAGCCAGGAACCAGTTCGGCAGGCGGTATTTTGCACCGCCCGTAATATTCAACAAACACAGCTGTGTGTAACTGATCTTTGAAGACGAGGTTGGCGAGTTGTTCGAGCACGTAATGCTGCGTCATGCTGCGTGTGCCACGCTTAATGAGTGAGGGGTGCTGCTTGCGGTAATAACGCCAGATGTCCAGAAAATGCACATTTGCAAAGGGCGATGGTTTTTTTACGCGTTTGCGTTTGTCGATATGAATTGTTTTATCTATCGGATGACCGAGGTGACGCAGGAAATCGAGGATGGGCGTGAAATAATTCTTCGCCGTGCGTTCTGTATAAGTGCTGAGGATGTGTCCCCAGTAATCCAGGACATGGTCGCGGGTAATCTGTTCAAGTTGGGTCAGGCCTCGCCAATGCACCAGCCAGAAGCAGAACTGATCTATGCCGGGAATGTTTTGTACGCTTTGCCGACCCTTTTCGGTTAGATAGTGTTTTACCTTATCAGTTACAAGTGAGTCGGCGCCATGTGCAGCATCGCTGCCTTGGGCAAGATAGACAGGGTTGATAATCATCAGTTCCGGCTTTTGCGGATGATCCATATTGCTTGGAAATGGATTGGGTGCTTCATGAACATTCGCGGCGATGCGATGTTCAAAAATATGTCGCATCAAGGTCTGGGTTTGGCGGCGTTCACTGGTTTTGCGGCGACCTTGCTTGAGGGTCATGGAATATGTTTTGGCAAATTCAAGTGTGATATCTTCTGCGCGCGTGATGCCGTGTCGCTTTGCATAGGATACAAAATTTGCGGCTGTTGTGACATAATGCAGGCGGCCGCGCTGGGCTCTGGTGAGTTTGAGATTATTCCAGTTCGGGTGTTTGATATTGAAAAAATCAACCATTGCCTGATGGCCAGCGCTGCCCACCTCGCCCCAAAACGCATCAAGGTTTACCTTGGCTTTTCTGCGGCCAACATACAGTGGCACGGGATGTTGTGCAGCGGTAATGACCCCGCGCTCCACCATCTGGGTGAAAAAATAACGCAGCGTATTGCGGTCGCGTTCGCGTTTGTGTTTGCGTTCGGCCGGAATGGATTGAATGTAAGCGAGCAAATCGCTTTCTGAAAAATCGGCAAGAGTTTTTATGCGCGCATCAAGTTTTGCATCACGGATGAACGCGTCCAGTCCATGCAGTGCGGTGGAGATGTCGCTTTTCTTTTGTACCGGAAAGTCGGAATTGAATATATCACGCAGCGCATCGACAGCGCCGGGCGTATGCTTGATCATGCCAAGTGTGAAGGCATGTTCCTTTGGAAATACTTGCCGCCCGGCAAGTGCAAATGATTGGGTTAATTGATCGTCCGGCATAATGGTTTAAAAAATATGTTTAAATCTGGCAGCAGTGTAGGCAGCCAAAATACTTTCAACCAGTATCAAGAAAGAGCGGATTTATAAGGGGTTATGGCGGGTAAAGCCGCGTGGGGTCTTCATCAAAGGCTTTGATGTACATATCATAACTTAGCGTGGTACGTGCAAACCCGCGTACCAATAAATCGAGCATAGCAGTGTAGGCTTGCTTGTGCGGGGTCGCCTCGCGCAAGCGCACCAGAATTTCTGCGGCGCAATCGCTCAGCCCCATGATTTCCATGAAGCAGCAGAGTTTATGCAGACGGTCGGTGGTTAGTTCAAAATTCCATTTGGCGGCATAGTCCGGATCACCGGCATCGCGGAAATATACCGCATCGCCCCAGAGCAATTGACCCTTGGTGGTTTGCGCAGGAAGTTTGTAGGTGAATTGTGCGGGTAGTGCGCCTTTGCTACATGGATAGCTATCAAGAATATAAAGCGAGAAGCCACAATCGCGCATGAAGCGGTCAATATTACAAAACACATTGGCGTGCGGGTGGGCAGGCCCGTGAAACGGTACTTCAATTGCGGCGCCAAGCACGCTGCGGCGCAGGGTTTGCTCCGCGCCCAGTAACACTTCGTAATCATGACCGTCGGTATCAATCTTGATGAAGTCGACATCGGTGATGGCGTGTTGCTTTGTATAGGCATCGATTGAAATGCGTTGCTCGGTCAGCGATGTTTTTTTGTTATTATTAAAATAGGTGTCGATGTAATTAATGTTCATCGCCTTCCAGGCGCGTTCATAGCTGGTGCGTTTTTGTGGATCGTTGGTGCGGGAAGCCACCGGATTATCAAACAGGCTTTTGGGTAACAGGGCTTCATAGCCTTCAAAGCCGACAAAATAGTTTTCATATTTTACGCGCGGATTTTTATTTTCGGCGTTTAGACGGGCGACTTCTTCCACAATCACATCAAAGCCAATGGCATTTAGTTTATCGCCCAAGGTTTGCCAGTGCAGTTCAATGCCGCCGCTGGCACCAATATCCAGCAGCATGAATTCAGGAAGGGTGAATCCAGCCAGATTGCGCAGGCAATACGGCAAAACCGGATTATAAATGGTATCCTTGGTGGCCATGGCCGAATTCCTGTCTTAACCCCTTCAGGGTGATGGGGATAACGCAATAGTAGAGCGGCGGTGGTCGCGCGTGAATCCCCCATTGCGCAGTGATTCGTGCCTCTATTTCACAAAAGACTTGGGCTTTGGCATCCCTTAAAGTGAAGGTTACTCGATTAACCTGACTGCGGGATGATGTATGGACTTTTTGAAGCTGCCATTTGTTGTTGAGCCAGAAAAAATATCCAATGTGAAGGCCAAGCCCAAGCACAGCTTGCAGCCCGCCGATACCGGTATTGATTTGCCCGCCATGACGCGTGCGCCATTTAAAGCCAAGGCACGCCGCGTGCCCAATTTTACGCCGGGCGCAATCACTACGAATGAATTATGTAACCTGTCTTGTGTGATGTGCCATTTCAATGGTCCGCAGGCAGTAAAAAAGGCCAAATTGCTGGATGCAGCCTTGGTGCGCAAGGCGATGGATGATTATCCGCCTGGCTCGCACATTTATATTGCTTCCACTGGCGATATTTTTTTAGACCCCAATGTGCTGGATCATTTGCGTTATGCGATTGGACGCGGATTGAAGCCGCAGGTATTGAGTCATGGGCAGTTATATACGCCCAAATTGCTGGATGAATTGCTGACCATTGGTTTGCGTGCGTTCCGCATCAGCTGCGATGCCATTGATGCATCGCATTATGAGCGTATTCGCAGAGGCGGGAAATTCCAGATTATTCTGGATGCGTTGGCGTATTTGAACAGTCGCCGTGCCGAATTTCCCGATCTGGAAATCGAAATCGGTTGTACCTTATTCCGCACAACGTTCCATATGCAGCCGGAATTTGAAGCGTTCTGGAAGGCGCATGGGGTTGACCGCGTCCATTTCAATGCCGAATATTTTGATACTTTCCGTTATCGCAATTTGCTGGCTAAGCCGCGCAAGCGCGTAGATTGCGATATTCAGACTTATGTATTGCCGTCGGGTAAAATTGCGCCATGCTGCGCGATGATTGTTTATGCGCATGACCATGATGTGAGCTGGATGCCTGATATCCGCACGCATACGCTTAAGCAGGCTTATGATGAACTATGCGATTTATATGATGACCCCAATAGTCCGCTGGCCAAATTATGTGCGGATTGTGATTGGTGGATTTTCTTTGACCGCGATCCGCAGGGACATTCGCCATATTTCCGTACCGCTATATTACGATAGCGGTTATTTAGTGCGAGGTACCGATAGCTTGGTGCAGCACATATCTTTCAGGCGTTGATCGGCCGGCCAGCCAAGGCCACTTTGTTCCATTTCGGTGCAACGTCCAAGCACGTAATTGGGTTTTAATATGCGGATGGCCTCGGGAGCTTTGATGCCTGCAAGACTCATTTGCAGGCTGAGATAGGTCATGGGGTAGACCCGGTAATAAGGTTTTGCAACGCTATGGGCGTAATCGCTGACGATGCCGCCGCCTTGGGTGACATCAATACCGCAGGTGTTTGTGGCAAAGGTAAGCACCTCATCCGGGCTGAGAATCCATTTACTGTACAAGGATGTGGAGGGGCCTTCATATTCCTTCAGTTTGGGAACGAAATGCTGTTCATTGAGGTTATGAGTATGAAAGGTGAGCGCGATAATGAGTACGCCAATCAGCAGCGTTAAATAATGTGTGATCCGGCCCGCGCAGTTTGAAAGGCCAATGGCGAGCGAGAATACAAACAGGAAATTTAAAAAATGGGTACGATAAAAATATAAATTGGCGTCGTAGAAGAAATAGAAAACTGTCGGAAAGAAAATCAGGGCGAAGACAATGGTGCGGTCAAAACAGGGTGCTGCAGCCGCATCTTTTTTGATGACGATGGATTGCATCCATGACCATCCAAGCATTGCAGATACAGCAAGACCCGCAGCCATTATCAGGCCGAGCGCGGCTTGCACTGCCGTATTGATCTGTGTGATGTCGGGCTGTGCAAGCACATCAGCTGACAGGCCAGGCAGATAATTGATGGTATAGCTATCTTGATAGAGGAAGGGTTTTACGAAGGTATTGAATTTTTGAAGCAGATATTCAGGAAGCAGAGCAAGTTGAAGGTTGGATGGATCGGATACCATTTGGTTCCAGAACGCTTCAATGCCCGGATAGGATTTGCACGAGAGCTGGAAAAACGCAAAGCACGTATATCCGATGTAGCCAAAGAGCAGTGCAAAAGCCGCGATGATCAATGGTTTAACTGCCGTGCCGACCAGAAGGCGGTAGGTGATGTAGGCATTGACGGGGATAAATAATTGGGCTTCGGGGTGGGTATAGGCCATGCATAGCAGGCTAAATAACAAGGTGGCCGCAACGACAGCGCGAATAATGCGTGGCGCATGATAGTGCAAACACAAAAGGCCAAGCACGATGAAGGTCAGGTTGAAGGTAATAAACGTTTCAAATCGGAAATAGACAAGGGTGGATGCCGATACACCCATCAAGGCAGCAGGTAGCCACAGCACTGACATTTTATTGCGACCAGTTGTGGCGTAGAAAGCGGCGGTTGCCAGACACATGCCCAGCGATACAATCGAGATCAGGCGCAGCAAGGCGGATGAAAAGGATAAATCACCCATTGATAACAACCATGCCGCAGGAGCCAAAATCAATGGAACGGGTAGAACGCGATCAGCGCATAAGGCATAAAGACCAAAGCATGTTCCATGGTCTTGAAGATAGCGCCCTGCTTGAATGCGGATAGCGATTTCATCCGGCATGATGGCAATGGTATGCCATTGCCAGATGCATACACCAATTAATGCCGTCACAAAGAGCCATGTGATGAGGCGCGGGATGGCGTGCATGAAAAGCCCCTGATGTGCTTATTTGTGGCGATAGAAAGTAAGTGAACCAGATGTGCTGACGGCTGTATAGGTGGATTCAAGAGCCTTGAGAATGGTAACCGAATTTTGTTTTAGCTTGCGCTTTAGCTCACAAGAACGGCTATCGATATAATCCGCATAGATACCGTTGGGGCATGGCATGGCTTCGGCGGAATCGTAGACAATCAAAGTTTGTGGTGTGGCTTGTGCGCAATCAATAATCGACTGGACCATCGGATAGGTAATGGGATTGACGGTAATTTCAAAATGCGCACAGAAGCGTTTTGGATTTATATAAAAGGATAATAGATGATCAAAAGGAGAAAGAATTAACAACGTATCATCGGGTTTTATGGCTGCGCGAATTGCGGCTACGCGAGTTGTAATCGGCTCTTGTGGCATGGGTGTTGCGAATGTTTCACCAAGGCCATCCCATTGATGCAGTGCGTAAGGGGTAATCATGATGGTGCGAAACGCATCTGCGCTGGAGGTATAGGCAACGGTTCTGCCAAAACAAAACACAACCAGAGCCGCAGCCAGCATGATACGCAAGCGTTCGGCATGGGCAGATGATGTCGCGGGGGCATCGTTCCAGCGGATATAGGTCAGCATCAATGGAATAATGAAGACGAGCGCAAATAGCAGGTGCACAGCCAGCGCATATAGTAAGTACTTCATCACCAGCAAGACGCAGATAGGAATAAGGCACAGGCGAGCAGTGGCTTCGCTGCCATCAAATTGCCCCGCTGAGTGAACAAGCAGCAGGAGCGTCACTATGATGCCGGCACATAGGACGATGAATTCTATCAATCCCGGTGAAGGAAATAAGCCAAAGAAGCCAAGACCAACACCTTGCAGGAAGCCTTCAGCCAGATGTTGGTTGAAGAGATAGCTTGCGGCAGCCACAGCGATGCTGAGTAGAATGAGTGCGAAGCGTTTGATATTCGAGAAAGGCAGGGTGGGTGCCATCAGAGCAAGCATCTGGCTAATGAAGCCGATGAGTCCGAATTCGCTGTTCCATACAAATGATAATGCGATACTGATTAAGAATGCCAATGCGCGAATGATGGAAGTGCCCCGGAACAGGGAGACAATGGCGGCGGCCTGAACAGTAAGGCCGGCATAGCGCAACGGGCTGAACCCCGGGGGTAGAAAAATAAATTCATATCCAATACTGCAAAGCAGAGCGAGTGCGGCAGCGGCAGCGGCGATGGATGCAACGATGCTGCGGGTGATGTACAAGACCAGTAATACGATGCACAACAGACCCGTTGCTTGTGCAATCGGATAGGTATTGAAGTAGGCCGTAATCGTCGGCTCGGTGAGCGCCAAGAGGCCGGCATGAAACAGGCTGTTACCAAGGCCGTATAGATGCGGCATGGGCGATAACGGCCCGTATGTCAGGGCGTGAATGGCCGGCACAAAGACGAAGGAATGATGATAGAGCGCGCGTCCAGCTTCCGATTGCCATTTGCCGGTTTCAACCAAGGTTGTTTTGAGTTTTTGTAGGTCTTGCAGCGGGGCATCAAGCGTGCATGGGCGCGATGAAACTTTGTTGGCTTGTTTGACGGCATCCTGGATTTTTTTCAAGCTAATGGCGTCGGTAAAATTGCCGGCATTCTTGCTTGAAATCCAGATTTCACTCGATGCATCATCGCTGCCGGGATTGGTGTTCTGGGTTTGACGTATGAGGCAATCTAGAATCTCGCTACGTTTGGCGATGGATTGAACCGGTTCGGCATTGCCCGAAACGGACTTGGGATAAAGGGCAGCATCCTCTATCTCGAGATAATCATTAGGAATTGTAATCGGATACCATGATTTGCCAGCGCAGAAAAAGGCAGCGCCCAGTACAATCGTCAATATCAACGGGAGTGTTGTGCGCACGATGTTGCGCCAGGCAGGATCATGCAGGGTTGAATGATAGTGCACCATGAATTGGGGCACAAAAAGCAGTAATGATACGGCAAAGAATACTTTGGATATCGAAACACTGGTGATGCATAACAAAAGGGTGGTGGATAAGGCCACGATGAACCATGTTTTTTCGGTCAAGAAAGAAAATAGTTTTCGGAACAAGGGGCTGATGGTGGATAGCCATATAAGAGCAACCCCGCCCACCGCAGATAAAGCAACCACGGCATAGTTGACCAAAATGGCATTGTAGATGCCTGCCGGGGGGTCAATATTGGCGTTCCAGTTTGGAACGAGACCCATGGCCGTGAAGAAAAAATAGCGGTGCAGCAACCAGCTAACCATGCCTATGGCGGTGAGGTAGATGGCCGCCGATGAAAAATCGATGCGTGATTGCGAGCTCATCTGGTCGATGGATTTTTTGACAGTGCCAGCAAGCGTGCCGATGGCTTTTTTTATCTGATCGAGTGGGCTGCTCGGGAATAATTGAAACATGGATGGTGTCCTGTTCGGGGATAAGGTCGTTCCAGCTTAATGGACGCGGTTGCCTTTAAGGAATACAAAATGCTTATAAACAAAGTAATTCCCTACAGTTATAAGCACTGAGATGAGCATTTGTAAAACAAATGGATCCCAGCCCAGCCATTTCAGAGCGGCATTAAGCAAAATAATGTTAATAGTCCATGTAATGGACTGGGAAATGATGAATTTTCCGCCTTCCAGACGGATGCTGTTGCCGGACTGGAAGGTAAAGTATTTATGTAAGACAAAGGCCAGGGCCACGCAGCACAGATGGCTGAGCGTGACCAGAATATTGATTTCAAGGGTATCGTGAAACAGCCAGTAAAAAAACGGAAAGAAGCTGAAGCCGAAAACCGTATTGATAACCCCGATGAGGGTGTAGCGAAAGACCGTGCGATCTTTTAGCGATGAGAATTTTGCCGTGACCGTTTGTTTCAGTGTCGTGAAATCAAACATCAGGCGGGCTTTTTGGCAACGGTTTCCACGATGAAGTAACCGGGAGGATGGATGTTGAATTTCCGGCGCACCCAGTCAGCCAATGGATAGTTTCTGAAAAAGCTGTGAATGTGCTTGGGGTTAAACAAAGGAACAATAATGCGGCGTAATACAAATTCGATAATGGATAAATCGAGGCGCGTTTTGACGGTTTCGATGATGTGAAAGCCGCCGGATTTCAGAACGCCTTCGTATTGGGTAACCGATTCATATTCACGCAAATGCGTAGGATCGAGCGCCCATTTACCGTCGGCAGTGCGATAATACCACCAGCCATTTTTCTCGCGGATGACTGATGCAATATAGGCCACTCCGCCTGGTTTTAATAAGCGGCTGATTTCAGATAAAAGCGCCTGTTCATCTACGTGTTCGATGACTTGCGAGCACAAAATCAAATCAAAACTTTGATCTGGCAATTCGTTGACGCGGGTGGCGTCGCCGCAAATAACAGTGAAGTCCGTATATTCACGCAGGCGTGCGCAGCGTTCATCGGATAGTTCAACGGCGACCACTTTTTTATAGTTGGATAGCAGGCCAGCCTGATGCAAGGAAATGAGAAGGTTGCCATCGCCCGCGCCCAAATCGCATACGCCCAATTCGCCCAATCCCTTGGTGGCTAGCATGTGTTTTTTGAGAATGTCGGGAATTTCCATAGTGTGGAAATGTAAAAACGTATGGGAATAATCTTCAAACTTCATGAAGGGGGGAATCCTGAGGGAATTATTTGGCAAGACGGTGCTTTAGGCGATTATGTCTTAGCAACCGATGTCGCCGGAAACAAGGGTTCGTATGCGCAACTGATGTGCTAAATCGCGAGTCTTGACCGTTTAGTCATTCCGTTTAGGCCAATGTTTCTTAGCAAACAGAATAACCCAGTCATAAAACCAGCCGGGCATTGCGGCAAAAGCGCTCCATATCAGGCGGGATTGCCATGGAAACATGATGCGGCTTTTACGCTGCGCGGTGGCATCGGCGATAATGCTGGCTGCAGCTTCTGCCGATAAAATGCCGGGCATATGAAATGGCAAATCGGCCGTCATGGCGGTGCGTACAAAGCCGGATGATGCCGCCATAACATGGATGTTGTGCGGGGCAAGTTTGAGACGCAAGCCTTCGAGCCATAGATTGACAGCGGCTTTGGATGCGGAATAAATCCCGGAATTGGGTGTGGCACGATGTGCTGCGATGCTGGTGATGGCCACCAAATGCCCTGCGCGTTTATGGGTCATGGGTTCAATAAACGGCGCGAAGGTGTTCACCACGCCAATGTAATTGGTCATGATGATATCCAGCGGGGCGGTGCAGCCGACATAGCTGGGCGGGTCTTCAATGCGAATGCCGGCATTGGCAATTACGATATCGGGTGTGCCGGCGGTTTTCAAAATCGCGTCGCCCACTTCCTGCATGCGTTTGGCATCGCGTACATCGCCTTCATAGACAATCGTTTGCGCACCACGTGCGCGGCAAGCCGTCGCTGTTTGTTCCATGGCCGCGACATTGCGCGAGAGCAGGCAAAGTGTATTGCCCGGCTTGGCATAATGCAGGCTGAGAGCTGCGCCGATGCCGGAAGATGTGCCGGTAATGAATATAAGCATGATTGAGATGGGATGGTTGGATGAGGCGTGGATGACGAAACTGTATATACCTGTGCACGGTATCGCCCCAAGCGGTTTTTACACCCGGTAAGCCTTGTGGAATGGCGGCACTTGGGGGGCGGGGCATACATATTATATATGCGTCATGAATTCAGATGATTTTATAAGCATATTGCGGGCACTTCCGCGGCGAAGCCATAACCCATCCCATTGAAATATAAAGAATTTTATGCCGATTTTATTTTAAACCCGACATTCGTTGCGGCGAATTGATGCTGGATGGGTTTCAAATGCCTTCAGACAAACACGGAGGTAATCAACCATGAATCGTACCCATCATTCTCATCACACGCACTCAGCTTCACATGTAGCTATGACGGGATCTTTGGACATGCTCGTCGCCCAACCACCGCTACATGACGTCTTGTTGCTGGATGACGGTTTTGACGAACTGTACGTCGATGACGACATGAGCCATATCGGCGCTCCGGCGGATGGAACCGCCTATCAGTAACGATCCACGCACGTATCACGTGAATTCATTCTCTTCAATGATCCACAATTTTGCTGAAAGGACATCATCATGACAACCCTGACAGAACAAATTAAGACCCAGCGCGGTTACCGTATTCTGAAATTCAGAATATATAAATTCAGACGCTTTATGCGCCGTATCTCTGACCATGTGTCCGAGCATGATACCATCATGAGCGTAGCATTTTTTGCAGCAGGCGCGGCAATTGTGATTGCGTTGCAATCCTTTATTCCGCAAACCAGCTATGCAGCAGGTACCGGCATGAATAATGCCCCGGCCCCGCGCCGTGAAGCCGATGTGCCGCGCCAACATATGGTGCCGGTCGTTATGGGCGGTGTTGGCGATCAGGAGCTGGATGCCATCAAAAAGGCTGAACGTCATTTCAGCTTGAAGCTGTTATTCACCAGCATGAAGGGGATGTACCTTTCAAATGCCGATGTGCTGTTGGAGGATAAACGCGGCAATGTCTATGTAAATGACAAGGTAGATGGGCCGATGTTGCTGGCCGATCTGGAGCCGGGTTCATACCGTTTGACCGCCCAATATGACGGTAAGGTGCAGGTGAAAGATATCACCATTCAACCCAAGAAGAACAGCGTAGTGCAAATCCGCTTTGCGATTGAAGAAGACGAGCAGCATGCCAATGCTGCAACAGCCAGGGATTCATCTGTTGCAATGCCTGTTAAGGCAGGATGGCCTTCGCAAGGTCAAAGCGGTGGTCTTTGCATGACCAAGGCCAACTATCAGCTGACGCAAAACGCGAATTCCTGTGTGATTCAATAACACAGGCAGGTCTTACAACCCCATCAGGAGCAGCATCATGAGCAGTATCTATGAAGTGTATGATGACGAAGGCACGGTAAGTTTTTTATGCACCGGCGATATCGTTGACGATGCAATTGCTCAGGTGGTGGGGCAAAGCGAGACCCGCAAACGTTCCAGAAACACGGGTGCGGCCCGTGTTTCTGGGGCTCAGCCTGATTATGATTTATGGACGTAGACAACGCGAATAGAGGAGATGCCCCATGACCATAGCGCAGTTTTTTATGGAAGATGGCGAATACAATGAAGCCGCCATTTTGCTGGTATGTGCCTTTGCGGCAGTGATGCTGATTATCTTGGGCGTTGCAACGCTATCGCCCTCGCCTGCCCATCTGGTAAGCGGAAGCACTGCATTGGTGACAAGGGCAAATCCGCCTGCCTACCCGTCAGAACGTGAGCCTACTCACCCTCAGACTATTGAACGCGGTATAGCACAGGAGGATTTTATCCATGACGATTCTGCCCAAAACAATTTCGCCAATAAATTCGACCATGACGACTTCGAAACCTTACTTGGCCAAGAGATCATCGGCAACCAGGAGCCGGCGGAAAATCAGGATGAGCTGGATGATCTGGCTTTTATTCAAAATGAAAAGAAAGAGCCGTTTCTAGCTATTCAACACAAGTGGCAAATGATAAAAGCAGAGGATATCTAACCCTCTCCCTTTCAAGAAAGTTGCCTATGCTGATTTGCAAGAATGACCATTTGATAGCTGTAACATGGATGATGGTTTTGTTTGCAGCATTAGCGGGTGTTGCCCAGCCATCCCTGGCGGCAACAAATAAAAAGAATGAAACTGCCAAGGCAAGTTTTTCGGATGGCACGCGCAGCAAGCGGCTTGGACCGCAGGCGCAGACAGTGGATGTATCAGGTTTTTTTGACGTCAAAAAACCAAAGCCAAAAACCAAGCGCGTACGCGCCAAACCCGATACAGTGGCGGGTGCGGATTTTGTTATCGACGGTGTCGAGGATTTGAATGATCGCCCGCCCATTGAAAAATTAATGGGTTACATCAATCGCGCGCGCCTCGCCCTGGCAGTCAATAACCATGAACTGGCGGTTCAGCATATCAACCGTGCGGTCAGCGAATGCGCATTTTTAAAAGATACATCGCCGCAGCCAATGATTACCCATATCAAGATAGGTAATTTTTTATATAGTCACGGCAAACATCTTGCGGATTATTATTATTTCCCGGTTGGATCCGAGTTGCAGGAATGGCAAAACCCGCACGCCGCCCCGTTTTGGGCGCAGCAAGGCGGGCTGGGTGTTCGGGATGTTCAATTGGCCCATGTCATGATCACCATGAACGCCGATGATGTGTCGAGTATCTTGAAAACATCAAAGCAGGCGATTGCCGATAACCGTAAGGATCAGGCGCAGGATATTCTGACGCGGCTGAATAATAAAATTGCCACGACAGAAAAATCTGAAGAATTGCCGCTGACCAAGGCCAAAGACAATGTGGTGCTAGCCAATTATTTTCTGGTTGCCGGAAATTATGAAGCATCACGCAATGCGCTGCGCCATGCGCGGGACGGGCTGAATGATGCCCGGAAAAAAGAGCATGACCAGGCTAACCGGCAGAATCTGGATCTGTTGAGCCAGGAAATCCAGAAGACCGAAAAGCAGCTGCAGGCCAAAAATCCGACCTTGCTTGGGGATGCCAGCGCCCAGCTAGAAGATTGGTGGAACAGGCTAAATCAGTGGTCCGGGACAGAGGATTAATGTGCAACAGCCCTGTCAAACTATGGCGGTTGCCACAAAACCTAATGGATTTTTTATGCCCTTATCCGCCATTCTGGGCTTATATGAGGGGAGGCGCCCCATGACAGGCAACAAAATTATTTGTAATGTGTGGCGCAAGTGAATGGTATGCCAACGGCAATAGAAGAATATAAGGAAATTATTGTTGCATGCTTGGGTCATCATCCGCAGATGATGATCCTGCTACGACGGGCCAGCAGTCTGGCGCGCCGCAAGGGGCTTGGGTGGATTGCGTTGCATGTTGAAGAAACGCGCCGCAAGACAAATACCAAAGCCTGGCAGGAAGAGCGCGTTCGCATTTTACAAAATCTCCATCTGGCCGAAGAGATGGGCGCAGAAATCAAAATCATCAAGGCGCCGTCATTTTCGGAAGGATTAAAAATATTTCTTGATGAACTGGCGGCCAAAACCCGTATTTCATTTTTTATTGGCGCTGTGGATAGCCCGGATGAAGAAATTCCATTCATTGGCGATGGCACCCCGCGGCGGATAGAAAAACTTTTGCCGCCGGGTAGCAATCTGGAGCTGGTCAACTTTCGCGCGCCAGTGCGCAATCGCAGCCTATATAAGGAAATTCTTGAAAACCATTTTAACATTCGTGATGTGGCCTATGCCATCCTGGCGGTAGCAGTTGCAACGCTGGTATTATTCTGTCTGCAGGCTGTTTTGCCCGAAGGGTTTAATAACCTTCGAAACCGCACGATGGTATATATTATTGCCTGCGTATTTGTTTCCATTCGCTTCGGGTTATTGCCTGGCCTGATTACCAGTATCGCCAGCTTTTTTGCGATGAATTATATGTTCGAGACGGTGGTTATTCCTTCGAGCATTGTTAAAAATCTGCAAATTGATAGCCCGCCGATGATGGTCAGTTTGGGGTTATATATTTTGTGTTCGGTGGCGGTGAGCGCAATTGCCGGAAAGTCGCATGATATATTGCAGATGATGCGTCGTCAGGTTAGCCAGTTGCAAATCCCGCAGCGCATTTATGCCAGCAGCCTTAAAGCCAATACCGTGATGGCGGCATTGGAAGCCGTTCATAAAGAAATCAAGGTCAGCCTCGATTTGGAAACGGTATTTTTTCTTCCGTCCGTGCAATATGCCGACCGCGTGGAAGCCATGTATCCATCCGGCATTGAATTGGCGCGAGAAGATATCGACGCATTGACCTGCAGTTGGCGTGAATTCCGCGTTACGGGTGCAGGCACACACCATTTTGCCAAGGCATCATATTGCTTCCGTCCGTTGTTGACCAATGAAGTGGCCAGCGGGGTAATGGCAGTAAAAGCAGATAGGCATTTTTTTGAAAATCAGGATATTTCCGGAACCTTGGCAACGATTGCCGATGTTGCGGCATTGGTGATTGAGCGTTTGCGTCTTACCCAGCAAACGCAGGAAGCCAATATTCGTGAGGAAAAGGAAAGTCTGAGGGCATTGTTACTGTCCAGCGTGTCGCATGATTTGAAAACGCCATTGGCATCGGTGATTGGTTCCTTGAGTGCTATCCGCGGGATGAAGGGTTTCCTGCCGCAGGAGCAAAAAGACATTCTGTTGCAAACGGCACTGGATGAAGCGCGTCGTCTGGACGGGTTTATCACCAACATTCTGGAAATGACGCGTCTTGAATCCGGCCAGATTAATTTCAAGCAGCAATGGACCTCGCCCTATGACCTGCTGGGCAGTGTGACGCGGCGCTTTCAGGACAAGTTTTCCGAGCGGCCCTTATTGATTGATAAAGCCAGCGTTGCTGCGCTGGAAGTGATGTCTGACCCGATGCTGCTGGAGCAGGTGTTTCAGAACATTCTGGATAATGCGGTGAAATATGCACCGGGCGGCAGTGCGATCTCCATTTGGGCCGAGGCCGATGGCGATTTGATGAAATTACACATTCGTGACCGCGGCAAAGGCATTCCTGAAGACCAGTTGGAAAAGATATTTGATAAATATACGCGCTTGAAGAAAACCGACAGTAATGTGGCTGGTACCGGATTGGGCCTTGCTATTGCACGCACCATATTGCGCGCACAAAAAGCCGATGTGGTTGCGTCCAACCATCCGGAAGGCGGGGCCGTATTTACATTTGTTTTCCCGCAGTGGCGCGTGCTTGACCTTGCAGTGAAGGTGGCCGAATGAACATGCTTCAAGGTAAACGAATATTATTAGTCGACGATACACCGTCCATTCGCACGTTCTTGCGCATTGCGTTGCAAGCACGCGGTGCACAATGCAACGAAGCTGCGACTGCGCAAGAGGCCTTGGAGATGTGCAAGGAATTTACACCGGACTTCATTATACTGGATATCGGTTTGCCGGATGTAGATGGACTTGATTTGCTGCCACAGCTTTACAAATCGCTTGAGCATATTAAAACGCCGCATGTCATCGTGTTGACGGTGCGTAGCGACCAGAGTACCGCCAGTAAGGCCAAGGAGCTGGGGGCGGACGCCTTTATGTCAAAACCGTTTATGGTGGATGATTTATTTGACGTGATTTCACGCCAAATACATGCCCCGGCTTGATATTTATGCGCTCTTTATAACTTTATGGCACGGCCACCTCGCCCGCTGATGCGGGTTTGGGCTATATCTTGGTCATCGATGAGTTCAATCCTATCAACATTCATCACATCATCATTATGGAGATACCTATGAAAGCTTCTTTACCTGTAACTGCCATTGTTCTTGCAAGTGTCTTGACGTTAACGGCGTGCGGTGACCGCCCGGGTGAGCGTGCATTATCGGGCGCGGGTATCGGTGCGGGTACGGGCGCTGTAGGCGCTGCATTGTTGGGCGCAAATCCATTGACCGGCGCATTGCTGGGCGGCGGTGTGGGCGCGGTAACGGGGGCGGCTACATCCAAGAAGCAAATTAATCTTGGAAAATAATCTGGATAAAGGGTGCGATATCAGGCCGCTTTGGAGGCTGGCTTAATGGTTTCCATGCGGTAGCCAATGCCAGGTTCGGTAGTGATGTATTGCGGGCATGATGCGTCCGGCTCTACTTTATCACGCAGCTGACTGATATATACCCGCAGATATTGCATATCACCATCATGAGCTGGCCCCCAAACATCCTTGAGGATTTGTTTGTGGGTCAGCATCTTGCCACGGTGCAAGATGAAATAACGAAGCAGCTCGTACTCCTTGGGAGTGAAGGTTGTTTTTTCGCCATCCAGATATACTTCATGGCGAACCAAATCCATACGAATGCGACCATTCTCGAGTTCTGGTGATCCTGCCTCTACTGCGGCGGCTTTGCGCAGACTTGCGCCGATGCGGGCCAATAGCACATCCGGGTTGAATGGTTTGGTGACGTAGTCATCCGCGCCAAGGGTCAGGGCCTGTATCACTTCATCATCATCGCTACGTACCGAGCAAATAATAATGGGAACCTGTGTCCATTCACGCAGCGCCGTAATAACCTCTTTGCCATCCATGTCAGGCAGGCCCAGGTCCAATAGGACTAAATCCGGTTTAACCGAGGCCGCCATGCGCAACGCAATCTTTCCTGCCTCAGCTTCGGCGCATTTATACGATGCACTTTCAAGTGTGATTTTCAAAAGCTTACGCAGTTGCGGTTCATCATCAACAACGAGCACGGTGCTCTTAATCTGGTTCATTATGAATCCTTGGGTTGTGTGCATGCATTATATGACACAAAAAATAATCGCAATTTTCCTTATCAACAATGCCTTTCTTGCATAAAAAACGATTTAGTTTGGTTGCCTTAATTCCTTAATGGCTCTCTTTATGCCGAATTTATGAAATAAGGCGACTGGCATACTGCAAACATATGCACGGTTTGCCATGGTGTGTGCACGCCAACATTGGCGCTGACTTCCAAGCAATTACATCCAAACCCAATCAAGGAGATCGAGATGAATAGTGCACAACTTGAAGGTAACTGGGAACAGTTCAAAGGTAAGCTGAAAGAAACCTGGGGCAAGTTGACCGATGATGATCTGGCGCTTGCACAAGGTAAGGCCGAGCAGTTCTTTGGCAAAGTCAAAGAAAAGCACGGTATTGCCGTGGAAGAAGCCGAGGCACTTTATAAGAAACTTGCGCAGGCCGCTCGCTACAAGGAGTTGGTCGGCAAGAAGAACGCCGCTTAACGCGGCGTGGAACGATCCTGATGCTGTGGTGAGGCAGCATCAGGAGTTCTGCTTTTGCATGAAGGGAGAAAGACATGCTGCATTGGATTATCACATTTCTGGTACTGGCCATTGTTGCCGCTGTATTCGGATTTGGCGGGCTGGCAGTCGAGTTTGCGGCCATTGCTAAGTTTATGGCGCTGTTATTTGTCGTGCTGTTTGTTGCCAGCCTTATCTACGGCATCATCACGGGGCGGCGACCCAACGTGACGTTATAACCACAGCTGTATGGTACAGCTACAGACATAGGAGACAATCATGAGCTTTAAAATGATCTTGGGCGTATTGGCCGTTATCTTGTTGGGCGCGATTACATGGAACATGTATGGCATGCCCGATAACCGGTCAACCGGTGAACGATTGGGAGATGCGATTAGCGCGTTGCCAAACGGTGTTGATGCCGCATCCCATGAGTTAAAGGATAAAACCCCGACGGATAAGTTGGGTGATGCAGTGAAAAAAGTCGGCGAAGATATCAAACATCCATAACCGAACTGCGTCATTGGTGGGGCCGCCAGGGTTTCTCTGGCGGCCTTTATCATGAGTATTTATCAAAAGGATGCTATATGAAACACGGTGAAGAGCAGGTGACGTTTCTGGAACAGATGTCACGCAAGGCAACGCATTATACCGGCACATCGGAAGCATTTTTGATCGCAGCCAGCTTGATTTTGATATGGTTGGCGGCCGGTCCGTTTGCCGGATTTTCCACACATTGGGAAAGCGTATTATTTGCGACAAGCGATATCGTTACCTTGATGATGGTGTTTTTGATTCAGCGTTCGCAGAATAAGGATTCGGCAGCCATGCAAATCAAGTTAAATGAAATTATTGCGGCCATACATGGCGCAAATAACAAAATCATCAATGTGGAACAGTTAAGCGAGGCCGAGATCAAGCTGCTGGTGGATCATTACAGCGTGTTGGCAGAAAAAGTACGTAATAAGGAAATGCCATCCAATAGCCGAGTATCCATTGACGATGTCAAACCATCATGACACCGCCAATGGAGAAGGCATTTAAGTTGTGATGAGTTATTTTACGACATCCAGCAGTTCGATTTTAAAAACCAGATCGGAATTTGGCGGGATGGCCGGTGTGGGTGAATGCGCGCCATATGCCAGTGCGGTGGGGCATACCACGCTTACCGTGCCGCCGACCTTCATATGGGATACGACTTCGGTCCAGCAGGGAATGACCTGATTGAGAGCGAAGGTTGCGGGTTTTCCGCGTTGATAGGAGCTATCAAATACGGTGCCGTCCTTTAAGGTGCCTTCGTAATTGACTTTCACTGTATCAGTGGTGGCTGGTGTTGCGCCGGTGCCTTCTTTGATGGTGGTAATGACAATACCCGAAGCGGTTTTGGTTGCAGGCTGCGCGTGCGCGGGAACTGCCATGACAGCAAGTAGAGCAAGTACGAGAACAAGATAACGCATGAAATATCCTTTGAGATGGTGGCGGGAATCGGACAGAAGAACAGTGTGGAAAGTTCCATGTCTTGGCTTTAAATATCAAGCATCATTCTTAAGTAAGCAAGGAACGATTATGACTATCACCATTTATCATAATCCCGCCTGCGGGACATCGCGCAACACCTTGGCCATGATACGGCAATCCGGGGTAGAGCCACAGGTGATTGAGTATTTAAAAACGCCGCCCGCGCGAACACAGTTGGTTGCATTGATAAAAGCCATGGACGTAACCGCGCGAGAATTATTGCGCGAAAAAGGCACGCCATATCATGATTTAAAACTGGGTGACCCGAAATGGACCGAGGATGAGTTGATCGATTTTATGGTCGCGCATCCTATTTTAATGAATCGGCCGATAGTGGTCACTGATAAGGGTGCAAAACTGTGTCGCCCATCGGAAGTGGTGTTAGACTTGCTGTCCAATCCCAATATCGGTGAGTTTGCCAAGGAAGACGGTGAAGTTGTTAAACCGCGTTAGTATGTCTTGCCGAGTAATTTTAAAGGCCTTGCAATAAAAAGGATTAAGCGATGACCAAGAAGTGTTGTTTTGTGATATTTGTGATGATGTTGGCGGGTGCCGTGCCTGCTATGGCTGCCGGCCCTGGCGCAGATATTACGCCTTCCAGCTATCAGTCAATGTTGAAGACCGGTATGGATGTCGACTGGCTTAAAACATCATCCGGGCGGCACCATTACAGTGAAAACGCAGTAAAAGATTTTAAGGCGGCTGGACTTTCCCATGTTCGCATACGTATCCGTGATGATGCCGATGTCAGGCTTTTGACCTTGATGGACCGCATCGTAAATGACTGTGTGCGAAACGGGCTTATTCCAATAATCGCATATCAAGCAGATTATTTTAAGAAATCGCCGGACGAGAGAAATATGGCCAAAGCCATTGCGTGGTGGCGCACAGTTGCCGAACATACAAAGCATTATCCGGCAGTAGCATCCTTTGATCTGATTATTGAGGTGACGGATGCCTTAAACAACCAGCCTGATATTCTAAATCGTTTTTATGAACGCGCAGTCACGGAAATTCGCAAGACCAACCCGACGCGTATCATTTTCATCTCTCCGCGCGTACGTTCGGCACCCGAATATCTTGCAGACCTTGCTATCCCATCAGCTCATAATAACCATTTAATGGCTGAATGGCATTTTTATGCATCAGGGCCTGACAAGAAAAATCCCAACAAACAGTGGACCAGGGGCACGCCGAAAGAAAAAGAACTTATCCGCGATAAAATCCGTTTAGCCCAGCAATGGTCGGAAAAAACGGGTATCAAAACATGGGTGGGTGCGTGGATGCCCGGCAACTATAACAAGGGAAACCATTTTACAATGCAGGAGCAAATCCAGTTTGCGCGGTTTGTGTCGTGTGAGCTGAACAAAGCCAATATTCCGTTTGCCTTTAACGCCGATAACAAATTCTATGATCGTGAACGCGGCGTATGGATGAAGGAGATGAAGCCGTTGTTACAGGAAATTGTCAGCCCGCATGCGTGCGAATAGTTAAAGAATATGCTGAATAAATTTGAGTTTGAGATATTCGCTTTGAAGGAAGCCGAAAAATAACGCACGGGCATAGTGGTTATCTTGCCCCGCCATGGCTGACTTGATTGGCTTGTGCCAGGATCCACGCGCGTTCTGCATTATCCCTTTAATCGGTATCCCACGCCTGTTTCGGTCATGATATAGCGGGGCTGCATCGGGTCGTCGCCCAGTTTTTGACGCAAGTGCTGAATTGCAATGCGCAGTGTGTGATTATCTTGAGCGGCGCGCCGGTCCCAGACTTCTTTTAAAAGCTGGTTATGGGTTACAACCTTATCGACGTGTTTGATAAGCGTAACCAGTAAGCGGTATTCGGTTGGTGTCAGGCGTGTTTCGTTGTCGTTGACATAGACAAGGCGTTTTTCCAGATCAACTTTTAATCCGCTGGTTTCAAAAATGTGTGCCGCATCGGGTTGAATGCGATGACTGAGATGACGTAGCGCAACCTTGAGCCGTGCAAGCAGTTCAGGTGCACTGAAGGGCTTGGTCAGATAATCATCTGCGCCAAGTTCCAGGGCTTCAACCTTGTCGCTTTCTTGTCCGCGGGCGGAGAGGACGATAATGGGGATTGCGCTGGTGCTGCGGACTGCTTTTATCACTTCCATGCCACTCATATCCGGAAGGCCAAGATCGAGAATAATCACATCAGGCTTGTAATGGGCGGCATAGCGGATACCTTCGCCTGCGCGATCGGTTAGCACGGCCTTATAGTGGTGGGAGGATAGAAGTGTTGACAGAAATTTGCTGATTTCGGGCTCGTCCTCAATGACCAGAATGGTTGGATGCGTTGCTGCCATCTATGTCTCCTTTCTGCTCTGTGGCCAAAGGTAGGATAAATGAAAAACAGGCGCCGCCTTGGGGTTGGTTGTGCGCCCAAATTTTCCCCTGATGCGCAGTAATGATGCCGTGACATACGGCAAGTCCAAGGCCGGTGCCACGGCCATGTTTGTTTTTGTCGGAAGTATAGAATTTATCAAAGATGTTCTTTTCCTCGCCGGGCTGAATTCCCGGGCCTTCATCAGCAATTGTAACTTTAATGCCGTCTTCTACCGTGGTTGCGGTGATGGTCACGGTTGTGCCATGCGGCGCGTAACGTGATGCATTTGCAAAGATATTGACCAGCACCTGTTCGATGAGTGTGCCATCAACGGTCACCATGGGTAGATGGTCTTGGGCTTTTGTGACCAGATGGTGCTTGGCCAGCAGGGGTTTGGCGTGGGTTAGGGCGGCGCCAATCAGTTCTTCAATAAAATAGGGCTGTAAATTCAGTTGCAGATTTCCTGATTCCAGCCGTGTGACATCGAGTAGGTTGGATACGATACGCGATAGGCGGTTGGCTTCGCGATGTATCCCGCCCGCAAGTTCGGCCACGATGGTGCGAGGAAGTGTTTGAGAATCTGCAATGATGCTGCTGGATGAACCGATAATCGAGGCAAGCGGTGTACGTAAATCATGTGAAACAGAACTGAGCAGCGCATTGCGCAGTTTTTCCTTTTCGGCCAGTACCATTGCTTTTTCTGCGCGTTCTGCCGCGCTGGCGCGTTCAAAGGATGATGCCAGCAGGTTTGCAAAAGTTTCCAACATGGAAATGTCTTCAGTTGAAAAACCCAGGCGATTGTCGTTTCGGCGTACGCCGAGCATGCCTTTGCGGCCGGTGTTGGTAACAAAAGAGATGTGCAGGCTTGACGCGTGGACATCCGAATATTGGCGGGTGCCGGTGGCGGGCATGCCGGGCATGTGGGTTGCTTCATCATGAAGAGTGTCTTGACCGATTATTGGCACTAGTTGTGCGGCATCATGGCTATCGGCCAGCCAGATGGTGACGCTGGCAGCGAAGTATTTTTCAATATGCTGCGCGGCGGCCTGCGCAATGTTGGTGTAGCCACGTGTGGCGGCCAGCATGCGGGTTAGTTCATAAAAGCTTTGCGTGTCATGGTCATGCTTGAGTGCGGATATGGCTTGTTGGCGCAAGCGTTCTGCCTGATCGGCGATGACATAACTGGTGACCAGCATCACAATCAAGCTGGTCCAGTAGGACCGTTCATACATGACAAATGAATGAAGTGGTTCGATAAAAAAGAAATTGAAGCTGTTTGCGCTGAGCAGGGAATACGCAATAGCCGGGCCGCGCCCGAACCGTGAGGCCACGATGACGCAGCCCATGAGGAAAATCATGATCTGGTCAATCGGCTGTAAATCAAATACCGGGTCAAGTGCGAGACCGATGCAGGTGGCCAGAGCAGTGCCCAAAATGGCCAGGCCATAAAACCTCAGACTGTTTTTATTGTCTGCTTGCACTGCGTATTCCTTGGACATAGAGCGAGCCACACCCCACCAGATCATGGGGGTGACCCATCGCCGGATTATATGCGCATTTGTGCCCCGATTTCGACAACCCTGTTGAAGGGGATACCGTAGGATTGATGCACTTGTTGCTGATTAACATATAAAAAAGCGTATAAATAGGCCTGCGATAGAGGCAGGCCCAGATGTGCATCTGGGCGGAGTGTGAGACGCGATACAAAAAATGTTGTGTTTGCCAGCGAAATATCCAGCACTGCATCGTCCACACATTGTTTGAGTAATTTTGGGATGCTGGGAATTTCCATAAACCCGTAGGTGGCTTCGATGCTCCATATATTCTCTCCCAGACTTTTGAGTTGGTAGCGTTGGGAATGGTGGACATAGGCATCGTCACTGCTTTTGATATGCAATGTGATGATGCGTTCATGCAGGATGTGGTTGAACTGCGTGTTACGCAAAAGGGCCAGAGGGGTATCGCCGGAACTGCGTACCAGATAAATGGCCGTGCCTTCTGCGCGCCGAATGGATTGAAGGGCAATTTTATCCATCCATGATTTTAATGAGCCGGTCAGTTGGGTAAGGCTTTTTTGCAGGAAACGGGTGCCGTCAACCCATGTTATCATCACCGTGAAAATCATGATTGCGATTGTAACAGTGACGTAGCCCCCATCTGCAAATTTTGTGATGGCACCGCTCCATAACAGCAGGTCAATAAGCCCAAACACTACAAGGAACATGACCCAGGCATGGGGTTTCCATTTCCAGCGGGCAGCCATAATCCTGGTTATCAGTAAGGTTGTAATGAGCATGACGCCGAGTACCGAAATACCATAGGCCGAAGCCAGCGCATCGGATGAACGAAAATCAACCACCATGAAAATGACGCCCGCAAGCATCATCCAGTTAATGGTGGGAATGTAGATTTGGCCGATTTCATCTGATGATGTGTGTAAAATTTTCATGCGTGGCAAGTATCCGAGCTGAATGGCTTGCCGTGTGATGGAATAGGCGCCCGAGATCGTGGCCTGTGAAGCAATGACGGTTGCGATGGTTGTTAAGACAACAAGTGGTACTTGTAACCAAACCGGTGCAAGCAAATAAAACGGATCACGAACACTGGCTGGGTCTGCAAGCAGCAAGGCGCCTTGGCCAAAATAATTGAGCAATAGCCCCGGTAGAGCCACCCAGTGCCATGCTGCGCGAATGGCTTGTGCACCAAAATGTCCCATATCGGCGTATATGGCTTCGCCGCCTGTAATACAAAGCATAACTGCGCCCAAGATGGGCAGTAACGCCGCAGGATGCGTAGATAGTAATGTAAATGCATGTACCGGATTAATGGCAGATAGCACAATCGGATATTGCACGATGGTAGTTATTCCCAGACCGCCCAGCACCAGAAACCATACAATCATGATGGGGCCAAACCACGCGCCAACGGTGGCGGTGCCGTGTTTTTGGAAAAGAAATAATAACACGATGATGATGAGGGTGATGGGAATAACCAACGAATGGAGATGCGGAAAGGGTACGGAAAGCCCTTCGACCGCGCTAAGTACAGAAATGGCAGGCGTGATGACGGAATCGCCATAAAACAGGCCTGCACCTATCAATGCCAATATTAGAACGATGCGCCGCTGTACAAAATTTCCTGTGGTGCGCGCGACAAGCGCAGCAAGCGAAAGGATGCCGCCTTCGCCGTGGTTATCGGCCTTGAGCACGAAATACACATATTTGAGCGAGATCACAATCACCAGCAGCCAGAAGATGAGCGAGAGAATTCCCAGCACCGTTGGAAGTTGCGGTAGCAGACCCGTGGAAGCAGAAAATGCAGTTTTGATGGTATAGATCGGGCTGGTGCCGATATCGCCGAATACAACGCCAAGGGCGGCAAGGCGCAGCGATTGCTGCCGGGATAGAGAAATCAAAATACGCTCCAATACACCTGATGTTTAAAACATCGGCAGGGTAGCGATGAACGTGTCTCGAAAGTGTCTCTTTATAAGGACGCGTATTTAGAAATTAGGAATAAAAATGGTTGTGTGGGTATAATATTTATCCTGCCCCGCTTCGGCTGGTTTGATTGACTTGCTCCATAACCCACGCACGGACTTCAGTAGGGGATGGAAATAGTGCCTTGAAATGGGGTTGGTCGCCCACGCGCGCGGCAAGGCCACCCAGCTTCATACAGGCGCTAATGGCGGTGATATCTGTTTCATCATCGCCTAAAAAAACCGGCTTGCGCCCCATAAAAGGGGGGTGTTGCATGAACCGTTCGATGGCGGTGCCTTTGTTATAAGTAGGGCGCATAATTTCAAAAACCATTTTGCCTTGCAGGACAATTAAATCTCCTGTTTGGTCGGAAATGGCACCGTAGAGCATCGCTTCAATCTCTTGTTGGCGTTCCGGCGTCTGGCGGTAATGTACGGCAATCGAGTAGGTTTTATCTTCAATAAGAATCCCTGGCTGTCCGGTGAATTCCTTTTTAACAAATTCCCGCAGCGCGTTGGGCAAAGGTGGCGCATGATGTACATCGCCACCATAATTCAGTCGCCATTCGGCTCCGTGCGAGCCGGCAAGCGGAAGATTGTTAGCTAGGAGCAGGTGGTCAACTTCCGCAAGGCTGCGCCCGCTGATCAGTGCCAGCGCGCCATTCAGTTTATTGTGCAGGGCATAAAGCCCAGCGATGAGCCCTTCGGGGACTACGACACTGGCGGGGGTTGGTGCGATATCAAGCAGCGTACCATCGACATCCAGAAAGAGGGCGTCTTGTAACGGATTTAGGCTAAATAACAGGGGTTGCATCCTTCACATTCTCCGGTGGTTCATCGAGTAGATCTTTAATCCGCCCGCGTTTTCTCAAGAAGGCGGCATCCAGTAGGATACGTGCCGCCCAGTAATAAATGTTGTTGTCGCGTACCATCTCGCGCAATAAACGAATGCGTTCGCGTTGTTCGGCCTCATTCATCATCAACGCACGCTGCATGGCATCGGCCATGCCAGTAGTGTCATAAGGGTTGACCAATAATGCATCCATCAGTTCCTTGGAAGCGCCGGCAAAGGTACTGAGGATCAGTACGCCCTTTTCATCATCGCGTGCGGCGACAAATTCCTTGGCAACTAAATTCATCCCGTCATGCAGACTGCTGACCACGCAAAAATCAGCAGCACGAAAGAGCTCGAATACTTCCACCGGTTCATGGTGTCGTGCCAGAAGAATGACAGGGGTATAATGTTTGTTGCCGAATTCCTTGTTGATACTTTCGGCAAGATCCATCGTTTCCTGCTGGATGGCCTGATAGGCTGGAAGGCGTGAACGCGTGGGTGCTGCCGCCTGAATAAACACAAACCGGCCATGCCATTCGGGCCGATGACGTAAGACTTCACGCACGGCATGAAGCCGGTCGATGATGCCTTTCGTATAATCCAGCCGTTCAATTCCAACGCCAATCAAGGCATCTTTGGGAAGGTTGAAGCGTTTTGCAATGGCCGCCCGGCAATCAGAGGCCGGGGCCAATTCAGCCATGCCTTCAGGTGGCCACGCGATGGAAATAGGATAGGGGCGTACCAATGTTTCATGGCCTGCCTGCGTGACAATCGATTGATCACGGTTGATGTTGCTTTCCAGAAAGCGGTCAACTGTATCAAGGAAATTCTGGCAATGAAACTGCGTGTGAAAGCCGATGACCGAGCTGCCCAGTAAGCCGGAGAGAATTTCTTCACGCCATGGGCAAATGCTGAACACTTCGGAATTGGGCCATGGAATATGCCAGAACGTAAGAATAGTGGCATCCGGCATGAGCTCGCGCACATAGCGCGGTAGCATGGCCAGCTGATAATCCTGCACCAGTACAACGGGATTTTTTGTGCGTGCCTTGGCGGCAACCGCGTTTGCAAATTTTTTATTTACGGCTTTATAGGTTTGCCAGTCATTTTCGCGGAACGCAGGACGTACAAACGCGATATGGCAGAGTGGCCAGATGCCTTCATTAGCAAAGCCGTAATAATAACCATCTTCTTCCTCTTGCGTGAGCCATACGCGATGCAAGGTGTATTCAGGGCGATCGGGTGGTACGCGGATGCAGTCATGTTCATCCACCATTTGTTTATCGGCGCTGCCGCTGCCATGGGCAATCCACAATCCCTTGCAGGCGCGTGTAATCGGCTCCAGCGCTGTCACCAGTCCGCTGGCAGGACGCTGAAGAACGATTTTGCCGTTCTTCATTTCGTGGATATACGGCTCGCGGTTGGAAACCACAATCACTTCTTGCCCTGGGAGCTCTGTCTCCAGCAATCTTGCAAGAGTTTCCGGCGTCCAGTTCACGCGTATGGAATCCAGACGGGAGGATGCGGATTTTGTATCCCGCAACATCTGGCGCATATCGCGCATGAGGGGGATAAATTCCCGTGGTAGTTGTTTGCCAGATACGCGCAATTCCGGATCGCTAAATGCGCTGCGTAGTTTTTTCATCCAGTCGTTCAAGGTAAGGCGCGCCATTAAGATGGTCACCAATGCCGCAATCAGAGAGACCAGTACCAAAAAACCGGCCACATAGAGCTTGGTTTTATCCGAGCGTTGTACACCAAAAGATAAATCGTGCAGAACGACGAAATAAGGTGCGGGCCATAATCCGAAGTTCAAGGGAAATGTTCCGGCGAGAAGTGTTTTGCCTTCTATGACGACGGTTTCAAATTTTGCTTTATCACCGCCAGGAGAAGGGCAGGAAAAAGCCGATGGCCACAATTTACTGGTGTTTCGCAGTTGGCCGTCGGCGGCACAAAGACCGACAGCCAGTACACGCTCGTCCTGCGCGATTTTGCCAAATAATTTGCGCAGGGATTCATCGTTGCGGCTGACCTGTAGTTTTTCAATAAGTGCTTCTTCGACGGAGTCATAAATCAGCTTGGCGCGCAGCTCCACATCGTAGCGGAACCAGCTTGAAACGGCACGTTCAGCCAAGGGCGTCGTCACAATAGCCAGCAATAGCAGGCTTAAGGTGAGCGGTGCAAGGAAGCGGATGATAAACATGGGGCTACCCTATTCCTCAGGTGTGATGTGGGCGGTGACTGCATAGCCACCAGTAAAGGGGATTAAAAATCCGGTTTGTATGTTCTCGCCATTTGCGGGTGGTGAGATGGATGCATCGTGAGCGGGATGTCCTGTGGCTCATAGGACTTGCATACCAGCATGACCGCGACAACACAAATCATTTGTATACAAAATATATGGATGCCGCGGTTCATTTATGGAATCTTTATTTTCAGTGTTTTGAAAGGCGTATAGCAGATTCAATGATGCCAACCATGGAATAGGTTTGCGGAAAGTTGCCCCACAATTCCCCGGTGACCAAATCAATGTCTTCCGATAGCAGGCCGACATGATTGCGCTTTTTAAGAATGGATTCGAAGAGATGGCGCGCTTCTTCGCGACGACCAATAGCCTCCAGGGCATCCACATACCAGAAAGTACAAATGGTAAAAGCTGTTTCGGGAAGACCAAAATCATCAGGCGCTGCATAGCGCAGTAACATTCCGTTACGCATTAACGTTGTGCCGATTTGATTGACGCTTGCAATAAATCGTGGGTCGTCAGCAGCGATGATGCCCAGCTCATGCATTAGCAAGGTGCTGGCGTCTACTTCGTCATAATCGAGGCTGCCGGAGAAGCAGTTGAGAGTCTTGCTCCATGCGCGTTCGAGGATTATTACTTTCAGGCCAGCTGCAATTTGCATCCAGTAGGTGGCCTTGTCATGCAATTGTAATTGTAAAGCTATCCGTGCCAGCCGGTCGCATGCAACCCAGCACATAACCGCGGAATAGGTGTGGATACGTTGGCGATGGCGGTATTCCCATATGCCAGCATCAGGTGTCAGGGCGGCGTGGCGCGCCTTTTCACCTAAGGGTTCCAGCAAATCAAATAATCCTTTGTCTGCTTTTACAGGCAGACGTTCATCAAAAAACATCTGCATGGCGGCAAGGATGATGCTGCCATAAACATCGTGTTGGATTTGCAGTGCAGCGGCATTGCCAATGCGCACTGGCGCATGGCCACGATAGCCTTTGAGATATTCGGCGTGCTCCTCCTTCAGGTCGGTTCCAGGTACAATGGCATATAGCGGCTGGATTCCGGACTGATCAAGGCAGACGATATTTTTGATGTATTCTATGAACCGTTCCATGGTGCGGGTTGCGCCAACACGGTTAAGTGCTTGCACAGTAAAATAGGCATCCCTGATCCAACAGAAGCGGTAATCCCAGTTGCGCGAGGAACCGGCAGATTCAGGTACAGATGTGGTGAGCGCAGCGACAATGGCCCCTGTCTGGTGAAAGCTGCAAAGCTGTAGAGTAATGGCGGAGCGGATAACGGCCTCCTGCCATTCAAAGGGCAGGCTGAGATTGCGTACCCAATGCTGCCAGTAATGCTGGGTTTTCTGTTGGAATTCGGCGGCGAGCTGCGTGATGTTTTCGGATAAGGTTTCGTCCTTGTGTAGAATGATGGTTAGGGGCTGGCTGAGGATGAATGCTTTTTCTTCCAGTAAATACGCAATCGGCGCATCGGTGGTGATGCGAAATGCGCTGTCGCCATCGCCATAACTGATGTGGTTGCTGCCTTCCATGGGTTTGGCAGAAACCTTTCCGTAATTCTGCTTGGGCCGCAGCTTGATGCGGATGCGGCAAATGCCCGAAAGAGGCTCAATCCGCCGGATGAACATCGCAGGGCGATAGGTTCGGTCGTGTTGGCGGAAACGGGGCGCAAAATCGGTTATCGAAAATGCCGCGCCGGAAGCAGTTGTGATATCGGTGCGCACCAGAGCGGTGTTGCGAAGATATTCTTGCTGTGACGTGGATTCCTCTTCGCATTCAATCGAGAAAAAACCTGCTTGCGGGGTGTCGCCATCAAGTAGGGCGCAAAAAACCGGATCGGCATCCATGCGCGGCCAGCAGGCCCAGACAAAGCGCCCTGATTTATCTACCAGTGCCGCAACATGGCTGTTGCCAATCACGGCTAGGTCGAGATTTTGGGGTAAAGTAAGCGCAGCATTCATCTGCTTATCCTCAATCTGTTTGCAGTACTTACTGAATTGCACAGAGTAGACCAGCTATAGCAGCCTGTGGGCGGAGTGGCAAATCATTCGTGTACAAATGATTATGTCAATCTGGCATCACGTGCCGGGTAGTGAAGTTATTCTTCAAAAATTTTAACGAGCAGATCAAGCGAATTGGCGAGCATAATTTGTTCGCTTTCGGAATATGCGGCAATTTTTTCGCCAAGCCGGTTATGGAGCAAATGTGGCGAAGCGATGACGAATTTTTTTCCTTTGGCGGTGATACTGATAAACGTAGTGCGCCGGTCTTGCGTATCGCGAGCGCGCTTGACTAGTCCGCGCTCTTCCAGCCGGTCGATGACACCTACGAGGGTGCTGGCGCTTAGATGCACATTCTTGGAAAGCACAGAAAGCGTCAAGGTGCCGCGCTCGTGCAGTTCATACAGGCAGACAATCTGCGCGACGGTAATATCATAATGCTTTAGCAGGCGGCGTGAATGGGTATCCATTTCCTTCATGATCCGGCGCAGCGCAAGTATGATGCGTTTGGCGTAAGGTTGGGCGTGTGAGGCGGTGCGTGCAGTTTTGCGCCTTAATTTGGTTTTTACCGACGGTTTCATGTAAGTATCTCTGGATGCGCAGCGAAAACGTTTCGTGATGACGGCTGGTGATATACATCAGCAGTAGAGGGAAGGGTACAAAATTACAATGCATAGGAAGGTAGTACCGGAGCTATGCCCAATCATGCTATCGGCGGATTTAGCATAGAAGATGGCCAGATGGTTATGGCCAAGCTGGCTTGTCATGCATAACGTATTTGAAAAAATGGTTGGGGTGCTAGGGATCGAACCTAGGAATGACGGAATCAAAATCCGTTGCCTTACCGCTTGGCTACACCCCATTACTCATTTTTGCCATTCGCTCTGTGCTTGCGCACAACCGCTCGGGCAATTTAATTATGCCGTTCGCTCTGTGCTTGCGCACAACCGCTCGGGCAAGTTTTGTCTTCGGCGGGAAGAAAAAGAGACATCTTTGAACCACGCCTTTGCCCCGAACGCAAGATGTTCATGAAGCCTTAAGCGGTTTTTTTCGATTTGTTAAAGAAGTGAGCCACAGACGGGCACTTATCCGCATTGTTTTTCACAAGTTTATTGTAAACAAAGTGTGAATCCCCCGGCTCGCATCCCCGAAAAAACCCTGATTCTGCCTTGGGTAGCGGGCGGATAAGGGGGCGGATTTTACAATTCCACTTTCATCTTTTGCTAAGGCTTTATTGGATTTTTTTTAAGAACTTCTGCGCATAGTGCCTTCCACAACGCGCTTAACCATGAAGACTGCCCTTGGGACCAGATATCTCAAATGCAGGATAAAAATAACCAATCATTCATGGGAACGCGTTAGTCTTAAAACCTTGGGAGAGCAATGATGAAGAAGTCTGTGATCAAGAACCCGATCGACCGCACGTTTGACGAGGGCGTAGCATTGACCCTTGAAGCGCGCAATTACATTGCCTTTCATGAACAATCCGACCGCAAGAGCCTTAATCTGCCTGATTGCCTGCATATCGGTTATCACCACACCCGCGTTTCTGCGCGCCTGATTCAAATTATGACATGGTTGCTCGCTATGAAAGCTGTGAACAGCGGCGAGATTACCCGTGAACAATTCCAAGCCCCGGCGTTCGCGCTTGGTGGCGGCCCTGAATGCACTGATGAAACTGGTCCCGATATGGAAGAGCTGCCACAAGGATTGCGCAGCCTTTTGGAGCGGACCCACAAATTGTATATGCGTGTGGCGCGTCTTGATGAACAAGTTCGTGGCCAGCCTGCTCATGGCATTGATCCTGCCCATTTATCCAAGATGGGTGTGACCGCTTTGCAGGTTGCAAACTAAACCGTTTTTTATATCGCTAGGTTTTTTCTAAGTTACGCGCATGCTGGCAATGATTTGCCGGCATGTGTTTTTTTGTAAGTATATTTGTTGATTATGGTTTTTATTTTTTAAGTTATTTTGAAAAGGCATATCCCATGGCTCTTAAAGACGTTTCACTGTCATCCAGTGCAAAAACTAATCTCTTTTCCATTCAAAATATTAGTAAAGGTCTGGAAAAGACCGAGAAGAACATTGCCACGGGCAAGAAGGTCAATTCTATTTTTGAAGGCGCCTCTGCCTTTTTGCAAAGCCAAGGTTTTCTGGACCGCGCCAGCGATTTATCCAATGTAAAGGATGCAACATCGATTGCGTTGCAGACCATCAACATCTCGAATAGCGCGATTGACAGTGTATCCAAGCTGGTGGATCAGGCCAAAGGATTGACCACGGCCGCCTTGCAAACCCAAGACCCCACACAGCGCGCCGCCCTTGCGCAACAGTTTGATGATTTGCGCGGGCAGATTGACGGGATTGTATCGGATGCCAAGTTGAATGGCCGCAATTTGATTGATGGCACGTCTGGCAGTTTGACGGTCAATTTCAATGAAAGCAGCACCAGTTCATTGACCATCAACAATACCAACTTAACCTCCGCCGGATTGGGCGTGGCGGCATCGACCAATTCGTTTGCCAACAACAGTGATATTAATACGGCGATTAGCAACCTGACGACCGCGTCATCCACGCTGCGTACCACCGCGGCAAGTCTTGGCAGCAATGCAACCGTTATCCAGACGCGTCAGGATTTCACCAATGACCTTATCAATAATTTGCAGTCATCGTCCGATACGTTGACGTTGGCGGATTTGAACGAAGAAGGCGCCAATTTGCTGGCACAGCAGACGGCCTATTCGCTCAGTATCTCCGCGCTGAGTATTTCCAACCAGCAGCAGCAGGCGATTATCAAGCTGTTCTAATCCAGATTGGTTTTAATGAGCTGGCCGCGGATATCGACGGCGTTGCTGATCATTTTCTGCTCGCGCATGAAATCAGCGAAAGGCTGCATGATGTTGACGGCTGCTTCATCAAGTTTGACGCCCCAGTTGTGACGGAAGAATGCCTTGCGAATGGCTTCGACCGGCATCTCCATTTCTTCGGCGGTGGTGGTAACGGCGGTGATTTCGTTAAACGGAATCCATGCTTTGGCTTCATCGACTACATTCATCAAGTCCACAAAAGCTTTGGCCTTTTGTGTTTTGAACGCATCGCGCACGACCAAAATGCTGTAGGCTTTGGCCTCGCCCTTGGGCAGGGGGCGCATATAACGGCTCAGCTCGCCAATTTCGATGTAGGGCGAATTAGCAGCCCAAGCATCGACGGTCTGGTTTTTTATGGCGGCGATGGCTTCGCGGATTGGCATTTCGGTTACCGCATAATCATTGGGGTTCACGCCCACCACGGCCAATGATTTACGCAAATTATAATGATTGCTGCTGCCGATATTGACGATGATTTTGCGGTCGCGCATTTCTTCGATGGTTTTAATCGTGCTTTCGGTGGGCAGCATGATTTCTTCGACATAGGTCGAGCTGACATTGGCGATAAAGATGGGAAGCTTTTCCGCTTTGCCGATAATGGCGGGCACAATATCGCTTTCAAATACGGCGTCGACCTGATCGTTTAACAGGGCCGCATTGGCTTCATCGCCATTGGCAAAATGGATGTATTCAACTTTGTAGCCATATTCGGAAAAGGCTTCTTCGAATTTCTGTTTTTTCTTCGCGACATAAAATGGCGCGTAGCTAACCGATTGGCCGATATGGCCAATGCGCACGGTGCGGATATCGACCACCACTACTTCCGGCTTTGGCCAGAATACCAGCGCGCTTAGCCCGATAACGAGGGAGAGGCCGGCGGTTACTACAATTTTTTCGAGCGTGTTCATGGCAGGAAAGATTAAGGGGTTGTGCAGTGAAGGGGCAAGCATGAAACGCAGGCATAAAAAAAGCCGCCCTACTTATCGGGCGGCCTTTTAAAACTTATTATCTGTGACTGCTCTGCGCTACGCGCAACCGCGACTACAGAATTATTACTTCTTCTTTTTAGCGTCGGTCTTTTCAACCTTCTTTTCAGCTTTGTTCACTGAACCACTGACTTTTTCGCCTTCTTTATGGCCTTTAACATCCATAATGGCAGCAAAACGATTCTTGAACTTGTCGAGCTGACCGCCGCGACCGATGAGCTTGGAGATACCGGTCCATGCTGGGTGGGTCTTTGGATCAATATCCAGGCGCATTACATCGCCAGCCTTGCCCCAAGTGGTGCGGGTTTCGAATTCGGTGCCATCGGTCATTACAACCTTGATGGTGTGATAATCGGGGTGAATTTTTTCTTTCATAAGCGTATTCCCTAGTTAAGGCGGCGTTTATAGGAAGTAAGGCGCGGTAACGCAAGGGCTAAATTCACCGGGTACGCATTTAACCCTTCTGGCGGCTTTGGCCAAGTAATCAACAAGTAATGACAGGTATTACTGGTGTAATGACAGTAATAAACTGTATTTATTGGTATTTGTTATGAAATTCGACGAATGCATCTTCATTAATTACTTTAAAGTCATGCAAAAAGGTGGGCTGGCATGGGCCGCCACAGGAATTGCCCAAAAGCGGCTATCCAACTATTAAAAACTTGTAAATTGTCCTTGCGTGCCCCCCTAAAATATGCTGATTCACACCCGTGCACACTTGCCGACAATAAAGATACCCGACGACACGCATCACTGATCAAAGGTGATAGGCCGCGTGCTTGGGTCGTTTTTGCTTTATCGCTCACTACGCAGATGTGCCGCAAACACTTTGACCCTACAGGGAACCATTATGGCCACGATACTCAAAACCAAAGACATTCTTCCCGATACAAACAGCTTCACAGGTCGTCAGCGCATCCGCAAAAGTTTCGGTCGCATCGCAGAAGTTGTGTCGATGCCAAACCTCATCGAGGTGCAGCGCCAATCCTATGAAGCATTCCTTCAGATGAACACGCCAGTTGCAGATCGCACCGTGACCGGCCTGCAAGAAGTTTTCAAAAGTGTTTTCCCGATCAAAGATTTCGCAGAGCGCGCTGTTCTTGATTTCGTATCTTACGAACTTGAAGAACCAAAATATGACGTTGAAGAATGCCAACAACGCGGCATGACCTTTGCGGCGCCACTTCGTGTGACATTGCGCTTATCCGTATTTGACGTGGATGAAACCACGGGTCTTCGCTCCATCAGAGACATCAAAGAACAAGATGTGTATATGGGCGATATGCCATTGATGACCAACAACGGTACGTTCGTTATCAACGGAACCGAACGCGTGATCGTATCCCAGATGCACCGTTCACCTGGCGTGTTCTTTGACCATGACAATGGCAAGACCCACGCATCGGGTAAGTTCCTGTTTGCTGCACGCGTTATTCCATACCGTGGTTCATGGCTCGATTTCGAATTCGACGCGAAAGACATTTTATATGTGCGCATCGATCGTCGTCGCAAATTGCCAGTGACCACCTTGATGTACGCATTGGATGATGCGGATTCAGAAAAACTCCGCGCGCGCCGCGAAGCACAAGAAAAACCATTGGCTCCAGGTGAAGCCATCGGGATGAGCAAGGAAGAAATTCTCTCATCCATTTACGAAACCAAAACCTATGACCGTACCAAGACCGGTTGGAAGACCCGCTATGTGCCTGAAAACTGGCGCGGCGTGAAGCTGACCCATGACCTTATCAACGCCAAGGGCGGTGAAGTGGTGATGGAAGCTGGCGCGAAGATTACTGCGCGCAAGGCCAAGCAACTTGAAGAAGAAGGTCTGAAGGAAATTCTCATTCAGGCCGATCAACTTTTGGGTCAATACCTTGCCCAGGACGTGATTGATGTGAAGACCGGTCTCGTGTTGCACGAAGCCGGCGATGAAATCACCAAGGAAGTGATGGAAAACTTCACCGAGTTGAACACCAAGGAAATTCCTGTTCTGGCAATCGACCATGTGAATGTGGGCCCATATTTGCGCTCCACCATGATGGTTGATCGCAACTCCACCCGTGAAGAAGCGCTGATTGATATCTATCGCGTGATGCGCCCAGGTGAACCACCAACCTTGGAATCAGCTGAAGCGCTGTTCCGTGGATTATTCTTTGATCTGGAACGCTATGACTTGTCCCCTGTGGGCCGCGTGAAAATCAATGGCCGCTTGAATGTTCAAGCTGCGGATACCGTTCGCGTATTACGTAAGGCTGACATCATTCAAATCATCAAAATCCTGCACGAGCTGAAAGATGGCCGCGGCGAAGTGGATGATATTGACCATTTGGGTAACCGCCGTGTTCGCTCGGTTGGTGAATTGATGGAAAACCAATACCGTGTTGGCTTGCTCCGTATGGAACGCGCCATCAAGGAACGTATGGGCAGCGTTGAAATCGACACTGTGATGCCATCCGACCTTGTGAATGCAAAACCAGCAGCGGCTGCGGTTCGTGAATTCTTCGGCTCATCGCAGCTGTCGCAATTTATGGATCAAACCAACCCGCTATCCGAAATTACCCATAAGCGCCGTCTATCGGCACTGGGACCTGGTGGTTTGACACGTGAACGCGCAGGCTTTGAAGTACGCGACGTTCATCCAACCCATTATGGCCGTATCTGCCCGATTGAAACACCGGAAGGCCCGAATATTGGTCTGATCAACTCCCTTGCAACCTACGCACAGGTGAATGCTTACGGGTTTATTGAAACCCCGTACCGCCGCGTTGCCAAGAGCAAGGTGATGGACGAAGTCGTATATATGAGTGCGATGGAAGAAGGCCAGCACACCGTTGCGCAGGCCAATGCCCGCATTGATAGCACCGGCAAGTTTGTGGACGAGTTGATTTCCTGCCGGAAGGGCGGGGAATATATGATGCTCCCTCCTGATCAAATCGAATTCATCGACGTAAGCCCCAAGCAGCTGGTTTCGGTTGCAGCGGCGCTTATTCCGTTCCTTGAAAACGATGACGCAAACCGCGCGCTCATGGGCTCCAACATGCAACGTCAGGCTGTGCCGTTGTTGCAATCGGATGCACCATTGGTAGGTACCGGTATGGAAGGCACTGTTGCCCGTGATAGCGGCGTGACCGTGGTTGCCAAACGTGCAGGTATTGTTGACCAAGTGGATGCTACCCGTATCGTGGTGCGCGTCAGCGACGACAAGACTTCCAAGGCTGGTGGTCTGGGCGTTGATATTTACAATCTCCTCAAGTTCCAGCGTTCCAACCAAAACACCTGCATTACGCAGCGCCCATTGGTGCGCGTAGGCGATGTGGTAAAGGCCGGCGATATCATTGCCGACGGTCCATCCACTCAGCTTGGTGAATTGGCGCTTGGCCGTAACGTGCTCGTCGCGTTCATGCCATGGAATGGTTATAACTTCGAAGATAGTATTTTGATTTCTGAACGCATTGTGCGCGACGACGTATTCACCTCCATTCACATCGAAGAATTCGAAGTGATGGCGCGCGATACCAAGCTCGGCCAAGAAGAAATTACCCGCGATATTCCAAACGTAGGTGAAGAAGCGCTCAAGAACCTCGATGAAGCCGGTATCGTGTACATCGGCGCTGAAGTAAACCCCGGCGATATCCTCGTTGGTAAGGTCACACCAAAGGGTGAAAGCCCAATGACGCCGGAAGAAAAACTTCTACGCGCCATCTTTGGTGAAAAATCAGCTGACGTTCGCGATAGCTCGTTGAAGGTTCCACCAGGTGTATCCGGAACCATCGTAGAAGTGCGTGTGTTTAACCGCCGCGGCGTTGATAAGGATCAACGTGCAGTTGCGATTGAACGTGAAGAAATCACCCGTCTTGCAAAAGACCGTGACGATGAACGCGCTATTCTGGAACGTGGCTTCTTTGACCAATTGAAGCATCTTTTGATCGGCCAGAAATCGGTATCGGGTCCTAAGAACTTCCCAGCAGGCAAGGAAATTACCGAAGCATTGCTGGCCGATTATACCCATGGCCAATGGCGTCAAATCGCGATCAAGGATGATAACGTTTCTGCCCAAATCGAAGCTGTATCCAAGAGCTTTGATGCAGCAATCGATGCCTTGAAGAAGCGTTTTGAAGACAAGGTTTCCAAGCTTCAACGCGGTGATGAATTGTCACCGGGCGTGATGAAGATGGTGAAGGTGTTTATTGCCGTGAAGCGTAAGCTTCAGCCCGGCGATAAGATGGCCGGTCGCCACGGAAATAAGGGTGTTATCTCCAAGATTAATCCGATTGAAGATATGCCATGCCTTGAAGATGGTACGCCAGTTGACGTGGTTCTGAACCCGCTAGGTGTGCCTTCACGTATGAACGTCGGTCAGATTCTTGAAACCCATTTGGGTTGGGCATCGGCCGGTATTGGTCGTCAAATCGGTGAAATGCTTGATGCGTATTATTACAAGCGCGGCGATTTGAAGGCGGTACGTGAACGTCTGCATCAAGTATACGGCGATGAAATCTATAACCGTGACATCAAGAAGATGGACGATGACCAGTTGATGTTGCTTGCTAACAACCTGCGTAAGGGTGTTCCATTCGCAACGCCGGTATTTGACGGTGCCCGCGAAGAAGACATTGTTGGCATGCTCAAGCAAGCAGGTCTCGACAGCTCGGGTCAGGTTACCTTGACCGATGGTCGTACCGGTGAACCCTTCGACCGTAAGGTAACGGTGGGCTTCATCTACATCCTCAAGCTGCACCATTTGGTGGACGACAAAATCCATGCTCGTTCCATTGGTCCATACTCGCTTGTTACCCAGCAACCTCTTGGCGGTAAGGCCCACTTCGGTGGTCAGCGCTTCGGGGAAATGGAAGTCTGGGCACTTGAAGCGTATGGCGCGGCCTACACACTGCAAGAAATCCTCACCGTTAAGTCGGATGACGTTTCTGGCCGTACCAAGGTTTACGAAAGCATCATTCGCGGCGAAGACAACTTCGAAGCGGGTATCCCAGAATCCTTCAACGTATTGGTCAAGGAAATGCGTTCACTTGGCCTCAACGTGGAACTCACCCGCAAGGATCTGGTTGCCGAAGGCATTGCATTGGATGAAGCCAATGCAGCCGCCAACGACGATGCAGCAGGTAAGCCGATTGCATTGATTGGTAAGGAATAGCGAAATTGCCGGAGCAAATGCTCCGGCGGTTTTACCAAAGTTTTGACGGTTCGTAGAAGACGACTACAAAGGAAAAAATAAAATGAACGATATTATGGCCCTTTTTAATCAGCAGACGCAGGCCCAGCAATTCGACCACATTCGGATTAGCCTCGCATCGCCTGAACGCATCCGTTCATGGTCATTTGGCGAAATCAAAAAGCCAGAAACCATCAACTACCGTACGTTCAAGCCAGAGCGCGATGGTTTGTTCTGCGCACGCATTTTTGGACCTATTAAAGATTACGAATGCTTGTGCGGTAAGTATAAGCGCATGAAGTATCGCGGCATTGTCTGCGAAAAGTGCGGCGTGGAAGTAACCCTGCAAAAGGTTCGCCGTGATCGTATGGGCCACATTGAATTGGCCGCACCTGTTGCGCACATCTGGTTCATGAAGTCGCTGCCAAGCCGTTGCGGCTTACTGCTCGACATGACCTTGAAAGATCTGGAAAAGGTTTTGTACTTTGAATCCTACATGGTGACCGAACCAGGTTTGACGCCATTTAAGTTCCGTCAGCTCATCACCGAAGAAGAATTCATCAACGCCCAAGACGAATATGGCGAAGATGCATTCGAAGCCAGCATTGGCGCGGAAGCCATCAAGAAGATGCTCATCAATCTTGATCTGAACGCCGAACGCGTGAAGGTTCGTGATGAAATGCGCGAAACCGGCAGCGACATCAAGCGCAAGAAGCTGGTGAAGCGTTTGAAGCTGATTGAAAGCTTCCTTGAATCCGGTGCGCGTCCTGAATGGATGATTTTGGAAGTTGTTCCGGTGATCCCACCTGAACTTCGTCCGTTGGTTCCATTGGATGGTGGCCGTTTTGCGACCTCCGATTTGAACGATTTGTACCGCCGCGTGATCAACCGTAACAACCGTTTGAAGCGTTTGATTGAACTGCGTGCGCCTGACATCATCATCCGCAACGAAAAGCGTATGTTGCAGGAATCGGTTGATGCGTTGTTCGACAATGGCCGTCGTGGCCGCGTGATTACCGGCGCGAATAAGCGTCCGCTGAAATCACTTGCCGATATGTTGAAGGGTAAGCAAGGTCGCTTCCGTCAAAACTTGCTCGGTAAGCGCGTCGACTATTCCGGTCGTTCGGTTATCGTTGTAGGCCCAGAACTCAAGCTTCATCAGTGCGGTTTGCCAAAGAAGATGGCGCTGGAATTGTTCAAGCCGTTCATTTACGCCAAGCTAGAAATTTACGGTATGGCCTCCACCATCAAGGCTGCAAAACGCCTTGTTGAAAAAGAACGCCCCGAAGTATGGGATATTCTGGAAGAAGTTATCCGCGAGCATCCCGTGCTGCTTAACCGCGCACCAACGCTCCACAGACTTGGTATTCAGGCATTCGAACCAGTATTGATTGAAGGTAAAGCCATTCAATTGCATCCGCTGGTTTGCACCGCGTTCAACGCCGACTTTGACGGCGACCAAATGGCAGTTCACGTGCCACTCAGCATCGAAGCGCAACTTGAAGCACGCGTATTGATGATGTCGACGAACAACATTCTGTCCCCATCGAACGGTAAGCCGATTATCGTTCCATCACAGGATATCGTGCTGGGTCTGTACTACATCACGCTGGAACGCGAAGGCATGGTGGGTGAAGGCTCCGTATTCGGTAACATTGGTGAAATCGAAGCAGCGATGGATGCAAAATGCCTCCATATCCATGCCAAGATCAAGGCGCGTTACCACACCGTGGATAGCGAAGGCAAACCAGTGACCCAAACCGTGTCAACGACACCGGGTCGCATGTTGTTGTCGGAAATCTTCCCACGTCACAAGAACTTGCCATTCAGCATCATCAATCGCTTGCTGACCAAGAAAGACGTGTCGAACGTTATCGACAGCGTGTATCGCCACTGCGGTCAGAAGGAAACGGTGATTTTCGCCGATCGTATGATGGCCCTTGGTTACAAATGGGCATGCCGCGCAGGCTTCTCATTCGGTAAGGACGATTTGATTATTCCAGAAGCCAAGAACACCTTGATCCGCAAGGCTCAAGACCAGGTGAAGGAATTCGAACAACAATACCAAGACGGTTTGATTACCCGCGGCGAAAAGTACAACAAGGTTGTTGATACCTGGTCGTCATGCACTGAAAAGGTTGCCGATGAAATGATGAAAGCCATTTCAACGCCAAAGCCCGGTCAGCCGCATAACAGCGTGTACATGATGGCCCATTCCGGTGCGCGTGGTTCGGCAGCTCAGATCAAGCAGCTGGCTGGTATGCGCGGTTTGATGGCTAAACCATCAGGCGAAATCATCGAAACGCCTATTATTTCAAACTTCAAGGAAGGTCTGACCGTTCTTGAATACTTCAACTCAACCCACGGTGCGCGTAAGGGTCTTGCCGATACGGCATTGAAGACCGCTAACTCCGGTTACTTGACGCGCCGTCTTGTTGACGTGGCACAAGATGCCATCATCGTTGAAGAAGATTGCGGCACCAAGCGCGGCCTCACTGTGAAAGCAGTGATCGATGGCGGTGAAGTGGTTGCTCCGCTGGGTGAACGTATCCTTGGCCGTACTGCACTGAACGATGTGAAAGATCCATTGAACAGCAAGGTATTGGTACCAGCAGGTGCGATCATTGCTGAATACGATGTTGAAGCCATTGATAAGGCCGGTATCGATAGCGTAGCTATCCGTTCGGTTCTGACCTGTGAAAACAAGTCAGGCGCGGTATGCTGCAAGTGCTATGGCCGTGACTTGGCACGTGGTACGCCAGTGAACATTGGTGAAGCTGTGGGCGTTATCGCTGCACAATCCATCGGTGAACCAGGTACCCAGTTGACCATGCGTACCTTCCACATCGGTGGTGCGGCGCAAGGTGCTGCGGAACAGAGCACAATTGATTCAAGCCTTGATGGTACCTTGCGTATCAAGAACAAGGGCCTTGTGCAGAATTCCGATGGCCAACCTGTCGTTATGGTTCGTAACATGGAAATCGCTATTGCCGATGAACAAGGCCGTGAACGTGCCCGCCACAAGGTACCATACGGTGCCAAGTTGCTGGTTGATGATGGTAAGGCCGTGAAGAAGGGCCAACGCATTGCGGAATGGGATCCATATACCCTTCCGATTATCACTGAAAAAGAAGGTGTGGCGCATTATGCCGACCTTGTGGAAGGTGTGTCGGTACGCGAAGTGGTGGACGAAGCAACGGGTCTATCCAGCAAGAAGGTTATCGATTGGCGCCAACAGCCTAAGGGTAATGATCTTCGCCCACGTATCGTATTGCACGATGCCAAGGGTAAGGTGATTACGCTTTCCAACGGTATGGAAGCCCGTTACTTCATGCCGGTAGATGCTATTCTCTCCATTGAGAATGGTACGGCAGTGAAGGCGGGTGACGTGCTTGCACGTATTCCGCGTGAATCAACCAAGACCCGTGACATCACCGGCGGTCTGCCGCGTGTTGCCGAATTGTTTGAAGCACGCAAGCCAAAAGACTTTGCCGTTATCGCTGAAATTGATGGCCGCGTAGAATTTGGAAAAGATTACAAGACGAAGCGTCGTCTGGTTATCGTTCCAGAGGATGGCAGCGAACAACCACGCGAATACATGATTCCAAAGGGCAAGCATTTGTCCATTCAAGAAGGTGACCGTGTTCAACGCGGCGACTTGTTGATTGATGGTAATCCTGTTCCACACGATATCTTGAACATTATGGGTGTTGAGGCATTGGCCGAATACCTCATCAATGAAATTCAGGACGTGTACCGTCTGCAAGGCGTGAAAATCAATGACAAGCACATTGAAGTGATCGCCCGCCAGATGTTGCAGAAGATTGAAATCACCGATGCAGGTGATACAACCTTCCTCAACGGTGAACAGGTTGACCGTCTCGATTTCGAACATGAAAACGATAAGGTGGTACTGGAAAATCTTCGCGTTGCGAAGGGTCGCCCAGTGCTACAGGGTATTACCAAGGCCTCCTTGCAAACCCGCAGCTTCATTTCCGCTGCATCGTTCCAAGAAACCACCCGTGTTCTTACCGAAGCAGCTGTATCCGGCCGCACCGATAAGCTCGAAGGGTTGAAGGAAAACGTGATTGTGGGTCGCCTTGTTCCTGCGGGTACGGGTGCAGTTGTTAACCGCCTGAAGGCTGTTGCAGCTGGCCGTGACCGTGCCAAGGAAGTTGAGGCTGCTAACAAGAGCAATGCAGTACAAGACGAAACCAAGGAAGCCGTAAACGGATAATCCTTCGTTTTATCGAACAGTTCGAAGGGCGGCAGCAATGCCGCCCTTTTTATTTGATGCAATGTTTATGCGGAGTTATGCTAGGTCAGCAATTCGTTGGATGCGGCCTATGTCAACAAAACCATCTGTTTCGATTATTCTCACCGGCGGAACCATTGGCTCGGTGCTCACCGACCATTCCACGCGGGCCGATCAGGCGGGAAATGCCTTGCTGCAATCGCGCATGGAAGCGCTGACCAAAAACCGGATTTTTGATTTCAAGTTTCATCAGTTATTGGCCAAAGATTCGGGTGATTTTGATATGCCGGATTGGCATGCGATTGCCAGTGAGGTGGAACACCAGATCAAAGCTGGCTGTAAACGGTTTTTGATTACACATGGTACGGATACATTGCCGTTCACGGCGACATTGCTGCAATTATTGTTTGGCAAACGGGATGTAAGCATTGCATTAGCGGCGGCTTTCTTTCCGCTGTCTGATCCGCGCAGTGACGCAACCGCCAATATTACAGCCGCAATGGCATTGCTCACGCAGCCAGAACCACGCAAGGGCGTTTACATTCCATTTCGTGGCACAGGGCGCGATGTGACGTTGCACCATGCAACAAATGTGCAGCAAATGTCAGCCGATGCGGGCAGTTTCCATTCGTTTTATAACGCGGCGGTGGGTGTTTATAAGGAAGGCGTAGGCATTGAATGGGCCGAAGATAAAGCGCAGGAAATTCAAACCGATTATGCCGTGCCCACCCAGGAATCCATGGTTTACGCAGCCAAGCGCGTGTATTTTTTAGCGGCTTATCCCGGCATGAACCTTGCGCCGTATCATGCCTTGGCCGCGAAGGAAAATATTTTGCTGGTCATCCGCAATTATCATAGCGGTACGGCCAATGCCAGCGATGTGCATGGCGGCGTGGCCGAATTTATCAAACGCTTTCCTGAATCCTTGGTGGTGTTTGCGCCGCTTCCTGCATCGCTTATTAAAAAGCCATATGAGTCCACGCTGGCATTGATGCGTATGGGTGCATTCGTGTATCGCGATTTGCCGCCGCATAAATTATATGTGCTGGGCGTGCTGGGTATTGCCAATGGCCTTGCGCCGCGCGATGCGTTATTGCCAGCGCAAGCATGGCTACTGAATTAGATTGCATTTTATCTATCTGAAAACAGCAAAAAGCCCTTGGGTAACAAGGCGTTGTGATAAAAATGTTTGTTAAAACATGGATGGTATAATCAAGGCGAATTTTTAAACGCTTATTGATATGACCGCACCCAATCACCGCGCCATAAAACAGGCAGTTCTACAACGCAACCCTACCATGGGTATGCCGCAGGAATGGTATGGCGAAGACGGGATGATTGATCCCAGTCAGCGCGTACATATTTTGCGTGATGTGCATGCGGCGCATCAGACATATCTGAATACTTTGCGCCAGGAAAACAGAGAAGTTCCGCAATTTCTAACCCGCGACACGGTGAATGGATTATTAGGTGTAGAGGGCTTTTTAATGCCCAAGCGATTGGCGAGTTATAATACCCCGCCAAGTGCCAGCTATACAGGGGTGTTACAATTTGGCTCTGCCGCGTTTCATACCCATGCCAATCAAATTGCACAGCGATTAAATGTGATGATGCGCGATCCGGAAATGGCAAATACATCGCTTGGACGGATGATTCAGGATGGGCGCGTACAATTTCCATTTACCCGCGATAATGTATGGAATGTGCATCTAAATCCCGTGGCACAAATGGTAGGCACGGCCATTCATACGGCCGATAAACATCAGCGCATTGACCAGTTGGTAGCGGGTGGACGGATTAATGCGAATGAGGCGCGCGCATTATTTGTGATCGCCCATAACATTCCGCGTCTATCGGAATTGATGATGCGCAATTTGGGGCAGGGCACTGACACGCCGACCAGAGCGCCGGAAGTTGCGCGTTATGCGCCATTAATGGCAACCAATCCTGCGCTGTATCAGGATACCGACAGTTTGCGCGGAATTTTGAACAGGGTGAGTGAATACGCAGCAGCCAAGGCTAACGGGATTGATAACATCACCAACCCCGGTCAATCGCGAGTTGCGCGTGTACCGGTAACGCCGCAAGAGCGTAGTGAAAGCCGAAGCCAATTGACCAATTTGATTGCCGGACTTTTACGCGAGGAAGCACAGCGCAGGTCCATTGCCGAAAGTGACCGCGTGAAATTAAATGAGATGATACGTGCCGTGACACAAGATGGCCCTGTGCCTGAGGCACCGGAATCTGTGCCAGTGGCAGCGCGAACACCTGCAGCGCCAGTGCCAGCACGAGTACCAGTGCGCGAGCCAGCGCCAGCGCTTGCTGTTGCAAGGCAGCCTGCGCAACCGGTAGCAAGACAGACAGTAGAACGGCAGCCCGCAGCAGTGGCGCAGGTGCAGCCCCCTCGCCAGCCCGTTAAGCGTGTGCATGATGATGCATATCGCCCGCAACAAACAGGAACGTTGGATGGCCAACACCGTGCACTTGAAGCGCGGCGTCTTGATGCAAGAGAAGCAGATGATGCGGAGCGCGCGATAGTACGTAGCCCAAATGCGCGTCCAACCGCGCCAAAGGGCCGCCCGATTGTAACCAATAGTATTTCGTAGCAACGCGTTAGTTTAGCTTTGCAAAGACATTATTTAATTGCTGCATGTCTTTGGGCAAATCTACCTCAAAGCTCAACTCTTTGCCGGTGATAGGGTGGATAAATGACAATGCCTTGGCATGCAATGCCTGACGCGGGAATTCGGTCACAATCGCCAGTTTCTTTTCATCATCGCCGTAGAATTTTTGCAGCGTGCTGAGTGCGCGTTGTTTGCAGCCCTTGGCATTGCCATATAACGCATCGCCGATGATGCTGTTGCCGATATGCGAAAGATGTACGCGGATTTGATGGGTGCGACCTGTTTCCAGCTCACATTGAATGAGGGCGGCAAAGGGTGCCTTGTTTTCTTTGCGTGCGGATTTGTTCTTGCGCACCAATTTGCCATAACCTTCTTCATCCGGCGCGGGCGCGTAGGTTTCCAATACTTCGTAATGGGTGATGGCGTGTTTGCCGCGGCTGACCAACGCCATTTTTTTGCGGTTGGTTTCGCTGCGGCCAATATCGCCGGTAATGGTGCCACGTTTAGTGGTGGGAGCGCCCCAAATAAAGGCCTGATACACACGGCTTAATGTCTTGCCGTTTTCACCCGCAAATTGTTCGGATAAGCCTTGATGGGCTTTGTCGTGCTTGGCGACCACCATCAGGCCGCTGGTGTCTTTATCAAGACGATGGACGATGCCGGGACGCTTTACCCCGCCAATACCCGAAAGGCTTTTACCGCAATGGGCCAGTAGTGCGTTGACAAGTGTGCCATCCAGATTTCCGGCCGCCGGATGCACCACCATGCCCGCAGGCTTGTTGACCACCAGTACGTCCTTATCTTCATAAACGATATCCAGTTTGATTTTTTGCGCCTTGGGTTTGGCATCGGCGGCTTCGGGGATTTCAAGGCTGATGATTTCAGCGCCGCGAAGTTTATGTGCGACATCCGTCACGGCTTTGCCATTCACATGCACCGCGCCATCTGCGATGAGTTTTTGCAGGCGCGCACGGGACACATCCGGCAACAGGCGGCTTGCGACCTTATCAAGGCGGCCGCTCTGGCCATCTACCGGAATCTCGTGTTTTTGGGACTTTTTTGTGCTCACTTGCTACCTCTGGAGCTCAATCTAACCTATTCATTTATAAATGTCTTTTTTAGACTTTGCTTTCGGCCCAAAATTCCACTATACCATCTCCCAACGGCTCGCAAACTTTAAGGTTTGCGGGCCGTTATTTTAGGTCCGACTAACCGCGGGTCTAAAAACGGCCGAGTAGGAGTTTAGCTCAACTGGTAGAGCGTCGGTCTCCAAAACCGAAGGCTGTGGGTTCAAGCCCCTCAACTCCTGCCACTTTTTATGCTCAGTTGCCGCAAGGCTTCGTTCGCATTAGCTCACGGGGTTGCGGTCGCAACCCTTAAAAGAGTATCGCCTCGAAGTCGAGTTTTTTGAAAGAATGATGATGATAAACAAGATTACAACCTTTTTTACCGAAGTAAAAAAAGAAGCCAATAAGGTGACCTGGCCCACCCGTAAAGAAACCGTGATGACCTCGGTGATGGTGGTGGTGTTGTCGGGCGTGATGTCGATTTTCTTTCTGGTGGTGGATGGCGGATTATCCTTCCTTTCGCGCGCCCTAATTAACCTGCGGTTCTAAGCCCAATTAAAACAAAGTTTCAGGAGTAGTATGATGGCTGATGTAAAGAGCAAAAAGACCAAGGATGCAAAGACGGAAGGCGCCCCGAAGCTGCCACGCGCCGTTGCAACCCATCGTTGGTATGTGGTGCATGTCTATTCAGGTTTTGAAAAGAAGGTTGCCCAATCCATTCGTGAAAAAGCCGAACAAAACGGTCTGGCCGATATGTTTGCCGATATTCTGGTGCCAACCGAAGAAGTAGTAGAAGTGGCACGTGGCCGCAAAGTAAACATGGAGCGCAAATTCTTCCCCGGTTACGTATTGGTGAAGATGGCGCTGACTGATCAGAGTTGGCATTTGGTGAAGAATACGCCAAAGGTAACCGGTTTCCTTGGCGGCGGCGCAAAGCCAGTGCCAATGAGCGAAGCCGAAGCGATGCGTTTAATCTCGCAAATGCAAGAAGGCATTCAGCATCCCAAGAATTCCATCAGCTTTGATGTGGGTGAACAGGTTCGCGTGGCCGATGGTCCATTCGCATCCTTTAACGGTACGGTTGAAGAAGTGGATGAAGAAAAAGCACGCCTTAAAGTTTCTGTATCCATCTTTGGCCGTGCAACGCCGGTGGATCTGGAATTCAATCAGGTTGAAAAGCTGTAAGCGTTCATTCCACAAGCATGATTTTAAGAAACGCCCTCTGTTTAGGGGGCGTTTTTTTATTCTGTATGGTTAATGCCACGCATGAATGTTGAAAGTATTTATCGTATTCATTGGGGTTTATCGAATGGTGTATAGTCGCGCGCAGGAGAAAAAAACCATGTCCACACCGATACGCGAAGTAACCGACATTTCCGAAGCCCCCAATGATTTTGGGAATGGCAAAGTGCATCTGCTATTTGTGGATGATGATAATGGCAACCGTAGCAGCTTCAGAATTGGTGTTATCCGCAGCCTGAAAGACATGGCTGAGCGCGTTCAGGTAACTATTTTCCATTTTTCTGATGATTTGCGTGACCATTTATTGGCCCAAGACGATGTATCTAATGTGGTATTGGTAACCGATAATGATATGGAGCCAATGATTTCAGGAACCCGTTTGGCACGCGAGGTATTGGAAAAATTCCCGCAACTGCCGGTGGCCATTTGGACGGGTCGTTCACAAGATGTGATTGATGATCCGAACTTGCCAAAAGGCTTGCCTGTGTATGACAAGGTTGATGTGAATAAGCTGTTTGCTGATTTCATCAGAACCAAGATTCAGGACATTGCTAACCGTCCAACGACACCGGGTGCTGCGGCGCCTGCAGTAAAAGCTGCAAATAATCTAGATCGCTAATATCCGCTTACGCTTTGCCTGCGGTCAGCTGCGCAATGCGTTGCTGCAAGGCGGCGATGCGTTCTTGGCCTGCTGGATGCGAGGACAGGAAGGTAGGCGTGTTGCCTGCGCCAGCCTGCATCATGCGTTGCCAGAAGGGGATGGATTGGCGTGCATCGTAACCGGCGGCATGCATGTAATCGAGCCCGACAATATCCGCTTCGCTTTCCTGTTCACGGCTGAAGGGCAAGATAATCCCCACATTCGCGCCCGCACCCAAAAGTGACATGATTTGTTTGGTGTCTTGGATGCCTGATGCGCCGAGCGCAATTGATGCAACTTGCAGGCCCATTTGTGTTTGCGCGGCCTGGTCATAGCGTTTTGCGCCATGGTGCCCCGTGACGTGGCGGATTTCATGGCCCAATACCGTTGCTAATTGGTGTTCGTTTTCAGCGACGCTGAATAACCCGGTATTTACGCCGACCTTACCACCCGGAAGTGCAAACGCATTGGGTTCGTTGTTTTCAAAGAGTTCCACTTCCCATGGCAATCCCTTGGCATCGGGGCCAGCTGCATTCACGATGCGCGTGGTGGCATTGACCACCATTTGCTTGAGCTGCGGGTTATTAGCGGCGCGCGATGTCTGACGCACTTGCTGCCAGCTTTCGCTACCGAGGCGGATTTCATCTTGCGGGGAGAGGCTGGTGCCGCCTGCGCCCTTGCCGCCGCCCATGGCGCATGACATCAACGGTAGGACTGCACAGCAGCTGCAAAAACCGGAAAGGAATGAACGGCGGGATAGAGTTTGCATGAAAAGCCTATAGGAAATGGTTTAATGTGAACCCTATCCTATAAAAACTCAGGCGCTTTGTTGAGAGGAAAAATTAGCGTGTGAATACGGCCGGTTTAGCTTCGCCCATTGCAAAGGTAACCGTAGGTGGCATCGGGCGCAGATCCATATCGGTGCGCGGTTTAATCTCGGTCACAAGGCCGTAGAGACGTTCGGCATGCGCGCGGTGTGCCATCCAGCGGTTCAGGATTTCTTTTTGTACCTCGGCGGCAGTGCGCGGAATGAGTACCCGTTTAACAACGGTGGTTGGCGGGGTAACTTTTTTACCCACGGTTTTTCCGGGAATAACGACAGTACGTTTTTCTTCGGTAAAGAAAATGCTGAGGTTGGAGCGAGCCTGTAGCAGGAAGCGGCGGTCAATACCGGGATAGCTTTCGCCTGCGATGCGCTGGGACAAATCAATTTCCTGATATTTTTTGACTTTGCTGACGCGGTTGATGCCCGCGAGATAAAGCCTGATCTGCGTGGTGGGGATGTGTTCTATTTTTTTGCCCATCAGTGCGCGAAGATTTTCACCGCCGGTGTCGCCCAGCAAATGGTCGGTATAGGACTGGCCGTTAAAGAAGAAGGCCAGTTTATATTTATCCATTGCATATAAAATATGCGATGCCACCACCACATCGGGAAATTTAGCTAGCAGTTCATCGCGCAACTTGTATTTAATATCGACAAGGTCTTTGGTCGCCTGAAGACGTGCTTCAGCGGGTGATTTTTTATTATCGATGATGGCTCTGAGATCGTCTTCAGTATCATGATAGGCCACAATGGATTTAATCATGTCGTCCACAAGCGTAGAGCCTTTTGGAAAATGATTTTTCAGGCGTGCGACCAGTGAAGCCTTTTTCACCATGGCTTCGGCATAGGTTGGAACAAGTGTATGGGCAGGGCCAAGTGCGGTGCTGTAGTCGCTTGTTCCGAATGCGTCGCCGCCGCTTTCAATCAGAAAAAGTGTTAGAATGGCGGCGGCCATTTTTTGTCTGTCCTGAGCGGATAAATCCTGACGGTAGTATTCGACAAATTGCGGAATGGCCGTAATCATTTTTTGGCTGAGGCGCGGATATTTGGCTTGAATGGCGGTGCACGCATCAAGCGTTTTTAAATTATCAAGGCACAACCCAACGGCGAGTTGTTCAGGGTGCAGGCCTGTGGCTTTGGGAAGATTGGTTGAAATACCGGTTGCTTGCGGGGCTTCGCCTTGGGGTTTGGATTGCATCAACACATTGGTGACCACGCCCGCGCACAAGCCGAAGAATAGCAACATGCCAAATCGTGCCTGACGCACGGTTATGCCGTTACTTAGTCTTGCAGGTTCTTTTTTGGTTTTGGCCATGTAATCCTTACAAACAATCTGAAACTAATATATCAAATGGGTGGCGGCTATTTACTTTCGTCTTTTGGTTAATAGGTTAAATCAATAAAAAAGTTGGACAGGATGGGGTTTAGCCCCTATAAAACGCGCAAGTTTCTGTGGGAGGTTTTAGGGCAAATGAGGTTTTCCTCGCCCGCCCTTTGGACGTTATGTCTGGCCGCACCACGGGAGACTTGAAATCCACCCTATAGTTTTTAGGCGGTTTCAAGGTTAGGGCTTTGGAAGATTTTCTCCCATCGCATTCAAAAACTAGTCGCTTGCGGCATGTGCTTATTGCATGTGTCCAAGGGCGGCGACCGCCGACCCCCGAGCTTATGCGAGGGAAGCCGCGCGGCGTTTGAGCACACACAAGGAGATGCCACATGGCAAAAGAAATAATTGGTTTTATTAAATTGCAGGTGCCGGCTGGCGGCGCTAATCCATCACCCCCTATTGGTCCTGCATTGGGTCAAAAGGGTTTGAACATTATGGAATTCTGCAAGCAGTTCAACGCAAAGACCCAGCAAATGGAAAAGGGTATTCCTGTTCCAGTTGTAATCACCGCGTTTTCTGATCGCAGCTTTACCTTTGTAACCAAAACCCCGCCTAACAGCTACTTCGTGATGAAGGCAGCTAAGATTTCAAAGGGCGCAAGCACCGTTGGTTTAACAACTGTTGGCAACATCACCATGGATCAGGTTCGCGAAATTGCGAAAACCAAGATGCCGGACTTGAACTGCCACACGATTGAAGCCGCTATGCAACAAGTGATTGGTACTGCACGCTCGATGGGCGTGACCGTATCTGAAAAGTAGGAGATTGAAACATGGGTAAACGTTTAAAGAAAATCCGCGCTTCTGCTCCAACTGCTTCAGTGAAGCTGGAAGAAGCCGTAAAGTTTTTGAAAGCCAACGCTAATGCGAAGTTCGATGAAACCATCGAAATTTCCATGAACCTTGGTATCGATCCACGCCAGAACGATCAAAACGTTCGCGGCATGGTGCAATTGCCACACGGTACCGGTAAGTCGGTGCGCGTTGCGGTATTTGCCAAGGGCGATAAGGCTGCAGCAGCAAAAGCCGCTGGCGCTGAATTCGTGGGTGCAGAAGATTTAGCTGAACTCATCGAAAAGGGTGAAATGGGCTTTGATCGCGTGATTGCGGCTCCAGATACCATGGTGATCGTGGGTAAGCTTGGTAAGGTACTTGGCCCACGCGGCTTGATGCCAAACCCAAAGCTTGGCACCGTGACACCAAACGTTGTTGAAGCAGTGAAGGCAGCCAAGGCCGGTGCGATTGAATTCCGTGTTGAAAAAGCCGGTATCGTACAAGCAGGCGTTGGTAAAGCATCCTTTACCGAAGAAAAACTGGTTGCCAATATCCGTAGCTTTGTGGCTGCGGTATCCAAGGCCAAGCCAGCCGCCGCTAAGGGCAACTACATCCAAAAAATCGCTCTGTCATCCACCATGGGTGCGGGCCTTAAGCTGGATGTACCAAGCGTGATTGCTGAAAGCGCATAATTAAACACTATCGCGTATTTAAAAGGGGCAGATGCATATCTGCCCCTTTTTTATGCGCGGATTGTTTATGTGTTGGGACCAGTGCCAGTTGATAAAGCTGCTTGGGGTAGGGCGCTACGGCTGGGGGATGGTGCGGTTTCCTGCACTGAATAATAAGGCGCGACAATCAGCTGTTCATAGCCCCGTACGCCGTAATGGCCGCTTTCATCAAAATCAATCCGGCAGAAGGCCGCATTGCCGCGCTTGACGATACCGATATCTTCGCTGCCGCAGATGTCGATAATCTTTTTGATATCATCGTTAAATGCTTCATCGCTGCGGTTACGCCAGTTGGTGACGGTGACCAGAATGTGTGGCTCGTATTGTAAAAAATCGAGGCGGTGGTTGCCATCCTGCATGTGGATGGTGTTGTCATTATCCCAATAGATAACAGGCATTAAATGCAAATCACGGTTTGCCCGTACCACCGCGCCATATCGGCGTATTTGTGAACGATTAATGGCGCTGCGCGGCCGCGCGCTATTGACATGAGCCAGAAGTTTTTTGGGATCAACAGCAATCACCACGCCTGGCGCTGCATTGGGGTCTTGCATAAAGGCAGTGGTGCCATCGCGTGGTTTCATGCGCGCAAACAGCGCATTGCGCTCATCAATTGTGCGTTGGTGTTCTGCTTCTGCTTGCTCTCTGGCAAGGCGCCATGCGCGCGGCTCAATTGCGCGGCCAATGCGGTGGGCTAGTTGTTTAAACTGCGCTTTGATGGTCATGGGGTTAGTTTAAATCGCTGCCTTGAAACTAATGCGCTTATTTGTGGTTAATGGCGGTTTTATGCCGTTTTGAAAGTAAATCTGACCTATGGCGGGGCTGTTCCAGCCATTAAAAGATTAGGGGAAACAAAGGCAGCTTTATTTCCTTTTTAATTTTTAATGATGTTGGGCTCATGAGCATTTTTTTCCATTACCTGCAATCAAGCAATGTGGTGTTGCGCATGCTGGGCGTTACTGATCAGCGCAATATTGATCCTGATGACTTTGTCAACCGCACGGTGTCACGCCCGCCGACTGATCCATTTCATACCTATGTGTTGAGCGAAACGGCGATGACGGAGTTATCGCATGCCGAAGATATTTATATGGCCAAGGACGGCATTACCTTAGAGGGGGTTGAGTCTGCCCTTGAGCGTTACGCAGTGGATGACCAGTTTTTGGAAGGGCGCATGAATTGTGATGCGCCTGCCAAGCGATTTGGGTTTGAAGTGCATAGTGATGATGGAAAATTGATACGTGCCACGGTTATTGAATTTGAAAGCGATAAGCCAATTAAAAAAATAATGGATGCAAGCGGTATCTTGATCACCAGTTATGATGCGTTCGTCGGGGATGATGGTAAAATTCAACAAGCGACGGTGTACCCCGTTCGTTTGCGGGTGCGGCCACGCGAGCTGGTGAAGCCGATGACAGCTGAGCTGATGATGGGGATCGTTCCAGATCTGCCATCAATTGAGCCGGTGCCAGTTGCCATTAAATTTCAAAAACAAGTTACGCCGCAGAAAAGCGCTGCGGCTGAAGTCTTTGCTAAAAAGCCGGCGGCATTGCCCGGACTTGGTGGTGGACCTCTGGTTGCAGGTAAGATGGCCCCCATTACAAACTCGTTTGCATCCGGACTATCGGGGATTGCGTCGGCGAGCTCGGCATCGGCCTTGCCAGGAAGCGCTTCGGTACAAGTGCCGGTAGGCAACATGACCGCCAATGCCGAGACAGTGATGAACCGTTTCAATGAAGCGATGGTGGTTCTGCATGTGATGAGTCGTAATCCAAGCATGGTCATGCATGAGACCAAACCGCCTAGCGGCGTCGTGCGTACATCCCGTAAGGGACAGTATAGCGGTGTACATCGTATTAAGGTTGACCCGGTTGAATTCCGTGTATTGGTATCGCAGCGCGCAGCGCATATTCGCGAAGCATTTGAAAGCCCGCGCAAGCAAGGCTATGCGGTGCCTGGATTGATTTTGGTAAAACGTCATGATCGCCATCTAGCATCGGGCACGGTATCTGACATTCCGCCTTATGCTAAGTGCGACAATGAAGACGTACGTATTGAAGCAACGCGGTTATGGCAAGATGCAGAAAAAGATCCTGCGGCATTTGATGCATTAGCCAGATTGATTGAGGAATGGGGCACACGCCAGACCAGAGAAAATATGTCTAAGGTCAATGTGTATAAGGTTAGCCTGTCACCGCAACGCGGTAATCTGCCTACATCGCAAAGCGTGCCAGATAGCCATCCATCATGACCGTGCCGATACCACAAACAAACAATCTATTTTATTTTGGCGATAACCATGCGCCGCTTGTGATTGAAGCGATGTCGCCGGATGTATCGCAATCATTTACCCGTGATCGTGACCGCGCCGCCTATGCCAAAGGCGTGTTGGCGCAATTGTGGGATAGCGCTTATGTTGATGTGCAAACAGCGCGCAGGAAATATTTTGCTGTAGCGGCGATAGCATTCACTGCCGACCTTTACGTACTGGGCGGCAGTGTAAGTCTGGTGCGTGCGATAACGCCTGCTATCGAAATCGGCGCGCTGGTCGTATTGGGCCGCAGGTTGTTCAAGACGTGGCGTGCGGATGGTAAACAATACCGCAATGGCGATGTATTTGAGCCAGACCCCATCGCGCCTGAGGATAAAGCCGTCTATCGCGCTGCCTGCACGCAGCTGCAAAAGCGGGTATTAGCCCCCCGTTTGCAGCGTTAGAGCTAAAAAAACCGATTATTGTTGGATTTATGGGCGTTTCTGGCGCTTTTTCCCCTTGCATGGCGGACGGTAACCCGTTACAAAAACGCCTGTTCGCAAGGGATATTTCCCAAGTGGACGCCAGTTTCCAAGACCGCAGGTGATAGGTAACTATCTTAATGTCCCGCGCAGAAACGGAAGAGATTTAGTCCATCAGGACTACGGAATTTTTTAAATAGCTTTGGCTATTTTTCCGCCACTTCCTTTTTTTCCGTCAAACGAAACAGGTTTTTGTGCTGCTCCAGCGATGGATGCTGCATGAGAAAAATCGGCGTTGAAAATGTTTTTCAATGCCTTTGTTCAATCTAAGGAAGGAGGCGTCATGAATAAAAATCGTACGCTAAAAACCGAAACAGTCGAAAGCTTTAAAACGGCTCTTGATGGACAAGAATTTGCTGTTGTGGTTCAGGCCTCTGGTCTGACCGTGGCAGAAGTTTCCAAGCTTCGCGGTCAAATCCGCGCTGCTGGTGCAGGTTATCGCGTTGTAAAAAACACGCTGGCCCGTCTTGCTCTGAAAGGCACTACGTTTGAAGGCTTGACGCAGCTGATGAAAGGCCCAACGGCAATTGCTTATGCAAAAGACCCGGTGGCCATTGCTAAGGTTCTGGTTGATTTTTCAAAGACCAATCAAAAACTGAAGCTTGTCGGTGCAAACCTCAATGGACAGATGCTCGATGCGAATGCCACCAAGACACTCGCAACCTTGCCATCGCTCAACGAATTGCGCGCGAAGATTGTCGGCATGATCCAAACTCCTGCGACCCGTATGGCTGTGTTGCTCAAGGCACCAGCTGGACAAATCGCACGCGTTCTTTCAGCGAAAGCGAAAAAAGAAGGCTAAGGATTTTTGGTTCAACAGTGTTTTTTGTTCACTACTACGTATCAGACTTGATACTTATCAAACTAAAGGAGACTACATATGTCTAAACTAGAAAAATTGGTTGATGAATTGTCAACCTTGACCGTGCTTGAAGCAGCTGAACTTTCCAAGTTGCTTGAAGAAAAGTGGGGCGTTTCTGCTGCTGCTCCTGTTGCTGTTGCTGCTGCTGGCGGCGCTGCTGCTGCGGGTGGTCCTGCTGCTGAAGAACAGACCGAGTTCACCCTCGTTCTGGTTGATGGCGGCGCCAACAAGATCAACGTGATTAAGGAAGTTCGCGCAATCACCAACCTTGGCCTGAAAGAAGCTAAGGACCTGGTTGAAGGTGCTCCTAAGACCGTTAAAGATGCTCTGTCCAAGGCAGATGCAGAAAAGTTCAAGAAGCAGATTGAAGCTGCTGGCGGTAAGGTTGAACTCAAGTAATTCAACCCAGCTAGAACTGATTAAAGGGCGGCTTTCGGGCCGCCCTTTTTTTGTTATACGGTACAATTTGTATTAAACACGTCACAGACGTTAATAACCGTTGCCCAGCGTGACAAAATGTCTTGGGGCAATATGGCGTTGCAGCGCATAATGTGCCGCGCATGAGCACCTTTTCGAAATACCTAGAATTATTCCGCCCCAAGCTTTTGACCGTGTTTCACGAGGGGTATGGCGGGCAGCGTTTCATCAAAGATTTAATCGCGGGATTGACCGTGGCCGTGGTGGCATTGCCGCTGGCGATGGGGATTGCCATTGGATCTGGCGCGCCGCCCGAACGAGGATTGTTCACCGCGATTATTGCAGGTTTTATTATCTCTGCCCTTGGTGGCAGCCGATATCAAATTGGCGGGCCGACGGCTGCCTTTATTGTGGTGGTGTATCGCACCATTGAACATCATGGTTATGATGGCATGCTGCTGGCATCCTTTTTAGCGGGCCTCATGCTGTTGGTAGTCGGGCTATTAAGGCTTGGCAATTATATCAAATACATTCCCTATCCAGTGACGATTGGATTTACCGCGGGGATTGGTATTACCATTATGGTTAGCCAGATGGCTGATTTATTCGGATTGAGCGTGGGTAAATTGCCCGGTGAATTTGTGCCAAAACTCTGGACGCTTATTCACGCTATGCCTACCGCCAAGCTGAGTGCGATTGCATTGTCGCTGGGTTGCTTAATCCTGTTGTTGGTGATGCAAAAATTCCGCCCGCACTGGCCGCGCATGTTGATTGTGGTGGTGGTGGCATCGCTGGCGGTTGTAGGACTGTCACTGGATGTAACCACGATTGGTTCAAAATTTGGCGCGATTGCCAGCAGTTTGCCCGCGCCGCAATTTCCGCCCTTTAGTTTGGAAAAAATCCGCGCAGTATTACCGGATGCCGCGACGATTGCCTTGCTGGCGGGAATTGAATCCCTGTTATCAGCTGTCGTGGCTGATGGTATGACGGGACGGCGCCATCGCTCCAATGCCGAATTGGTTGCACAGGGTGTTGCCAATGTGGTCTCGCCGCTGTTCGGCGGGCTGCCTGCCACTGGCGCGATTGCACGCACAGCGACCAATATTCGCGCCGGGTCAACCGGCCCAGTTTCAGGTATGGCGCATGCCGTGTTCTTGCTCATATTCATGTTGGTGGCTGCGCCATTGGCAGCTTATGTGCCGCTTGCCGTATTGGCGGTTATTCTGAGCATCGTGGCGTGGAACATGAGCGAAGTGCATGTGGTGGGCGAATTTATCAGCCATGCTACATGGGGCGACCGCGTAGTGTTGTTGACCACCATGGCGTTGACCGTTTTATACGATTTGACCTTGGGGATTGAGGTGGGTGTGGTGCTTGCCGCGTTTAAGTTCATGCACAACATGGCGAATGTGGTGGAGATTGAAACCAATGTAAAATTGGTTGAAGAAGAACGCCCCGATGTGGTGCGCCAACCGCGCCCTTATTTTGATATTCCTGATCTGGATCAATCGGTCGTCATTTACCGTATTCATGGTCCGTTCTTTTTTGGCGCAGCTTCGGAATTGACCGCAACCATGGGCCGGGAAAGCAAGCCACCGCGGTTGCTGATTCTGGATTTTGCTGATGTGCCGCTGCTGGATTCAACCGGCGCATCCGCCCTGAAAGGGGTGTTAGGCGGGGCTAAACGCAAAGGCACAAGGGTGGTTATTACCCAGGCTTCACGGCGTATATTGCGCAGCCTCATCCGTTATGGGGTAAAGCGCCCCGAAGTTGAGTTTTCAACCGCCCCGAGCATCGAGCGAGCACTTGAGCTATTTAAAGAATAGCTGTGAACATTAATAAGTGCGGGCATGACAAGGCGTCTTTGCCCCCTTATATTTTCCGGTTATGAAATCAGCTCAAGCTTCTTTCTTTTCCGAACCAGCCGAGCCACACGCAGGAGCGCCTGCGTTAACGCCCCAGCTCGCCCCTCAACTTACTCCCATGATGCAACAATATTGGGAGCTGAAAAACGCGCATCCCGAATGCCTGCTGTTTTTCCGCATGGGCGATTTTTATGAATTGTTTTACGACGATGCGGTAAAGGCAGCGCCTGTATTGGATGTTGCATTAACGCGGCGCGGCAAAAGTGAAGAGGGCGAAGATGTTGCCATGTGCGGCGTGCCCGTGCATGCGTATGAAGCCTATTTGCCAAAACTTATCCGCGCAGGCTTCCGGGTGGCCATTGCCGAACAAATGGAAGACCCCGAAGCCGCCCGTGCGCGTGCCAAAGCGCAAAAAGGCGGCAAAGCATTGGTCACGCGGCAAATCATCCGCATCATTACGCCCGGTACATTGACCGAGGATAGTTTTTTAGACAGCGCATCATCCAACTATCTGGCGGTGTTGTCCGAGTATGCAGGTGAATTAAGTCTGGCGTGGTGTGATTTGGCGCAGGGCCTGCCATGCGTGCAAAGCACCGATTGGCAAGGCTTGCCGGCCTTATTAAGCCGTTTAAACCCAGCAGAATTGGTGGTTTCCGAGAAAATCAAAGCATCAGAAACTAACCGTGATTTTCTGGAAAGTTATAAAGATATCATTACCTTTGCGCCGCCAGTGCGCTTTGATAGCGAAAGTGCCAAGCGCGCGGCTTTGCGTCAATACAGTGTCACCAGCCTTGATAGCTTTGGCAGTTTTTCAAAAAATGAAACCACCGCACTTGGCGTGTTACTGGATTACATTGCGCTGACCCAAAAGCAGCAAGTCAGTTTGTTGCAGCCACCGCGCATGGCAAGCGTAACAGGTGTTTTGGCGATTGATGCAGCAACGCGCCGTAATCTGGAACTCACGCAAAGTTTGGATGGCGCGCGCAAGGGAAGTTTGCTGGCGACGATAGACCGTACGCAAACCAATGCAGGGGCACGGTTATTGGCGGAGCATTTATCGGCGCCGCTGACGGATGTATCCGTTATTCATGCGCGGCAATCTCGTGTTGAAACCTTTGTGCAGCATGGCGATTGGCGTGAGGCGTTGCGTAGCATATTGAAGGCTTGTCCGGATTTGCCGCGTGCATTGACGCGTTTATCATTGGGTCGTGGCAGTCCGCGGGATTTAGCCATAGTACGTGCGAGCCTTGAAAGTGCGACCAAGTTACGGTTTTTCATAAACCAGCATGCACATGAATGTAGTGAGGATTTAAAGGGATTGGGAGCTGAATTGGGCGAACATTCCAGCTTAATTGATGAACTTGCCCGCGCATTGAAAGCCGAATTACCGTTTTTAGCCAGAGATGGCGGATTTATTGCGCCCGGATATCATCCGCCACTCGATGAGTTGGTATCGCTGCGTGATGATAGCAAGAAGTTGATAGCAGGCCTGCAAAACAAATATGTGCAGGATACCAAAATCCAGACGCTGAAAATCCGTCATAATAATGTGATCGGGTATCATGTGGAGATTACCCCATCGCAGGCGGATAAGTTATTACAGCCACCTTTTAATCAGGATTTTATTCACCGCCAGACATTATCCAGCGCGGTGCGGTTTACCACCAATGAATTGGCGGAATTGGAACGCAAAACAAGTGAAGCGGGCGATAAAGCCTTGCAGATTGAATTGCAGTTATTCGATGAATTAGTGCAGCGCGTGTTAAGTCGTTTTGAAGCATTACGCAAAGCAGCCGATGCAATGGCACAACTCGACGTAGCCACCGCGCTTGCGGAACTCGCATTCGAGCAGCAATGGTGCAAGCCCGTTATTGATGACAGCGCGACCTTTGATATTCAAAAAGGTCGCCATCCGGTGGTGGAAGCATCACTTAAACAGCACAGCAAAGCCTTTATCGCCAATGATTGTGATTTAAGTGCAGCCAGCCGCTTGTGGTTGGTCACAGGGCCAAATATGGCCGGTAAATCAACATTTTTGCGGCAAAATGCATTGTTAGTCGTCCTTGCCCAAATGGGGTCATATGTGCCCGCGCAATCGGCGCATATCGGGATTGTCGATAAACTTTTCAGCCGTGTGGGCGCCGCCGATGATTTGGCGCGCGGGCGCTCGACGTTCATGGTGGAGATGATTGAGACGGCAGCGATTTTGCATCAGGCAACGCCAAAATCATTGGTTATCCTTGATGAAATTGGACGCGGCACGGCAACCTTTGATGGCTTGTCAATTGCGTGGGGAAGTCTTGAATACCTTTATCACCACAATCAATGCCGCGGATTATTTGCAACGCATTACCATGAATTGACCGTGCTGCGTGACCAATTGCCGAATTTGCGTTGTGCCACCGCCAAGGTGAAGGAATGGAATAACGAAATTATTTTCCTGCACGAAGTAGGTGAGGGCATTGCTGAATGTTCATATGGTATACATGTGGCACAATTGGCGGGGTTGCCCGCCGGTGTGATTGAACGTGCTGGCGCGATATTGCGGCAATTGGAACAAGGCCAGCATAACCCCACCGCGATTGCGCCAGTAAAGGCGCAGGATTTTAAAGCCAAACGGAACATTGAACCATCAGCGGTGGATAAGGCATTGGCCACAATAAACCCCGATGATTTAACGCCGCGCGAAGCGCTGGAACAGTTATACGCACTGAAAAAACTGAGCAAAACCGGTTAAAAAAATGGCGAAGGATTGCTCCTTCGCCATGGGTGATACGGTGATGAGCCGGTTATTTGGGGTGCTTGGCCAGCCATTGCTTCATGAATTCAATTTCGCTGGTTTGGGCTTTTATAATTTGCTCGGCAAATTTTTTGATTTCAGGGTCTTTGCCGTATTGCAATTGAATCTTGGCCATATCCACAGCGCCTTGATGGTGCGGGATCATACCTTTGACAAAGTCAGCATCGGCATTACCGGTAAAATCAATCATCATGCCGTGATGCATTTTCATATTGGTATCCATGAACGCCTTGGTAGATGGGGATGCGTCATTGGCCGGTTTGACGGTGGTGTGCAATTTATCCATCAGCTCTGCGGTAGGGGATTGAATTGCAGGTGGCGCGATGGGTGTTGCGGTATCGGGATTGGTTGGATGCGATGGTAGCTGAACGTCGGGAATCTTTGGCATCTCGGGAGGGCTTGCCACGGTTGGCATTTTAGGCATTTCCACTCCTTTTGGTGCTTCGACGGGCTTGGGGGATTCTACCTTTGGAACTTCAATGGCAACGGGTTTTGGCATAGTGGGAGTTGCAATGACGGGAGGCTTGCCTGTAACGACGCCAACCGATGTTGCAATATCAGCCTTGGTGTTGGCGTGAGCAATTCCGGCCATGCTGATCGCAGCAATAATGGCAAGGCTAAGCGATGACTGGATGGGGAAGCGTTTCATGGAAACTCCTGAAAAGTGAGGGGAACAACAGCTTTAGTATCCTCTAAAATAAGTCATTTTAAAGGTATTTAATGTAATCAAGACATTCTTAACCCAATTAGATAAAAATGCCATAACAACGTAAGTAGTAGAAAGTCGCTTGACCGGAGCGGCGTGCTGTTTACATAGTAAGGCCATCTTTTAAACGACTGTGATCTTATCATGAATCTCAATTGGCGAGTGTTAGCACGATCGGATGCCATGCGCATCGTCGCAGCAGTGAACCCGTTTCTGGGTGAATATGCCTTGCCACCTGGAACCAGCCCGGTACGTCAGGCCAAATTGTCGTTTTACGAAAATTTTCAATTCTACGAACTGACCGATATTCGCGAGACGCAACCCAAAAGCATGTTTGCGTTGCATAATCCCGCGGGCGGTGAAGATTCCACTTTTGTGATGGATTGGACCAATCGTCCGATCTATACCGTGAATGAACATGACCCGATTAGTTTGCGTGCTGATAATATGGCGGACTATCTGGGTTTCTTTTTTGCTTGCGTTCAAGGCCCCTATGGCCCGATGACGGTGGTTGAGAATCTCGACCCGCCTGCTGATGCAAGCGAGGAAGTTAAGAAGCGTGTTAAAGAAGTTTTGCGTATGACCCCGCCAAAAGTTGTGAACTATGACCGCGCCAGCGGAACGTTCACGGTATATGCCGGTATGTTGTTCAAAGACTGCATTTTCAAAACGAAAATGGAAGTTGGCAGCAATGGGTTGATCCAGATTATCGACCATGAATTGGCAATTGGCGCACTCAATGACGAAGCGCAAGCACCGGAAGCCGCTGCCCGATAGGGTTTTTCAGGTTTCTTTTTGAAGAAAATCTCGATTCAATTTGATTAGTAAGCATGAGCAATGCGTGACCAATTCGTCCGCGTTTTGTTCCTGTGACTTCGATAGCACAACTGTGCTTTTCGAAAGCCTGTTGAACAAAAAAGTTATCCACAGGCTAAATTCATCTCCTTGCAATAAAAGTGTTCAAATTTCCCCCCTGATGTTGCTACAGTGCCCCCTCAAGAATCATAAATGCTGTTTTTAGTTTTTTATTAAGAACTCTAAATCTGCCATTTTGCAGCTTGAAACCGTTATTTATCTATATTTGCGCACACTCAATCTGAGGAAATCATGGCGAAAAAACCGCAAGCTCCCGCTTCTGCAGGCCAAAACCAAGCCAAACCGCAACCGCAACCTCAGCCACAATCTTTGCAAGCGTCGCCGCAATTGCGCAGTGGAATCACTTCCGCGCAAACCGACAGCAATCGCCGCGCGATGGGCGGTGCGATTATCGATCCACCAAAACCACAAGATGGATTTGCATCATGGCCATTCTGGACCGGCATGGGTTTGACCATCGTTTGGTTTGCTGCGGTGTTTTTTGCAACGATGAGCGTGAACGCTTCAGGTAGCATCGCTGGCTTACCTGTGACCACACTTGCGCTTGGTATCTCCGGCGTGATTGCGCCTGTTGCATTCCTTTGGATGATTATCGCTTACTTGCAACGCGCAAGCGATGTGAAGGCAATTACCGAGCCTTTGCGTCGTCAATTGCAAATGGTTTTGGGAACTGGCGCGAATGCTGAATCCCGCGTGCGCCGTTTCAACGAAGCGCTGGAACGCCAATTGGAATTGCTCCGTCAAGCAGGTGATGGTTCATACGATGTATTGCAAAATGCCGTACAGGTTTTGCAAGAAGAAGAACGCGCCATCAACAGCCTTGCTGAACGCAGCGGAAAAGAAATTCAACGCGTTGCTGGTATCGTGCGCGATAACAGCGAAGTGCTGGAAGATTTGTTGCATGACAACCGTGAACGCTTCAACGATTTGAGCGGAAAAATTGCAGGTCATATTGCAACCCTCGATGACCGCGCTGACCAAGCTGCGGGTCGCTTGGGTGATATGGTTGATCGTTTGCACATGCTGATTGAACAATTCAAGGCAGCCGCAGACCAAAAGCTTGCCGATGTGGCTGGCGTATCCGAACAGATTGGACGCCAAGAAAAAACTACCGAAGAATCCGCACGCCGGATGCACGAAACGCTTGAAGCGGCGCGTGTGTCGGCTCAAGAGCTCAGCAATGTCATGGCGAAGAACCAAGATTTGCTTGATGCATCGGGTCAGCGCTTGATGGCGCGTATGCAAGAAATTGGCGGGCAGATTGAACAATTCGCCAGCATCAGCGATACCAAGGAAGCGCGCCTTGCGCAAAGTGGTCGCCAGCTCAGCGAAACCATGACCCGCGAAATTGCGGCGCTTGAAGCCCTCACCAACCGTCTTGAAGCACAGATTATCGCAGCGAACCAGGGTATTGGTTCACGCACCGATGAATTGGAAGCACGTCAAATCAAGCTTGCCGAACAAGCCGGTAATTTGATGCAGAATTTGCACAGCACGGTTGTGTTGCTTGATACCACCGCATCTGAAGCATTCCAGAAGTATTCATCCGTGCGCGATGATGTGGCCAACCAAAGCGAACGTGTTGCCCAGCAATTCAAAACATCCGGTAGTCATTACGATGCCATGGCGCAGCGTCTTGAAGATGTGTCGAAGAATGTAGTAGAGCGCATTGCTACCATCGGCAGCACGCTGTCAACGCAGGTAGAAAGCATTGCATCAGGTAGTGAACGCGCATCGGCAGCAAGCCAGCAAGCCAGCCAGGGCGTCAGCTATTCTCTGCAACAATTGGAAGTTATGGTGGAACGTATTTTTGAAGCCGAGCGTCAGGCCAAGGAAAGCGCAACCAATGTTGTCAGCAGCATGGAGCAAAAGTTCAATGGTCTGGTAGAACAAACCGATCAGCATGTGGCGAAATTGAATGCCACGCATATTGAACTTGAAGATGTTGGCCAGAAACTGGCCAACCGTGCCCGTGAAGCAGAAGGCACATGGCAGTCACTGGTTCAATCGGCGAACCAGCAAAACGAAATTCTGCAACAGCAGCTCCGCCAGAAGGTGGATGAAGCGGTTGCCTTGCTCAATGAAAATGCACAAGCCATTGAAGCCGCCCGCGATAGCATTTATCAGCATGTTGAAGCTGGTCTGTCACGCAGCGGTGAAATGGTGGATGTGCTTGGCAAGCTTGGTACCGTTACCGAAGCGCCATTCAATGAAGCTGTTGCCAAGATTAAAGTTTGCGTTGATCAAGGTGAAGCCCAGTTGTCACGCTTCTCGGCCAGCTTGCAAAAGAATGCTGCCGATATTGCCGAGCTTAATGCCCGTCTTTCAACCCAAGGTGAAAGCGCAGGCCATAAGGCTGCTGAAACGCTTGCCGGTCTGGATGCAGTTGCTGCACGTATGGAAGCCATTCAACATGGCAATATGCAAGCAACCCAAGATGTCTTGTTGCGTCTCAACCACGTTGCCCAACAAGTGCAAAACCGTATGGGCGATATCAGCAATACCGCTGAAGGCGAACAAAAGCGTCTTGCTGAGACTGTTCGTCAGCTCAGCCTGGATATCAATGGCCTTATTCATGATAGCCAGACGGCCGATCAGCGCATTCGTATTGCTGCCAGCCTGCTTTCCGAACAAGCCAGCGATGTTCGCAATAAACTTGAATCACAAGCATCGGGAATTGAAAGCTCACTGGGTCAACTGACCGGCCAGTTTGAAGCGATGTCGCAGCAAATGCGCAGCGCTACCGAAGTTGCCCAATCTCATATTCAAGAAATCGGCAAGCGTTACAGCGAAATTAGCGAGATGAGCGGTATTGGTCTGGAAGACAAGATCCGCAATCTGGATACGGTTGTCACCGGTGCAGCTGAACGTCTGACCAGTCTTGGTGAAACCATTGACGGTCGCACGCAGCAACTCACCAGCGTTCATAACCAAATCCATGACAGCACACAGATTTTGGATAGCGCGACGCAGCAGGCATTGGATCGTTTGTCGGTATTCACCCATGCGGTGGTTGCTGCCAAGACCAATTCGGGCGACACCGCACAAGAAGTGTATGCGCGCCTGAATGATATTCATGAACAGTTCAACCGCCAGATTGGCGCTGTTAGCGAAGGTAGCCAAACCATTGCGCATAGCATGCGCGATGCTGTTGCCAACCTTGTTGAACAATCGGTGGGTCTGGCTGCTGCATCCCAGCAAGCTGAACAACGTATTGAAAGCCTGGCCGCAACAACCGCTGCCCTGCAACAAGAAGCACAACAAGTTCGCCTGTCGATTGAAGGTGAAGCCAAGGCGATGCAAACCCGCCTATCTGAAATTCTGTCGCAAATCGAAAGCGCCAGCGTGGGCATGGAACGCAATGCTGTTATCGCATTCGATCGCACCGAAGGTATGGCCAAGCGCTTTGATGGCATTAGCCAATCGGCATTTGCCCGTTTGGGTGAGGCTGCACAACAAATTGAAACCGTGGCTGATGGTTCGATCGCCAAGGTGGAAGCTGTTAACAAGTCGCTGATGGATCAAATGGCAAGCATTACGTTTGCGGGTGAACATCTGGCTGAAGTGGATAGCGAAATTCGTCGCTCCGCACAGGAAAGCACCGCTTATCTCAACCGCCTGTCCAGTGAAGTAGGTGCAACCGCATCCTTTGCTGCAGATCAGCTGCGTCAACAAATCAATGGCCTGAAGGCCGAAGCAGAAGGCCTGCTCTCTCGCTTTGATGCGCTGGGCAATGGTCTTGCTAACCAATCCTTGGGCGTATTCGACATCGCCGAAGGTCTGGAACAAAAGATTATGCGTCTGCGTGATACCGCGATTGCCGCCTATGAAGATGCAAGCAATGCAGGTCAGCGCATTCTGGATTCAACCCGTGAATTCAAGGATGAAGTTGCTGAAGCCGTACAAACCATGGCCGCAACTGGCGATGGCTTGCAGCAACGCGGCGAAATGTCGATTGCACAAGTTCACCAGATGGCAGGTCGTTTTGCTGAAGCAACTCAGCATCTTCGTGAACAATTTGAAGCCCAGGCTGGCCGTTTGGAAGAAGTGGCAGCCAAGGCTCAAGGTCAATTGCAAACCTTTACCACCGAAATTAAGAGCGGTGCTGATCAGTTGGATGGCCTTACCCAGAAACTTGCAACATCGGGTAGCGATGTAAATGAAACGCTGGAGAAGACCAACTTCTTGATGCGCAATGTGGGCGGCCAAATCGACCGCATGAAGACCAGCACGCAGGAAGTTTCCGGCGGATTGCTGCAAAGCATGGCCGATATGATTGCAACCTTCGAAAGCGAATTGAAGGGCATGACCGACAATGCAGGTCAAAGCATTGAAGCGCTCAACCACAAGGCGCGTGGTATTAGCGAACAAATGAAGAGCGAAGCTGAAATCGCTGCAAGCACTATTCTTGAAACCCTCAATGATATGCGCAGCAATGTTGAAGGCAGCTTGAACCAAGTGGTCAGCAAGGCCGGCGAAGTGATGAGCAGCGTTCAAGACGAAAGCAGCAAGCTATCTGCCGCGATGACCAAGGAAGTAGAAGATGCATTTGTGAAGGCCAACCAAAATATTGGCGTGATGCAGCTTGATTTCCGTAGCACCATTGTAGGCATGGTTGAAGTGCTGGTGACCCATTTGCGTCAAATCCAGGAAAATGGTGCGGGCGTGATGGATAGCATCCGCGCTGGCGCCTCCATGGGTGCTGAACAAGCGATGGAAGTTCTTGCTGATTTGCGTAGCAAGACCGAAGCCGAAGTTCAGGATATGTCCGGTTTTGTGGAACGTTGCTTGCGTGATCTGCGTCAAAGCTCTCTGGCGATGAGTCAGGAATTGCGCGGCGACAGCAGCCAGACCCAACGTGACGCAGTCGATGCATTCATCAAGATGCGTCAACAGGTGGAAGGCGAATTCCAGACCATTTTGACCCGCGCACAAGAATCTGCTGCACAATTGCAAGCCAATTGCGACCTCCTGACCAAGGATATGCGTAAGGCCGTGATTGATGCCGAACGCAACGCTGAACGTATTTCTGAAGAAATGCGCAAGGTTGTGGAAGATACCCAAACCGGTTCAACACAAATGGCCGAAGATATTCTGGCCGCAGCCCAACAAGCCAAGGATGTGGGTTCACAATTTGGCGTGGTGGCAAACAGCATGCGTTCAGACAGCGCGAAGATTACAGCAGGGGTTTCGGAAGTGGCACAAAGCCTGTCCACCACCAATACCTTGCTGCAACGTAGCCAAAGCGCATTGTATGATGTTGCGCAGAAGTCCAGCGATGCATTGAACGTGTTCAATGACAGCATTATGCACCAAACCCGTAACCTGACGGCTCTGCAGCAAAGCTTTGTGCAGACCGCAGACCACATGGCAACCGCCGATGAACGCATGACCGTGTTGAAGCATGGCTTCCAAAACGTGCTCAGCGAGATTATGGAACGCCTCAATGGCGGCCTTGTAAATCTTGGCCAACAAATTGTCAGCGTGAAGCAGGAAGCCCAGCATGCAGCTGAAATCGTAAGCAGCAGCGGCCAAGAAGTGGCAAATCAAAATGTGAACATGACGCAAACCGCCGAAGCCTTGGCGCTTGCTCTGTCACAGCTTGAAGCTGTCAACCGCACGCTCAGCGCAAATATGCGTGACAGCGCCGTTGAAACCGAACAGCAAGCACGCCAAATCTCGGCGCTCAGCCAGCAGGTGCAACAACAAGTGTCGACGCTTGAAAATGCAGCCCAAGCTGCTGCGCATCAAAGTGTGGCGGTAAGCCAAGCGCTTGATACACCACTCAGCCGTTTTGAAACGCTGAATGAACGTATGGACAAGACCTTGAACCTCACCGTGATGGTGGGCGATAAGATTACCGGCCAACTTGGCGGCATTACGCGTGAAATGGAACGTGCATTGCATGACCTTGCAGAAGGTACGCAACGCGCAGGTGGTATCATTAAGGACACGACCCAATCGTTCAAAGAAGCCCGCGATGAAGCAGCAGAAGAAATGTTGAGCCGTTTGCGCGATTTAACCCGCAAGAACGAAGCCAATGCCATTGCGCAAAACGCACAATTGCGCATGCAGCAAGCTCAGCTTCAAGCACAGCAAGTTGCGCAATACCAAGCACCAGCTCCGCAACCTGCACCGCAACCAGCTGCACAATATGCCGCGCCAAGCTTTACGGCTCCAAGCTACACGCCGCCAAGCTTTACAGCGCCCGGTATTACTGCGCCAAGCCCGTTGCAAACCTTTGTTCAACCACAACCGGTTAAGCAAACTCCAGCAGCTGCCAAGAAGCAGGACAGCGATCTGATTAACTCCCTGACCCAAATCATCCAACAGCTTGAAGAAACTGCTGGAACCAATTCATTTGGCGGCGTGGACGTTAAGCAGAAGAAGTCTGTTTAAGCCGTGCCATTTCATCTCACGGATGTACGTGCGCTCGTGCAATTGGCACGCAGCGCAGGTCACATCATCCTGAGAATTCGCGACGAACATATCACCGGAAAATCTGCCTATGGCCTGCAACAAAAGGGTGATGGATCACCTGTGACAGCGGCGGATTTGGCTTCGCAAGAACATATACTGGAAGGGTTAGAAAACCTTGGATTACAGCATCCAGTAGTTGCCGAAGAATCCGATGCCAATCCCGAGCAAGTTACATCTGGTGGTTATTATTTAATAGATCCGTTGGATGGCACGCGCCCCTTTGTGGAAGGGAGCGATGAATTCACCGTCAATATCGGGTTTGTGCAGCAGGGCAAACCGGTGATGGGTGTGCTGCATAGTCCTGTGCTGGGCGATACCTACTATACCGATGGTAAGAAGGCCTATTACCTGAGTGCAGGCGAGCAGGAGCATATTATCGAGGCACGCCATTTACCACTTCATGGCGCGGATGTGATTGTAAACCGCACGGAAGATTGGTCCGGGCGGCTTAGAAACTATCTGGCGACGCATGATATTGCATCAACCACGCAGCAATCCAGCGCGCGTAAACTCGGCCTTATTGCGCATGGCAAATTTGACATGTATCCGCGTTTTGGCCCGACTTATGAGTGGGATATTGCTGCGGGCGATGCGATTTTACGCGCTGCAGGCGGCAGTGTAAAAACCATGGATGGTCAGGATTTGGCCTATGGCAAGCCGACTTATAAAAATCCGCCATTTATCGCAAGAGGTAAATTTTAAGTTTGCACGACTGCTCTGCGCTTCGCGCAACCGCGACTGTGCTAATCCTGTTTAGTTGGACAGAAAAAAGTGGAGCGGCCGCCTTGGGTGATGCGCAACACTTTTTTGGATTTGCAGGTACAACCTTTGCACGGCTCACCTTCACGCCCATAGACAGCAAATTCATGCTGGAAATAGCCAAGCTCTCCATCGGCCTGCACATAATCCCGAAGGCTTGATCCGCCCTTGGCAATGGCACGTTTCAGAACGGATTTAATTGCCGCAACCAATGCCGCACATTCATCCAATGATAAGCTATGCGATGGGCGCTGCGGATGAATATGCGATGCGAATAATGCCTCGCAGGCATAAATATTGCCCACGCCCACTACCACCTGTTGATCCATGATGGCTAGTTTGACGGCAACTTTTTTGGATTTGAGTTTAGCGTGCAATGCCGCGCCTGAAAATGTGGTATCCAATGGCTCAACGCCTAGATGCTTTAGTAATTTATGCTGATGCACCTTATCGCTATCCACGACATCCATCATTCCGAAACGGCGTGGATCATTGAATTTGATTTGGTGGTGGGCGCTGGTTTGAAATATCACATGATCATGTTTTTGTAGCTCGGACGCGCCATCATCAATCACCATGCGACCTGACATGCCCAGATGCACGATCAGCGTTTTATTGCCGGTAAACGAAATAAGGATGTATTTTGCGCGGCGTGACAGGCCGGTAATTTTCTTCCCTCGCAGCGTTGTATCCATGGATTTGGGGAGCGCAAAGCGCAGGTTTTTGCGCCGCATTTCAATTGACGTGAAATGACGACCCATTAACACCGCGGATAGGCCGCGCATCACGGTTTCTACTTCGGGAAGTTCAGGCATTACAAAACAGCACTACGTTATAAGACGTGCGCAGTTTATCGCATTGGCGGTAGAATGCAATTAGTCGCCGTGGTTGTGCTGACGTGGTTTTGGCTTAGCGACACGATTTAGAATGCGTTGCCCCATGCCAAGTGAGCGAACAATTTCTGCGTGAGGCGTCCATGTCTCATCGACATCAGGGGCGCTGCGATGTGAAGGCTTTGCGTGTTGAAAGCTAAACAGGCTGGCCAGATAGTTGCGCAGGGCAATGGCAATGCCATAACGTTTATCGACATCTTTTTCATAACTATGATCGGCGTGATGTGCGTGTTCGCTGGCTGTATGTGTTTGCGTTAAGTGAACATGTTGGAAGCCAGCATTTGGCAGGGTTACTTCTTCCCTAGCATATTCAAATAGACCGCATACTGCTCTGGCGCTACGGCTTAATACTTCGCCGGAGGCTTCTAGAAAGGAGCTTACTAACCCTTGTTCTGCTGGGTCTGCCCCGAGTGTTAATGCGTAAGACATTTTTCCCTCTATGCTGAAAACATTCTATCAGCTAACAATACTTTCACCAAATGAGAGAGTGTTATGGTTAAAACAGCGCGCAAAACTAAGGTTAAATCCAACGATAACAACGCAGCAAAACATGCTGAGCGTGATGGCGTCACGCAAGCCGGATTTGGATTTAAACCAACCGCCCCCGAGACGCGCACCAAATTAGTGCGCGAAGTATTTGAAAGTGTCGCGCCAAAATACGACATCATGAATGATATCATGTCGCTGGGTATTCACCGCGTGTGGAAAGCGGATTTTGTGCGTGATGTAGCGCCAAGACCGAATGAAGCGATTTTGGATTTGGCAGGCGGTACAGGTGATATTGCGTTTTTGATGGAGAAGGCACGTAGCCGAATTCTGCCCTCGCAAACCAACATCACCATTTGCGATATCAACCCCGCCATGCTGGATGTAGGCAAGCAGCGTGCAATTGATAAAGGATTGCACGGTAAGTTCAGATGGGTGGAAGGTAATGCTGAAAGCCTACCATTTGATGATAACAGCTTTAACGCGGTGACCATTGCATTTGGCCTGCGTAATGTGACGCATCTTTCAAAGGCATTGGCGGATATTTTGCGTGTATTGAAGCCGGGCGGACGTTTTTATTGTTTGGAATTCAGCCATATTCCCGTGCCGCTACTGCAAAAAATATATGACAAATATTCATTCGGCTTTTTGCCATGGGCAGGTGAAAAAGTGGCGGGTGACCGCGCGGCCTATCAATATCTGGCCGAAAGCATTCGGGCGTTTCCCGACCAGCCATCCCTGGTAAAATTAATGCAGCAGGCAGGCTATAGCGGCGTGCGTTATCGCAATTTAAGCCTTGGCATTGCGGCTATTCACAGTGGTTTTAAGCGTTAATTGGCGCGCTGATTTTTTTTGTTTTTCTTTCAAACAGTGCTGCGCTAGGTTGCGCCACCTATTTTTTAAGAATATTTCGAGAGACCGATGTTTAATTATGATGTTGGCACATCTGTGGTGCCGTTTACTTATTCTGGAGCGCCGCAAGCCCCAGGAATGTTCACAATAGCAAAGCAAGCCTTTAAACGTGGTGCCGCGCGTGTAGGTACACAGGCACTGCTCTATGCTGGCAAACACAAGTTAAATCTTGCTATCTGGAGTGTATTGGCCACCACCGTATTGAGTATTGCGGGATACAACACAGTGACGGCACCCAATACCGCCAGCAAGCTTGCTGGAATTGAAGCGGAGATTGACGCGCAAGCCGCACAAATAAATGCATCGATTGCGCAGCGTACAGCCAGATATGAACAGGTCGTGCGTACCTTTGAGCCAGGCTTTGATCTTGCTGCTTGGAACGCAACACGACCAGCAGGGCAAACGCAAACCATAACCCTGGCGTTTAGTGCTCCAGTTATCTCTGCTGACGCTCCGGTTGCAAAAGTGCAACCTGTTGGTCAGGTTGTGGATGCAGCGCATGTGGAGCGAGTTTTAGGGAAACATCCATTGGTTGCACGTTTTGCAAAGGCACAGCAAACTTGCCCTGCTGTTGTTGCCAATATGCAAATGAGCGATTCATGCATGGTCATCATGAACCCGCTGTATCGCCAATTGGCAGATGAAGCAGCTGCGCGCGCGTTGCAAGATTCCAAGCGGATTGTGGCGCAAGCAGTGCAAAAAAATCTTGTCATAAGCTCTGCCAAGGCCGGCAATTCAAAATCGGTGGAACGAGTGAGCTCACCCGCAACTAAATTGCTTAAAATCAAGCAACCTAGGCAGCATGCCGCAAGCCGCCCCGTTCGGCATGCCCAAGCCAAGTCCAAGCCCAAAGTGGATACATTTACCGCCCAGCGGCCTGATTTCGCTTCGCAAATCTGGAGCATATTGGAGTATAATCGCGGTTAAGGCGCTCTAAGGAGCCTTAAACGTTAATATTTAAGGGCTTTGCTTGACTTGGGCCTTGGATATAGCCTAATTTCCGCCCGTCTTTGGAATAATTAAAGATACCCAGCACCAAGGTGCTAAGCCTGTTTGCGCGTTGCGCTCGCAGGCTCGTTTGACGTTGGGCTTTTATTTTTTTGCGAACCCTCTGCGCTGCCGCGCAGAGCCATAGCGTAAACGAGTAACGATGTTTGAAAGTTTGAGTAGCAAACTAACCGGAATTTTCGACCGCTTGCGCGGGCGCGGTGCATTGACCGAAAGCGATGTTGATAGCGCGTGTCGTGAAATTCGTATCGCGCTGCTTGAAGCGGACGTGGCCCTGACGGTTGCCAAAGATTTTATCGCCAAGGTGCGTGAGCGCGCGGTTGGGCAAGAAGTGATTGCATCGGTAACACCAGGCCAACAGGTTGTAAAAATCGTTCATGATGTGCTGGTGGAAACATTAGGTGCATCCGCAACGCCCTTGAATTTGGCACATACGCCGCCAGTGCCCGTGTTGATGGTGGGGTTGCAAGGATCGGGTAAGACCACCTCGTCAGGTAAGCTTGCCAAGCGTTTGAAAGAAGTTGAACGCAAGAAAGTCATGTTGGCATCGCTTGATACGCGTCGACCTGCTGCGCAAGAACAGCTGGCGATATTGGCAAAACTGGCCGATGTGGGCAGTTTGCCGATTGTGGTAGGAGAAGAGCCGGTTGCCATTACCAAGCGCGCGTTAGATGTGGCCGCACGTGAAGGTTATGACGTTGTTATCTTGGATACCGCAGGCCGTACGGCTATTGATGAAGAGTTGATGGCCGAAGTAAAGGCTGTGCGCGAGATTGCCAAGCCAGCGGAAACATTGTTGGTTGTCGATGCCATGACCGGCCAAGATGCATTGAATGTGGCTGAAAAATTCCATGCCGCTGTGCAATTGACTGGCATCATCATGACCCGCTTGGATGGTGATGCACGTGGCGGCGCGGCATTATCGATGCGTGCGGTAACTGGCCAGCCAATTAAATTCTTTGGTGCCGGCGAAAAAATTGATGCGTTTGAAGTCTATCATCCCGACCGCATTGCCGGACGTATTCTGGATATGGGAGATGTGGTTAGCCTGGTTGAAAAGGCCGCTGCAGAAATGGACATGGATGCGGCGCAGAAAATGGCCGCCAAGATGCAGAAGGGCCAGTTCGATTTTGATGATCTGGCAGATCAATTGCGCCAAATTCGTAAAATGGGCGGTTTTTCAGGTATTATGGGCATGATGCCGGGCGTAGGTAAAATCAAGCAGGCGATGCAGGATGCCAAGATTGACGAGCGAATTATTAAGCGCCAAGAAGCCATCATCACATCGATGACGCCGCAGGAGCGCAGAAATCCAGATTTGCTCAATGCATCACGCAAGCGCCGTATTGCCAAAGGTAGCGGTACAGATGTGGCGATGATTAATCAGCTCATCAAGCAATATATGCAAATGCGCGATATGATGAAGCAGATGAAAAAAATGGGTAACAAGAATTTTATGCGCACCATGCAGAATGGCGGATTGGAGAATTTGCTCGGTAAAAGGTAAATAGCGTTCAGTTCTCGGGAAATGTTTTTCGAGAATTGAAATCTGTCTATCAACCAAGAAAGTGTTTAGGAGTAAAATTATGTCAGTAAAAATCAGAATGTCACGTGGCGGCGCAAAGAAGCGTCCATATTACTCAATCGTTGTGGTCGATGGCCGTAAGGCACGCGATGGCCGCTGCATTGAAAAAGTAGGTAGCTACAACCCGATGCTCGCAAAGGACAGCCCACAGCGCGTTGTTCTTGATGCAGAACGCATCAAATACTGGATTTCAAAGGGTGCGCAGCCATCTGAACGCGTTGCTATTTTCATGCACAAAGCTGGTCTCGGCCCTAAGGTTGAAATCCGCCATGCACCTGTGAAGTCCGCACCAAAGGCCAAGGCACAAGAACGCGCCAAGGCTGCTGCTGAAGCTGCTGCCAAGGCTGCAGAAGCACCCGCTGCTGAAACCGCAGCGTAATTATAAGGACGCTTATCTTGGCCAATAACATATTGGTAGGGCAGATTCTGGCCGCACATGGCATCAAAGGGGAGGTAAAGATAAAAAGCTTTACCCAAGATCCTTTGAGCCTGTGCGACTATGGCCCTTTGCAAGATGAGCAAGGAACGACCAAGTACCAAATTAAGATTACCGGCGTGCAACCCAATAATCATGGCGGCGCGTTGATTGCAAAAATCAAAGGCATTACTGACCGCAACGCGGCGGAAAGTCTGGCGCGCAGCAAGACGAAGTTGTATGTCACGCGCGACCAATTGCCCGAACCGGAAAAAGGCCGTTATTACATTGAAGATCTGAAGGGATTTTCAGCGGTAAGCGAGAAAGGCAAAATGCTTGCCACTCTCAAAGACGTGCAAAATTATGGGGCGGGCGATATTGCTGTATTAGAGCCAGTTGAAGGCAAAGAGTTTATGTTGCCGTTCAAAGAGCCCTATGTTGGCAAGGTGGATGTAAAAAAACGCACCATCCGGATTATGATTCCGCCCGGTTGGCTGGCCGATGAAAAGCCACCCAAGATGGACGCCGATGATGGCGAGGGCGTTGTTAAAGCAAAGCCAAAAGCAAAGAAGAAATCAAAAGTAGAGTAGACGTGAAACCTCTTTGGTCTGTCCATATCCTGACGCTGTTTCCGGAAATGTTTCCGGGATTGCTGGGGTTTTCATTGCCGGGTAAGGCATTGGAGAACGGCATCTGGAATTTGAACGCTATTCAAATTCGCGATTTTGCAACTGATAAACATCACACCGTTGATGATACGCCCTATGGCGGCGGCGCGGGTATGGTGATGAAGCCCGATGTGCTGGATGCGGCATTAAATAGCTTGCCGCAAGGCACACGCAAAATTTATCTCAGCCCGCGCGGAAAAAAATTAGATCAGGCTTTATTGCATGATTTGGCGGCCACGCCGCAGATTGCATTGCTGTGCGGACGATATGAAGGCGTTGATCAGCGAGTGATTGATGCCCATCAATTAGAAGAAGTAAGCCTTGGTGATTTTGTGTTGGCAGGCGGGGAAGTTGCTGCGATGGCTTTAATTGAAGGCGTGGTGCGGTTGCTACCCGGTGTGCTGGGTAATGCCAATACGGTGGATGAAGAAAGCTTTGCCGGCGGCTTGTTGGAGTACCCGCATTATACCAAGCCGGCCACATGGCAGGGGATGGATGTTCCCGAAATCCTGCTTTCGGGAGACCATGCAAAGGTTAAGGAATGGCGCCTTAGCCAAGCTAAAGCCTTAACACAGGCCCGCAGGCCCGACCTTTGGCAGCAATATCAGGCCTTAACCGCCAATCAGGGCAAGGCCAAAAAATAGTCGGTTTTGCATATAAAAAGGCATTGCATAGCAGCCACTTTTTGTGGTTATTAACGCACTTAATTAGGAGATACCCCGATGAACTTGTTACAAAAAGTTGAAGCCGCGCAAATCCAAAAATTGACCGGCGCAAACGCAAATGCCATTCCTGATTTCGCGCCAGGCGATACTGTGCGCGTGAATGTGCGCGTTATTGAAGGAACCCGTGAACGTATTCAGGCTTATGAAGGTCTGGTAGTTGCACGTAAGAATTCTGGCCTGAACTCATCATTCACGGTTCGTAAGATCAGCCTTGGTGAAGGTGTGGAACGTGTATTCCCACTGTACAGCCCGCGTCTTGAATCCATCAAGTTGGTACGCCGTGGTGAAGTTCGCCGCGCCAAGTTGTACTACCTTCGTGACCGCCGCGGTAAATCAGCACGTATTGCTGAACGTACCACTGGTTTTGGCTTGGGCGAAGGCGCAGCTGAAGGCCAAGAATAGTTTTCTGAAAGTATTTTGGTTTTATAAAATACGCCCGCAGATTTGTGGGCGTATTTTTTTATATTGAGTAGTTGAATTTTAGAATGACGAATAGACAGACCTTATTAGTTGAAGCCGTAGGCCTTTATACCCAGCCTATTTCCTTTAAAAAATCCGCGCCCATTAGCGCAATCGCACTCAAGCGCTTTCGTGTGATTGGCGGAGAGGAATTTGACGGCATTATGGTGGTGCCGCCGATGGAGCGGAATCACCAGGCCCACCTCATTTCATTTGATGGCGCCGCTAGCGAGGTGGCTTCAGACCGTTTGTATATGGAGCTTAGCAAGGAATTGCTGACCGTGGACGGCGTGGAAGTGCATCCCGTGCGCCAGCCACCCAATAAAGATGGTCACGTTTATAACTACTATGTGGTGACGGGTAATTTATTGGCGGCGGTAAAGAGCATAGAGTTGTTGGCAAATCGGGATCCTGATATAGCGCAGGAGTTGGATGCGATAGCGCGCGTGGCGGTGGATATGCGCGGTAAACTCATCCGTTTTCCATGGCGCCCCAAATATGACCCCAGCGGTGCGCATCACGTGCCGCAGGCTGATGTATAGCGCCTTATAGAAACCGTTTTATCGAACCACAAACTACGATAGTGTTGAACCAGCCGTTATGCGGCTGGTTTTTTCTTATTTGGTTGATGCATGACAATCGGGTTGTTTGATACAGGACATGGCGGGCTGACCATTTATAAATCGCTCAAAGCTGCGATGCCGCAGCATGATTTTGTCTATCTGGGTGATCATGCCAATGCGCCTTATGGGCAACGCAGCGGCGCGGATATTCTGCAGCTGACCAAGCATGCGATTGTTACTTTATTCGAGCAAGGCTGCCCGTTGGTCATTCTGGCGTGCAATACCGCGACGGCAGTTGCCTTGCGCAGTTTGCAACAAGAATGGCTTCCTCAATCAATCTATAAAACCAACCGCGTGCTGGGTATTATCGCGCCGACGGTAGAGGCTGCGACGGGCGTGGATTGGGGTGATGCGCAGCGTCAAACCCAGCATAGCGAATTATTGGCGGTATTTGCCACGCAGCGCACGATTGAAACCGGCGTGTATGAAATTGAAATACGTAAACGCAGCCCGAAGGTAGAGGTCGTTCAGCAAATATGTGCGTATTTGGCCGGCGCAATTGAAGAAGGTGCAAGTGAAGATGTGTTAGAGCGGCATGTGCAAGACGCGGTTGCTGCGTGTTTGAAGCAAAGTAATAACCGCGCCCCGCAGCGCGCCATTTTGGGATGCACGCATTTCCCGATTGTGGAGCATGTGTTCAAAAAATATTTGCCTGAGGGGACGCAGATTTTATCACAAGGACCCGCGGTTGCGCAGCGGCTAACCGATTATTTAAAGCGCCATCCAGAGTTTGTGCAGCGCCAGCAAAAGTGTGTAGACGTGTTCCTTACCAGCGGCGATGCAATGCGTGTGCGCCGCGATGCGGAGCGCTTTACCGGGTTATCGCTGCCGTTTGAAACCAGGGCAATTATGCCTATATTATAATAAGCCAATAATCACAGGCACTTTGTGCAAGGTGTTTGCAATGGCGGGGCGTTTATGAGAAAAATTCGCGCCTAAAATCGATGAAACCGTTAATGGAAAAACCATGACCAAAGCTAAAACTCTGTACGATAAAATCTGGGAACATCACGTTGTTAAGACCCTGCCTGATGGCACGGCGATTTTGTATATTGACCGTCACCTTGTTCATGAAGTGACCAGCCCGCAAGCCTTTGAAGGTCTGCGTATGAGTGGCCGCAAAGTGCGCCAGCCGCAAGCAACCCTGGCTGTTGCCGATCATAACGTGCCGACATCCAAGGACAGATTGCAAGGCATTAAAGAAGAAGAATCCCGCATTCAGGTTGCAGCATTGGAAAGCAACGCCAAAGAATTTGGCGTGACCTATTTTGACATGGCCGATAAACGCCAAGGCATTGTGCATATTGTAGGCCCAGAACAAGGTTTAACCCAGCCAGGCATGACCATCGTATGCGGCGATAGCCATACCGCAACCCATGGCGCATTCGGCGCATTGGCGTTTGGTATTGGTACATCGGAAGTCGAGCATGTGTTGGCCACGCAAACCTTGCTCGCCAAGCCATCCAAGAACATGAAGATTGAAGTCACGGGTAAGCCCGGCTTTGGCGTGACGCCAAAAGATATTATCTTGGCAATTATTGGCGTGACGGGTACGGCCGGTGGCACAGGTTACGTGATGGAATATGTAGGCGATGTGTTCAAAGAGATGAGCATGGAAGGCCGCATGACCGTTTGCAATATGAGTATCGAAGCAGGCGCACGTGCTGGCCTGATTGCACCGGATGAAAAAACCTTTGCTTACCTTAAGGGTCGCAATATGGCGCCAACGGGGGAAGCTTGGGATAAGGCGGTTGCGTATTGGAAGACATTGCCCAGCGATGAAGGCGCACATTATGATAAGGTGTACACGCTGGATGCATCCAAGATTGCACCGCAAGTGACATGGGGCACCAGCCCGCAAGACGTATTGCCGATTACCGGCAGCGTGCCAAATCCAGCGGATATCAAAGATGAAAACCACCGTGCCGCTATTGAACGCGCGATTGCCTATATGGGCTTAACGCCGGGCACCAAGTTGACCGACGTGCCAGTAGATAAGGTATTTATCGGTTCATGCACTAATGGGCGTATTGAAGATTTACGTGCAGCGAGTGCGGTGATTAAAGGCCGCAAAGTTGCATCGAATGTATATGCGATGGTGGTGCCGGGTTCAGGCCTTGTAAAGGAACAAGCCGAAGCGGAAGGCCTTGATAAACTATTCGTTGCTGCAGGATTTGATTGGCGCGAACCAGGTTGCTCCATGTGTCTTGCGATGAACGAAGATAAGTTGAAGCCGGGCGAACGTTGTGCATCTACCAGCAATCGTAACTTTGAAGGCCGCCAAGGCCGCGGTGGCCGTACCCATTTGGTAAGCCCCGAAATGGCAGCGGCAGCTGCGATTACCGGCAAGCTTGCGGATGTGCGTGAATTAGTGAAGTAGTGTGAAGGCGTAAATTAGGAAATGTAATGTTGCATATGCCCAACCAGCGAACTGATTACAGTCCTTTGAAGGTGCCTGCACCGATCAAAGGATTGGTTCAATCAGTTGAAGATATGGGCGGGTATGACAAGGTTGTATTTTCGACGGAAAACGAAATACGCTATATCATTTATGTGCCGCATTACGATGACAAGCTGAGGTCTAATATCCGTAAAGGGCATGGACTTATTTTGCGCCATGCCAGCGAGGGCGATAAATTCGGAGTGGCATCGGTGCGCGCGTTTTTGGAAACGGGCGTTGAAAAAAACAAACCGCTTTCTCAATGGCAGACTGTGCGTACAGGACTGGTTCCGTTTTTTCATGATGCGGAAGATGTTCATACCAAAGTAGTTGCCGGCAAGGTTGATGAAAAAGCGGTCTGGGAAAAAGGCTGGGATAGTCTGGTTATTGAATCACGACTGTTGTCGCACATCTCCATTCCGCGTGCGCCATTAATACGTGCGCCACGCCCGGACGGGGATGTAGATGAATTAAGCCGCGAGGTTAAAATCCGTGACCGGGTGGTGGCGTTTCCAACGGAAAATGTGGCCTTTTTCTACCCAAGAAGTGGTGGATTCAGAGGGTTCTCTCCTGTAAAACCATCACCACACCCCTAGCCCATTGAGTATTGGATGCCCCAAGATGCGTGAATATAAAGTTGTAGTGTATCGTGAACCATTATTGGGCTCTCTTATTTTGGGTGAGTCCAAAGTCAATCCGGTGAAGTTCACCGAGTTTTTGAATGATAATGCCAAGCAGGGCTGGCGCGTCGTGACCATGGAGCGCGAACGCCGCCGTGAATTACTGTTTTTTGCCCGTGAAGCCTATCTCGTCGTATTGGAAAGAGAAAAAGCATGAATGACCAAGAATTGACCCAGAGTAATCGCACCCGTCGACTGATGCTCAATGTATTATTCATCGTCATTGCGACAGCTGGCGGCGTATTCATTCTGGATATGTGGTTAGATATTCTCAGCTGGGCGGTGATGGGCAAATTGTTGCTCACGCTGCTAATCGGTGCGGGCATTCTAGCGGTATGGCTGGTTATTCGCGCGCATATCCGCGAAGAAGAATCATTAACTAAAGACAAGTTTTTAAACTAAGGAAGGCATCATGAAACCTTTTACAACCCTCACCGGAATTGCAGCACCATTGCCGATCATCAATATCGACACGGATATGATTATTCCAAAGCAATTTTTGAAAACCATCAAGCGTTCCGGCCTTGGCAAGAACCTGTTTGATGAAATGCGCTTTACGCCAGAAGGCAAAGAAATTCCTGAGTTTGTATTAAACCGTGAGCCCTATCGCCATGCGACCGTGTTGGTGGCAGGTGAAAACTTTGGCTGCGGGTCAAGCCGTGAACATGCGCCATGGGCGCTCCTTGATTTTGGCATTCGCTGCGTGATTGCGCCAAGCTTTGCCGATATTTTCCATAATAATTGTTTCCAGAACGGTATTTTACCCGTGACCTTGCCTCAAGACCAAGTGGACCAATTGATGGAAGACGCCAAGCAGGGCCGCGAAATCACCATAGATTTACAGGCGCAGACGGTGAAGGCCGGTAACAAACAATTCAGCTTCAATATCGATGCATTCCGCAAAGATTGCATGTTGAAAGGATTGGATGCGGTGGGTATTACCATGCAGCATCAGGATGCGATATCTGCATTTGAAGCAAAACGTAAATCAACTCAGGCTTGGGCATAATCAGGAACCACACCATGTCAAAAAATTATAATATTCTTATTCTTCCTGGCGACGGGATTGGCCCAGAGGTGATGCAGCCTGTAAAAAAAATCATCACCTATTTCAAAAACAAGGGCGCGAAGTTTGAAGTAGCCGAAGACGTAGTAGGCGGCGCAGGTTACGATAAATACGGAACGTCACTGGATGATTCAACGCTGGCTAAAGCTAAAGCTGCTGACGTGGTTATGCTTGGCGCGGTGGGTGGCCCGAAATGGGATAAAGTGGATTATGCCAAACGTCCGGAGGCTGCATTATTAAAGCTCCGCAAGGAATTGGATTTGTTTGCCAACCTTCGCCCTGCGATTGTATTTGATGCATTATTGGATGCCAGCACGTTGAAGCCAGAAGTGGTGAAGGGTCTTGATATCATGATCGTGCGCGAACTGTGCGGCGGTGTGTATTTTGGCGAACCACGCGGTATTTTTGATATGGGTAATGGCGTGCGTAAGGGTGTGAACACCCAAGTGTATACCACGCCGGAAATTCATCGCGTGGCACGCGTGGCATTTGAATTGGCACGCAAGCGCGGCAACAAGGTATGCTCATGCGAAAAGGGTAATGTGATGGAAAGCGGCCGTTTATGGCGCGAAGAAGTGACCGCATTGCATGCCGCAGAATATAAGGATGTGGAGCTTAGCCATATGTATGCCGATGCGGCAGCGATGGTGTTGTTGCGCAACCCCAAGAGCTTTGACGTGATTGTTACCGATAATTTGTTTGGCGATATTCTGTCGGATGAAGCATCGATGCTGACGGGTTCATTGGGCATGTTGCCATCCGCAAGTCTTGGTGCCCCCGATGCAAACGGCAAGCAAAACGCGATGTACGAACCTATTCACGGTAGTGCGCCGGATATTGCAGGCCAGGATAAAGCCAACCCGCTTGCGACCATCCTCAGCTTTGCGATGGCATTGAAGTATTCTTTCAACATGCCAAAGGAATGCGCAGCGCTTGAAAAAGCAGTGTCGAATGTATTGGTACAAAACATTCGCACGGGTGATATTGCAGCGGCTGGTGTAACGCCAGTGGGCACGCAGGCTATGGGCGATGCGGTGCTCAAGGCGCTTGAGTCAGTATAAGATTCTGCAAGTTATTACCCGGAATTAACCAACATCATCACTTTTTGCGTGATAATCCGCAAAAAGCATGGCGTGTGGTTAACCTTGTTTTCACCACATATTAAGCCCCAAAAATTATAATACTCCTTTGAAACAATAGGTTTTTGAAGCGGTATGTACAGGAAAAATTATCCCATCACAGGGGCTGCATTGCGTGCACGGACGTGCATGTGCTGTGCTGCGCGCGGGAGAATTTGCTGATGGCACGCACGCCCATTTACAGCGGTGACCGGCAAAATGACCCGCGATTTAACCGCAATGCAATTATTGACCGCAGGCAATTTCTCAGTGAGCTGTTTGATGCGAATGGCAACCCCACGCGCGTGATGTACGAATTTTGCGGACGTATGCAAAAAGAAGTGGGCGGACAAGGTCCCGAAGCGCAAATGGCATTTGCGGAAAGTGTATTCAATCGCGCTGCTGCACGAAACCATACCATTGATTATGAAATACGAAATCATGGACGGTATAGTTATTGGCCGCAGCGTCAATCACAGCCAGGGTCTTCAAGAAACCAAGCATTTATTGATATTATTACAAAGGTTTGCCGAAACGGCACCAACTTAACTTGTGGTGCGACAGGTAATGATGGTGTTGGTGACGGCATTAATACAACCGCGCCAACCACCTATGTGTCACGTGGCGAGCGTTATAGCATCGAGCATGCGGATAGAAATTGGCACGCTAATAAATTTGCTAGCCTCATTCGCGGGGTCGGGCGCTTCATCGGCGATGTCGCCGGTGCGATTGGCCAAGGGATTGCCGCAGTCGCCAATGGCGTGGTACGTGCAGGTGCTTGGGTGGTTAATCAGATCGGTTCGGCATTTTCACCACAGCAGCATACCCAGCAGATGCCGCCACGGCATCAGCACATGGATCGGCCGGGTCATCAACAAGCCGGTTATCGTCATGCGCCATACCAAGCAGGACCTTATCAGCCAAATGCCCATCAGATGGATCCACGTCAACCAGAGCGTATTGCGCGGGTTGATACGCCGCCATCAAGCGGCTGGATCGTGAATGGTACATCGGTAGTATCGCATCGCCAGTCTGAACAGCCAGCTGATGTGCGGCCGGAACCACGTCCACGGCCTTAATCGTACCTTTAAAAATCCAGAATCTTTCAAAGCCCCAGATATTGGATGCATAACCCATTGGAATATCGTGGTTGTCAAAGTTTTTTCCTGTGTTGTGTTAACGAATAGTTCACCAAATTTTAATGGGCAGAAACTAAAGTAAGTAAATAGCGATAAATGTTATTTTTTAAGTGTTTGCAACGAGAATAGGTGGCCAGCTTTTTGGAAGAGCGCCTGCATTTTTGAACTATAGCGATAACGCGATGCCAAGATATCAGTCCAGAGCCGAATTAGAAGATGCCTTGCGGCATCCACGCGTGCGCGCGTTTTTAGATGCGATTGCATCGGCCGAAGGAACGCGCGGTCGCGGTGATGATGGCTATAACGTCAATGTGGGCGGCCGATTATTTCACAGTTATGCAAGGCATCCGCATAACCGCGTGCAGTTAAACCCGCGCTTGCGTTCGGATGCTGCCGGGCGATACCAGTTTTTAAGTAGCACATGGGACCCGTTGGCACGCCGCTTGGGATTGAATGATTTTAGTCCGCGTAATCAGGATATTGGCGCGGCTGCATTGATTGCTGAACGCGGGGCAATGCAGCATATCATCAATGGAAATATCCCTGCTGCCATGCATTGCGTGCGTCAAGTATGGGCATCACTTCCTAATGCCGGATATGGTCAGCGCGAAGTAAGCAGATCCAGCTTTTTGCAGAACTTTACCAACGCTTTGCGTGCAATCGGTAATGGTATTGTTGACGGCGTGCAGGCTGTTGGAAATTTTATCGGTAATGGCGTTCGCACAGTTGGCAGTGCAATTGGCAGCATGTTTTCGCGTGATAATCAGCAAGTGCCAGAACAACCGCGCCCACCAGCTGCGAATGCGGGATGGGTGGTATCACCATCTGGAACGGTGCAGGCAGCGCCAGCCTCGCCAGAAGCAGCATATGCGCCATTTGGTCCGCCGCAACGTCCGAATTTTACGCCGACCCAAGGTCATCCACCTGCCAATGGTTGGGTAAATAATCGCCCGCCAGGGCCATCGGTTCCAAGCAATGTGGTGATGGGTGATAGTATTGGCGTGAGTATGCAGAGCCAATATCCAGGAGCTCGTAATGTGGCGGTAGGCGGTGTGAGCATTGGTGCCGCATCGGCGCAGTTCCGTCATTTGCCACGCGGCAGTGTTGCCGATGTATATCTGGGAACCAATAACGGCGGTTATTCCCCAGAAGAAAACCGACGCCAGACGATGCGGTTTTTACAAGCTGCAGAAAATCATGGTGTGCGCATAAATAACTGGATATTGCCCGGTAATCATCGTGGCAGCATGCGTGCAGATCATGGATTGCGCAATGCTGCAGATGTAATTTCGCAGACTATTCAGGAATACAATGCATCACGGCCAAACCAGCCGCCTATTCAAACGGTTGCAACAAGGGATAGAGGCGTTGCACTTGCGCCCGATGGATACCATCTATCGCCCACAGGTAATCGTCAGGTAAGAACCATGGTTGCGCAGGCGCAACCGCCAGCACCACAGCCAACCTATGCCAGCGCGCCGCCGCGTGAACCACACAATGGTGGATGGGTTGTGCGTAGCCCCAATCGAACTGCGTAACGACATCGTTCTTGTCGAACCTATCGCGCTTGGGTTAGGCTTGGTCTTGCATGTTGATATATCAAATCTATCCGCGCTCGTTTAAGGACAGCAATGCCGATGGCGTTGGTGATTTGAAAGGCATTCTCGAGAAAGTGTCTTATATTGCCAAATTGGGTGTGGATGCCGTGTGGCTATCGCCCTTTGTGACATCACCGCAAAAAGATTTTGGCTATGATGTCAGCAATTACTGTGATGTCGATCCGCGCTTTGGCACGTTGGCAGATTTTAAAAAGCTGCTGGGCGAATTGCATCGCCATAAATTAAAACTGATTATGGATCAGGTGTGGTGTCATTGTTCGGACCAGCATCCATGGTTTGTGGAAAGCCGCAGCAGTACAAAAAATGCAAAAGCCGACTGGTTTATATGGGCTGATGCCAAGCCGGATGGGTCGCCGCCCAATAACTGGCTGTCGTATTTTGGTGGCAGCGCGTGGGCATGGGACACAACGCGCCAGCAATATTATTTCCATCAGTTTTTAGAAAGCCAGCCGACATTTAATTTACGCCACCCCGCGATGCGCAAAGCCATTATGGAGGTTGGTAGGTTCTGGCTTGAGTTGGGCGTGGATGGGTTCCGTCTTGATGCCATACATACCGGATTTGCTGACTCGATGTTGCGCAATAATCCGGCGCGGCCAAAAGGAATGGCAGTTGCCCCGGATGTACCAAAAGATATCCCGCAAGCGCGGCAGCTGCGCCAGTATTCCGAAGGGCATAAAGATACCTTGCCGTTTTTGGAAGAGCTTAGAAAGCTGACCAATAAATATAATGCTGTCTTATTGGGTGAAGTGAATGGTGAAAACCCGTTGCAACGCGCCGCGCAATATATGGGTAAAAAGCGTTTGCATATGGCCTATACCTTTAGCCTGCTGAAGCAGAAGCCGGATGCGGCATTCTTTATGCAGACGGTAGCCGATGCCGAGCAGACCAAGCATAAGGACAGTACGTTTTGCTATACGTTATCGAACCATGATGTGATGCGGGTGGCATCCAGATGGGGTGAAACAGAACGTGCCGCACACGTTGCGTTGCTGTTTGGATTGTCGCTGCCCGGCGCATATTGCATGTATCAGGGCGAAGAATTGGGATTGAGTGAGGCCGAAGTGCCTTATGAAAAAATGGTTGATCCATTTGGATTGGCATTTTATCCCAAGTTCAAGGGACGTGATGGATGCCGAACACCGATGCCATGGAACAGATGGTCTGCCAATGCCGGATTTAGTTCGGCGCGCAATACATGGTTACCTGTATATGAGCCGCACCGTGCATTAGCGGTGGACATACAAGAGAGCAATAAATCCAGCATGCTGCATTTTACACGGCGTATGCTTGCATGGCGTAAGGCGCAACCTGCATTAAAGAGCAATGGATTTAAAGCGCTCAAGAGCAAAGGCAATGTGATTGCATTTGAGCGTTTTGATAAAAAGCACAAGCTGCTGTTTGTATTTAATTTGGGTGAGGATGCGGCCAATTATAAAATACCATCCGTGCTGCAGGCGCATGCCCATATTGTGGATGATGCCAGTATTGGCGTGCAGCGGGTCAAGCAGACCTTGATTTTTAAAGGCATCAGCGTGGCGGTTTTGGCCATAAAAGCTTGATAAAACGCGCTTTCATGCCAGCTGGCTGCGCCAGAATTATTCCGTTTTTTTTAAGCCCTTAATGCGCTATCAATAGCGCCTTCAAACTATTTAATGACTGATGAAATAACCGTATGTCTGTACCCATTTCCCATATCCGAAATTTTGCCATCATCGCGCATATTGACCACGGAAAATCCACGCTGGCGGACCGCCTGATTGAATTTTGCGGCGGTATTGAAAAGCGTGACATGAAAGAGCAGATGCTTGATAGCATGGATATTGAGCGCGAGCGCGGCATTACCATTAAAGCGCAAACGGTGCGATTGAATTATAAGGCGAGCAATGGAGAAATGTATCAGTTGAATTTAATGGATACGCCGGGCCATGTTGACTTTGCTTATGAAGTGAGCCGCAGCTTGGCGGCATGTGAAGGTAGTATTCTGGTGGTGGATGCCAGCCAAGGCGTGGAAGCGCAGACATTGGCCAATGTTTATCAGGCCATCAATAACGGCCATGAAATTATACCTGTACTCAACAAGGTGGACTTGCCTGCTGCCGATGTTGACCGCGTTAAAACACAAATTGAAGACGTCATTGGGCTTGATGCCAGCGATGCGGTGTGTGTATCTGCCAAAACAGGTTTGAACATTCAGGAAGTATTGGAAGCGATTGTGGCACGTTTGCCTGCGCCCAAAGGCGATGCCACCAAGCCGTTGAAAGCGTTATTAGTAGATAGCTGGTATGATGCATATTTGGGCGTGGTGATTTTGCTGCGTATTGTTGAAGGCGAATTAAAAGAAGGCATGAAGCTGCGCTTTATGGCGGCAGGTGCCACCTATACCGCCGAGCGGGTTGGCTATTTCACACCCAAGAAAATCCCGGTGCAGTCTTTGTTGCCTGGCGAAATGGGGTTTATCACCGCTGGCATTAAAACGATTGCCGACACAAAGGTGGGCGATACCATCACCGAAGAAAAACGCCAAGCGACCGAGCCCTTGCCAGGCTTTAAGCCATCGGTACCGGTGGTGTTCTGCGGCCTATTCCCGGCAGATGCCGCGAAATTTGAAGATTTGCGTGAATCCCTCGGCAAGTTGGTGCTGAATGATTCAAGCTTCCACTTTGAAGCAGAAACATCTGCGGCGCTGGGCTTTGGTTTCCGCTGCGGTTTCTTAGGCTTGCTGCATCTTGAAATCATCCAGGAACGGTTAGAACGCGAATTCAACCTTGATCTGATTACGACCGCGCCTAGCGTGGTTTATAAACTGCACATGACCGATGGCAGTTTGATGGAAATTCATAATCCCGTTGATATGCCTGATATTATGCGTATCGACCATATTGACGAGCCATGGATCAAGGCCACCATTTTGGTGCCTGATGAATATCTGGGCGCGATTTTGAAGCTTTGTGAAGACAGACGCGGCGTGCAAATCGAGCTCACCTATGCGGGCTCACGTGCGATGCTCGTTTATCGCCTGCCACTTAATGAAGTGGTGTTTGATTTCTATGACCGTTTGAAATCGGTCAGCCGTGGGTATGCCAGCTTTGACTATGCCATGGATGGATATGAAACCGGCGATCTGGTGAAAATGAGCATTCTGGTAAATCAGGAACCTGTGGATGCATTGGCGATGATTGTGCACCGTGTGGCCGCCGAAAAACGAGGTCGTGCCCTATGTGACCGTTTAAAAGACCTAATTCCAAAACAGATGTTCAAGATTGCCATTCAGGCGGCAATTGGCGGAAAAATTATTGCCCGTGAAGATATTTCCGCCATGCGTAAAGACGTGCTCGCCAAGTGCTATGGCGGCGACATCAGCCGCAAGAAGAAATTGCTGGAAAAGCAAAAAGAAGGCAAAAAGCGCATGCGCCAATTCGGTCAGGTCGAAATTCCCCAAAGTGCCTTTATTGCCGCGCTTAAATACGAAGATAATAAGTAGTCAGTACTTTATGGTTTAGGCTCACCGCGCAGGTATTTGCGTGATTGCGCAGGCGGGCGGGATTGACGCTGTTTCATGATCTCTAGCTTTGTTTTATCCGCCGGTTTATTGGATTTTTCTAATTGGTTGATTAGGCGCACGGCATAGTCGGCGACGGCATTGGGTGATACATTCAGCGCTTTAGCCAATTCAACATTATTGAGAGATGGATTTTTAACTATCAGAGCCAGCATGCGCTTCATTCGCGCCTGAATTTTATCTTGCTGGGTATAGCCTTTGATATTTTTTGTCCATGAGCGGACGGTGGCCACATCCAGATCCAGTTCTCTGGCGGCAGCGGCGGCGGTGTAATCTTTTTCTCGCATCAATTTGAGAACTTGCGGCAGCATGGCCTTTTTTTTGCGTAGGCGCCGCGGTGTGACTTCGCCAACCAAGCGTCCCATTATGCCAGCGCGGAATAATGTTTGGTAATCCCAGCGATGTTGTGCGGCCATTTCCTGAATTGGAGTGAGCTTATCGCTTTCCAGGGCATCCCACATGGTTCTGATCAATTCCCGGTTGATGGGTTGGCGTTCGGGGAGTTGGGCCATGGCAACCAGGCCAATGCGCACTTCCTTCACTACATTCGGGCTGATATCGAGTTGCTTGGCAATGTAAGTGATGGTGCGGTCTTCAAAATGGCCATCTTCATCGGTGGCGTTTATCAGCATTCTGGTAATTTTTTTATAGTCGCCGGGCTTTAATTCAGGCTCCACCATATCAGTGCTGCCGAGAAATACTGCTTTGACGGGTGCTACATCACTGAGCGGGCGAGTGCGCCGCTCGTCTCTGGATGGCACTACGCCAGCAAAGCGTCCGACGCGTGCGTAATAAAAAACGGATGTTTCTTCCCAGCCATGTTCGGCGGCAATCTGGAAATAGTATTTATCCTTATTCTTTGGATCATTAAGTGCCGACCAAATATCTCGGATATGCTGGGTTGAGAATTTATCTTCTTCATAGGGTAATAAGCCCATCACGATTAAACCAATGCGCATTTCACTGAGCGTGGATTTGTTGATGCCGGTTGCATCATGAAGTTGCTGTAATGATAAAGGTTCTTCGCTGCTATTGCGCGACAATGGTTGCAAGAGCAATTCGAATGCGGCTTCCAGATCTTCTTTTTTGAATTTGCTTGGTTGATAGTTCGACGCTCTCGCTAGCTGATTGGCGAGTTTACCGATTTCATGGGCTGTGCCACGAAAGGATGCTGTGATGGATATTTTATTCGGCATCGCCAAGCTAAAATTTTTAAAAAATCACCCGCAATTTGCGGGCCAGATGGTTAATGAAAACGCTTTAATATCAATACAATAATGCGTTAGGAGGTTAATGAAAACGCGCCAATTACTTTCAAGGATATGGGGTAGGATAAACAGGTGATTATTTAAAGAGGATTTTAAATGCGCGCACCGCAAAGACCATTTTCAACGCAGTCCGGACGAAGTGCTTCGCCACGTCAACAATGGGCGAATGAACCAGAGGCAAGCAGCACTGGCGCAGAAGCAGTTGAAGCTGTTCGGCGCAGCGGTGCATACGCAACCCATCAGCCGGGTATCGTTGAAAGGCTGGGAGTTGCCAGATTCAGATTCAACGAATTTTTGAAAAAGCATGGGTATGGACTATGATTAATATCATCCAGTTTATTCGCTATTTGTTGCGTTGGCGCCGTAGCTATTAAGTTATAGCTATTAAGCGATTCCACGCCGGACTTTAAAAACGAAGCGAGACCTATTAAGGTCATGCCATTGTAACATTGCAGGAAGCCGAGTTGACGACATCCTCTCCCCAACCATCGTTTGTTTGCATCTGTATCCATTGTATGGATAAGCGCATTAATTCCAACGCCACCCACGGACTTGAAGTTTTTAAAATGTCCAATGCTGGCGCATCGTTTCCTGCGCCATCCATTCAGCAAAGCGCGCAAGAAGACTCCCTTCATATCTTATTGGAGCGCGCCAAAGAAAGTCATCAAACAGTCATTTCAGCGTTTTCCGGTCATGAAGATTGTGTAGCGGTGAGAAGCATTTGGACGCTTGGCAACAAGCCGGTATCAGAGCGTAGCGAGCGTGACAGCGCCCGCATTGCACCGTATATCGATCTAGTGGCACAGATTTCGGTATTGCAGGGCGTGGATGATGGTGAACGCTTGCGTTTACTGACCCAAGCCAAGACATTACAGGACATCAATCATGCCTTGGCTTATGAAGATATTCAGGCGGTTGTTAAGGCCAATGAACTGAGTATCGTGGCATATTTTGAAGATGTGGTGAAAGACCCGCACCGTTTGTACATTTTTGATCCTGAGCAAAATATTTTTGTGCACACCACCATTCGGCTCAAAGAATTTCAGGAACGTCCAGAATTGCTGGAACAGTATGCATTGAAGGCCCCAATTGATGTGGCTGCGTTTATTGATGAAAAAGCATCCATATACATCAAGCGCCGTTATGAAAAAGCGATGAAGGCTGTAACGGTTCCACCAGAAGATCTGGAGGGATCATCCCCGCGTGTTGTGGCGCTTCGTGGGGCTAGGCCTGCGTAAGTGGCGAACAAAGACCCGCGCATAATTCACGGTAATATGCTTCGTCACTGTTAATCAGGCCGTGGCGGATAAAGAAATCTATCAGCACCAGATTCACGTTGAATTTAAACGCATCGCCGGTGTGAATCATTCTCAACACCTCTTGTGCCGGAAGTAAGCGGAAATCTTCAACCTCCCCATCTTCGTTATGTGGGGTAAAATCATCCGGACATTTTAAATCAAATAAAAATAGCACATCGCGGCGAATGCCATTGGGCAACGACCGTGCATAGGTAATACAGCCCACTGAACGCGCACGCTTTACAATATCTGCCGGTGCGCCGGCTTCCTCCTTGGCTTCTTTGGCAAGGTTTTCCAGGACGCTCAGGCCATGGGGTTGGCCGCCTGCAATCATGTGATCAAATTTTCCGGGATCGGTACCGCGATCAGAGGAGCGTTTGCCAACCCACACATGGATACCGGAATCTTTTCTGACGTAACCATTGCAATGCACGCCATGCGCTACAAAACCCATGGCGGATATTAATGCGCGGTCGGCTAACGCAACAGGCGCATCTTTGAACGAGGTTGAAACGCCGTAAGCCTCGAAGCGTTCCTTGGCGATGAATTTCTTTTCAATCAGATGATGCAGGATGGTGCGTAATTGTTCGCTGCGGCCATCGACATCAGGGCGTTCATCAGCCAGGAATAATGTTCCATTCACATTCGTGAGCAGTTTGGCATCACATAAGGTGTTGGCCACATTGTGATGCACGCGACCTAAATCCTTCCCGCCAAGGGTTAGGGGGAGGTAGTCCTTCCAGACCACATTATTGTTCTGGGTGATATGGCGAAATAAGGGGTGCATATGGAATCATGGGCTTGCGGTTAGAAAAACACGTATTATCATAATCTTAGCAAGATTTAATCCTTTTTTATAGGGCTATGGCGTAGTCTTGCCGCTTCAAGCCACTTCATGAGTTATTCGTTCATCGACCATGTTTGATTCCATTAAAGAAAATCTGCGCAAAGCAAATGAAGAACGCAGCCGTGCCCGCGAGGAGCAGGAGCGCAGAGATCGTGCCAAGCAGCAGCAGGCCGAGATAAACGCCAAGGCCAAGGAAGAGCGTGAACGCAAAATCGCCAGCATTCGTGTGATTACGGGTGATGTGAAATACCGCTATGCGATTTTGGATACCTTGCGCGTGTTTTCACATTATACCGCCGAGCCAGGGCAGCCATATGACCCGACCGCTTCATCATTGCAGGCCACACGCATGATGCAGGAATTGGCATTTTCAACGGGCGCAGATGCAGTTATTCATGCGCAATACCAGATTGTTCGTTATACGACCCAGCGACGTAATTTTGCTGATGTGCCGGTTTATGAAACCCATCTGTTCGGCACCGCCATTAAGGTCATGGGCCCGCCAACTGATTGGGAAGATGGCAAAGACGGCTGATTAGCCCGTTGATTTATCAAAATTAACCACGTTCCTACATCACTTGCTAACCTAAATTAGATAAAATACGAGAGATATTTTATGTATTTTTAGCGAGTTGGAATGGCCGTACCGCCCAACGCATCATATCCGTATACACCGCCGCAGGTGCAAGCTACGCCTGCCTATATGCCGCCGCGTCGGTTGCTGTTTGCCTCCAATTTAAGTAATTCAATCGGGCAGCGCACCTTATCGCGTGCGGAAATTGATCAGGCTATTCGTCAGCACGGTACCAATATTGCGGTAATGGTCGATGTGGGCGGGACAACCGATATGCGTACCCAAGCAGGACAAATGCTTGATTATCTGCGTCAACGTGGCGTGCGACACATCGGGGTCTATACAGAAGGCCGCACGGGGCCGACCGGTAGCCGATATGAAGCAGGTGAATTGGCGCGTAAGGAAGCCGCTAAGCGTCGATACGGAATGAGTGAAGCGCAGTGGATGAATGGTGGATGGGAGCGTTCATTCCACGATCAGGTTCGCCATTTTGCAAGAAACTGTGGCGCTACATTTTTTGAAGCAGATAATATTCCTGAAGGTCAGACCGTTCGGTTCTTGAGGCAATTTCAAGCTGCCAAAGACCGTGGTGAATTACCACCGCATGTGCAGATGTTGATGAAGAATCCTGTGCAGGGGGAAATCAACGAACTTCGCAGGGCACTGGCAGATGGCAGTGTGCGACGTGAGAGTATTGCTGATTTTGCCATATCCGAAGAAGGGTATCGTTCGCAATGGCCAGCGTTGCGCAGAGGGCTTGCCGAGTTTGGTATTCAATTGGCAAATAGCCACGACACACACCAATATGCAGCCAAAGAAGATTATGACCAAAATTTATTAGGCGCGCTTGGCCGTTTTGTTCGCGGTGTAGGTAATGCGATTGGAACAGTGATTGGAGGCGTTGCCAATGGTATTGCAACCGTAGCCAACGGAATTGGTACTGCCTTGGGGTTAGTACCAGCGCAACCTGCGCCGCACCCAGTACCAGCGCATATGCGTCCGCACATGGCAGGGCATTATCCAGCGCCGCACTATGCACAATCAAATCATGTAGCGCAGCGTCAGGCTCAACCAGTGCCGCCTGCCATACATCCGGTGTCACGTCATGAACCACCATCACAAGGATGGCGTATCAATGCACCAGCAGCACCTGCGGCGCATCCTGTGCCACACGCACCGCGCACTGAGCATCCAAGTGGTGGATGGCAGGTAAGACCTTCTGCGGAAGTTGATCAACCACCACGCCAACGTCCTGCCTAGTTCATTTTAAATCCCAGATTATTTTTTCGAAGTTGGATTTCAGCTGAGTTGAAATGGCAACAATATGCGTATTGTGCTGATAACGAATATGTAAATTATTCCAATGAAAACGGCGTTATCTTAACCAAACATTATTTTGTGTAAAAACAGCGCATCAAGAAAGTTCAATAGATTCAATATCTAATCGAGTTTTCTATTAATTCACGACTCATTAACCATACTCATTAATCAGCTAACCATCGGCACTAAATGAATTTTTGCCCATTAAATATATTTTAAGGGCTGGTGGCGATAATCACGATACAACAAAAGAATTTTAAGACGCTATTCGACCGATTATTCGATAGAGAGATTTTGTAATGACTGGCAGACGTAGACGCAGAGGACCACATCAGGATCATACGAGACCTTCGCGTCGCCAGTATGGACCACGCGCGCCACAACAACGTGATGAAAACGTAGTTGCAGAACAGAACGCGATGAACCAGGCCCTTGAAGCAATTCTTGGTGAAGGTAATGGCCCGCGTCTTGACCCAGATGGTATTCGTGGTTCATCAACCAATGGTATTCAACGCATGCTGGCAGGCATTGCGCAGCATCATGGATTCCAAGGAACGCCTGCTGAACAAATGCAGCAATTGCAACGGTTTTACAGTAGTCCAGAAGGACAGGAATATTTAAGAGCCAATCCGCAAAGCGGACCAAGTTTGATGCAAAGCGCCGAACAGCTCAGACAACAACGTAACGGGGTTGGTTTTGGACCTGCGGCACCAGCTGCGTCGGCACCTGCGCCTGATCCAGCTGCACCACCACGTGATCCCAAGGCAGCTAGTGTTGTGCAGCCTGATCCAGCTGCTCCTGCGCCACTTGCGCCACGTGAAGAAGGTTCATCGCATGGGGTATTGCCTGCTGCTGAATTACCATCGATGGCGTTGCCTACGGCGCCATTAGCACCAAGACCAGGATAAGGAGCGATATATGAGCTATAACGAAGAACGTGAAAACAGACGGCAGATGCAAAAGTTGCTGAGACCGTATGGATATAATGGTCGCTTGGACGGTCATTATGGCCCTATCATGAGACAGGCATTGGAAAATTATATGCGCGCGCATGATGGCGCAACACCAACGTTGGACCAACAAGGTCCACAAGCTGGACTAGATAACAGAGCACCGCTAGCGCCAAGAGAAGACCGTGTACATCAGGTTATAAATCCAGTTCAAACTGCGGATGCGTCTATGGCACTGCCAAGGGGGCGCTTAACTCCAAGAAATACTAATTAACAAGGTACTTTAACCAACAACAGTTTACACACAGAGGAGAGAGAAAATGGCTGGTAGAGAATTTAGAGATACACCTGCAGCGAATGATTTGCCCGGTAGATCAGCAGATCGCTCAAGTGATGCAGTGCGTGGTGCTGTACAAACAGTGTTGACCGCACATAACCGTGGTGTAGCACCGACAACAGTGCCGGATTTTACTGCAGATTCGACCAGAGGTAATCTTCGCATTCGTATTCCTGCGACCCCCGCGCAAGGTATGATGCGCGGCGAGGGACCCCGTACTGCAGACGTGGAGTGGTTGCCAAATACCCGAATGGTGAATGGTAGCCGTGTGACAGTTGACCCTGCGTTTACGCAAACAGGAACTGGGGTAAATCCAGCAGTTCCAGCAAGCGTGGTTCAACGCACGACAATGACGGGGCCTGATAACCGCGGCGCATTTATGCGTGTGCAAGGCGTGGGCCCAGACGGAAAGCCAGTAGGTGAAAGTCGTTATTATGCGGCGACAATCCAGAATGGTCGTTATGAACCAACTGGTGCAGCTATTCCCCAAGACCGTATTCCTGATAATATCAGAGCTGGCCTGAATGCAACTCATGACACCATCGGAGCTGTTGGCGAAAACTTCACCAAGCGAGCATTGGATGGAAGCATGGTGGTTGCAAGTGCGGATACCCGTGTGCACCAGCAGCCTGCACAACAACGCAACCGCGGCCCAGCACCAAGCGGTATGGCTTAATACATATATTATTTCAAGAAATCATCCCCGTCAGAAATGACGGGGATTTTTTTTGCCTACTTCACGTATTTGGCGATGCCTTTTTCGAAATCAGCAAATGTGCTTACGCCAGTGAAGCTGTCCTTGCCGTAATCGATGACAAAGGTTGGCGTGGCGCTGACCTTGAATTGGGTTTCGGCCTGCATGCGGCGTTTAATCAGCGCATCCTGAATAGCTTTGTCATTCAGGCATTTGGTGACACGTTCACCGGGCAAACCAGCCAGCTTGGCATATTGCGTAAGGGTGGCTTCGGGGTCTGCTGCGGTGCTCCAGCCTTCCATATTTTCAAACAAGGTTTTTACAAACGGGAAATAGCGATCTTCGGGCATGCATTGGGTCAATTGTGCAGCCTTAAGCGCCATGCCGTTGAGCGGGAAGTCACGGAAGATCAGTTTGATTTTACCGGTGGAGATATATTTTTTTACAACTTCGGGCAGAATTTCCTTATGGAAATGGGCGCAGTGGCTGCAATTCAATGATGCATATTCGATGATGGTCACAGGCGCATTGGCATTGCCCAGCACATGTTCGGTGAGCACATCGCCTGTTTTGACGACATCGCCGGTGGCTTCTTTTTTGGCAACGTCATTTTTTGCGGTATCAAGTTCGGCCGCGGGGGAAGTGGCCCATGAAGGGGAAGCTGCCATCAGGGCAAGAAAGGAAAGAACGGCAAGAAGTGGTGAGCGCATGTAAAATCCCTTGGTTAAATGATGGGGTTAGTGTGCCCAATGTTTATGACGATATCAAGGCAGGATAGGCGCATTGCCGTGGCATTAAACCTTATGCTCGAAGACGATTTTGGTGATGAAATCATAGCCTACCAGCTGGTTGATACGCTCCTGCATCGTGCCTTGCATCATCTGAAATTGAGGGGCCAGCGCCCCCGGGATGCGTACAAATAATTTAGCCTTATCACCGCCATCATGGCCGGCCCCTTGCGGCATAAGGGTGACGCCAACCGGACAGGCATGTTCGGCCATGTCATCGCCGACAATGGTTTTCCAATGTTCCATGAGCAATCGCAGGACGCGCCATTCAGGCCCCAATACTTTGCCTGCCAGATTATTCAAAAGCTGTTGGATGTGTTTTGCCATCTGCCCTGTCGATATTTCGGCCGTTTATATTTTGCGTAAGCATCCTATAGTTAAACCCATGATTCGTAGAGTCCCCAAGCTAAAGGCCAATAAATCCAAGCCAAATCCGCAAGATTTGCTGCGCTGGTATGATGTGCATGCGCGGGAGATGCCGTGGAGAGCCAAGCGGGGCAAGCGCACCAATCCCTATCATGAATTATTATCGGAATTCATGTTGCAGCAAACACAGGTGGTCACGGTTATTCCGTATTTCAAGGCATTCATCAAGCGTTGGCCAAAACTTACTGATTTAGCAAATGCAAGTCTGGATGAGGTGCGTGCAGCGTGGTCGGGGCTTGGGTATTATCGCCGCGCCAAATTTTTGCATGAATGCGTCAAGGCAATTGCCAAGCATCATGATGGCGTGGTGCCGGATAATGAAGAAGCCCTGCGTGCATTGCCAGGTATTGGCCCTTATACCGCGGCGGCGATCGCGGCCATAGCCTATGACAAGAAGGCGGTGGTGGTGGATGGCAATGTGGAGCGCGTGATGGCGCGTATGTTTGCGGTGGAAGAAAAACTTCCCGCAGCTAAAAAACAACTTTATGCTCTGGCGCAGACATGTTTGCCCAAGCAACGATTTGGAGATTATGCGCAGGCCGTGATGGAATTGGGGGCGACTGTTTGTACGCCAAAAAATCCATCATGTGGAATTTGTCCGTGGAAGAAAAACTGTAAGGCGTTTGCCGTGGGTGCGATGGAGAGCTATCCACGCAAGGCAACCAAGAAAAAAATACCGCACAAACACACCAGTGTTTTTGTGACGATAAATAAAAAAGGCGAGGTGCTGTTGCGCAGGCGCGCCGAGGGCGGGATGCTTGGCGGGATGTGGGAATTTCCATCCACCCCGTGGCAGGCAGACAGGCCAAGCACCAAGGATGAGGCACGCCATGCCCCTGCCAAACTTGTGTGGCAAGCGGCGGCAAAGCCTGTTCAGCATGTTTTTTCACATTTTAAACTGGAGGCAGCGTTGCGAATTGGCCATAGCGGCGCCGCATTTTCATTGCATAATAGCGAATATCGCTGGCTGAAATGGAAAGACTTGTCCACAATTGCATTGCCGACGCTGACCCTTTCGATTGCCAAGGCTGCGCAACACCATTTAGTGATTAAAAAGACCTGATGACGAACATTGCCAAATCCATCATGATTTTTTTAGTGCTCGGGTTGATGGGGGCTTCTCCTGCGCAGGCCAACCCGCCGGTACGTAGTTATCTGGATTTGAATTACGTCAACATCCTGCATGCGATGATCAAGCTGGGTAAATTCAAGCCGGAGAATAATGATTTTCTTGATGCCTATAGCATGGTGGCACATTGCGATGTCGTGCAAGGCAGCTATAACGATGAATTCCGCTGGAATCAGGCGCGTGAGGCCATGAAAAAATGGCTGGCGCCGCGCGCAAATAAATTTCCTACCCGCCTTGGTGTGCGCAGCAAGATCATGTTCTCGCGCTATGATAGTGATTCAAAATATTATCTGTTCTCGGAGCAGACCCCGATGCAGAAAGTAAACACCTTCCAGTCTGAAGCGCGGCCGCATGCCGATGCGTGTAATAAGCCAAACAACATCTTGCTGCCATCGCGGTTTCAGGTGATTACCAATAATCCGGTGACGTTGCCCGGGTTGCGGCTCAGTGAGGAACAGGCCAAGGATTTACGTCAGAAATTTGAACAGGCAGGCAATGCCTACCGCCTTGCCTATATCCGCTTTAATATCGACATTACTGATGCTGAATATATCGGTCCGTCGGTGTTTACCGCGCAGCAAGGCGCGAATGACAGAGCGTGGAAGGTTAAGGCTACCATGCATTCCATCGAGTTTTTCTCTGACCCGCAATACCGTAACCGGTTCTTCTATTACGTGCCATTCTAAGCCCCAGACCCATGGGGTTGGAGTTTTGTGCAACTGCACACTAGCCTCGTAGACACCTTGCCGAATCGAAGCATAGGCTTATCGTTCATTTTTTGATTTTCATATGGCATAGGCGGGTGTTCATTTGTCAGCAGCATATCAATTAAAAGAATATGTCGTTAATCCTGCGGCTTCGGTTATTCACTTCTGGGCAAATATGGCGCAGGCCGCCTGCGAAGCTGTTACAGATCATCCCTTTGCGCATCCGATGGTTCGTCAGTTTTACCGTGCTGGCGCAGCGGCGTGTGAAATTACAGGACGAATGACCGCAGAATATAATCGCCCTGATTGGATGCTGGATCCAATTACTTACAAAGGAACGAAAGCAGTGATTCAGCCCAGAACACTGCCCAATACCAGTAAGCACAATGCCTTTATCAATGTTACGCATTTTGAGCGTGAGGGCGTTGATGACAAAGGCGTCATTCCCAATGATCCTGTGGTACTTGTATTCGCGCCAATGTCAGGACATTACGCAACATTGTTGCGTCAAACAGCAAAAGATTTACTGGCAAGCGGTTACAATACATTTATCACCGAGCATGAGGATGCGAGCCGCGTTCCATTACGTGATGCAAGTGGCAATTTACAAGAATTTGGATTTGAGGATTGCGTCGAGTTTTATATGGATGCAATACGCGCTGTCAAAGCAAAGACTGGGCGTGATGTGCACGTAATGGCGGTATGCCAGCCGGGGCCCGCGTTAGCTACGGCGCTTGCAATTATGGAATCTGAAAAAGACCCTGCCACGCCACGCAGCGCTACGTTTATGGGCAGCCCGATTGATGTATCGCAAGAAAATAATGCAGTAACCGATTTCGCAGATAAACACGATATGGGATGGTTTGAGCGTAATGCCATCCATACGGTTCCGTTTACACGCGAAGGTTATGGGCGGCAGGTTTATTCGGGCGTGCAACAGTTAGTCAGCTTCATGATGATGAAGCTGGATTCGCACATTCAATCACACCGTGATTTATTTTTTGATTTGATCAAGGGAGATGATGCTCCTGCACACAAGCAAAAAGCCTTCTACAATGAATTTTTAGCGGTATGTGATTTGCCTGGTAAGTTTTATCGTGAAACCGTGCAGTGGGTATTTAAAGAACGTCGTCTTGCTAAAGGTACCATGACATATCGTGGAAAGCCTGTAAGTTTGAACAGTATTCGCCGGACCCCGATTTTGGCTGTTGGCGGGCAGGAAGATGATATTACCCATCCCAAGCAGTGTCTTGAGTTGGTCAATTTATGTGGTGGTTTAGAAGAAGACCAGAAGCGTACGTTGATTGCCAAAAAGGTTGGCCATTACGGATTATTTAGTGGTACCACTGGTTGGCGTAATCAGGTACTTGGCGAATTTGCAAAACTTGTCGCAGATACAGATGGCAAGCCACGCCCAGAACCAGCAAATGATAATTATGCTCGCGGGGAAGCGCCGCGTAGACGTTTAATCATATAATCAACTATCTAGTTCACCGACGCATCGCCTTCGGCGCGGATTTGCTGGCGAAGAATATCGATCGGCTGCAACAAGCCCTTCTTGGGCTCGAAGTGCCAGAACGCCCATCCATTGCATGCAGGGGCACCTTGTACCTCAGCGCCAACTTTGTGAATGGAACCTGTTACCTGACCAAGTGGTGCGTTGGCGATGATGCTGGCATCCGCCTTGACCTTGGCTGAGAAACGCTTGCGATGATCGAATAATGCTTGCCCCGGACGGATAAGGCCGCGTTCCAGCAATGTGCCAAATGGAATGCGAACTTCTTCACGCTTGGCGGTAATTTTCAAAACATCTTCGTCTTTAATAGGCTGCACGGCAGCGATGCGTTTTTTTGCAGCTGCGATGTATGAGATATCCTGTTCACAGCCAATGAAATGGCGGCCAAATTGTTTAGCAACCGCGCCGGTTGTGCCGGTACCAAAAAAGGGATCAAGCACGACATCGCCGGGCTTGGTGGAGGCCATCATCACGCGGGTAAGCAGTGCCTCGGGCTTTTGCGTGGGGTGGGTTTTATCGCCAGCATCATTTTTCAGGCGCTCATTGCCCGAGCAGATGGGGATGAACCAATCGCTGCGCATTTGCAAATCATCATTGAAGGCTTTCATGGCCTCGTAATTGAAGGTCGGGCGGCCTTTGGCATCTTTGGCGCACCAAATGAGTGTTTCATGCGCATTGGTGAATCGTTTGCCTTTGAAATTCGGCATCGGGTTGGCTTTGCGCCAAATCACGTCATTCAAAATCCAGTAACCTAAATCTTGCAGCGCAGTGCCGACGCGGAAAATATTATGATAGCTGCCAATTACCCATAATGCGCCATCAGGTTTTAGAATACGGCGGGCGGCTTTGAGCCATGCGATGGTGAACGTATCGTAGTCTTTGAATGAGCCGAATTGATCCCATGCATCATCGACGCCATCAACGCGGGAATTATCGGGGCGGTGCAGTTCGCCAGCCAATTGAAGATTATAGGGGGGGTCGGCAAAAATCATATCCACGCTGGCTTCTGGCAGGCTGTTCATCATGTCGATACAGTTGCCAGCCATAATGGTGTTCAGCGGGAGGGAAGAATGGGTTTGAGCTTTCGCTTGGCCTTTAGCCTCGGGCGCTTTGGCAGCAGCCTTCTTGGGTTTCGTTGCAGGTGCGGATTTCTTGACAGTTGCCATAGGTAACAGGAGCCTTACACATTGCAGTAAATTCTGTGGATAACTGGCTTAACCGAGGGCTGAGTATAGTCAAACCGGGCCTGTGGATAAACACCCCGCTAAGGTAGTGAGCCATTGGTAAATTATTTATAAATATCAGGCGGTTGAAGATTTTAGGGGAAACGGTGAGTCTTCTGAGTCACATCCTGCACAGCCTAATAGACACATATATATAGGTATGAAGCGATACTGCTGTGCAGCGGTGGGTAGGGGCTATTAGGTAACGGGTGGCCTGTCCCACAATTCAATCCGGCCACCGCCTTGCTGGAGTAAATCAGTCATGGTTCGGGCGGGTGCGATGCCTTTTTTAAATCGCATGAGGTAGCGCCTGTAAACAAGATGACTGAGGTCGCGATTATAAATATCCGGAATGTCGGTGACCGCACGCGGGCGAATAATCGATTCCGGTGCGCTGAAGCCGAATTCTTCCATCAGCCATTCCATTCCCTTAGGTGAAATGAGCGCGCCGCGTCCAACGACGGAAGCGTTTTGATCAGCAAGATTGATAGGCTGGGTTTTGATAAAGGTAACGCCGCAGAAAACTTCCGGATGTTCGATACGTGGATAGATACCTTCAACCGCAATGTACTCGCGCGAGAGGGCGGCGGCATGTTTAAGTATGGAAAAGAAATCAGCAAAACAGTACAGCACGCCAAGAATGCAGACAAAGTCGAATTGCTCGGTATGGGGTTTTGCTAACCATGATTCCAGTGGTTCACATTCGATTGAAAATTTACCCGGATGATATTTACCAAGTAATTTTTTGGATAATTCTGCGTAGGTATTCTGTACTTCTACCCCAACATAATAACTGGCGCCGTTGCTTAGGCACCAATGACCTGTGGCGCCAAGGCAAGAGCCCAAATCCAGGACTGTTTTTCCGTGTAGTAGTTCGGGCGGGAACAACGCCTCATGCTTGGCTTCCATCTGTGATTTGGATACCGGATTATGGGTTCTGAATTTACGATTATCTTCGTCGATGAATTCTGGCGCGGTATCAAAACAGGACACGTGTAACTCCATAACGCTAGGATGATTGGCTTGATTGCTGTTGGGTTTGGAGCTTTACCGGAGCAAAGCTTTGTCGGTGATGCGGGGTAATGCCGTGGGTGGTCAGGGCGGCGATATGATCTTTGGTGGGATAGCCAGCATTGCGTGCCCAGCCATAATGCGGATATGCGATGTGCAATTCCTGCATGATGCGGTCACGTGTGACTTTAGCCAGGATAGAGGCCGCAGCAATGGATAGGCTTTTGCTGTCGCCCTTTACAATCGGGATGTTTTTCATGCCTGCAATCGCAGGTGATTTATTACCATCAACCAGAACCACATGCGGCTGCGATGATAGCAAAGCGACAGAACGTTTCATCGCCAGCAAGCTTGCTTGCAGAATATTGATGCTGTCAATTTCCTGCGCACTGCACTGCGCAATTCCGTGAATGCAATGTTCAATCAAATGCGGGAACAAGGCTTCACGCTTTTTTTCAGAGAGCTGTTTACTGTCATTAATCGCCATTGCCAATTCATCTGGAAAATTCTGCGGAATTATCACCGCCGCAGCTACAACAGGTCCAGCCAGTGGGCCACGCCCGGCCTCATCGGTTCCGGCAATGAGGGTTCCAGAATTTCGGCCATATTCGATTTCATAAAGCAGTGTTGGCATGTGTTTATGCGCTTTGTTTAAGTGCTCCGCCCATACGGAAAGTGGCGATGCTTTTGGCAAGACCCGTTTTATCATCGCTTTCGACCAGTGCGCCGCAGACGGTGCCTTCGCCTTCGGCTGGCGTTAAGCGTTCGAAGGAGTATTTACGCATCATTTTGGCAACCGATAAGTCTTTCTTCATGCCAATCACACTGTCGTAATCGCCGCACATGCCGGTATCGGTTTGAAAGGCCGTGCCTTTGGGTAAAATGCGATCATCAGCTGTTGGCACATGGGTGTGTGATCCCATCACAGCCGTCACGCGGCCATCAAATAAATGGGCGATGGCTTGTTTTTCGGAACTGGCTTCGCAATGCACATCAATAAAAATACCGTCCACGGTTTTGCCAAGGGTATGAGCATTCACGCATTCGGTGGTGGTAACAAACGGGTCATCCATGGCATCCATGAACAATCGGCCCATCACATTGATGACCAGCAATTTTTTACCTGTTTTGGATTTGGCGACATAGCTGCCTGAACCGGGCGTGTCTTTTGGAAAATTACATGGGCGCAGGATGCGTGGCTCGTTGCCAATGGCGCTGAGCAATTCCTTTTGGTCCCACACATGGTTGCCGGTGGTGAGCACATCAATGCCCATCGCAAAGAGGTCATTTGCGATTTTAAGGGTCAGGCCGTAGCCGGCAGCGGCGTTTTCTGCATTGGCTACCACAAAGTCTGGCTTGTGCTGCGCTATCAGCGCAGGTAAATGTTGGGAGAGGGCATCACGGCCCGCACGGCCCATAATGTCACCAAAAAATAAGAATTTCATTCCACGTCCTTCTAAGGCCATTCACGATGAACCAGCCAGTAGCCAGTATTGTTGAGCGCGCGCCCGCCAAAATCAACCTATACCTTCATGTGACCGGAAAACGTGAAGATGGCTATCATTTACTGGATAGTTTGGTGGTGTTCGCCAATGACGGGATGGCGGCAAGTGACCAAATTACCTTATCCCCTGCCAGTGCCTTTAGCCTGAAAATCATCGGGCCATATTCAGCAACCTTAAAAAATGAATCCCATGACAATAATCTGGTCACCAAGGCACTGCGTAATCTGGGCAGTAAACTTGGACGCGCCCCGCATTACGAAGTACAGCTTTTAAAAAATCTTCCGGTGGCTTCGGGAATTGGCGGCGGTTCTGCTGATGCGGCTGCTGCATTGCGGGCTGCGGCGCGCTTATGGAACTTACCGGTTGATAGTGATGCGGTTGTACGCACCGCTAAAGAAACTGGCGCGGATGTGTTGGCGTGTCTTTATAACAAGCCATGCTATTTTGGCGGCATTGGCGACATCATTGATGGAATTGAGGGATTGCCGCGGACCTATATGGTGCTGGTCAACCCCAATGTGCCTTTGCCAACCCCGCATGTGTTTAAAGCGCGGGTGGGTGATTTTTCATATCCGGCGCGTTTGCCAACCCTGCCGCGCAGCGCCGAAGAATTGGCCGCGCAGCTTTGTGCGCGCACAAATGATTTGCAGGAACCCGCAAAATTATTATGTGAAGTGATTACCGATGTATTGGCGGCATTAAATGCACAGCAGAATTGTTTGCTCGCGCGTTTGTCCGGTTCAGGTGCGACTTGTTTTGGATTATTTGCACGCATTGAAGATGCCGAAGCGGCAGCTGCATCTATTCGCCAATTAGGACGCGAATGGTGGGTGGCAGTAAGTGGGTTTTAAGTCGCCGGATTATTGACCGCGCACATCGCGCATTAATGAATCAATCAGCTCTGGCGTAGGTTCGCCATCGGGATAGACCGAGTGATCACGTTGGTAGGAACGGATAGCGGCAGCTGTTTGCGGGCCATATTCACCATCCACGCGATCAACTTTATAACCCAAGACACGCAGCATACGCTGGATAGCTTTGTTATCGGCCTTGGCTTGTTCTTTGCTCATGCCAACCTGGGATGATGGGGCGGGAGTTGGAACGGAAGCTACCACCGGTGTTGCGGAATAAGCGGGTGCAACATTTTCAATTTCATCTTCGGCATCTGGCGCAGGTTGTAATGCGCTGGCTTGCAGTTGGCCTGTTGCTGGTGCTGGAACAAAGACATCATTGCTTGCAACCGATGCATTTGCCTGCGGCGCGTTTTGTGTCATGGGGGATGGCTGCATCATCTGCTGGATTTGTTGCGCCGGATTTGCAGCGGGAGCTTGGGGCGCATAGCCGGGTTGTTGATAGGATTGCGGAGCAACCTGTTGGGCAGCGCCTTGTGCAGCACTCAGGCGATTGATGGCTTCAACCGATTTGGTATCGCCAGCCTGTGCGCCGCGTTGATACCAAGCGAGGGCTGTTTCAATATCCGGTGCGCCATCCGCGCCTGTTTCATAGATGCGGCCCAGTTCAGTATAGGCTTGGGCAACGCCAGCTTTACCTGCGGCTTGGAACCAGCGAATAGCAGCGTTAATGTCGGTTTTACCGATATTGCCACCTTGGTTAGCATAGGCGAGCCACATCATGGCTTCCTTTTCGCCGGCATCTGCTGCTTGGCGGATCATTTCAACGGCAAAGGCTTGATCGCGAGTGACGCCATCCCCTTTGAGGAATTTGGCGGCAACCAAAAGCTTGCCCTTTTTATCGCCGCGTGCTTCGCGATCAAACAAGGGTTGCCATTCTGCTGGCACAGCTTCGCCACGTGCGGCGAGTTTGCTTTGTACTAAACTTTGAAAGGGGCTCAGGCGCACTTGCACAGGTGCAGGTTGCGCGTAGACAGGTTGTGCTGGCGCGGCAAGATAGGATTGAGGCGCGCGTTGTTGTTGCTGATCATAGCGTGCGCCAAGCGCCACCACGGATGATGGAGCGGGGCGAATGATTTGTTGCTGTGCTTGAGGTTGTGCTTGAGGTGGTACGGCAGCAAAATTCGGTGTGTAGGTTTGTTGTGCCTGAGGCATTTGCACGGGCTGCAGTTGCGCTTGTGGTTGCAGCGGTGGTGCAGATAGCTGTTGTTGAATGGTGCGTTGTTGTTGCGATAATTGCTGGACTTGTGGAGCTGGCGCGGAAGGCGCAGATGAAGGGCGCGGCCAGAATGCAGTAACAAGTACGGTGAGCGCCACGCAGCCGGCGAGAATGCCAAGCAGTTTATTTTGACGGTTACGTTCTTGGATATAAACTGCCTGAAAATTTTTCAGGGATTGTTCGAAATGGTCCAGCGAATGATCGACATTTTTCAGGCGTTGCGCGTGGCTGGCGAGGTGCAGGCCGACATCAAAATTGTCGTCGCTTTCTTCTTCCCAGTGTTGGTCTTGAGCTTGGTGTTGGACCTGTTGCTGGCGGGGCTGGGTGCGCGACCTTAGGGTTGATGGATGTGCCATTAGCTTTCAAACCTTTTTGCCCAAATTAAGAATTAAATTTTCCTGCTTCCGCGGCCCTTTTGACCATATCCGATTGTTAAGCTCACGAATTGTTAAGCTCAAATATGGCAAATCGCTGAATCGGCGAAAGTGAAAAACTTACGTCTCATCATTAGTAGACGGTTTAGCTTGTGATTCTCCATAACAATTTATGAAATTAATAATCTCGAATCCGGTTTATCCACAACTTGTGGGGAAGTTAAGGTTGACAGGTCACGGGCAATTTTGATTACCTGCTGCCTTCGAAGCGTTAAAGATTAATTTATTAATAGCCTGCCAATCTGTCCTGTAGAGTGATACAGCTTACTGGACGCAACGTTTACTAAAGGTTTTAGAGCACGTGGTTTTAAGCCGGGTTGGATCAGTATTACTTATATTGCTTTCATTGATGAGCTTTGGGCTCGTTTACGCGTTAAACGCCGACGAAAAAGACCCCAAACCAGCTTTTGTTACATCCATTGTAAATCAGATTTTGGCAGCAGGAATCATCCCCGCGCCAGCTAATGATGACCAGACCCTGATTGTTGCCAGTGCCAATACCACCATTAACACGGCTGACCCATTGCATGAGGCAATTAACGCAGCAGTATTCAAGCGTGTTGAACAACGCGAAGGCCAGGTTCGCCGCATTTTGGTAGTTGGCCGTGGCGAAACTTTAACGGCTCGCCTTGTGATGGCCGGAATTAGCCGTACTGAAATTCTAGCTACCCTTGAGGCGCTGCGCCCCCATATCAATCCGCGCAAAATCCGCGATGGTCAGGAAGTGGCTGTACTATTCTCGACCGATGGCACAACCGAGCGTTATACCGGTTTGGAACTACGTGATGGCTTTAATGTGGTAACCATTGCACGCAATGCAGCCAACACGTTTGAAGCATCATTGAAGACTGTAACACCGGAAAAACGCCGCTTTGCGATGCGTGGCAGTGTGCATGATAACCTTTATGATTCAGGCATTAAGCTGGGCATTCCAAGTTCAGTGCTTTCTACCATTATCAAAACCTATTCTTACAACATCGACTTCCAGCGTGACGTAAAGGAAGGCGATCGTTTTGAAGTGCTGTATGAGCAATTGGCTGATGCCGATGGCCGCACAGCAGGTGAAGCCACATTGATTTATGCCGCTTTGCAGGTGGAAGGAAAAATTGTTCCTATCTACCGCGTGGCGACATCCGGCAATTCATTTGAATATTTTGATGCCAAGGGTGAGTCTATCCGTAAGGGATTGCTGCGTACACCGGTTGAAACGGCACACATCACATCCGGTTTTGGTATGCGCTATCACCCCATCATGGGTTATAACCGCATGCATAAAGGCATTGATTTCGGCGTTCCAACTGGCACGCCCATTTACGCCGCAGGCGCAGGCATTATTGAAGATGCTGAACGCAAAAACGGCTATGGCATGTACGTAAAAATCAGACATAACAACCGTGTTTCAACGGCGTATGCGCATATGAGCCGCTTTGGTCGTGGCATTACGCGCGGTATGCGTGTTGCGCAGGGTGATATCATTGGATATGTCGGTTCAACCGGCGTATCTACCGGCCCCCATTTACATTACGAAGTATTGGTTGAAAACCAGCAAGTGAATCCACTCAGCGTCGATGTGCCAACCGGTTCGGCTTTGGGCGGCAAACAACTGGCGTCATTCCAAGATTGGCGCAACAAGGTGCACACCCAGTTTGAACAATTGGTGGCGGCAGCTTCCGACCCAGCGCGTTTGGCGCAGAACGACAAACGATAGCGCGCGCTCTTTTGCATTTAATTCCCCCGTATTTAATTCCCTGTGCATAAAACGACATTTGTGTTTCGTGCACCTTTGGAACACGGCATAATTCCCCTTCGGTTTTTTTAAATCCAAGGGTTGCCAGTAATGATTAAACCAAGCCTCAAGACAGAGCATTGCCCCGTTTGCAGGGCAGAGGCTAAGCCATTGGATGTGGTCGATTTTAATAAAAATTGTGAAGAGAAAACCGGCGTGTTTTTACCGCTTTCAGGCCGCAGCGTGTACTATTATCACTGCGCCAATTGCGGTTTTACCTTTGCCCCGGAATTGATGGCGTGGAGCAAGGAAGAGTTCGAGGCCAATATTTACAATGATGAATATGGCGTGGTTGACCCTGATTATCTGGAGGCCCGCCCCGTCAATAATGCCAAGGCCATTTACGATACCTTTGGCCAATTTTATGCCAAGGCACGGCATCTGGACTATGGTGGCGGGAACGGGTTGATGAGCAAGATTATGCGGGAGAAGGGCTGGAACTCCACCTCCTATGATCCGTTTGTGAATACAGATGTTAAAATTGAAGAATTAGGAAAGTTTGATTTCATTACTGCCTTTGAAATTTTCGAGCATGTGAGCGATGTAAATAAGCTGATTCAATCGTTAACGACGTTGATGCATCCACAAAGTGTGGTGTTGTTTTCAACGCTCATTTCTGATACCGATATCAAGCCTAATCAGCGACTAAATTGGTGGTATGCATCGCCCAGAAACGGGCATATCAGCCTGTTTTCAAAGAAGAGTTTGTCCCTTCTTGCTGAGAGCGTGAATTTGAAATGTGGCAGTTTTAATAATGTTGCCCATTACCTGTATTACACCAAACCCGAATGGGCACCCAATTAGCCCGCCAGTTGATTATAAGTAACCGATTTGAAACGATAAAAGGCAGAACAATGCAATTTACCAAAATGAAAATCACCGGCTTTAAATCCTTTGTGGAGCCGACCGAATTTGTGATTGAGCAAGGTCTGACCGGCATTGTTGGGCCTAATGGTTGCGGTAAATCCAACGTGGTGGAAAGCCTTCGCTGGGTGATGGGTGAAAATTCTGCCAAGCGTTTGCGCGGCGGTGAAATGGACGATGTGATTTTCAGCGGTTCGGCTGGACGTCCTGCACGTAACCTTGCCGAAGTAACCTTGTATCTTGATAATTCTCAACGCACCGCTTTGGCGGAATTCAACAACGAAGATGAAATTGAAATCATCCGCCATATTGAGCGCGGACAAGGTTCGGATTATCGCATCAACGGAAAACCGGTTCGCCAAAAAGACGTGCATTTATTTTTTGCTGACCAAGCTACTGGCGCACATTCAACCAGCATCGTGAGCCAAGGTCGTATCAGCGCCCTCATTCAAGCCAAGCCAACCGAACGCCGCCAAGTATTGGAAGAAGCCGCAGGTATTAGCGGATTGCATGCGCGCCGCCACGAAGCTGAACTGAAATTAAAAGGCGCGGAAGGTAATTTGACCCGCGTGGATGACCAATTACAGGTGATGGAAGGCCAAATCCGCAGCCTGAAAACACAAGTACGCCAAGCCAGCCGTTATCGCAATCTTGGCGAGCTTATCCGCAAGGCTGAAGCAGGATTGCTTTACCTCAAGGCCAAGCAAGCTGAAGTGAATTTGCGTCTATCTGAGGATAGCCATGCCGAAGCTGAAGGCCGTGTGCGCGAGCTAACCTCCACAGTGACCCAGATCACTACCCAGCGCACGGAGATGGCAACCACGCTTCCACCCTTGCGTCAGGCAGAAGCCGCAGCATCAGCTGTGGTGCAGCGTTTGATTTTGGAACGCGAAGCATTGGAACGCGAAGCTGCACGAATTGCTGGCGAACAGGCCGCGCTGCAAAGCCGTTTGCAACAAACCGCTGAAGATACCCAACGCGAAGAAGCATTGGCGAATGATGCGACCGCCGCGCTCGCACGTTTGGAAGAAGAACAAATTACATTGAAGGGTGAAGCCGAACGTCTGGCGATTGCGCGCCCTGATTTAGAAGAAGCAGCCAGCGCCGCGCAAAGCATCGTTGCCGCACAAGAAAAATCCGTTCAGGAATTGACGCAGAATCTGGCAAGTGCTGAAGCGCAGCATCGCAGCTTGCAACGCCAAGAAGCGGCGTTGAACGAACGTCAACAGCAGGTGCAAAACAAGAAGCAGCAGCTGGAACAACAAATTGCCGAACTGGATGCCGAAATCGCGCGTCTGCCAAGTCTGGCGCTAGCGCTGAGCATGGTGGAAGCTTGTGAAAGCGATTTGGCCCGCAAGCAAGCCGATGCCGCGACCGCCAAAGAAGCCAAGATGGTGGCGGAGCAAACACAAAGCGATGCACGTAGCACACGCGAACGTGCATGGTCAGAAAAAACCAAATTGGAAGCTGAAGCTGGCGCATTGACCAAGCTGTTACAGCTGGAAGAAAATTCCGGAACACCGCTCAGCGATTTGGTAAAGGTGGAGCCTGGCTATGAAGCTGCATTGGCGGCTGCATTAGGTGATGCGCTCTCCGCGCCGCTTGAAGATGCTGCCAAGATTTTCTGGCGCGCTTTGCCACCATTCCAAGGCGATAGCCAATACGCATTGCCCGGCAGTGCCCGCGCATTAAAGGCATTTGTGGAATGCCCCGTTGCCCTAAGCCGCGCTCTAAGCCAAATTGGATTAGTTGAAGATGAAGCAACAGGCGAGCGCTTAAGCGCAGAATTAAAGCCCGGCCAGATTTTGGTGGCACAAAGTGGTGCGGCATGGCGATGGGATGGTTATACCCAGAAGGCTGATGCGGTGACACCGGCAGCAGCCCGTTTGCAACATCGCAACCGTTTGGCTGAACTCAATGCCCTTATTACCTATTCAGCAGGTAAGGCCGAAGAAGCAGAAAACCAGTTGGCGGCAGCCAACCAGGCGATGCAGGCAGCATCGGTGCGTGATAGCGAAACCCAGCAAGCCGTGCAGCAAGCCTTTGCCGCATTGAATGATGCGCGCCGCAATCAAGCCGCCGAAACCCAAGCCCAAGCCCACAAGGCCGCCCAAGCCCAGCGCGTGCGCGATATGTTGCAGGCAATATCCAGTGATGAACAACAATTGCAGGTTGAAGCAGAAAGCCTTGCCGCACAACGCAGCCAAGGCGCGGACATCGAAGATTTGACCCGCCAATTGAACAGTGCGCGCACATTGCTTGCTGAAGAACGTACGAGCCTGAACGAAAAACAAGCCGCATTGTCCAGTTATCAACGCGATATGCGGACGGTGGAATCGCGCTTAACCGCGATTGCCAGTGAACAGCAATCATGGAGTGCGCGTTCACAAGGTGCAGCATCACGTATTGCTGAATTGCAAGCCCGCACGCAGGAATTGACGGCCGAAGCGCAAGCCTTGGCAGAAAAACCAGCCGCGATTGAAGAACAACGCCAAACCTTGCTCAGCAATAGCAGCACGGCCGAAGAAACCCGCCGCGCGGCAGCTGATGCATTGCAAGTTGCTGAAACCGAATTGGCATTGGTTGAAAAGCAAACCCGCCAGCATGAAGAAGCATTAAGTAACGCCAAAGAACATCGCGTGCGTTGCGAAGAGCAAATGTATCAGGCGCAACATGCGTTTGAGGCATTAAAGACCACCGCGCATGAGCAATGGCATTGCGCCCCAGACGGCTTGCTTGAAAAAGCGGATGTGAAGGATGCCAGCGAATTGCCAGCCATTGGCCAGTTGGAGCATGATTTTGCGCGTTACAGCAAGGAACGGGAAAATATGGGCCCGGTGAATTTGCGCGCAGAAATTGAAGCCGAAGAAATTCAAGCCCAGTTTGATAAAATGGCCGCTGAAAAAGATGATTTGGTACAAGCGATTGCCAAATTGCGCCAAGCGATTGGAACGCTGAACAAAGAAGCCCGTGATCGTTTGCAAACGGCATTTGATGAAGTGAATAAAAACTTCAGCGAATTATTCACCCGCATGTTTGGTGGCGGTAAGGCGCATTTGCAATTAATTGAAAATGATGACCCGCTCGAAGCAGGCCTTGAAATCTATGCGTGCCCGCCGGGTAAGCGCTTGCAGGCACTTTCATTGTTATCGGGCGGTGAGCAGGCTTTGACGGCATTGTCCTTGCTGTTTGCACTCTTCCTAGTGAACCCATCCCCCATTTGCGTGCTCGACGAAGTCGATGCACCGCTGGATGAAGCGAATGTGGATCGTTATTGCTCGCTGCTGCGTGAAATGGCCGAAAGCGGTAAGACCCGCTTCCTCGTTATTACCCACCATCGTTTGACGATGGCGCGCATGGACCGTTTATACGGTGTGACCATGGCCGAAAAGGGTGTCAGCCAGCTGGTATCAGTTGATTTGAAGCAGGCATTGGCATTGCGCGAGCAAGGCGAAGCCTCCAACCAGAACAGCGCATACGCGGAAGCTGCTGCAGAATAGCTAAATGATAAATACCCCATCCAATTGGTGGCAGCCGCAGCAGTTTTCAAAAAAACGCGCCAATCTGGAATCGCGTGCGAAAATTTTATCAGCCATACGTGATTATTTTAGCCATGATGGGTTTTTTGAGGTGGATACGCCCGCCTTGCAGCCCAGCCCATGCATGGAGCCGCATCTGCATGCATTTAAAACCGAACTGAAAACCCCACATGGCGATAGTCACCCTTATTATTTGATTACCAGCCCTGAATTTGCGTGCAAAAAGCTGTTGGTGGCGGGGATGGAGCGGATTTATCAGCTCTCCCATATGTATCGCAATACCGAGCATTCCAGCCGTCATCACCCTGAATTCATGTTGTTGGAATGGTACCGTGTGGGTGCGGGTTATGATGCCTTGATGAAGGATTGCGAGGCTTTATTAAAGGCCGCCTGCGCGGTAACGGGCCGTACAATGTGTGAATATAATACCATGCGCTGTGATACCACCAAGCCCGCGCAGCGGTTAAGCGTGGTAGATGCGTTTATTAAATATGCCGATATCGATGTATTGGCCACTATGGATGATATGCAGCATCCATCGGCGACTAAAATTATGGTAGAGGCTAAGCGGATTGGTGTGCGATACGCGGATGATGATGCGTGGGATGATGTGGTGCTGCGCATTATTGGTGAAAAAATTGAACCGTATTTGGGCCAAGATGCGCCGTGTTTCTTGATGGATTATCCATTGCCATTGGCATCGCTGGCGCGGGCAAAGCCCAGTGATGGCCGCGTCGCAGAGCGATTTGAGCTTTATGTATGCGGGCTTGAGTTGGCCAATGCATTTGTGGAATTGACCGACCCCGTTATTCAGCGTCAACGGTTTGTGGCGGATATGGCGCTACGTAAAGCCCGCTATGGCTCCGATTATCCGATTGATGAGGATTTTTTACGGGCATTGGAATTTGGTATGCCGCAATCGGCGGGCATCGCGCTGGGTGTCGACCGGCTCGTGATGTTGGCCACAGGCGCTACACATATCGATGATGTGTTATGGGCTCCGGTCATTTAATTTTTTAAAAGCAAAATTTGTTTTAAAAAAGCCCGCATCTGTTCAACATTAAAAAAATAACGACACTGCATATCCTTACGCCCCTTCAGCCAAGGATGCAGCATGGCCAGAAAAATTCGTCGCTCCCCCGTATCACGTGATAAGCGGTTTAAGCAACGCAGCGCATCGGATTTTGGTACAACCGAGCGTTGGCAACATTCAGGCCGGACATTGGAATATACCGAAACGGCAGGGGTATTTGCCGCGCGGTCCAGTGAAGAACATATTCTCGATAAGCTATTTTTGATGAAGCTGGTCGATGAATCGGCGCGCGATGCCGGATTGAAGCTGCACCATGATTATCATTTAGCCGGTATCGAAGCGCGTCTGACGTCATCGTATTCATCCATACGTGGCACGCGCGGGGATGCGGAGGCACGGTTATTACGCAATGATGTAGAGGAGGCCGCATATCAACGCTGGCGCAATGCCTTGCGCACGGTATCACCCATCATGCGTGATGTGGTAATTCATGTCAGTTGCATTGGCTATGCACCAAGCATGATGCAGCTGATTAGATTAAAGGATGGATTGTTTCAATTGGCGCGGTTTTACGGACTTACCCGATAATTATTCGTAATTTATTCAGCCACGCGCATATCGGCGGCGCCGTTTAATACTTCATCGAGCGCGGAGACCAGCTCGGCAATGTGTGCGCTGGTGTGGAGCGGGGTTGGCGTGATGCGGAAACGTTCATTGCCGCGCGGCACAGTTGGGTAATTAATCGGCTGAACATAAATGCCGTAATCGAATAGCAAGCAATCGCTTAGCGCCTTGGCTTTGCGTGCATCGCCAATATGTAATGGCAAGATGTGGCTTGGCGTTTCCAGCAATGGCAGATTGGCGGCATGCAGGGCATCTTTAGCTTCTTGGACAACTTGCTGATGCTTGGTTCGCAGTTCAGGATGTGATTTTACATAGCGTACGCTGGCGACGGCACCAGCGGCAATGACAGGCGGAATAGAGGTGGTGAATATAAAACCGGGCGCCATGGAACGGATGGCATCAATAATCGTACGGGTGCCGGTGATATAACCGCCAATGAGACCGAATGCCTTGCCAAGCGTGCCTTGGATTAGGTTGATGCGGTGTAAAACGCCATCACGTTCAGCAACACCGCCGCCACGCGCGCCATACAAGCCAACGGCATGTACCTCATCCAGATAAGTAAATGCACCAAATTCTTCTGCTACATCTAACATTGCACTCAAAGGGGCAAAGGTGGCATCCATCGAATAGACAGATTCAAAAACCACGACTTTGCAGGCATCTTTGGGAGCCGCGGCAAGCAATTCGCGTAGATGCTGCGGATTGTTATGTTCAAAAATATGCTTTTCGCAGCGCGTGTGGCGAATACCTTCAATCATCGATGCGTGATTTTTAGCATCGGAATAAAAAATGGCATTTGGTAGAATTTTTGCCAAGGTCGCCAAGGTGGTGGCATTGGCCATATAACCGGAATTAAAAACCAGCGCGGCTTGCTGTTGGTGTAAATCAGCCAGTTCAACTTCCAGCTCGGAATGGACAGGCATATTGCCGGAGATATTACGCGTGCCGCCGCTGCCCGAGCCAAATTCATCAACGGCTTGGTGCATGGCATTTAAAACTTGTTCATTCTGGCCCATGCCCAAATAATCATTGCCGCACCATACAGTCACATTTTTTTTACTGCCATCGGGCAGGCGAAGTTCAGCGCTTGGAAAGGCGCCACGTTGACGGGCGATAGGGGTGAAAATGCGGTAGCGGCCTTCCGCCTTTATTCCAGACAAGGAATTGAGGAAGTGTTTTTCATAGGGCGTGTTTGGCGGGATGGTCATAACGCAAGGTAACAAAAAGAGGTCAAATCATCATGTGCTAAAGTGTCGCAGAAACATATGCGATTACAAAAGGGTTTTTACAAAAATTATTTAAAAAAGGGAATAGAATTGCGCTAACCCCCTTGGTTACTGTATTGACTATGACACGGCGTGGTGCGCCCCCGAACAGAATCTCAAAACCAACATAAATATGGATGATGAACAGCTACCCCAATGGCAGGTTGCGCTGGCGAATTTGCGTGCCAAGCCACGCCAGATGGCTGCTTTGCTGCCAGCCGTTACGGGTGATCTCAGCAGTGAGGCGCTCATGACGATTGTTGCCATTATGAAAGATAATGATGACCCGAAATTGCAAATGGCTGCTGCCAAGATGGTATTGGAAAAAAGTGCCAAATTACCGTCGGTGATCCAAGCCAGTGTGAGTCCTATGAAACATCCTGAACCTGATAGCTTAACCGCAGATGACATTGACGCAGCCATTGCTCTTGCTAAGGCATTATTGGACCAATTGGCCGCAACCAAGACTCAAGAGCTGGATGGCAAGGGCGCAGTGGTTGCTGAGCGCACGGCCGGAACAGATTACCCCGCAGGGTGATTGGCGCATCTGGCTTGTCATGGCTGGGCGCGGATGGGGAAAGACACTGACCGGTGCGCAGGATGTTTCGTATTATGCGCTATGGAATGATGGAGCGCGCATTGCGGTGGTCGCGCCAACCCATGCCGATGCACGGGATACATGTGTGGAAGGGCCAAGTGGATTGCTCAGTGTGTTGCCACGTGAATGCATTGCCAGTTGGAACCGTTCTCTATCGGAATTGAATTTAATAAACGGCAGTAAGTTTAAATTATTCTCTGCTGATGAGCCGGAACGGTTACGTGGGCCGCAATTTCATAGAGCCTGGGCTGATGAATTAGCGGCTTGGAAAAGCCCGCAGGCATTTGACCAGCTAATGATGGGATTGCGGTTGGGAAAGCATCCGCAATTGGTGATTACCACGACGCCAAAGCCGATTAGTATCATCAAGGATTTAGTAAAGCGGGTAGGAAAAGATCTGTTTTTAACGCGCGGGCGAAGTGAAGAAAACGCTAGTAATCTTGCCCCGCAGGTTTTAGCGGATTTGCGCGAACGGTATGGCGGCACGCGGCTTGGCCGACAAGAACTAGATGCGGAAATTGTGGAAGACATGGAAGGCGCGTTATGGTCGCATGCCGCATTAGATGCCGCGCGAATTGCGCATCCGCCTGATAATCTGGAGCGGATTGTTATCGCTATCGATCCCGCAGTGACATCGCATAGCAAGAGCGATGAAACCGGATTGGTTGCAGCTGCACGAAGCATGGACGGTAAATTTTATGTGTTGGCTGACGCATCAGGGCAAATGAGCCCCGATAGCTGGGCAAGGCGCGCGATTGCACTGCGTGATGAATTGGGTGCGGATTTGATTATTGGCGAAGTAAATGAAGGTGGCGATTTGATTGAACGCATGCTTCGGCTTGCTGATCCCTATGTCGCATTTAAGGGGGTCCGTGCAACCAAGGCAAAAGCCGTTCGCGCTTTTCCGGTAGCTGCATTATATGAACGCGGCATTGTACATCATGTGGGCATGCATGCCGCACTAGAAGACCAGATGTGCAAGTTTACTGGTCAAGGATTGAAGGATGGGTCGCCTGACCGGGTTGATGCAATGGTGTGGGCGATGACCGAATTGATGCAGGGGACACACCATGCTCCGCGCGTACGACAATTGAATTTTTAAATTAGCAGTACTTAAAAAAGGACAACATGATGGATTGGCCAGCCTTTCTGACACGAAAAATTACGCCACGTAAATCAAACGAAGCAATGGCGATGCAGCAAAAAGCCTCGCTGTCTGGGTCGGTCGTTGCATATTCCCAGGTAGGAAAACCACGTTGGACTCCACGTCGCTATGATGCATTGGCAGAAGAAGGCTTTCGCAAGAATGTGATTGCATGGCGGTGTATTTCGGAAGTAGCACGCGCCAGCGCCAGCGTGCCGTTATTACTATATACGCAGGATCATCAGCAACTGGAGCAGCACCCACTGATTGAACTGCTCAAGCATCCTAATCCATTACAAAGCACAGCGCAGTTTATGGAGAGCGTTTATAGCTATTATAATATTTCGGGAAATGTGTATATCGAAGCCATACGCCACGAAAATGGCGTTGCGCCTGTTGAGCTTTACGTTTTGCGCCCTGACCGGATGCGTGTGATACCTGGTGATAGCGGATTGCCACAAGGATATGAGTATCAAGTCAATAATCGCACGGTGCGATGGGCGGCAGACCCCATTACCGGCGCGAGCAATATATTGCATTGGAAAGCGTTTCACCCGCTGGATGATTGGTATGGTATGGCGCCATTGGAAGCAGCCATGGCGGCGATTGATCAACATAATTCCGCAAGTGCGTGGAATCAGGCTTTGCTTAATCAGGCTGCACGGCCATCAGGTGCTTTAATTTATTCGCCAAAAGATGGGCCATCGCAATTAAGTGATGAACAATTCCGCCGTTTAAAAGAAGAATTGGAAGACCATTATTTAAGCCCGCGCAATGCGGGCCGGCCATTAATTTTGGAAGGCGGGCTTGATTGGAAGGAAATGGGTCTTACGCCCAAGGATATGGATTGGCTCGCTGGGCGTAAGCGTGCTGCGCAGGATATTGCGCTGGCATTTGGAGTGCCAGACCAATTGGTCGGAATTTCTGAAGCGCAGACTTTCGCCAATATGGCCGAGGCACGATACATGCTTTATGAGGAAACAGTATTGCCGCTCGTTCAGCAATTTAAAGGAGCGCTCAATCGTTGGCTTACACCGATGTTTGATGACACGTTACGACTTGAGATTGATGTAGATGAAATCCCAGCGCTTGCGACACGCCGCGACATGGTGTGGGATAAAATCGGCAAGGCCGATTTCCTGACGCGTAATGAAAAGCGTGAAGCCGTTGGTTATCCACCAGAAGAATAAGGGAATTCCATGCAAGCAACATATATGACGACGCCATTCCAAGTGAAAGAATTGGGCGTGGGAGGAACCATTGCGGGTTACGCATCGGTCTTTGATGAAATTGATGCACAAAGCGATGTAGTGGCACGTGGCGCATTTGCCAAAAGCCTTTTGAAATACAAGCAGAGCAAATCAAGCCCTGCGATGTTATGGATGCATGATACTGCTGCGCCCATCGGCGTGTGGACACGTTTGCATGAAGATGCGCGCGGCCTTTATGTGGAAGGTCAATTGGCCATTAAAACCCAGGATGGCGCAGATGCGTATGAGTTATTAAAAATGGGCGCAATTACAGGACTTTCGATTGGATATAACACCATCAAAAGTACCAAAGACTACAAGACAAAAATCCGCACATTGACCGAGGTGGAGCTATTTGAGGTGTCGTTGGTGACATTCCCCGCGAATGTGTTTGCGCGGGTGCACACCGTAAAGACCCCTTACGCTAAATCAGAAATAAACCATAGCGAATTGCAGGCCATCGTTATGCGTCTTAAGAACACGGCCAGCATTTTACAGAACTAAATTTAAACATATGGAGAAACGAATGACTGACTTGATGGAAATCAAGGCGGCAACGGGTGAGCTTGCTCATGCGTTTGAAGCCTTTAAAGATGCCAATGATGAACGCTTAGCTGCGATTGAACGCAAGCGCGGCGACGTTGTATTGGAAGAAAAAGTAAACCGCATCAGCAGCGATGTAGCCAAGCTGCAAGATGCCGTATCATCCTTTAAAACTGTACTGAAGCGTCCAAGCTTTGGCAAAGATTTTGTGGCCGAGCCATCCGAACATAAGCGTGCCTTTTTGCGCTACGTAACCAAGGGCGCAGAGCAGGATTTATCGGGCATTGAAGCCAAAGCCATGAGTGTAGTTTCAGATCCTGATGGCGGCTATCTGGTGCCATCGGAAATGTCGGAACGCATTATTACCCGCCAGTTTGACACCACGCCAATGCGCCAATTGGCAACCGTGATGACGGTATCATCCGATGCAGTTGAAATGTTGCGCGATACCGATGATAGCGAAGCATTGTGGCTAAGTGAGCTTGATGCCCGCCCGGATAGCGAGCCAGGCCAGTTTGGTCGTATACGCATTTCGGTGCATGAACTTCATGCGCAACCCAAGGCAACGCAAAAATTGCTTGATGATGCAAACTTGAACATCGAAGAGTGGATTGTTGGCAAGATTGCGGCACGTTTTGCACGCCGTGAAAATGCAGCTTTTGTATCTGGTGATGGTGTGGCACAACCACGTGGCTTTACCAGCTATGCCGTTGCGGCAACCGCGGATGCTTCCCGTCCATGGGGTACATTTGAATATTTCCCATCTGGCGCTGCAGGTGCTTTCGCATCAACCGCACCAGCTGATGCGATTATCAGCCTGATGCATCGTTTGAAGGCTGGCTATTTGCCGAATGCCGCATGGTTGATGCCGCGCGCTGTGTCCGAGCTCATCCGCAAGATGAAAGGCACGACCAACGATAGCTATTTGTGGCAACCAAGTTTGCAAGTGGGCACACCCGCAACCTTGCTGGGCTTCCCTGTATACCTTGGCGAAGATATGCCGGCAGTCGCAGCCAATAGCACATCTCTTGCATTCGGTAATTTTGCCGAGGCTTACACCATTGTTGACCGCATTGGTATGCGTATCCTTCGTGATCCGTTTACGGCGGCGCCGTTTGTAAAGTTCCGTTGCACCAAACGTGTGGGCGGTGATGTCACTAACTTTGATGCGCTGAAGTTCCTGCGCTTCTCAGTATCGTAATTTACTCAGCTTTGATGATGGAGATGCCAAATGGCTTTAAAAGATTTAGAAAACAGAATTAGCGTGGTGCAGAGCCTTGGCCCTGCGGCGCGTAACGCAACGGCAAACGGAACCAGTGTTGATTTGCAAGGTTATAATTCCGCGATGGTGGTATTTAATTTTGGTACGTGGACGGATGGTACGCATACGCCGTCACTGCAACATTCTGTTGATAATTCAACCTTTGTGAACTGTGATACCAATTCCATGAATGGTTCATTCGTGGCGGTATCGTCGGCTGGTGGTTCCAATACCATTCAGAAAATCGGTTATACCGGTGGTTATCGTTATGTGCGTGCGGTATTGACCGTAGCTGGTGCGACCACTGGTGCATTGGCTAATGCAGTTATTCTGCGCGGTCATCCGGCAGTAGGCCCGGTTTAAGGGGTTGCTAACACGACTATCGGGCGGGTCATTTGTGGCCCGCCCATTTTTTTATCCATATTACATTTAGAGGTTTGGCATGACCGCCTTGAACCGTACGACGCCGCCAAGCAGCGAGCCAGTAACGCTATCCGAAGCCAAGGCGCATTTGCGCGTGAGCATTAATGACGATGATGCATTGATTGGCAATTTAATAACTGCGGCGCGAGTGATGTGCGAAGAATTTACTGCGCGCGCACTTATTACCCAAGGTTGGCGTTTATGGCTTGATAATTTTCCAGGTGATACGACAGCGTGGTGGGATGGCATGCGCGAAGGTATCAACACACGCCTTACCGTAAAGCGATATATACATATTCCACGTGCGCCTTTGCAAAGTATCAGTGCCGTAACCGTCTATGCCGATGATGACAGTACGACCATTTTTTCACCCAGCTTGTACTTTGTGGATACAGCCGGTGAGCCTGGGCGGTTGGCCTTACGCAATAACGCATCATGGCCGATTTCCCAGCGTATGAGTAACGGAATTAGCATTGATTTTACTGCTGGATATGGCAATGCGAGTGCCGTGCCGCAAGCACTTAAGCAAGGCATGCTCGTGCATATTGGCCAGCTATATGAGCATCGTGGTGAGGGGCTGCGTTTTCGTGGTGACCAAATTAGCGTGCAATCGCTTCCTGATATTGTGCAGGCGATGTATCAGCCATTCCGTATTCAGCGCTTACGCTATTAGAGGTTGCCATGTTTGGATTTGGAGCATACCGCCAGCGTTTATACGTGCAGCAGGAAACGCCAGTTGCAGATGGCGCGGGCGGCAATGCGATGAGCTGGACGACCATCAATACCGTGTGGGCATCCATTGAGCCCATCAGCGGATGGGAACGTTTACAAGCTGGAAAACTGACAGGTTCGATCACGCATCGCATTCGCATGCGCTATGACAGCACATTGATGCCGGATATGCGATTTGTGCTGGGGAGCCGCATTTTTAACATCCGTGCAATTTTAAATGCGCAAGAACGCAATCATTCATTCGAGGTGTTGGCAGAAGAGGGAGTTGCAACATGACGAGCTCTCTCTTTGCTGTTCAAGAGGCTGTATATGGTGCTCTAACATCGAGCACTTCTGTGCAAGGGGTATTAGGAAGCCCTGCAAGGGTCTATGACATGGTGCCGCCATCGGCCACATTTCCATATGCGACGCTGGGCGATGTAGTCGTCAAAGAATATGACACCAAGGACCAAACCGGATTTGAGCAGTCGCTCACACTCCATGTGTGGTCACGTTACCGTGGGCGCAAGGAACTCAAGCAAATTATTCAGACGATTTACGACGTATTGCATAATGCCGTGCTTAGTGTTGCGGGCGCGAATGTCGTGTCGTGCCAATTTCAATCGGCAAGTACCTTGCAAGAAAATGACGGACTGACCCTGCACGGAATTTTACGTTACCGAATAATTGTTCAGCATTAATAGGAGAAATAGATGACCCAAAACGCCCGTACCGGACGAACCCTTTTGATTGCCGATGGCACAGGGGTCGGCGCAACCGTGATCGCTGCAATGCGTTCCACCAATTTTACGATTCAAGGTAAAGCCGTGGACGTCACTGATAAAAGCAGCACCGGACAATACCGTGAATTATTGGCAGCTGCCGGTGTGGTCAGTGTAACGGTGGGCGCCAAGGGATTGTTAAGCGGTTCGACGCAAACCCAGACATTGGTCAATCGTGCAATAAACCGTAGCATCGATAGCTATCGCATTACGTTTGACAACGGCGATGTACTCGAAGGCCCGTTTCAGCTCGTGCAGTTTGAGGCAGCGGGTGATTACAACGGTGAGCAGACCTATCAGCTCAGTTTTGAATCCGGCGGTGCATTGACCTTCACCACGGTATAATCATGACGGATTATAATCATCTGCGCGGGGATGTGAAACTCACTCTGCTTGAGCAAAGCTATGTATTGCGCCCCAGTTTTCAAGCAATTGCACAGCTGGAAGAGCATTTCAAACGCGGGATTATTGATATAGCGCGGGATTATCATAACAGCAAAATTACCCATGCCAGTGACTTTGTGGCGATTATTCAGGCAGGATTAAAGGGCGCGGCGCAAGATGCGCCGGCGGACTTGCCAGACCGCATTATTATGACCGGATTAACGCAACTTATCGAACCCTGCGGATTATTTTTGGCGCATGCATGCGGCATACGAGGTTAGGTGAGTGAGTTTATCAAAAATGCCATGGGCGCAGCTTGCGGCGTGATGGGATGGTCACCACAGGATTTTTGGCAAGCAACCCCGTTTGACTTTTTGAACGCGTGGCATGGGCTTGAACAATTCCATGGGTTAAAGCCCCATAATGATTTAACGCAAGATGATGTTGCTTATTTGCGAACACTTTTAAACGAGAAAACGAATGGCCTTTGATGAAATTCAATTCCCGCTGCGTGTTGGGTTTGGCAGCACGGGCGGGCCAGCTTTTTCAACTGAAATCATCACCATTGATGGCGGATATGAACGGCGCAACCAGAATTGGAGTCAGGCGCGTAGGCATTTTGATGCGGCCACGGGTCTGCGAAATGCAGCAGATGTTGCGACACTGATTGCGTTTTTTCATGCTCGGGCAGGCCGCGCGCGAGGCTTTCGCGTAAAAGATTGGAGTGATTATACCAGCGCGGCTGATGGCATATCGAACAGCACCTATACTGACCAAACAGTTGGGGTGGGCACAGGTAGCCTCACGCAATTCCAACTTAAGAAAAATTATAATAGTGCCAGTATTATTCATGCCCGTGATATCCGAAAGCCGATTGCGGGTAGTGTTACCATTGGTGTGAACGGTACGCAGGCCATGACAGGATGGAGCGCGGATAGCACGACGGGTATTGTAACATTTGCGAGTGCGCCGGTTTCTGGCGCGGTGATTACAGCCGGTTTTAGTTTTGATGTGCCCGCGCGGTTTGATACTGACCAATTACGATTAAGTGCAGAAGATTTTCAACGCTATACAACATCTATTCCGTTAGTCGAGGTGCGGGTATGAAGACAATCTCGCCTGCTCTGCAAACGCATTTATCAAACGAACTAGCAACGCTAGCAACGCTCATAAAAATTACCCGCAGCGATGCGCAAATTATGGGGTTTACCAGTTTTGATAAAGATTTGGTGGTAAGCGGGGTTACCTATAAAGCTGATGGTGCGTTTCAGGCGAGTGCCATTCAAAACCGCGCCGCATTATCAACGGATAATCTTGATATCATCGGCATGCTGGATAGCGCCAGTATCAGCGAGGCAGATTTGCGTGCTGGGCTATATGATCATGCACGCATTGATGTGTATTTATGCAATTGGGCGGATTTAAGTCAGGGCGTTGTGCAGCTCCGTCGTGGTTGGCTTGGGCAAGTCAAAGTGATTGGCGGAAAATTTCAAGCCGAGCTGCGTGGATTGCATGACTTACTACAACGACCCTTTGGAAAAGTATATTCACCCGAATGTCGCCATACCTTTGGTGATGGTAATTGCACTATTAATCTTGCTGCACAAACGGTGACCGGTAGCGTGAGTAGCGTTGCTGATGCATCGTGTTTTACGGATACAGCCAGAAGCGAAGCAGACGGGATTTTTGAATATGGATTGCTGACATGGAGCAGCGGAGCGAATGCCGGACTTTCCATGGAAGTTAAAAGTTATGTTGGCAAACAATTTACCTTATGGCTGCCTATGCCGCATGCCATTGGTGTGGGTGATACCTATGCTGTGTATAAGGGATGTGACAAGCGTTTTGCCACGTGCCAGAGCGTATTTAACAATACAGTCAATTTTGGGGGCTTCCCGCATTTACCAGGCGTGGATCGAATATTAAATTATCCAGATGCACGCAGCTGAGCTAATCCCGCAGGTCATGCGTAACATTTTGGCGTGCTGTTGAGGTGAAAAACAAGCATTCATCCTGGTCGCCGCGGTAATCGACGTGATGCACTCTTTTTTCGAGGAGCCACAAGCGCAATTCGCAATTGTAACGGGAGCGTTTGCCTTTCGATAAAAGATAGGTTGATTTGCGATTGTACTGCATCAGTTTAAAACCGTTATCCATCGATAAGCTTCGGCTAGGTGGACCATATGTCATGATCAGCTCATCGCGCGTGAGACCTACCAGACGGCGATTAAGTTCCGCATCAGTTTCGGTATTACCATTTCGCAACGTACCATCGCCGCCGTAACTGTGGAGGCTTGAGCCGATACAGCCGCTTATTGAAAGCAATAATAAACAGCAGCACATACGAAGAAGGACTGGCATTGAATGACCTTTGATAATCAGGACGAAGTAAAAAAAACCAACGAGGCTTATTATGAAATGGGCAATATTTCTGATGAGGTTAAAGAAAAACTGAAGAAGCTTAAAGAAGAATTTTCAAAAACTGCCGATGTCATCAAGAAAGATTTCTCAAAATCATTAACTGACGCAATACAGGGCGGCGACACGTTTTCAAAAACGTTTGATCATGTACGCAAGGCTCTTGAGGATTTTGCGATTAAGACAGCGGTTGTCAACCCTTTGTCAAATTTACTTTTCGGGGCGCAAGACCCGGCCTTTGGTGCTGTTGGCAACGTAAGTGATATTATTCCTTCCAAAGGCACTGGCGGATTGTTGGGTGATCTTACCAATGGCATCGCAGATTTGTTTGGTGCGCGTGCATTTGGAGGTCCTGTTGGCGCGGGCCAGCCATTTTTGGTCGGCGAGCGTGGGCCGGAATTATTTATACCGCAAACGGCCGGACGTATTAGCCCAGATATTGGCGGCAGCGCAGTCAACATCACCATGAATATCACGGCAAACGATGCGGCTAGTTTTCAAGCCAGCCAAAACCAGATCGCAGCGTCGATGATGGATGCTGCGCGCCGTGCTGGGCGCATACGATAATATAGGATCATATAATGAATGATATTTCACAGCGCGTTGTGGATGCTGCGCGCACATGCATCGGCACGCCATTTTATCATCAGGGCCGAGTAGCAGGCATGGGTCTTGATTGTATTGGATTGGTTATCCATGCCATCAGGCAGGCAGGAATTACAGTCACGGATTGTCTGGATTATGGACGTCAACCGCAAGGTGAAAAGTTGCATGATGCACTGATCGCGCATGAATTTGAAATGGTAGAAGGCATCTTACCTGGTGATGTTGTGTTGTTTCGCTTTCAAGGACAACCGCAGCATGTAGGGTTGGCGGTATCTTCTGTAGCCATGGTTCATTCCTATGCACCGATTGGAAAAGTCGTTGAAGCGCGGCTTGGTGAAACATGGCAGCGCCGTATTGCAGGCATTTATCGTCATCCATCATTATGTCAGGATAGCTAATGGCATCACTTGTCCTAACCATTGGGGGCTCAGCCCTTGGGAATGCGTTGCTGCCAGGTATTGGCGGAGCATTACTAGGCGGGATTGGTGCCTATGTTGGCGGGCAAATTGATAACGCTGTATTTGGTAATTCCAAAGTTAGTGGCCCGCGTCTTGATAGTCTAAAAATTCAGGATTCAACTTATGGTAAAACCATTCCCGTGGTTTATGGCAATGCGCGTGTTGCTGGCAATGTGATTTGGTGCAGTGATCTCATTGAAACGTTATCCAGTGATCAAGTGGGTGGCAAAGGCGGCGGTTCCCAGACATCCGTGCAGCGTGCCAGCTATGCGGTGGATTGTGCGATTGCCATCGGCATGGGTATTCAAGGGGCAACGATTGGTAATATCCGCACCATATGGGCGGATAGCAAAATAATTTATAGCGATGGGCAATGGCGAGCCAATATAGTTGCCGATGCCGAGATGTATATGGGTGGTATGTCGCAGCTGCCATCATCATTGATGGAGAGTTATCTTGGTGCGGGAAATGTGCCTGCCTATCGCGGTCTTGCCTATGTCGTATTGCACCGTTTGCAGTTAGCCAATTTTGGTAATCGCCTTCCTAATCTGACTTTTGAATGTTATGCGGCAGATGCGCCAACAGCACCGTCATTATTAGGTGAAGTTAATCCGGTTTTATTGTCCCGCCCGCAATCCATGGGAAGTTATGGTGCATTACCTGCTATTCCCTTGGCCCGAAATGGTGCAGGGGTAACACGTATGTTGGTCGGTGGTGTTATTCAAACCGGTGTAGCATTCCAGTTCGCTGTACTTGAGATGGATGTAACAGGTGATATACCGGTAGAACTACGCCGTACTTTGAGTCCGAGCTTTACACGCAGCAGCGATCTGGCGGACGTCAGTTGGGCATTAAGCCCGGATGGATTGGTATTGGCATTTTACATGCAGCATTATGATGCCGGAAATCCGGCAGCTGTGGTGATCTATGACATAGCAGCGCATAGCTTTGGATCTGTTGTAAGTGAAAATCTAGGTTATTCCAGTACGTTGAATCAAATTGCATGGCTGGATGAGCAGCGTTTTGTTTTACAGGATGCTGTATCCGGGCAGAGTGGTGTGCGTGTGTATCTTCGTGCTGGGCTAACGGCAGTTGCGCTTGGATTTATCGGTGTGTGGGGCGCGGGCAGTTCATCAATACGTGAGCCATTACCATTTGCACAGTTTTGCAAATTATCCGGCGGGTTATGCATGTTGGCGGCAAATGATAGCGTATCGCCAACCGCGCTTTATGCACGATGCCTTTCATGGCAAGGTGGCAGCTTACAAATTGGCGATGAGGTTTTGGTTAGTAACACGCTTGGCGGATTTACATCGACCAGTGCAGCGCTATTACCTATTAGTAATCATGAGTGGGCTCTTGCACGTATCGGTACATCTGAAATCAGGTTGTTGAGCTTTGCGGTAAGCTTTAGCGGGATAAATATCACCAGAAGCTGGACAAGCATTCCGGTAACGCCAAGTGGCGATATCTCCATAAGTATCAAAGACGGTCGCATCAGCTATATTCACCTGCAGTATAGCACGACCACATATAATTACGGCGAGATTGCGTTGACGCCCTCCAGTTTCAGTGTGAGCGCCCCGAGCAGTGCGGTTGCTGGCAGCTATGTGGGGATTATCAATAATGTAAGTTTTTATCCGGTAGATAGCACACGCTATCTGATGCAGGGCGGCAGTAATTCCGGTGTGATGACACGTCTTGCAATGGTTGAGCGAGGTAATGCGCAACAAAGCCTTGGCGCGTTGGTGGGCGATGTACTTGTGCGGGCGGGATACAGCAACAGTGATGTAGATGTCAGTGCGCTTGATGCAGTTGGTATTCAAGGTTATGTCGTGGATAATCTATCATCTGCCAGAGCAGTATTAGAGCCATTGCAGCTATATCAGCCCTTTGACCTAATTGAGACGGATGGAATTTTAAAAGCAAAGCTATATAGCGCGGTAGTAAACGTTACCTTAAACGCAGGGGAACTGCGTGCAGCAAAAGAGAAGCAAGAACAGCCGCCGGCACTGCAAACCACACGCAGCCAAGAATTAGATCTGCCTCGCGAGATTAGTGTGGATTATGTGGATGCGGCATTAGGGTTTCAACGTGGTACGCAGCGTGCGCAGCGCATAGCAAGCAATGCACGCAGCATGGATAGTGTTAAGTTGCCAGTCATTTGTGATGCCGACACAGCAAAACAAATTGCACAAAGCGAACTGTATCGCCGATGGACCGAGCGCAGCGAGTATGAGCTATATCTTAATCGTGCCAATATGAAGTTGGATGCTGGCGATGTCATCAGCTTTGACGGTCAGGCTATGCGTATCACGCAAATTGATCAGCATGGCGGCGTTATAAAAACAACAGCCGTGCCTGTTTCGCATCAAGTGATTGGTAGTGGTGCGGTTGCAGATGGCGGATCCGGATTTAGCTTTCATGCGCTGGAATTAATTGGCACAACTCTATTTATGTTGGATGTACCATTGCTTAGGGCAACGGATGATCAGCACGGATATTATGTGAGTGTGACTGGGCCAGCTTCATGGCCGGGTGCAACGTTACTTCGTTCAACCGATGGTGTGAATTATGTGGCGCAGGATCATTTTAGCCTACCAGTGACAACAGGGCTTGCAACCACCGTGTTACCTTTCCGTACCACTTGGTATATGGACCGTGTGAGCACGGTTACGATTGCGCTGATGCGCGGCAATATATCCAGTTGCACCATGGATGAACTGTTAAATGGAGCGAATGCAGCATTGCTGGGCAATGAAATAATCCAGTTTCAGAATGCAAATTTAAATTCGGATGGGACGGTAACGCTATCCAACCTGCTGCGAGGACGAAAAGGAAGCGAGGCAGCAACATCCACACATGTGGTTGGCGAGCGATTCATATTGCTTCAGCCAAGTACTGTGCGTTTTATGCCGTTAAATGCAAGTGATCGAGGCCGACGGTTTTATTATCGAGCGGCCAGTACCGGGCAGGATGTGAATGATGTACCGGATACTTTATTTATACCGCAAATGAATAATTTGAGGCCTTTGGCGCCCAGTCATGTAACGGGCAGTCGTAATTCAGGTGCGGATATCACCTTGTCATGGAAGCGCCGAGCAAGAAAAGATAGCGAGTGGCTTGATCACATTGATGTGCCTTTGGATGAGCCAGTCGAATTATATGATATTGAAATTATGAATGGCAGTAATGTGGTGCGCAGCTTTTTAAATCAAACCGCATCGCTTGTGGCGTATATGGCTGCGCAGCAAATTGCCGATTTTGGAAGCGTACAAAGTGCAGTCACAGTCAGGATATACCAGCTTAGTAGCAGAGTAGGACGCGGTTTTGCCGCGCAAGCAACCATTTAAAATAAAATATAAGGAAAGAAGGAACCCATGGCGAATACACCACGGCTGAATATGCCATATTTGGTAGCAGGCCAAGCGCAAAAAGAGATTACCCATAATGACGCACTAAATGATCTGGATAGTTTGGCACAAATTTCGGTCATAAACCGTACAACTGCTACGCCGCCAGCTGCTCCGGCAGAAGGTGATAGCTACATCATTGCTGCAAGCCCAACTGGAGCTTGGGCGGGAAATGCGAACGCAGTTGCGTCCTATTATTCAGGGTGGCGTATAAAGCCAGCTAAAGCGGGATGGATGGCCTATGTACAGGCAGAAGCTATTTTCTATATGTTTGATGGAAATACGTGGTGGCCGCTTCGATCGGTCAGTAAGGGCAGAACCGCCAATACATTTGCATTTTTAGGCGCAAGTCGACTGAGTTCACAATTTAATGATGCAACATCTACGGCTTATCCAGCCAGTACCGCTCATGTAAAAGGTAGTTATTGCTTTTTTAATTGGGCAAACGCTTTGATGACACAAAGTATGAAGACGGTTTACAACGGTGCAGTGACAGGTCAACGTTCCGATCAATATTTAGTAAGATTAACGGAGGCCTTAAATACCAATCCTGCGTGGGTTGTTATCTTTGGCGTTACCAATGATATCATCCAATCGGGGACGACAGGTGACACGGCGCTTACAATTTGGACCCGCATTAAGAATGCCGCAAATGTGGCGCTAGCATATGGTGCGAATGTTATATTGATGACTGAGAGCGGCTCTACGGCTATGAGTGGTTCATCAACGCAATTAGCAATGTTGTATCAATACAATCAGTATCTACGCGAATTTTGTGATGTAACTCCAGGGGCATATTGTTTTGACTATGCCAATGTCGTGATTGATCCCAATAGCACAAGCCTTGCTTATCGCGCAGGATATTCATATGACGGCCTGCATTTAAACCAGATTGGATCGTATTATGTAGGGCTGGCTTTTAAAAATTTTATCGCAAATTATATACCTACCAATAGCAGTCAGATTTATTCTGCTTCAGAAATTTCAACCAACGGGAATATTCAACAACTTACCAATCCGCTATTTCTTACAACGACGGCTGTATCGGGGATGACCGGAATATCCGGAACTATTCCCACAGGCTACGTGGCTTCGCGTACTGGCTCGGCAACAGCAACATTGAGCGTTGCGGCATCACCGGATGGTTATGGAAATGCATTGACGTTTTCCGGTACGTTTACTGCTGCCGGGGAAGTGTTGGAGGTGCATCGTGATGCAACACTGGCTAATATCTCGGCAGGCGATGTGATTGATAGTGGTGTTCATCTTGTGTTGAATAGCGGATCTGTGAATCTTGCTACGGCGGCGCTTTCGACTAATTTTGGCACCGTGTCCAATCCAGCGGGGGATTTATACAATACAAATACCAGCTATGCATTGCCAAGTGTTGCAATGGATTTGACCTTACGTAGCGTGCCGTTTGTTATACCTTCTGGAATTACATGGGCTTCTTGGCAGACCAAATTTGTCGCAACGGGCGCTGGTTCCTTTACGGCGCTGTTAAACCGGCCGTGGATGCGCCGCAGATTTGCAGCTTAGGGTGAGCAAGATGTATCAACAGCAACCTTTTTCACTCAATCGCCGAATTCCAATTGCATTATTATTCACCGTGTTATTGCAGCTTGGTGCGGTAGTGTGGTGGGCATCCATGATGCAGGCGCAAGACCATTTCCGCGATATGCGATTGAATGAATTGGAAATGCGGCGTAACAGCGATGTGGATCGATCAGAGCATATCTTGGAGCGTTTATCGCGCCTGGAAGCGCGTAGCGAGGCCTTGCTGGATATTATGCAGCGGCTAGATTTGCAACTAAGTCATAAGAAATAGCATGCAGTTGAATGTTGCAGGCTATGCGCTATTGAAGCGGCATGAGGGTTTGCGACTAAAGGCCTATTTATGCAGTGCAGGCGTATTAACAATCGGATATGGACATACGGGGCATGTCAACCCGTCCCAGCAGATTACCATTGAAGAAGCAGAACAATTATTACGTGAAGATGTAGCGCGTTTTGAAACAGGTGTGTCACGCTATGTGCGTGTGCCGCTTAACGAAAATCAATTTTCCGCATTAGTATGTTTTGCATTTAACGTTGGATTGGAAGCGTTTGCTAAATCCACATTGCTTAATCTTTTGAACCGTAAATGGTACACGCAGGTTCCAGCGCAGTTAATGCGATGGAGTTACGCGGGTGGTAAACAGCTTCGTGGCCTGGTTGCAAGGCGACAAGATGAAGCTGACTTGTGGAATAGGAAGGACTAGCCATGTTTGAAACCTTATTTCCTTTTTTATTTAAAGTAATTGATCGGATTATTCCAGATGAGCAGGCGCGCCAAGCCGCCAAGATGGAGCTGGTGAAAACAGAAAATCAGCAAGTATTAAATGAGATGCAGGCGAGTCTATCGGCAATTGTCGCCGAAGCGGGCAGTGCCGATGTGTGGGTGGCGCGTGCAAGGCCGACGTTTTTATATGTTATTTATGTAATACTTTGCGCATGCTTCGTTGGCGGGATTATCGGCATATGGTATCCAGAACAAACCATGCAAGCCGCGACCAACATCAATGCGTTGCTTCGCGCGATTCCACAAGATTTGTATACATTGTTTGGAATTGGATATCTTGGTTATACCGGTGCGCGAAGTTTTGATAAGTGGCGCAAGATAAAATAGGTCTAGCTGCTACGAAATTTATGCGCAGGATATACGCCAAGAACCTTTACTTCTTCAGCAAAGAAATCCAGTTCCTCAAATGCCAGTTTCAAACGGTTGTCTTGTGTGTGGCCTTCGACATCGGCATAAAATTGTGCAGCAGTGAATTTATTGTCCACCATATAGCTTTCAATCTTGGTTATATTCACTCCGTTTGATGCAAAGCCACCCAAGGCTTTGTAAAGTGCGGCTGGCACCGAACGCAAACGGAATACAAAGGATGTGATACATGGCGTTCCATCCAGAGGTGGTAATTTAGCTTCCTTCGCCATAATCAAAAAGCGAGTGGTGTTGCTTGCCATATCCGCGATATTTCCCGCCAGACTTTCCAGCCCGTAAATTTCTCCGGCCAGCTTTGATGCAATAGCCGCAATCGAGGAATTACCAAGCGATTTCAATTCCGCGGCCGAGCCGGCGGTGTCTTCTTTCATGACTGGTTTTATCCCATTATCACGCAGGAATTTTTTGCATTGACTGAGCGCCTGAATATGGCTGTGTGCAATTTTGATGTCGTTTAGTTTTGTGCCGGGAATAGCCAACAGGTGATGTTCGACCGGCTGATAATGTTCAGCGATGATATGCAGCCCACCATTAGGCAGAATGTGATGAATGTCTGCAACGCGCCCTGCAGTCGAATTTTCAACTGGCATCATGAAATAGGTTGCCTTGCCATCATGCACGGCAGCAAAAGCATCTTCAAAACTTGCGCATGGCAAGGTTTGCCAATCCGGAAAAACGGCATGGCATGCTAAATCGGAGTAGGCGCCGGGCCGTCCTTGAAAGGCGATCATCTTCTTATCCATGCTTCCTACTTAGCACAATTCGTGCTTTTTCCAAATCCTCTGGCGTATCTACGCCCAGCGGCAATGTATCAATCAAAGCTGCATCAATGCGCAGGCCAATTGCCAAGGCGCGTAATTGTTCCAAGCCTTCTCGCTGCTCCAATGTGCTACGAGGGCTTTTTACAAAGCGTTCCAACGCAGTGCGACGATACGCATATAATCCCACATGACAATAATGTGGGCCTTCTCCCCACGGGGCGGGCGTACGCGTGAAATAATGCGTCCGGCCTGATGATTTGCCCGGAGGCAGTTCCACAATCGCCTTTACAATTTGAGTGGCTGCAATGTCTTCTGCTTTTACAATCGGGGTTATTAATGTGGCGATATCAGCATCGGAATTTTTTAATGTTTCGTATGCCGTGCGGATATATTTTGATTCAAGGGTTGGTACATCACCTTGTACATTAATTACTGCATCATGAATTTGATCTGGATCAAGCTTTGTGAGGGCTTGATAAATCCGGTCTGACCCTGTCGGAAGATTTGCATCCGTCATGATGGCTTCGCCGCCTGCTGCCATAATCGCATCAATAATTTCTTGTTCTGCAGCGGCCACTACCACGCGGCCCAGTTTGGCTTCGACCGCGCGTTGCCATACATGAACAATCATTGGCTTGCCTGCGATATCAGCTAGTGGCTTGCCGGGCAGGCGCGATGCCTGCATGCGCGCAGGGATCATCAGAATGGGATTCGAAAGGGTATTAGCTGGCTTTATCATAAGCTATTGATTTGCCTTAGATTTAAGTTATGGTCAAGCATAACAGCCACAGGTAGTGAAAACTGCGTGCCCAGCGGCAATTGAGCGCATGACAAACTGCACGCTTTTTCTTATACCATTGGCATCACTGGTTAAATTCTAGTCTAAAACACCCACGTATCATACGGACATATCATGCATAAAGGTTTCGATTTCAATAAGCTCTTCGCCGGATTGTTGATGGCGGCTTTGGTGGCCAGTCTTTCGGGGTTTATCTCCCGTAAATTGGTTGAGCCAGTTGAGCCTAAGGAAAAAGGATATGTGGTAGCAGTGGCGGAACATGGTGGCGGTGAAGTTGCCGCAGAAAAGCCAAAAGAAGCAGAACCGATTGACGCCTTGATGGCCAAGGCCGATGTAGCCAATGGACAGAAATTATCCAGAGCATGCGCGGCATGCCATACCTTCGATAAAGGTGGCCCAAACCGTGTAGGTCCTGCGTTGTGGGGCATCGTGGGCAGAGTGCATTCAAGTGCAGACGGATTTGCTTATTCCGATGCTCTTAAGGCAATTAAAGGTAACTGGGATGTGGAAGCTTTGAACAAGTGGTTGTTCAATCCTAAGGCATATGCTCCAGGTAATAAGATGGCGTTTGCGGGTATGCCAAAGACCCAGGATCGTGCCGATCTGATTGCTTACCTGAAGTCATTGAAATAACCGCTTATAGGGTCTCCCGCAGGCTTTATGCGGGAGCAGCCATATGGATAGGGTAATTTCTTACCTGTAAAATCGGGCACTTAATCGTATTTATTTTTTCCACTTGAAAAAGGGAGCGCTAACCCGTAATCCCTTGTGCCTTACTATTCTCAAGCCATGACTTTTTCATGAGCTTGCCGGATGCCCCGGTGGTGGAATCGGTAGACGCGGTAGACTCAAAATCTACTACTTGCAAGGGTGTGGGGGTTCAAGTCCCTCCCGGGGCACCATCTTCACCAGATCTTCATCACAAATAAACACGTGTCATGTGAGATCCAAGGCCACCGAAACTGTTATTGATGTTTTGCACCGGTGGATGCGTGTTGCCTGGATGGACTCCGATGGAGACCAGTTTTTTATCTTTTGCCATGCTGGTCAGAATGGTTGGCCGGTCATGATGGGTATCAAGATTTTGTACAATTCCTTTTGGTTTTTCTAAGTCAATTGCTTCAATAATTTTTTGCGTTTTATAATCAATGACCAGTACCAAATCAGAATTTGGAATGGTGACACTGACGAGGCCGGACTTGCCAAGAAATGCAATGCTAAGGGCTTCATTCTGCATCCGACGTTTTAAATCCTGTGAAACTTCAGGTATGTGAACCTTGCCATCAGGTGAAATAAACACAATCAAATCGAACGTACTTTTGGTGCTTTCGTCTCTGTTGCTGCCACAAACACAAAACCACCCGTCATGCGACATGGCTATATGCCCATATCCAACTTCTGAAGATTTATCGAGAACAACTTGGCGAAGCAATTTGCCGGAGGCGTAGTCAATCCAGCTTACATTCGGGGCGCTAACTTTTGATCCGCCATTGGTAACCACGATGGTTTTTCCATTGTCAGGTGTGCAGCATCCGTGGGGCATGTCGCCGTAGGATGAATAGTCGCCAATAATTTTCTTATCAGACATATTGCGCAGGGTAAGAATGCCACTGCCTTGCTCAAGATCATATTCGGTATTGACCAATAAGCTGCCATCTGTGTTGAACAAGGCATGGCCATAAAATCGATATCCCTTTTTGGGATCGTAGATTTCGACAAGTTTTTTCGTGCTGATGTCAATCAAACCGCCCTGTGTGCCCCATTTTTCGAAACTTACCACATGGCTTGGAAGTCGCGGGTGCTGATCAGCGGTGTGCCCGAAGAAGGGGACCTCAATCGCGCTGGTTTCGTTGGCGGCGACATCAAGCACTAGCAAGGAGCCCGGACGCTTGGGAGCAATTCTGTTTACATGATCATAGGGGCTGATTTTTACCTTCGTGTCACACAACAAAAGAAATTCACGTCCTTTGTTGGTCGCTTCATCGGCATGTGCATGGCTTATCAAGTCAAGCTGCGGCCAATTTGGAATGGAGGCGCTGGCAAGTACCATCAATGATGCCGCGGAATATTTTAGAAAATGTCTTCTAGATTCAAGCATGCAATTTTTTGCTACGCGATGGGGTCGTTATTAGCGGGTTGTTTTGCAGTTACTGAATAAATTAATTTGGATTGTTTAAAGTTGAATTAAATCGCTCCAATCAAGTGATTTATCTGGGAATTTTTGGCATAAAAAAAGCGGCATGGATGGCTCCATGCCGCTTTTAATAAGGACTTAAAACCTTATTGGTTTAAGCGCCATTTGTGGCGATCTTGTAAACCAGAGTGGTTACGTGCGGTGTTGGAGCCGCTTTCAACCAAGCGTGGCTTGGTATCCACTTCAACTTCAACGCGGCGATCTGGGCTGAGGCATTGGCTAGCCGCTGCACCTTTGATGCCTTCTGCGCATTCAGCAGTAGGTTGGCTTTCACCAACTGCACTGACAACAGCAGTCTTAATCGAGCTGACGCCTTTACCGGAAAGGTAGGAGGCAACGGTTTTTGCACGGCGTTGTGACAACGCTTCGTTTGCTTTATCGCTACCACGACGATCAGCAAAACCGGTTACGGTGGTGCCAACAACTTCGTCGTTGTTCAGTGATGCGGCGTAACCATCAAGTGTGGTCTTTGCTTGTGCACTCAGGTTGTGCTTGCCTGTTTCAAAATAAACAGTAGCTTTGGATGAGTTATTGCCAACATAATCTGCGCATGAAGATAAGCTCAATGCGAGTGCAGCAGCAAAAACCAAGGTGGTTGTTTTCTTAGTAAGAGTAGTCAAGGTGGGCCTCCATAATAGGTGGGATATGCCGATACACTAAAGAAAGTAGATTATAGATTAAAGTGACAAATGACTATTTGGCCGTTATTCTTTCTCCCTTCACATGACAGACATCGAACAACACGCATTGCAGCTAATTGAATACTTGGTCAAGGCCGGGCATGAGGCCCGTTTTGTCGGTGGTGCAGTGCGGGATGCATTGCTGGGAATCCCTGTAAGTGATGTGGATTTAGCCACAACAGCCCATCCTGAGGAGGTTACCAAGGTCTTGGGGCAGGCAGGTATCAAAGTGGTGCCAACCGGCATTGCCCACGGGACCGTAACGGCTGTTTTGGGTGGTAAAGGATATGAAATTACGACCCTGCGCCGGGATATTGAGACGGATGGCCGCCATGCGGTGGTAGCTTATACCAACAATTGGCAAGAAGATGCAGCTAGGCGTGACTTCACGATGAACGCGATGTCACGTGATGCGTCAGGAAACATCTATGATTATTTTGGCGGGCTGGATGATGCCAAAGCTGGCCGCGTGAAATTTGTCGGAGACGCGGCCGCGCGCATTAGCGAAGATGCTTTGCGTATGTTACGGTTTTTCCGTTTTTACGCATGGCATGGTAAAACCGAGCCAGATGCGGCAACGATGCAGGCAATAGAATTTTCAGCCCCGCTCTTAAAAAACCTGTCGCGTGAACGCGTGTGGAAAGAAACCAAAAAATTGCTTTGCGCACCCAATCCATCCGATGCGTGGATGTTGATGTTGAAGCATCATGTTGTTGCAGAATTTTTTGCGCTGGGAACCAATCTAAAGACGTTATGCAATTTGCTGTCATATGAACATGTGCGATTGACGCGTAAAGATTTTAACCCAATCTTACGTATGGCTGCGCTATTGCACGGTCAAAAAACCAACGCGCCTGCCATGAAAGAACACTTCGCACTATCGCTGGATGAGACCCAAAAACTGGCCTTATTTTTGAAAAATCCCCTGGATGGACAGGGGGAAACAGATGTTATGACCCTGTCTTTTGCGCTGCATCGCTATGGCCTTGATTTAACTGAGGAATTTTTAGTTCTAAGCATGGCCCAAGGTGTGCAATTTAATTGGGAATCGGCGCGCGGCGTGCTAGAAAATTGGCAGCCAAAAACATTCCCTTTGAAAGGGGAGGATGTGCTGGCGCTTCTGTCGCAAGTGGGCCTTCCACCGGGTCCACGCGTGGGTGAAATTTTACACGCGGTCGAAGCATGGTGGGTGGCACAAAACTTTGTGCCGGATCATGCAGCTTGCATTACAAAAGCAAAAAGCCTGATTCAAAATTGAAACATGTTATCAAGAACAGTGTCGTTCTTTTTCAAAGAGGGACGATTGTTTTTTAGTTGTTTGGAAAAAAGAAATGGCGAAAGCAAACGTGGCAACACCAGTTGAAGCAAAAGAAGAGCAAACCGATTACGGTGCGCAATCCATTACCGTCCTGAAGGGCCTTGACGCCGTGCGCAAACGCCCGGGCATGTATATTGGCGATACCGATGATGGTTCGGGTCTGCACCATATGGTGTATGAAGTCGTCGATAACGCGATTGACGAAACGCTTGCAGGTTTTTGTACGCAGGTTGATGTGATGCTGAATGCCGATGGCTCGGTTACTGTGCGCGATAATGGCCGCGGTATTCCGGTTGATATTCACAGCGAAGAGGGTGTTTCAGCAGCCGAAGTGGTTATGACCCAGTTGCATGCTGGCGGTAAATTTAACCAGAATTCATATAAGGTTTCAGGTGGTTTGCACGGCGTGGGCGTGTCGGTTGTGAATGCCTTGTCCGAATTTCTTGAGCTAACAATTTGGCGCCAAGGCTATGAGTGGTCCATGCGATTTGAGCATGGTGACCGTGTTGCCCCGCTGACCCAAAAAGGCAAGACGACGCAAACAGGTACGCAAGTTACCTTCATGCCATCCAAGCAAACGTTTACGCAAACCGAGTTTGATTTACCGACCTTGGAACATCGCTTGCGCGAATTGGCGTTCCTGAATTCCGGTGTGCATGTCGTGCTCACCGATAAACGCGGCGCTGAACCCAAGATTATTGATTTGCAATATAATGGTGGTTTGCAGGCGTTTGTTGAATACATTGATCGCAACAAAGAAGCCATTCACAAGCCGCCTATTGCTGTAACCAAAGAAAAAGATGGCATCACGGTTGAAGTGGCAATGCAGTGGAATGACAGCTATCACGAAAATGTGTTGTGCTTCACCAACAATATTCCGCAGCGCGATGGCGGTACCCACTTGACCGGTTTCCGTGCCGCATTGACCCGTGCGATTGATAAATATGCCGAAGGTTCAGGCATCACCAAAAAGGAAAAAGTAACTATTTCAGGTGATGATGCCCGCGAAGGGTTGTCGTGCATTTTATCAGTGAAGGTGCCTGACCCTAAATTCTCGTCCCAGACCAAAGACAAACTTGTTTCATCCGAAGTGCGCCCTGTTGTGGAGCAAGTAGTGGGTGAGGCATTGCAACAATGGTTGGAAGAACGCCCAGCTGATGCCAAGCGCGTGATGAGCAAGATTATCGAAGCCGCGATGGCACGCGAAGCTGCTCGCAAGGCACGCGATTTAACCCGCCGTAAGAATGCGCTGGATATCTCCAGCCTTCCCGGCAAATTGGCAGATTGCCAAGAACGTGACCCGGCTTTGTCGGAATTGTTCATCGTCGAAGGCGATAGCGCCGGCGGTTCAGCTAAACAAGGACGTAATCGTAAAAATCAGGCCATCTTGCCATTGCGTGGTAAGATTCTGAATGTGGAGCGTGCGCGCTTTGACAAGATGTTGGCATCCGCCGAAATTGGCACCTTGATTTCAGCGCTCGGCACCAGCATTGGCCGAGAAGAATTCGATGCAACCAAAGCAAGATATCACCGCATCATTATCATGACCGACGCCGATGTCGACGGCAGCCATATTCGTACTCTGTTGCTGACTTTCTTCTTCCGTCAGATGCCGCAATTGATTGAAAATGGTTATCTCTACATTGCCCAGCCGCCACTATACCGCGTAAAGCGTGGTACAGCTAAGGAGCGTTATCTGAAGAATGATGACGCATTGGAAGCTTATCTCTCAGATATCGGTACCGAAGATTCTGCGTTGCGTTTGGCGAGCGGTGCGCTGGTTCAAGGTGAGGCATGGAAAAAAATCTTTGCTGAAAGCTTGACTGCACGAACAGCAATCGAGCATCTTGATCGCAAAATCAATTATGCCGGTGTTATTGAGCAGGCGGGTATGGCCGGCGTGTTTGGCGATGCCAAGAAACGTGATGCGGCAATTGTAACATTAAATGCACGCTTAAAGGCCATTTTGGCAGATAAAGAAACCAGCTGGCAGGCCGAGCTAACTCAAGCTGGTGTTACCGTCACACGCAACAAGCGCGGTATCAAGCATGTGTATGTGCTGGATAATGATATGCTAGCCAGCAGCGATGCACGTAAGTTGGATGTTGCGACCACTGAATTGCGCAAGCATCTTGAAAAGCCAGCTACCTTATTGGTTAAGGGCAAAGACAAGAACGCCGTGAATGGCCCGTTGCAGTTGGTTGAACAGGTGTTTGCCGAAGCGCGCTCCGGTATGGCTATCCAACGTTATAAAGGTTTGGGTGAAATGAACCCAGAGCAACTCTGGGAAACCACCTTGAACCCCGAAGTGCGCACGCTGTTACAAGTGCGTGTTGATCACGCTGATGAAGCCGATGGCATCTTCTCCACCTTAATGGGTGATGTGGTTGAGCCGCGCAAAGACTTCATCGTGCAAAATGCACTGACAGCGACCAATATCGACGCCTAAGCCTGCGCCCGCCATTCAGCTAGTGGGCGTACAATCCATCCCGTGCCGGGTGATGGAGCTGTCTGCGGCGTGTTAATACGCCAAGCTGGCTGTGCTTGCCCTGTAATTGTTTGCCAGTGCGTAGGCTGTGTATGCATAACCGGATAAGGTTGGTTGGGCATAGTGCTGGCGTATGTTGCATAAGAAGTTGTAGGTGCGACGGCAGCAGGTGGCTGCGATGGTATGGCAGTGCGTACTGCAGTTTGGTTGGCAAGCCCAAGTAAATTTACCGGAAATAATTGGGCACTTGAGTTGCGCTGCATCCACTGATCGTACGGGGTCATTTTTACGCCGCTTCCACCAGATTCAGAGATGTACCGTCTTCCATCTTTCTCAGCAATCATGACAATGTGCGAGATGCCGTTAGGTCTGCCGGAAGCCCATCCCGGAACACTACTTCTGCGGATACCAATTATAGTACCTACAGGTGCTGTGCCATCACGCAAGGATCGTGGATCAAGCCCTAGCCCGGCTTTTTGAAAATTTTCGATTTGCCATGCAGCGCCGTTGCTAAGCATTCGGTTGGCTCGTTCAATGTCGAAGGTGCCAGGATGTCTGGCATTTATTTCGCGCATCATATGCAACGATGCTTGATGAACCCAGCCTGAACAATCAATGCTTCCACTATTCAAACTTTTTGAACCAAATCCATATGAGATATGTCGATTACGATCTGTAAAATTACTTAGGATTTGGCCGGCGATATTACCCAGAAATGAAAAGACGGATTTAATTCCGTTTATGATACCGTTTCCGATGGTGCTGAGAAAATTGAAAAAACCGTTTTGCGTTGTTGTTGTCATGTTTGTTCCCATATGCGCTAAAAATTTTTTTAAAATTTATCTCGAATATGGTAAATCAAAATGGTTAATAAAACTTTACCATGTTTTTCAAAAATCGAAAAAACACATATGATTCAACAAGATAATATATTCCTTATACGGAATAATATGGTTTATGTATGTGTGGTGCTGCGATGATTATTCGCTGCGGCGTGCTTGATGTGAAGATAATCTAATTAAGCGTTGCTGGGTGCTGGAACGCGCCAGCCACCGCTGCGATCTTGCTCTGGTGCTCTTGGGCGTGTGGGTTGAGGTGCATCAGCCAGTTGCGGTGTGGCAGGTTGATTGATCTGCAATCTGCCTACCACTTGTTGATGACGTGCGCGCGCAGCCTGTATGGCTTGGCTAATCATATTGGGTCGTTCGCCTGTACTGTTTGTATGAATAAAAGTCGCATAGGTATGATTATTCGCGCCTCTGAATAATACCGCGCCAGTTACGTCGCCTGCGCCTGGATTGGTTCCGGTTTTCGCACCAATCACACCACCTTGATCAAATGCATAACCCATGGTGTGGCCGTGGCCTGAATCCGGGCTTGCATAGCGTCTTAAAAAATCATCGCCGCCGGGTTGTCTATGAAACCAACTAAGTAATCTTGCCACGTCAGCCGGGCTTGCGGTTGGTCCAGTGCCATCCGGATTTAAACCAGTTGTATTGGTAAAATTAAAATTCTGCATGCCAATGCGGCGTGCATGCTCGTTCATTTGATTGATAAAGGAAGGCACCGAACCACAGGTTTGCCGCGCAAGTTGATCGCCGATTTCATTCGTAGAGCGTGAAAGAAAACGTCCCATCTGTGCCGCACTGTAGGTAGGCCTACCACCATTCATGGTATTATTGAGGTGGAATACAGTTGCCGCTGTCATGAGCTTGGTAACTGATGCTAGGGGGACGGCTGCTTCAGGCCGGTTAGCACGAATAATATCGCCCGTATCCAGATTGACAGTGATTTCGCTGCGCCCGCGGTGGAATCCGGCTTCGCGCTCTGATTGGCGACGTTGCAGATAGGTACCTAAGCCAGGTAACGGGGCAGTCATCTTGTCTCCATAAGAAACTATTGAAACAATTTTATCTAATTCTGCTTAACAATGAATTAAGAATCAGCGGGTGAACATAATTTATCATTCAAAATCAATATGTTAAAATAATTTGGTTAACGGAACGAAAACAATAACTTATCCCTGCGTCAACATGATATTAATAATGACTTGCAACAATGGGAGCAAGGGCTATATAACCTCTCAGCCCTGTGCGAACCACAAGGTTTGTGACAGCCATGCGGCAAAAGGCGCCGTTATTTAAACGCTATTGCGGTTCAGAATGAAACGCAATTGAAGGTTAACCGATACGAGGAAGATGAGATGAAAAACTGGGTTAGAATTTATCTGGTAGCTGTTGCTGTCATGGTGTTTGGAATTGTGGTTGCCGGAAAGTCATTTGCTTCCGAAGCGGCAAAACCTGAAGCAGTGAAAGATGCGGGAACTACCATCGCGCTAACCATCAAAGGTCATCTGTTCTCGCCAGCCCAGATTGAAGCACCTGCAGGACAAAAAATTACCCTGACTATCGAAAACAAAGATGCGACCCCAGAAGAATTTGAAAGTCATGATTTACACCGCGAGAAGGTCATAGCAGGTGGTAGCTCAGCAACCATCGTAGTGGGTCCTTTAAAGCCAGGCGTCTATAAATTCTTTGGTGAATTCCACGAAGATACCGCCAAGGGCACATTGACCGTAAAATAGGACATTGGGACAACATGTTGGCTGCCGCAGTAATTGTATTCCGTGAAGTGTTGGAGGCAGCTTTAATTGTTTCCGTTATTCTGGCGGCAACCAAGGGGCTTCATAACCGATTGGCTATGATATTTGGCGGCGTGGCGGCGGGCTGTGTCGGGTCGGGTATTGTAGCGATGTTTACTGCCCAATTATCGGGTGCATTTTCCGGCTTTGGCCAAGAATTGTTCAACGCAGCGATTATGTTCACGGTGGTGGGTTTGCTAGCCTGGCATATTGTGTGGATGCAAAAGCATGGCCGTGAAATGGTCTGCGAAATGCGTGAAGTCAGTGCAGAAGTTGTATCAGGCAAAAAATCATTGTTTGCGCTTGCCGCAGTTGTGGCTCTGGCTGTGTTACGCGAAGGTTCAGAAATAGTATTATTCGTACAGGGGATGATGGCATCAGGCGGAACGCACGATGTACTATCGGGGCTTGGACTTGGCTTGGGCTCTGGCATCTTGGCGGCTTGGTTGCTTTATATCGGATTTCTCAAACTATCCCTTAAACATCTGTTTTCGACGACCAATATGGTGTTGATGTTGATCGCTGCAGGCATGGCGGCGCGCGGTGCAGACAAATTAGTGCAGGCCGGTTTTATTCCCTCGCTCTATGACAATGTGTGGGATAGCAGTGCGATATTGCCGGAATCCAGCTTGCCAGGCCAGTTTCTAACCGCATTGGTTGGCTACATTGCTCAACCAAATGCCATGCAAATTGTGTTTTATGTCGCAACCGTTGTAGCGATATTGTTGATGTTGCGTATGCAAAAGCAGCACAGCTTGCCGGTAAAAATTAAAATCTAAATTTATAATTTAACTGCATCAAACACAGGTTCGATGTGTTCATCCCATGGGCCATCAAACAAAGCCATCAGCCGTTCGGCCTCGGTTTGTTCAATATCCACAATGGTCAATAGCTGTTCAAGGTAGCGTGTTTCATCTGCGCCGCCGGGGTTTCGAATGGCTCTGCGGCGTAGGCCTTGCACCGATAAGGTGACAATTTGTTTGGCAATAGCGAATACGTTTTGCTTACCAATTATTACACTCATGCCCAGGCGTGGAACATCACGGCGGGTTTCTTCAATGTGTTGAACTGTCCATTCCTTCACCAGCGCTTCAACCTGATTGAAGGCGGTGTCGTCATACAGTAGCCCCACCCATAAAGCTGGCAATGCTTTAATCATTGCAGAGTTTCCAACATCCGCGCCGCGCATTTCAATGTATGTCTTTAAGCGAACGTCAGGGAAGATCGTGGAAAGATGATTGATATAATCAAACATTTGGGGCTTTTCGCCCATCAACGCGGGTAGCTTTCCGGCCATAAAATCGCGGAAAGATTGGCCTGTGCAATCTATGTATTTGCCATTGCGATAGACAAAATACATGGGTACATCCAGCGCATAATCAACGTAGCGCTCAAAGCCAAAGCCTTGTTCGAATACGAAAGGCAAAATTCCACAACGCGCAGGATCAACATCTGCCCACACGCTGTAACGGTTCGAGAGACGGCCAGATAACTTGCCCTTGGCAAATGGCGAATTGGCAAAAAGTGCGGCGACCACAGGTTGCAACGCAAGGCTGACGCGCATTTTGCGAACCATATCCTCTTCGCTGATAAAATCCAGATTGGCTTGTGTGGTGCAGGTCAACTGCATCATCTCAAGGCCGCGCGAGCCAACTTTGGGCATGTACTCCCGCATGATTTTGTAACGGCCCTTTGGCATCCAAGGCAATTCGTCAATGCCGGCGGTGGGGTGATAACCAATTGGCATAAACTTTACGCCAAGTTGTTCGGCAACCTGCGTGCTTTCTGCGATATGGCGGTCGAGCTCATCGCTCATTTCATGCAGGTTGGAAAGCGGAGCGCCAGAGAGTTCGTATTGTCCTGCCGGTTCTAGGGAGATGTTTTCGCGGCCACGGGTCAGACCAATAAGCGTGTCGCCTTCTTTGACTGCTTCAAAGCCATAACGCATCATACCTTCCAACAAGGCTTTAATTCCGTTTGGTCCTTCATAGGGAACGACTTGTTTGGTGGTGGCATCAATCACGAATTTTTCATGCTCGGTGCCAATCAATAAACCGTTTTTCGGTTTTGCGCCGGAGGCATGGTAGTTAACCAGCTGCGCTTTATCGGTGATGAGTTCGTCGGCTTGGGTAGGAAGGACTGACATGCGTATCCGTGAGGTGTTAAAGGATGTTTGATACCACTAAACCCTTAACATAGTGCAAAGCTAGTCAATTTCACCTGGGCAACCCTAAAGGGCTATTTCTGCTATTGTTTCAGTGCCTGAATAATACTGAGGGCCGAAATAGCTGCTGTATCTGCGCGCAATATTCTGGGGCCGAGGGTTACGGGGGTCACATAAGGCAGGGAGCGCAGTTTGGCAAATTCAGCATCACTAAACCCGCCTTCGGGGCCAATCATTACCGCTATGCCCGGCATATTCATGGATGCAAGTGCGCTGGCAATCGGGGTGGCTTCACCCTGCTCTACGCATAACAGAATGTGCTTATGTTCATTCCATCCGGCTAGTAGCGCGTCAAGTTTTTGGGAGGGATGAATTTTTGGAACAGATAAACGTTCGCATTGCTCGGCGGCTTCTACTGCAATCGCTTCATAACGGTCGATGGGTACACGGCTTACAACGGTGCGATCAGTGATGATGGGGTAAAGGGCAGATGCGCCGAGCTCCGATGCTTTTTCAATGGCCATATCGCCGTGCCCGCGCTTAATCGGCGCGAAAATAAGCGTGAGTTGGCCTTCGTTGACTTGCGGGCGCGTTTGCGTTTGCGTAGTAACCAATACATGCTTTTTAGTAATGCTGAGGCTGGATTTCCATTCACCATCACGGCCATTGAATACCAGAATTTCATCGCCATCATTCTGGCGCATTACATGTTTGAGGTAATGACTTTGTTTCTCATCCAAAGGAAAGGATGAGTTTGCGGATAAATCAGCGCTGACAAAAAGTCGTATCATCTTAGCTAAATAATTCTTTGAAGAATGGTTGATCAAACAACAACTTAATACTCATGGCAACGGATACAACCACGAGTGCAATCCGGACTAGCCGTGTCCCATGTTTAATGACCAATGACGCACCCAGATAAGAACCTGCAAACGTACCTACCATCATCACCGCCGCATAAACCCAATGAATATGAGGACTGGCGATAAAGCTGACAAATCCGCCAAGGCCACCAAAGGTATTATAGAATTTTGCATTTGCCGTGGCGCGTGACAAGGTGGTGCCGAGTAATGATACGGCGGTCAGCGCATAGAATGTACCGGAACACGGGCCAAAAAAACCATCATACCAACCAAGCACAGGCAGAATTAGCAGTGTATAACGCAACGGTGATAACCGTGCTTGTGCTTTGATTTCGCCGGCCTGCGGGTTCACCACAAGCCAAATAGAAATAATGATTAAAAGAATAGGGATAAGGATTTTTAAAAAATCATTGGGAATGTGTTGCACGGCAATGCCGCCCACAATACCGAAGATAAAGGTGATAACTGCACGCGGCCATTCAGCGCGTAAATCCAATTCGCCGTGTTGCCAAAACCTCAATGAGGCGCTGAAATTGGCAGCAATAGCAGTGGGGTAATTAGTAGCAATAGCCTGCAGCGGCGTAAGGCCAAGGGCCATAAAACAAGGAATTGTCAGTAATCCACCACCGCCTGCCATGGCATTAATCGTGCCCGCGACAAGGCCAACCACTAACAAAATAATGGTATGCAAAATATTCGTATCAGAGCCAAAAAATTCAGACATTGAAAAGTTTCTGCAAGAACCCTTGCATCCAAAGAAGTTTTGCGCTCATGGCAAAGGACATGATGACAAGTAAAGGACGAATGAGTCCCGTGCCATGATGAATGACAAGTCGCGCACCAATTTGCCCGCCAATAATATTTCCAACGGCCATCACGCTTGCGAATAGCCAGAAAATTTTTCCCTGAACAAGAAAGAATAATAGCGGCGCAAAATTACTCATGAAGTTATAAAGTTTTGCACGCGCGGTTGCTTCATCCAGTTTCAAACCAAGTAATGCAACGCCGCTTAAGGCATAAAAACTCCCAGCGCCCGGCCCCAAAAAACCATCATAAAAACCAATAAAAGGGATGAAAAAACCGATATAAAGGCTAAAGGGAATTTTTGCGCTGGCTTCCACATCGCCTAATTTCGGGCTGAATAAAACCCATAACGCAATCGCGATAAGTAAAAATGGAATAATACTTTTTAAAGTTGCTGGATCAGCGATGAGGACTGTTGCCGCACCGGCAAGTCCGCCAAGAAATGCGAGGAGTGCGCCGGGTAAATATTTTTTCAAATCCAGTTTTCCTGCGCGCCAAAACCGATAGGTCGAACTCATCGCGCCAAACGTGCCTTGGAATTTATTGGTAGCGAGCGCCGATACAGGATCGAGACCGGTTGCCATCAGCCCCGGAACAGTGAGAAGACCGCCACCACCTGCCATCGCATCTACAGTTGCGGCAACAACGGCTAACCCAAAAAGAAGTGCGAGATGCAAAAAATCTGTTTCTATCATCCATAAGGATATAAGAGATTTGCGCGGAGCTGTGCAGTGGTATTTTCGGTTCGATTTTCGCGTGGTTTTGTTGCGCTAGACATTCATCGTGTCCGGTTGCGCAATAAAACGGCTTATACAAAATTATTTGTAACAAAGGCTGGTCTTGACAAGCAGAGGAGGGAAGGCCTAAGTGCGCGCCAGCTATCTAGCATGCTATTTACAGGGCTTATCGTGGCGGCATTTTACCTTACAAACCGCGTTAAAAACCCGCTAAAAACAAATTAAAAAAGCCTTTAAATAAGCGCTTGACGTAGATGGTATGAATACATAATATCCGCGCGCTTTCTGGTTATTTTGCTTTTGTATCTGTTTTAAACATTGCAAAAAACATTATAAACAAAGGCTTTTTAGCAAGTCCGCCATGTGCTGTGTGCGTTAGTTTGCTAGATGAATACGAGTTTTGTGTGTGTAATTTGTACTGAGAGAAGCCACTGGCTTTAAGCCTCAAGGTTGCCACCTCCGCCCCCGTAACCATTTACGGGTTGAGAAAGCGGGGTTGTTGTTGCAGAGGCCAGTTTCTCTCCTAAAGCCAAAGGCAATTATGCTTTTGGCGTTTTTTGTTTGGATTGTTTTGTTTTTTAGGCCGCTTTTTCTACCTAAGTGCTTGAAAAACAAAAGAACTTGAAAAAGGAATTAGGCGTATGCCAACAATTAACCAGCTTATCCGCAAGCAGCGCGGCCTTAAGAAGACCCGTGACAAGGTTCCTGCTCTGCAAGAATCGCCACAACGTCGCGGCGTTTGCACCCGTGTTTATACCACTACGCCAAAGAAGCCTAACTCGGCCTTGCGTAAGGTTGCACGTGTACGTCTCACCAATGGCTTCGAAGTCATCAGCTACATCCCCGGCGAAAAGCACAACTTGCAAGAGCATAGCGTTGTGATGATCCGTGGCGGTCGTGTGAAGGATTTGCCTGGCGTTCGTTACCACATCATTCGCGGTACGCTTGATACCCAAGGCGTGAAAGACCGCCGTCAGCGCCGTTCCAAGTATGGCGCAAAGCGTCCTAAATAATTTTAAAAGGAATTAAAGCATGTCACGTCGTCATAGAGCAGAAAAACGCGAAATTCTTCCCGATCCAAAGTTCGGTGATCTTGTCCTTGGCAAGTTCATGAACGTTTTGATGATTTCTGGTAAGAAGTCAGTTGCAGAAAGCATCATCTACGGTGCATTGGAAAAAGTTCAAAAAGTCACCAAGGCTGCAAACGATAATCCACTCGAAAATTTCCACAAGGCGCTGAACAATGTTCGTCCGTTCCTTGAAGTTCGTTCACGCCGCGTTGGTGGTGCGACCTATCAGGTTCCGGTTGATGTTCGCCCAGATCGCGGTCTTGCACTTGCGATGCGTTGGATGATCAATGCTGCACGTTCACGCAACGAAAAAACCATGATCGATCGCCTTGCTGGTGAAATCATGGACGCGATCAACAATCGTGGCGCTGCAATCAAGAAGCGTGAAGACACCCATCGTATGGCAGAAGCCAACAAGGCATTTGCTCACTACCGTTGGTAATTCATTCAGGTTTGTTCTCTTTCTTTCTAAGTTCTAAGGTTTAGGAAAATACGTTATGGCTCGTCAGTATCCACTCGAAAAGTACCGCAATTTCGGCATCATGGCCCACATCGATGCTGGTAAAACGACGACCACTGAACGTATTTTGTACTACACCGGTAAATCACACAAAATCGGTGAAGTGCATGATGGCGCCGCCACCATGGACTGGATGGAACAAGAACAAGAACGCGGTATTACCATTACGTCGGCTGCGACCACCTGCTTCTGGAGCGGCCACCGCCTGAACATCATCGATACCCCAGGTCACGTTGACTTCACCATTGAAGTTGAACGCTCCCTGCGCGTACTCGACGGTGCGATTGCGGTGTATGACTCGGTTGCTGGTGTTGAGCCGCAATCTGAAACCGTTTGGCGCCAAGCTGATAAGTACAACGTTCCACGTATTGCGTTCGTCAATAAGATGGATCGCATCGGTGCAAACTTCTTCCGCACCGTTGACATGATGGTTGACCGTCTTGGTGCAAATCCATTGGTAACCCAGTTGCCAATCGGTACAGAATCTGAACACAAGGGTATTGTTGATCTGTTGAAGATGAAGGCGATTATCTGGAAAGATGAATCCCTGGGCGCAGAATTCTTTGAAACCGAAATTCCAGATGATCTGAAAGAAAAGGCTGCTGAGTACCGCGCCAAGATGCTGGATATGGCTGTTGAAATGGATGATAAGGCGATGGAAGCCTATCTCAACGGTCAGGAACCAGATATCGCAACACTCAAAATGTGCATCCGCAAGGGTACCATCACACGTAAGTTTGTGCCTGTATTGTGCGGTTCTGCATTTAAGAACAAGGGCGTTCAACCGATGTTGGACGCAGTGGTTGATTATCTTCCATCCCCACTCGACATTCCTTCAGTAAAAGGTACGCATCCTGACTCAGGCGAAGAAATGACCCGCAAGGCATCCGATGATGAACCATTTGCTGGTCTCGCATTCAAGATCATGACCGACCCGTTTGTGGGTTCATTGACCTTCTTCCGCGTTTACTCCGGTAAATTGGAATCAGGTTCTTATGTTCAAAACACCATCAAAGATAAGCGCGAACGTATTGGCCGTATGTTGTTGATGCATGCCAATACCCGTGAAGAAATCAAAGAAGCTTTTGCTGGCGATATCGTGGCACTGACCGCACTCAAGGAAACCACCACCGGTGAAACCCTTTGCGCAGAAGATAAGCCAATCATTCTGGAACGTATGATTTTCCCAGATCCAGTTATCGAAGTTGCAATTGAACCAAAGACAAAGGCTGACCAAGAAAAGATGGGTGTTGCACTTGCTCGTCTTGCTCAAGAAGATCCATCCTTCCGCGTAACGTCAGACCAAGAAACTGGTCAAACCGTTCTGAAGGGTATGGGCGAGCTTCATCTTGAAATTAAGGTCGATATTCTTCGCCGTACTTATAAAGTTGATGCAACCGTTGGTGCACCACAGGTTGCGTACCGCGAAACCATCAGCAAAAAAGCAACCGTGGATTACACCCACAAAAAGCAATCTGGTGGTACGGGTCAATTTGCTCGCGTCATCATGGAATTTGAACCAAGCGAACCAGGTACAGGTTTCGAATTTGCAACCGATATTAAAGGCGGTTCGGTTCCAAAAGAATACATCCCTGGCGTTGAAAAGGGTCTTGAGTCAGCAAAGAACACTGGCGTTATCGCCGGTTTCCCTGCCATCGACTTCAAGATTACCTTGGTAGACGGCGCATACCACGATGTGGACTCTTCTGCACTCGCATTCGAAATCGCAGCACGTGCTGCATTCCGCGAAGGTATGCAAAAAGCAGGCCCAGTATTGCTGGAGCCAATCATGAAGGTTGAAGTTGTAACCCCAGAAGATTACATGGGCGACGTCATCGGCGATTTGAACAGCCGTCGCGGCCAAGTGCTTGGTATGGATCAACGTGGTAATGCCCGCGTGATCGAAGCATCCGTACCGCTCGCATCCATGTTTGGTTATGTAAACACTCTGCGTTCTATGTCGCAGGGTCGTGCAAGTTATTCGATGGAGTTCCATCACTATGATCGGGTTCCGCAGAATGTCGCTGATGAGGTAAAGGCCAAATTGGCAAGCTAAGTGAAGTTAGGTTTTAATTAAACGTCGTAAAATAAACGGAGAGTAAAATGGCAAAAGAAAAATTTGATCGCAGTAAGCCTCACTGCAACATTGGAACCATCGGTCACGTTGACCATGGTAAAACATCTTTGACGGCAGCGATTACCAAGGTTCTCGCCAAGACCGGCGGTGCGACGTTTACAGCGTACGACCAAATCGATAAAGCGCCAGAAGAACGCGCTCGTGGTATTACCATTTCAACCGCACACGTTGAATACCAAACCCTTAACCGCCACTACGCACACGTAGATTGCCCAGGCCACGCCGACTATGTGAAGAACATGATCACCGGTGCTGCTCAGATGGACGGTGCAATTCTCGTTGTGTCCGCTGCTGACGGCCCAATGCCACAAACCCGCGAACACATCTTGCTTGCTCGCCAAGTAGGTGTTCCTGCGATCGTAGTGTTCATGAACAAGATGGACATGGCCGACAAGGATCTCGTTGAATTGGTAGAAATGGAAATTCGTGACTTGCTCAAGTCCTACAAGTTCCCAGGCGACGAAATCCCCATCATCAAGGGTTCTGCTTTGTGTGCTTTGGAAGACAAGCAACCAGAAATCGGCGAACAAGCTATTCTGAAGTTGATGGAAGCTGTTGACAGCTACATCCCACAACCAAAACGCGAAGTTGATAAGCCATTCTTGATGCCGATTGAAGACGTGTTCTCCATCTCGGGTCGTGGTACGGTTGTTACTGGTCGTGTTGAACGTGGTATCATCAAAGTAGGCGAAGAAATCGAAATCGTCGGTATTCGCCCAACTCAGAAGACCATCGTTACCGGCGTTGAAATGTTCCGTAAGCTTCTCGATCAAGGTGAAGCAGGCGACAACATCGGTGCATTGCTCCGTGGTACCAAGCGTGAAGAAGTTGAGCGTGGCCAAGTATTAGCGAAGCCCGGCACCATCACCCCACACACCAAGTTCAAGGCAGAAATCTACGTTCTGACCAAAGAAGAAGGTGGCCGTCATACGCCATTCTTCAACGACTACCGCCCACAATTCTATTTCCGTACCACAGACGTAACTGGTGAAGTGATTTTGCCAGCAGGTACCGAAATGGTTATGCCAGGCGATAACATCGCGATTGAAGTCAAGTTGATTGCTCCAATTGCTATGGACGAAGGTCTACGCTTTGCTATCCGCGAAGGCGGCCGCACCGTAGGTGCAGGCGTTGTTGCTAAGATTATTGAGTAATCTCAAGCAATAAAGGTTAAGGGTTGCGGGGTTGAAGTGTTAATTTCACCCCCGCAAATTCCTTAAAACTTTTCTCGCGGTTTTTAATAATACCGCTTTGGAAAGTAAAGTTTCTGGGTTATATAGGTGCGCTCTTTGAAAAAAAGTGGACCTAGCATTTTTATGACAGGGACTACCGGATTGTCCGGAAAGTCTGTCAAATGGAAAGTCTTTTTGGCAATTTGCTTTTTGAATCGATGTGAAAACAAACGGTTCTTCAGGTAAAAAACCAACGAGCATGAAAAAAGAAGAAAGCGATTCTCATGGAAGCGCAAGTTATCCGCATCCGCCTTAAGGCATTTGACCACCGCGTACTGGATACGTCGGTGAGTGAAATTGTGAACACGGCAAAACGTACCGGTGCCCGCGTGCGCGGTCCGATTCCTTTGCCAACACGTTTCGAACGGTTCACCGTTAACCGTGGTCCGCACGTTGATAAAAAATCACGTGAACAATTTGAAATCCGCACACACAAACGTCTGCTCGATATTCTTGAAGCAACGCCTCAAACCATTGATGCGTTGATGAAGCTCGATTTAGCCGCGGGTGTCGATGTGGAGATTAAGCTTCAGGCTTAATGGAGAGAATGATGAGAACAGGTATTGTTGCAAAAAAACTCGGTATGACGAAAGTCTTTGATGACAAAGGCAAGCACATCGCCGTCACCGTTTTGTTGATGAAGGGCAATCAAGTTGTTGCCGTCCGCAGCGAAGAAAAGAATGGCTACACCGCCGTTCAAATGGGCTTTGATGATGTTAAAGCCAGCCGCGCCAACAAAGCGACCCGTGGTCACTTTGCCAAGGCAAACGTATTGCCAAAGCGTAAGCTCGTTGAATTCCGTGTATCCAAAGATTCATTGCTCGAAGTAGGCAGCGAAATCAGCGCAGAACATTTTGTGCCAGGTCAATTTGTTGATGTAACCGGAACCACCATCGGTAAAGGCTTCCAAGGTGTTATGAAGCGTCATAACTTCGGCGGTATGCCAGCCTCACACGGTGTGTCGATTACCCACCGTGCCCACGGTTCAACCGGTAACCGTCAAGATCCAGGCCGCGTATTCAAGAACAAGAAAATGGCCGGCCACATGGGTCAGGTTCGCGCAACCATTCCTAACCTCTCCATCGTTCAAGTTGATGCAGAACAAGGTTTGTTGTTTGTGAGCGGTTCAGTTCCTGGTTCTGAAGGTTCGTTTGTAATGGTTCGCGATGCTGTGAAGCGCGCACTGCCAAAGACCGCACCAAAGCCAGCTGGCCTTGCTCAAGCTGCTGCAAAAGCTGCTCCAGCTGCTGCTGAAGAAAATAAGGAATAAGCCATGAAGCTCTCAGTTAAAAACCTACAAAACAAAGTGGTTGGCGAAATCGAATTACAACAAGATGTATTCGGTCAAGATGTTCGCCAAGATTTGCTGGCACGTGCCATTCACTGGCAGTTGTCCAAGCGCCGCGCTGGTACCCACAAGACCAAGGGTATCTCCGATATTAGCGGCACCACCAAGAAGCCATGGGCTCAAAAGGGTACCGGTCGTGCACGTCAAGGTAGCTTGCGTTCACCTCAGTTCCGTAAGGGCGCCGTGATTTTTGGACCAGTTGTTCGTTCACACGAATACGATTTGCCGAAGAAGGTTCGTGCCCAAGCACTTCGCGTTGCATTGTCTGCAAAGCAAGCCGAAGGTAAATTGATTGTAATCGATAGCGCAAAGACCGATGCTATCAAGACCAAGGCAATGGCCACTGCACTCAAGGCACTTGGTGCAAATGACTCAGTTCTGATTATCGATGGCGCAAACCTCGATAAGAACTTTGCAATGTCGGTTCGCAACATCAAGCATGTTGATGTGCTGCCAGAACAAGGCGCCAACGTATATGACATCATTCGCCGTGACACCTTGGTACTCACCAAGAACGCGGTTGAGCAATTGACGGAGCGTCTCAAATGAGCAAGAAAGCTGAAGCTAAAAAAGCCCCAACCGCGTTGGATTACAACACCATCATTCGCCCTATCATGAGCGAAAAGACGACCGCGGTTTCTGCTCACAACCAAGTTGTGTTCCAAGTTCACGGAAATGCAACCAAGCCACAAATTCGCGGCGCGGTTGAATCCCTGTTCAAGGTAAAAGTGGTTGCGGTAAACACGCAAATCCGTAAAGGCAAAACAAAGAATTTCAGAGGCCGTCCTGGTCTGCGTCCTGATATCAAGCTGGCTTATGTCACGCTTGCTGAAGGCCAGAGCATCGATGTAGCTACCGGAATATAAAGGTTGGAGTAAACCATGGCATTAAAGACCTATAACCCCGTTACGCCAAGCACCCGTCAATTGGTGCAGATCGACCGTTCCGAATTGTGGAAGGGTGGACCTGTTAAGTCATTGACCGAGGGCGTTCGTAAAACGGGCGGCCGCAACAACAAGGGCCGTATTACCACGCGCCATATTGGTGGTGGTCACAAGAAGCTGTACCGCAAGGTAGACTTCAAGCGTTTGACCCACGATATTCCTGCAACCGTTGAACGTTTGGAATACGATCCAGGTCGTACCGCGTTCATCGCGCTTATCAAATACACAGATGGCCGCGTATCTTACATTCTCGCACCACAACGCTTAAAAGTTGGTGATACCGTTGTATCGGGCGCACGTGTTGACGTGAAGCCAGGTAACGCGATGCCGCTTAAGAACATGCCAGTGGGTACCATTATCCATAACGTAGAAATGCGTGTAGGTAAGGGTGGTCAGATTGCGCGTTCAGCTGGTGCATATGCCCAGCTCGTTGGCCGTGATAACGGTAAGGCACAAATCAAGATTACCTCTGGTGAAGTTCGCCTGGTTCCTGAAGATTGCATGGCGACGGTTGGCGCAGTTTCAAACCCAGATCATTTCAACATTTCACTTGGTAAAGCAGGACGTCAGCGTTGGAAGGGCACACGCCCAACCGTTCGCGGTGTTGCTATGAACCCGATCGACCATCCTCACGGTGGTGGTGAAGGCCGTACATCTGGTGGTCGTCATCCTGTGACACCATGGGGTAAGGGCACCAAGGGTACCAAGACACGTAAGAATAAGCGCACGACCTTGAATATCATTCAGGGCCGCAAGAAGCGTAACAAGGGATAATAGGAGTAGCTAATGGCACGTTCAGTTTGGAAAGGCCCGTTTGTTGATGGGTACATGTTGAAGAAGGCGGATAAAGCCCGCGCTTCTGGCCGTCATGAAATCATCAAGATCTGGTCACGCCGTTCAACCATCTTGCCACAGTTCGTTGGCTTGACCTTTGGTGTATACAACGGTCACAAATTTTTACCGGTGTCAGTAACCGAACATATGATTGGTCATAAGTTTGGTGAATTTGCTCCGACGCGTATTTTCGTTGCTCATGGTGGCACCGATAAGAAGACAGAAGAAAAGTAAGAGGGTAACCAATGAGCAAGTCAGCAAACCCAAGACCAGTGGCGGATAACGAAGCGATGGCAATTGCCCGCTCCGTACGCTCGGGTGCACGCAAATTGAACCTTGTTGCGCAAATGATCCGCGGCAAGAAGGCTTCTGCAGCACTTACCATGTTGGCATTCAATGAACGCCGCATCTCGAAGGAAGTTTACAAGGTATTGCAATCCGCAATCGCTAACGCTGAAAACAACCACCAGTTGGATGTTGATCGCTTGGTTGTTGTTGAAGCAACCGTTGGTCGTGCATTTGTTCTAAAGCGTTTCCACGCACGTGGTCGCGGTAAGAGCGATGGCATCCAAAAGCCATACAGCAATCTTCGTATTGTTGTACGCGAAGTTGAAGAAGTTAAGAAGGTCAAGAAGACCAATCCAAAAGCAGCTAAGACAGCTGCTAAGCCAAAAACCAAGTAAGGGGCAACAATGGGTCAGAAAGTTAATCCAGTAGGTCTGCGTTTAGGCATCATCCGCACATGGGATAGCCGTTGGTTTGCAGGTAAAGAATATGGTGGTCTTCTTCACGAAGATTTCAAAATTCGCGAATACCTCACCGATAAGCTGAAGCAAGCAGGCGTTGCACGCGTAGTGATTGAACGTCCAGCCAAAAAGGCTCGCGTTACCATCCACTCCGCACGTCCAGGCGTAGTTATTGGCAAGAAGGGCGCAGATATTGAAAAGCTGAAATCCGATATTGGTAAAATGACCCATTCGGAAGTGAGCCTCAACATCGTTGAAATCCGCAAGCCAGAATTGGATTCAACCTTGGTTGCAGAAAACATTGCGCAACAGTTGGAACGCCGCGTGGCTTTCCGCCGCGCCATGAAGCGCGCTGTGCAAACCGCGATGCGTCTTGGTGCACTTGGTATTCGTATCAATTGCTCGGGTCGTTTGGGCGGCGCTGAAATCGCACGTATGGAATGGTACCGTGAAGGTCGCGTTCCGTTGCACACTTTGCGTGCTGACGTTGACTATGGCGTAGCAACTGCACAAACCACATACGGCGCATGCGGCGTTAAAGTTTGGATTTTCAAGGGCGAAATTCTGGATCACGATCCAGGCGCTGTTGAACGTCGTCAATTAGAAGGATCTGCATCGCGCACCTAAGGTTTAGGAACGTAATCGGAAAAATGATTTAAGGGTTAAAACCCGAGGATAAGAAAATGTTACAACCAAAGAAAACAAAGTACCGCAAAGGTCACAAGGGTCGTATTCACGGCGCAGCAAAAGCTGGTTTCACACTGGCGTTTGGTTCGTTTGGTCTGAAGGCGATGGAACCAGAACGTATTACTGCACGCCAAATCGAAGCGGCTCGCCGCGCGATTGCACGCCACATGAAGCGTCAAGGCCGTGTTTGGATCCGTATGTTCCCAGACGTGCCAGTATCCCGTAAGCCTGCTGAAGTTCGTATGGGTTCTGGTAAGGGTACCCCAGAGTTTTGGGTAATGCGCGTCCATGCTGGCCGCATCATGTTTGAAATTGACGGCGTAAGCCCACAAGTTGCTCGTGAAGCATTTGAACTTGCATCGGCCAAGTTGCCGATCAAGACCAAGATGGTCACGCGCCTTGCTGCATAAAGGCTAAGAGATTTTTAGGAGACAGTTATGGGACTAGTTAAGGCAAGTGATATCAGAACCAAGTCAGACGACGAGCTGAAAGAACAGCTGTCTGTCTTGCGCAAGGAGCAATTCAACCTGCGTTTTCAAAAAAGCACAGGTCAATTGGCCAAGCCAGCGCGTTCAGGTCACGTGAAGAAAGAAATTGCAAAAGTGTTGACCGTTCAAAATGAACGCGCAGCAAAGAACAAAGCTAAAGCGGGTTAAGGAGTAGATTATGCCACGTCGTGTTTTACAAGGTGTCGTTGTTAGCGATAAAGCAGACAAGACCATTACGGTTCTGGTTGAACGCCGCATCATGCACCCGATTTACAAAAAGTTCGTGAAGAACTCCAAGAAGTACTTGGCGCACGATGAAACCAAGAAAGCAAAGCTTGGCGATACCGTGGACATCATTGAATGCCGTCCAATTTCTAAGCGTAAGAAGTGGATGTTGGTAGGTGGTGCTGAAGTTGGTTCAGCCAAGCAGCCTGAAAAAGCAAAGGCTCCTGTAAAGGAAGCTAAGAAAAAAGTTGCGAAAGCAAAGTAAGCGTTAGTTAGAGAAGCCAGAAGTTAGGAAAAACGGCCATGATACAACAAGAATCAACCCTCGAAGTTGCTGATAACAGCGGCGCAAAGAAGGTGATGTGCATTAAGGTGCTGGGTGGTTCCAAGCGCAAAGTAGCCTCCGTTGGCGATGTGATTGTCGTGTCCATCAAGGATGCGATTCCACGTGGCCGCGTTAAAAAAGGCGATGTGCACAAAGCTGTGATCGTTCGTACCAAGTACGATGTAAAGCGTGAAGATGGTTCAACCATCCGCTTTGATCGTAATGCTGCGGTATTGATTAACAAGGATCGTGAACCAATTGGTACCCGTATTTTTGGACCCGTCGTGCGTGAATTGCGCGCCCTCGGCTTCATGAAGATTATTTCGCTCGCCGGAGAGGTTTTGTAATTATGAAACAGAAGATCAAGAAAAACGATAAAGTTATCGTGCTCGCAGGTAAAGACAAAGGCAAGACCGGCGAAGTATTGAAGGTATTGCCAAAGGAAAGCCGTGTGTTGGTATCGGGCGTTAACATGATTACCCGCCATACCAAGGCAAGCGCTCAAAGCGCTGGCGGATTGGTGCGCAAAGAAGCATCCATCCACATTTCAAACGTTGCTCACGTTGACCCTAAGTCGGGTAAGGCAACACGCACTGGTGTGAAGTTGTTGGGCAATGGCGAAAAGGCATTGGTATCAAGAAAATCTGGCGAAGAAATTCGCAGAGTTTAATTAAGGAATGGCACAGGAGTTTTACTATGGCCAAGGTTGAAGCAAGATTAAAAGAACACTACGAGAAGGTTGTGCGTCCTGCACTGATCGAACGTTTTAAGTATGAAAACGTTATGGAAGTGCCACGCCTCGAAAAGATCGTAATCAACATGGGTGTTGGTGAAGCTGTAAACGATAACAAAAAGGTAACCCAGGCGCTTGAAGAATTGACCTTAATTGCTGGTCAACGCGCTGTGCTTACCCGTGCACGTAAAGCAATTGCAACCTTCAAGACCCGCGCAAAATTGCCGATTGGTTGCAAGGTAACTCTGCGTCGCGCACATATGTATGAATTTCTTGACCGGTTTGTGAACATGGCATTGCCGCGCGTGCGCGACTTCCGTGGTATCCCAACCCGTAGCTTTGACGGCAATGGCAACTACGCCATGGGTTTGAAAGAGCAATTGGTTTTCCCAGAAATCAATTACGACAAGATTGGTGAAATTCGTGGCATGGACATTGTGTTCGTGACATCAGCTAAAACCGATGAAGAAGCACGAGCATTGCTCGAAGGCTTCTCCATGCCATTTATGAAATAGTTTTTAGGAGTAACAGATGGCCAAGACGAGTGCTATTGAACGCAATAAGAAACGTGAACGTATGGTGAAGGGCTCCGCTGCAAAGCGTAAGGCACTTAAGGCCATTTGTTCAAACCGCGAGCTGCCTATTGAAGAACGCTTTGCTGCAACCTTGAAGCTTGCGCAAATGCCACGTAACTCAAGCCGCACACGCATTCACAATCGTTGCGAACTGACTGGTCGCCCTCGTGGTTACTACCGTAAGTTCAAATTGTGCCGCATCAAATTTCGCGATTTGGCGTCATCGGGAAGAATTCCCGGTTGCGTTAAGTCCAGCTGGTAAGGAAGGAAAGACCGCATCATGACGATGACTGATCCAATTGGCGATATGCTCACCCGCATCCGCAACGGACAAATGGCCAAGCTGGCCACCGTTGAAAGCCCAGCTTCTGTGTTTCGTAAACACGTGCTGGAAGTATTGCAGCGTGAAGGCTACATCCGCACCTTCAGTGAAGAAGACCGCGGTAACGGTAAGGCTTCATTGATTATCGAATTGAAGTATCACGAAGGTGAGCCTGCAATCCGTCGTATTGACCGTGTGTCAACACCGGGTCGCCGCGTTTACGCACGTATTAAAGATTTGCCACGCGTTTATAACGGTCTTGGCATTTCCATTTTGTCGACACCGCAAGGTGTGATGTCGGATAACGAAGCCCGTGCTGCCCATGTGGGCGGTGAAGTGCTTTGCCGCGTATTCTAATAGGGATTGCAAGTAGCAATTGAGTGAGGAAGTAACATGTCACGCGTAGGTCAAAAACCAGTAGCATTGCCGTCAGGTGTGACGGCTGAAATCAAAGGTCAGGCTGTTGCCGTTAAAGGCAAGCTCGGCACCTTGAACATCACCGTTGATAGTGATGTTGAAGTAAAGCTCGTTGACGGTAAGGTTGTTCTTACCCCGCGCGATGAGTCACGCCAAACCCGCATGATCTGGGCAACATCACGCAACTTGCTGGCTAGCATGGTTGAAGGTGTATCCAACGGCTTCAAGAAAGTTCTTGAAATCGAAGGCGTTGGTTTTAAGGCAGCTGTACAAGGCAAGGATTTGGTTCTCAACATTGGCTTCAGCCATGAAGTGAAGTTCCCAATTCCAGAAGGCATCACCATTAAAGCTGAAAAGCCAACCTTGTTGTCCATCACCGGTATCGATAAGCAACGCGTTGGCCAAGTAGCTGCGGTTATCCGTGGTTACAAGCGTCCTGAACCTTATAAGGGTAAGGGCATTCGCTATCAGGGCGAAAAGATTCAACGTAAAGAAGGCAAGAAGAAGTAATTAGGAGCGACCCATGTTGACCAACAAAGATAAATTTGCCCGTCGTAAGCAGCGTGTTCGCACACGCCTTGCTCGTCTGACGGAAACCGGTAAGGGCCGTTTGCGCTTGTCGATTTTCCGCTCCAGCAAGCACATGTTCGCGCAAATTATTGACGACACCAAAGACGTAACTGTAGCAACCGCATCCACCATGGATAAGGATTTGCGTACCAAGCTAAAGAGCACATCGAACAAAGATGCAGCCGTAGCGGTAGGTAAATTGCTGGCAGAGCGCGCCGTTAAAAAGGGCGTAAAGCAAGTTGCGTTTGACCGTGCGGGTTATCTTTATCATGGCCGCGTGAAAGCGCTTGCTGAAGGTGCACGTGAAGGCGGACTTGAATTCTAATATTTTGAAAAGATGTAGTTGAACAGCGAGGAACACTAATGGCTCAACGTCCAAAGAAACAAGAAGAAGAAAAACGTTCAGAAAACCGCGGTGGCGGTGATCAGGGCGAAAATCCATTTATCGAAAAGCTGGTTGCAGTCAACCGCGTTGCGAAAGTGGTTAAGGGCGGTAAGCGTTTTGGCTTTGCTGCATTGATGGTTATTGGCGATCAAAAGGGTCGCATTGGTTTTGCTCACGCAAAAGCACGCGAAGTGCCCGATGCAGTGAAGAAGGCAACCGAAGCTGCTCGTCGTAAGATGATCCGTATCCCACTTCGTGAAGGTCGCACCATTCACCATGACGTATACGGCCACTATGGTGCAGGTAAAGTTGTATTGCGTACAGCGCCTCCTGGTACCGGTATCATTTCCGGTGGTCCAATGCGCGCCGTATTCGAAGCACTTGGCGTACAAGACGTTATTTCAAAATCTGTTGGTTCATCCAACCCACACAACATGATCTTGGCTACGTTGGAAGCCCTCAAGGCAACCGTAAGCCCACGTCAGGTTGCAAACCGTCGCGGCAAGAAAGTTAGCGACATTGTTGGTAAGCAAAAAGAATATGGCGGCAAGTTGGATGCTGAAAATGCTTCAGCAAAAGAATCCGCTAAAGAGGAGTAATCTATGAAACTGAACCAAATTCGCGATAACAAAGGTGCACGTAAGCGCCCGATGATTGTAGGCCGCGGTATTGGCTCTGCGCAGGGTAAAACCTCTGGTCGCGGTGTTAAGGGTCAAAAGGCACGTACCGGCGTTCGCTTAAAGGCGTTCGAAGGTGGTCAGATGCCACTTTACCGTCGTATGCCAAAGCGTGGTTTTAATAACCCAAATGCTGTGCAATACGCCGTTATGAATCTCGGTCGTTTGCAAGAAGCGATTGATGCAGGCCGTGTTAAGGCATCCGCACCAATTACCGAAGCTATGCTTGTTGAAACCGGTGTTGTAACCAACGCAAAGGGCGGTGTAAGCCTTCTTGCTAAGGGTGAACTCAAGACCAAGGTTACTATTGAAGTATCCCGTGCTTCCAAATCGGCAGTTGCGGCTGTTGAAAAATTGGGCGGTAAGGTAACCATTGCTGGCGCACAAGCTGCAGCGGCATAATCGCCACACATCATACCACTGATTATGGAATACCGGCTTTATGCCGGTATTTTCATTTTTGGTGGTGTTTTATCCCTTTGTGCATCTAATTGCGGCAACCTTTTTCTGAATCTATCCCGCACTGCCAAACACGTACTTCGATTATGACTGGAAATTTGCTTTCAACCGCGATAAACCCTATCTATCTCATTTTCATCCTATCATCATTAAGGGACACCCATGGCTTCCGCCGCAGAGCAACTTGCTTCGAATATTAATTTAGGAACCTTTGGCAAGGCTACCGAACTTAAACAGCGCATTTGGTTCACTCTTTTGGCGCTTATCGTTTACCGCTTGGGTACATATATTCCTGTGCCAGGTATTGATCCTGTTGTGCTTGAAGAATTCTTTCAGCAGCAATCACGCGGCGTGTTGGGCATGGTTGATATTTTTGCGGGTGGTGCGCTTAGCCGTATGACCATTTTTGCGCTCAGCATCATGCCCTATATTTCATCTTCGATTATCGTGCAACTGATGACAGCAGTATTGCCGCAGCTGGAAGCAATGAAGAAAGAAGGCGAAGCTGGCCGCGCCAAGCTTAACCAGTACACCCGTTATCTCACAGTTGTCCTGGCAATTGTCCAATCCTATGCATTGGCAACAGGTCTTGAACACATGATGGGGCCATCAGGTCCTGCCGTGATCGAGGCTGGATTGTTATTCCGCCTCACCACTACCGTGACATTAACCGCCGGTACATTGTTTTTGATGTGGCTAGGTGAACAAATTACCAGTCGCGGTATCGGTAATGGTACGTCATTGATTATCTTCTCCAGTATTGTGGCCAACATTCCGTTGTCGATTGCCAATGCGTTGGAATTGGGACGTACCGGCGCATTATCTGCTGGCGTGATTATCCTGCTGATTATCATTATTTTGGCTGTGATTTATTTTGTGGTGTTTATGGAACGCGCGCAGCGCCGAGTGTTGGTACAATATCCTAAACGCCAGGTTGGCAATAAGGTCTATGGTGGTGAAGCAAGCCATTTGCCGCTTAAGCTCAATTCATCTGGTGTTATTCCGGCGATTTTCTCCAGTTCCTTATTGTTACTGCCTTTAACCGCTATCGGCTTTTTGGGTGCAGATGCATCTTCGCCATGGGCACAATGGATTTCGCAACATTTAGGCCATGGTAGCCCGCTATTTATGTTCCTTTATGCGGCGCTAATTATCTTCTTCAGCTTTTTTTACACAGCCGTTGTGTTCAATCCGAAAGATACGGCTGATAATCTGAAGAAGTATGGCGGATTCATTCCTGGTATTCGTCCAGGCAATAACACAGCAGATTACCTCGACCATATCTTGACACGTCTCACGGTATTGGGCGCTGTGTATATGGCCATCGTTTGCTTGCTGCCTGAATTCCTGACAGCAGAATTTTCTATTCCATTTTATTTTGGTGGAACCAGCTTCTTGATTGTGGTGTCGGTAACCATGGATACGGTTGCGCGCATTCAATCACAGCTTTTGGCGCATCAATATGAAGGTCTAATCAAGAAGGCAAACCTAAAAGGAAAACGTGACCGATGAGCGCATCTGCTGAACCGATTATTCTCCTTGGCCCTCCAGGGGCTGGTAAAGGAACGCAGGCACGCCGTCTTGAAGAACAATATGGTCTAGTGCAACTTTCGACCGGTGATGTTTTACGTGCAGCAGTGAAAGCTGGCACATCACTTGGCCGCGAAGCCAAGACCTATATGGATGCAGGTAAGCTTGTTCCGGATGATTTAATCATTCGTCTGATTGAAGACTGGATGCAAAAGCCGGAAGCCAAAAAAGGTTTTATCCTTGATGGTTTTCCGCGCACTGTTCCTCAGGCCAAAGCGCTTGATGCGATGCTGCAAAAACGCAGTATGAAGTTAAAAGCTGTTGTTGAAATGAAAGTGGATGATGCCGCATTGGTTGCGCGCGTTTCTGGCCGTTTCACCTGCGCTAAATGTGGTGAGGGGTATCACGACAGCTTTAAAAAACTCAAGAAGGCTGGCGAATGCGATAAGTGCCATAGCAAAGATTTTATCCGCCGCCCAGATGATAATGCCGAGACCATCAAAACCCGTCTGGAAGCATATCACGCACAAACCGCACCCATCATTCCTTATTACCGTGAGCAAGGCATCATGGTGGAAGTTGATGGCATGGCGGAGATGGACGCTGTATTCGCCGATATCAAACGCGTACTAGCACTTTGATAATATTGATAGGGCTAATAAAGTATTAGACTTGGAGATAACAAATGGCATCGAGACGCGGATTGGTAATTTCACCGCCTGTTACCATAAGCGAAACTGGACTGCTAATAAAAGATTCAAACATTGATCCTCAGGAGCTTCGATCATATTTGCTTTTTTGGGATGTATTAGATTTTCCAGAAAATAATTTGGTTGGCTTTGGTCTTTCTCAAGATGTCCAGTTTTTAAAAGATGCGGGTGTGCTTCAGAGAACCAGAATAGGTTTTAGTGGGTCTATAACTGATATGGCTCAAGGTGTTCTACGAGCCCATACACTTGCATACAACATACTTGACCAAAAAGAGGCGGGTGTTTGGAGCTTAGCACGTGGCGAGAAGTCATTTTCATATTCCGAAGATCAATTAAAAGTCGGGCGTGGTGCATTGTTTAGTTTATTTAATGCTTTGCCTGTACCAAAATATGATGTTCCATTGAACGATATTTTAGAGTTCAAAAAGAAGAGAAATGCTGAATTGATTGCCCTGCGCATTCATTTAGAAAAAATCTATCATAGGATTACATCTAGTGAAGATCCGGGCTTGTCACTTCATACTGAAATTGACGATCTACAGAGAAGCATTGCTGACTTTATAAAGACTGCAAAGGAAACCAGACTTCCTTTTGTGCTATCTGGCCTAGAAATTCGGTTGGATTATACAGATATTGCAAAAGCTGCAATGGGGGCACAGCTTGGTCGTCAATTCGCAGCTGATTATAATCTCGCGCTAGTTGGCGAACTTTTAGGTGTTGTTGTTAGCGGTATTAAAATTGAAAGCGGAGTTGGTTTGCGAGATAAAGTTATAACAAGTCTGCCGTTTGAATACATATCTTCTTACCATCAACAAGTTTTTTAATAATTAGTCAGGACTACTTGTTTTATCTTCTTCTAAATACTCAAGTGATTTACCAAAAGTTTCTGGCAATTGGCTCAGTGCGATAAGCGGCAGGATATAACCTGCTGCACCTACAATCATCACGGCATCTAAAAGCGGCATATGGTTTTTTAATGCACTTAGAGCCATGGTCATCGGCACAACAGATGCACGGGCGAAGTTGGGAATGGCAGTGGCCACCGTTGCGCGCATATTGGTGCCAAAACTTTCAGCTGAAATCATCGTCATTAAAACCCATCCGCCTGCACCAAATGCCATCGCTGCGTAAATGAGCTTAACGTCCAGTTCACTAAGCGGGCGGGGAAGAAACAGTAATGCCAGCGATGAGACTACTGAAATCAGTACAAAAAATGCAAAGACCGGGCGGCGCTTTTTAATCAACTGACACAGCAAAATGCTGCTGAAGTCACCAATCGGCAGCGCAATGTTGCAATACACCATGAGGATGGCGGTTGCGATGATAGGCAGGCCAGCACCAGGCAAGATTTCCTGTGAGAATGTCATAAGGATGCCAAGTACAAACCATGTCGGCAATCCCAGCATCATACACCAGAAAAACCGCATGAACCGCTCGCGTGTTTTGAACAACATCAGGATGTTACCTTTTTCTGCGTCATGGCCGACATTTTTAAAAATATCGGACTCCATAATCTTCATGCGGAACAGGAGCAGTAGTAATCCCATGCCACCGCCAATCATGTAGCAAACGCGCCAGTTAAATAGCTGTGCTGTTACGCCAGCAAACAAAGCACCCGTCACGCCAAGTGCCACCATAAAACCAACGCCAAGGCCGCGTTTTTCTTTGGATAAAATTTCGGATATCAGAGTTGCGCCCAAGCCTAATTCACCTGATAAACCAAAGCCGGATAGAAAACGACAGATGGCAAAGCTTTCGATATTGGTTACAAAGCCGTTGGCCAGCGTCGACAGTGAGTAGGTAAGAATTGAAACAAACATCACGCGAGTGCGGCCCAGCTTATCTCCGGCAATTCCAAATACTAACCCCCCGATCAGCATTCCAACCATTTGCAGATTAAGTAGCAAGATGCCCACATCCATTTGTTGTTCGGCTGGTACACCAATATCCTTGAGTGAAACAACACGGCTCGCGGCAAAAACCCAGATGTCATACACATCGACAAAATAGCCAAGCGTAGTGACAAGGATGGTCATCACGATGAACGGGTTTAATTTTTGATTTTGCGAATTGGCCATGTTTACAGGTTCATCATTGAGGTGAAACGAGTTGCGCGTAAACGCATGTTAACGAAGAAGTAATAGAATGCTGTCCTTAACCGCATGTCAATCCTTTCATGGCATAGAAGATACGATATTCCTGCAAGCTTTTAGCTTCATATCCATCCATAGAGGATTATAGCCGTGACGAGTGAACCACAGCCTAGAATTCTAATTGCGGACGATCATTTCCTTATCCGGCAATTTGTTAAACGTACTCTGGTTGATTCAGGGATCGAAAACATCGAGCTTGTGAACGATGGCAATGAAGCGGTCGATTCCATCAACGCATCCATTGAAAGCAAAAATCTCTACGACATTGTATTTCTGGACTGGAACATGCCAATCATGTCCGGGATTGATGTGCTCGCTTACATCCGTACCAAGCCGATGTATCAGAACACGGCAGTTGTCATGTTTACTGCTGAATCTGAAAAACAGAATATTATGAAAGCCATCAAAATGGGTGCGACATCGTATATCTTAAAACCGATTGCACCAATGGAGTTGAACAAAAAAATCCGCGAAATCATGGACTGGCTGCAAAGCCGTCGTATGGCCAAGGTATAGGTGAGGCCATGAATGCATCAAAGCCATTATCGCTCGCGCTAGGTGACCAGCTTGCGCAAGATTTTTCTCTGGCGGTTAGCCAGGCATTTAATAAAACATTTGATATCCCGGTAAAGGCAGGGCGCTACTCCATAGGTGAGGGTGTTATGAATCTCACCGGTGATGTTTCCGGTGTGGTCGGGTTTGTGCAAGAAAAGCTCGAGGGGACATTAACCGCCTGCTTTAATATGAAAACCATTCAGCAAATTCTGCCTCGCATCTTAGGTAATGATGTTGAAATTACTCAGGCCGTAGCCATGGATGCGGTAGGCGAAATAACCAATATGATTTTTGGCCAAATTAAAACGGAACTTAATCAGCGTGGCCATCATGTGCGCTTTGGCATGCCAAGTGTCATTTGCGGGGGCGGACATTTTATTTCGCAAATGCACCAGGGTCGCTACATGATTATGGATTTTGAAATTGAAGGCAGTAATTTCCAGATTCACATTGCGTTGCATCACGGAGCGTAATGGATGTCAGCCTTGCCGCCATCATCGGGGCAGACCCAACGCCAAGCTGAACTTATCCATACGACGCTTGGTGGGTTGTCGCTAATCGCATTTGTTTTGATGATCGGGCTGGTCTTGCCAGTCTTTGGATTCAATCCGGTTCATTCGGCCGGCGTTGCAGGTTTAATTGTCATTATCGTCTGTGTAGGCATTGGGTATTTATATTATTTGAATTATCGCTCGCACAACGAGGCTATCGAACAAGCACGGCTTACGGACGTGTTGATGAATAGCCTTGGCCAGGGCTTTCTGACCTTTGATGAAAAGGGCATATGTGGACCTGGTTATTCAGATGCCAGCTTGAACTTATTTGAGTGCCAGTCCATTGCGGGTGCGCAAGTTGCCGATATTTTGCAAATACCTGAAGATGGCCGCTCTGACTTTTTTGAATGGCTCGGCATTTTATTTATGCCCGGCCATGCATTAAGCTTTGAAGATGCCGTGCGATTTATGCCAGCGCAAATCGTTCATAAGAATGGTCAGGCCATTGAGCTCAGTTACCGTCCGGTACGTAATCGCCAAGGGCAACTAACCTGCATCGTCTTAATCGCAACAGATAAGACCGAAGAGAAAGACGCACAAAAGCGCGTGGATAGTGAACGGCAATTTGTAGCCATGGTTTGTGCAATATTTGCGGAAAAGCAGAGCTTTATTTTGACCATGAGTGAAATCCAGCAAATGCTGGATCGATTGACGCAGATTAATGAAGGATTGTTCGGCGCCGATTTTTTCCGTGATGTGCACACCATCAAAGGCGCGGCGATGCATTTCAAAATGGAAGTGCTGGGAGAAAAACTCCATAATCTTGAAAGTACCATTCGGCAAATCCAGGATGTTGCACTTTCACAGGGAATAACTTCGGATATGAAAGAAGCCATCTCGCAAAGCCGTGCTGAAGTGCAGCTGGAGTTCGGTCGAATTCAAAATTCATTACGTACTATTTTGGGCGATGATGACCCTCGCGCTCAAGGCATCGTAGAAGTAGACGAGGCGAGCTTATATGACTTTGGCAAGCTGCTTAAGCAGAACAATGTATCGCCAGAGCTGCATTATGCTTATCAGAAAAGCTTGCTATCTGTACCATTATTTACCTTATTAAAGTCTCTTGATCGCCAGATGTTGCCGGTCGCCGAGAAGCTTGAAAAGAAGGTCAAGCCAATCATCTTTACCGGCGAGAATATTCGTGTGCCGCCACGGCCATTCCAACATTTATTGATGGCATTGACCCATGTGGTGCATAACATTCTCGACCATGGTATTGAAGCGCCGATTACGCGTAAGGCAAAAGGAAAAGATCCGCAAGGCCAGGTTACCATCGAAGTTAAAAACGTTATTGGCAAGGATGACCGTCCATGGATTCAAATTACCATTTCGGATGATGGTGCGGGGATTGATCCAAACCGCGTGCGCGAAAAATTGATGAAAGCCGATCCGGAAGGAAGCTGGCGCGAAGATGATGATGAGCATGTCATCCAGCAATTGCTGACCCATGATGTATCCACCCGTGATGAAGTCAGCATGCTGTCGGGCAGAGGCGCGGGGATGTCTGCAGTCTATCAAACCGTATTACGTATGCATGGCCAGGCAGAGTTGCGCTCAGAGATGCATAAGGGCACGCAGCTGATTATTCGTCTGCCAGAGCCAAAATTGCCGGATTTTGCCTAATCCTGCCTCTTGGCACACGATGGCCAGCGCCACCACTTGAAAATATCCTTTAAAATCAACGGACTTGTCGTTTTTTAGGGATTAACGAGAGGTTAAAGCAAGTCCTTGACTCAATGGTGTCAAGCCTTTACTTTCCGGCTCACAATTTTCTGAAACAGGCGTGACGTTTAAGACGTGAGTTTCAGGAATATAGTTTCTAAAAAAAAGCGCAACCGACTGGATGTGCCTGATTAAAGGGCGGATTTGGTGCGGCTTTTTTTGTTTTTTGTTTTTGGGTTTTAGTTTTACTTTTTGTTTCTGAGGAGAAGCGCGTGGCTCGTATTGCTGGTGTCAACATACCTACAAATAAACCGGTATGGATTTCGTTACGTTACATTTTTGGTGTAGGCCCAAAGCGCGCACGCGACATTTGTGATGCCCTCTCCATTCCTGATGCAAAGCGCGTCAATCAACTGACCGATAATGAAGTTTTAAAAATTCGCGAATTCATTGACGCGACATTTAAAGTAGAAGGCGATCTTCGCCGTGACATCGCCATGAACATTAAGCGTTTGATGGATCTTGGTTGCTACCGTGGCCTTCGTCATCGCAAAGGATTGCCTGTTCGTGGTCAACGTACACACACCAATGCGCGTACCCGTAAGGGCCCAGCTAAGCCAATCGCTGGCAAGAAAATCGCTACCAAGAAATAATTGAAATATAACTTTGAAGGACATTGATCATGGCTGAACCAAAAAAAGCTACTGCGAAAAAAGAAGGCGATAAAGCCGGCGCAGGTGCTCCCCGTACCAAGCGCAAAGAACGCAAGAATATTGCGGTTGGCGTTGCAAAGGTGAACTCCACCTTTAATAACACCCTTGTGACCATCAGTGATGCACAAGGCAACACCATCGCATGGTCATCGTCAGGCGTGGTTGGCTTTAAGGGCTCACGTCGTTCAACCCCGTATGCTGCACAGATGGCAGCCGAAGATGCGGGCAAGAAGGCGATGGAACATGGCATGCGTTCCCTTGAAGTAGAAGTAAAGGGTCCTGGTGCTGGTCGTGAATCAGCTTTGCGTGCATTGCAGTCGGTTGGATTTATTATCACCTCCATTAAGGACGTGACCCCAATCCCGCACAATGGCGTTCGCCCTCCAAAACGCCGCCGCGTGTAAGTCGCCATTGGCGCACCGCGTTGGTGTTTAAAAAGTTTTTGTTTTCTAACCCTTTTACCCGAGGAATAAACGAATGTCGCAGATGCTGCAGAAAAACTGGAAGCAACTTATTCAAGCTAATAAGCAAGTTGGACAAAGCGTTGATTTAACCCGTTTCGCAACCTTGGTAGCTGAGCCGCTGGAACGTGGTTTTGGTACTACCCTTGGTAACGCATTGCGCCGCGTATTGTTGTCATCACTTCAAGGCGCTGCTGTAACCTCCATCCAAATTGATGGTGTGTTGCACGAGTTCTCATCCATTCCTGGTGTACGTGAAGACGTAACCGACATCGTGTTGAACATTAAGTCTCTTGCTTTGCGCATGCATAGCGAAGGCCCACGTAAGATGCGCCTTTCCGCAGAAGGTCCTGGCGAAGTACGTGCCAAGGCAATTCAAACCGGTTCAGAAATCGAAATCATGAATCCAGAATTGGTGATTTGCACCTTGGACAACGGCGCAAAGCTGAACATCGAATTCACCGTTGAAACCGGTAAGGGTTATGTTCCTGCTTCACAAAACCGCAAGGAAGATTCACCAATTGGCCTGATCCCCATCGACAGCCTGTATTCACCTGCACGTAAGGTGTCCTTCAAGGTTGAAAACAGCCGCGTTGGTCAAGTCACCGACTATGACAAGTTGTCATTGCAAGTTGAAACCAACGGTGCGATTGCACCAGAAGATGCCGTGGCGATTGCTGCGCGCATTCTGCAAGACCAATTGCAGTTATTCATCAACTTTGAAGAGCCAAAAGCGCACATCGCTGAAGCTGTTAAAGATGAATTCCCATTCAACAAGAACTTGCTCCGCCGCGTGGACGAACTTGAACTTTCCGTTCGTTCTGCCAACTGCCTCAAGAACGACAACATCATCTACATTGGTGATTTGGTTCAAAAGTCAGAAGCAGAAATGCTCCGTACGCCAAACTTCGGCCGCAAGAGCTTGAACGAAATCAAGGAAGTGCTCGCACAAATGGGCCTCACCTTGGGTATGGAAGTGGCTGGTTGGCCGCCTGAAAACATCGACGAACTTTTGAAGAAGATGGAAGAGCCATACTAAGGTTTTAAACTAAGAAACGGGTCGTGGTGACCCAATGCCTGCGTACCGTAACAGGGCGCGGGTAACTACAATCGGCTCCCACTTTTAAAACAGGTTGTGGGACCAAGCGAAGAAGAAGGAAGTGTATTATGCGTCACGGAATGTCAGGTCGTAAATTAAACCGCACAGCAAGCCATCGCAAAGCGATGTTCTCGAACATGGCGGCAAGTCTTATCAAGCACGAGCAAATTAAAACTACGCTTCCAAAAGCTAAGGAGCTTCGCTCGGTTGTAGAACGCCTTATCACCCTTGGTAAAAAAGGTGGCCTTGCAAATCGCCGTCGTGCATTTGCCTTGCTGCGTGATGATGCCATGGTTGCCAAACTATTTGATACTATTGCTAACCGTTATGCCAAGCGCGCTGGTGGCTACACCCGCGTATTAAAAGCTGGCTTCCGTTATGGTGATGCGGCTGCAGTTGCGATCATCGAGTTGGTTGACCGCGACGTATCGGCCAAGGGTAAGGATAGCGGTCCAAAGCAAAATGAAGAGCAATTGGACACCGTATCCGAAAAGGCTGCGTAACATGCTGAACCCATCAAAAGCGCGGAGAGCCAGCTTCACCGCGCTTTTGTTATTGGGCATGGTTGTGATGAGCAGTTGCTCGTTGTTCCATCGCCATGATACGTCCAGCGATAATGTTGTCATTCCCCGCACGGCCCCAACAACCGACACCAAGCGTGAAGCATGCATACGTGCCTGCAGCAAAGACCACGATCTTTGTAATGATGGTCCGTCGTCGCGTAATGAGACCTTTGATGCGCCACAACAAATTGTTGGCGCAAGCGCGGCATGTGACCAGTCGCTGCGCGATTGCTTGAAATACTGCCGGTAGGCCTTAGCATGGCATGGCTTTACTTACTGCTTGCCGGATTATGTGAAGTAGGTTGGATAGTAACCCTCAAGCAACATGACGGTTTTACCAAGCTATGGCCAAGCATCCTTGCGATTGCACTTATATTAGCCGGCCCGCTGCTTATATCCATGGCGATGAAAACGCTAGGTATGGGAACCAGCTATGCAGTCTGGGTTGGAGTGAACTGCATCCTTATTTTCCTGCTGGGCACCTTTTACTTCAATGAGCCGGTTTCGTTTTCCAAAATCGCCTGTGTTGGCCTGATTGTCGCAGGTGCGGTGGGTTTAAAGCTGATTGAAGCAGGACTCATCAAGTCTTAATTCGTCAAAATCCTGCCCATTTTCTTGAACATAGTTCTGGCTCGTCTATATTAATCCAGTGGATGGAGGCTTTCACGTGATCCGGAATTTTTCCTGTTTCATACTTTCCGTTTATTTGATTGTTGCTGGCGTGACCCTTGGCCATGCGGCAGAAGGCGATGTGCGGGTGCCAGCATCCAAGCAGGAAATTGCCTTAAGTTTTGCGCCGGTGATCAAGCGTGTTGTGCCGGCGGTTGTGAATATCTATACCCGCACAGTGGTGCGACAACGGATGGTATCTCCGTTTATGGATGATCCATTCTTCCGGGAATTTTTTGGAAATCAACTTCCTCAAGGTTTAACACAAAAGCGCGTACAGAATTCATTAGGCTCTGGCGTTATGGTAGGTGCAAACGGAATTGTGGTTACCAATAACCACGTGATTGCAGGTGCCGACCAGATCACCGTTGTTCTATCCGACCGCCGCGAATTTGAAGCTTCCGTGATTACTGATGATAAGCGTAGCGACCTTGCAGTTTTAAAATTAAAAACAAAAGGTGAAACGTTTCCAACCCTCCAGCTTGCCGACAGCGATGAAGCTGAAGTGGGTGATGTTGTACTCGCGGTGGGTAATCCATTTGGTGTTGGCCAAACAGTGACCATGGGGATTATTTCTGCCGTCGCGCGTGCGGCCGAAGTCAGCAATACAGATTATAACTATTTCATTCAAACCGATGCCGCGATTAACCCTGGTAACTCAGGCGGCGCGCTGATTTCGGTGGATGGAAAATTGGTAGGAATTCCTTCGGCGATTTATTCCAAAGACGGGGGGTCATTGGGTATCGGCTTTGCCATTCCGGCCAATCTTGTGAAAACAGTGATTGCGTCAGCCAGCCAAGGCGGCAGCGTAGTTCATGGATGGCTTGGTTTATCGGCACAAACCTTGACGACAGAAATCGCGCAAACGGTTGGCCTCAGCCATCCCACAGGTGTGATTGTTCGTGAATTGCATCCGCTAAGCCCTGCGCTAGCGGCGGGAATTAAAGTGGGCGATGTTATTCTGGCGGTGAATGGCAAAGAAATAAATGATGAAGAAGGGCTACGATATCGCACGGCTACCGTTCCTGTGGATACGAGCATAACCTTCACGGTGCTTCGTGGCGGTGATAAAAAAGATGTAACGGTCAAAATCATTGCCGCGCCGCGCGAGAGCAAGAAAAGTGAAACAACCTTGACTGGGCAAACTCCGTTTTCTGGGGCACGGGTAGCTAATATCTCTCCGGCAATTGCGCAAGATATTGGCGTGCCGGATGATAGCGAAGGTGTGATTATCTTGGGCGTAAACAAAGGCACCACGGCGGCGCGCCTAGGTCTGATGCGCGGTGATATTATAGTTGGCATCAATAATCAGGAAATCAAATCGGTTAATGATTTGAATGACGCATTAAACCATCCTGCGCGCGCATGGCGTATCACTATTAATCGTGGCGGAAACGTCATCACGGTTGTGGTGCAATGAGCGCGCGAAAAGAACAATCACTTTTTGAAAACTCAGCACCAAGACCTCTTGCCGATAAACTGCGTCCAAAACAGTTATCCGAAGTTATTGGACAAGACCATCTCTTAAAGGATGAAGGCATCATCGCGCGTATGGTAAAAGCGCACCAATTGACCTCCATTATCTTATGGGGTCCGCCTGGATGCGGTAAAACCACCATTGCACGTTTGCTGGCTCAAGAGGTCGGACTAGTATTCGAGCCAGTATCTGCTGTGATGTCTGGTGTTGCGGATTTGCGTAAAGTATTCGATGTGGCAGAAAAAAATCATGCCATGGGCAAAGGTACCTTGCTCTTTGTCGATGAAATTCATCGCTTCAACCGTGCCCAGCAAGATGCATTTTTGCCCTATATGGAAAACGGTACGGTAATTTTGGTGGGTGCTACCACTGAAAATCCATCATTTGAATTAAATAGCGCATTATTATCCCGTGCTCAGGTGGTGGTGCTCAATCGCCTTGATGAAACAGCACAAGATGAATTGCTTGGGCGCGCTGAGGCAAGTCTGGGCAAAACGTTATTCCTTACACCCGAAGCACGGGCGGCGCTTATTGCGCTGGCAGATGGAGATGGTCGCTATCTGCTTGCCCTTGCACAAGATTTACTATCTGCGCCACCTAAAGAATTATTGGATGTACAATCCCTGATAAAGCGATTGCAAAAACGTGCACCGCTTTATGATAAGAAGCAAGATAGCCATTATAATTTAATTAGTGCGCTACATAAGTCGTTGCGTGGTAGTGATGTGGATGCAGCGCTCTACTGGTTCTTTCGGATGCTGGAAGGCGGGGAGGATGCGCATTATATTGCTCGCCGTTTAACCCGCTTTGCCGTGGAGGATGTGGGCCTTGCCAACCCTGCTGCTCTTACTCAGGCCATTGCAGCATGGCAGGCTTATGAGCGGTTGGGGTCACCGGAAGGTGATTTGGCGCTTACCCAACTGGTGGTCTATTTGGCGGCATCGCCCAAATCAAATGCGACTTACATGGCGATGCATGCCGCCAAGGCTGCAGCGCAGCAATATGGCTCCCTCATGCCGCCCAAGCACATATTAAATGCGCCCACTCATATGATGCGGGAGCAGGGCTATGGTAAAGGTTATCAATACGATCACGACGCGCCCGATGCTTTTTCGGGACAAAATTATTTCCCCGATGCTATGCTTCGCCAACAATTTTATAAGCCTTTAGGGCGCGGCCATGAAAAAGATATAGCCACTCGTTTGGCTGAGCTCCATGCGCTGCGAATTGAACGGCAAAAAAATTCATCTAAGGACTAATCTTGTCTGATCTTCCTATCATAATTATTGGCGCTGGCATTGCGGGGCTTTCGACGGCGCTGCGATTATCACCGCAGCCTGTCACGGTACTCACCGGTGCGCCGCTGGGCGAAGGCAGTGCGAGCGCGTGGGCACAAGGCGGGATAGCGGCGGCATTATCCGAAGAAGACGCGCCAAGTTTGCACGTGGAAGACACCATTGCTGCAGGCGCAGGGCTGGTGGATGAAAGCCGCACACAAATGCTTACCCAGCATGCGGGTGAACAAATTGCATGGCTTGAACAACTGGGTGTGCCATTCGACAGGGGTAGCGATGGCAACCTATCCCTTGGTCGTGAGGCGGCGCACAGCAAGCATCGCATCGTGCATGCAGGTGGTGATGGCACAGGCGCGGCTGTCATGCGCGCGCTTATTGAAACGGCACGTAAAACGCCATCCATCCATTTTCATGTGGGATGGCGAGCAGTAGATATTGCAGTGCGTGATGGTGCGGTAGTTGGAATTCATATTTCACGCGGCGATGAATACTCAGTATTGCCAGCCAAAGCGGTGGTATTGGCCACAGGCGGTGTGGGCCAGCTTTATTCATATACTACAAATCCTGTTGCTGCATGTGGTGAAGGGCTGGCGATGGCCGCACGTGCTGGCGCGCAACTTTCTGATTTGGAATTTGTGCAATTTCATCCAACGGCGTTAGCAATTGGACGTGACCCCATGCCATTGCTAACCGAAGCATTACGCGGGGCAGGAGCAATTTTAATTAATGAATCCAGTGACCGCTTTATGCTGGGTGTAGATAAACAGGCTGAACTTGCCCCGCGTGACGTTGTAGCCCGTGCAATTTGGCGGCAATTACAAGCTGGGCATAAGCCGATGCTTGATGCTCGTTCATCAGTGGGCGCTGCATTTCCGCAGCGTTTTCCTCTTATTACAGCTGTATGTGAAGGAGCGGGTCTTAATCCTGTTACAGATGCGTTGCCCGTTGCGCCTGCTGCACATTATCATATGGGCGGCGTTAGCATTAATGATAATGGCCATAGCACCATTAAAAATCTTTGGGTATGTGGCGAAACCGCGTGTAGCCGTATCCACGGTGCTAACCGTCTTGCCAGCAATTCCCTGTTAGAAGCACTGGTATATGGTCAGGTCATTGCGCGTGATTTACAGCACGCCTCCTTTGCGACGCCAGCTTCAACGTCGGTTGCCCCACACATGCAACAAAAAGTTGATACACAAAAAGACGCACAGACGCGAATGGCACTTCGTAAGCTCATGTATTCACATGTCGGGCTTGTACGAAATGAACTAAAATTATTAGAAGCTTTAAAAACTATTGTTGAATTACGTCAACGTACGGAGCTAAGCCGCACGGTTCAATCGATGTTGTTGGTCGCCGGCATGGTGACAGTTTGCGCATTGCAACGCAAAGAAAGCCGCGGGGCTCATGCACGTGAAGATTTTACAACTATGTTGCCAAAAGCAGAACATAGCCTGATTACACTCGCTTCATACTGTGAGCACGTACAACACTATATCCAACGCCAATGGCCACATGAGCAAGCCCATGCATGATTTATCACCAGCTACCATTGATCAGACAGTCAAAGTAGCCCTTGCTGAAGATTTGGGTGATGCGGGGGATATAACTTGTAAGGCACTAATTCCAGAACATATACAAAGCACAGCCTATATCGTTGCGCGTGCCGATGGCGTAGTCAGCGGGTTACCATGCGCATTGGCTGCATTTCGTACGGTTGATGAAACGTTGATGGTCACATTTCATAAAAAAGATGGTGACGTAGTCAAGCAAGGTGAAGAAATTGCAACCGTGGAAGGTCGTGCCCGTTCCATATTAACCGCAGAGCGCACCGCGCTTAATTTTCTTACGCACCTATCCGGAATTTCAACACTGACAGCAAAATTTGTAAAAGAAGTATCGGCAACCAAAGCAAAGATTTTATGCACTCGCAAAACACATGCAGGCTTACGTGCGCTTGAAAAATATGCGGTACGTATGGGCGGTGCAGTCAATCATCGTTTTGGTCTTTATGATGCGGTGCTGATTAAAGACAACCATCTGGCTGCTGTGGGTTCCATTAAATCAGCAGTGCAAAAAGCCAGAGCCGCAGTAGGTAACGGCATCAAAGTAGAAATTGAGGTTGATAGCCTCGAGCAATTGGCCGAGGCGTTAACCACTGACGCCGATGTCATCATGCTGGATAATTTTAATTTGGACGGTTTGCGCAAGGCTGTGGCGTTAGCGAATGGACGTATCCCATTGGAAGCATCCGGTGGCGTAAATTTACAAACTGTTCGTTCCATTGCCGAAACAGGCGTTGATTTTATCTCAGTTGGTGCAATCACGCATTCTGCGCAAGCGCTTGATATCGCGCTCGATTTCTAGATTTTCGTAAAAATCATCTCACTTAAGCAAAAAGCACGTGCGGTAATAACTATTGCCGAACCGGCGCGGCGTTAATTTTTTGTCAATCTTAACCCTTCTTAATCATGGGAAGACGCAATGTCAGTCGAATCACATGTTTCTAGGTCAGCGCAGTATTTACATGAAACCCATATCCAAAAAAAGTTTCGAGAAACAAGTTGCCGCATGCCTACAGTTCTCACGCAGCTGCACCGCGTTTATTCTTTCGCTTTTACTAACCAATAGTTGTGCGTGGCTTGGCGATGGTATTAATGCGCCAGAACATATGAAAGAGCGTGATCCGCGATTGCAGCAAATGCCAGATCAGGCACAAACGGTGCGCGGAGATAAAGATCCAGCAATCGTAAAATTAGAATTAGGCAAGGCATTGCATCCTGAAAATCTTCGTCCTTCTGAACCTTTGCCATCAAAGGTCAAAATCGAAGCAACCAATTTGAATAATGTGCCTGTGACAAGCGCCTTGCAGGCCGTGCTTGCAGATACCGATATCACCTTATTATGGGGCAGTAAGCAGCTTCAAGAACGCAAAGTAACCTTGATGAATCTGAAAGGCGCTTTGCCGGTGGTAGTCAATCGCATTTGCCGCGCTGCGAAAATACTTTGCAGTTATCGCAACGGTGCGCTGGAGTTAGCTGAAGAAGATACCTTTGTGGTTCAGTTGCCGGGTATTGCCGCATCGCCAACGGATAATAAGTCTGATGCCTTGGCCAGCACGATTGCAGAATCAATTGAGTCCTTGATTAACGGGAAAGTAAAAGCCGATAGTGTTGGCGGTAATCTGATTTATACGACCAACGCAGAAGGTCACGAACGTGTACAAGGATATCTTGATCAATTGCGTAATGGCCGCCCGCTTATCGTGATGCAATTATATATCTGGCAAGTGACGCTGGATGATAGCAAGAAACTTGGCATCAGCTGGAAAGACTTGCATTTACCAAGCCTTGGCGGCACGACACAAAGCCTAAATATTATTTCCAATTCGAACACCCAGACAGTCGCAAACTCCGAAGGCGTCAGTCTCGGGGCGGTGTTGAGTGGTTCGGTTGACGTCAATTTACTGGCTGGCTTCTTGGCTACACAAGGTAAAGTGCAAACTATCAGCTCTCCGCAGCTGACATTCGTTTCTGGCACATCAGCGAAGTTCGAGGTAGGTAATTCGGAGCGTTATGTTTCACAGGTAGGAACGCTGGTCAATAGTACCGTTGCCGGAACCGGTACCACATCAGGCGCAAGCAATAATACAGTCAATACCGAAGAGCTAAAAACAGGTTTGGATATCACCATATCGGGTAACTATGAAAGCGGCGTAGTATTCTCGAATCTTCAAATCAAAACATCCGACTTGATCCAGTTCACCTCAATTCCTACTGGCACAACAACCTTGCAGCTGCCTAAAACTGCCAATCGTACTGTGCAGACAGTGCTTCGCGTACGTCCGGGCGACAACCTGGTGTTGGCGGGTTTGCAAACATCACGTGAAGATCGTGCACGTGAAGGTCTTCCAGGGCCAGATTTTACAGACGGCATTATTCCAACATTTGGTTCAGGCAAGATTAGTAACTCTGAACTTGTCGTGATGGTGAAGCCATCCGTTGTGTTCTTTAGTGATAAACAAGGCCCTGATTTGCGCGGCGTAGCCAATGCCACATCAACTGACGATGTAGATGACGTAACCTCCAGTTCAGCGTCCAGCCCAGCAAATAAAGTAGGAACCGAATCTGCAGCTCCTGTGGCAAGCAAGCCAAATGAATTGCAAAATGAATTCGGCGCTGCTGTTAAAACATACGAAGATACTTATGTTGCGCCATCTGGTTCATCTGCAACATCGCGTGGAGCGCCACAAAATATTTTGCCGGATAGTAATTCATCGTCAGGTAACGCCAATGGCAGTGGAGCCGCATTATGATAAAGCTATCTAATCTTATCGGTGTGATGGCTGTCGCGACTGCGCTATGTGTGGCACAGCCAGCTTATGCTCAATCGCGTAATGCATCATTTGTAAATCCTGGCGCTGTTCAAACGAAATCAGGCGATTTAAAAGGTTCACAGGCAAATACCTTGGTTGCAGAACCTTCATCCATTGATGCCGGCGAAACACTGGTAAATATTGCGCGCCGTGTAACGGTATTTTTCTATAACGGTTTCCGTACGCCCATTCAAATCAATGATCTTACCTTGAATGCGGACGGTAATGTGCGCAGTCGTGTTGTAACGGATGATTGCAAGGCTGTAAAAACTTTGCCGATGCAGGATAAATGTGCGATTGCTTTGGAAATTACCCCAAGTAGCCCAGGCCCTTGGACAGTTGAGCTATTATTGAATCACTCAGGTGCGGGGCGCATTGCACGCGCGGAAGTGAATGGTAGCACCTTAGGTAAGGCCGATGAAAAATCCGAAGGTCTGGCCATCAGTAAAAAAATTGCGGCGCCACTGGATTTTGGCTCGGTTGCAGCAAATCAGGAAAAAGCCGCTCGCACGATGTTGATCGAAAATGACAGCCCGATGCCTTTGGTAATTTCGTCAATTGATCTGATTGCTTCCCAGCAAGATGGATTAAGTGTCCGTCATAATGGTTGCAAAGAGGGTGATGAATTAAAACCAGGTGAATCATGCCCGATTACAGTCATTTGGGAGCCAAGCGGCAAAGGAAATATCGCAACTGATTTAATTGTGCGCCACAGCGGTAACTTGGGTTTTGTCGTGGTGCCTATTCGCGGCGCAGGAACGGTGACCGCGAGCAAGGAAGATCCGGGTGAATCTGGTTCTAATAAGTCGCTAATCCCATCTTCTACTTCATCGGTATTATCATCTGCTGCTGGTGCATCCTTAATGCCGCGTGGGTCATCTGATATGCAGGCGCGTGCAGCAATGCCCGGTCTTGATACATTGCCTCTTCCTGGAAATACATTGGCATCATCTGATTTGTCAGTATCAAAATCAGCCAGACGCAGATCCCCACCAAATGTAAAAAATATGGTGGGTGACGATGCTGAGCTCGAATTACCAAAAGTTTTACTTATTGGTACAGTCGGCAAGCGGGCAATTTTAGGCGATACCCAAGAACAAACTTATATGGTCAATCTGGGTGAAAAAGTTTCTATTGGCGGTGTTGATGTCGAGCTTGTCCAGCTTGATCCGACCCATGCGGTGGTAATGATGGGCAGCAAACGCATCAATCTTTCACTGCGTAACATGCAGACGATCGCTTACCAAACAGAAGAACGGTCAGATGACAGCGATAGCGGAAAATCCAAGTCTGGTAAATCCGCATTACCGCGCAGTGGTGCCCCCGCCTTGACAGATAAGCCAACTATGCCCCCCACTGATGCTCCGATGATGAATGGACCTGGTGCTATGCAGAATCCTGGTTCTGGTCCGGCTATCGCCGATCCAAGTGCAGCCGTAAATCAGCAAAGCAGTACAATGACCGCGCAAGACGTACTCAATATGATGAAATAGTGGGTTGCCTGTATCATGGATGAGGTCATTACAGCAGAAGATAATACGGCCGCAGCCAAAGAAAGCGAAAAAAACGCTTTCGGCGCACGTGATGCGCGTTTTCGTCTTTCACAGCGGCATATCGATCTAGCGCTGGCCGAACAAAGTGTGCATCGTGCACGCGGCCGCCATATGTCGGTAGAAGAAATTCTAAAGCGCAATGGCTTCAGAATTGATGAAGAAGAAGGCAAGTCAAAAAATAAAATTGGTGTTCAACAGGATTTAACCATGCAGTCATTGCGGCTGTATGTACCCACATCCATACAGACTGCCATGGGCATCTGCCTTCTTGATTTAAAAGAAGGCGTACTGCGCATCGCAAGCGGCGATCGGTTTGAAGAGTCTGAGCTTGAGCGTATCATTCTGGCATTAAAACGCGGCAAATGTGAAATTCAAAAGGTTGAAATCGAGCCATGGGATCGCGCTGAGCTATCGCGCCTTATGCGCGATCAAACCGAGGTTGCGAGCGAACGTTTGGTGCGCATTTTTGCTTCGCTCTCACGTGATTCCGATAATGCAACTTTGGTTGAACAGGCTTTATACGACATCTTGGCTGAAGCCTGCCAAAGTCGTACATCCGATATCCATCTAACGTTGCAGGAAGACGATGTCCGCTGCTGGATACGTTATCGCGTTGATGGTGATATTGCCTATAAACATCTGCTACCAAATCGAGTGATGGCACCTATTGTTACGCGTATTAAGACCGAAGCAAAAATGGATGCCGCCGATCGACAACATCCACAAGACGGACGACTAAGTTTTGAATGGCAGGGCCGTATGATTGACGTGCGCGTTGCGTCACTACCAGTTGCGCCATCGGGTGAAAAAATTACCATGCGTCTTCTCGATCGCGATAACTTGCGTTCATTTGAAGAATTGTTCTCCAATGCGCCTGATGTGGCAAACCGTCTGCGCCGAGTATTGCATGGCCATGTTAAAGATGGCGGTTTGATTGTAGTGAGCGGTCCAACCGGTTCAGGTAAATCGACCACTCTTTATGGCATTATTCAGGAAATTGATCGTACAGCCAAAGCTGTGTATTCGGTGGAATCTCCTGTGGAATATGACATGCCGCTGGTTGACCAGACCTCGGTTACCGACCATTCCGGTATGGGACTTGCCGACGCCGTGCGCGCCCTTATGCGTCATGACCCTGACGTGATTATCGTGGGTGAAATGCGCGATGGTGATACGGTTGAAGCTGCATTGCGTGCAACGGAATCAGGCCACTTGGTAATTACCACGGTTCACGCCGTGAATGCGTTGCACGTGCTTGATCGTATCGATGGATTCTTGTCATCTACCTATCGTACTTCTGGCTTATACATTCTAGGCCATGCGTTGATCGGTACATTATCCCAGCGTCTCGTGAAGACAGTATGCCCTGCCTGTCATAAGCAAATGACAGCGATGGAAGTATTCGGCGATGAAAACCGTATTGAAGATATGGGATTGGTTGCTGATGACCGTGTGGCCATTGCCGATAGACGTGGATGTGATTTATGTAACCGCAGCGGCTTCTTGGGCCGTACTTTGGCTCTCGAAGCATTATTCCCGCCCGAAGATCAGGCCAGTAAGCGTAGTATTACTGAAATGATTTTATCCAACGTGACCAATTCAGTCGTGGATGTTCCTGGAACTATTTATATTCCACGCGAAGCAACCATCCGTGATTTAATTAAACGTCGCGTCATCGATGCGCATATGGGCGCAGCACTTCTAGTGGAAGAGTTGGCAGGGAAGGCGCGATGAAGCTGTGGAATGTTCGCTTTGCAGTAACATTGCCCGGCGGTCACGTCAGTGTACGTGAAGAAGATTTTTATCTGCCATCACAAGATGAAGTGCGCCGTGTTTTACGTGCAAAGGGACTATGGCCAATAAAAATTAAAGAGCGTAAGCCGGATATGTTCGAATGGATGGATGTCCGTTCATCCGCATGGCAAATTCAGCTGTTGCGGGCACTTCGCTTTCAATCGGCGACTACATCAGCTGGCACAGCGCTTTTAAACATTATTGAAGGCGAAAATGACCCACGTAAACGTCTGGCGTTTCTTCCAACTCGTTCAGTATTAAAGGGCGGTGGATCCTTTTCAGAAGCCTTGCGCCAGCTTAAATTGATGGATGCTGCGACCATGTCCATTATTATGGCGGGCGAACGTGCCGGTGATTTAAAAAGTGTGATTGTGCATGCCATCCAGCATGTTGAAGAAAAAGGCAAGCAGATGAAACTTGTCATCGGCGCGCTTGGGTGGTTGTCATTTGATATTCTCTCCATTATCTCAACCATATGGGGCGCACAGTTTACCTTTATTCCGTATTTGAAGACGTCGGGTAATAAATCAACGACCGATCCAGTTGCCGCAAAGAAGTTTAATGATGCTGTCGATATGGTTAGCGTTATCAATTATGTATTGATGGCGGTCATTTTGGGCGGTGGCGCAGCAATCATTTTTCTCGCAATGGTTTTCTGGAAAAATCGTCACAAGGCAGATCATTACGCGTCACGGATGATATCAAAGCTCCCGCTTGTCAGCAGTTATATGCATGACGCAACCATGCATGACACCACAAAACTCATGGCACGGTTGCTCAAGGGTAATGTGCCGCTGGATGAGGCACTTAAAATTCTGATCGAGTCGTGCATTGAGCCCGTAACCCGTGACTACTGGAAGTCATGCCTGTCCCGTATCATGGCGGGTGTGGATACCGCCAAGGCGCTTGCCCGTCCGCCGCTGACCAAGCAGGAATGTGACCAATTACGCAGTATTCAATCACTTGAACAATTATCAGAAGTGTTCGACAGTATCTCGGAAGAACGCCAAAGCATGGCCAAAACGGGCCAAAAGAAAATCATGATGTTTGGCGTTATCCTGACTATGGCGTTGTTTGGTTCGGTTGTGTTAACTGTAATTTATCTTCTATCTATCCAAAACCAAGGCTTTATGGATAGTATGAAGGATATCGGTAAGGGTGGCGGTTAATGAGTTTTTCGAGCGGATCTGATAGAGATGTAAACGCATCTGTGCTGGAAGCCAGTGCCCTCAGCATTGCTGACGAGGCGTTGCGTACATTTTACTTTCCGCCCGAAATGATTGGCGGCAGTTGTCCGGCCGTTAAAGGTGATGAAGAAGCCATCGCATGGAATGCTGCTGCCGAGGCGTGCGCCAGTGAACGTATTCATTTTGTCTGGCGTGTTTACGAGGATCGTGTCTGGTACTTAGCGCTGCGTTCCGAAGATCTCGCCTCACACTCCAAAACATGGTGCCCATTTGCCAGTTTGCTGCCGGGTTCCCCCGATAGTTTGGAAGCGCCAGTAATCTATACATACTATAGTGACGAAGCCGCGACACTAATGTCGGTTGATAAAGAAGGCATGCAAATTATTCGCGGGACGTCATCGGTAGTTCGTGCTAAAGCCGAACGCCTATCACGTGAAATGGGTTCGGCAGATATTGTTGACCTTATTCCTGACCGTATTGTGGCGCTTAAGCCAGCTATGTGGGAATCCCTTTCATTATTGGAAAATCGGGCTCGACGCTTTATGGCGTTTGCATCCGTGCTAACGGCTATTGCTGTAACGGCCTTGTCTATTTTTGTCTGGTTTATGGCATCGGTTACTCAGCTCGCTTATCGATCCGAATTGAAGGATTTGGAGCATCGTACTTCTGAATCATTGATGCAGTTGCAGCAGAGCGCGATGATTTTGCGCACCAGCGATATGCGTGAACAAATTGCCAATTTCAATAAACTTAATGAAAATATGATAGGCGCCCAAGGTTGGCTGAAGCTCTACTTCCTCAAAGATAATAATGTAAAATGGTGGGGTGTTGTTCCACAAAACCTGACGTCAGATCGAATTCAGGAAATCGGTGGCCAGACGATTGAAAATGGTGACGAAGGGCTGATTATTGCTAACAGCAAAGATTCCTACATTCGAAAAGGGCAACTCAAATGATTAAGTTACCTGCCCAGGTTACAAGCATTATTTCGAAGTTAAGCGGTGGCAAGCTGGATCTTAGCCAGCAAGAGGACGGCTTTTATAATGAAGGTACGTCAAAATTTAACTTCAAACTGCCAAAAGCATTATCGCTTGATGTTCGAATGAACGAGATTAGCCGCTATTTCACAGGCGGTATTGTTGAAAAGGCACTTACAACAATTGATAAATCAACTCTGCTTATTATAGGTACTGCGTGGATTGTTGCTACCATTTCCATGGGGCTTGCGTTTGCTGCGGTTCGCGATACATCGCAACTCAAGCTTAAAGTTGATGTTGCCCGTGCGCTCGATCCGGTACTTCCCAAAATTATGCGCCTTCCTTTAAGTAAGGATCAGTACGACCCATTGTTGCAGCGCTTGAAGAAGCAATTCCCGACATTGGCGATTGAAGTTACCCAAAAACCGACCCTGAGGATCATCAGCAATAACTCCGATGAGTTCATGAGTTGGTTAAATGCGGTTAGCTATGTTGATTCGATGATCTCAACAGTGCGGTGGACGTTAACCAGCTTCTGTGTTGGCACGGAGTGCCCGGGCGATAATATAATGCAGGCAGAGCTAACGGCTGAGTCGATTAACATTACACAGCCGGAAACAGTGTCCCAGTAATCTTAAGCTACGTATTAATCATATTACGGGCATGATTCGCGCAGTGCGAATTAATAATCCTTTGAGGTAACCTTTGATTAATACAAGTTTATTAAAGTTACAACATTCAACCGATCGTTTAGGAGAACAAAAGAAATGACTAATTCTGTTCGCACTCGCTTAGATTCCCAAGCAGGTATAGCGATTGGACCCATTCTATTCGTGGTCGCAATTTTGGCTATTCTTGCGACTGCTATTGCCGCAGGTTCATCAACCTTTACGACAAACGCTTCACAAGAAACAAACCGCGTAAATGCAACCGCCATGTTGCAAATCGGCTCAACACTTAAACTTGGTGCAGACCGTGTTATCGGCCTTGGTACAGCTGGTACTGCTGTAACAACCACGGGTGCTGCAACCATTGCTGACCTTTTCAGCATCACGGGTGGTGGTCTTACATTCCCATCAACTGCACTTGCGTCAACTCCTGCGACCGATGCATGGGTATATACGTGGGGTCCTGTAACAAACGTTGGTACAACCGCTGTTGACAAATTGGCTATTCTTAAAGTCAACCAAGGTGTGTGCGACCAAATCAATAAGATTGTAAATGGTCCTGCAACAACTACCGGCTTTGCGGCTGCACCTGCAACATGGTACTCGGGTCCAGTTAACTTGACCAACTGGGATGCTGGCACAGGCGCTGGTACCCTTGATGGTAAGCTTGCCGGTTGCTTCCAAGCAATCACCAACAGCCCTGGTTATTACTTCTACCAAGTGTTGGTATCACAATAAGGCACTGAAGTTATTGTATGTTTGGGTTGGCTCAATCGCGGTTTAGCAGCAATGCAGGCTTAGCGATTGGGCCAATTCTTTTTGTAGTGGCCATTTTGGCCATTCTTGCTACCGCCATCGCGGCAAGTACATCCACTTTCGCTATCAATGCATCCCAGGAAACCAACCGGGTCAATGCAACCGCGATGCTTCAGATTGGCTCAACCCTAAAGCTTGGGGCGGACCGTGTGATTGGTCTGGGAGCTTTGGGAAATCAGGTGACCACGTCTGGCGCTGCAACCCAATTCGACATGTTCTATATCAATGGTGGCGGCTTGACCTTTCCGTCTACCGCTTTGGCTGCTACGCCTATGACCGATACATGGCTTTACACATGGGCGCCTGTTACCAACATCGGTACCGCAGCTGTCGATAAAGTTGCAATTTTAAAAATTACACAAGGTGTCTGTAACGAGATCAATAAAATGATCAACGGCCCTGTTGCCACCACCGGATTTGCAGCTGCACCTGCTACATGGTTCACTGGCCCCACCAATATGACAAACTGGGATGCAGGGGTTGGGGTTGGCACATTAGATGGGAAGCGTGCAGGGTGCTTTGAAGCGATTACCAACAGCCCAGGTTACTACTTTTATCAGATCCTGATCCCCCAATAAAAACCCCAATAAACTCCTTTTAAAAAAGCTTTTTTTGAAACTAAAAACCTCGTTGAAACAACGGGCGCAATAGGCTATCACTTGCATCCCTTAGATTTTTAAAAATGTGGGTTTTTAAAAACAAAGGTGGTTTGGTTGTCTTGTTTCACCCACAAATGCACCTCGGTACCATTCAAAAAGCCGAATGGGCATTTCAAAAATAAAAATAAAAAAAGAAAGGTCGGGGCATGGAGAATATCCTGTCAGGTAAGAAGATTTGTATTTTGGTCGCTAGTGGTTTTGCCGAAGAACAATTTAGCAATATTCAAAAATCATTAAATAAAACAGGTGCGAAGTTTATTACTGTTTCACCTGAAAATGGTTTGGTGCATGGTTGGTTCGAAAATACATGGGGTCACTATTTCCCTGTGGATGTGCCATTATCTGAAGCACTGGGTTCTGATTATGATGCGGTGCTGCTTCCTGGCGGCGCACGTGCAGTCGAGAAGTTAAAAAACAATCTTCATACCCGCCGCATTTTGCGCCATTTCTTTGATGCACAAAAACCCATCGTGGCAATTGCCGAAGCGATTGAGCTTCTAACGCTATGTGAACATCTAAATGGTCTTGAGGTCAGCGTTCCCGCTCAGTTAGTGCAAACCATCAAAACGGCTGGTGCCATTGTGTCAGAACAATCAGCAATGATTGATAATCATCTGCTCACTTTTGCCAAATTGCCCGATGATGCGTCATGGCTTGATGCGATTGTACAGCACGTTGCCGAAGATCGTACCGCCATTCTTGCAGCGGCTTAACAGCCGTCAGTTTTTTTGTTTTACGACAAATAGCGTGGCTAGCAGACAGGTCATGGCCAGTATGGCGTTGGCCTGATGCAAGCTGGCTGGAATGATGTGCACACTGCTCAGCAGTGTGATGATCCCAAGAACATATTGCATTGCGATGGTGGCACCAAGTCCGATGCTTAATCTTCTATCTATGTTCCGCATCCGCCATGCAAGCATGAGAGCCAAAATGGCAGTGATGCTGGCAAGAATGCGATGCGCAAACTGAACCGCTGCCGGATTGGCGGTAATATTTTTTAGCCAAGGTTGTAGTGCTGAAAAATCCTGCGGTACCAACTGACCGCCCATTAGCGGAAACTCGTTATATATTTTTCCGGCGTCTAGGCCTGCCGTGAAGGCTCCCCAGATGATGGTGATGCTCAAATATCCCAGTGTAAAAAGTGCATGCCGGTGCAGGCACCATGAATAACTTTGGGTTAGCCTAAACTTGTCGGCATGCAGGCGGAGAATTTGCCAAAATATGCAGCCATAGATGATCAGGGCCAATCCCAGATGCATCGCAAGGCGGTAGGGGCTGACGCTAACCTGGCCAGGTTTCAGGCCACTTTGCACCATGAACCAGCCTACAAAGCCTTGCAGGCCGCCCAAGGCTAGAATACCAAGAAGCGGTGCTTTAAATCCGTTTGGAATGCTGCCCTTAATCCAAAAGAACAGTAATGGCAGGGCAAAAACTAACCCCACCATCCTGCCCCACAGGCGGTGTATCCATTCCCAAAAATAGATGCCTTTAAACTCATCAAGGCTCATCCCGTCATGGATACCGGCATATTGCGGGGTTGCTTTATAAAGCTGATAAGCATCATTCCAGCCTGCCTCGTTTAACGGCGGCAAAATCCCTTTAATCGGTTCCCAGCGCGTAATCGATAAACCTGATTCAGTCAGCCGCGTAATCGCCCCGATAATGGCCATGAACAGAATGAGGATACAACAAACAGAAAGCCATAGGGTGATGGGCTTGGTAGCCGAAGATTGCGGTTGCAGCGTCATTTAGCTTTTCGCAACGCCTGTTGGATGGCTATCTTCAAACAGTACCGCTGCATGCCATAATAAATCCAGTGCGGTACGCAATCCATCTTTGGTTTTATCAAGTGCGATACGAACAGCTGCACTACGTAAGGTGAGCAAGGTTAATTCATTGTGTTCAAAATTATCACGCTGTTGAAGAAGCAAGGCCAGACTACGAAGCGTTTCTAAACGCTTATTTTGGGGATCTTCGCGCAATGATTTACGCAGACTGTAAATGGTCTTGGCAACCGGGTGGTTGAAGGTGTGTTCAGGTAGGGTTACCGATACGGTATCGCTAATGCCTTCACGCTTATCGCCGTCTTGTGCAATGATTTGCAGAACAACAGGTGTACCAGCCAGCAAGGAACCAGTTAAATCAAGCTGCCCATCCCAGTCCAAGGTTTTATGGCCGATAAAATAGGTTGGAATATCCATCATCTCTTTATCGATTTCCATACCAATGGGTTTCACCACAGGCGTGATGCTTACTTTTACACTGCGTAGCGGCGCAGAAGCAGAAACTTTAAATGACATCGCAACGCGGTTTTGTGCTGATGTTTGTGGTCCAGAAACCCACGTCACGACAGGCGGGGCTAAATTAGCGGTACGCTCGGTGTCTTGTTCGTTTTGCTTGGCAAGCGACGCGTCATCACCACGATTCAGTGATTGCAGAAACTCCATCGTTTTGTCTTTCCAGACAACCGTGGCTCCAACCGCCGCAATCCCTATGATAGCCAAGATCAGTGGCCCGACGATATTTTTCTTAGATGGCTGGATATTCATGATCTAACTCGTGACGGGTAATTGGATGCAAGGTCTAGCTTGGTATAGTTTCCCACATTAATTGCTGTTCAATCGTTAACGGTTTGCGGATGACATCTGCTTTCTTGCCATCCACCAGAATCTCGCCAATGAGTGCCCGCGAATTATACATGGATGACATCGTGGCGCCATAAGCTCCAGCCATGAATATAGCAACTAAATCACCAGCCTGACAGGGGGGGAGCGCTCTGTTTTCGGCCAAAAAATCGCCCGTTTCGCAAATGGGGCCAACAATATCATATACTTGCTGTGGCTGTGGCGCAGCTGCTTCAATAACCTTGGAAATAGGATGATATGCCTCATACAAGGTGGGGCGGATGAGGTCATTCATGGCGGCATCGACAATTAGAAACTTTTTACTGTTAGTTTCCTTGACGTAAATAACCTTGGTAACCAGTACGCCAGATTCGCCTACTAAAAATCGGCCGGGCTCCAATTCTACATCGCAATTCATTTTGTCTGCAAAATTGTGAACGAGTTTGCCAAATGCTTCCAGTGGGATGGTTTCATTTTGATACGGAATGCCAAGTCCGCCACCAAGACTGATACGTTGTATGGTATGTCCAAGTGAACGCAAACGTACTACCATTTCTTCCATGCGTGCAGCCGAGTTTATAAAAGGCTCGGCGGTTGTAATTTGCGAACCGATATGTGCGCTAAGGCCCATGACATTAATATGCGATAATGACGCGGCGTGCTTGAACCCATCTTCAACATGGTCCCAGCTGATGCCGAATTTATTTTCTTCTTTTCCGGTTGAAATTTTGGCATGGGTTTGTGCGTCGACATCAGGATTTACGCGCAGTGCAACGGGCGCTTTAACATTCAGCTTTGCAGCGACACGGTTGATGGCATCCAGTTCGGGCAGGGACTCCGCGTTGATTTGATAGATATTGTTTTGCAGTGCAAATGCTAACTCATCATCGGTTTTGCCCACACCCGAAAACACAATCCGATTGCCAGCTATGCCGGCTGCCAAGGCGCGTTTCATTTCCCCCGATGACACAATATCCATATTAGCACCCTCTCTACCCAAGACGGATAAGACGGCGATATTGGAATTTGCCTTAACTGCATAAAAAATTTTTACGCGTGGGTGGTTAATGGCCTGCGATAATTCTTGATACCGCGCCCGCATCGTACCAGAAGAGTAGGCATAAAATGGCGTCGGAATTGTCTTTGCCAGCTCGGCAATATCAACTTCCTCCATTACCAGACGGGAATTTTTGTGAGCAATATGTTTTGTCATGAGTGTAAGTATTAGGAATTAGTTTTTAGAAATAGGAACGCCTGCAGGATCCGTTGACAGATCAGGATAAGTATGCGGATAAGCTTTGGGGTCGCTGCCATCAGGCGCATCCACCACTTCCGGTCGTTTGCCGCAAGCGACACAACACAATAAAAGGCCAGTAATCATTGCAGTACACAGAACGCGCAGCATTATAAGAACCTTTTCTTTGCTTCAGTGATTGCAGATTTGACCATTGCGGGTGCCGTGCCGCCAAAACTGGTACGGCTATTCATTGATGCTTCCACGCTTAATACATCAAATATCTTTGCCGTGATACGCGGCTCGACAGCTTGCATCGCGCTAAGTTCTACTTGGTGTAGTTGAAGTTGTTTATCCTCGGCCAGCTTTACTATTTTACCGGTAACATGATGTGCATCACGGAACGGCAATTTTAGTTCACGTACTAACCAATCGGCTAAATCTGTTGCGGTGCTGTAACCCAAGGTGGCGGCTTCCTTCATCGCGGTAGTGTTGGCTTTGATATCCAACACCATCGCCGTCATCGCGCTAAGAGCAAGGTCAAGGGTTTCGGCAACCATAAAGGTTTGCTCTTTATCCTCTTGTAAATCTTTGGCGTAGGCCAGGGGCAGCGCCTTAAGTAAAGTAAGCATCTGTATTAATACGCCAAAGACGCGCCCTGTTTTGCCGCGTACAAGCTCGGCTGCATCGGGATTACGCTTTTGTGGCATAATCGAGCTGCCAGTGGTGAGCTGATCACCAAGAGTGATAAACCCGATTTGCGGGTTCATCCAAAGGATAATTTCTTCGGCAAGGCGTGATAAATGAACCATCACGATGGATGCAGTGCTCGCATAATCCATGACAAAATCGCGGTCGGATACGCTGTCTAACGAGTTGGCAGTGGGACGATCAAATCCAAGTGCCTTGGCCGTCATCATCCGGTCAATCGGATAGGGCGTGCCAGCCAAGGCAGCAGCGCCAAGAGGGCATTCATTTGCACGCTTGCGCGCTGATACTACCCGATCACGGTCGCGGCCAAGCATTTCAACATAGGCCAGTAGGTGATGGGCAAAACTAACCGGCTGTGCAATTTGAAAATGTGTAAGGCCCGGCATCACACTATTAACATGCTGCTCTGCTTGAGTAATCAGGGCGCGTTGCAATTCTTTTATTTGGCTATCCAGATAATCAAATGCATCCCTAATCCACAATTTGAAATCTGTGGCGACCTGGTCATTTCTTGAACGACCGGTATGCAGTCTGCGTCCAGCATCACCGATGGATTGTGTCAAATGGTGCTCGACATTCATATGAACATCTTCCAGCGCATCGGTAAATTCAAACGTGCCTGATTTAATTTGTTCACGAATAGAGGTCAGCCCGGCAGTGATTTTGGAGACATCATCCTTGCTGATGATATTTTTAGCACCCAGCATCTGCGCATGTGCAATAGACCCCTCAATGTCATACAGCGCCAGCTTTTTATCAAAACTGATGCTGGCATTAATGGCCATCATAATGGCTGATGGGCCTGCGGCATAGCGACCGCCCCACATAGAGTTCTCTGTGGTGTTGTTTTCTGTTTTGCTGAGCGTGTTTTTCTGCTTATCTGACATGGTCTTTTCATTTATTTGTGGTCTGTGGTTGATTATGCAGAAAAAAAGCCAGTTGTTACAAGCCTTTCGCTTCCTTGCCTTCATTTTTTTAGGTTTATTGGCATTTAGTCGGCCTGTCATTGCTCAGCAAGCAGGTGTTCAGCCACAAAATCAGCTTCTTCAAGGACAGATGGCAGGTTTTAAGCTGTTGCCAGAACCCAAGTTGATCCCAGACGTCATGTTCAAAGATGCAGCTGGTCAGCAGGTCAGTCTCAGTAATTTTCGCGGTAAATTGGTCTTGCTCACATTGTGGGCGACATGGTGCCCTTATTGCGCACGTGAACTACCGACCCTCGATAATCTTCAAGAGACCTTGGGCAAGGATAAATTCATGGTTCTCCCTATCAGCGTTGATAAAGAAGGGCCAAGCTTAGTAAAAAAATATTTAGAAGAAAAAAGTTTGAATTTGCCAACTTATGCTGACCCGAAAAATGTTGTTGGCCGGGCGCTGTTGGCGAATGGCGTTCCGTACTGTATTTTGATTGATCAGCAAGGCCGTGAAATTGGCCGCATCGCAGGTGAAACTAACTGGGCTGCGCCGGAATCAATCGGATTGCTGAAGGCATTTATTCGATAAACGATTTAGGTGCCTGTGGTGGTAGTTGTGGTTGGCGTGGTGGTGGCAACCGTATCATGAATGCCAAGGATTTTATCGGTTGGCACCTGGATTTTTCCGACATCAAGTACAATGGCTCCGCTTGAATCTTTTTCAACGCCATCGACTTTTCCATTGGTGCTGACTTTGGTGGTAACGGCTGCACCGGATGCATCAACTGCGGTTACCTTCACGCTGTATACACCTTTGGACAGTTCTTTGCCTTCGTCATTTTTGCCATCCCACAACACGGTGTGTTTGCCAAGCGTGCCCGATGCACCGGTTTGTGTGCGAACCAAAGTTCCACTTTCATCATAAATTTCGACTTTAACTGTTTTGGCAATGTTCGATAAGGTATAGTTGAAAGATGCGCCGTTGTTATCATAGTTAAATTCTGAGCCATCAATCTCGATTGTTTTGCCGAGGTAGCCCAATGAGGATCCAACACCAGCAGAATTCTGATTGCTGATAAGCGTATCCAGCTTCTGATTTGATTTGATTTGCTGTTCAACCTGAGAATATTGAACAAGTTGCTGGGTAAATTGAGATGAATCCATAGGGGAGGTAGGATCCTGATTTTGCAATTGAGTGGTCAGCAATTTCAGGAAGGTCGTGTAATCATCGGTTAACTTGTCCAATGCGGTTTTGTTGGCATCAGTGGTAGTAGTCTTGGGTGCGGCCTGATACTTGGCTAAGGGATTGGAAGTATCTGTTTTGGTAAGGGTGGTTGCGGTGGCCATGGTTTGCTCTCCTATACTCGCAGATCAACGCGGCCTGGGCCGGCGCTAACATCAAATGATAAAATTTTGGATTGAATAGCCTCTTCAGGCAGTGTTTTTTCCATCCATTTATTCCACGGAGTTCCGTGGTTGTGCTGGGCATGCTGCTGGGCTTGGCTACCATTATCACCACGCAGACTAAAGCTAAGTGAGCCGCTATCAGTCTGCAAACCGGCCTGTTGCAAGGCGCGTTCAAGGGAACGTGAATCTTTTTGCAACATGTCAAATGCTTGTTGGTTATCAGCGGTGATGGTTGCCTGCACGGCTCCATCCTTATTGATTTCTAGGCGGATATCTACGCGGCCCAATTCGGCAGGGTGCAATTGCAAATCGTATTGGCTGGTTCCTGATTTTGCCATGCGGTTAAGATGGACGGCAACCTGCTCATTGGGTGCCATCATACTGGTTTGCGCTTCCTTTGTTGCTCGAAGCGTGCCGGCAAAGGTCACTTGTGGGTCGCCTTGCATGCTATGTGCACCAGCAAGGCCAGTTGCTACAGCGCTAATAATCGCGCCCTTCGTTATCATGGGGGATCCGCCGCCAGCAGATCCGTTAAGGGTGGGTGCGGAGGAGTCCGAAGCTTTCTGTGCTACGGAAATCGCGCGGTCGCTGGCGGCGGGGTGGGTTTCGGGTGCAGAGAATTTGCCCTGCAGAAAATCTATGTGGTCGGCATGTTTGTTGTTCGCTTGCTTGACGGCTTCGCGTTCAGTCTTCGCTTCTTCTTTCGCTTCTTTAATCGCAAAGTGTTGGTCAAGGCCAGCTTCTGCCTCAAGAGTATCTGGAAGGAGGAGGTTTGCTTCCTCATCATTCTTCGCAGCCGCAGTTTTTTCATGCGCTGGCTTCTGAGGCACTTCAACAGCTTTTTGAAAGTTGCCAGGTAATGGCCCGGCGCTTTTGGTTTCGGTTACATCTGCAGTTTCGATATTCAGACCGCCTTGCAAATTAGCAAGTAAAATAGGCGTCAGGTTTTTATCGCCTGTTATAGGGAGGGCCTTATCATCAGTGTCGCCAACCGGTGTGGCCGCTACTTCTTGTTCCTGTGCTAACGTTTCATCAGTTATATCGGCAAAGCAAAGTTCAGGTGCTACATCACTGCTTTCTTGGTCTGCGACATTGGTATCAACAGCAATAATATCTGTTGGTGTGTCGTTTGTTGCAATGGTTTGTGCATCCTGGGCTGTATCTTCTGCGTCTGCTGTTTCATTGTTTTCTTCTTCATCGCAATGGTGATGGCCGCAACCATGCTCAGACGATTTGCCATGTGCTTTTTTGCTATGTGCGTGCTTTTCAGTTTGATTGCTGGGTGCGGTCTGAGCATCATCACACTTGTCTGCTTTGTCAGACTTCTCGGGCATATCGCAATCGGCATGCTTGTCGGATGAATCATTGACAGGCTTTGATGAATGTGAATGGTGTTTTTCGCGGATTTTTTTGCCAGCATCTGACCGCACTGGTTCATGTGTGCATTCTTTTGGCGCTTCGACATTCTTTGCGGTTTTGTCAATGCCATCAAAAATTTGTTTGAATGCGTCTGATGAACCAAAGCTATGGCGAGCCTTAAACGCTGCCTCGGCGGCGTCTTGCTTCAGGCTGCTGAACTGGATTTGCTTGGCTGTATCGCTTGTTGAAACCATGATATTCAATTGCCTGTCATTCAGTTGGCCGCTTGCGGCTCAGGATTACTCTGTAGATGGACATTGCACATCGTGTGCCAAGTGCTTATTCAAGAAAAACTATTTAAAAACAATAAGTTGAGCAGCTGTATACCTTGCATGGTTTTTTAAATAGGCGTGCTGTAAATACGGGCTGGCGGCATTTTCTGCCGTTGCAATCATACGCTAGATGCGTTGATTAATTGAGATTGGCCGCGCGTGATGGGATTCAGCCAGCGCCATTACTCCGCGGCCTGAATAACCGCTTTCTTTATGCAAATCTTTGCGGATTTCATTAATGACAACTCTAAGTAAATGCTCGGTGGCGTGGTGGGCAACACGCAGTGCAATGGCATTTTTTTCCGTGACATCGTCCAGTATTTTTCCGCTTTCACGCAGCTTGGCAATATCTTCTTTGCTAAGCTGAGTTAGTAGAGACTGGTTTTGTTCAAATACCTTCAACGTGGATTGATAATCCATGGTCAATTCTTGTTTGCGACGCATGAGATGTTCTTTGTTGGTATAATCCCGACTCTCGATGATTGGCATTTCATCAAGCATTACCTGGCTCAGCTCACCCATGAGGGTAAGAAGCTTATTTACCAGATCTTTTGCGCCAGTTGCTTGTGTTGCTGCCATTGCAGCTGCTGGTTGGGTGGCGGTGTTCTGCGGGGTTGCTGTCTGCATCATGAGTGCTTCTCCTGCATTCTTAGCATCTCGCGTTTCACCGCGTCGGCAATGCCTAATCCGCCAGTTTTAGAAAGCAATTTTCCATATTCGTTGACCAACATGCTGTGATAAGTATCTTCGGCTGAGCCACCACCAAGGTAGTTGTCCTGCCCCACACCAGCCCACATCGGCGCAAGCATTTGTGATAAGAACACAGCCTCAAAATCACCAGCAGCTTTGGCTGCTTCTTCAGGGGTTGCTTTTTTTGATCTCACTAAATTGCCAGCTGCCTGCGCATCGGGAATAAGTGGTGGTAGATATGGTTTGTTATCCGCAAGTGTATCCAGCATTAGATGACCTGTATGTCTGCTTGTAAGGCGCCAGCAGCTTTAATGGATTGAAGAATGGTTATCATATCACGTGGGCCAATGCCCAATGCATTCAGGGCTTGAACCAATTCTTGTAAAGTGACGCCTGGTGAGAACACCGCAAGTTTCTTACCTTCACCTTCGCTGACATCGATGTCGGTTCTGTCTACAGTTTGTGTCGTGCCATTTGATAATGCGCCGGGCTGTGAAACCTGTGGGGTTTCTGTAATGCGCACGGTCAGGTTGCCTTGTGCAATTGCGACACGGCTGATGCGCACATTATCGCCCATGACAATAACCCCTGACTGTTCATCAATGACAACTCTGGCAACTTCATCTGGGGTTACCTGGAGTTGTTCAATTCGGGTGATCAGCGAGACAAGCTTGTTTTTGCTTTTATCACGAATTTGAACGGTGACATTAGAACGGTCATCGGCAACCGCGTATTCGCCTTTCAACTCATTGTTGATTACTTCGGCAATCCGCTTTGCGGTGGTGAAATCGGGGTTGCGAAGGTTCAAGCGCAGGTTCGGCATATCAGCCAGCTCGAAGTTGATTTCACGTTCAATAATTGCACCATTGGCAATACGACCAGATGTCGGAACGCCTTTTGTTACCGATGCTGCGTTGCCCGTTGCGCTAAAGCCGCCAATGACTAATGAACCTTGTCCAACGGCATATACTTCGCCATCCGCTCCCATTAATGGCGTAACTAACAACGTGCCGCCTGACAAACTCTTGGCATCGCCAAGTGTTGAAACGGTGACATCAATTCGTGAACCTTGCGCTGAGAAAGGAGGAAGTGTTGCGGTAACCATCACGGCAGCAACGTTCTTGGTTTTTAATGAATCACCGCGGGTGTTAATGCCCAAGCGCTCAAGCATGCCCACCAAACTTTTTGCCGTGAACGGTGAGTTGCTGAGGCTATCACCAGTTCCATTCAATCCAACGACTAAACCATAACCCACCAACATGTTGTCGCGCACACCATCAATATCAACGATGTCTTTAATGCGTGCGGTTGTGGCGTGGGCATTATTCGCAACGAGCTGCGATATGGCCATCAATGCAACCAGGCATAAGGTTGCGATAGGTGATTGGTTTGTCATCTTAGCGTGACGTGTTTTGCCGAATTGAGACATTGGTTGCTCCTTCTCCAATGGTTCATTATGCGAAACTCGTGCCAAATTCGCTCATTGCTAACTAATTGACAAATAAGGAAAAATAATCAAAAAACAGTCGTTACGAAAACGCAAATAATTCGATGACAGGTAAGAGTTGCCGCGTCATTTATGCGGCAATGCACTGAAACTTATGTGCTTTTTGGAATGTTTCTTGTTTTGCGTTAACTGGCCTTTAAGAGCCATCCCGCAAAGTGCTATAGTGAGATTCAATGGATAGTAAGTGATGAAGGCAACTGCATTACTGCCACGCCATAAGTTTTGCCCAGTAACTTTTTATAAGGCGATACCACTTGATAAATAAAGTTGATGGACCTGGCGGCGTACGCGGAACACAACCGGTGCGTAAAGCTGGAAAAAGCGAAAAAACCGGCAGTACAAACTTCTCCTCACATCTTTCGGATGATGGGGTAGGTGGTGCGCAAGGCGTTGGCGGTGCATCGGGTATTGGCGGCATCAGTGCGTTGATTGGCTTGCAGGAAGTGGATGACGCAACCCAGCGTGAATCTAAAGGCAAAAAACGTGCTCAGGCATTGCTGGACGAGATGGATGATTTGCGATTGGCGCTTGCCTGCGGAACCTTGACCCGTGCGCAACTGCTGAAATTGTCGGCCGCCATTCAAAGTGAAAAAATCAAAGCGGATGATCCCAATCTTAACCAGATTCTTGATGATGTGGACCTGCGCGCCAGGGTAGAGCTCGCCAAATATGGCTTTTAAGCCCTTTTAATGACCTGCTTGTTAACGGTTTGCATCTAAAGAGTTGCAAAACGGACAAAATCCCGCCAAGAAAGTCACCTATCCTTTTAATAGCCTACCAAGTCTTGGGGAGCCGATTTTATGAGTTCAGTAATTCTTCCGCCCGATTATAAGCCAACGGAAAAAGAAAAATACATGAACCCGGTCATGTTGGAATATTTCCGTCAGAAACTTCTGAAATGGAAAGCCGAGTTGCTGCAAGAATCTTCATCCACCCTGCAGGAATTGCAAGAAGATGGCGGCATGCAAGAACCCGATATTGCAGATCGTGCGACATTGGAAACCGACAAGTCGCTGGAATTTCGTACACGAGATCGTGAACGCAAGCTTATTAACAAGATTGAAGAAGCGCTTCGCCGTATTGATGAAAATACATATGGCTATTGTGAAGAAACTGGTGAGCCAATTGGCATTAAGCGTTTAGAAGCGCGCGCCGTTGCAACCTTATCGGTTGAAGCACAAGAGCGCCATGAGCGCATGGAGCGAACGCAGCGCGACGAATAAGTTTAGTGGTAATGGAATAACCAATCCGATGGTTTCGGTGATTAAAGGGGTTCTTCGTGATTAAACACTTCGTCAGTATTCTTTCGGTCACCTTATTATGCCTTGCTGCGGGTAGTGCGGATGCCCAGCAATCGCCAACAGCTGGCAAACAGCCACCAGAAGCACAATCCAGAAATTCGGTTCTAACCAATACCAAGGCCTTGCCGCTGCCCGAACAGCCGCCCCCAGCGCCAAAATCGGAACCAAAGCCCAAAAGCAATGATGTGGCAAATCCTGCCAAAAAAATCTATGTCGCACCGGAGTTGTCCGATCGCCCCAATCCATCCAGCAATATCATCTTGCCGCCACTATATGGCTGGAGCCGTATTGTTATCAAAGATTTGAAAATGCCGGATGAGGCGTTGGTCAATGATTGCGGCATGAAGAAGGATATGATTTTTCACTTCTTTGTCGAACGCTTACGCGAAGGTGCCATTCCATTGGTCAACGAAGCCCAGGCTGATAATCTGATTTCTGATGTAGTTACAGTGGAAGCCGAGCCACAAATTATCAGCATGCAGGATCTGGTCATTAACTGCATTTCATGGATTCAATATAAGGTGTCTGTGCAATATACGTTTCGTGTTCCGCCGCTCATGTATCGCCGCAAAGTTCCAATCATGCTCTGGTATGATGGCATGATGGTATCATCTGCAAAATCCACACATAATGGCGCGCTGATTAACGGCTTCATTGACTTGGCGATGCGGTTTAGAAATGCATGGGATAAGCAGCATGCATCCGTAGACCCGGAAACCTTGAAGTAGCGGATACTATCCCGTCATTAGAACGGGAAGATGATATCCATTAGCTGGGTGCCATAACGGGCTTGCTGAACATCCATGATCTGACCGCGACCGCCGTATGAAATACGGGCTTCGGCAATCTGGTCATAATTAATGGCGTTTTGTGAACTGATATCCTCTGGACGAATTACGCCGGTAACTTTCAATTCGCGCATATCATAATTCACAGCCATTTCTTGTTTGCCGGCAATCACCAGATTGCCATTGGGCAGAACCTGGGTAACCACTGCGGCTACGCGCAAATTAATGCTGTCTTGGCGGGTGATTTCACCTTTACCATCATTCTGCGTAGTACCCTTATAACTTAGCAAGCTGGTCGGATCGACAGCTTCAGGCAGATATTTATGTAGCTTTGTTTCAAAGCCCAAGAGTTTTGGTGCGCTATCGTCCTCATTGGTTGTGCGGGAACGCTTGGTTTCATTTTTAATCGATGCTTTGTCAGCCACTTGAATGATGACTGTCAAAATGTCACCAACCTTGCCTGCGCGCTGATCTTTCAGGAATTGACGTGCGCCAGCCTGCCATAAGGAGTTAGCTTGATGCTTATATTCTTCCTTTTGTGGCATAGGAAATTGCACAGGTTCTGCACCCGCAAGCTTGGCAGGATTTTCAACTGAACTCAGGGCAGGGGCTTCGCCAAGCTCGGAAAGGCGCTTTCCTGCATTGCACGCGCTGAGGCTGACCAACGCGCTGGTGAGCATGATCATGTTGATAAAAGAATTTGCTTTCATGTTCTGTTCCTCAATATTACTTCACGGCTACTTTGGTTTTGGTATTCACGGGCGATACAGATACTTTGCCGCTTGCAACGACTACGGCATCTACCGAACGATTACTTTGGGTGTTTAACACTTGAATGGTGTCGCCGATTGCACCATCTGCCATCGCGCGGCCCTGTGTATTCAGTGTCATGTAAGGGGTTTCAACAGCGATGGTAATAATGCTGCCTTTGGTCACCATTTTTGCTCCACGTAAATCGCGAATGTGCAGCACGCTGCCTGCATTCAAACTGCGGCGAACTTCGGCATTTACAAGCCGTGATGCATCGGTAACAGCGTCACCGCCAACTTTGTCTGCGGGTGCGCGCGACCATTCAATATCACGCTCCGTAATGGCATCGCCTGTGGTTACGTTGTGATTGAGAATGGCAACCTGTACCATCATCATGGCTCTGCCATTTACTTTAATGACATCCGCATCGTTCGATCCGGCCTTATCAACCAGCAAATTGGTTTCAAAGCGGTTTTTAAGCGGATCATATTTCACTTCGGTAAAATGATAGCTAAGAGGCTCATTTTTTGCGCGGTGAATTTCCAAAGATTGGTTATCTAATGCAACGTCCAGATCTTTGTTGGGTACGACTTTTCCAAGTTCTGCAATAACTAGCTCTTTAATTTTTGCTGCATTCAGTGAATTGCTATCACGTATAACAACCATCCGTTCGTAATTATTCTCCGGTTTCCAATCAAATCCACTTGAGCGGGCAATCTGATTGAGCGCCGTTACATCGAGTACAAGCTTTTGTCCTGGTGCAGGTGCTTGGCCTACAATCAGACCTGCTTTATCGCCGGCATTCAAAAACACATCCCCAAGCGTGATGTTAGCGCCTTCTAAAAGAACCTCGCCGCGAGTTGTTGCGGCGATGCATGGTGCGGCCATGCAGGCAGAAAAACTTGCGGCGAGGAGGAGGAGGAGCTTTTGAGCGCGGTTCATGGCGATAATCCTGTATCCTTATTAACGCAGCTGGCTGACAGTGCTCATCATTTCATCAGATGCTTTGATGACACGTGAGTTCATTTCATAAGCGCGTTGCGCGGTAATCAGGCTGGTAATTTCCGACACAACGTTAACGTTAGAATTTTCAATGGCACCCTGGCGAATTTCACCAAAGCCTGCTGATGCAGGCACCGCCGTGGTTGCCGTTCCTGATGCGGGTGTTTCTTTAAGCAAGTTGTTGCCGGTTGCTTCAAGCCCTGCTGGGTTTACAAAGTTTGCCAACTGGAACTGTCCAACATTGCTGAGTGAGGTTGTACCATCTTGCTTAATCAAAACTTCGCCGCTGGAGTTGATGGTGACATCAATTGCTGTATTGGGAATAGTGATGGATGGCTGAATGGGGTAGCCGTCTGCATTTACGATGACGCCTTCGGCATTCAGCTGAAGGGAGCCTGCGCGGGTGTAGGCGGTGCTACCATCCGGCAAAAGTACTTGGAAAAAGCCGCGACCACTTATCGATAAATCTAACGGATTATCGGTGATGGTTACGTTTCCTTGTGAATTGATACGGTAAACGGCGGCTGGGCGCACACCCATACCTACCTGAATACCTGTTGGCACAATATTGCCGGCATCGGTGGAGGTTGAGCCAGGGCGACGAATGTTGTCGTAAATCATATCCTGGAATTCAGCGCGCATACGCTTAAAGCCAGTGGTCGAGATGTTGGCAATATTATTGGAAATCACTTCCACATTTAACTCTTGTGCCTGCATACCGGTTGCGCCGATTAACATACTACGCATGGTCTATCTCCCTTTATGCCACTTTCCCTAGTGAACGAATGGCGTTGGTTAAACGTTGATTTTCTGAGTCAATTAAACGGGCAATCCGTTCATAAGCTCTGGAAATTTCTATGACATGGGTCATTTCCTGAACGGATTTAACATTAGATGCTTCCACCATGCCTTGATGTAGTTGTGCTTCTTCATCAACTTCTGGCGCTTCATCAGTGGAATAAAACCCGCCATAGGTTTGCTTCATCAATTGTTCATTATTGAATTTGACAAGTTGTAACCGGCCAATTTTTCCAAGATCGGTGGAAATGGTGCCGTCCAAGCTGATTTGAATACTTTTTGCGTTGGTAGGGATGGCGATGGTTGATCCCCCGCCCGATAAAATCGGGTAGCCGTCCGCGGTGACTATATTTCCTTCGGCATCCATTTGGAATGCACCTTGACGGGTATATTGTATTCCTTGCGGGGTCTGTACAGCAAAATATCCCTGTCCGCTAATTGCGATATCAAGTGGATTGTCTGTGCGCGTGAACGAACCTTGCGCTGTGTTTCGCAAGGTTGCCCTATCTAGCACCATGTGATGGGAAAACTTTTTATCTGGCTTAACCAAGTAGTCCTGGAACAGAACATCGTTTGACTTAAAGCCAGTGGTGTTCACGTTCGCAATATTTTGCGCAACAATGTCCATCTGCCGCTGCAGAGCTTCTTGTTGTGATAGCAAAACATATACCGGCGATTCCATTTGGCCTTACTCCTCTCTCTTAGGTGTGCGTTGGATCTTTTTAGCGCCCACTCGTCACAAGGCTTTCCTATGCACGCGCTGTGCCAATATAGTTTTTTCTTTTATTTCAGACTCTTAGTCTGCGGTGATGCATGGAACAGCCTATGATTTGAGCTGTTGGAGGATTAATTTTGGGGTCATTTTTACCCCCATCCGGCATAGATATGGCACAGAACTGGCAAGGAGGGGGTATGGTTTTGCCGCCATACTGGCGAATAACCGATTGAAAGAGCTAATTTTTTTCTTTCAAGAAGTTGTTAACCATGTTTTTGTTAAAGTGTTAACGTCTAAGGGCTTCAGATGAAATGCTCATTTGGTCCGCTTCCCTGAAATGGTTTTTGCCTAATAGGTTTTGCAGTGTCTGATAAAAAAGAAAAGAAAGCCGACGACAAAGATAAGAAGGAAGAAAAAAAAGGCGCTGCCGCAGAAGGTGAAGCAGAAGGCGAAGCTGCGGGCGGTGAAGAAGGCAAGAAAAAGATTTCCAAAAAAATGATTATTATCATCGCAGCTGGTGCGGTGGTGTTGCTTGGTGCAATTGCTGCGGGTTTGGTTTTCTCCGGTGTGCTGGGTCCTAAGAAACCAGAAGCTGGTGCCGAACAGGCAGATGGCCATGGTGCAGCCAAGGAAGGCGAAAAAGCCGAGGGTCATGGCGCAGCATCAGGCGATGGTCATGGCGGTAAAAAAGATGAACACGCAGGGCCAATATTTTATGACATGGGCGAAGTGGTCGTAAACCTGCAAACAGACGGTAAACGCCAGGTTTTCTTGAAGCTAGTCATTCAGTTGGAATTAGAAGCCGAAGAAGACAAAGCAGTTATTGAAAAAATCAAACCGCGCATTATAGATAACTTCCAGACCTATTTGCGTGAGTTACGGCTAGATGATTTGCGTGGTTCGGCTGGGCTTTATCGTTTACGTGAAGAATTATTGTTCCGCGTAACAGAAGCAGCCCAACCTGTTAAGGTAAAAGACGTGCTGATCCAGCAAATGCTGGTGCAATGATGACTATAACTGAGGGCATCCTATGACGCCTGCTGATGAAAATACGCCTGGTGACAAGGCAATGAGTGAAGAAGAACGCATGGCGGCCGAATGGGCCGCGATGTCGGGCGAAGGCGCCGCGCCAGCTGGCGGTGAAGATGACATGGCTGCGGCCATGGGTGTGGAAGGCGGTGATACCCGTGTTCTTAGCCAAAATGAAATCGATAGCTTGCTTGGGTTTGGCGGCGCAGATGATAGCGACGAAAACAAAGGCATTATGGCGCTGGTTAATTCCGCGCTGGTTAATTACGAACGTTTGCCGATGCTCGAGGTGGTCTTTGACCGCTTGGTGCGTATGATGTCTACCTCACTACGTAACTTCACTTCTGACAACGTCGAGGTCAGCCTTGATCAAATTTCCAGCGTTCGTTTTGGCGATTATCTGAATTCCATTCCATTGCCGGCCATGCTTGCGGTGTTTAAGGCGGAAGAGTGGGATAACTTTGGCTTGATGGTCGTCGATAGTGCTATGATTTACTCTATCGTTGACGTTTTGCTTGGTGGTCGCCGCGGTACGGCCGCAATGCGTATTGAAGGTCGCCCCTATACCACCATTGAACGGAACTTGGTTGAACGATTGGTGCATGTCATTTTGGCTGATATGAGCGGTTCGTTTGATCCTCTCAGCCAGGTGAACTTCCGCTTTGATCGTCTTGAAACCAATCCGCGCTTTGCGACGATTGCACGACCAGCAAACGCTGCGGTGCTGGTCAAGCTGCGTATTGATATGGAAGATCGCGGTGGATGCCTTGAAATCATTATTCCCTATGCAACGCTGGAACCGGTTCGTGAACTATTGCTGCAAATGTTCATGGGTGAAAAATTTGGTCGCGATTCCATTTGGGAAACCCACTTGGGCAATGAATTGTTGACGACAGATATGAGTATGCATGCGGTCCTCGATGAGATGAGCATGCCGCTTTATGATATTTTGAATTTAAAGCCAGGAACGTTTGTGCCTCTCAACGTTAAGCCAGACAGCATGGTTGAGCTACGAAGTGGCGAGGTGTCACTGTTCCGTGGGCGCATGGGCAGCAAAAACGGCCGCATAGCTGTGATGATCGAAGAAGAAAAAATCAAACGCCCTGGTGAGTCGTGAGGGCTGAACGATGACGCTGAATATTATTTTGAATGTGATTTTTATCGTTGTGATGGCGGTGGGCATTGTTTTTGTCTGGCGATTACAAAAGACATTAAATGGCTTACATAAAAATCGCATGGATATGGAAAAGTTTCTAAGCGATTTTTCGGGAAATATCACCCGTGCACAAAAAGCCATTCGCGATTTGCAAGATACCGCCCGTGATGTAGGCGAGGATGTAGAAGGACATTTAGCCAAAGCACAAGGGTTGCGCGATGAGTTAAGCTTTCTGGTTGAAGCAGCAGATAAAGTCGCAAGCCGCCTGTCAGATAGCGCATCTGCTGCGCAAAGCGATGCAAAGCAGGCAAGATTACAACGCAACGAAAAATCACCTGAAAAAGCCGTGGATACCAAGGCAGCAGAAAAACCGTTATCTGCAGTTCATGACATACAAAAACAAAAGACCGAGCCGGTTACTCAGCAGGTCAAGAAAGTTGATGCCGCGCCAACTCAAGATGTTTCACAGGGTAAAACAGTTCCAACTTGGGTTAAACGCGCAGAACAAAATGCGCCAATCATCAATGCTCCAGTAGAAGAAGCCGCCCCTGTATCCGGTTTGCAGTTTGGCGCACGTAAAGCCTCCAAAGCAGCCGAGACGCAACCCGCACCAGTTGAAAAAGAAGAAGCTAAAGAGCAGCCACGCTCGCTGGCTGAACGCGAATTGTTGCAAGCATTAGAAAAGATGAAATAGCATGTTTGAACAGCGCCCATTACCAACCATCCCGCCTAAGCCTGACTTTCGAATTCCTGCGCGTTCTGGCATGTTTGTATTTATCTTTTTTGCTGTGGTCATGATGGGATTACGCATCCAGGATGTAACCCATGACATTATGAACGGAAAGACCGTTCAAGCCATCGCGCCTGCACAAGCTGAAACAGCAGCCAAGGAAGCAGATAAACCTGAAGCCAAGGCCGAAAATGATGCCAAGCATTCTAAGAAGGAAGATGGCGCAGCCAAAGAAGGCGAGGCAGGCAAAGATGCAGCTAAAGACGAAAAGCCGGATCCGATAAATACTGATCCGGTCATATCGGGTGATCCCGAAAACTTTTCAGACGCTGAGGTCAATATTCTCAAGCGTCTTTCGGAACGCCGCCAGGAATTAGACAAGCAAGCACGTGATATTGATCAACGTGAAGCTTTGTTAAAAATTACCGAACAGCGAATTGATAAAAAACTTGGTGATCTTAAAACGATGCAGGAACAAGTACGCCAAGCCATTAGTGCCGCATCGGCAGAACAAAAAGCAAAAACAGATAGTCTTGTTAAAATTTATGAAATCATGAAGCCGAAAGACGCAGCACATATTTTTGATGCGCTTGATTTGCCGATTTTACTAAGTGTGATTACAAATATGAAAGAGTCCCGTGTTGCTCCCATTCTAGCGGCAATGGATCCGCAAAAGGCAAAGCAGGTTACATCTGCGCTAATGGATAAGAAGCCATTACCAACGCCGCCATAACACCTGCAATACTGTCCATTAGTCATATCGTCATGTGATTGTTCGTTTCCCAGAACAAATAGTATGAACAAACTGTAAAGTTCTTGAAAAAACCTTGATAAAAAATGCGCCCTAATAAGGCTTTGTTAAACCCTCGCGGCTAACAATAGGCATTCCGACGAAAGTCACATTTAGTAATTCTCACACATACTTGCCACGTTAAGGAGCATTCCCATGGCTGTGAATATGGATATGAACGTTCTCATCGTTGATGACTACAAAACGATGCTGCGTATCGTGAACAATCTTCTCAAGCAATTGGGTTTCAAAAACGTATATGAAGCGACCGATGGCGGTATGGCTCTGGGTATGCTGCGTGAAAAAGATTATGGCCTTATTATTTCTGATTGGAATATGGAACCAATGACCGGTCTGCAGCTATTAAAAGAAGTTCGCGCAGATGCAAAGTTGAAGGCAACTCCGTTCATTATGGTAACCGCGGAAAGCAAAACTGAAAACGTGGTGGCTGCCAAACAGGCTGGTGTAAACAATTATATTGTAAAGCCGTTTAACGCCGAAACACTGAAGTCAAAAATTGTAACTGTGCTGGGACAATTCTAATCATATAACAATCAGCCAGATTGCTTTACGTGAAGGGACGCAATAATGAGTGGGTTTGACAACGAGTTGCAGCAAACGCTGGAAAAAGCCTTGGCGCAGCTTGGTGATGCCACAGGAAAACAAGCCCCGCATGCATTAATTGCTGCTGCAATTGATACCCTTAAAGCTGCGCGCATAACCAATCATCAGGTATATGACCAGTTGGCGGCATTGGCCCAATATATTGCAAATGCAAAGCAGGAAATCGCTAATATTCGCGCCGATGCCATCAGCGGCGAACATATCCCAAGCGCAACCGACCAGCTCGACGAAGTTATTGGTGCAACCGAAGATGCAACCAATAAGATTATGGATTGCTGCGATGCCATTACGACGATAGCCGGTAAGCAAGCACAACCCTTACAGCAAGAGCTTACCGATCAGGTCACAAAAATTTACGAGGCATGTAACTTTCAGGATATCACCGGACAGCGTATCACCAAGGTGGTGCGTACCCTGAAACATATTGACGGGCAGGTATCATTATTGCTGAAGGCCTTGGATGATGCAGGTTTTCAAATTGAAAAGAACTCGGGCCTTGTTGGCCTAAATGTATCCAAGGCAACGGACACCGAGAAACACTTGCTTAATGGCCCGCAAGCTGCGGATACCGCCATTAAACAGGACGATATCGACAAGCTGTTTGGCTAGCTTCAAAGGCGGGCATTGAATCGCCATAACCCTTGTTGTTTTTGCTGAAATCGGTCAATCTGGAAGTGGTATTTTTGCTCTCTTTCCAGTGTCGTCGCCGCGGTTCATCTTGAAAACTAACCCTCTTGTATGGTCAGCATTGCTTTTGGGGTTTGGCACCAGTTTGCCAGCCATGCCGTGCCATGCGCAGTCTTCAGATGACCCTGCTTCAGCTCATCTTTCCGCGCCGATTGCTGCCCGGCCTTTGCAGATGCAGGCATCTGTGCGCGCCGGCATCCATGATGAGTATGAACGTGTGGTCTTCGATTGGCCGGCTAAAGTCAGCTATAGTTTTCTACAAAATGGCCAAGAAGTTGATATCCATTTTTCTCAATCCACGTCTATTGATTTATCGCCTGTAACCAAACGTCGTCTCTCCAGCATCGTGCGAACCCAACAGGTCATGGATGCAGGTGTAAACCGTGTTAAGTTATTTTTGGCACCTGATATTGTGGCAAAACAAATTCAGCAAGGCCGATTGGTGATTGTCGATTTCTATCATGGCAAGGCGCCGGTCATGACGGCATCGGCGTCTTCATCCAATCTGCCTCAGGCCATGTCAATTGCTGGTGAAGCGCCAGTTGCAGCAACTCATTCGGATGCAACGCCAGCAACAACTTCAGAAGCAACTTCAGAAGCCAAACCCACTACGAATTCCGAGCCGGCGGTTCAACCTTTATTGGCGTTGCAACCATCCAATGCACCACTTCCCCCGAATTTGGACGATATCGGTAATGATGCGGTTCCGCTGGTTACGCTAGATCCCGGGATTGTTGCGGGCGCTGCAATCTATCGCCGGGCAGATTATGTCTACATTGTCTTTGGCAAAAAATTCACATTGCCCCTATCAGCGATGCTGCGTGAAATGCCGCGCGTCACTCTGGAAAGTTTACAATCACCAACCGGTACAGTGTATCGGTTTTATATGCCGCAAGATTTAAATTTGCGTAGCAACCGTGATGATACCAAATGGACAATTCTTGCTTCAAAAAAAATTCCAACCGCCCCAATCAGTTTAACAGTAACCGCCCAGCCGGATTATGCGCTTGGCGCGCGAATTATTATTCCCGTTAGCAAAGCAGATGATGCGGTGCATTTTGTTGATCCCGAATTAGGCGATGAATTGGTGATTGTTCCGCTTGAAGGATCTAGTCAAGCCGTGCGTCAGGCATATCGCTTCGCAGATTTCCGCTTTGTACCATCTGAACAAGGGGTTGTTATTCACCCCCTGACAGATACCGTGGATATCAAGCGTCAAAATCTGGGTATTGAAATTACGAATGAACATGGGTTGCGCCTTTCCCCGTCCAAAGACACGGGCATGGAAAGCGATGTGCGCGCCAACACCCCCATGAAAGACCAGTTGTTTGATTTAAATGATTGGTATGGCCCAAGCGCCAAGTCCTATACCGAAATGCGCCAACACTGGCAGCGTACACTAGCCGAAGTTCCGGAAAGCGAACGTGATCGTGTGCGCTTGAATATGGCGCGGTTTTATTTTGCACGTAACCATGCTCATGAGGCATCGGGGCTTTTAAATTTATTAGTTCAAAAAGTCCCTGATTTGTTGCATCGCAGTGAATTTTTGGCCTTGCGTGGTGCTGTACGTGTGTTGACCCATGATGCTGGCGCGCTGGATGATTTAAGCCTTCCCGATATTATGAATTATCCTGAAGTGAAGCTGTGGCGCGCAGTTGCAAAAACCCGGGCACTGGATTGGAAAGAGGCTGCAGAACTATTCCAAAGCTCGGATAAAGTACTTGATAAATATCCAGAGCCGTTCTTTACAGATTTTTCAATTACCGCCATTGAATCCGCCATATCCAATAAAGATAAGCAATATGCAACCAAAGTATTGGAACGTCTTATCCAACGCCGCCCTGAACTGGATATGAAATCTGGCCCCGTCAATTATTTGCGCGGTGTGCTAATGAGTTTGACCGACCACCTGGACAGAGCCGAAGTATATTGGAACAAGGCAGCCTCCGGCCGCGATCAGCTCTATCGTGTGCGCGCAAAATTATCTCTGACAGATTATGAAGTAATCACCGGTAAAATTTCGCCTCTGCAGGCAGCAGAAAAACTTGAACGTCTTCGTTTTGCATGGCGCGGCGATGATCTGGAATTGGACGTGCTGCGACGCATTGGAAAATTCTATATTGAAGGCGGCAAGATGGAAGAAGGGCTTGCAACGTTAAAACAAGCACTCAGTTTATTGCCAGATAATGAAGCCGCAAAACAACTGCATATGGAAATGGCATTTGCGTTTCGTGATGTGTTTTTAGGTAGCAAAAATCGTGATGTTTCCGCACTAGATGCACTTAGCCTTTATGAACGTTTCTATGATTTGGCACCATCAGGCGCTGAAGGCGATGCGATTATCCGTTCGCTGGCCCAGCGCATGGTGTCACTCGATTTGTTGGATAGAGCCGCAATGTTGCTGGCTGACCAAGCTCGGCATAGATTATCTGGCGCAATGAAGATACGCGTTGGTACACAGGCTGCGGGCATTTATCTGCTTGATCACAAGGCCGATGCAGCTTTGGATATTTTAAAAGATACAGATGATCCGTCTGTGCCAGAAGACTTGCAGATTGAACGCAGTTTGCTCAAAGCCAAAGCACTTTCTAGTTTGAATAAAGTTCAAGATGCCAAAGCAATTTTAAAAAATGTGAACAGTGAATACTCAGCAAGATTACTTGCGGATATGGCTTGGCGTGCACGGGATTGGGCTGATGCCGCTCAAACATTGGAGGCACTTATTGGGCCGCCCGTGACTGAAGGTTTAAAATCTGAAACTGCACAGTTGATTATCAGTCGGGCAATTGCACTAGCCTTAATCAACGACACCGCGGGCCTGAGTAAATTGCGCTCAGATTTTGGGGCTGCCATGAAGGGGCTGCCACAAGAGGAACTCTTCAAAACTCTTACCGAGCCAGAAACAGGCTTGCCGCGCGATCCTTCAACCATGAAGACCTTGATGACAGATGTGGATTTGTTCCAAAGCTATCTAGAAAACTACCGCAACTTAAATTAGCTGCAAAAAATCAGTTAAGTATATGATATATAACAGTATTATTGGTGTGTGTGCAGGCGCAACCTTCAATAAGGCAACACCTATGCATCTTGTTATGCACAGCCAACTATTTTGCTTATACACCCCATTATTTCATGCTAATTAAAGCCGTTCGCATCGCGGGTGGCGATTCATTTATGCCGTCCCGAAACTGACCTGACTACAAAATCTAGACAAGCTATCCAGCTCAAGAGGATATACACCGTGTTATCACGTTTATTTGCATTGTTTGCAACTTTTTCACTCCTAGCAACCCCAGCATTCGCAGCAGAACAGTACTCGGTAGGCGCGCCTATCCCCTGGGGGCTCGATCTTCAGGCCGCTTTTTCTCCTGCCAAACACCGCATGCATGATTTCCATAACTTTATGCTGGTGATTATCACGTTAATTACGATCTTTGTTTTGTGCCTGTTGATTTATGTCATCGTGCGCTTCAATGCTAAGGCAAACCCAAAACCAGCAAACTTTTCGCACAACACTCTTCTTGAAGTAGTTTGGACCGCAATTCCGGTTTTGATATTAGTCATCGTGGGAATTCCATCGATGAAACTGTTGTACTATGTAGACAAGACACCCAATCCGGAAATGACCCTTAAGGCTACTGCTCACCAATGGTATTGGTCTTATGAAATGCCTGATCAGAAGGTTGAATCATTTGATAGCCGCCCAATTTGGGATGGCACCAAGCAGACCCAAGAACAGATTGATGCTGCTCTCAAAGATGCAGCGCCAAACTGGATTTACAACTCTGAAAAGCCATTACGTTTGCTCGAAGTAGATAACCGTTTGGTCTTGCCCGTAGACACCCAGGTTCGCGTGTACACAACGTCATCCGATGTAATCCACTCTTTCGCTATTCCTTCCCTTGGCGTGCGTAAAGATGCTGTCGCAGGCCGCTTGAATGAAACATGGCTGAAGATTGATAAGGAAGGCGTCTATTATGGCCAATGCTCGCAAATTTGCGGCACGGGTCATGCGTTCATGCCCATAGTGATTGAAGCCGTCAGCAAAGAAAAGTTTGCGGCATGGGTTGCCAAGAAAACCGGCGCAGATGGTGATGCTAAGAAGACCAAGCAATCGCTGCTTCAATCCAATTCAGTTATCACTCAACGCTAATTAAACTATCCCTCAGGAGTTACGAATAATGTCAGCAGCACACCATGATGCACATCACGCAGATGATCATAAAATGAGCTTTTTTACACGTTGGTTCTGTTCAACCAACCATAAAGATATCGGCACACTTTATTTAATATTTTCGATCATCGCTGGTTTGATTGGCGGTTTATTCTCCGTCATTATGCGAATGGAATTACAACAACCTGGCTTGCAATACATCGCCGATGGCCAGATGTGGAATGTTCTGGTGACCGCTCATGGTCTTACCATGGTATTCTTTGTGGTGATGCCCGCCTTGATTGGCGGCTTTGGTAACTGGTTCTTGCCGCTCATGATTGGTGCGCCTGATATGGCGTTCCCGCGTCTAAACAACATCAGCTTCTGGCTATTGGTTCCTTCCTTCTTGCTGTTGTTGGGTTCTGCATTTGTAGGACAAGGTGCAGGTACAGGTTGGACCGTCTATCCACCGTTAGCTACTTCAGGTCAAAGTGGTCCTTCGGTCGATATGGCAATCTTTGCACTCCATCTTGCTGGTGCATCATCCATTCTTGGTGCGGTAAACTTCATTACCACCATTTTTAATATGCGCGCTCCCGGCATGACATTGCACAAGATGCCATTATTTGCATGGGCGATGTTGATTACTGCCTTCTTGCTGTTGCTTGCTGTGCCAGTGCTCGGCGGTGCTATTACCATGTTGCTCACGGATCGCAACTTTGGTTCAACTTTTTTTGATCCAGCTGGCGGCGGTGACCCGTTGCTGTACCAGCATCTATTCTGGTTCTTTGGTCACCCTGAAGTGTACATCATGATTTTGCCAGGCTTTGGCATTATCAGCCATATCGTATCAACCTTCTCTAAGAAGCCGGTATTTGGCTATCTCGCCATGGCATATGCTATGGTCGCGATCGGCGTGGTTGGCTTCGTGGTATGGGCTCACCATATGTATGTATCTGGTATCGATGTAGATACCCGCGCCTATTTCACCGCTGCAACCCTCATCATTGCTGTTCCGACGGGGATTAAAATCTTCTCGTGGATTGCAACAATGTGGGGCGGTTCAATTGAGTTCAAAACCCCTATGCTGTGGGCGATTGGCTTTATCTTCCTATTCACTGTGGGCGGTGTTACCGGCGTGGTATTGGCAAATGCCGGTGTGGATGTGGTATTGCACAACACCTATTACGTTGTAGCACATTTCCATTACGTGCTTTCACTTGGCGCCGTATTCACCATCTTTGCTGCCTTCTATTACTGGATTGGTAAGATGAGTGGCCGTCAATATCCGGAATGGATGGGTGTCGTGCATTTCTGGCTAACCTTCATTGGTGTTAACCTGACCTTCTTCCCCCAGCATTTCTTGGGACTGCAAGGTATGCCACGTCATTACCCGGACTACCCCGATGCGATGAGCGGTTGGAACTATGTGTCCTCCCTTGGCTCTTATATTTCTTATGCTGGTGCGTTCTGGTTTGTGCTCGTGGTAATTGTCACGCTCAAATCCGGTAAGAAGGTCGGTGCTAATTATTGGAATGAAAGTGCCAACACACTTGAATGGACATTGCCATCACCACCTCCATTCCATCAATTTGAAACACTGACGCGCGTTAAGTAATTGTCATGACGTTGTCATCAATCGAGTTATCACAATCAGGTTCGCTTGCTTCAGACCATGAAGCAAGCGTTCGTGATTATGTTGCTTTATTGAAGCCACGCGTGATGTCGCTGGTTGTGTTTACTGGTCTGGTTGGTGTTATGGTCGCGCCTGGCCATATCCATCCTCTGCTTGCTTGTGTTGCGGTGCTTTGCATTGCCTTGGCCAGCGGTGCAAGCGGCGCAATCAATATGTGGTATGAACGCGATGTGGACGCGCTGATGGTACGTACCCGTAATCGGCCATTGCCGCGCGGTCGCATGGCACCAGAGCACGCATTGGAATTCGGCACAGTTATTCTTTGTTTTGCTGTGTTGCTGATGGGCGTAGCGGTAAATTGGGTTGCGGCTGGCCTGCTGGCATTTGCAGCAGGGTTTTATGTGTTTATCTACACAATGTGGCTGAAACGTCGTACCCCGCAGAATATCGTGATTGGCGGCGCGGCAGGGGCATTCCCTCCCATGATTGGCTGGGCAGCAGTTACAGGACATATTGGCCTTCCGGCACTGGTTTTATTCGCACTGATCTTTTTTTGGACACCGCCACATTTCTGGGCTCTTGCCCTATATCGCAGCGACGATTATGCCCGTGCAGGAATTCCTATGCTGCCCGTGGTAGCAGGTGAGCGTGCAACAAAAATTCAAATGTTACTTTATACCTTATTGTTATGCCCAATTGCCTTTGCACCTTGTGCACTTGGTTTTGCAGGCTGGCTTTATGGTGCGGTCGCTGCACTATGCAGCATTGGCTTCGTGGCTTATGCCGTAGCAGTGTTTTTTGATAAAGACCACAAGATTGCCAAGGGTATGTTCAAGTTCTCTTTGCTTTATCTCACAGCCATGTTCGCTGCGCTGTTAATTGAAAAGCTAGCTGGCCTTCAACCTGTGGGAGCCATGCTATGACCGAACCCGTTGTAAAAATTTCATTTCCACCCGCTAAACGCAAACGTAACTTGGCCATTGCTCTGGGGCTGATCGCATTTGTTGTTATTATTTATGTGGTCACAATTGTTAAACTAAATGTTCATGGTGGTGTCGGATGACAGAGCAAGCCGCCCCGCTCAATCAAAAAAATCGTACCGTAGGCCTGAAGTTGGCCGCGGGTGGTTTGTTCATGCTTGCGTTGGCCTTTGTGTCAGTGCCGCTTTATAACCTTTATTGCAAGAAGACCGGTTTTGGTGGTGCAACACAGGTTGCTGCTGCTCCTGCTCCTGAAGATGTGATCCTGAATCGTACCGTAAAAATCCGTTTTAATGCCGATGTCTCGCCCGGACTGCCTTGGAATTTCAAACCTGTGGCCAATGAAGTTGAAGTAAAAATCGGCGAAGCACAAAAAATCATCTATCACGCAGTCAATAACGGCAAGACCGATGAAGTAGGCGTGGCCATGTACAATGTTCAACCTGACCGTGCCGGGTTGTACTTCAATAAGGTTCAATGCTTTTGCTTTGATGAAAAACTTTTAAAGCCTGGTGAAAGTGCCGAGTTGCCGGTGCAATTCTTTGTTGATCCCGCGATTGCCAAAGATAAGCAAATGGATGATGTTAAAACAATAACCCTGTCATATACCTTTTTTGCAGCTAAGAGCGATAAGCTGGCTCAGGCGCAAAAAAAATTCGATACCAAGCAAACTGAATTGCTGGAAACAGCAAAGACCATACCATAAAGGAGAGTAAGCATGTCAGATCACCACGGGCCCCAATACGAAGATAGTGGTATTCCACAGCCCTACCATTTGGTGGCACCTTCGATCATGCCTCTTCTCGGGGCATTAGCTGCTGGCGCGCTTGCGGTTGGCATGATTTTGTTTATGCACAAGATCAAGCTTGTCTTGGGCAGTTTTTCATTTGAATTCGGCAGCACGGGCTTGCTGCTTGGTTTTGCCAGCGTGCTTGCCGTGATGTTCTTCTGGTGGAAAGACGTCATTAAAGAAGCCTATGTCGAAAAGCTTCATGGCCCGTTGGTAAAGCTTGGTCTTCGTTATGGCATGGCTTTGTTCATCGCTTCAGAAGTAATGTTCTTCGTCGCATTTTTCTGGGCTTATTTCAATTCCGCGCTTTATCCAGTTGGCGGCGTATGGCCACCCAAGGGTATTCACACCATTGATCCGTTCGATTTGCCATTTGTGATGACCGTCATTCTGCTTCTTTCCGGCTCAACCGTAACCTTCGCTCACGAAGCATTGGTGGAAGGTCGCCGCAAGGATGCTATTCAGGCTCTTGGCCTGAGCGTGCTGCTGGGTATTCTTTTTACTTGCTTCCAGGCTTATGAGTATCTCAATGGCCACTTCAGCTTTAAGGATGGAATCTTCCCATCTACCTTCTTTATGGCGACCGGCTTTCACGGTTTCCACGTGCTGATTGGTACCATTTTCTTAATCGTGGCATGGGTGCGTACCGCTAAGGGACACTTTACCAAGGATAGTCATTTTGGCTTCGAAGCGGCTGCTTGGTACTGGCACTTTGTTGACGTGGTATGGCTGTTCCTGTTCACATCCATTTATTGGTGGGGTTCGGGTCCGCAAGTTCCTGGAGCACATGGGTAAGTTCCAGCAGCTGTTGGCAACAGCGGTTGCGTGTCGTTGCCCAAAATGTGGCAAGGGCTCTTTATTTAAAGGGTTTATCACCTTAGTTGACCATTGCGACCATTGTCATCTGGCGCTTGCCAAAAATGACAATGGCGATGGTCCTGCCGTTTTTTTGATATTCATCCTTGGCTTTGCGCTTGTTCCGCCGGCAATAATCATTTCCATGCATGTGGACTGGCCGCTTTGGGTGCATGGCTTGCTCTGGGGCTTTTTAATATTGGGTGCTACACTTGGCACACTGCGGCCAGCCAAAGCGTTGACCGTGGCCATGCAATTCAAAAACAGGCCAGATACGTTTACATCATGAATATTCCGGAATTCAAAATGCCCCACATCAGCTTTCAGCCAAAGTTTTGGCCAAGTGTTAGCACGGCATTGATGGTCGCGGCATTGCTTGGGCTAGGCGTATGGCAAATGCAGCGTGGAGAATGGAAGACAGCCCTTGTTGCAGAACGCGCAGCACGATTGGCAGAAAAGCCGATGGTTCTAAAAGGATTGCCCGATGGACCAGTTGAGCAGTTGTATTATCGCGGTGCCTATGTCACTGCACCTGTTAAGATAGCACGGCCATATTATACTTTTTCTCATACCTCTGATCGCGGCGTAGGATTTCAGCTCTATTTTCCTGAAACATGGAATAATGATCGCTGGTTTATTCGCAAATCAGATTTTTTGACCATGCAAGAATGGAAAGCCGGCGGACTTACCTGGCCAACCAATGAGGAATTGGCGCAGGAACTGCCCCATGAGCAACTAGGGGTATTTGTTCCACTTGAAGATCCGCAAAATATGATATTGCTCAAAGAGGTTGGCAATGAACCCATCCGCCCATTGGATAAGGTCGAGCCAATCATATTTGTGCCCATTTTCGAATGGAAGGGCATCCAGCATGAATTGTTAAAGGCCCGTTTGCTTAATATATCCAATAATCATGCGGCTTATTCGCTGACCTGGTTTTTGCTCGCCTTGGCTCTAAGCGTGATTTATGTTTCTTCGCATACCAAGCTTACCTTTAAGGATTAGTAATGCGTTATATCAGCACCCGTGGTGAGGATTCAGTCCCAGATTTTGAAAGTGTCGTCGCTCGAGGCCTTGCTAGCGATGGTGGTTTGTTTGTGCCAGAAACATGGCCAAGCTTTTCCCATGAGGAAATGAAAAAACTGAGCACCTTATCATACATCCAGCTGGCCCAGCGTATCATGCAACCCTTCATCGGGGATTCATTGAATGCGGGTGAATTGGCAGCACTTGCCCAAGATACGTATTCAGGCTTCGCTCATCCTGATGTCACGCCATTGGTGAAGGTAGATGATAAATTATCCTTGCTGGAATTATTTCACGGAACGACATTGGCGTTCAAAGATGTAGCACTACAGTTTCTCGGCCGTGTATTCGGTCACTTTGTGTACAAGCGCGGCGGGTCCTTGACAGTGATTGGCGCAACATCCGGTGATACGGGTTCGGCAGCAATTGAAGGATGTCGTGGTATTCCTGGTATTAAAGTTATAATTTTGTATCCGCACAATCGTCCATCGGAAGTGCAGCGCCGCCAGATGACCTGCGTGGATGCGCCAAATGTGCATGCGGTAGCCGTTGAAGGTTCCTTTGATGATTGTCAGGCATTGGTAAAGCGTGCCTTTAACAATCACGAATTGCGTCAAAAGCACACGCTCACTGCGGTAAATTCCATCAACTGGGCACGAATTTTGGCGCAGGTGGTATATTATTTCTATGCGGGCCTGAAGGCAGGTGCGTTAGATCAGCCAGTCAATTTCGTGGTGCCAACGGGCAATTTCGGCAATGTATTCGCGGGCCATGTGGCAAAGAAAATGGGTCTGCCCATTCATCGCCTAGTTATCGCCACCAATAAAAATGACAGTATGTCAAAATTTATTGAAACGGGCGTGATGACAACAGGCGTAGTATCGCCAAGCTTGTCACCAAGTATGGACATTCAAATTGCCAGCAATGCGGAACGCTATTTGTATGAGCTGTTAAACTACAACGGCAAAGACACCAAAGCCGCGATGGAACAAATCGCTGCGCGTAAGGATGTACAATTATCGCCCGCCGCACATGCTGCTTTGAAGAACGAATTCATGGCTGCATCGGTGAGTGATGAAGAAACCAAGGCAACAATCAAGACCATGTGGGAAACCAAGCGTGTACTGCTTGACCCGCACACTGCCGTTGGCGTAACAGTTGCCAATCGTCTACGTGACCAGTTGCCAGGTCAAATTATTAGTCTTGCTTGCGCGCATCCTGCCAAGTTCCCAGAGACAGTTCAGGAAGTAACCGGCCAAAATCCGCCACTACCGGCGCATTTAGCCGATTTATATAAACGTCCAGAGCGTTTTACCGTTATGCCCAACGACTATGACGCTTTCGTCAATTTTATTGAAACGCGCTAAACGCCAACATCAGGATTATTATGGCCATTCAAATTACCACACTTCCTAGCGGCATTCGTGTCGTCACCGACAGCATGGAGCAGGTTGAAACCGCTTCGGTTGGCATTTGGGTGGGGGTTGGTACACGCCATGAGGAACCTAGCGATAATGGTGTTGCACATTTGGTTGAACACATGCTGTTCAAAGGCACAGCGCGCCGCAGTGCTTTTGATATTTCAGCCGAAATGGAAAATGTCGGCGGGCACCTCAATGCTTATACAACCCGTGAATCAACGGCCTATTATGCCAAGGTATTAAAGCAAGACGTGGCTTTGGCCGCTGATATTCTGTGCGATATGGTACAAAACGCATCGCTTGATAATGATGAACTAGACCGTGAACGCGGCGTAATCGTTCAGGAAATTGGCCAATCTATTGATCAACCTGATGATATTTTATTCGATCACTTACAAAAAACGGCATACCCAAATTCCGGTCTAGGTCGTCCTGTATTGGGTTCAGCCGATATCATCCGCGCGTTACCGCGCGACCGTTTGGTCAATTATATCAGTGGCAATTATGCTGGCCCGCAGATGATTTTTGCAGCTGCTGGCGCAGTTAATCATGACCATGTCGTTGATTATGCCCATAGGTATTTAGCCAAGATTCCGTCAGTTTCTAAAACCAAAACCGATATCGCCAAATTCACCAGCGGCGATATGCGTGAGAACCGTGATATTGAACAGTTGCATGTGGCGCTGGCGTTTAATGGCCTGTCATATCTGGATAAAGATTATTTTGCACTATCGGTATTATCAACTTTACTTGGCGGCGGGATGTCATCACGCTTATTTCAGGAGGTGCGTGAAAAGCGCGGCCTGGTATATAGCATCTACTCATTCGTATCTTCGCAAAAAGATGGCGGAACGTTTGGCGTATATGCCGGAACGGACCCTGATAAAATCAACGAGCTATTGCCTGTGGTTGCCCAGCAGTTACATCTCATTACCAAGGAAGTGTCGCCCGAGGAATTGAACCGCGCCAAGGCACAGCTGCGTTCATCACTCTTTATGTCGCAAGAAAGTACCATGAGCCGCGCTGAAAAGCTGGCCTTTAATCAACTGATGTATGACCGCATTGTTCCAAACGCCGAAATTCTGGAACGGATTAATGCGGTAACGCAGGGTGACATCCAGCGTTTGGCCAAGCAATTATTGCAAACGGCGCCTGCCACGGCGTTTGTCGGACCGCTTGGCCATGTTCCACAAGGCGATGCAATCGCCAAAGCATTTAAATTGTAATCATGCGCGGCATCTTTCACAGCTTGATGGCGTTATTCAGCAGTGAACGACAGCGTCAATGCCGCGCCCCTTATAATATCAAGTTTGAAGGAAAAACCATTATCCTGCGTATGCCAGATGTTGGCGATTGTCAGGCATGGACAAAATTGCGTGAACTAAGCGCCAGCTTTCTTATGCCATGGGAACCGTTATGGCCTCATGATGCCGTATCCAGTAGCTTTTACATGCGCCAATGGCGCAGATTTTCGCGTCGCTGGATTCAAGACCGCGAATATGCGTTTCTAATTTTTCGCCGTCAGCCAAACGGGCAAGAAGGCGGCCTGTTGGGCGGCATCACGATTACGGATATAAAACGCAGTGTCTATCAGGTTGGCACGCTTGGCTACTGGATGGGCGCACCATTTGCTGGACAAGGCGTGATGCGTGAAGCTATTTCACTCCTGCTGCCTTTTGCATATCAGCAATTGGGATTGCATCGCTTGGAAGCAACCGTCATGCCAGAAAATGAGCGTAGCATCAGGTTGTTACGTAGCCTTGGCTTTCGTGAAGTAGGGCTTTCCAAACAAAACATGCAAATTGAAGGCGCGTGGCGCGATCAAATCATTTTTGAAAAAACCAGAACCTAATGTGTGCTACTTATGCGGCCTGGGCCATGTGCTTGCGCACTTCCTTGGAATAGTCATCGGCCAGCATTTGCGTTACGGGGCCAACCTTAAAGGTTAGCTCGCCGATGATACCAACGGCGGTAACTTCAGCAGCCGTACCTGTCAGGAATACTTCATCCGCGCTCTTTAGTTCATCTGGCATAATCGCACGTTCAATAACCTTGATATTACGTGCCTTTGCCAGATCAATAACTGTGCGGCGGGTAATACCATCAAGGAAACAGTCGGGCTTTGGCGTGTGGATTTCACCATTTTTGACCATAAAGAAATTGGCGCCGGTTGCTTCGGCAACCTGACCGCGCCAATCCAGCATCAGAGCATCATGAAAACCGTTTTGTTCGGCTTCGTGTTTGCCCATGGTGCAGATGGCATAAAGGTTTGAGGCCTTGGCATGAACGGGCGCTGTTTCTGGTGATGGGCGTTTCCAACGGCTCATCATCAATTTGATGCCTTTGGTTTTTGCTTCTGGATCAAAATAGCTTGGCCATTCCCATACGGCGATCGCCACATGGATTGAATTTTTCTGCGCGGCAACACCCATCATTTCACTGCCACGCCATGCAATCGGGCGAACATAGCCATCAACAATTTTCTGGGTACGGACTACGTCCATGGTCGCGGCTTCCAGTTGTTCAAGGGTATAGGGAATGCTGTAGCCCATGGTTTTGGCTGAATCGAGCAAACGCTGGGTGTGCTCACGCAATTTGAACACTTGGCCGCCATAGACACGCTCACCTTCAAAGACGGCGCCAGCGTAATGTAAAGCATGGGTCAAGACATGGACGTTCGCAGAGCGCCAATCAACCATTTTTCCATCAAACCAGATTTTTCCATCACGATCATGAAATGCAGCAGCCATTGTTTTAATATCCGTTGTTTTGTTGTGTTTTTGTCAAAAAAAGACCCCTTAACTTGCGCTAAGGGGCCACTAAAAGTCAAATAATTGCTGCTGGAGGTGCAAAAAAAGGCTTATTCGTCAGCATCACCGCTGCTTGCTGCTTCACCATCCATCATTGCCCCTGCGACAAGGCCAGCATTGGAACGTACTTCATTTTCAATGGCTTCGGCGATAGATGGGTTTTCACGAAGGAATGCTTTGCAGTTTTCGCGGCCTTGACCGATACGCTGACCATCATAGGAGAACCATGCGCCGGATTTCTCAACAACCTCGGCCTTAACGCCAAGATCAATCAGCTCACCTAGCTTGGAAACGCCTTCACCATACATAATGTCAAATTCAACTACGCGGAACGGAGGGGCCATTTTGTTTTTAACAACCTTTACACGGGTTTGGTTGCCCACGACGGTTTCCTTATCCTTAATAGCGCCAATGCGGCGGATATCAAGACGAACCGAGGCATAGAATTTCAGTGCATTGCCGCCGGTGGTGGTTTCAGGATTTCCAAACATCACGCCGATCTTTTGGCGAATTTGGTTGATAAAAATAACCATGCAACGTGAACGTGAGATCGAAGCGGTAAGTTTACGCAAAGCTTGGCTCATAAGGCGAGCTTGGAGGCCCATATGGCTATCGCCCATTTCGCCTTCAATTTCAGCCTTTGGAACCAGTGCGGCAACGCTATCAACGACCAAAACATCAATTGCGCCAGAGCGAACGAGAGTATCAACAATTTCGAGAGCTTGTTCACCGGTATCAGGTTGGGAGATAATAAGATCATCGATATTTACTCCAAGTTTCTTTGCATAGGCTGGGTCAAGTGCGTGTTCAGCATCAACAAATGCGCAAGTGCCACCAACTTTCTGTGATTGGGCAATTACATGCAGGGCAAGGGTGGTCTTACCTGAGCTTTCAGGGCCATAGATTTCGATGATACGGCCACGTGGCAGCCCGCCAATACCCAGAGCGATATCAAGCCCAAGCGAGCCAGTAGAAATGGTATCTACCTCCACAGATTCACGTGCGCCCAGCTTCATGACCGAGCCTTTACCAAACGCACGCTCAATTTGGGTTAAAGCTGCATCGAGGGCTTTTTGCTTATCGGCGCTCATTTCCTTTGGGGCGCGTTCCATGGGGTCACCTTTTTCATTCTGAATAACACGTAGGGGGGCATTGGCTTTGGGATTAGACATAAGCGACTCCTTGCAGGTAAAGGGATTTTCGTGAGGACCATTGAATAAGTATGTTGCCTATTATTCATGGTTTGTTCTTATTTACAAGTTCTTTTTTTGTTCTCTTTCTGCAATCGATTCCACTGTGATATTTCAGAGATATTTAGCGCGTAAGAAAAGCGGTTAATGCCGAAAAACCTTCTATCATCCATAAAACAAAGGGAAATATTTGTTTCTTCATAGAAATTAACCAAGAAATTAAATAAAAGTTTAAATACTTTCGCATAGGCTGATCTAATCAACGAATTAGAGGGTGAGCTATGACAGCTATTCCACGTTATCCAGGTGAAGGCGGCGCAACCAAGATTTTCTGGAACAAAGGAGAGCATCCGCTGGTGCAGGCTCAGGCGTCACCAAATATCGCCTATGATCTACCGATGGAGGGTGGTCCTACCCGTTCTAACGCATCATTGATGCGTAGCCCAATTCCAGATGCACCAACAGTTGTTTAATCCATGATGGCGTCGCGCAAACAAGAATATAACAGTATTGATGCTTCCCAGAACGGGGAAGGCGAACGCCGTGTCATCGATGTTGCGTATGAACAAAAATGCTTTTCCGATAATTCCCTCAGCATAACTGAAATGGTGTGGACCTATGATTTTTATGGCATCGCTGTATTTGATTACGGGTATTTTGGTGATGACAATAGCTACAAGGGCCGAGGCGGCTATGGTGAGGGTGCGGGTGGGGGCTACAAAGTAGTCAACTCCGTCAAGCCTGCCGCGCCCACACCTTTCCAAGGTGCAGGCGGCGGTACTTAGTTTTTTCAAATATTTTCAATTTACCACATGTGTAGTTACTATTTAGAGTAAAAAAGTTTTTTTATTTTTCAGAATTAATATCTTTAATTATAAATCCGTTTTCATCCCCAAGATATTTTTTACGCAAAGGGCGTAGACTGTTCTCCATCTGCGTTCTAATGTCAGCAGTGTAAGATTTTCTATTAGTCTCTGTTTCGGCGCCATAAAGTCGCGCTCCGTTAAACTCCAATCTGATAATCCTATCATCCTGTCCATATTGAACGAATATAATGTAGCCATTAGCTAGTCCGTTTAATCCAAAATATCTTTGTGGATTAGGCCATTGATATCTGTAGCTGTTTGAAATATCAAATTCGGGCTTCAGTTTCCAAACGGCTGAACCCGCTTGATCTAATAAGATACTCTCCACATGTTTTTTATCCGTTCCTGGTGGAAACATTTTGAAGAATGCTTCTACGAGATGCTGCCTGTCACCAGTTGACACGTTGTAATACTCAAACCTGAACTGCATTGGGTCGAATTTTGGATCATTAGGATCGGCTACGATTTTTCCAAAAAAAATCGGGCGAATATCAATGTACCAATAGAGGTCAACAAAAACTTTTCCAATCGAGCCAATAATTAGTATAAGAGCTATTGCTCTCAGCATTTTAAAAAAGTTGTGTAATGTGTTCAGAGTATTCACGGCTCATATTATTCCTATTTGCAATATAAAATGTTCTTAAAAATATTGCATATTGCCTTTAAAAGAACATTTATTGATGTCGCAATTGTATTAACAGCCACTGCTATTCCTCAATCTCTCCAGTCAGAACTTCCTTCACCTTACTCGCAAGCTGCTTCAAGCTGAACGGCTTGGATAGGAAGTGCACCACTTCACCTTCGCGTAATTGTTCACGGAATTTATCTTCGGTATAGCCTGAAATAAACACAACCTTGGTATCGGGCTTGCGGCGCATGACTTCGCGCACAAGGGTTGGGCCATCCATTTGCGGCATTACCACATCGCTGATAAGCAAATCAATCTTACCGCCCTGTTCGTCAATAATGCTTAAGGCTTCTTCGCCACCACGTGCTTCGAGTACATTATAGCCTTTGTTGCGTAAAGCGCGTGCACCAAATACACGAACAGCATCTTCATCTTCTACTAACAAGATGGTTCCAGCACCCGTTAAGTCGGAGGTCTTCTTTTCACGCACCGGTTCGGCAACTGCTTCGGCCGGTTTTTCCTTTTCGACATGATGTGGCAGATAAATAATAAAGGTAGAACCTTTGCCAACAACGCTCTCAACTTCCACAAAGCCGCCTGTTTGACGCACAATTCCATATACGGTGGATAGGCCAAGTCCGGTGCCGCTTCCCACTTCTTTGGTAGAAAAGAAGGGCTCGAAAATACGTTGGATATTTTCTTTGGGAATACCAATGCCCTGATCGGCTACCGAAATTTTGATATAATCGCCGGGGTTCATCACGTCTTGGCCACGTGTAATCGCAGTGTCTTGGTGATGTGGGCCGGTGGTGATGGTAACGGTGCCGCCTTGCGGCATCGCATCGCGGGCATTAACAACCAGATTGATAATAACCTGTTCAAGCTGGCCTTGGTCAGCGCGGATAAGGCCAACATCACGGGCATGAACCATCTTCAATTCAACGTTTGCGCCAATCAGTCGACGCAGTAGGTTGGCCAGTTCGGCTAATACATCCGTCACGCTCAGAACCTTGGGTTGCAAGGTTTGCTGGCGCGAGAATGCCAATAGTTGCCGCACAAGATTAGCGGCGCGGTTACCGTTTTGCTTAATCTGCATGATGTCAGCAAAGGATTGATCGCCAGGTTTATGACGTTGTAATAACAAGTCGCAGAACCCGATCATCGCGGTGAGTAGATTATTGAAGTCGTGCGCAACGCCGCCTGCTAACTGGCCAATTGCCTGCAGCTTCACGGAATGGGCAAGCTGTGCCTCAATGCGCTTTTGTTCACTATAGTCAATAAAGTAAAGCATCAAGCCCGTTTGCTGCGGGTTTTCGCCATCTTCATTCATGCCATGGCCAAGCAACGCAAATCGCTTGGCATAAATAAATGCAACTGCGCTTGCATCACCCATCCCACGCAGTTCAATCGGCTTTTGTAAATCACGGCCAGCCAGCACAGCTGACAGCTCATCTGCAATTGCATTTTGCCGTTCATCCGTAATCAGATTGATAAAGTTCTTTTTTAAAATATCATTTTTGTCACGCTTAATAAGGCTAATGAATGCCTGGTTGCATTCTTCAACAGTCATGGCCGCATTTAATAATGCAACGCCAATAGGTGCTTCTGCGAATAGACGTTGAAAACGTTGTTCGGATAGGGTCAACGCTTCTTGCCATGATTGTTCGGGGGTTAAATCACGTACAATCGAACGCGTGCGAAGGGTTTGACCATCTTCATTCATCACCACTGTTTGGGTGATGGAGACAGGGAAAACCTTCCCTTTTTTGCTGCGCATAAACGTGTCGCCACGCAGATGGCCGTCTTGTCCGGCAGCTATACCATAGGGCGCAACATCATCCAGTTTCTGTGCAATAACGTCGTGCAGCTTGATGCTTCCGCTGGTCAGTTCTTCAATGCTGCAACCAAGCCATTCGGAAAGCGTACGGTTCACGAAACGGAACCGCCCATGTTGGTCAACCGAATAAATACCTACCGGTGCATGCGCCATAAAATCAATCAGCTTGGCTTGCTCTTCGCGAACTGCTTGCTCGGCACGTTTACGTTCACTGATATCTTCAAAGCGCCAAATAATATAGCCCGTGGAGGGTAGTGGGCGAACAATTACACGGCGCCATTCATTGATTTTACCACCTTTAATGACTGGCAGTTCTCCTTGAGATGGTTGATTGGCGCGTGCAGCCTTGCGCAATTTCTGGAATTCAGCCGCTACTGTTGCATTCTCGCTGAACTTAAGGGCAACGGATGCTTCAACACTTGGGTTGGCTTTTCCTACCCAATAATCATAGGCTTTGTTGGTCAGAACCGCTCTGCCATCCATATCAACGATGGCTTGCGGGTTGAAAGCTGCCTGAAATGCTTCTGCTAAAATGGTTTCAATTTTACCAAAGCGTGAAATTTTATGCAGGTTGCGCCCAATGACCACCGCAAGAATGATGATAGCTATATCAATCAGTAACCCTGGCACACCTTTGTAGGGTGCCATGTCCAGATTTGCCAAGACCACCATACTGAAAACTAGCGCAACCAAAATACCTGAGCTGATTGCCACGATAAGAAGACGATGCTGACGCTCGCTGGTTTCTTGTTTACCTGCAGCAGCAAGAAGGCCCATGGCTTCATCGGATGCCTCGAGGCTTTTTGCGTTTGCGGCAGGTGATTTATTGGCGGGAAGTGTGGATTTGGGCGAATCTGTTTTCATGACTAAACAGCTTAAAAGCTGCCGCCCATAACACAATCCGATTTTTAGGATGACCGCCTATTCTCGGGGCGTATTCTCAGGTGACAAGGTCAGGCTTTGCGGGCCGGCTTTATCTTTTTAAGGCGGTAAATATAGGAAATAACCTCTGCCACCGCGCGGTAATGTTCAGATGGCACTTCTTGGTCTATTTCAACCGTCGCATACAAGGCGCGCGCTAGTGGCGGGTTCGTAACAATTGGGATGGTATGTTTGTCCGCGACCTCGCGAATTCTTAAAGCAATGATATCCTGTCCTTTGGCCAACAGAACCGGGGCCTGCATTTTGGCCGGGTCATATTTCAAGGCGACCGCAAAGTGGGTGGGGTTGGTAATGACCACATCGGCCTTGGGTACAGCGGCCATCATGCGCTTTCTGGCCTTTTCCTGACGAATTTGTCTCAGGCGTCCTTTGACATGCGGGTCACCTTCCGATTGTCGGTTTTCGTCTTTGACCTCTTGCTTGGTCATGCGCATATTTTTGAAATAGGTGAAGCGCTGATAAACCAGATCAATCATCGCGATAACGGTGAATACCAAAAACACCGAAAAAATGATATGTATTGAAAGATTATAAGTTGATTTGATCAAATCATCATTGCTGATACCTGTCATGCTTTCAGACTGATGATAGATGGGGGTGATCAAGATAAACGCAACCGTACCCACCACGAGAATTTTGCCAATACTCTTCAATAGTTCAACCAGCGAATTGACTGAAAACAACCGCTTTATTCCAGCAAGTGGGCTTAACCGTTCCCATTTGAGTTTGATCAGGCTTGGGTTAAAGAAAATCCCAGTTTGAACAATCCAGCCTAAAACTCCCATCACCATCAGCAAGGATACAATCGACATCACGACGGGGCCAAATGCCCCCAATATATACAGATAGACGGATTGATACCCGCCATTATCCATTCGAATTTCGCCGGATTTTTCTAGAATAGCAGTCAGCGGTGTCATCATTGTTCGCCCCAACATCGGGAACAACACCATCACGCACATCACAATCCCAAGCAGTAATGTCCATGTCGCAACGTCGCGGCTTATAGGTAAGTTACCCTGTTCGCGCGCTTCATTTAATCGTTTGGCGGTGGGGTCTTCGGTTTTTTGACTGTCATCATCATCTTCGGCCATGGCAATAGTCCTTAGATGCCAGGGGAGATATTGAAGATACGCATGAAGATATCTTCATATCCTTTGCCCCACACGCTCATCATGGTGCCGATGGATGCAGCAAAGATGGCAAGTCCAAACACAATTTGCAGTGGCGCAAGGACGAAGAAAATTTGCATTTGAGGAATCATCTTCACCATCAGGCCGCCGGTTAACTGGAATACGATGCCTAAAATCATAAATGGCGCCACAAGTCGCAGCGCAAGCGAGAAACTATCATTCACGCTTTGAGAAATAAAATGGGTCATATCACCGATGGCAACAAATGCCCCTGGCTTAAAGATATCGTAGCTGTGCACAAATGCCTTCAACGTCATATCCAGAAGTCCGCTTTCAAACAGCAATACAACCCCTAGCAGGCCGAGTAATGTACCCGGAATAGAGCCTTGGCTTTGAATAGTTGGGTTCATGACCATGGCATTGGATAAACCAATTTGCAGTGCAATCAGCATTCCTGCCACTTCCAGAGTGCTCAGCAACAGGCGCATGATAAAGCCGATGAAGAGGCCGCTGGCAATTTCAATTAAGATATATTCAGTTACCCGCATGGGATTATCGGGCATAGCTGGAAGTTGTGGCGAGAGTAATGGCAGTAAGATCAGGCTAACCAATAAGGCTAGTTGCAGACGTATCCGCGCGGGCACATACGGATCGCCGATGCCTGGCATGACCATGAATATGCAGCCAATACGACAAAAAACGAGGAGAAAAGCGAACACATTGCCACTGACTAGGTTCGCAAGATCAATGGACATCACGCCCACCCATTACGACTGTCCAAACGACACGATGCGTGCAAACAGGCCTTCGGTATAGGTTGCAAGGCTGGTGAGCATATAGGGCAACATCAACAGCAGTCCAATTGACATCACCAGAAGCTTTGGGACAAAAGCCAGTGTCGCTTCTTGAATTTGCGTAACGGTTTGAATAAGGGAGATAACGACACCGATAATCAATCCTACAATCAGCAAGGGCCCGCCAACCCGCAGCATGACCATAATGGATTCACGTGCAATATCGATAATATCGGATTCGTTCACTGCGGCGGCTTCCCGAACAAGGATTTATAACTAGAACTACGGATTAAAGACTAACCTAAACGGCGCTGCGCATCAATTCCTGATATGCGGCAATTACGCGGTCGCGAATGGTAACCACGGTTTGCAACGCAACTTCAGCAGAGCTGACGGCGGTGATAACTTCGTTGATGCTGGCCTTGCCCTGTACAGCCGCGAGCGAGACTTTTTCGGATTTGTGCATGCTGTCCACGGTATTGCCAAGCATGTTACCAAGGATATCACCAAATTGTGCGCCACTGGCTGGGCTGGCTGCACCTGCATCAGCACCTTCATCCAGTGCTTTAAGCGTATTGCGGTAGGACTTTAAAACTTCGCCAACATTCAAAACCATGGTCTATCCCCTTAATATCCTTTGCTAGGATTATCCTCTTAAAATATCCAGCGCTCTGGCCAGCATACTCTTCATCGTATCAATCACACTCAAGTTCGCTTCGTAGCTGCGTTGTGCTTCCTTCATATCGATGCTTTCGATAAGTGGCTTCACATTGGGCTTGAGTACATATCCTTCAGCATTCGCTGCCGGATGCTGAGGATTGAATTCTTTCACAAATGGCGATGCATCATTTGTTACTGATGCTACCTTCACTGTTGATAAGCCTGATGCATTATCCAGTACTTCTTTAAACACAATCTGGCGACGGCGATATGGTTCGGCCCCTGGTGAAAGTCCTGTGCTGTTAGCGTTGGCAATGTTCTCAGCAATGATGCGCAAACGCTCGCCTTGTACACGCATACCTGCGGTGGCAACTTTAAATACATCTGCAAAATCAGTGCTACGCATGATTATGCTCCACCTCTACCCAGCGCGGTCTTAAGCAATGACAGTGTCTTTTTATAAAGACTGGTCATCATTTGATATTGCGCGGTGGTGTCAGACATTTGGCTTAATTGTTGTTCCAAAACGACGGCATTGCCTGATGGTTTAACTTCGTACAAATCGGATTCTTTTTTAGTTCTAACCAATCCACTTGTTGTGCCACCCATCATGTGTTTTGGGTTGGTCGCGGCAAGCTGGAAACCCGAGTTATTTGCAAACTGGGTTTTTTGTAAAACTTCATCAAAACTGACGACATCTTTTGGCTTATAATTTGGCGTATTGGCTTGCGCAATATTTTGCGCGATGACGCCCTGACGTTGGGTCAGATAATCCATTTTCTCGGAAATCAGCGAAAATAAATTTGTAAGTGCCATCTGCCTATTCTCCTGAACTTTGCCCGGTTTACCCTTGGGCTAAGCCCTCGCTGTCAAACTCTACAATGCGTCTACGCGGCTTAATAATACGTAAAGGTTTATCCAATTCATATCTTTGCAATAACCGTTCCAACTTCGTAACTACATTGATGTGATTCATAAATCTCTGCCCAAACCATTGCAGAGCGCGTGCCAAGTACGGCATGCGGCGTGCAAAGCATGCATATCGGGGTATGCACCCCCAAATCGTTAACGATTTAATAACCGTTATCCGGAGTATGCTGGTTTATGCCGATTGATTTGACCTATGGCGAAGAGAAAAAACAGCCGGAAAAGGCTGTAAAAACTGCCGTTGCCATAGAGGGCGGCAGCAACCCCAATAGTTTGCCACGGGTCATTGCTACTGGGCGGGGCTTATTAGCTGAACAGATTCTGCGACTAGCTTTTGAAAATGATATCAAAGTACGCCAAGATAATGATCTGGTTGAGCTTCTGGCGATGCTTGACTTGGACCATCACATTCCTGCCGAGGCTGTAATCGCCGTGGCGGAAGTTCTTGCCCGGGTGTTTGAAGCAAATTCTGCACTTGGTAAATCACCATCGCCGGGGGGAGAGTCCCAGTCAGTATGAGCGCAACATTTGATCCATCGGGTTTTAACCCAGGCGAAGAGCTAGAAGCCCTGCGCTTAGCATTAGAGGCCAGCGAACGTGTCGTGCGCGAAGGCGGATTGATCGATCTTCGCGATCTGGATGAACAGGTTGCCTATCTGTGTTCCGAAGTTATCAAGACGGATGGCCCGGTTCGCTTGCAACTACTTCCCAAACTTGAAGCCGTCATTCAAGTTCTGGATAATCTGGAAATTATTCTGCGCAAACACATGCCGCAAGAAGAATCTCAGGCACCCAATCGCTTGCGTGCCAATCAGGCTTATGGCGCGCCATCAACCCAAAAGGGGAATTAGCGTTGCCTGAAGATATGTTGGCCCGCATGCTCGTTTCCCTTGGTCTGGTACTAGGCCTTTTGGCGGCATTGACATGGGCGCTTAAAAAATATGGCGCTAAGCTTGGGTTACCGATGGCCATCAAGCAAGGCAAGACCCGCATCCAAATGGTCGATGTTACTCCGCTGGACGCACGTCACCGTCTGGTCTTGATCCGCAGAGATAAGGTTGAACATCTTATACTATTGGGCGGCACACAGCCCGTTGTGGTAGAAACCAATATTCCGCATGTTGCAGTGAATGAGACGTCAAATGAAAAAAAATAGCCCAATATTGAAATGCTTGCCGGTTATCCTTGCTATACTCATGGGGATGATATGCGTAGCGTTTCCTGCTGCTGCGCAAAGTATTAATTTAAACGTCGGCGGCCAAGAAGGTGGCTCAACTGCATCGCAGGTTATCCAGCTGGTGATGCTCATCACCGTACTGTCACTTGCGCCATCTATCTTGATGATGGTGACCTCTTTTGTACGCATCGTTGTTTCACTGTCATTGTTGCGTACAGCTCTTGGTTTACAACAAACCCCACCCAATACCGTAATTATCAGTCTGGCAATGTTTTTGACCTTTTTCATTATGGCACCAACCTTCAACAAGGCCTATGACCAGGGCATCAAGCCGTTGATGGCTGAAAAAATCAAAGAAGAAGATGCGGTCAAGCTTACTGCGCAACCTTTTCACGATTTTATGATGCGTTATGTCCGCGATAAGGATTTAAAGTTGTTTGCCGATATGGCGAAAATGCCGCCCGCTACAAAAGTAGAAGAAGTTCCCTATCATGTGCTCATACCTGCATTCATGATTTCAGAGCTGCGTCGTGCGTTCGAAATCGGCTTTTTGTTATTCTTACCATTCCTGATTATCGATATGGTCGTGTCATCTATTCTGATGGCCATGGGCATGATGATGCTACCGCCCTCGGTGGTGGCGCTGCCGTTCAAGATTATTTTCTTTGTGCTTGTCGATGGCTGGTATTTGGTCGTTGGTTCGCTCGTAAAAAGCTACGGGCTTTCCTGAACTACGCTTTTTTCCAACGCAACACAGGCTGACGTGCCGCACGCGTTTCATCCAAACGCCGGCGCGGCGTGGTGGTTGGCGCACTCAAGAACATTTCCTTGTTGTTCGATGTTTTGGCTGCTATCGCAAGTTCACGCATGGTTGCGATATATGCATCCAGCGTTGGCTTGCTTTCAGTTTCGGTTGGCTCAATCAGGAATGCGCCATGCACGACCAACGGGAAATACATCGTCATGGGGTGATAGCCACGGTCAAGCAGGGCCTTGGCAATGTCCAAGGTTGTTACGCCTGTATCTTTCAAGAAGCTATCATCGAATAATGCTTCATGCATGCATGGGCCTTGGAAAGGCGCACTCATGACGTCTTTGAGGCTAGCCAGAATGTAGTTTGCGTTGAGCACGGAATCGCTGGCCACCTGATATAATCCATCTGCGCCGTGGCTGAGGATATAGGTAAGCGCTCTGGTGAACATGCCCATTTGTCCATGGAATGCCTTGAGGCGACCAAAAGGCTTGACGTTGCTATCAGCGGGATTGGTTTGTTCAACAAGACTCAGTTTACCTGCTTCAACCTTCACATAAGGAAGAGGAACATAAGCAGCCAAACGGTCGGAAAATACAACCGGTCCACTACCAGGTCCGCCACCACCGTGGGGCGTCGAGAACGTTTTATGCAGATTGATATGCATGGCATCAATGCCCAAATCTGCTGGGCGAACACGGCCAACAATGGCGTTATAGTTTGCTCCATCGCCATAGAAATATGCGCCAACCTTATGTACAGCATCCGCAATTTCAACGATTTCGCTTTCAAACAATCCGCATGTATTGGGATTGGTCAACATAATGGCTGCAACGTTGTTATCCAGCTTCGCAATCAATGCTTCGCGGTCAACGCGGCCGCGTGCGTTTGCAGGAATGGATACAACCGTGAAGCCCAGTGCCGCAGCTGTTGCAGGGTTGGTGCCGTGTGCAGATTCAGGAACCAAAACTATTTTTCTGTCTTCGCCGCGTGCACGCAGTGCTGCTTTAATGGCTGCCATTCCGCAGAATTCACCATGCGCGCCCGCCGCAGGCGCAAGTGTCAACGCTTTCATGCCCGTCAAGGTAAGAAGCCAATGCGACAATTCCTGCATCACGCTAATCGCGCCTTGTACGGTTGACTGCGGTTGCAGCGGATGAACATCACTAAATCCGGGAAGCCGTGCCATCTTTTCATTCAGGCGCGGGTTGTGTTTCATGGTGCAGGAGCCAAGTGGATAGAACGTACTATCAATCCCGAAATTCTTTTGTGAAAGGCGCGTGTAGTGGCGAACCATTTGCGGTTCAGAAACGCCAGGCAAACCAATTTCACTGCGTGGTTTTAATGCGCCAATCCGAAGTGCCGTTTTGGGCACATCAGGCAAATCAACGCCGCAACGACCCGGTTCATCCATTTCAAAAATTAATGGTTCTTCATGAACCATACCGCGGTGTTGTTCGCTTGGCGCTGCGGGTGCGGGTGAGGTTTTTCGGCCTTCATTGACCATGGGGATGTTCCTGTTTGGTTGTTCGATGCTTGAAACTTTTACGGCTGCGTTGCTGCTCATGCGCGGCACTCCTTTTCCAATGCGTTCGCCAAGGCCTCGATATGTTCTGGAGTGGTAGTTTCAGTAACTGCCACAAGCAAGATATTGCGTAACTCAGACGATCCATCCAGACGGCTTGCTGGCACGCCGGCTAAAATCTTTTGCGCGGCAAGGCGTTCCACAACCTCAGCGGCTGGTTTTGGTAACTCAACCGCAAATTCATTAAAGAAGCTGTCATTCAATACCTTGATACCGGAAACCTTGCTCAGTCGTTCGGCAGTTTGTACGGCCAACGCATGGTTCAGATGGCTTAGTTTTTTAAGGCCATCCTCGCCCAGTAAGGTGAGGTGCATCGTAAAGGCCAAGGCGCATAAGCCGGAATTGGTACAGATATTACTGGTCGCTTTTTCACGGCGGATATGTTGCTCGCGTGTTGAAAGGGTGAGCACAAAGCCGCGTTTACCTTCGGCATCTACGGTTTGACCGCAAATACGTCCTGGCATTTGGCGAATATATTCATCCTTGGTTGCAAATAAACCAACATAAGGTCCGCCAAAGTTCAGGCCATTACCAATGGATTGACCTTCGCAAACGACAATATCTGCGCCCATGCTGCCGGGGGATGGTAATAAGCCCAATGACACGACTTCGGTTACCACCACAATCAATAATGCGCCATGTTTATGACATGCATCAGCAATCGCACTGACATCATGAACGCGGCCCCACACATCGGGTGTCTGGACAACCACGCATGATGTTTGGGCAGAAATTTTATCAACCAGATTTTCAGTTTGTTTGACGGTTGCCGGCAGGCTTTCAACCTTAAATCCACTTAAATCAGCGTGTGTATTTACGACATCGCGGTAATGTGGGTGAAGCCCGCCAGATAAAATTGCATGATCGCGTTTGGTAACACGGTTAGCCATCATCACGGCTTCAACGGTACCCGTTGAACCATCATACATGGACGCATTGGCAATCGGCATGCCAGTGAGCATCGATACCTGTGTTTGGAATTCAAACAGATATTGCAGTGTTCCTTGGCTCACTTCTGGTTGATAGGGAGTGTAGGAGGTGAGGAATTCGCCCCGGGATAACAATTGGTCAACCGAAGCTGGCACATGGTGGCGATAGGCTCCTGCGCCACAAAAGAAAGGTGCGCTGCCTGCTGAAATATTCTGGTTAGCAAGATTTGCTAATTGCCGTTCAACTTCCATTTCACTTTTATGGTTTGGAAGTGTGCTGATGGGGCCTTTCAGGCGCGCAGAGGCAGGCACATCTTTGAATAATTCATCAACGGATGAAACCCCGATGGTCTGCAACATGTCGCTGCGATCTTTGGCGGTGAGCGGTAAATAACGCATGGTCTGTTCCTTATGGGGATAAAAAATACGCGAACAAAAAAACAGAAAAAACGGTAATTAGCCGCCTGTATGTTTTTTATAAGCCGTTGCATCCATCAAGCCATCCAGCTCTGCCTTATTGCTAAGCTTGAGTTTGAAAAACCAGCCCGTGTCTTCTGGACTGCTGTTAATCAACGATGGATCATTCTTAAGGTTATCGTTCACCGCAATTACTTCGCCAGACAATGGCGCGTAGACATCGGATGCTGCTTTTACTGATTCAACAACAGCGGCCTGTTTGCCTTGGGCTACTTGCTTGCCGGTTTCAGGAAGTTCAACGAATACGATATCGCCAAGTGCGCCTTGCGCATAATCGGTAATACCGATGATGGCCACATCACCTTCAAGGCGAACCCATTCATGGTCTTTGCTAAATTTCATCATGACATTTTTCCTTTGTTAATATAGCGGTGGGGGACAAATGGTAATGGGGTAATGCGTGCAGACAGGGCGCGGCCACGAACAATAAGCTGAAGCTTTGTGCCATTCACGGCAAGGTGCTTATCGACATAACCCATGGCAATCGGCTTTTGCAGGGTAGGGCTGAATCCGCCACTGGTTACTTCGCCAACTTTTTCACCCTTCATATTCTGAATTTCAGTGCCTTCACGTGCTGGGGCTTTATCTTCAACCATTATTCCAACACGGGAGCGTTCAGGCAGGTTTAACAACTCAGATTCCAGAATTGCCGCACCGGCAAACTCACCTTCTGATAGGCGAGCCTTGTTTACCACCCACTTCAGACCCGCTTCTACTGGGGTCGTTTTTTCATTCAATTCATGTCCGTAGAGGCACAGTCCTGCTTCAAGGCGAAGGGTATCACGCGCACCTAACCCGATTGGCTTTACATCCGCATCCTGCATCAAAATATTAACCAGCGTCTCGGTGCTTTGTGGCTCAACCGATAATTCAAAGCCATCTTCACCTGTATAACCAGACCGCATCAACAATACCGGAATACCGGAAATTTTTGTCCATGTGGAATTCATAAAACCAAGTCTTTCAATAACATCGGTATCAGCAAGTGAGCGGATAACATCCGCAGCGTGCGGACCTTGCAGTGCAATTAAATCGCGGTTGACCAGTTCAATCAAATTGCTCGGCAGTTTGCCACGAATAATTGCAAGATCATGTTCCTTGCGTGATGCGTTTACGATGACCCATAAATCATAACCTGTGTCTGGTCGCACAATAATCAGGTCATCAATCACACCGCCCCATTCGTTGAGCAATGTTGAATAACGCATCTGACCAGGCTTGAGGCTCTGCACATCGCTGGGCACATGTTTTTCGAGTGCCGCAACCGCCTCGCTGCCGCGCAATACAATTTGACCCATATGCGACACATCAAATAATCCGGCATGAGTGCGTGTGTGCAGATGTTCGGTCATAATGCCGGTTGGATACTGGATGGGCATTTCATAGCCAGCAAATTCTACCATCTTCGCGCCTTGCGAAAGGTGCCAGTTATAAAGGGATGTGCGGCGCGGTGTGGAAGCTGCTTGTGCGGTTGCGGTCATGACTGCCCTGATGTTCTATATGTTATTGAGGTGTGGGTTCGGCAATTTGTGAAAAATACGCCATATTCGCTTTAAGTTGTTCCGCGCTGAGCTGGAAACCAATCAACACTTGGTACTTTGAAGGATCCTGATCGGTAGGGATGCCAATATTTGGATTAACTGGAACAGTCAGTTGCAGTTGGCGGCTATTGTCACGGAATACAATTGGGATTTCATAGACTTCTTTTTTCAGCACATTGTCATTGGCATCAACAATAGAAACCGAGAACGGCATTGCTGCTCGCTTTCCTGCGGTATTGGCGCCCCGGATGGCCACAACATCAAATGATGTTTGCGCCAGTGGGTCAGCAACGCCATTCCCATCTTCATCGGTTTTACAATTGTTGTTTACATTACCCATGCGCGCACTGATAACCAGATTGCTTTCATCGGCGGCGGCTGGGTGCTGGTAAACGGATAAATCACGGACAATGGCAATGGTGGGGCATCCACCTGCGGTTACTATGGGTGTCGCACTTGGCCCATCGGAGCTGCAAGCGGTTAGCGTACCCAATGTAATGGTCAGCAATCCGATAAAAAGGGCAGGGCTTTTAGCATAATGACGCGTCATGTTTGGCCTGATGAAATGAGTAATCGCTCAAGCCAAAAAAATTATATGGGAAATGCCCAAGAGTCCATGGATTTAGAAGGGGTATGCCTGTGGATAACTTAAATTTTTCTAAAGCACCATAACAGGATGGCTTTTTGCACATGCAAACGGTTTTCTGCCTCATCCCAGACAACAGATTGCGGGCCATCCATCACGGCATCGGTGACTTCTTCGCCGCGATGAGCGGGAAGGCAATGCATAAATATAGCTGATGGTTTTGCTACTGCCATTTGGGCTGCGTCAATTTGATACGGCTGAAGCAGTTTGCGGCGTTCATCAGCATTGGTGTCGTGCATGGATATCCATGTATCAGCCAAAACGATGTCGGCATTTTTAAGTGCGGTATTCAGATCTTCTGAATAAGTAATTTTGGCTTTGGACTGCGCTTTTTTCAATGTCTGCGCATCTGGTGCCAGACTTTTTGGTGCTGCAATCCGAATAGAAAAATCAAATAATCCTGCTGCATGCATCCAGCTGGTCAGCACATTATTATTGCCATCGCCACACCACGCAACTTCAAGCCCTTTCAGGTTTTTGAATTTTTCAATTGCAGTCATTAAGTCTGCCATCACCTGACAGGGATGGGAGAAGTTCGTCAGTCCGTTAATCACGGGAATGCTGGCATGTGTTGCAATTTCCGTCACATTCTCATGTGCGAATGTGCGGATCATCAATCCTTGAACAAAGCGGCTCAGCACCCGTGCCGTATCGCCAAGACTTTCGCCATGTCCCAATTGCATTTCTTTCCCGGACAATACAATTGCCTCACCGCCCAGTTCTTTCATCGCGACTTCAAACGAAACGCGGGTACGGGTTGATGGCTTTTCAAAAATCATCGCCAAGGTTTTTCCTTGCAAATCTTTACGCCAATTGCGCACTTTTTTCAGGCGAAGCGCTTGATGCAAGATGGCCGTCAAAGTCTGCGTATCAAACGCATCCAAATCGATAAAGTGCCGCATTTTATGTTGAACGTTCATTATGCGGCATCCCTTGGTTTAATATATTCTCTGATGGTTTGTTTAATAATATCCATCGCTTCATCGACGTGCTGTTCTTCAATGATAAGCGGTGGCAGAAAGCGCACCACTTGGTCAGATGCACCCACGCATAGCAATCCGTTTTCGCGCAGTTTGGCCACCAGTTTCAGATTATCATCGGGGTTTACGCAGCGTAACCCCTGCATCAGGTTTTTACCACGATGCTCATGAAATAATGGGGCTGTATTGGTGGTAAATAGTTTGGGAAATTCATCGATTAATTCATCAAACCGTTTCCAAAGATATGCGCCCACACGGTTAACCTGTTTGAGCACTTTGCCATCTTGAAATAAATCCAACACGGCATTTCCTACCGCCATCGCCAATGGATTGCCGCCATAGGTTGAGCCATGGGTGCCGGGTTGCATGCCACTAGCTGCTTTTTCGGTCGCAAGGCATGCGCCAAGCGGGAAGCCGCCTCCAATGCCTTTGGCGACGCAAATCACGTCTGGCGTTACATCATACCATTCATAGGCAAACAGTTTTCCGGTTCTGCCCATGCCACATTGAATTTCATCAAAGTACAGCAACAAGCCATGCTCATCGCAAAGTTGCTTAAGGCCGCGCACAAATTCTGGTGTTGCCGCACGCATGCCGCCTTCGCCTTGTACGACTTCGATGTGAATACATGCGGTCTCAGGCGTGATGGCTTTTTTAACTGCATCCAGATCATTCCATGGCACTTGGTCAAACATATCAATCAAGGGGCCAAAACCGCCGACCATTTTGTCGGTTTTGGATGCGGCAATGCCGGTCATGCTCCGCCCATGGAAGCAACCTTGGAAGGTAATGAAACGGGTTTTTTGTGGTTGACCAATGTGGGTGAAGTATTTGCGAATGACTTTAACGCCGCATTCCCATGCTTCGCTGCCCGAGTTGTTAAAGAACACGGTATCGGCAAATGTTAAATCGCACAGACGTTGTGCAAGTCGCTCACCTTCTGGGATACGGAAGATGTTGGATACATGCCACAACTTCTTGGCTTGCTCGTGGAGCTTTTCAACCAGATATGGGTGTGCATGACCAAATGCGTTCACAGCAATTCCCGCTGCAAAATCCAGATAGCGTTTGCCATCTGTTGTATAAAGGTATGGGCCTTCACCACGTTCAAAAGATAAATTGGCCCGGTTATAAACGGGCATAATTGGCGTAATCATCGTTTAACTCTACCCTAGCTCTTAAGTTTATATCCTTTTTTTAGCATCACTAATGTGATGACCCATAGCACAATATTTACTGCCGCCATCACAACCAGCCCGACTTGCAGTGAGCCATCTGTAACGCCAGTAAATCCGTATCGAAAGCCATCAATCATATAAAAGAACGGGTTGAGGTGGCAGAGAAAACGCCACATCTCCGGTAACTGTGCGGCAGTATAAAATGTTCCAGAAAGGAAGGTGGCTGGCATGATAATAAAATTGGTAACCGTCGCCAGATGGTCAAACTTCATCGACCATATGCCGCCAATCAAGCCAAGCAACGCCATCATCATCGAGCCCATAACACCGTGATAAATGATATAAAGCGGATCATGCAATGGCACCCCGGAAAAGGGCGCAAGTACCAAAATCGATGCAATTCCAACTGCCACGCCGCGTACCAGTCCGCCAAGCGTATAACCAATTGCAAACTCGGTTGCCGTAAGTGGCGGCATGAGCACATCAACGATGTTCCCCTGAACTTTTGAAATCACCATGGATGAAGATGTGTTGGCAAACGCGTTTTGCGCCATCGACATCATGATTAGGCCGGGTGTTAAAAAATCCATATAAGGAATACCAGCAGCCGTTTTTCCGGCACCACCCAATGCAATGCTGAACACGGCATAGAATAAAATGGTGCTGATCACCGGTGCGATAATCGTTTGCAGGTAGACTACAAAAAACCGCTGCGTTTCTTTGCGTGTAAGCGTGGCAAGTCCAACCCAATTGATACTGCCTATATCACGCGGCATCAGTTGATCAGGCGATAATTTTACCTGGGATAATTTTTCTGCGGGGGTCATCTCGCTTCCTTGTTAAACAGTGTAGGAAGCAATTAATTATAAATCGCCGGGGCCGCATTACAAGGTATCTTTGGCATATGAGCCAAAATACCTTGTCTATGGGCTTAATCGGTCAAAAAGTCCTTGTCGGTGATGCCACTGCGAAGTTCGGGCGGGGGGCTCAACAGGGATTGGCTGGCCTCTGGATTGGTCTTGAGGTATTTGCTCAGCACATCGACCACCTTGGGATCATAGATTGCGCCAGCATCTTTTTTAAGGATATTAAGGGCATTATCAATGCTTAAGCCTTCACGGTGGGCACGTGGCGATACCAACGCAACAAAAGCGTTGGCTACCACGATAATGCGGGATGTTTCTAAAATGTTTTCGCCCTTGCGGCCTTCCGGTATGCCGGTGCCATCATAACGCTCTAAAACCTGGCGCATGGTTGGAATAACCGGAACCTGAAAGCTGATAAGCGAGAGAATATCGGCGGATGTCAAAATGCTCTTGCGCACTAAGCGCAGTTCATCGGCATTCAATGCGCTGCTCTTAATCAGGATGCTGCGTGGGACCAATACTTTACCCAGATTCATCAGTGATCCGGCAATACGGCATGCCTCCACGCTTTGTTCATCTAAATTCATTTCATGGGCAATCGCTTCGGATATCATTCCCACGCGAAGGCTATGACCAGCTGCGTAGGGGTCGCGGCGGTCAACAACTGCAACCAGTGTATCAATCAGTTGGCGGAAAGTTTGGTCTTGGCGCTCACGTTCAACAATGACATCAGAGATGTCTTTTTGGGTCACCATCACCAAATTGCTCAAATCCGCGGTGTCCGGCAATGGAATATGATAGGTCTGTGTATAGTGTGGGCCAGTTGCATCATCATGCCTGTCGACAGTAATCACAGGCGCACCACCATTGCTGGCTCGTCTGATACGATCGCCTAATAGGCTGGCTTGGCGCGGCAGAAATACACGGTCGATGGTCTTACCCACCAAATCTTCCTGATCGATCTTTAACTGGCGGCCAGCTTCATTATTGGCAAACCAGAAATGACCATCACGGTCGGCAATGAATAAGCTGTTTGGAATATTATCGGTAATTACTTTTAATAATTCTTCATTGTAATGCACGCGGCTCTTTAAACCGTCTTCGCGAATTTGGTACTTAAGCTGTGTATGAAGGCTTGCAAAATGATAAGCGGTAATAGCGGCGCAAATAACCAACACAAGCGCAATCACCAATACGGTGAATAGGGTATTAATGGTACCATTGATGTTGGATGGCTCAAATAATTGGAACGATAAAAAAGCTCCGCCCAATAATAATGCCGGACAAGCAATCATGCCCAGCAACTTTGCCGTTAATGATAATTTGGGTTCATCGAATTTTACTTCAGTGGCTGGGGACATTAGGTGGGGCCTTTTGGAAGGAAACGATGCTCCTACATATATATATGGAGTGCTAAACTTTTCTTAAGAACCCTAATAAATCAGGGGGCATTGGCAGTTAAGTCACTGATTATAAAGGCTTGGGCTAGTCCAAATTTGGCCGTCCAAAGCTCGTATCACGGTGAATGGCAATGCTCAGCAAGATTCCACAGGCAATATAGAAGGCCAACATCACGCTACCGCCATAGGAGATGAGGGGCAGCGGAATCCCCACCACGGGAATAAGGCCGGTAACCATGGCCACATTAGTCAGTAAGTAAAGGAACATGGTGGTGGTGAGGCCAAGGCCAAGCAAGCGACCAAATTGATGACGCGAGTGAAGACTGATGACATAGCCATACACAATCAAAATGAAAAACAGCATCAATAACAATACCGCGCCGATTAATCCCATTTCTTCGGCAAGTACCACAAAGATAAAGTCTGTATGTTTTTCTGGCAGAAAGTTCAGCTGGCTTTGTGTGCCCATACCAAATCCTTTTCCGTACAATCCACCCGAACCCAATGCAATTTTGGATTGAATGATATTATACCCAGCCCCCAAAGGGTCTTTTTCTGGGTCAAGAAAGGTGGTCAGGCGGGCTTTTTGATAGTCGTGTAAATGGTTCCATGCCGCCATCGCTGCGAATGGAACGCCGACACCAATGCTGGCGAAGATCCACCAACGTACACCTGCAAGAAAGAATACGGTGGCTGAAAACAGTGCGGTAAGCGTAGCCGTACCCAGATTGGGTTGAATGAGGATAAGCCCAACAGGCAGCAAAACCATTCCCGCTGGAACCAATAATCGCAACGGATTGCCAATTTCTTCATATGATAAATTATGGAAGTAATGCGCAAGGGCCAATGCAAGCGCTACCTTCATATGCTCGGATGGCTGTAAAACGAAAAAGCCAAAATTAATCCAGCGCTGAGCGCCCATCCCAATATGTCCGATAACCGCAACCGCAACCAGCAACGCAAGTAGCGCCCCGTAAATGACATAGCTCCATTTAAATAGGAACCGTATGTCTACCAATGCAATGCCTATCATTAAAAAAATACCGGGAATGACACGGGTAAGCTGCCGACCCGCCCAAGGCTCCCAATTCGCGCCGCCCGCAGAGTAGAGCAGTGTTACACCAAAAGCCGATATCAAAATTACAAGAAATACAAACCCCCATGGCATCACCCGGAGTTTATCTTGGATATCCATATCTTGGTCGGACGGAATGGAGTTGTGGTACATCATGGATTTTAAAAATATCAGGTGCGGTTATATATACCAAAGACGAGCAGTTTTTTGTATACACCCTATAAACCTAACCGTTATGCTTTGGCTAATGCAAATAAAACCTAATACCTATTATCAATTACGTCTGGATGCGGGGGAAATCATCCCCGATGCCGCGCAGTTAAAAGTTGTAAACGCACTGCATCAGCTGGCGGTACGAATGCCGCGTTTGGCGCGTGAACCCAATTTACCTGGCTTTCTCCGCTGGCTGATCAGGCGTGAGCGAAATCGTGGATTGTATATTTACGGCACAGTAGGCCGCGGTAAAACCATGTTAATGGACATGTTTTTTGAAAGTATCCATGGCGTCAGCAAGCGTCGCATTCATTTCCACGCATTTATGCTGGATGTACATTCCCGTTTGCATGCTGCCCGCCAGGAAAATCGCCAGGATAATAAAAAAGATGATGCAGTGATGCGCGTTGCTGCCGACCTCGCCAAGGAAGCAAAGCTGCTTTGCTTTGATGAATTCCAAGTTCATAACATCGCCGATGCTATGATTTTAAGTCGCTTCTTCCGTGAGTTGTTTCGCAAAGGCGTGGTAATAGTTGCCACATCCAATACAGCACCTGATAATCTTTACGCCGGTGGTTTGCAACGTGACTTGTTCCTGCCATTTATCGACTTAATTAAAAAGCGCCTCACCGTTCTTTTGCTGGATGATGGCCGTGATTATCGTCAGGACCGCATCAAAGGCATGCCCGTTTATCTAAGTCCACTTGGTAAATCCGCCAGCGATGGTTTGACGCAAATTTTTGCCAAGCTAACAGATGACGAGCAGTCATCATCCATCACCATTACTGTGGAACAGGGCAGGGAACTGTTTGTTGCAAAAGCTGCGCATGGTGTTGCGTGGTTCACTTTTGATGAGCTTTGCCGAGATGCCAAAGGCACGCCAGACTTCATCGCAATTACCAAGCATTTTCATACAGTCATTCTGGAAGGTGTGCCGCACTTAACGGATGCAGATAAAAACAGCACCTTGAGGTTTATTCATTTAGTTGATGTGCTTTATGATAATAAAATAAGGCTCGCTTTAAGTGCGGAAAGGCCATTAGAGCATTTGCTTGATCCCGCCAGCAGTCTGAACTCGCAATTTGAACGCACCTCCAGCCGTTTAATGGAAATGCAGTCAGAGGACTATATTTTGGCCAGGAAGACCTAAGGGATATGTTGGGTAGGTAGATGGTGGCGTTGCGCAATCACACGTATGGCATCCATCGATTTCATGGCTTTTTCGAATAATTCCAGTTCCGATTTACCTAATTGAGTTTGTATCGCTTCGGATGCCACAATCCGAAATACCTTGGTCATGCGTTGCAGATAGCGCTCATGTTTGTTTTCCCGCTCCGGCTTTTTTAAATGACTATCGTATTTTTGCATGAGCGCATGTGCAACAATTACAAAATTTAGCAGGATATCATTTCTGCGTGCAGTCTCAATCTCGCTATAATTTCCATTATTTCTTAATTCGCGAAATTTTTCCCAGGAAGCTACAAACATTTTATAACGCGGCTTGGTTTCGCCAGCCATACTCTGCAACTGATGATGCAGGCCGTGGTCAAGCTTAAGACGATATCTTTTCTTGCGTCCTTCGACTGCATGATGATTTTGTTTTGCTTTTTGCCGTGCCATGGGTGGCTCAAATATCTTAAAAAATAGAACTGCAATTTTAGTATTATTCTTATAAGGCCAAGTTATACTCGTGCCCATGGCATAGCGTAAATCATCTTATTGCTTTCATGCCATTCAATTGGGAATACATATGATTTTAATTGGCATTGGCGGTAATTTATCATTTAACGGGCAGCCCGTATTGGCCACCTTGAACGAGGCTCTCCGTGCCTTGCCTGAATACGGGATTCGTATCGATAAATGTTCGTCTTTTTATCACTCGCGCCCGGTACCTGTTTCTGATCAGCCATGGTTTTTTAATGCAGTCGTGTCATGTTCATCGTATTTGTCACCGCATGAAATGTTGCGCGCACTTTTATCCATCGAACAAAAATTCGGTCGCATTCGTCCAGCAGATGCAGCAATAAAAAATGCTGCACGAACCATTGATCTGGACATCATCGATATAAACGGAAAAATTATTTCTGATGATGTTCTTGATCTTCCGCATCCTCGTTTGGCAGAGCGTGCATTCATCATCTTGCCTCTTCTGGAAGTTGCGCCGGACTGGAAGCATCCTGTTACCGGGCAACACATTTCTGAACTTGCCAACTCCCTGAGTTCACAGGACCGCGCCAACACGATACGGGTTTAGTTCCCGTCCGCATCTTGCCCCGCAAGCCCCTAAATTTTTTTCAACCATAAATGTGGTGCATGCCTCACGGCATCCCGGCGCACGCCACCTTCGTATAAAAAATAGAGTCAATTCATGGTGTTAGAGGGCGGATAAATTTTGGGAATGACCCACACTTTTTTTGCTGCTTGCTCGCAATTGTGATGGACAAAAAATTACCCACAGGAAATTTGTTTTTTTCATGTTTCCTACCTTGCCAAACGACTCGTGCTTGGCGCACATATAGACGGTCACTTCACGAACACCACAAAATCTAGTGGTTGACGTCACAATATAACGGTTAGGTTTTTCATGGTTTGCGCCCAGAAACAGAGCATAAAAAGCATCGAAAGTTTCGGTAAAACAGCTTCGCGCAACGTTAAAAATTCCTACGCCGTTCAGTTCAAAAAACAAAAAAACAACAAAAAATAATAAAGGGGTTAGGTAGCATGGCGGAACAGAATAATACGTGGACTCCCGCTCGTATCGGAGTACTACAAGAATTATGGGGTAGTGGGTTATCCGCAAAAGAAATCGCCGCCCGTCTTGGCGGTGGCATTACCCGCAATGCAGTGATTGGTAAGGCGCATCGTTTAGGTTTGTCATCCCGCCCATCACCTATTAAACGCGTAGATGGTAAGCCCGCTGGCCAGCCATCAGGCGGTGTCATGAAAACCCGTTTATCATCACCCAAGGCCATGGGGCTGCGTCGTGATGTCATGGTGGGTACGGGTGCATACCGCGGCGCGGATGCTAACCCACGTAGCGATATGCGTGCTGACAGCCGTATGGACAGAGAAGAAGGCCAATCCAGCCGTATGCGCTCATCCTCGGATGTGGGTAACTATTCACCCCGTTTATTCAAAAATGCTCAACCAGCAGTTCAAGCCCAAGCCCAGCAATGCCGTTGGCCAGTAGGCGACCCGTTAAAAGCTGGTTTCCATTTCTGCGACAGCATGTCGATCCCTGGTTTGCCATATTGCTATGATCATGCCTGCATGGCTTACCAAGGTTCAAAGAAGAAGGTTCCGGCTGCTCCGCGTGAAGATGCTCCAGCAGCTGAAGCTGGCGACAGCGCACAATTCGGCGCGGTCAACAACAGCTAAGCCAAAGTTTGTTCCCCAAAACGAAAAAGGCGCATCCTTGGATGCGCCTTTTTTTATGATTGAAGTTCTTGATTAGGCCAGCGCCTTAACCAAACGATTGCTGATTTCCTGCATATAATCCTTTGTCTTGAGCCATTTTTGGTTTGGACCAACCAAAATAGCCAAGTCTTTGGTCATATAACCAGCCTCAATGGTATCAATACATGCTTTTTCAAGCGCCTGACCAAATTTAGTGACGTCTGGCGTATTGTCGGTTTTACCACGATTAATCAAGGCTTGTGTCCATGCAAAGATAGATGCTGTTGGGTTGGTGGAGGTTTCTTCGCCTTTTTGGTATTGGCGGTAATGGTCGGTCACGGTGCCATGAGCAGCTTCGGTAAGAACAGTCTTGCCATCTGGTGCAAGCAGCACGGAGGTCATAAGCCCAAGGGAGCCATAGCCCTGCGCGACCATATCGGATTGCACGTCACCATCATAGTTCTTACATGCCCACAGGAAGCTGGTGCTGGTGCTGATCGCTTTTGCCACCATACTATCGATCAGCAAGTGACGATAGGATATGCCAGCAGCTTCATAGGCAGCCTTATATTCCTTTTCATAAATCTCAGCAAAAATATCCATGAAACGGCCGTCATAGGCTTTCAAAATGGTATTCTTGGTGGAGAGATACACAGGAACCTTACGGTTTAACCCATAACGGAACGTGCTGTGCGCAAAATTGCGAATGGAATTGTCTTCATTGAACATTCCCAATGCTACGCCTGCTCCTGGGAATTCATGCACTTTGTGCTGGATGGGCGCGCTGCCATCTTTGGGTGTAAAGGTGATGGTAAGGGTACCTGCACCAGGCACCTTGAAATCGGTGGCTTTATAAACGTCACCAAAGCCGTGACGTGCGACGATAATAGGTTCTTTCCATCCTTGAACATAGCGCGGGATATTTTTAACAACGATGGGTTCGCGGAAGATAGTTCCATCTAGAATATTGCGAATAGTACCGTTAGGGGACTTCCACATTTTTTTGAGGTTGAATTCTTTAACGCGGCCCTCATCTGGGGTAATGGTCGCGCATTTTACACCGATGCTGTATTGCTTGATGGCTTCTGCGGCATCAAGGGTGATTTTATCGTCGGTTGCATCTCGCTTTTGCATGGCAAGGTCAAAATATTTGATATCGATATCCAAATGCGGCAAAAGCAGCATTTCTTTGATCCAGCCCCACATGATGCGTGCCATTTCGTCGCCATCAAGTTCTACGATTGGATTTGCAACTTTGATTTTAGCCATGGGGAATGTCCTCGTTGAGATAGTACGGGATGAAATTGTGCGAACGCACGCAAGTGCAGGGATAGAACGTTAGCGTTCTAACCTTACCAAATCTTTAAATAGAGGGGAAACGGCTTAATCCAGTAGCTCAATCTTCGATGCTTCACGGCCTTTTTGCGAGGTCGTAACCATCATACGGATTTTGCGTCCAGGTTCGATATCCTTAAGGCCAGCACGTTCCAGAACGGAGCGATGGATGAATACATCCTTGCTGCCATCTTCGGGCATGGCAAAACCAAAACCCTTATCGGTTTTATACCATTTGATGCTACCGGTTACTTCAACTTCTGGGCCAAGTGGTTGGCGATCTTGGCGGTTATCTGGACGCGGATTGAAGTCTGCTCGCCCATAATCACCGCGGCTATCTCTGGCATCAAATGCGCCTCTGGAGCTAGGCTGTGGCGCATTGGGGTCAATGCCCATCACCTCGATGATGTGGGTCACCTGCATACCACGCTCTGATGGAACAACCATGCATCGCAGGCGCGTGTTCTCTGCTAGGCCTTGAAGCCCTGCACGGGTTACAACCGAAATGTGGAGAAATGCATCGGAAGAATTGTTGTTGATGGCAACAAAACCGAACCCTTTGCTTCCATTGAACCACTTAACAATACCATCAGCCTGAACGCCTTCACCGGCGGGCATGGCAGAACCAAGATCATAACGAGACAAACGACGCACCTTATCTAACTAGTGAAACAACCCTGCTTGTACTAAATAGGCATAAACAGGCGAAACCAGACATTACACAATATACCAAAACAGAAGATTAACAGGCAAAGGCTAAGTGCAATAAAACCTTATTAATCAAAGGCCTTTGCCCGGCCCGCGCATGATGCTAATACTTTGTTTTGTTTAGTTTTTGTTAGTTAATCGGCAGGTAAAATAGCCAAGACTATAAGGTGAGCCCCCCAAGTTAATGTTGAACCGTGCGCTATTACTCGTCTGCCTCATGGTACTACTGCACCCGCCCAAGGGATTTGCAGAAGATACTACTGCGCCAGAAATAATGGGTGATCCAATACAGCAGAATAAGGCGGCTTGGCAAAATCTTCAGGATTATGAAGACACCCGTTTTTTTGCGATTGCAGGGCCACCAATGTTGGAAGAGGCCGAACGCTCGCGTGCGGAAACCCAACTCTTTGAAGACATGGTAGAAAATTTTGATAACCTCGAAGACGAAGATGACGAATACCTCTTCGTGATTGAGGCTTTGTTTGATCCTGAGGATTCTTCCCGTCCCGCAAGCCTTCGTAATGATGACGATATAGACGAGGCAACATTAGATAGGAATGATGCCCCGATTATGAATACGTCTATGTACATTGATGCGGTGCGCCCAACATTTTTGCCGGGCGTTCAAATCAAGCCACGGGATCTGGAACCAGATAAAAAGGAAAATAGCGATGTGCGGTCGCTCTTCTCTGACCTGCTAAAGCCTAAGGCAGATCAGATATTGGATGATATCAAACCTATCGTGGCCATTGCACCTGATGGTACCCCGCAAGCATCGCCGGATCAAAATGCTAAACCGGATGGAGCAAAAGCTGGAAACATCAACGCGCCGCCAAAAAAACGCATAGTATCACCGGATGAAGAAACCCTTATACAGCTCAAGCAAGCCGTTAAAGAGCTTGGCTTGGAAAAAAACCTGAATCTAGGAAGTGGTGCTGATGGTCATCAGGTTCTTGAGCATCAAAAAGAAGACCCATCAGGTGTACAAGCAAATAATGGTGCAGCCAAACCACCGCTAGCAGAGCCAATTGCCGCGCAGAAACCACCCGTCAGTGCTATAAAAAACAACAATGTGGTGAAGAAAAAAGCGGTCAAACCACGTAAACGTGCCAAGCCGCAACCCAAGGCCGTGCCGGTTGAGCCGCCTCCAGAAAAAGAAGAAAGCATCTTTGATATTTTCTAGTTTATTCCAAAATATGCTTGGCTGCACTTAGTGCAGAATGCCAGTTGCCTTCATGCGTTTGTCGCACGATTTGTATAGATGGATACCATGGCGATGTGCTCATGGGTATTTTGGCATTCACCGTTTCCTTATCAAACCAATGCCACATTAATCCACGCGAATACGGCAATAGTAACGTGCATGATTTTCCGCATGCGCCTGCCATATGCGCAGTGGTATTACTAACGCTGATGACGCTATCAACGGCACATATTTGTGCGGCAAAATCATCCAGGGATTCATGTTGGTCAATGCCATCATCAATCATGAATGGCCAATTGTGCTGCCTGGCTATTTGGATATCCTCGGAAATATCACCATGCTGCATACAAATAAACAGATGCGGTGATTGATCAAAAATAATCTTCCAATCAGAAAAGTTACTGCTTTTCGGGTCGCCTTGTCGTAGTGGTTTGCTTTTCCACGATACACCAACAATCTTGCCGGTTTTGCCGAGCTTCTGTTTTTCTTGTTCGTATTTAGCTCGGATATGCTGGATGCGTGCGGCATCTGCCTGCAATGGTGCGGGGCGTTTTGGAAAGTCGTTGAAAGTTGCTCTAAAAAACTGTCCCAGTTGGCCCGCAGAACATTGTGCCATGATAGATTTATCTGCAAGCGCAATATCCGGCACATCGCGTGCCACAAAATGAATACCTTGAATGCTGCGTTCAAATAATGGTTTTAAACGTTTATCGCATTCAACGATAATGCCGTCGGGGCAAAGTTTTTGCGCATCACGAAGCATGCTTGAATATAATATTTCTTCACCAATCGCTTGCTCCCCCCACACCAGCAATTTACCTTTTGGGAGATGTGCTCCGTTCCAAAGCGGGAAGGGATGTACCCGTCGATCAACAATTCCTTTTGATGAGGCATTCCCGAAGCGCGCTTGATAGTGCTTCCATCCGGCTTTTAAATTGCCGCAGCGGAATTGAGTATAAGCAAGCTGCGTTTCAACATATGCATTATTGGGCTCGGCGCGCAGCGCAGCTTGATAATACTCTAATGCAGTCGGATAGTTACGTTGATCAAGTTCGATATTACCCAGACTTGATAATGCGGTTATGTTGCCTGGGCTATCGGATATGATTTTTTTATAAATGGTAGCGGCATCATCGGATTGTCCATTGGCTTTTAATAGATGTGCATGCGTCAACAACACATCATGACCAGCCTTAGCTGATTTAATATACCTCGATGTGATCTCTAATCCCTGCTCAGGCTTATTGTGTACATACCAATAGTTTGCATTTGCTATCACCATCCCCGCATCATCAGGAAATTGAATAAGTCCTTGCTGCAATACGGTTTGCGCAGGTTGTGATAAGGCCATTTCCGATAAAATTCTGGCCATCTCGATGAAAATCGCGGCACTGGGATTCTGCTTGCGGGCTGCATCTAATACCAGCAATGCTTCTTGTGACTTTCCATCACGGCAAAGTTGCTGTGCTTGAAGAAGGGGATCAGTGCTATTCAAGAAACGCTCGCTCGGATGGTCGATGCTAGATATAAAAAAAGCTTCCAGAAATGTTCTGAAAGCTAATCCAATCTGTCACAGCGATGATATTACGCCAACAACTTTAAGAGTCGTAACTTGTGTCTGGGTTTGGCTTTTCTGGCTCTGGCTGATATTTGGAATGGCCATCTGCACCAAGACCAACCCGCAGGTAAGCAAGCACTGCGCTAGATGGTGTTTGCAGTTGCACTGTACCTGCATGGTTCAGGAATTCCGTAATAACAACACCCGCCAAACGGTCATATACAAGCCGTGGGTTCAAAGGCTGATCGGTGGTTTTGCCATTCGCCGCTTTGACGTTGGCAGCTGCAACCGCGCCTGCAGAAGAATCTGCAAGTACTGGCTTTGTCGCCGTGCTCGTCTTAGTAGAAATTGCATCAACCATTTCAATCTCCGCCTATTATTACATAACGTAACTGAGGCATTGTTGTTATGTACCTGAAAGAGCCGTCGGCACGCACACTTGGTGCAGCGCAAACAATTCAAAAACCCTTTCCTACATATACAGTTATGTTATCCCCTGAAGATTAATATTTGGTTACTAAATGCCATTTTGTTACGCGTGGAGTACGATGACAGTTTTTGCTCGGAAAAAATCTCCTACTAGGAAAATTTTGCCGGGACAGAGTTTTCTACAACAATTTGCAAGAGCTTGATTCAAAAACGCATTTTTCAATTGAGTTTTGGCATCATACTAGCATATGGTAGATCACCCTCGTATGGGATCTCCATACAAGGGTGTGAATATGAAGGAGTCGTATTCAGGTTATTGACAGGAGTCACAACATGCCTTTATCACAAGTATCACTAACCGCAGGCGCCCGGGCAAACTTATTGTCCTTGCAACAAACTGCAAGCCTTCTGAACACCACCCAAAACCGTCTATCCACTGGTAAGAAAGTTGCATCCGCACTTGACGGCGCAACCGCATATTTTGCCA